>NZ_FZNO01000019.1 GCF_900188025.1 Blastococcus mobilis
GCACTGGTCACACTGGCGTCGCAGACACCAGGCCCGCGCCCGCCGCTGCCACTACGCAACCCGAGAGGCCAGGTACGTGCGGCTGTAGTACTAGGCCTAGCAGGCTAGGGCTCGAACCTTCCGACGGCATGGTGGAGCCTCAACGCGCTGATTGTCTGCCTCGAGGCACGGTGATTTGCGTGCGCTGATGTGCGCGGCGAGCGGACCCGCTGGCGGCCTCGGCCCTCGAGTGAACTGACGTCGAGGACGGGCAACCTGTCTCTCGAGCTGCCTTGAGGGATGATCTGGTGACATCGGCCAGACAACGAATTCGTGGATGTCTGGTACGGACTCACCGGACCGCCGGGGTCCCTCGAAGGCCTCTACGGCCAGCGCCGCGCCGACGGCCGCACCCACCCCGGAGTGCGGCGGCCCGCCCCCGGCGATCTGAGGCCGCGCTCCCTTCGTGTGCTGTGAGCGGCGGAGCGGCGCAGCTCACATTCCACTGGGACCAAGTGCCCTGTAGCAGGTTCGCATCACCCCAGATCGTGATCAGCGTGAGTCAAGAAGCGGCCCACGGCCCGCCTCGGCCTGACCGGGATCCCCGGGCCGGCCGAGTCGAACGGGAGGGCTGGACGGTCGGCGCCGATGCGGTCGCCCCCCGGCCCTGGGAGCAGGAATGGGTGGACATGCCCGCCGGACACCTGCACGCGGTCAGCGGCGACGGGCTCGTCGCCGGCCGCGCGGTCTGCCTGGCGCCGGTGACGCTGCTCGACCCGGCCGACTGGGCGTGGCCCGACGACGGCGACCACGAGTGGCCGCTGTGCTGGATCTGCCTCGCGCTGACCCACTGACGGCTCACCGCCCGCGTACAGGGCATGCACGCCCACAGCGGCAGTCCGCGTCCGGAATGGAACTGCTGGCAGATAGCCAGGTCCGGCATGGTTGCGCGCACCGACGACGTCCCGATCCGCGCACCGAACTCGAGGAATCCGTCGACGCCCCGTCGACGTCCGCCGGTGGCCGGTGCCGGTGACGCGGTCCGGCATCCGCGCCTCCTCGGAATGGGATGCCCTGGGTGCTGCCAGTCACTCGGGGCAGGCCCTGTCCAGAAACTCGAAGCGCAGGTCCTCCGTGTCCTGGAGAACGGTCACGCGCCCGCGCTCCTCGTCCCAATCCCGATTGATGAGGACGTACCGCGACCCGGCCTGCTGGAGGAGGAGCAACCCGTCGTACCGGAAGCGGTAGCGGGCGTCCTCACCCTCCCCCACCATCGTGCGCTCCACACCCGGCAGATCAAGGGCCAGGTCCCGTCCGCTGTAGAGGGACACCGCCACGACCAGATCGCTGCACCCGGTGATGATGTCCCGCGCGTAGAGCTCACCCATCAACAGCGCGATCCGCTCGGCGTCCCAGAAGACCGCGAAGAGGAGCACTCCCCAGAGCAGCCCGCGCACCGCGGTGTGCCCACCGCTCGAGCCGCTGCCGGTGATCCGCTGTTCCAGAGCACCGCCGTACAGGGCTGCCCCAACGGCGCCGGTCAAGGCCACCGGCACCGCGAGGGTCTGGGTGCTGGGCAGTAGCAACAGGACCACCGCGAGCAGGAACCAGCCGACCCAGGACCACTGCAGCGCCCTCGCCCACCGGAGAACCCTCGGTCGCACAGGAGTACCGAGCGCCGCGGACAGGACCAGCCGCTCGTGGGCCCAGCGTGCCAAGACTGCGAGCAGAAGCACGAGCAGGGCGGGTACGTAGAGCACATTCACGCTCTTGAGCACGTAGTCCGTCGATGTCAGGCCCATGACCGAGGCGTCGAAGCCGAGCTCGTCCGCCTGGGCGTCCGTCCTCCGCCATCCGAAGTAGAACAGCAGCGCCGCGCCCACCGCGACCGGCGACCCCAGCGTGGCGAGCAGGCGGATCGACGACGCAGCCGTGCTTTCCTTCGCCGCAGGCCGCGGGCGGCGCAGTCGAGGCGGCGGCATCGATGCACCCCGGCGAGCGGCCGGCATCGGTGGATCACCCGCCCGGTGATGCGGTCGGATCCGCCACGGTGCCCGGACTCGGACGTGGCCGGGGTTCCAGCTCGTACACGAAGGTAGGGGTGTTGAAGACCTGCATGTACCAGCCCTCGACCCAGACCTGAACCGAATGCTCGCCCGCTGACCATTCCGCGTCCACGGGGGCCGGCGGCACGATCAAGGAGGCGCTGTCGCCGTCCGTCTGAACGGTCAGGTCCACGTCGCCGAAGTGGATGACGCTCGTGGAGGGGAGGTGCTCCCCGACGAGGTGGATGCGGTAGCCACCGGAGGCAGCACCATGATCCGGCTCGAGGCTGATCACCCGAGGACAGGCCGGTCCGCGCCCCGGCCCGTCCCCGCGGACCAGCCGGGCGGTGGGGTCGGTCGTGTGCACAGCCACGAGCTCACGGAGCACCTCGTACGCCACGTCACCGAGGCAGGTGAAGTCCGCGCCCACGGCATCGATCTGCGCCAGAGCGGCTTCTGCAACCGGCCACTGATCGGGCTCGTCGTAGAAGGCGGCGCGGCACGCGGCGGCAGCGCCCTCGTAGAGGCGTCGCTCCTGCGCGCTCAGTGCGGTGTAGTAGGGATCGTCCGACCCGTCCTGGGGCGTGAGTATGCAGTCGTGCTGCAGGTTCTGGTAGGCGATCTCCTCAGGGAGGTCGACGCCGCCTCCCGGCGCCAGACCCAGGATCCACGCGACCACGCGATTGCGTGGGCGTTCTGGCCTCCTCGACCGATCTTCGTCGGAGGACGCAGTGGAACCGGTGGCCGGCGAGGTGTCGGAGGCCGTTCCTCCAGAGGAATCGGAAGCCGACCCTTCAGCGGAATCGGAGGCTGTTCCTCCAGAAGGAGCAGACGCCGTTCCTCCGCCGGAGGAAGGGTTCGTGGGCGTGGCTGTCGGAGTCGCGCCCGGGCCGGATGACGGGGTGAGCGCCGTCGTGGGCCCGATGGTGGCCGGAGGCTCGACGAGGACGTCGCTGTCGTGGTCCCGGGCAACCAGGACGCCTGCGCCGGTCATGACGACAACCGTCAGGACCAGCAGTCCCCACCACAGCGGAGCCCGACGACCGTGCAGGAATCGCGGCAACGACCACTGCTCAATGCCCATGTCGGCCTCGGCCAGGAGGACATCTCGGCCCTTGCCCCCACTGCAGATCACCCTCGTGACGGACCGAGGCCGGCCGGGTCAGGACGGGGCTGTGTCCTGCGTGTCCGCGGGCCGTGGAGTCGGACTCGTACCCGGAGATCGAGAGTCCGTCCATCCACCGCTCAAGTCAAGCCCTCGCCACCCGGGCGACGGCGCACGCCCTCGCGGTCGAGGCGGTGACCGTGGGCACGCCGGAAGGCCACGCAGACGACTCTTGTGGGATTCGGAACCTCTGAGGACGATCCCGCGCACGGTGAAGTCGCTGGACTGCCTCGTCCGCCGCCACCCGTGGTGCGGCAAGAAGAACGACGAGAGCGGCATGCCGTCCCATGGCCGCTCGGCCGAGCGTCCACACCCATCGAGGGAGAACCCGATGCGCCGTATCGCTGTGCTGTCCGCATGTGTCCTGGCCGGTGGCCTGCTCGGCCCGAGCACCGCGCTCGCCTCCCAGGAAGGCGGGGACCATGACTACCGCTGGATCGGCGTGGAGGACCAGTTCGCCATCGTCCTGCCCAACGGCGAGACGTTCACCGAGGACGAGGAACCCACGGCCGGAGAGGAGGAGGCGCCTCCGATCGGCACGCGCCTGTTCGTCAGCGAGGTCCTGTACGAGACCGAGGACGGTCGCACTCGTGGGGGCGAGGTCGGCCGCATCCACGTCGAGTGCACGTTCCAGGCCGTGGCCCTGAACGTCCTGTGCGACATCGCCTTCGTCCTCGACGACGGATCTCAGCTGCACGGCACCGCAGCCATCGACTTCAGCACGCAGGGCACGACCGAGCCACTGCAGGTGGACATCGCGGTGACCGGCGGGACCAATGACTTCTTCGGCGCCACCGGTGAGGTGTCCCGCCTCGACATCAGCCCCACCGGGGGCGAGAACGCCGAGACGGTGGCGCTGTACGAGACGAACCTCGTCCTGGCCCACGAGAAGTAGCCCGGTGGGGTGCGGTGGCGGCTCCCCGCCTCCGCCCCCCGAGCGGCCGGTTTCCCGGGGTGGTCTGCCCGTAGGCCACCCCGGGAGACGACACCGCCGTCCTCGCGCGCACGGGCAGGAGGGTCAGCCGGCGCAGCTGACCAGCCGGGCGGCATGCGACGCTCCCGGGGTCCCCGACGAGAGGTGGCCCAGTGCCGTCCGACAGCGTGTTCGCCGCCCGCGTGCAGGCCGTGCTCGACATCCCCCTTCACCGCTTCCTCGGCATGTGCCTGCGGGACGCGGCCGACCCGTCGGCGGGCGTGTGGTTCCCGGTGGACGCGCCCGCGCAGAATCAGGCCCAGGTGCTCCACGGCGGCGTCGTCTACACGCTGCTCGACGTCGCGTCCTTCCTGGCGCTGCTCCCCCACCTCGGCGACGACGAGCACGCGGTCACCCACGACCTGACGGTGTCCCTGCTCCGCCCGGTCGCGGCCGACAAGCGCGTGGACATCACCGGCACCGTCCTGCGCCGCGGCCGGGCGGTCGCCTTCATGCGGGCGGAGGCAACCATGGACGGCGAGGTCGTCGCCGCGGCCCAGGTGACCAAGAGCGTCGTCCGCGCGAGCTGATCACCAGAGACACATCGACCGGCTGAAGATGCCGGCGATGTCGTCGTCGGTGACCTCGCGGGGACAGGTCGCCAGAAGCCGCTGCTGCTTCATCGTCCCCTCGACCAGATCGGGGATGTCGCCTTCGGCGAAGCCCACCGCCCCCACGCCGTTGGGGATGTCGATGTCGCGCATGAGGTCGGCCAGCACCATGGGCAGGAACTCCGACGGTTCCGTGGGCAGCCCGGCATTCGGGGCGAGCAGCTGCGCGGCCCGGACGTGCCGTTCCGGCGCGGCCTCGAAGGTGAACCGGAAGGCCTCCGGCGCGGTGAGGGCCACCGACATGCCGTGCGGCACCATCGGCTCGCCGGCCGGGTAGTCCTTGGGGTGGAAGTCCTTCACCTGCCCGGCGATCGGATAGGCGTTCGCGTGCGGGATGTGCACACCGGCGTTGCCGAAGCCCATGCCGGCGAAGGTGGCCGCCATGGCCATGTCCGCGCGGGCCTGCGCGTCGTCCCCGTGGCGGACGGACCGCCGGAACGAGCCGGCCAGCAGCGTCAGGGCCTTCTCCGACCACATGTCCGCGATCGGGTTCGACCCGCAGTAGGGCACTCGCTGGTCGGGCGTCTTGCGCTCGTAGGTCGTGTACCACCGCGCGGTGTAGCTCTCCAGCGCGTGGCACAGGATGTCCATGCCCGAGGCCGCCGTCACCCCGGGCGGCTGGGTGAGCGTGAGGTCGGGGTCGATCACGGCCAGGGTCGGGCGGAGCCACGCGTGACTGATCCCGGTCTTCACCTTCGCGGCGATGACGTCCATCACGCAGATCGTCGTGCTCTCCGATCCGGTGCCCGTCGTCGTGGGGACGGCGACCAGCGGCTTGAGCGGCTGCGACGGCGCCTCCCCCTTGCCGACCGGCACGTTGACGTAGTCCATGAGGTCGCCGGGATTGGTGGTCAGCAGGTTGATCGCCTTGGCCGTGTCGATGCTGGAGCCTCCGCCCACGGCGACGAACGCGTCCCACGGCCCCGTCGAGCGGGCCTCCTCGATCGCGGCGACCAGGCTGAGGTCGGTCGGCTCGACGTGGACGCCGTCGTACACCCGGGCCTCGATGCCGAATTCGCTCATCTGGTCGGCCACCCGCTGCGGGATCCCGGTGGCCGCCAGGCCGGCATCGGTGACCACCAGCACCCGCCGCACGCCGTACCTGCTGAGGTCGTAACCGATCTCGTCGGAGGCCCCGCTCCCGAACTTGAGCAGCGGCGCCCCGTAGGTGAAGACGGACTCGGGGTGGGCGGGCGAGGTGGTGCTCATGGCGTCCCTTTCGGCGGTCGCGGTCCTGCTGCGCGGGTCGGCTGCACCGAATGTTGCACGCGGTTGTGATCAGCACCACACCGGCGAATAGTCCTCGGCACCGCCTCGGCCCGTCAGCGAGCGGGCATCTTCCCGCCCAGGAGGCCCCGATGACCGACACCCCGACGACGACCGCCCCGGCCCTCGGCGAGCTGCTCAGCGACGCACCCACCAACTGGGGCAAGTGGGGGGACGACGACGAGGTCGGGGCGCTCAACTACCTGGGCCCCGAGCAGGTCCTCGCCGCCGTCCGGCTGGTCAACCAGGGGAAGGTCTTCACCCTGCAGCGGCTGATCGGCGACCCGAAGGGCGACCCGGTCTGGCCGGGCCGCACGCCCGCCGAACGGACCCAGATACTGGATGAGTCCGACTGGGACGAGGGCGGCAAGGGCCCCGCGTACCCGGGCGGGCTGCACTACGCCGACGACAAGATCAACGCCTTCCTGCAGGGCTCGACGCAGTACGACGCCCTCGGCCACGTCTGGTACGGCGGGAAGATCTGGAACGGCTACGACGCGCGGACCACGGTCGGGGGCATGGAGGAGGCCAGCGTCGAGCCGATCGCCCGGCGCGGCGTCGTCGGCCGTGCCGTCCTGCTGGACATGGCGCGGTTCCGCGGCAAGCACACTCTCGACAAGGGCGAGACCTTCACCCACGAGGACCTGATGGCGTGCGCCGAGTCCCAGGGCATCCGGATCGAGAAGCGGGACATCCTGCTCGTCCGCACCAATTTCCTGCAGCTGTTCTTCGAGCAGGGCGAGGCGTTCTACGAGGGCTTCAACGAACCCGGCCTCGTCTACAGCCCCGAGCTCGTCCAGTGGTTCCAGGACATGGAGATCCCCAACCTGGTCACCGACACCATCGCCAACGAGGTGACGATCGATCCCAACAACGGGGTCGCCCTGGTGCTGCACAACGCGCTGATGCGCAACCTGGGCATCGCCCTGACGGAGATCGCCGACCTGGAGCAACTGGCCGCCGACTGCGCCGAGGACGAGCAGTACGCCTTCCTGTACGTGGCCGCCCCGCTGAAGATCGCCAAGGCGGCCGGTTCGCCCGTCAACCCGGTAGTCATCAAGTAGAGGACGCCATGAGCACCTACGACGACCGCCCCTGGCTGGCCCTCTACGGCGACCAGCCGGCCGACTACGAGATCGAGTTCGGCGACGCGCTGAGCATGTTCCGTGCCGGCGTCGCCCGGGATCCCGCCGCCGTCGCGCTGCGGTACTTCGACGGCGTCATCACCCGCCGGGAACTCGACGAGCTCAGCGACGGGCTGGCCAGTGGCCTGCTCGCCAACGGGTTCTCGCCCGGCGACCGCCTGGCCGTGTACCTGCAGAACGTCCCCCAGTTCGTCATCGCCATGGTCGCCGCCTGGAAGGCCGGCGGCATCATGGTCTCGATCAACCCGATGAGCCGTACCCGCGAGCTGTCCTACCTGCTCGAGGACTCCGGGGCCACCGTGCTGGTCGCCCTGGAGACCCTCTACGACCAGGTCGCCCGGGACGTCGTCCCCGGGACCGACGTACGCCTGGTGCTCACCACCAGCGAGCTCGAGTTCCAGACCCGCAACGACGAACGGCTGTTCAAGGGCGTCGAGCGGCAGCGCCACGAGGGCACGACCGACTTCAGCGAGTTCATCGCCGAGCACCGCGGCCCGGTGCCACCGCCGGTCGACCTGGGCTCGGACGACGTCGCCTTCCTGACCTACACCTCGGGGACGACGGGCGTGCCGAAGGGGGCGATGAACACCCACCGGAACGTCGTCTTCACCGCCCAGGTCTACCGGGACTGGGTGCACGCCGGGCGGGACGGCGCGATCTTCGGGATCGCCCCCCTCTTCCACATCACCGGACTCATCGGGCACATCGCGGTGAGCATGCTGGTCCCCGCGCCGCTGGTCCTGGCCTACCGGTTCGAGCCGCAGGTCGTCCTGGACGCGTTCCTCGAGCACCGGCCGGCCTTCACGATCGGGGCGATCACCGCGTTCAGCGCCCTGCTCAACGCACCCGGCTTCACCAAGGACCACTTCGCGTCGTTCACCTCGATCTACTCCGGCGGGGCCGCGATCTCCCCGACCGCCGAGCAGCACTTCCTGGCGGCCACCGGCAAGCAGGTCCACAACGCCTACGGCCTGACCGAGACGACGTCGCCGATGACCGTCACGCCGTTCGGATCGCCGTCGCCGGTCGATCCCACGTCCGGGGCGCTGTCCGTCGGCGTGCCGGCCCCGAACACGATCGTCCGCATCCAGGACGACGACGGGAAGGACCTGCCCCTGGGGGAGGTCGGCGAGATCGTCGCCGACGGGCCGCAGGTCGTCGCCGGTTACTGGGGCAAACCGGACGAGACCGCTGCCAACCTGCCCGGCGGTGCACTCAGGAGCGGCGACGTGGGCTTCATGAACCCCGAGGGCTGGGTGTTCATCGTCGACCGCAAGAAGGACATGATCAACGCTTCGGGCTACAAGGTGTGGCCGCGCGAGGTCGAGGACGTCCTGGCCGAGCATCCCGCGGTCCGTGAGTCGGCGGTGGTCGGCGTCCCGGACGAGAAGCGCGGCGAGACGGTGAAGGCGTTCGTCAGCCTCCGGCCCGGCGCGAACGCCGCCCCCGAGGAGCTGATCGCGCACTGCAAGGAGCGCATGGCCGCCTACAAGTACCCGCGCAGCGTCGTCCTGGTGGACGAGCTGCCCAAGACCGTGACCGGCAAGATCCTGCGGCGCGAACTCCGGGGCTGATCGCAGCCGACGGCGGGCTGCGGCCGACCACGGGGTACGGGAGGCTCCCCCCATGACGACACCCGCCCCCGAGGACCCGCAGCCCCGCGACATCGCCCTCGAGCTGGAGACACCCGAGCTGGCCGCCGAGCTGGAGGCGCAGAGCGAGCCGGACGGGCAGCAGTCCGAAGAATCCTGACCGCGGGTTGGGGGTACATGCAGGTCATGAGCGCTGACACCGGACGCGACGACCGCGTGGTCGCGGGTCGTTACGCGCTCAGCGACGTCCTGGGTCGCGGGGGCATGGGGACCGTCTGGCTGGCGACCGACCAGGTGCTGGAGCGCAAGGTGGCACTCAAGGAGGTCACCTTCTCGATCGACCTCACCGAGGAGGAGCGGACCATCCTCCGCGAACGGACGATGCGGGAGGCTCGCGCCGCCGCCCGGCTCGACCACCCCCACGTCACGACCGTCTACGACGTCGTGGAGGAGGCGGGCAAGCCCTGGCTGGTGATGGAGCACGTCGCGGCACACAGCCTGCAGGAGGTCCTGGAGGAGCACGGCCCGCTGCCGCCGGCCGCCGTGGCCCGCATCGGCCTGGACGTGCTCGACGCGCTCGACGCCGCGCACGAGGCCGGGATCGTGCACCGCGACGTGAAGCCGGGCAACGTGCTGGTCGCGGCCGACGGCCACGCCTGTCTGACCGATTTCGGCATCGCCACCACGACCGGCGACTCCAGCCTGACCACGCAGGGGGCGCTGATCGGGTCGCCGTCGTACATGGCGCCCGAGCGGGCCAACGGCGAGGAGCCCCGGCCACCGGTGGACATCTGGTCGCTGGGCGCGACGCTGTACGCCGCGGTGGAGGGCCGCCCGCCCTTCAACCGGGGCGAGGCGATGGCCACGTTGATGGCGGTCGTCTCGGAGCACCCGGCGCCCATGCTGCGTGCCGGACCGCTGGAGCCGGTCCTCCACGGCATGCTCACCAAGGACCCGGCCCGACGCAGCACCGCCCGGAGCGTCCGGCCACAGCTGGAGGCGGTCCTCGCCGGTCGGGCCGCGGACCCGGCCGCGCCGTCTCCGCCCGCTGAGGCCCCTCCCGCTGAGGCCCCTCCCCCGCTGTCGGCGCCCGGCCGGCTGCCCGGCGACTCGGTGGAGCGGATCGACAGCGACGACCTGCGGAAGCTGGCGTCCGCCTCGCGCGCGCTGCTCGGCTCCGTCGCCCGCGACGCACGGGAGGTCCTGGCCGAACGACGTCGCGACCGGAAGGCCCAGGACCCTCGCCGGAGGACGGCGCCGCCCGCCCGGACCGTCGCTCCCCCGGCTCGCCGCCGTCGGTTCAAGCGGCGGTGGGTGGTGATCCCGGTCCTGACCACCGTGATGGTGATCGCGGTTCTCCTGGCCGGCGCGGCGCTGGCCCTCGCCGCGGTCTTCGGGCTGCTCTGAGCCCGGGTCAGCGTCCGGCGGCCAGCAGCCTGTCCTCGATCCGGCGGCCGGCGACGTAGTACAGCGTCGTCCCCTCGGTCACCGGCGTCTCCCAGGGCGGGCTGACCACCAGTCCGTCCCTCCCCCGCACCGCGAGGACGGTGGCCCCGAAGGTGCGGCCGAAGTGGGTCTGACAGTCGCCGAACGTCCGGTGCGGGAAGCCGGTCGGCACCCGCAGCGAGTAGGTGTTGCCGTGCCCGCCGCTGCTCATCAGGTCGTTGTAGATCTGGGTGATGCCCGGATCGGTGGCCTCCTCGGTGAGGAGGAAGGGCATGTGCCACTGGACGACCTGCACGCCGCCGTTGACGTAGCGCAGGTTCTCCCGCCGGCCCAGGTCACGGACCGCGGCCACCAGGTGGATGCCGGGGTTCGCGTGGTCGACGGCCACGGCGATAGCGAGGGTCTCGTTGTCGTCCCTGCCGTCGATGACCGCCGTCCGGGCGCGCTGCACGCAGGCCCGGTTCATCACGTCCTCGTGGGTGAGGTCGCCGCGGACGAAGTGCACGGCCGGCTGGTCGGGGAACGGGTTCTCCGGCACGTCCCCCCAGGCACACAGCGCGACCTGGAACCGGCCCTCGGCCGTCAGCTCGGCGACGATGCGTTCGGTCCGGCCGGGCCAGTAACCGAGCAGGACGACGTGGTCGGACAGGTCCAGGGGAACCACACCTCTCAGACGCCGGCCACGGATCGACTGCAGGGCAGCGGCCAGCTGGGTGAACAGGAGCGTGAGGGTCACGATGCCGCCGACGATCACGTAGAGGCCGACGAGCCGCCCGCCGGTCGACACCGGGAAGACGTCGCCGTACCCGACGGTCGCCGACGTGACGAGGAAGTACCACCAATAGGTACCGGGGGCGGCGATCTCGGCGCCGGCCGGTTCCACCAGGGCCATCGCCAGCCAGCTGGTGAGGAAGACGAACACCGCGACGGCCAGCGGCAGCCGCCATCCCCGCAGGCGCAGCCGGAAGAACCGCGACAGTCGATGGATGAGGAACGGCACCGGCACTCCCACGTCGTCCGGACGGACAGCGCAAGCTACCGCTCCCCCGGGCGGGCGCGTGACAGGGCCGCCCTCAGGCGATCGGTGTGCCCTGCCGGCCGGCCGTGCTCTGGCGCCGGCTGCGGCGCAGGTGCAGCCGCTCGTGCCGGGCCTCCGGCGAGTGGACGACGGTCACCGGGCAGGACGCGTGCTGGGCGCACTGCATGCTCACCGAACCCAGCAGCATGTTGGTGAAGCCACCGTGCCCCCGGCTGCCCACGACCAGCAGATCCGCGCCCTGCGACTCCCCGATGAGCACATCGGCGGCCGTCCCGATGGCGGCGTGCGCGTGCACCTCCGGCGGCGGCTGCGGGCCCTCCGCCACGCTCTCGGCCACGAAGGCCCGCAACCGCTCGAGGGCAGCGGTCCGCATCTGGTCGGGCTGGTAGCTGCCGACCGCGTAGAAGTCCATCCAGTAGTCCGGCGGTCGGTAGGCCGTCACCGCCTCGACCGGGACGCCGCGCCGGGCGGCGTCCTGCAGGGCGAACAGCAGTGCCGCCCGCGCCCCGGACGAGAAGTCCACGCCGACCACGATCCGCGGCCCGCGCAGGGCCTCCTCGTCGACGACCGGCACGACCGGGTCCGTCTGCTCGGTCATGACGCCACCTCCTCCGAACCCACCACCAGCAGCTCGGCTCCGGTCCGGGCCGCCACGTCCGAGACGGTCACCGGGTGGGTGACCGCCGCGACGCGGGTGCGTCCGTGCACGCCGGTCTCGTCGGCGGCGCGCTCCACCATGGCGGCGAGCGCTTGTTCCATCTCGGCGAGGCCCTCGTCCGGCTGCGCCGGGTCGCCGGCCCAGACGGTCACCGCGAGCAGCGTGGCGTCGCGACGTTCGGCCTCGCGCAGCGCCCACATCAGCGCCTGGTAGCCGCACGCCGTCGGCCGGATGTCGACCAGCACCAGCGGCCGGTCGAGGACGCCGGCCGGCGCGACGGGCGCACCCTCCGTCATGCGCGCAGAATGCTCCGCACCCGCCGTGCGGGCCAGGGTCCTTGGTCGCTAGCGCGCCAGTGCGGGCACGACCCGCGCGGCCAGGTCGGCGAGCACCGGCTCCGGCGCGGAGAGGCAGCGACGGACGTCGGGCTCCACCTCGGTCAGCGCGTGCCCGGCCGCGAAGCCACCGGCGGCAAGCTCCTCACCGGACAGGCGGAGGACGCCGGCCAGTGCCAGGCAGGGCACCCCGGCCGCCCGGGCCCGCCGGGCCACCTCGGCCGGGGCCTTGCCGTGCAGCGTCTGCGCGTCCAACGCGCCCTCCCCCGTGATCGCCAGGTCCGCGCCCGCCAGTACCTCGGACAGGCCCACCAGGTCGCAGACCAGGGCCGCCCCGGAGGTCAGCCGCGCGCCGATCGCGAGCGCACCGGCCGCCGTTCCACCCGCTCCGCCTGCCCCGGGCACGTCGGCCACGGCCACGCCCAGGTCGCGGCCGAGGACGGCGGCGTACCGGGTCAGCGCGGCATCGAGCGCCTCCACGTCCCCCGGCGAGGCGCCCTTCTGCGGCCCGAAGACGTGGGCCGCGCCGGACGGCCCGGTCAGCGGGTTGTCGACGTCCGAGGCGACGACCAGCTCGATCCCGGCCAGGCGCGCGTCCAGGCCGGAGGCGTCCACCCGGTCCAGCAGGGCCAGCCCCCCGCCACCGGGCGGGACGTCGTCCCCCTCGGCGTCCAGCAGCCGGACGCCGAGTGCCTGGAGCATTCCGGCGCCGCCGTCGGTGGTGGCACTGCCGCCGATGCCCAGGATGATCCGGTGCACGCCCTGGTCGAGGGCCGCCGCGACCAGCTCGCCGACTCCCCGGGTGGTGGCCGTCATCGGGGCCGGCTCCGCCAGCCCGAGCCCCGCCGCGGTGGCGAGCTCGACGACGGCGGTGCCGGCGTCGACCGCGATCGTGGCCTGCACCGGACGGCCGTCCGGCCCGCTCACCCGCGCTGTCTGCGGCCGGTATCCGGCGCGGAGCGCGGCCGCGACCGTCCCCTCGCCCCCGTCGGCGAGCGGGCGCAGCAGCAGCTCGGCCTCGGGCAGTCCCCGGGCGATGCCGGCCGCGATGGCCGTCGCCACGCGATCGGCGGCCAGGCTGCCCTTGAACGAGTCGGGGGCGATGACGATGCGCATGTCGGGCAGCATGCCCCCGATCGCCGTAGCGTCCCCGGCATGACCGACCCGAGCCCGGATTTCTACGCCATCGAGGAGCTTCTCGAGCCCGAGGAGATCGGGATCCGGAACCGCGTGCGCGCCTTCTGCGAGAAGGAGGTGACGCCCCGGATCAACGAGTACTGGGAGCGGGCCGAGTTCCCCTTCGAGCTCGTGCCGCGACTGGCCGAGGTCGGCATCGTCGGAGGCACGATCGAGGGCTACGGCTGCCCCGGGATGAGCGCGGTCTCCGCCGGGCTCGTCGCCGCTGAGCTGGCCCGTGCCGACGGCAGCGTCGGCACCTTCAACGGCGTGCACAGCTTCCTCGCCATGCAGTCGATCGCCCTGCTCGGCGACGAGGAGCAGCGGGAGCGCTGGCTGCCGGAGATGGCGCGCCTGGAGAAGATCGGCGCGTTCGGGCTGACCGAGCCCCAGCACGGCTCCGACGCCGTGGAGCTGGAGACCTCCGCGCGCCGCGACGGCGACGCCTACGTGCTGAACGGTCAGAAGAAGTGGATCGGCAACGGCTCGATCGCCGACTACGTGATCATCTGGGCGCGCGGCGAGGACGGCGCCGTCGGCGGGTACGTCGTCGAGAAGGGAACGCCCGGCTACGAAGCGACCGTCATGACGGGCAAGACGGCACTGCGGGCGGTGTGGCAGGCCGAGATCACGCTGAGCGACGTCCGGGTGCCGGTGGAGAACCGGCTGGCGAACTGCTCCTCGTTCAAGGACGTCTCCCGGGTGCTCGACCGCACCCGCTACACCGTGGCCTGGCGAGCGCTGGGCCTGGCGACGGCGTCCTACGAGCTCGCCCTCGCGCACGCCCTGCAACGGGAGCAGTTCGGTCAGCCGATCGCCGGCTTCCAGCTCGTGCAGGACAAGCTCGCGCGCATGCTGGCCGAGATTACCTCGATGCAGCTGATGTGCTGGCGGCTGTCGAAGCTGGCCGACGCCGGTCGCATGACCGCGGCGATGGCGTCGCTGGCGAAGATGAACCACGCGGCCAAGGCCCGGGCGATCGTGGCCGACGCCCGCGACATCCTCGGTGGCGACGGGATCCTGATCGACCACCACGTGGCCCGTCACCACGCCGACATGGAGGCCGTCTTCACGTTCGAGGGCACCGACTCGGTGCAGGCCCTCATCGTCGGCCGGGAGATCACCGGCCTGTCGGCCATCGGCGGGCGCAGGCCCACCGGCTGAGCGGTCGGCTCGTATACCGCACCGAGGTCAGCGCGCCGACGTCAGGCGCTCGCCGACGGCGGTGATGCGCTGGCACTCGGCGCAGGCGGTCCGCCCGCTGCCCACCCGCTCCCACTTCTGCGATCCCCAGACCTGCACGATGGCCCCGCAGACGGCGAGCTCGACCTCGCCGTCCAGCTCGCCCGGTGGGCGGTGCGCCTCGACGGCGTGCCACGGGCAGGCGTGCTCCGCCGGCCGCCCCCGTGACCAGCGATCCGGCCGGGCGAAGCCCACGGCATATGTGTCCACGAGGGACGTGTTCCCCGCCACCCACACGGTCAACCACCATGATCCGGGCCGTCGCGTGTGCCGGGCCACGTGGAGGGGAAGGAGGGCCGGATCAGGGTCCCTCCGCTGCCGAGGAGTTTCCATGACCGAGACCCAGCGCGACGTCGTCGACGTCCTCACCGCCGACCATCGCGAGTTCGACCGGATCTTCACCGAGCTGGAAGCACTGCGCGGGCAGACCGGACCGGACGCTCTCACGCGCAAGCGGGAACTGGTGGACGAGGTGACGATCGGGCTGGTCAAGCACTCGGTCGCCGAGGAGACGCAGGTCTACCCGCGGGTGGAGAAGCAGGTCGACAAGGAGGAGGCCGAGCACTCGAAGGAGGAGCACGCCGAGGCCGAGGAGACGATGAAACGGCTGGAGCGCATGGACGCCGGCGACCCGGAGTTCGACGGTGCGGTGGCCGAGCTCATCCGCGAGATCCGCCATCACGTCGAACACGAGGAGAGCCGGATGTTCATCGAGCTCCGGGCCACCTTCACGCGTGAGCAGCTCGTCGAGATGGCGGACAAGGTGGAGTCGATCAAGAAGATCGCACCGACGCGGGCCCATCCCATGACGCCCAACGAGCCCGGCGTCCGGCTGGCGGTCGGCCCGGTGGCCAGCCTCCTGGACCACCTGCGCGACGCCGTCAGCGGGCGGGGCAGGAGCAGCGACTGACGGGCACCACCCGACCCGCCGCCGCGTTACCGTCGGAGGACGCGGACGGAGGGAGTGGGGCATGGATCCGGTCAGCCTGCTGGTGGGTGGCGTTCTGCTCGCGGCGGGATTCGTGGCCGGCCGGCTCGGCCGCCGACAGAGCGCTCCTCCCCCGCCGGTGACCCCGGTGTGCGGATGCGGCCACACCCTCAGCCAGCACGACCGCGAGACCTCCACCTGCTACGCCGAGCTGCGCCGCGACAACTACGACAAGCGCGGTCGCTGGGCCGGCGTCAGCTGGGTGCCCTGCACCTGCCGCCAGTACGTGGGTCCGCGGCCGATCGACGAGGTCTTCGCCCCCCGGCTGCTCCCGCCCAGCCTCGACTGACAGCTCCGGTCGGCGCGGCGCCGAGTGACCGCGGACCTTCCCGGGCATGACCCTTCTCATGGACGGACGCTCCGATCCCCGCGCCGCCCGCCGTCGGGCCATGGTGCTCGCCGCCACCGAACCGGCTCGGACGCTGATGAGCGCCGGCACCGCGGCCGCGGCGCTGCCCCTGCTGCGGTGGGCGCCGCGCGGGGAGCCCCACCCCGTGCTCGTCCTGCCCGGGCTCATGGCCTCCGACGTCTCGACGCGGGTGCTGCGGGCGTGGCTCGGGCGGCTGGGTTACCCGGTCGTCGGCTGGGCCCTCGGCCGCAACCGCGGCCCCACCCAGGAGGTGACCAGCGAGCTGCCGTTGCTGGTCGACCGCCTGGCCCGCGAGCACGGGACGTCGGTGAGCATCGTCGGCTGGAGCCTCGGCGGGATCTACGCGCGGCGCCTGGCCCGCCAGGCGCCGCGCCAGGTCCGGCAGGTCGTCTCCCTGGGCTCACCGTTCGCCCTGACCGACCGGCCCGTCGACGGCACTCCCGGCGCTCGCTCCTACCAGCGGCTCGCTCCGGGGCACGGCAGCCGGCGTCCTCCTGCGTCCCGCGGCCCCCTCGCGCGGCCGCTGCCGGTGCCCAGCACCGCGATCTACTCGCGGTGGGACGGCGTCGTGGACTGGCGGGCCTGCCGCCAGAAGCCCGGCCCCACCAGTGAGAACGTCGCCGTGCGCAGCAGCCATCTGGGCATGGGACACGACCCGGCCGTCTTGTGGGTCGTGGCCGACCGCCTCGCCCAGCCACGCCACGACTGGCGGCCGTTCCAGCGCCCCACCCGGTTCGGTCTGAGCGCGCTCTTCTCGCCGGAGAACTGAGGGCGGCTCGGTCATCGCATGTGACCGTGAGGGGTCAGTCCTCCGCCGGGGCGAGATCGGCCAGGGCTCGCACGAGGGCCGACACCCGCTCCGTGCCCAGCGAGGCGGCCAACGCCGCCTCGTGGGCACCCACCAGCGCCTCCAGCCGCGCAAGCCGGATGCGGCCCGGCTCCGACAGGTGGACGACGACCTTGCGGCCGTCCCGCGGATCGGGCAGCCGGTAGGCCAGGGCCGCGTCCACCGCCCCGTCGACCAGGCGGGTCAGCGTGGGCGCCGGTAGGTGCAGGGCCGCCACCAGCTCGCCCATCGATCGGCCACCGGTGCCGGCGAGCGAGCGGAGGAGGCGGTAGCCGTCCAGCGTGGCGCCGTCCTCGGCCAGGACGGCCGCAACCCCGCGGGCCACCCGCCGCTGCGTGACCGTGAGCAGCTCCACGAGGTCGTCCGACAGCGGAACGGGCGGTCCGGCTGCAGCCTCGGCGCCCGGCACCATGGCCGCACCATACTCATGTGGTGCCCAGCCAGCCCGCACTCCTGGACCCGTGGGAGGTGCTCCTGACCGGCCCACTCCCGGAGGTCGTCCGGGTCGGGCTGGCGGTGCCCCTGTCCGGCCCGCTGGCCATGACCGCACCTTCGGCCCTCGATCTGGCGGGGCTGGCCGCTGACGAGATCAACGCCGTAGGGGGAGCCAGCGGTCGCCCCGTCGAGCTCGTCGCCGTGGACTCCGGACGCCCACCGGCGGTCGTCGCCGCGGAGGCGGCCATGCTTCACCGGGCCGGCGCCTTCGACCTGCTCGTCGGCTTCCACACCAGCGACGTGCACCGGGCGTTGGAGAAAGCGCTACCTCCTGACGCCCGCTACGTCTTCACTCCCCCGCACGAGGGTGGGCGCGGTCGTCCCGGGGTGGTCCGGCTCGGTGCATCTCCCCTCGAACAGCACGCCGCCGCCGTGGCCTGGCTCGTCATGCACCGTCGGGCGCGGCGCTGGGTGCTGCTGGGCACGAACTACGTGTGGCCGCGTGCCGTGCACCGCGCGGCACGGCGGGTGCTGGCCGAGGTCGGCGGCGAGGTCGTCGGCGAGGCGCTGGTGCCCTTCGGTCCGGGCGACCCCGGTGCTCTCCTGGACCTCGTCCGGCACAGCCGGGCCGACGCCGTGCTGCTGAGCCTGGTCGGGCGTGACCTGGTCGCGTTCAACCGGGAGTTCACCCGGGCCGGACTGGATCGTCGGGTCGTGCGGCTCTCCGGTGCGCTGGAGGAGAACGGCCTCTACGCACTCGGCGGGGACGCGACCGGTGGGCTGTTCGCCTGCATGCCCTCCTTCGCCGCCGCCGACAGCCGGGCCGACGAGGGGCAGTTGGCGCTGGAGGAACGGCACGCCCGCCGTTCGGGACCGCGGGCACCGGTGGTCTGCGCGTACGCGCGCGGCGTCTACGACGGCGTCCGGGTGGCCGCCGCGCTCGCCGACGGCCGCCCGGTCCGCGCCGGCCGGTCCGTCCCCCGGCTGGCCCGGGCCGACGGGCTGGCATTCCGGGAGCTGACCGGAACGCTCTGAGCCTGAATCGTTGCTTCCATATGGAAGCAGTTGGCTCTACTCTCTGCCCGGCCCGGCTGGGCGCCGGAGGCGCGAGATTCAGGAGTTGTCATGAGCGAGCCCCGAACCACCAACGATCCCGCCGGCCCACTGCCGGGCGCCGCCCGCGGACCGATCCCCGCCACCGGCGATCCGGGCGTCGAGGCGTTCGGCTACCGCCAGGAGCTGAAGCGCTCCCTCAGCTTCACCGACCTGCTGGTCTACGGCCTGGTCTTCATGGTCCCGATCGCGCCGTTCGGCATCTTCGGCGGCGTCTTCCAGGCCTCGGGCGGCATGGTCGCCCTCGCCTACGCGATCGGCATGCTCGCCATGGCGTTCACGGCCGCGTCGTACTCGCAGATGTCGCGGGCGTTCCCGATGGCCGGCTCCGTCTACACCTATGCCGGCCGCGGCATCGGCCAACCGGTCGGCTTCCTCGCCGGCTGGATGATCCTGCTCGACTACGTGCTGGTTCCCGGGCTGCTCTACCTGATCGCGTCGATCGCGATGAACTCGATCGTGACATCGGTGCCGGTGTGGATCTGGCTGGTCGCGTTCGTGGTGCTGAACACCGTCGTCAACTACATGGGCATCGAGTTCACCGCCCGGATCAACAAGCTCATGCTGATCGGCGAGCTGATCGTGCTCGCGATCTTCCTGGTCATCGGGGTCATCGCCCTGGCCGGCGGCGAGGGGCGTGGCTTCGACTTCTCCCCGATCTACAACAGCGACACGTTCTCGCTCGAGCTCGTCTTCGGCGCCGTGTCGATCGCCGTCCTGAGCTTCCTCGGCTTCGACGGCATCTCGACGCTGGCGGAGGAGAACCGGGACGCCGCCCGCTCGCTGGGCAAGTCGATGATCGCCGCGCTGGTCCTCGCCGGGACGCTGTTCATCGTCCAGACCTGGGTCGCCGCGCTGCTCGTGCCCGACCCGGACACCCTCATCGCCGAGGGCGACGCCGCCGGGACGGCGTTCTACGACGCGGCCGGGGTCGCCGGCGGCGCCTGGCTGGCCACACTGACCGCGGTGGCGACGGCGATCGCCTGGGGCTTCGCCAACTCCCTCGTCGCGCAGGCCGCCACCTCGCGGCTGCTGTTCGCGATGGCCCGCGACCGCCAGCTGCCGGCGATCCTGGCCAAGGTGGACCCGAAGCACCGCGTGCCGGTCAACGCCACGCTCGTCGTCGCGGTCATCTCCCTGGCGCTGGGCATCTACATGAGCCAGCGCGACGACGGCATCACGCTGCTCTCGACGCTGGTCAACTTCGGCGCGATGACGGCCTTCCTGCTGCTGCACGTGTCGGTGGTCGTGCACTTCGTCGTCCGGAAGAAGAGCCGCAACTGGGGCCTGCACCTGGTCGTCCCGGTCATCGGCTTCGCGATCCTGGCCTACGTCGTCTACAACGCCCAGGTCGCCGCGCAGGAGCTCGGCTTCGTGTGGCTCGGCATCGGGTTCGCGCTGCTGGTCTTCCTGCTGGCGACCGGCCGCAAGCCGGAGCTGAAGGCGGAGGAGAACCTGTGAGCGACCTCGAGGTCATCGCCCTCTCACCGGAACAGGAGCAGCTCCGGTACACCTTCGGCGGGGGCGAGCCCCTGCTGCGCGTGCAGCAGGGGACCGTCGTCGAGCTGACGACCGAGGACTGCTTCGGCGGGCGGGTCCGGAGCGCCGAGGACCTGCCCAGCCAGGTCTGCGAGTTCCCCTACCTGAACCCGGTTACCGGCCCGATCCACGTCGAAGGGGCCGAGCCCGGCGACACCCTCGCCGTGCACCTCGTCGAGATCACGCCGGCGCGCGACTGGGCGGTGTCGGCGACGTTCCCGCACTTCGGGGCCCTCACCGCCACGCACAACACGGCGATGCTGCACGAGCCCCTCGAGGAGGTCGTCTGGGTCTACGAGGTCGACCGCAAGCGGGGCACCTGCCTGTTCCGGCCGCGCCGCGGCGGACCGGAGGTGGAGCTCCCGCTGGACCCGATGCACGGGACCATCGGCGTCGCCCCGGCCGGCGGCGAGGTGTTCGCCAGCATCACGCCGGGCGCCCACGGCGGGAACATGGACACCCCGGAGATGCGCGCCGGGACCACGGCCTACTTCCGGGTGAACGTCCCGGGTGGGCAGCTGTCGCTCGGTGACGGGCACTGCCGGCAGGGCGAGGGCGAGGTGTGCGGCACGGCCGTGGAGGCATCGATGCGCACGGTCGTCGTCGTTGACCTGATCAAGGGCGGCGGACCGGCCTGGCCCCGCATCGAGAGCGATGAGTACCTCATGTCGACCGGGTCGACCCGGCCGCTGGAGGACGCCTACCGGGTCAGCCAGCACGACCTGGTGACGTGGGCTGCCCAGCTGACCGGCTGGGACAGCCTCGACGCCTACCAGCTGGTCAGCCAGGCGGGCCTGGCGCCGGCGGGCAACGTCGTGGACACCAACTACACGATGGTCGCGAAGCTGGCCAAGAAGTACCTGGGCTCCGGCGCCGTCGTGGCTGACGGCGCGCACGACCGGCTGCGGGAGACCGCCGCGACCTACCTCTCCCAGCGCTGAGGCCGCACCCGAGGATCAGCGCAGTCTGCGGGCCACCACGACGGCGTCGTGCACCGTTGCCACGTCGCCCTCGTGCGCGTGCGCCTGTCGCGGCCTCGCCTCGGCGACCACGATCTGCCACTCGCCGGGGTCCAGTGACGAGGCGACCTCCTCCGCGGTGAAGAACAGGTCGGGCGCATGGGGCCTGCGCGCCGCGGTCTCCAGGTCGCTCTTGTCATGTCCGACGACGAGCAGCGTCCCGCCGGGCGCGACCGCGGACGCCAGCTGCGCGACGAGCTTCCGTCGCTCGTCGCCGTGCAGGTGCATGAAGTGCGAGGTCACCAGGTCGTAGGGGCCCGTCACGGGCAGCCCGGCGGTCACGTCGGCGTGCTGCCAGTCGATCCGCGCGGCGACGTCCGCCCCCGCCGCGGCGGCATGGCCGGCCGCCCGTTCCAGTGCGGTGGCGGAGAAGTCCACCGCCGTGACCTGCCAGCCGCGCTCGGCGAGCCAGATCGCGTCGGCCCCCTCGCCGCAGCCCACGTCCAGGGCCGACCCGGGCGCGAGGCCCGCGGCCTGCTCGACCAGCGGGGGGTTCGGCCGGCCGCTCCAGAGCATCGGGTGGGAGCGGTACTGCTCCTCCCAGTCGTGCTCGCGGTGCGGTGCCAGCACGTGCTGCTCCCGGGCGGCGGCGACGGCGAGGCGGGTGTCCTCGGCGATCAGGTCGGCGTTGATCTGCGCCGCCGCGTTCAGTCCGGCGGCGGCCGACGTGATCACCTGGGCCTGCAGGTCGGCCACGTTCCCGGCGACCCACACGCCGGGGACGGCGGTGGCGCCGGTCGGCTCCGACGGGACGTAGCTGCCGACCACGGAGCCGCGCATCTCCTGCTCGACCGTCCCGAGGCCGAGCGAGCGGAGGACGGCGGAGTTCGCGGTGAACCGCGGCGCCACCACGAGTGCCTCCCGCGCGAGGACCGAACCGTCCTGCAGCCGGACGCCGGAGAGCCGGCCGCCGGCCGCCACGAGAGCGGCCACCGTTCCCTCGACGACGGTGATGCCGCGGGCGTCGAGCTGCTCCCGCTCCTCGTCCGTCGGCTCGGGACCGGTGTGCCGGAAGAGGGTGACGTCCGTGCTCCACTGCCGCCAGAGCAGCGACGCGTGGACGCCGAACGGGCCGCCGAGGATGCCGACCGCCCGGTCGCGGACCTCCCAGCCGTGGCAGTACGGGCAGTGCAGGACGTCGCTCCCCCACAGCTCGGCCACCCCCGGCAGCTCGGGCAGCTCGTCGGTCAGGCCGGTGGTCACCAGCAGCCGCCGGGCCTGCACCGTCCGCCCGTCGGCCAGGTCCACCCGGAACCCGTCGTCGGTCCGCTCGGCTCCGCTCACCGAGCCGGTCACGACCTCGCCGCCGTAGCCGGCCACCTCCTCGCGACCGATCGCCAGCAGCTCGCCCGGCGGCGTGCCCTCGCGGCCCAGGTAGTTGTGCACGTGTCCGGCCGGTGCGTTGCGCGGTGCACCGGCGTCGACCACCAGTACCGTCCGCCGCGCCCGGGCCAGCGCCAGCGCCCCGCTCAGCCCGGCGGCTCCGCCCCCGATGACCACCACGTCGTACCGCTCGTCCATCACGTCCTCCTCGCCTCCGGGTGAGTGCGGCCGACGATCCGCCCCATCGAGCCGGGATGACAATTATCGTTGCCGGTATGGCAAAGGACGGCGCTGTCGAGCTCGGCACCGTCCTCTCCGCGGTCGGTCCCCGTCTGCGCGCCCTGCGACTGGAGCGGGGGGCGACGCTCGGCCAGCTGTCGGCGACCACCGGCATCTCGGTGAGCACGCTGTCCCGGCTGGAGTCCGGGCAGCGACGGCCGACCCTGGAACTGCTGCTGCCACTTGCCCGCGCGCACCAGGTGCCGCTGGACGAGCTGGTCGACGCACCCGAGACCGGCGATCCGCGGATCCACCAGCGCTCGTTCGTCCGCCACGGGGTCACGATGATCCCGCTGACCCGCCGGCCGGGTGGTCTGCAGGCCTACAAGCAGGTGTTCCCGCCCCGCTGGCCCGGCGGAGAGGTGGAGCAGCAGGTCCACGAGGGCTACGAGTGGCTCTACGTGCTGTCCGGCCGGATGCGCCTGCGGCTCGGCGAGCACGACGTGACGCTGACGGCGGGCGAGGTGGCCGAGTTCGACACCCGGACCCCGCACGCCGTCACCAACCCCGGTCCGAGACCCGCCGAGGTGCTCACCCTCTACGGCCCCCAGGGCGAGCGGATCCACGTCCGCGCCCGCCCGGCGGCACGGGGCGGCGGCGGCACCTGACCGCCCGGGTCAGGTGCTGACCTGCTGGGCCGGGGTGTCCCCGCCCTCGAGGTCGCCCTCCGTGTCGAGGTAGGCCTGCTGGAGCTCGGCCAGCAGCGCAGGGTCGGGTTCGACCCACATCTGCCGGTCGACGGCCTCGAGCAGCCGCTCGGCGATCCCGTGCAGCGCCCACGGGTTGGACTTCTCGAGGAACGCGCGGTTCTCCGGGTCCAGCACGTAGATCTGCGCGAGCTTCTCGTACATCCAGTCCGCGACGACGCCGGTCGTGGCGTCGTAACCGAACAGGTAGTCGACGGTCGCGGCGAGCTCGAAGGCGCCCTTGTAGCCGTGCCGGCGCATCGCCTCCAGCCACTTCGGGTTGACGACGCGGGCCCGGAAGACGCGGGAGGTCTCCTCCAGCAGCGAGCGGGTGCGCACCTGCTCGGGCCGGGTGGAGTCCCCGATGTAGGCCGCGGGCGCCGTCCCGGTCAGCGCGCGGACCGTCGCGACCATCCCGCCGTGGTACTGGAAGTAGTCGTCGGAGTCGGCGATGTCGTGCTCGCGGGTGTCGACGTTCTTGGCTGCGACCGCGATCCGCCGGTAGGCGGCCTCCATGTCCGGCCGGGCCTGCACCCCGTCGAGGTCACGGCCGTAGGCGTAGCCGCCCCAGACGGCGTAGACCTCGGCGAGGTCGGCGTCCCCGCGCCAGTCCCGGGAGTCGATCAGCGAGAGCAGGCCGGCGCCATAGGCGCCCGGCTTGGAGCCGAACACCCGGGTGGTCGCCCGCCGCCGGTCGCCGTGGGTGGCCAGGTCGGCGTCGACGTGGGCCTTGACGTAGTTGACCTCGTCGGGCTCGTCGAGCCCGGCCACCAGCGTCACGGCGTCGTCCAGCATCGTGACCACGTGGGGGAAGGCGTCGCGGAAGAAGCCGCTGATCCGCACGGTGACGTCGATCCGCGGCCGGCCGAGCTCGTCGAGCGGGATCGGCTCCAGGCCGGTGACCCGCCGCGAGGCGTCGTCCCACACCGGGCGGATGCCGAGCAGCGCGAGCACCTCGGCGATGTCGTCGCCGGAGGTGCGCATCGCCGAGGTTCCCCAGACCGACAGCCCGACCGAGCGGGGGTACTCGCCGGTGTCGGCGCGGTAGCGGTCGACCAGCGACTCGGCCATCGCCTGCCCGGTCTCCCAGGCCAGCCGCGAGGGCACAGCGCGGGGGTCGACCGAGTAGAAGTTCCGGCCGGTCGGCAGCACGTTGACCAGCCCGCGCAGCGGCGATCCGGACGGTCCGGCCGGCACGTAGCCGCCCTCGAGCGCGTGCAGCGTGGCGTCGAGCTCGTCGGTGGTCCGGTCCAGCCGGGGCACGATCTCGTCCACGGCGAATCGGAGGACGGCGGCCACCGTCTCGTCGTCCCGGCCGAGCACCTGGGCCACCACCTCGGGGACGGCGTCGGCGGTCCAGCCGCGCTCCTCCATGACGGCGACGAGCGCCTCCGCCTGCGCCTCGACCGCGTCGGTCGCCCGCAGGCCGGCGGTGCCGTCCTCGGTGAGCCCGAGCGCCTCGCGCAGGCCGGGCAGTGCGACCGAGCCGCCCCATATCTGGCGAGCCCGCAGCATGGCGAGCACCAGGTCGACCCGGTTCTGCCCGTCGGGCGGGGTGCCCAGCACGTGCAGTCCGTCGCGGATCTGGGAGTCCTTGATCTCACAGAGCCAGCCGTCGACGTGCAGGATCATCTCGTCGAAGTGGTCGTCCTCCGGCCGGTCCTTCAGGCCCAGGTCGTGGTCGAGCTTGGCGGCCTGCAGCAGCGTCCAGATCTGCGCACGGACGGCGGGCAGCTTCGCCGGGTCCATCGCGGCGACGTTGGCGTGCTCGTCGAGCAGCTGCTCCAGCCTGGCGATGTCGCCGTAGGAGTCGGCGCGGGCCATCGGCGGCACCATGTGGTCGACCAGGGTGGCGTGCGCCCGACGCTTGGCCTGGCTGCCCTCCCCCGGGTCGTTGACCAGGAACGGGTAGACCAGCGGCAGGTCGCCGATCGCCGCGTCCGGACCGCACGATGCCGACATCCCGACGGTCTTGCCGGGCAGCCACTCCAGGTTGCCGTGCTTGCCCACGTGCACCAGGGCATGCGCGCCGAAGACCGACCGCAGCCACCAGTAGGCGGCCAGGTAGTGGTGCGACGGCGGCAGATCGGGGTCGTGGTAGATCGCGATCGGGTTCTCCCCGAAGCCGCGCGGCGGCTGGACCATCACGACGACGTTGCCCGCCCGCAGCGCCGCGAAGACGATGGCGCCGTCGGTCTCGTCGACGAACAGCGCGCCCGGCGCCGGGCCCCAGTGCTCCTCCATCGCCTCGCGCAGGTCGGCGGGCAGGGTCTCGGAGAACGCGCGGTACTCGGCGGCGGGGATACGGACCGGGTTGCCTTCGAGCTGCTCGCTGGTCAGCCAGTCGGCGTCCTGGCCCCCCGCGGCGATCAGGGCGTGCACGAGCCGGTCGCCGTCGAGGTCGGCCACCCCGGGCAGCGCGTCGGGCCCGTCGAACGGGCCGATGTCGTAGCCCTGACCGGACATGGCCGCCAGCAGCCGCACGACCGACGCCGGGGTGTCGAGGCCGACGGCGTTGCCGATCCGGGCGTGCTTGGTCGGGTAGGCGCTCAGCATGACCACGATCCGGCGCTCGGCCGGGGGCGTGTGCCGCAGCCGCGCGTGGGCGACCGCGGTGCCGGCCACGCGGGCCGCACGCTCGGGATCGGCGACGTAGTGCGTCAACCCGTCGGCGTCGGTCTCCTTGAACGAGAACGGCACGCTGATCAGCCGGCCGTCGAACTCCGGGATCGCGACCTGGTTGCCGACGTCGAGCGGGGAGAGTCCGTCGTCGTCGGCGGCCCACTCGGCCCGGGACCGGGTGAGGCACAGACCCTGGATCACCGGGACGTCCAGGGCGGCGAGCTCACCGACGTCCCAGGCCCCGTCGTCCCCGCCTGCCTGGGCGGTGGCCGGCCGGGAACCGCCGGCCGCAAGCACGGTGACGACCATGGCGTCGGCGGTGCGCAGCGTGTCCAGCAGACCCGGGTCGACCGTCCGGAGGCTGGCGGTGAACACGGGGAGGGCCTGGCCACCGGCCTCCTCGATCGCGCGGCAGAGCGCCTCGACGAAGTCGGTGTTCCCGGCGAGGTGGTGGGCGCGGTAGTAGAGGACGGCGACGGTCGGACCGCTCCCCCGGCTGTCGCGCTGTAGCACCCCCCAGTCAGGGGCCACCGACGGCGGCTCGAACCCCTCGCCGGTGAGCAGGACGGTGTCGGACAGGAACCGGTGCAGCTGGCCGAGGTTGTCCGGGCCGCCCTGCGCGAGGTAGCCGTGGGCCTCCGTGGCGACACCCATGGGGACGGTGGAGAGCTCCATGAGCTCGGCGTCGGGCACCTGCTCGCCCCCGAGGACCACGACGGGCGCCGGGCCGGCGATCAGCGGCGCCAGCTTTTCCTCGTACTGGCGACGGACGCCCAGGATGCGGACGACCACGAGTGCGCTGCCCTCCACGAGGGCGGTGATGCCGGCGTCGTCGAGCCGTGCCGGGTTGCCCAGCCGCCAGTCCGCGCCGCTGGCGCGGGCCGAGAGGAGGTCGGTGTCGCTGGTGGAGAGCAGGGTGAACACGTGTCACGCCTCCCTGGGGGTCCGCGCCCCGCGTCGTGGGTCAGGCACGACCGCCGGAGTGTCTGGCTCACCCGAAGGCTCACAGTGGCGGGACCGCGCCGGATTCGCACCGGCTTCCTCGCTGCGCTGTCGTGGTGGGCCGACCGTACCGGGCGCCGCCGAGCCGCCCGTCAACCCGGCAGCCGTCTTCCGCCCGCGTCAGACGACCTCCACCAGGTCGAGCACGAAGACCAACGTGGCGTCGCCGGGGATCGGGCCCTGGCCGGCCGGGCCGTAGCCGAGGTCGCTGGGGATGGTGACCATCCGCCGGCCACCGACCTGCATGCCGGCGATCGCCTGCTCGAAGCCCGGGATGACCTGTCCGGCACCCACGGTCACCGGGAGGGTCTCGTCCTCTCCCCGGCTCCAGGAGGAGTCGAACTCCTCTCCCGTCCCGTAGAAGGCGCCCACGTACTTCACGGCAACGGTCGTGCCCGCGACTGCCTCGGGGCCGTTCCCCACCACGACGTCGCTGATCTGCAGGTCGCAGGGAGGCGCGACGTCCGTCGCCGGCACCTCCGGCTTCTCCGAGAGGTCGGCGGAGACCCCGTCCAGCGCGTCGGCCGCGGCCGGCCGGCTCTCGCACGCCTGGGACGACGAGTCCTCCCCACCCCCACCGGTGCTGTCGTCCGCACAGGCGGTGACCAGCAGCACGGCCGCGGTCACGGCGAGCAGGCGCGGGGTGGTGCGGCGCATCATGGATCTCCTGGTCGGGACGGGACGGCGATGACGACGGGTGCGGTCGACCCACTAGACCACGCCGTCCTCGGACGGCCGCGACGGCGGACCCGTGTTCGCTGCGGTCGCCGATCGGCGGTGGCGCAGTAGCCTCGCGGGCGCGATGACCGTGCCCCCGATCCGCGAGCGTCCTGACGCCTGTCCCGGCGCGCTGCAGACGCACGCCGCTGCCGATGGCGCCCTGGCACGGGTCCGGCTCCCCGGCGGGGCCCTGACCGCTGAGCAGCTGCGTGCGCTGAGCACGGCCGCGGGTGAGCTGGGCGACGGCGCTCTGGAGCTCACCAGCCGCGGGAACGTACAGCTCCGGGGGTTGCGGTCCGGCGGGGAGCGCGAGCTGGGCGACCGGCTGGCGGAGGCCGGGCTACTGCCCAGCGCCACGCACGAGACGGCCCGCAACGTGCTGGCCAGCGTCCTCAGCGGCCGGACCGGCGGTGTCCTCGATGTGCGCTCCTGGGTCACCGAGTTCGACGCCCGGATGTGCGCCGATCCCGCGCTCGCCGACCTGCCCGGCCGGTTCCTGACCGCGTTCGACGACGGCCGCGGGGACGTCGCCGGCCTCGGCGCCGACGTCGGTCTGCTGGCCCTCGACCGCGCGACGGTGGCCCTCCTCCTCGCTGCAACGGACACGGGCCTGCGGTGCCGGCCGGACGAGGCGGTCGGGCTCGCCCTGGCCGCCACCCGTGGCTTCCTCGACGAGCGGGCGGCACAAGGTGGGACGCCCTGGCGGGTGACCGAGCTGGCAGAGGGGCCCGCCCGGATCGCCGCCGCACTCGGCGGACCTCGCACCGACCCGCTCCCGGTCCCCTCCCCGCCGCTGACCGGCCCGGCCGGCGCGGTCCTCCAGGACGACGGCCGGACCGCCCTGGTCGCCGTCGTCCCGCTGGGTCGGCTGACCGCCGACCAGGCGGGGCTGCTCGCGAGCACCGCGGTGGGCGGGCTGCAGCTGACGCCGTGGCGCAGCGTCGTGGTGCCGGACCTGGAGGGCGCCGGCGCGGCCGGTGCCCTCGCGGCGGCCGGGCTGGTGCTCGATCCCCGCAGCCCGTGGCTGTCGGTCAGCGCGTGCGCCGGGCGGCCGGGCTGCGCGAAATCGCTGGCCGACGTCCGCGGTGACGTCGTCCGGGCGGTGGCCACCGGAACCCTCCCGATGGGCGGCGCCCGCCAGCACTGGGTCGGCTGCGAGCGGCGCTGCGGCCGGCCCTCCGGGAACGTCGTGGACGTCGTGGCAACCAGCACCGGCTACCGGATCGGCTGACCCGCCGAGGCCGCGCACACACACCTGTCAAGACGTTCACGGAATCCGTGGACAGGCATCTGAGCTGCGGATTCGCCTCGCGGGCGGGGCGCGATCGCGGTAGTCTTCGAACACCTGTTCGGGTGCGGAGGGGGTGTCGTGGGGGAACTGCAGTCGGCCCTCGACGCCCTCGCGGCCGACGACCTCCACGCCATGGCCGCGCCCCAGTTGCTCGACCGGACGGCGGAGCTCGTGCGTGCCCGCAACCGGATCGACGCCGAGCTCGCCCGCACCGTCCGGGTCGCCGACCTCACCCAGGCGCCGGAGCACGACGGGCTGAAGACGATGCGGTCGTGGCTGCGTGGTCACGCTCGGCTCTCGCCGGGCGCCGCCGCTGCCGTCGTGCGCAGTGGCCGCGTCATCGAGCACCTGCCGGCGGTGGCGGCCGGATGGGCCGGGGGCGCGATCACCGCCGAGCAGGTCTCCGTCGTCGCCCCGGTCACCCGGCCCGAGAACGTGGATGCCGCCGTCGACCAGGGCGTGGAGCTCGACGAGGTGGACGGCGTCCTGGCCGAGACGGCCATGACCCGCCAGCACGTGCACCTGGGCCGGGTGGTGCACCACTACCTGGCCCGGCTCGATCCCGACGGCACCGAGCCGGAGCCGACGGAGGGCCGCTCGCTGACCCTGTCGCGTCTGTTCGACGGCCGGGTGGCGATCCGCGGTGAGCTGGATGCCGTGGGCGGGGAGAAGCTGCAGGCGGCGCTGGAGTCGGTCGTGCAGGCCGACCGGCCGGCCGGTGACATGCGCACCCGTGCCCAGCAGCTCGGTGACGGGCTGGTGCAGCTCGCGGACAACGCCCTCGCCTCGGGCGACCTGCCGGTGCTGCGCACGGTCAAGCCGCAGCTGATCGTGACCATTCCGCTCGAGGACCTCGCCGACCCGACCACCGGCCCCGGCGCGGCCACCACCGGCTTCGGTGCCACCCTCTCCGCCGCCCGCGCGCGGTGGGCGGCCTGCGACGGCACGATCACCCGCCTGGTGCTCGACCCCGACGGCCAGCCCCTCGATGTCGGGCGGACCAAGCGGGTGGTGCCCCCGCACCTGCGGCGGGTGGTCGAGCAGCGCGACCGGCACTGCGTGTTCGCCGGCTGCGGAGCGCCCACCCACTGGTGCGACGTCCACCATCTGCTGCACTGGATCGACGGCGGCGAGACCTCGCTGGAGAACTCCGCGCTGCTGTGCGAGCGGCACCACACCAAGGTCCACCACGGGTTCCGGGTCGAGCGACCACCCGACGGCCGATGGCGCACCTACCGACCCGACGGCACCGAGATCCTGCTCGCCGAACCCCTGCTGGCGGCGCGCTGATCCGTGCCGCCTGTCCTCCGCGGGACGACAGGGTCACGGTGCGACGTAGCCTCGCCCCGGCAGCGAGCGCTCGACAGGCGCCACTTTCCCGAGCCGACGGAGATCCGCGCATCCCATGTACGAGTACGAGAAGGACGGCGCCGAGATCTACCGGCAGTCGTTCGCGACGATCCGCGCCGAGGCCGATCTCGCCGGGCTGCCCGCCGACGTCGCGCAGGTGGCCGTACGCATGATCCACGCCTGCGGTCAGGTCGACCTCGTCGACGACGTGGCCTTCTCCCCCGCCGTCGTGGAACGCGCCCGCGAGGCGCTGAACGGCGGCGCGCCGGTGCTCTGTGACGCGCAGATGGTGGCGTCGGGCATCACCCGCCGCCGGCTGCCCAAGGACAACGACGTCGTCTGCACGCTGGACGACCCGCGGACGCCCGGGCTGGCCGCCGAGTTGGGCACCACCCGCACCGCCGCGGCGCTGGAGCTCTGGCGCGACCGGCTCGAGGGCGCCGTCGTCGCCATCGGCAACGCCCCCACCGCGCTGTTCCACCTGCTGGAGATGGTCGCCGCCGGCGCACCCCGCCCGGCCGCCGTCCTCGGCATCCCGGTCGGCTTCATCGGGGCCGCCGAGTCCAAGGACGCGCTGGCCGCCTCCGACCTCGAGTTCCTCGTCGTCCGCGGCCGCCGGGGCGGCAGCGCCATCACTGCCGCGGCGGTCAACGCGATCGCGAGCACCGAGGAATGAGCGAAGAGGGGCGTGAGCATCGCAGCGAGGCGGCCGGCGACAGGGAGGGAGCATCGCAGCGAGGAACGAGCGAGGAGCGGACCGACCGCGGAGGCGGCCTGGGCACGGGAGCGAGGAGCGGATCGCTTCGCGGGAGCGGGGTGCGGAGCGTGAGCGGCCGTCTGTTCGGCGTCGGGCTGGGCCCCGGCGACCCCGAGCTCGTCACCGTGAAGGCCGCGCGACTGATCGGCGCCGCCGACGTCGTCGCGTTCCACGCCGCGCAGCACGGCAGGTCCGTCGCGCGGGCCGTGGCCGCGCCCTACCTGCGCGAGGGCCAGATCGAGGAGCTGCTGGTCTACCCGGTCACCACCGGGACCACCGACCATCCCGGCGGCTACCAGGGCGCGATCGACGAGTTCTACGAGGCCGCGGCCGCCCGGCTGGCTGCCCATCTCGACGCGGGGCGCGACGTCGTCGTCCTGGCCGAGGGCGACCCGTTCTTCTACGGCTCGTACATGCACATGCACAAGCGCCTCGCGCACCGGTACCCGACCGAGGTCGTCCCCGGGGTGACCAGCGTCAGCGGCGCCGCAGCGGCGGTCGGCCGGCCGCTGGTCGAGCGGGACGAGGTGCTCACCGTCCTCCCCGGCACCCTCGGCGCCGACGCGCTGGCCGAGCGGCTGGCCGCCACCGACTCCGCCGCGGTCATGAAGCTCGGGCGGACGTTCCCCGAGGTCCGCCAGGCCTTCGACCGCGCGGGGCTTCTCGACCGCGCCCTCTACGTCGAGCGGGCCACCACCGACCGGCAGCGCACGATGCCGCTGGCCGACGTGGACCCCGAGAGCGTCCCCTACTTCTCCCTCGCCCTGCTGCCCAGCCCGCTGACCGCAGGCATGCCGCTCCCCTCCCGTCCGGCAGCCGGGGACGGGCACGGCGGGGAGGTCGTCGTCGTCGGGCTCGGCCCGGGCTCGCGCAGCTGGACGACGCCGGAGGCGGCCGACGCCCTGGCCGCCGCCGACGTCCTCATCGGCTACGGCCCCTACCTCGACCGCGTCCCGGCCAACCCCCGCCAGGAGCGATACCCCAGCGACAACCGCGTCGAGGCGGAGCGCGCTGCCCATGCGCTGGAGCTGGCGCGGTCCGGACGACGGGTCGCGGTGGTCTCCAGCGGCGACCCGGGCGTCTTCGCGATGGCCGCCGCGGTGCTCGAGGTCGCCGGCCGGCCCAGGTTCGCCGACGTCCCCGTGCGGATCGTGCCCGGTCTGACGGCCGCCCAGGCCGTCGCCGCCAAGGTCGGTGCCCCGCTCGGCCACGACTTCTGCGTGCTGTCGCTGTCCGACGTCCGCAAGCCGTGGGACGTCGTCCTCGACCGTCTGCGGCACGCCGCCGCCGCGGACCTGGTGATCGCCCTCTACAACCCGCGTTCCAACCACCGGCCGCACCAGCTGGGCGAGGCGCAGAGGGTGCTGCTGGAGACCCGCTCCCCCGACACCGTCGTCGTGGTCGGCCGGGACGTCGGCGGCCCGGAGGAGCACGTGACGGTGACCAGGCTGGGCGACATGGACCCGGACACCGTCGACATGCGCTGCCTGGTGCTCATCGGTTCGTCACAGACCCGGGTCGGCCCGTCCGGTGCCGTGTACACGCCGCGCACCTACCCCGGCTGAGCGCCCAGCCAGGCCAGGACCTCCTCGACGGTCGCGACCGCGGCCAGCCCGGAGGGCAGGCGCGGACGGCGCACCAGCACGACCGGGAGACCGAGTTCGCGCGCCGCGGTCAGCTTGGCGGCGGTCATCGAAGCGCCGCTGTCCTTGGTGACCAGCACCTCCACCGCGTGCTGCCGCATCAGCGCCAGCTCCTCCTCGACGGTGAACGGGCCACGCGCCAGGACCACCGTCGTGCGTGCGGGCAGCGGCGGAGCCGGCGGATCCACCGACCGGACCACGCACCGGCCGGTCAGCCCGGCGAAGGCCGCGAGCCCCTGCCGGCCGGTCGTGAGGAACACCGAGCCGAAACCGGCCACGGCCTCGGCCGCCTCCGGCAGGGAGTCCACCCATCGCCAGTCGTCGCCGGACTGCTCGGTCCAGCCGGGGCGCTGCAACCGCAGCAGCGGGCGGCCGACCGTGGCGCAGGCCTCGACCGCGGAGGCGGTCATGGTGGCGGCGAAGGGATGGGTCGCATCGACGACGGCCGCCACCGGGTCGGCCTCCAGCCAGGCGGCCAGCCCGGCGGCGCCGCCGAAACCGCCGACCCGCACCTCACCCGGTGGCAGCACCGGGTCCGCCACGCGGCCGGCCAGGGAGCTGACGACGTCGACGCCGTCGGCGACCAGGGCCGCGGCCAGCCGCCGCGCCTCACCGGTGCCGCCGAGGACGAGCACTCGCCGGGTCACGTGCACCCCCCGTGCATGCTGATCCCGTGACCGCGGCGGGCAGGGAGCGCAGCACCGGGCTGCGCTACGGCTGGACGACGGGCGCGTGCGCGACCGCCGCCACCACCGCCGCCTACACCGCGCTGCTCACCGGGGAGTTCCCCGACCCGGTGCGGATCGACCTGCCCCATGACAAGCACCCCTCGTTCGCGCTGGCGACCGAACGGCTCGAGAACCGCGCCGCCACGGCCGCAATCGTCAAGGACGCCGGCGACGACCCCGACGTCACCCACGGTGCGCTCGTCTCCGCGCGGGTGACGCACGGCGGACCCGGCACCGGCGTCACCTTCCGGGCCGGCCGAGGGGTCGGCACCGTGACCAAGCCCGGCCTCCCCCTGCCGGTCGGCGAGCCCGCGATCAACCCCATGCCCCGGCAGTTCATCCGCGAGCACGTCGCCGCCGTCGCCGCGACGTGCGGAGGCACCGGGGACGTCGTCGTCGAGATCGCGGTGGAGAACGGGGAGGAGCTCGCCCGCAGGACCTGGAACCCACGGCTGGGCATCGTCGGCGGCCTGTCGATCCTCGGGACGACCGGCGTCGTCGTCCCCTACTCCTGTTCGTCCTGGATCGACTCGATCCGGCGCGGCATCGACGTCGCGCGGGCGGCGGGTCATCAGCACGTGGCCGGATGCACGGGTTCGACGAGTGAGCGGGTGGTGCGGGAGCTGTACGGGTTGCCCGAGGACGCGCTGCTGGACATGGGCGACTTCGCCGGCGCCGTCCTCAAGTACCTCCGCCGCCACCCGGTGCCGCGGCTGACCGTCGCGGGGGGCATCGGGAAGCTGGCGAAGCTGGCCGAGGGCCACCTCGACCTGCACTCCGCCCGCTCGCAGGTCTCCCCCGACGCCCTCGCGGCCCTGGTGCGCGACGCCGGCGGACCGGCGGAACTGGTCGAGGGAGTGCGAACGGCCAACACCGCGCTCGACGCGCTGCAGCAGTGCCAGGTCGCGGGCCTGCCGCTGGGCGACCTGGTCGCGGCCGGTGCCCGGGAGACCGCGCTCGGGGTGCTGCGCGGCGCTCCGGTCGAGGTCGACGTGGTGGTCATCGACCGCGCCGGGACCGTGGTGGGCCGGGCCTAGCGGCACCGCGCAGGACCCGGCGCTCAGCGGCACCGCGCAGGACCCGGCGCTCAGCGGCACCGCGTCGTCGAGTACAGGTGGCTGTCCGGGAACTGTCCGGCGGTCAGCACCGAGCCGACGATCACCACCGCCGTCCGCTTCACCCCGGCGGCCTCGACCTGCCCGGCGATGTCGGCGAGCGTGCCGCGGAGGATCAGCTCGTCCTCCCGGCTCGCGCGGGCCACGACGGCGACCGGGCAGTCCGCGCCGTAGCTCGGCACCAGTTCCGGCACGAGCTCGGCGATCCGCTGCACCGCCAGGTGCAGCACCAGGGTGGCGCGCGAGGCGCCGAGCGCGGCGAGGTCCTCCCCCGGTGGCATCGGGGTGGAGCGGGCCGACGTCCGGGTCAGGATCACCGTCTGGCCCACGCCCGGCACGGTCAGCTCCCGCTTCAGGGAGGCCGCCGCCGCGGCGAACGACGGCACGCCCGGGACGACGTCGTAGGGCACGCCCGCCGCGTCGAGCCGGCGCATCTGCTCGGCCATCGCGCTGTAGACCGACGGGTCGCCGGAGTGCAGCCGCGCCACGTCCAGCCCGGCCTCGTGGGCGGCGACCAGCTCGGCGGTGATCTCGTCGAGGTCGAGGGCGGCGGTGTCGACCAGCCGGGCACCGGCCGGGGCGGTGTCGAGCAGCTCCCGTGGCACCAGAGCGCCCGCGTAGAGGCAGACCGGGGCGCTCGCGATGAGGCGCGCCGCCCGGACGGTGATCAGGTCGGCGGCGCCCGGTCCCGCGCCGATGAAGTGCACGGTCATGGCTTGACCACCGACCAGATCGTCACCGGCATCGCCGGCTTCCAGCCGGTGAACCGGCCGACCGGCTCGGCGTGCTGGACACCGATGCGCACGAGAGCCCCGCCCACGCGCCCGAACCACTTGGCCAGGACCGCCTCGCTCTCGACCGTGACCGCGTTGGCCACCAGCCGCCCGCCCGACGGCAGCGCGTCCCAGCAGGCCTCCGGCAGGCCCGGGGTGGTGAGCCCGCCGCCGATGAAGACGGCATCGGGTCCGGGTAGCTGCTCCAGCACGTCCGGGGCCCGGCCGACCAGCACCCGCAGGTACGGGACGCCGAGGCGGGACGCGTTGCGGGTGATCCGTCCCGCCCGTTCCGCCGACGCCTCCACCGCCACGGCGCGGCACGAGGGGTGCGCCCGCATCCACTCGATGCCGATGGAGCCCGAGCCCGCGCCGACGTCCCACAGCAGCTGGCCGGGTACCGGTGCCAGACGCGCCAGGGTGACCGCCCGGACGTCGGACTTCGTGAGCTGCCCGTCGGACTCGTAGACCTCGTCGGGCAGGCCGGGAACGGTGGGCAGCGGGACCGTGCCGGGGTCGGCCCGGCACTCGACGGCGGTCACGGCCAGTGCGGGGACGGCGTGCGACCACCCCGCCGCGGTACCGGTGTGCGCCGTCTCGTTCGCCGCGCCCAGATTGCCGAGCACCGTCACGACGCTCGGGCCGTACCCGCGGGCGGCGAGCAGCGAGGCCACGTCGGCGGGCGTCCCGGCGCCGGAACCGAGGACGAGCAGCCGGCGTCCGGGATGGACGTGCGGGTGCAGCAGCTCGAGCGGCCGGCCGACGAGGGTCACCACCTCGGTCTCCTCGATGGCCCAGCCGAGCCGGGCGCAGGCCAGCGACACCGACGACGGCGCCGGGAGGACGCGCACCCGGTCCCTGCCCAGCAGCCGGGTCAGCGTGGCGCCGATGCCCGAGAGCATCGGGTCACCGCTGGCGAGCACGACCGTCGCGCGGCCGGCCTGCTGCTCGATCAGCCCCGGCAGGGCCTGGCTGAGCGGCGTCGGCCAGGGCACCCGCTCCGCCTCGATCGACGCGGGGACCAGGGCGAGCTGGCGGGCGCTGCCCAGGAGCACCTCGGCGCGTTCGACCTCGGCCCGCGCGGCAGGCGCCAGCCCGTCCCATCCGTCCGCGCCGATCCCGACGACGACGAGGGAGGCTCCCACCGCCGAGGGCGATGTCCCGACCTCGGCGGCATGCATGTCGGCCGATCCTAGGAGCATGCGGCGGGCGGTTGGCACCATGTGCGCCGTGAGCACCGGAGCACTCCTCGTGGCGGGGACGACGTCGGACGCCGGCAAGTCCGTCGTCACGGCGGGGATCTGCCGCTGGCTGGTCCGGCAGGGTGTCTCGGTGGCGCCCTTCAAGGCGCAGAACATGAGCAACAACTCGATGGTCACCCCCGACGGCGCGGAGATCGGCCGGGCCCAGGTGATGCAGGCCGCCGCCGCCCGGGTCGAGCCCGAGGCCGCGATGAACCCGGTCCTGCTCAAGCCCGGGGGGAACGACTCCAGCCAGGTCGTCGTCCTGGGGAAGGCGGTCGCGGACGTGACCGCGCTGTCCTACCGGCCGATGAAGGCCTCGCTGCTCGACCAGGTCCTCGCCAGCCTGGCCGACCTCCGGTCGCGTTTCGACGTCGTCGTCTGCGAGGGCGCCGGCTCCCCCACCGAGATCAACCTGCGCGCCGACGACATCGCGAACATGGGCCTGGCCACGGCGGCGCAGCTCCCGGTGCTCGTCGTCGGTGACATCGACCGGGGCGGGGTCTTCCCGGCCCTGTACGGCACGGTCGCCCTCATGCCGCCGGAGGATCAGCGGCTGGTCGCCGGTTTCCTGGTCAACAAGTTCCGCGGCGACGTCCGCCTGCTCGAGCCCGGCCTCGCCGAGCTCGCCCGGCTCACCGGCCGGCCGACGCTCGGCGTGCTGCCGTGGCTGGGCGGTCTGGAGCTCGACGTCGAGGACTCGCTGAACATCCCTGCCGGAACGTCTGCGACGCCTCCCCTCGGTGAGGACGTCCTGCGCGTCTCGGTGGCCCGGCTGCCCCGCTTGTCCAACTTCACCGACCTCGACGCTCTCGCCGCCGAGCCGGGGGTCCTGGTCCGCTACGCCACCCGACCCGAGGAGCTGGCCGACGCCGACCTCGTCGTGCTGCCGGGCACCCGGTCGACCGTCGCGGACCTGGACTGGCTGCGCCGCTCCGGCCTGGCCGACGCGGTGGTCCGGCACGCGGCGGCGGGTTCGCCGGTGCTGGGCATCTGCGGTGGCCACCAGATGCTGGCGCGCACCATCACCGACGAGGTGGAGTCACGCGCCGGCACCGTCGCCGGGCTCGGCCTGCTGCCCACCGAGGTCCGGTTCGCCCCCGAGAAGACGCTGGGCCGGCCGGTCGGGAAGGCCCTCGGGCAGCCGGTGCGCGGGTACGAGATCCACCACGGGGTGGTGACGGTCGAGGACGGGGCCGAGCCGTTCCTGGACGGCGCCCGGACCGGCTCCGTCTTCGGGACGACGTGGCACGGGGCGCTGGAGAACGACGGGTTCCGGCGCGCCTTCCTCACCGAGGTCGCCCGGATCAGCGGCCGCCGGTTCGCCGTCGCCCCCGACACCGACTTCGCCGCCATCCGCGAGGAACGCCTGGACCGGCTCGGCGACCTGATCGCCGACCACGCCGACACCGACACTCTCTGGCGGTTGATCGAAGCCGGCCCGCCGGTCGGGCTGCCGCTGCTCCCCCCGGGCGGTGGATCGACCGCTCGCTGAGCGCCGCCCCGGGCTGTCGCTGCCGGCCGTCCCTGTGGTCTCATTGCCCCGCCACACGCGACGGCAGTGGAGGAAGCCCGGTGAGATCCCGGCGCGGTCCCGCCACTGTGACCGGGGAGCCCGTCCCCATGCACGGCCACTGCACCTGAGGTCCGCCTCGGGTGTGGGAAGGCCGGGGACGGACGTCGATCCGGAAGCCAGGAGACTCCCGCCGTCGTCCCTGCCACCTCCGGGCGTGGACACCCGGGGAGAGGACTGCGCCATGCGCGACTGCTCGGTCAGCGACTCGTGACCTTCCCCTTCGGCGCCGTCGTCGGCATGGACGACATGCGGCTCGCCCTCGTGCTCAACGCCGTCTCCCCCGCCGTCGGCGGAGTGCTCGTCCGCGGCGAGAAGGGCACCGCCAAGTCGACGGCGGTCCGGGCGCTGGCCGCCGTCCTGCCCCCGGTCGACGTCGTCCCCGGCTGCCGCTTCGCCTGCGATCCGGCCTCCCCCGATCCGGCCTGCCCCGACGGTCCGCACGATGCCGCAGCGCGCGGGCACACCCGGCCGGCCCGGCTGGTCGAGCTGCCGGTGGGGGCGTCCGAAGATCGCGTCGTCGGTGCGCTGGATCTCGAGCGCGCGCTCACCGAGGGGGTCAAGGCCTTCGAACCCGGTCTGCTGGCCGCCGCTCATCGCGGCGTGCTCTACGTGGACGAGGTCAACCTCCTCCACGACCACCTGGTCGACCTGCTCCTGGACGCCGCCGCGCTCGGCACCGCCTACGTCGAACGGGAGGGCGTGTCCGTCCGGCACGCGGCCCGCTTCCTGCTCGTCGGGACGATGAACCCCGAGGAGGGCGAGCTGCGCCCGCAGCTCCTGGACCGCTTCGGCCTCACCGTCGAGGTGGCCGCGCCCCGGGACCCGGACGTGCGGGCCGAGGTGGTGCGGCGGCGCTTCGCCTTCGACGCCGACCCGTCGCGCTTCACCGCGGAGTGGGCCGCCGAGGAGGCGTCGCTGTCCACCCGCATCGCCGAGGCCCGCGCGCGGCTGCCGCACGTCGCCCTCTCGGACGGGGCGCTGCGCCAGGTGACCGCTGTGTGCGCGGCCTTCGACGTCGACGGCCTGCGCGCCGACCTGGTCACCGCCCGGGCCGCGCTGGCGCACGCCGCCTGGCAAGGCCGGGACTCCGTCACCGAGGACGACGTGCGGGTCGCCGCCCGGCTGGCCCTGCCGCACCGTCGCCGCCGCAACCCCTTCGACGCCCCGGGCCTGGACGAGGAGACCCTCGAGCAGGCCCTGTCCGACGCCCGACCGGACGACGACGGCCCGGAGAACGACGGCCCGGGCAACGACGGCCCGGACGGGGGGCCGGGCGACGGCGGTCCGGGCGAGGGGCCCGGCGACGGCGGCGGCGCTCCCCCGCCTACCTCGAGTGCCCCCGACGGAGCCTCCTCCCCCACCGACGAGGGACTTCCTGTACAGAAGGTCCCCGAGGGGCGTGCACCGGAGGGGTCCTCCGCACCGGAGCGTGCGGCCGCCACGCCCACCGATCCGTTCCGCATCCGGCGCCTGGAGGTGCCCGGCATCGGTGCCGGCGCGGCCGGTCGCCGCTCGCGGGCGAGGTCCGAGCGCGGGCGGGTGGTCGGATCCACCCGCCCGGCGGGTTCGGTGACCCGGCTGCATCTGATCGACACCGTGCTCGCGGCCGCACCGCACCAGGTCGACCGCGGCCGAACCGGACCGGCGCTGCGGATCGCCCGGGAGGACCTGCGCCAGGCCACGCTGGAGGGCCGCGAGGGCAACCTCGTCCTGTTCGTCGTCGACGGCAGCGGATCGATGGGGTCCCGGGCGCGGATGGGCGCGGTGAAGGGCGCCGTCCTGTCCCTGCTGCTGGACGCCTACCAGCGCCGCGACAAGGTCGGCCTGATCACGTTCCGCGGATCGGGGGCCGAGGTGGCGCTGCCGCCCACCTGGTCGGTGGAGGCCGCCGCGGCCCGCCTGACCGACCTGCCGACGGGGGGGCGGACTCCGCTGGCGGCCGGGCTGCTCCGGGCCCATGAGGTCCTGCGGGTGGAGCGGGTCCGGGACCCGCGACGCCGACCGCTGCTCGTCGTCGTCACCGACGGACGGGCCACCGGCCCGCGGGGCGGCACGCACCTCGCCGACGCCCGCGCGGCCGCCGCCCTCCTCGCGTCGGCCGGCACCACCAGCGTCGTCGTCGACTGCGAGTCCGGCCCGGTGCGCCTGGGCCTGGCCGCCGCCCTCGGTGCGCACCTCGGCGCGCAGACCCTGCGGCTGGAGGAGCTGGCCGCCGACTCCCTCGCGGCCACGGTGCGGTCCGCCCGGAAGGCGGCCTAGGTGAGCGAGCGTGCGAGCTCACCCATGAGCCGAGCGTGCCGAGGCACTCGGCCGACGAGCGCCGGCGAGGAGGACTAGTGCCCCGGGGACAGGTCGCCGTCGTGCCCGAGGACGGGCTGACGACCCGGCAGCGCCGCAACCGCCCGCTGCTCGCCGTGCACACCGGCGAGATGAAGGGCAAGTCCACCGCCGCGTTCGGCATGGCCCTGCGCGCGTGGAACCAGGGCTGGTCGATCGCGGTCTACCAGTTCGTCAAGAGCGCCAAGTGGAAGGTCGGCGAGGAGAACGCGCTGACCGCCCTGGGCCGGCTGCACGAGCAGACCGGCGAGGGCGGACCCGTCGTCTGGCACAAGATGGGCAGCGGCTGGAGCTGGTCGCGCCGGCAGGGCAGCGAGGTGGACCACGCCGCCGACGCCGCCGAAGGCTGGGCCCAGATCCGGCGGGACCTCGCCGCCGAGACGCACCGCTTCTACGTGCTCGACGAGTTCACCTACCCGATGACGTGGGGCTGGGTCGACGTCGACGAGGTGGTCGAGACGCTCGCCGCCCGCCCGGGCAACCAGCACGTCGTCATCACCGGGCGCGACGCCCACCCCCGGCTCATCGAGGCCGCCGACCTCGTCGTGGAGATGACCAAGGTCAAGCACCCCATGGACGCCGGGCAGAAGGGCCAGCGGGGGATCGAGTGGTGACCCCCCGTCCGGCCATGGTGGCCACTCCGGCCGCCCGAGGGGGACGGCGATGAGCGTCGCCGTTCCGCGGGTGGTCCTCGCGGCGCCGGGCAGCAACGCGGGGAAGACGTCGATCGCCACCGGTCTGATCGCGGCGTTCACCGCCCGCGGCCTCACCGTCTCACCGCACAAGGTCGGGCCCGACTACATCGACCCCGGCTACCACGGGCTGGCCGCCGGCCGGCCGGGCCGCAACCTCGACCCCTGGCTGGTCGGAGAGGAGCGGATCACGCCACTCTTCCTGCACGGAGCCCGGGGAGCCCACCTCGCCGTCGTCGAGGGCGTCATGGGGCTCTTCGACGGGGCCAGCCACCCCTCCGTCGCACCGGGCTTCGCCTCGACCGCGCACGTCGCGGGCCTGCTGCGCGCGCCCGTCGTGCTCGTGGTCGACGCGTCGGCGCAGGCGCGCAGCGTGGCGGCTCTCGTGCACGGCTTCGCGACCTTCGACCCCCGCGTGCGGCTGGGCGGCGTGATCCTCAACCGCGTCGGCAGCGAGCGGCACGAGGCGATCCTGCGCAAGGCACTCGGTGCCGCCGGCGTGCCCGTGCTGGGTGCGATCCGGCGGCTGGACCGGTTGCACACCCCCTCCCGGCACCTCGGCCTGGTCCCGGCCGCCGAGCGGTCCGCCGAGGCGGTCGCCACCGTGGCGCGGCTGGGCGAGGTCGTCGCCGACGGCGTGGATCTGGACGCCGTCCTCACCCTGGCCGGTACCGCTCCCCCACTGGACGCCGACGCGTGGGACCCGGGTGCCGAGGTCGCGCTCGTCGCCGGCCGGCCACGGGTCGCCGTCGCGGGCGGTCCGGCGTTCACCTTCGGGTACGCGGAGAACGCCGAACTCCTGACCGCGGCCGGCGCCGAGGTGGTCACCGTGGATCCGCTGCGCGACGAGTCGCTGCCGGTCGGGACGGCCGGGCTGGTGATCGGCGGCGGCTTCCCCGAGGTCTACGCCGCGGAGCTGTCGGCCAACGCGTCGCTGCGCTCCGACGTCGCCGCGCTCGCCGCCCGCGGCGGCCCGGTCGCCGCCGAGTGCGCCGGCCTGCTCTACCTGGCCCGCGAGCTGGACGGCGTCCCCATGTGCGGCGTCCTGGACGTGGCGACCACGATGTCACCCGGGCTCACCCTGGGCTACCGCGCCGCCGTGGCCACGACGGACTCGGTGCTGGCCGCCGCGGGGACGCGGGTGCGCGGTCACGAGTTCCACCGCACCTCCGCCGACCCCGCCGCCGGCCGCGCCCCCGCGTGGCAGTGGTCGGCGACCGGCCCAGAGGGGTTCGTGCAGGGCGGCGTGCACGCCTCCTACCTGCACCTGAACTGGGCCGGCAGCCCCGCGCTGGCCGAGCGCTTCGTCGCCGCCTGCGCCGACCAGGAACTCTCTGTACCGAAAGTCCGCCCCGCCCCCGTAACTTCCGGTACAAAAAGTCCCGCCGAGCGATCGGAGCGGCAGCATGCACATCGCTGAGGGCTTCCTGCCGCCGGCGCACGCGATCGGCTGGACCGTCGCCGCCGCCCCGTTCGTCGTGCACGGTGCCCGGGCGGTCGTGCGCGAGGTCCGCGAGAACCCGGAGTCCACGCTGCTGCTCGGTGCGGCCGGCGCCTTCACCTTCGTGCTCAGCGCGATCAAGCTCCCGTCGATCACCGGCAGCTCCAGCCACCCGACCGGCACCGGAGCAGGCGCGATCCTCTTCCGGCCACCGGTCATGGCCCTGCTGGGCACCGTCGTCCTGCTGTTCCAGGCGCTGCTGCTGGCCCACGGCGGGCTGACCACGCTCGGCGCCAACGCGGTCGCGTTCGCCGTCGTCGGGCCGTGGGTCGGCTACGGCGCCTACCGGCTGACCCGCGCCCTCGGCGGCGGGCTGCTCCCGGGAGTGTTCGCGGGCACGGCGGTCGCGGACCTGGCCACCTACGTCACGACCTCCCTGCAGCTGGCGCTGGCCTTTCCCGACCCCACGGGAGGACTGGCCGGCGCGGTGGTCAAGTTCCTCGGCGTCTTCGGCGTGACCCAGATCCCGCTGGCGATCGGTGAGGGCCTGCTCGGGGTCCTGCTCTTCCGCGCGCTCACCGTCAACGCCCGGCCGGAGCTGGAGCGCCTAGGCGTGCTCCGTCCAGCCGCGCCCGCCGCCGAGGGGCCGGCGTGACCCGGCGCTCCCTGGTCACCGCGCTCCTCGTGATCGGAGTCCTGGCGCTGTTCGCCGCCCCCCTGCTGCTCGACGGCGGGGGCTCGGAGTTCACCGGCAGCGACAGCCTGGCGACGTCGACCGTCGAGGAGGACCACCCGGGCTACGACGCGTGGTTCGAGTCGGTGTTCGCCCCCTCGTCGGCCGAGGTGGAGTCGGGCCTCTTCGCCGTCCAGGCGGCGCTGGGCGGAGGCGTGCTCGGCTACATACTGGGCCGGTTCCGCGGGCGGCGGTCCGCAGGGAAGACGCCGCCCGCACAGCCGGGAGCGGACGGCCAATGAGCGGCCTGGCCATCGACGACGCCGCATGGAGCAGCGCCTGGCGGTGGCGCTCGCCGACGGACAAGCTCCTGCTCTGCCTCGGACTCGTCGTCTGCGCATCGGTCCTGCCGGCCTGGCCGGGCGACGTGCTCGTCGGGGCGACCGCCACGGCCCTGGCCCTGGGGCCGGCCCGGGTGCCCCCACGCATCTTCGGACGCGCGGTGCGCCTGCCGATGACGTTCATCGCCCTGGGCACGGTGACCGCGGTCCTCAGCATCGACGACGGCGGCATCGGCTGGGCCCCGGACGCGGCCGAACGGGCCGGATCGCTCGCCGGTTCGGCGCTGGCCGGCAGCACCGCGGTCCTGCTGCTGGCCACCACCACCCCGATATCGGACCTGCTGCCGGCGCTGCGCCGGCTCGGCGTCCCGGCGGCGGTCGTGGAGGTCGCCTCGGTCGTCTACCGGCTGGTGTTCGTCCTGCTCGACAGCCTGCGCACCATCCGCGAGGCGCAGACCGCCCGGATGGGGTACTCCTCCCTCCGCCGCACCTACCGCTCCTCCGGAGCCCTGGCCGCCGCCGTGCTGACCCGTTCCTGGGACCGCGCCCGGCGACTGCAGGAGGGGCTTGCCGGGCGCGGGATGGAAACCGGGCTGCGGGTACTCCCCGAGGTGCTGCCGAGTTCCTGGGTATTCCTGGGCGCGACCGCGCTCGGGGTGGGCGCGATCGTCTCCGTCAGCGTGGCGCTGTCGTGAGCCACCGGACCCTCGCGGGCGCCGGTCTGGTGATCGGCTACGAGCGCACCCGGCCCGTGCTGGACGGCGCGACCCTGACCGTTCCGGCGGGCCGCCGGCTCGCGGTGCTCGGCGCCAACGGCTCGGGGAAGACGACCCTGCTGCGCTGCCTGTCGGGGGCGCTGCGGCCGCTGGCCGGGACCGTGACCCTCGACGGCGTCCCGCTCGCGCACTCCCGGCGGGGCCTGCGGGAGCACCGCCAGGTCGTCCAGCTGGTCCTCCAGGACCCCGACGACCAGCTGTTCAGCGCGTCCGTCGCGCAGGACGTGTCGTTCGGACCGCTCAACCTGGGCCTGCCGGAGGACGCCGTGCGCTCCCGGGTCGTCGAGGCCCTCGACCTGCTCGCCGTCGGGCACCTCGCCGGGCGGCCTTCCCACCAGCTCTCCTTCGGCGAGCGCAAGCGGGTGGCGATCGCCGGTGCCGTGGCCATGCGGCCGTGCGTGCTGCTGCTCGACGAGCCCACGGCCGGGCTGGACCCGTCGGCCGTGGCCGACACGCTGGCCGCCCTGACGCGGTTGCAGGAGCACGACTCGACGGTGGTGATGAGCACCCACGACGTGGATCTCGCGCTGCGGTGGGCCGACGACGTGGCCGTCGTCGTGGACCGCACCGTGGTGCAGGGGCCGCCCGAGGACATGCTCGGGAACGACGCCCTGCTCGCGCGGGCCCGGCTGGAGCGCCCCTGGGCCCTGACGGTGGGCGCGCGGCTGCGCGCGCTCGGCCTGCTCCCCGAGGGCACGCTCCCCCGCGACGCGGCCGGCCTGCTCGCCGCCCTCCCCGACCGCCCGGGGGTGCCGACGTGACCGAGCATGCGAGGTCACGCAGGGGCGGAGTGCTGACCGTCGGCTTCGGGGCCGCTCGCGGCGTGACCGCCGACGAGCTGCTGGCCGCCGTCGATGCGGTCCTGCCGCCGGACGCCGACGACGTCCGGCTGGCGACCCTGGCCGCACGGGCGGCCGAGGCCGGACCAGTGGCGGCAGCCGCCCGCCGGGGATGGCCGCTGACCGGTCACTCCGCTGCCCAGCTGGCCGCGGTGGCGGTGCCGGCGCCGTCGGCCCGGGTGGCGCGCCTTGCCGGGACGCCGTCGGTGGCCGAGGCGGCCGCCCTGCTGGGCGGCGGCCGGCTGGTGGTCGGCAAGACCGTGCACGGCCGGGTGACGGTGGCGGTGTCGGCATGACGGCGCTGTTCCAGGACGTCCACGACCTCTATCCGGTGGGGCTGCGACTGCTGGACCGCAGGGTGGTCGTCGTCGGCGGCGGCCCGGCCGCGCACCGGCGGACCGTGGGCCTGCTGGAGGCCGGGGCGCGCGTCACGGTGGTCTGCGCGCAGCTCACCCCGGCTCTCGAAGCGCTCGCCGCGGCCGGGGCGCTGACCTGGATCTCTCGGGACTACCGGCCCGGCGACCTCGACGGGGCCTGGTACGCGGTGGCCGCGGCGGACACCCCGACCGTGGACGCCGCCGTCGCGGCGGACGCCGAGGCAGCACGCATCTTCTGCGGCGGGGGCGACGAGGCACGGGCCCTCAGCGCACGGACGCCCGCGGTCGGCCGCTCGGGCGACCTGCTCGTCACGGTGCACGGCGGGACGGACCCGCGGCACGAGGCCGGACTGCGGGACGCGATCGTCACCGGCCTCGGCGACGGCGGCATCACGGCCCGGACGCCGGAGGCCGGGCGGACCGGCGGCGTCGTCCTCGTGGGCGGTGGGCCCGGCGACCCGGGACTGATCACGGTCCGCGGACGGCAGGCGCTCACACAGGCCGACGTCGTGGTGGCCGACCATCTCGCGCCGCAGGCCCTGCTGGCGTCGCTGTCGGCCGACGTCCAGGTCATCGACGCGTCGAAGCTGCCGCGCGGCCGGTCGATGGCCCAGGAACAGATCAACGCGCTGCTGGTCGAGCACGCACTCGCCGGACGCCGGGTCGTGCGGCTGAAGGGCGGCGATCCGTTCGTGTTCGGTCGCGGCATGGAGGAGCTCGAGGCGTGCGCGGCGGCGGGCGTGCCGGTGGAGGTGGTCCCGGGCGTCACCAGTGCGATCGGCGTCCCGGGGCTGGCCGGGATCCCGGTGACGCACCGTGGCATGACGCACGAGTTCGTCGTCGTCTCCGGGCACGTGCCTCCCGACGATCCGACGTCGCTGGTCGACTGGGCGGCGCTGGGCCGGCTGCGGGGCACGCTCGTCGTGCTGATGGGCGTGGACACCGCGCCCGCGATCGCCGCGGCGCTGATGCGCCACGGCCGGGCCCCGGACACACCGGTGGCCGTCATCACCGACGGCGCGAGCGCCGCCCAGCGGCTCCTCCGGACCACGCTCTCCGGCCTGCCGAGCACCATGGCCGACCAGGCCGTCCGCCCGCCGGCGGTCTGGGTCGTGGGCGAGGTGGTGCGGCTCGCGACGCCGCCGGGATCGGCGTGGGAAGGGTCGCCTAACCTGCTGGCGTGACATCCACGGCGCTGCGGGCCGGCACGCCGACGTCCCGGCCGCCGGGTGCGCCGGCCGTCCGGTGGTCCCCCTGGGAGCTGCTGCCGCCGCTGGTCGTGCTGGTCCTGGGCACCGTGCTGCTCCGGCCCGGCCACGGGTTGTGGTTCGACGAGCTGTTCACCGCCGAGGTGGCTCGGCTCCCCCTGGGCGACATCGTCTCGGCGATCGTCAGCGGCGAGGGAACGACCAGCTACCTCGCCGGGGTGCCGCCGTCGTACAACGCGCCCTACTACCTCGTGGTGCACCTGTGGATGTCGCTGCCCGGCCTCGGCGGCGACACGTCCCTGCGGGTCCTGTCCCTGCTGGCCACGGCCGGTGGCCTGGCGCTGATCTGCCGCGCGGTCGCGCGGCTGGGTGGCCACGCGACCGGCATCCTGGCCGGCTGCGTGCTCGCCTGCAGTCCCCTGGTGCTCGAGCAGGCGGTGGAGGCGCGCAGCTACGGGCTCGCGGTGCTGGCCACCGGCGGGGCTGCGCTCGGCCTGGTGCGCTGGCTGCAGGACCCGCCGCGGGGGCTGGTGCTCTTCGGCGTCGCGGGCGCGGGGATGGGCCTGGCGCACTGGTACGCCGTCACCGTCCTGGCCGCGTTCGTCGTCGCCGCCCTCGTCCTCCGCGGCAGACGCGCCCTCCCGGTGCTGCTGACCGGCGCCGCCGCCGCACTGCCCACCGTCGCCCTCGTCGCGCTCAACCTGCTCAACGGGACGGGCGGGCGCAACGCCGAGCACCTCAAGGACACCGGCGGCCAACTGCCCGGTCTGGCCGTGCGCGCGTGGGCCGGCGGGGTCGACCCGCTGCTGTACCTGACCGTGGGGCTGGCGATCCTCGGTGCCGTGCGCGCCGCCGGGCTGCGCGCGGTCGCCGCCTCCTGGGTACTGGTGCCGCTGCTCCTGCTGCTCACCGCGGAGCTGGTCCGCCCGGTCTACCTGCCCCGGTACCTGCTGGCCGGCCTGCTGGGGCTCGGCGTCCTGGCGGCGGCGGGTGCGCTGACCGTGCCCCGGGCTGCCCGTGCCCCGGTCGCCGCCCTGATCCTGGCCTGCTCGCTGCTGGCGAGCCAGCCGCTGTTCGACCGCCAACCCCGGGAGCGGTCCGACGACCTGGTGCGGTCGCTGGCCGAGGTCCAGCGCCGGGGCGAGCCGATCGTCGCCGCCGACCAGCGCTCGGCGACCGGACTCGATCACTACGTCCGCACCCTGGCGCCGGAGCTGCGCCCGGACGTCGTGCTGCCCCCGGACGACGCGCCGGTGGGCGCCGAGCGCGTGTGGCTGGTCCGCCGGCTGACGGACGGGGTGCCGGAGCCCACCGACGACGACGAGATCCTCGCCGCCGGAGGCTTCCGTCAGGTCGCCGAGGACTCGTTCCCGGGCGGCAAGACCGACCTGGTCCTCCAGCGCTGGGAACGCTGACCGCTCACCGTCGGCGGAACAGCGCCCACGACAGGGATCGGACCGACTGACGCAGCCGGGCCTGACCCGTCCACGCCGAGCGGCCCACCGGTCGCAGGTCCCGCGTCACCGGCACGCTGGTCGTCGGGACGCCGGCGCGGGCGACGGCCAGGACGACGCTGGGCGCGGCCTCGGCGGTCATCGCGGTCAGGACGGCGGAGCGCACCTCGGCGTCCATGGCGAAGAAGGCGCCGGCGTCCGGGGGCAGCCCGGTCAGCCGTGCGGCGAACCGCCGGTGCAGGGTCCCGGTGAGCCGGCGCACGGGCGACTCGTACCGGCCCCGCCGCCCGGCGAACACCGCACCGACGTCCCCGGTGGCCAGCCGGTCCAGCAGCAACGGCACGGCCTCGGGTGGGTCCTGCAGGTCGGCGTCCAGACAGACCCAGGCATCCGCGTCGGGCTCCGCGGCCAGCCCCTGGGCGAGTGCGGCGTGCTGGCCAACGTTGACGGGGAGGTCGGTGACCGCGATCCGTGGGTCGACGGCGGCGAGCGCGGAGGCCACGGCCACGGAGTCGTCGGGCGAGGCGTCGACCACCAGGCGCAGCCGCCAGGTGCGGTCACCCAGGGCGGCCGCCAGTCGGCCGGCCAGGCGCTCGAGGGTGGCGGCGTTGCCGTACACGGGCGCCACGACCGCCACGCGCGTCGTCATGACGCCGCCCACGTGCGCGCCAGCCCCTCCGTCAGGTCCACGGTGGGCTCCCAGCCGAGCAGGCGCTGGGCGGCGGAGGGATCGGCGACCCAGTCGGCGGTGTCCCAGTCGCGGCCGGGATGGGCCCCCGGCAAGGTTGCGATCGGACGCCCCGTCACGCGCTCGGCGACCGCGACGAGCTCCCCCGTGCTGGTCTGCACGCCCGTGCCGATGTTCAGCACGGTGCCGTTCGGCAGCGTCTGGTCCTGCGCCGCGCGCACGCAGGCGTCGACCACGTCGCCCACCCACACCCAGTCGCGCCGGCTCAGCCGAGCGGGCAGCGGCACCGTCGCGCCGGTCCGGGCCGCGGCGAGGACGACGGGGACGAGGCGGGTCGGGTGGTCGCCGGGCCCGTAGACCTGGAAGGCGCGCAGCACGGCGGCCCGCACGCCACGCTCGGCGGCGGCGGCCTGGAGCAGGAGGGACCCGGCGGCCTTGGTCGCGCCGAAGAACCCGCGCGGTCGGAGGGCGGCATCCTCTCCCAGTGGCCGAGGCGCGGCGGCGTACTCGGTGGAGGACCCCAGTCGAATCACGGCCCGGCAGCGGTCGGGGAGAGCGTCCACCAGCCACGGGCTGGTGTTGACCTGCACGGTCGCCGCCCGCTCCGCCGCGGTGGCCTTGGCGCGCCCCGCCGCGAGGGAGAAGACGATGTCGGGGTCCGCCGCGCGAACAGCCGTCGCGGCGGCCACGGGATCGGCGAGGTCCACGTCGGTCCGGGTGAGGGCGGCGACGTCCCAGCCGTCCGCACGCAGCCGGGCCACCAGGTGCCGGCCGACGAACCCGCCGGCACCGGTCACCAGCGCCTTCACGCCGGCTGGGCCACGACCGCCGGCTCCAGCACCGGAGCCGGCTCCACCAGGTCCGCGGGACCGGCCTCGACCGCCGCGACGAAGCGCGCCCGGCGCTCCCGGGCCTCGGCGGCGGCTGCATCCCGCAGCTCGGCGACGGAGTCGAGCAGGCGCGGCACCTCGACGAACGGATCGCGGCCGACCATGTCGGCGGTGAAGGACCGCCGCAGGAAGGTGAAGTCGGTTCCCAGCCGCACCAGCTCGGCAGCCAGCAGGCCGCTCGGCACCGGGAAGCCGCTCTCCGGGAGCGTCAGGCCACCGACACCGAAGGGCTGGGCCACCTCGGCGCGGACGTCGTCCACGGTGCCGTCGACCAACGGCCGGAAGAGCTCGACGGACCGCCGGTCGATGCGCAGGTCGTTGAGGCCCACGTAGATCCGCGACAGGGGCCGGAGAGCCAGCTGGCGAGCCCGGTCGACGGCGTCCTGCGTCTCGATCAGGATGCCCAGCCCGCAGCGGCCGGCGACCAGGTCCAGCGTGCGGTCGACCTCGTCGGGAGTGCGGACCATCGGCAGCAGGATCTCGTCCGCGCCGCGGGCGATCGCCTCGTCGACCTCGTCCCCCGTCCACGGGCCGTGGCCGTTGATCCGGCAGAGCAGCCGTCCGTCGGTCGCGGCCCGCATCCGGGCCAGGTCGTCCGGAGTGTCCGCGTTGATCTGGGTCCCCTCCCCCAGCTGCCGGCGGGCCTTTCCACGGCGCTCCCAGTCGACGACGATCCCGGCCGCCCCGGCGGCGACGACGTCGGCGCCCCAGCCCGGGTCGACGGTGAAGAGGAAGAGGTCCACGGCGGGCAGCTTAGGCTTCCCTAACCGAATCGTTCGCAGCGCCCCCGGGACAGCCGGTCAGCGCTCGCGGCGGCCCCTCAGCCCAGGGGCGCGGGCGCCGGCAGCGCCGCGCCGTGGCCCGCCGGGAAGGCGAGCGCGGTGCCGCGCACCGAGATCGCGACGTCGTCCCCGGCACGAGGAAGATCGGCGCCGTCCAGCCGTGCGCTGACCGTCCCGCCGTCCGGCAGGTCCAGCCAGACCCGGGAGTCGTGGCCGTAGAAGTCGACGCTGCGCACGCGGGCGATGGGCGCCCCCGGGTCGGGCGCCGAGAGCCGGAGCTGCTCCGGGCGCAGCAGGACCCGGGCGCGGCCGTCGGGCACGGCGCCGGTGGACGCCTGCTCGTACGGCAGCGCCCCGAGCGCGCAGTGGGCCAGCCCGTCGCGCAGGTCCGCGTCGAGGACGACGGCCTCACCGACGAAGGTGGCGACGTCGAGGTCGCCGGGACGGCGGTACAGCGTGCGCGGATCGGTCAGCTGCACCAGTCGCCCGCCGCGGAGGACCGCGACCTGGTCGGCCATCGACAGCGCCTCGGCCTGGTCGTGGGTCACCAGGACCGCGGTGGCCCCGGTGGCGCGCAGCGCCTGCGAGACCGCGAGGCGCGTCTCCTCGCGCAGGGCGGCGTCCAGCGAGGAGAAGGGCTCGTCGAGCAGGACCAGCGAGGGCTCGGGCGCCAGCGCACGGGCCAGGGCGACACGCTGCTGCTGGCCGCCGGAGAGCTGGTGCGGGGCGCGGTCGGCCAGTTCGGCGTCCAGGCCGACGAGAGCGAGCAGTTCGCGGACCCGGCCGCCCTCGCGCCGCTGCCGCCGGGGCAGCCCGAAGCTGATGTTGCCGGCCACGGTGAGGTGCGGGAACAGCCCGCCCTCCTGGGGCACGAAACCGATGCCGCGGCGACGCGCGGCGACGCTGCGCCCGGCCCCGGCCACGACGCGGTCGCCGAGGGCGACGGTGCCCGAGTCGGGGTCGTCGAAGCCGGCGATGAGCCGGAGGAGGGTCGTCTTGCCACAGCCGGAGGGCCCGAGCAGCGCGGTGAAGCTCCCACTGGGGACGTGCAGGTCCACCCCGGTGAGAACCGGGGCGGTGGCGGTGAAGGACTTGGTCAGGTCCTGCACGGTCAGGGAGCTCATGTCGTCAGACCTCGTCGGGCGTCGCGGGACAGCAGCACGGTAGCGGGCGCCGAGAGCAGCACCATGACCACGGCGTACGGCGCTGCCGCTCCGTACTCCAGGGCACTGCTCGCCGACCAGAACGCCGTGGCCAGCGTCGTCGTTCCCGTGGGGGCGAGCAGCAGGGTCGCCGTCAGCTCGGTGACGACGGCGAGGAAGACCAGGGCCGCACCGGCGCCGATCCCCGGCGCGAGCAGGGGCAGCGTGATCCGTCGCAGGCGATCGGCCGCCGAGGCGCCGAGCGAGGCGGCGACGTCGTCGTACACCCGCGGCGACTGCTCCACCGCCGCGCGCACGGTCACGATGGCCCGCGGGAGGAAGAGGATCGCGTAGGCCGCCAGCAGCACCGGCACCGTCTGGTAGAGCCACGGCGTCACCCGGATGCTCAGCGTCACCAGCGCCAGGGCGACGACGATGCCCGGAACGGCGCTGCCCAGGTAGGTGCTGCGCTCCAGCAGAGTGGCGACCCGGCCGCGGGCGCGCACGGCCAGCCACCCGGTGGGCAGCGCCATCCCGGTGGTGACGACGGCGGCCGCGGCGGCCAGGCCGAGCGTCGTCCCGGTGGTGGCCACGAGGGCCGCCCCGTCCAGGGCCGTGGAGGCGCCGGCGGCCATCCAGTAGCCGAGGCTGCCGAGCGGCACGAGCAGGGAGAGCGCGACGACGGCGGCGAGCGCGGCCAGGGCTGGTCCGGTCAGCCCGCGCAGGGCCACCGGCCGGACCGGCCGGACGGCGCCCTTCGCGGTGCGCGCGTAGCCGCGCCGGCCGCGCAGCCGGATCTCGGCCAGCAGGAGCACGAGGCAGAGCAGGACCAGGACCCCGGCCAGCATGGTGGCGCCCGGGCCGTTGAACGTGGCCCGGTACTGGTCGTAGATCGCGGTGGTGAACGTCGGGTAGCGCAGCATCTGCAGCGCGCCGAACTCGGCCAGCAGGTGCAGCGCGACCAGCAGGCTGCCGCCCAGGAGGGCCACCCGGAGTTGCGGCAGCTGTACCCGCAGGAAGACCGCCCAGCTGGACAGGCCCAGTCCCCGCGCCGTCTCCTCCAGCGCCGGATCGAGCCCGCGGAAGGCCGCGGCGATCGGCAGGTAGACGAACGGGAAGTAGGACAGGCTGACGACCAGCAGCGCGCCGCCGTAGGTGTCCAGACCGGGCAGCAGCGAGATCCACGCGTAGCTGTTCACGAACGCCGGGACGGCGAGCGGCGCGACCAGCAGGACGTGCCAGATGCGGCGGCCGGGGAGGCTCGACCGCTCGATCAGCCAGGCGGCGCCCACCCCCACGACGGCGCAGACGGCAACGGTGCCCGCCACGAGCCGGGTGGTGTTCCAGAGCAGCTCGGCGACCCGCGGCCGGAGGACCAGCTCGCGGATGCCCGACCAGCCGACATCGGCGGTGTACCAGGCGATGTAGCCCAGCGGGAGCAGCGCCAGCGCCGCCACCGCCGCGGCCAGCGCCAGGGTCACCGGGGAGCGACGCAGCCGCACCGGCGTCCCGGCCCCGGACGGCCGAGAGCCCCGGGCCACCGGGCGGATCGGTGCCCCGGGGCCTCCCGGGCTCAGGGTGGGCGTGCTCAGAGCAGCCCGACTTCCTGCATGAGTGCGGTGACCTCCGGCGCGTTCAGCGAGCCGGGGTCGACCGCCGGGGCCTGCAGCGACTCCAGCGGGGGCAGCGCCTCGGCCGAGGCCACGCCGTTGCCGACGGCGTACTCCAGCGCCTTGCTGTCGGTGAGCCGTTCCTGGGCGGCAGTGCTGGTCAGGTACTCGACCAGCCGCTGGGCCTCCTCCTGCTGGTCGGAGGAGGCCAGCACACCGGCGCCGGAGACGCTCACGAAGGCGCCCGGGTCCTGGTTGCGGAAGTAGTGCAGGACGACGTCGTCACCGACGAGGCCGTTCTGCGCCTGGTCGCGGTACCAGTAGTAGTGGTACATGACGCCGACGTCGACCTCGCCCTCGTCGACGGCCTTCATCACCGCGGTGTTGCTGGCGTAGACCTCGGCGTTGCGCTCCAGGCCGGTCAGCCAGGCGCGGGTCTCCTCCTCGCCGCGCAGGGCGAGGACGGCGCTGACGATCGCCTGGAAGTCCGCTCCCCCCGCGGCGATGCCGACGCGGCCCTCCCACACGGGATCGGCCAGCTCCATGATCGAGGCCGGCACCTCGGCCTCGGAGATCGCCGCGGGGCTGTACCCGAGCACCGTCGAGCGGGCAGCGAAGCCCACCCAGTTCCCGGACGACGGGCGGTACTGCTCACCCACCTGCTCGAGCGTCGCCTCGTCCAGGGGAGCCAGCAGTCCGGCCTTGTCGACGACGTCGATCGAGGGGCTGTTCTCGGTCAGGAAGACGTCGGCCGGCGAGGCGTCGCCCTCCTGGACGATCTGGTTGGCCAGCTCGGAGTCGTTGGCGTCACGGAACTCCAGCTCGATGCCGGTCTCCTCGGTGAAGCCCTCGAGCATCGTGCGGACCAGGCTCTCGTGCTGGGCGCTGTAGACGGTGAGCGTCTCGGCGTCCGAGCCGCAGCCGGCCAGCGCCACGGTGCAGCCCAGGGTCGAGACGAGTCCGGCGATTGCCCGGCGGGGCCTGGTCACGTGTGCTCCTCGAGACGGATGGGCCCGTAGATAGGCCAGGCACACCTAACCATGCCGGAATCGCGCCCGGACAGCCCACTCCTCCGCTGCGGGTCAGGCGGTCACCGGACCGCGCGCGTCGCCGCGGTGGGCGCGGGCTGCTCGGCGGTCGGCCGCTGGAACAGGGCGTAGAGGTAGACGAGCGCCGGAACCAGGATCACCGCTCCGACGACGAGTGCCACGAGCATCGCGACCAGGCTCGCCCGCCCTGCGGCTGCCTCCTCGATCGTGAGCTCGGGGACCAGCAGGTAGGGGTACTGGCCGACCGCCCAGCCGACGAGGATCGCGGTGACCGCGAGCGCTGACGCCGCCCGCGCCGGCACGTAGCGCCGGCCGGCGAGCAGCACCAGCGCGGCGACGCCCGCCACGACGGAGAGGGCCACCACAGGGGCCGCCCGGCCGGTGAGCCCGGCGAACAGGCGGGGCGCGTCGGCCCGGAGCACGAAGAGACCCACGATGCCGACCAGGCCCGTCACCCCCGCGGTGCGGAGTGCTCGGAGCCGGAACTGGTCGGCGAGGTCGTCCGCGCCGTCTCGGTGCGCGTCCCCGCACAGGAACACGGCGGCGAGGTAGGCGCAGGCGAGGACGGCGAGGACGCCGCCCAGCACCGACGTGGGGTTGATCCAGCTGGTCACGACGTTCCCCGCGGCGATGCCGGCCGGCACCCGGCCCGAGGCGACGCCGCCGACGACCGCACCCAGGAAGAACGGCGTGACGAGCGAGGACAGCGCGAACGAGGCGCCGAGGAAACGACGCATGCCCAGGGTGGTGACGCTCTTGCGGAAGGCGAACGCCGATCCGCGCGCGATCATCCCGAAGGCGGCGAGGGTCAGGGGGATGTAGAGGGTGCTGGCGACAGCGGCGAAAGCGCCGGGGAACGCCGTCCAGAGCACGACGAGCACGAAGATCAGCCAGACGTGGTTGGCCTCCCAGACCGGGGCGATGGAGTGTTCGATGAGCTCCCGCTGTCGCGCGCCGCGGCGCGTACCCCCGGCGAGCAGGTCCCAGATGCCCCCGCCGAAGTCGGCGCCACCGAAGAGTCCGTAGGCGATGAGGCCGACGAACATCATGCTGAGCACCACCTCCGCCAGCGTCATCGGACGGCCGCCTCCCCGACGTCCCGCTCGGGAGGGCGGGCATCCACCTCCTGCGGCGCGGCGGTGTCCGGACTCCGGGCCAGGCGCCGCAGCACGAACACCGTGAGCGCGGTGAGCAGCACGTAGATCACCACCACGGCGTAGAAGCCCAGGTACAGCCCGGGTGCCGGGCTGACGGCGTCCTCGGTCCGGAGGATGCCGTAGACGACCCAGGGCTGCCGGCCGACCTCCGTGACGATCCAGCCGGCCTCCATGGCGACGACCGCGGCGACCCCGGAGACCGCGACCGCCCGCAGGAACCACCGGCTCTCCGGCATCCGCCGGCGGCGCCACCAGGTCCAGCCGAACACCAGGCTGAGCAACAGCAGCGCGGTTCCGAGGCCGACCATCGTGTCGAAGGCCAGGTGGACGACGTTCACCGGCGGTCGCTCGTCGACCGGGATCTCCTCCAGGCCGAGCACGACGCCGTCCGGGTCGTGATGGATCAGCAGGGACAGCCCGTTGGGGATCTCCAGCGCGTAGTGCAGCTCGTCGTCGTAGTGCAGGCCACCCACGGACAGCGGCGCACCGGCGGTCGTCTCGTACTCGCCCTCCATCGCCGCCAGCTTGGCCGGCTGGTTGTCGGCCACGGTGTTGGCGATCCAGTCGCCGACGCCGACCTGCACCGGCGTGAGCGCGGCCGCGAACGCGAGCGGGATGAGCAGCCCCAGGCGGTGCCGCCGCTCGCGCCGGCCACGGAGCATCCCCACGGCGTAGACCGACGCGATGGTGAAGCCGGTGACCATGTAGGCCGCCAGCAGCATGTGCACCACCTGCGGCCAGGTGGACGGGCCGAACATCGCCGCCCACGGCTGCGCGTCGACCACCCGCCCTCGTCGTCCAGCCGGAAGCCGGTCGGGTTGTTCATCCACGCGTTCGCGGCGACGACGAAGAAGGCGCCGGCCATGCCGGAGATGATCATCGGGAACGCGCTGAGCATGTGCGCCCGCGGCGACAGCCGGTCCCAGCCGAACAGGTAGACGCCGACGAAGATCGCCTCGATGAAGAATGCGAACCCCTCCAGGACGAAGGGAAAGCCGTAGATCTCGCCGAAGCGGTCCATGAGGACGGGCCAGAGGATGCCCATCTCGAACGACAGCAACGTGCCCGACACGGCCCCCGCGGCGAACAGCACACCCATCGCCTTGGCCCACGTGTGCGCCAGGTCGGTGAGGGCCGCGTCCCCCCGCCGGTGCCCGAGCCACTCGGTGAACACCGTGATCAGCGGAAAGGCGATCCCGAAACAGGCGAAGACGATGTGCCAGCCCAGCGACACCGCCATCTGCATGCGCGCCGGATAGAGGTTCTCCGCCGCATCGGCCAACACGGTCACGTGGTCCACGCGGATCTCCGCTCAGGAGACGGGCCCGGCGCAGGAGTCGCCGACGCCACCATGCCCGCAACTCCCCCGCCTACGCGTCCTCGGTCAGGCGGGCGGACGGCGTCATGCGGGTTGGCGGACCTCCTGCACCAGCGCGGCGAGCGTGGCCCTGGCCCCGTGCTCGTGCAGGGATGCCAGGGTCGCCAGGTAGTGCGAGGTGAACCGCTCGTCGTCGACCAGGTCCCCGAACAGGTCGCGGTCGGCGATGAAGGCGAGGGGGTCCTCCCGCTGGCGGCGGGCGTTGGCCACGAGCGAGTCCCGCCTGCGGTCGACGATCTCGATGGGGTGCCCCTCCTCGTCCACTCCCTCGGCGTACCGCGCCCAGCCGGCCACCACCGCTGCCGACCGGCGCACCTCACCGCCGGAGGCGAGGTTGTCCCGGACCACCGGGAGCAGCCACTTGGGCAGCCGCTCGGAGCCGTCGAAGGCGAGCCGCGCCAACGTGTCGCGGACGGCGGGGTTGGAGAAGCGGGTGATCAGGTCCTGCCGGTAGTCGGCCACATCGATGCCGGGAACCGGCGCCAGGGTCGGCGTCGCCTCCTCCTCCATGTAGCCGAGCAGGAAGCGCCGGAACAGCGGGTCCTGCGCCGCGTCGTGCACCAGCCGGTGGCCGGCGAGATGGCCGAGATAGGCCAGCGCCTGGTGGCTGGCGTTGAGCAGTCGCAGTTTCATCATCTCGTAGGGCTCGACGTCGCCGACGAGCTGGACCCCGGCGTCCTCCAGGGGCGGGCGCCCGAGGCCGAACCGGTCCTCGAGGACCCACTGGGTGAAGGGCTCGCTGACCACCGGCCACCGGTCCTCGATGCCGAAGCGCCGGGCGACCTCCGCCCGGTCCTCGTCCGTGGTCGCGGGCGTGATCCGGTCGACCATGGAGTTCGGGAAGGACACCTCCCGCTCGACCCAGGCACCGAGGTCGCGGTCGCGCAGCCCGGCGAAGGCGGCGAAGCTCCGCCGGGCGACGTCGCCGTTGTGCTCGATGTTGTCGCAGGACACGACCGTGAACGGCGCCAGCCCGCGGTCACGCCGTCGGACCAGTGCCTCGGTGACGAGTCCGAACGCCGTCCGGAGCGCCGCACCGGGCCGCAGGTCGTGCACGACGTCCGGGTCGGCCGGGTCGAACGCCCCGGTCACGGCGGAGATGTTGTATCCGCCCTCCGTCACGGTCATCGACACGATCCGGGTCTCCGCGGCGGCCATCTTCTCGACGACGGCCTCCGGGTCGTCCGGGGCGAGCAGGTACTCCACGATCGATCCCACGACCCGGGCGTCATAGCTTCCGTCGGGGTGCTTGAGGACGAGGGTGTACAGGCAGTCCTGTGCCGCCATCACCTCCGCCATGCGGCGATCGGAGGGCAGGACGCCGACGCCGCAGATCCCCCAGTCCTGCGCCGCTCCCTGCTCGAGGAGGCGGTCCACGTACATGGCCTGGTGGGATCGGTGGAACCCGCCCACGCCCAGATGCACGATGCCCGCGCGCACCTGTGACCGGTCGTAGGTCGGCGTGGCCACCCCGGCAGAGAGCGAGGTCAGCGTTTCGCCGTTGAGCGGCTGCATGGTCGTCCCTCCGAGTTGGCGCGCGGGCTCGGGTTCAGATCGGCAGACGCAGTCCGGTCGACGGGGAGAAGAGGTGCTGCTTGCCCGGCTGGATGCGCAGGTGCACCCGCTCCCCCTTGGCCGGCGGCCGGGCCGGGTCGACCCGCGCGACGATGTTCTCGCCCAGCGGCCCGGAATCCTCGCGGAGCTCCGGCAGCGTCCCGTGCAGGAACGCGTCGGAGCCGAGCTCCTCCACGACCGCCACGTCCACGGGGAAGGCGCCGGCGTCGCCTTCCGTGGCGAGGTCGAGCGACTCGGGGCGGAAGCCGACGACGACGCGGTCGGCCCCCTCTGCTGCCAGCGCGCTCAGGGTCGCGGTGGTCAGCGGCAGGCGTGCCCTCCCGAGCGTGGCGTGCCCGTCGTCGAGGCGGAACTCGGCGATGTTCATCCCCGGGGAGCCGATGAAGCCGGCGACGAAGACGTTGGCCGGCTCCTGGTAGAGCCGCAGCGGCGTGTCGCACTGCTCGAGGATGCCGGCGCGCAGGACCGCCACCCGGTCCCCCATGGTCATCGCCTCGACCTGGTCGTGGGTGACGTAGACCGTCGTGGTCCCCAGCCGGCGCTGCAGGGCGGCGATCTGGGTGCGGGTCTGCACGCGGAGCTTGGCGTCGAGGTTGGACAGCGGCTCGTCCATGAGGAACACCTGCGGCGAGCGCACGATGGCCCGTCCCATGGCGACCCGCTGGCGCTGCCCACCGGACAGCAGCTTCGGCCTGCGGTCGAGGAAAGGCTCCAGGTCGAGGATCTTGGCGGCCTCCGCGACCCGCGTGGAGATCTCGTCCTTGCCCACGCCGGCGATCTTGAGGGCGAAGCCCATGTTGTCCGCCACCGTCATGTGCGGATAGAGCGCATAGCTCTGGAACACCATCGCGATGTCCCGGTCCTTGGACTTCAGATGGGTGACCCGCCGGTCGCCGATCAGGATGTCGCCCTGGTCGATGTCCTCGAGTCCGGCGAGCATCCGGAGGCTGGTGGACTTGCCGCACCCGGACGGGCCGACCAGGACGAGGAACTCGCCGTCGGCGATCTGGAGATCGAGGGCGTCGACCGCGGGCTTGTCGGAGCCCGGGTAGATGCGGCTCGCCCGGTCGTAGGTGACGGAGGCCATGGGTTCTCTCCTTGCTGGAGCCAGAGGTCTAGGGAACGTCAGGTCTGGGGGTGGACGACGACCTTCACCGACTGCGGATCGCGCCGGCCGGCCACCAGGGCGTCGGCCGCCTGGTCCAGCCGGTAGGTGCCGGTGACCAGGCGGTCGAGGTCGATCCGTCCGGCCGCGACGAGCGCGATCGCGGTGGGCCAGGTCCCGGCGTAGCGAAAGGTGCCGGTCACCTCGAGCTCCCGTTCCTGCACGACCGACAGCGGCAGGCGCAGCTCGTCGCCCCCCATGCCGACGAGCACGGCCCGTGCGGCCGGGCCGAGGGCGCGGATGGCGTCGCCCGTCGCGGCCGGGTGGCCCGAGCACTCGAGCAGCACCTCGGGCGGGCGGGGCAGGTCGGCGAGGTCTGCCGTCCGCACGTCGACGGTCTCCGTGGCACCGAGTTCCCGGGCGAGGGCGAGCCTCGCGGGGTTGACGTCGGACACGACGACCTCGGTGGCGCCGAAGGCCAGGGCCGCCTGGAGGCTCACCAGGCCGATGGGGCCGGCACCGGTGATCAGCACCCGTGAGCCGGGGCCGACCCGTCCCTTGCGGCACGCCCAGATGCCGACCGACAGGGGCTCCAGCAGCGCGGCGGCATCGTCGCTGACGGTGTCGGGCACCGGGTGGGCGAAGGCGGCGTGGACGACGACGTACTCCGCGAACGCGCCGTCGACGGGCGGGGTCGCGAAGAACCGCATCCCCGGGCAGAGGTTGTACCGGCCGGCCAGGCACTGGGCACAGGTCAGGTCCGGGATCCCGGGTTCCACCGACACCCGCTGACCGACGACCGGCGACGTGACGCCCGGGCCCAGGGCCGCCACCTCGCCCGACGCCTCGTGACCCAGCACGAGCGGGCTCTCGACGACGAAGCGCCCGATGCGCCCGTGCTCGTAGTAATGGGTGTCGGACCCGCAGACCCCCACCGACGCCACGCGGACGACGACCTGCCCCGGGCCCGCCTCCGGGACGGAGCGCTCCTCGACGACCACGTCACCGATGCCGCGCAGCACGGCGGCCCGCATCGGAGCGATCTGCCGGACCCCGCCCGGAGCCGGCGCCGCCAGCCCGGTCGACGCGCTCACTTCACCGCACCGAGCGACAGTCCCTGCACCAGCTTGTCCTGGGCGGCGAACCCGGCGATGAGCACTGGCAGGGACACCACGAAGGCGGCGGCGCACACCTGGGCCAGGAACAACCCCTGGCTGGTCACGAAGCCGGTCAGGTAGACCGGCGCGGTCCCGGCCACGGTGCCGGTCAGGGTCCGGGCGAGCAGCAGCTCGTTCCAGCTGAAGATGAAGCAGATCAGCGAGGTCGCCGCGATGCCGGGCAGGATGATGGGCGCCACCACCTGGCGGAGGGTCAGCAGCAGCCCCGCGCCGTCCATCGCCGCCGCCTCGAGGATCTCGACGGGGACCTCGGCGAGGAACGAGCGCATCATCCACACCGCGATCGGCAGGTTCATCGCGGTGTACAGGACGATGAGCAGCCAGATGTTGTCCAGCAGTCCGCTCCACTGGGCGAACAGGTAGATGGGCAGCAGCCCGGCCACGATCGGCAGCATCCGGGTGGAGAGGAAGAAGAACATCACGTCGGTCCACTTGCGCACCGGCTTGATCGACAGCGCGTAAGCAGCCGGGATGGCCAGCAGCAGCACGATGATCGTGGACACCACGCTGGCCGTGAGCGAGTTGAGCAGCGACGGCCAGGGGTTGGCGCCGGTACCGACGCCGAAGAACTCGCGGTATCCCTCCAGGGTCAGTGGGGCCAGCAGCGAGGGCGGGTTGGTCGCGGCTGCTTCCTCGCTGTGGAAGGACGTCAGCACCATCCAGAGCACGGGGACGACGAACAGGAAGCCGATCAGCCAGGCGGCCAGCCCGAGCAACGCGCCGCTGCGCGGCTTGCGTGGCTTGCGGGGTTCGCCCTCCGGCGTGCGGGTGGCAGCGATCGGTGCGACGTCGGTGACGGAGCTCATCGCGCGTTCTCCTCCTGGAAGAGCGTCGACACCGTCCGCAGCGCCAGGGTGGCGATGATGATCGTGCCGATGACGACGAGGACGCCGGCCGCCGATGCCCGGCCGTAGTCGTGGGCCTGGTAGAAGGTCTGGTAGATCACGTACGGGAGGTTCGCCGTGCCGAGGCCGCCCGAGGTGATCGTGAAGACGTGGTCGAAGTTCTGCACGATGTAGATCGACCCCAGCAGCGCGCCCAGTTCCAGGTAGCGGCGCAGGTGCGGGAAGGTCATGTAGCGGAAGATCTGCCAGCTGCTGGCGCCGTCGATGCGCGCGGCCTCGATGACGTCCAGCGGCCGGCTCTGCAGACCGGCCAGCAGGATCAGCATCATGAACGGCGTCCACTGCCAGATGAGGGCGACCTCGATGGACACCAGCGGCGCCGTGCTGATCCAGTCCGGCTGCGGCGGGTTGTCCGAGCCGAACAGGCCCCAGATCCAGGTCAGCGTGCCGTTGAGCAGGCCGTACTCGGGGTTGAACAGGGCGTGCTTCCACAGCAGCGCCGCGGCCACCGGGACGATCAGGAACGGCGTGATCATCATCGTCCGCACCGCGCCGCGGCCGCGGAACTTCCGGTCCAGGAGCAGCGCGATCACCATGCCCAGCAGCAGGCTGACCAGGACGACGACCACCGTCAGGATGACCGTGGTCCGGATGGCCTGGCGCATGTTGACGTCGGTCAGCACGCTCGCGTAGTTGTCCAGGCCGGTGAAGCCCCGCTCGTCGGGGTAGTACGCGTTCCAGTCCATGAACGAGACGATCAGGGTGACCACGAACGGCAGCTGGGTCACGATGATCGTGAAGACCAGCGCCGGGAGCAACGGCGCCCGGCGGGCCCAGTCGGCGGACCGGCGAAGCGCCCCGCTCGGCGGCGGCGAGGGCGGCGCTGGAGGAGGTGTGGGCGGTTGCTGACCGCGCCCGCGGCTCGTCTCGAGGGTGGTGCTCATCCGGCTGCCTTCCCCTTCTGTCGTCCTGCCGGCTCGGTCATCCGGAATCCCGTTCCCGGTAGCGTTCGGCGACGTCCTCGGCCAGCTGCTGCCCCCGGTCGAGCACCTCTTCCACCGTCATCCGGCCGGCGATCGCCGAGCTGACGTCCTGGGAGACCTGCGTGGCCAGGTCCGGGAACTCAGGGATGCCGATGAACTGGATGCCGGGTGCCGGCCGGGGTTGCACGCCGGGGTCGTTCGGGTCCGCCGCCTGGATCGCCTCGAGGGTCGGCTGGGCGAAGGCCCCCGCCTCCTCGAGGTAGTCCGGGTTCGAGTACGTCGACGCGCGCTTCCCGGCGGGCACCCTGGACCAGCCCAGCTCCTCGCCGACGAGCTCCTCGTAGTCACGGCCGGACGCCCAGGAGATGAACTCCCACGCGGCGTCCTTCTTCTGGCTCGCCTGCTGGATGCTCCAGGACCACGCGTAGAGCCAGCCCGAGCTGTCGGTCTCGACGACCGGTGCGGCGACGTAGCCCATCTTGCCCCGGACCGGGGAGTCGGCGGACTCCAGCGATCCCGCGGCCGAGGTCGCGTCGTACCACATCGCGGCGTTGCCCTGGATCATGTTGTTCAGGCACTCGGTGAAGCCCGCCTGGGGAGCTCCCGTCTCGCCGTGCTCCCGGACGAGATCGACGTAGAACCGGACCGCCTCGCGGAACCTGTCGCTGTCGACCTGGGCCTCCCAGTCCTCGGTGAACCAGGTGCCGCCGAAGGTGTTGACCACGGTCGTGAGGGGCGCGAACACCTGACCCCAGCCCGGCTGGCCGCGCAGGCAGATGCCGGCCATCCCCGGCTCGGCGCCGTCGACCTCCGCGGCGATCCCGGCGACCTCGTCCCACGTCGGGTTGGCCGGCATCTCGACACCGGCGGCGTCCAGCACGTCCTTGCGGTACATGAGGAACGAGGACTCGCCGTAGAACGGCTCCCCGTAGAGCTTGCCGTCGTCGCCGGACAGGGACGCCGTCAGCGGGCCGAGGACGTCGTCCTGGTCGAACTCGGTGTCGGCCTCGACGTAGTCGTCCAGCGGGGCGATCCACTCGCTCCGGGCGTAGATCGGGATCTCGAAGTTGCTCAGCGTGGCGACGTCGTACTGACCGGCCTGGCTGGAGAACTCCTGACTGATCTTGTCCCGGACGTCGTTCTCCGGCAGGACCGTGAAGTTCACCGAGATACCGGTCTCGGCGGTGAAGTGCTCGGCGGTCAACTGCTGCAGGTCGACCATCTGGGGGTTGTTCACCATCAGCACGTTGATCGTGTCCGCCCCTCCCCCGGCGGGGCCTCCGCCCCAGCCGGCGCACCCGCTGACTCCCACCACGAGTCCGGTCGTCATCGCGACGGCGAGTGCGGGCCTCACGTGTGTGTGCACGGTCAGTCCTCCTACGAGGCCGGCTGAGGCGTATGCTCAAATGAGCGGTGGATCACTCAGATGTGAGTGACGTGAGTCTCACCCTTTCGGGTGAGGCCGTCAAGCGGAGTGTGTGACAGTGCGCTGTCGCTGCTCGTGCGAGCGGGAGTTGATATGGCCGACCAGCAAGCCGGACCCGCCCAGGTCGTCCTGACGGCGTCCATCGCCCGCCGGTACTACCTCGAGGGACGCTCGAAGATCGACATCGCCGGCGAGTTCGGCATGAGTCGCTTCAAGGTCGCCCGCCTCCTGGAAGCCGCCCTGGACAGCGGGCTGGTGCGGATCGAGATCCGCGCCGAGGGCGGGATCGACGTGGACCTGTCGATGCGGCTGCAGGACCGGTTCGGGCTGCAGCACTCCGTCGTGGTCGACACCCCCGACGACGATGCGGAATCCCTCAGGGAGGATCTCGGGCGGGCGGCGGCCCGGCTCCTCGCCGAGATCCTCACGCCGGAGGACGTGCTCGGTCTCGCGTGGGCACGGGCGGTCAGTGCGATGGCGCGAGCGCTGCCTCCGCTACCGGGGACACCGGTGGTCCAGCTCTCCGGAGCGCTCTCACTCCCGGGTGGCCCGGACACGTCGGTGGACGTCGTCAGGGACGTCGCTCGTCGGTCGGGCGGGGTCGCCCACGTCTTCTACGCACCGCTCACCGTGCCGGACGCAGCGACGGCCCGGGCGCTCAAGGGGCAACCCGAGGTCGCCCAGGCATTCGCACAGCTGCCCTCGGTCACCAAGGCCGTCGGGGGCGTGGGCCTGTGGGCTGCCGGCCAGTCCACCTTGTACGACACGTCGTCGGACCGGGACCGCCAGGTCATGCGTGATCTCGGGGTGTGCGCCGACATCTCCGGGATCTTCCTCTCCGCCGAGGGCGAGCCGGTGACGACCGAGCTCGCCGAGCGCATGATCGCCATCAGCGCCGATGACATGAGGACGATCCCCGAAGTGGTCGCCATCCCCTACGGCATCCGAAAGGCACCTGCCGTCCGCGCCGCCCTTCGCAGTGGCCTGGTGGATGGCATCGTGACGCACGCGACGCTCGCACGGGCCGTTCTCGACCGGCCCTGACGCGGCGCCAGAGGTACGCCTGAGAAGCAGGGGGGCACGTGCCCGAGGAGAGGGAACGCGAGGTCGCTCTGGAGGGGGGTCTCTCCAACCATGGCCGGGTGGTGAGGATCGGCGACACCGTCCGCCGGCCACAACGCCCCACGAGCCCGGCCACGCACGCCCTGCTCCGACATCTGGCGGACGTGGGATTCACCGGCGTCCCCCGTTTCCTCGGGATCGACGAGCAGGGCCGGGAGATCCTCTCCTTCATCCCGGGCGCCGCGGTCACCCCGCCCTACCCACCCTGGGCACTGACCGACGAGGCGCTCGTCAGCGTGGCCCACCTCCTCCGCGACTACCACCGCGCCGTCGGCAGCTTCGACCCGACTCCGCACGCCTGGCCGCCCTCTCCCCCGGCGCCCTTCGCCGGCGAGCTGGTCAGTCACAACGACGTCAACCTCGACAACGTCGTCTTCCGGGAAGGGCGGGCCGTCGCGCTCATCGACTTCGACCTCGCCGGCCCGGGCAGCCGGGTCTGGGACATCGCGGGGGCGGCGCGGTTGTGGGCACCCCTTCGGCCCGAGCGCTACATCGACGAAGGCCGGCGGGCTCGCTCGCTGGCCCGCTTCCGTCTCTTCGTGGACGCCTACGGGCCGACCGACGCGGAGCGGGAAGCCCTCGTCGACGCCATCCGGCGCAATCACGAGTGGTCCTACGACATCGTCGGCACCGCGGCCGCCCACGGCCACGCCGGCTTCGTCGACTACTGGGGCGGTGGGGCCAGGGAACGGGCGGCGGGCACCTACCAGTGGTACCTGGACAACGAGGAGCTCCTGCGGGACGCGCTCCGCTGACCGCAGCACCGGCGGCCGGACACCGGCCGGGGATCCGGACACGCCGTCATCGCACGGGGCGCCCGAGGATCTCGGCGAGGGTCAGCCCGCTGGCGCGTGCTCGGTCGACCACGAGGGCCGGGCGCGCACCAGCGCCGCCGTTCGGCTCGTCGACGGTCCGCCTGAGGCGGTCCCACCGGACGGTGTGCCCGCGCATCGCCCGCGCCGAGATCGCCCGGCCGCGGGCCGCCTGACCACGCTCGGCCAGCTCCGGGGGCACGTCGATCAGGACCAGGCGTACCGACCGGCCGGCCCGCCGCGCGGCACGCAGGACCACCGCCCGCCACCGCGCGCTGGTCCACGGATCGGTGAGGACGACGACCGGCGAGTTCCTGCCGACGCCGCGCAGGACCCGCCACCTGTGCCAGCAGTGGACCAGGGGGCGGAGGAAGCGGTAAGGAAGCCGCCTCCCCGCCCGGGTGAGTCGGGCGGCGACCTGCTCGGAGTCGAAGCCGGTCACGCCGGACGACTCCTGGGCGAGCAGCCGCCGCAGCAGTGTGGTCTTGCCGCTCCCGGGCAGTCCGCCGATCACGACCAGGACGGGGTCACGGCCGACTGTCCGCCCGCCCAGCAGACGGGGCGCCGTCCGGACCGACTCCAACCGCATGCGCACTCCTCATCCGTCCGGCACGACGATCCGGGTCCGTCCTCCGGGGAGCCCGTACGCCGGCTGGGGAGTTCCTGTGAATGCGGGACGCCCTACCGCGGCACGTCGTCCAGGATCCGGCCGCGGGCGACCAGTTCGGTCATCACCCAGACGGCGATGGTCTGGGTGGCCAGCAGACCGATGAGCACCAGGAGCTGGGCGGCACCGGCCTCGAACGGAGTGCCACCGCCCAGCAGGACCCCGACGAAGGCACCCGGCAGGGTGACCAGGCCGACCGTGCGCGTCTGGTCGAGCGGTGGAACGAGCGCGGTGGCCGCCGCGGGCCGGGTCACTTCCAGGACGGCGTCGCGCCGCAGCAGACCGAGCGCGAGGGCGGCCTCGACCTCACCCCGCCGGATGGCCAGTTCCTCCCGCACCCGCCGTCCGGCGAGGCCGGCCGCCGTCATGGCACCGCCGATGAGGATCCCCCCGATCGGGACGAGCGCCTCGCCGCGGAGGGGAACGACCCCGCTGACGACGATCAGGGCAGCGATCGGCGCGGCGCCCGCCGCCACGGCGAGCGCGACCGGCAGCATCCGGCGGCGGCGTCCCGGCGCAGCGAGCGGGCGGCCGGTCGCCCGGCCCGCGGCGGTCACCGTGGCGACGCCGATCATGACCGTGAAGAACGTCGCCGACAGCCACAGCGAACGGATGACGAGCAGCAGGACCGCCGAGACACCGGCGAGCTGGACAGCGGCCCGGAGGCAGGCGACCAACACCGGGCGACCCCGGGTGACCCCGGACCAGTGGCCGGCCAGCGCGGCGAGCGCAGCCAGGAGCACGAGGACGACGACCAGGCGTGGGCCGGAGTCGACGATCGTGGCCCCCATGGCGGCTGATCATGCCGGTCGACCGGTTCGTGACCGTGGCGTCCGTCCGGCGCCCGCGGCCCGGCGCTCGCTCAGCTGACCGTGAACGTCCCGTTCATGCTCGGGTGCGGGTCGCAGATGTAGCGGTAATCGCCCGGTTCCAACGTGACCCCCCACGTGGTCTCGACCTTCTCCGTGGGGCCGGTCTTCTCGTCGACGGCCCCGTCCCCGCCGCTGAGGTGGAAGTTGTGGATGTCGGTCCGGTCGGTCACCTCGATGTTGTATTCGCCGGCCGGCAGTTCGGTCACCGGGTTGCCCTCCTCGTCCAGCAAGGAGATCTCGAAGTCGTTGGGCGACTCCTCGGTCCCGACGATCCCCCGCAAGGTCGGCGCCCCGGCGATCGGGCCGCCCGACGAGTCCTCCTCCGCCGGGCTGCTGCAGGCAGCCGCGAGGAGGAGCACTGCCAGAGCACCTGCCACTGAACCCCTCATGTCTGCTCCTGGTGCACTCCCGCAGCTCGGACGCTGACGGGCAGGTCGATCCTCCTGCGCCCGCGAGCCGCTGTCGATGCCCGGGCGAGCGCTCGCCGGCCACGCCGAGGTGGCACGGTGCGGGCGCTGTCGTCTCAGCCCGCGCCGGCGACCGCGGCCTCTTCCGCCTCGATGGCGGCGTTCCAGGCGCGCTTCCCGGACTGCCAGCGCTCCTCCGTGTCGCCCCGCCGCCAGTAGCCGGAGATGGAGGTGAACTCCGGTGCCAGTCCGCGCTGGGCGCGCAGATGCCGACGCAGCTCGCGGACCGCGCCCGCCTCACCGTGCACGAACACGTGGCCCTGCCCCGGGGGCAGCGCAGCCGCCTGCACCGCAGCCACCAGCGCCTCCCCGGGGACGCCGTCCCGACGATGGACCCACACCAGCTCGACGCCCTCCCGCACAGGAAGGTCCGCCTGCTCCTCCCCCACCCCGGACACCTCGACGACGACGCGCGCCGGGATTCCGTCCGGCAGCCGTCCGAGCGCCGCACTGATCGCCGGAAGGGCGCTCTCGTCCCCGGCGAGCAGGTGCCAGTCGGCCGCCGGGCTGGGCGCGTAGGCGCCACCGGGACCGAGCAGCTGGATGCGGTCGCCGGGGCGGGCCCGCGCCGCCCACGGCCCCGCGAGCCCCTGATCGCCGTGGTGGACGAAGTCGATGGTCAGCTCGCCCGCCTCGGCGTCCCAGGACCGCACCGTGTAGGTGCGGGTGACCGGCCACCGCTCCGGGGGCAGTTCGGCGCGGATCCGCTCGAGGTCGTAGGGCCCCTCGTGTGGCGCCCCGTCCGCCGTGAACAGCAGCTTCACGTAGTGGTCGGTGAACTCGCCGGCCCGGAACCCGGTCAGGCCCGGGCCGCCCAGCACCACACGGATCATGTGCGGCGTCAGCCGCCTGGTGCGCAGCACCTCGGCCGTCCGCGGCACCCGCGTGCGGGCGGGCGCCGCGGTGCTCTGCTCGCTCATCCTCGTTCCTCTTCGCGACCGCGGTCAGCCGGCTGCGGCCTCGATGTCGTCCATGACCTGCTCGGCCGCGATCGGGCCGGAGGCACTGCTCCAGACGCCGCCGTCGACGACGGAGACGGCGCCGGACTGCACGGCGCCCAGGCGCGCGAAGGCCGGCTGCGACTCGGCCGCGTCGAGGGCGGCTGCACCGTCGACACCGAACGCGGCCAGGAACAGCCGGTCGGCGTCGACCTCACCGAGGTTCTCCAGCGACAGCGGGTCGCTGTGCGGCTTGCTCCCCAGGTCGACCGCCGCCTGCATCGGCGTGGCGCCGACGGCCGCCAGCAGCGAACCGGGCATGTGGGTGGAGTTCATGAGCACCGGCCCGGTGGCCATCCAGCGGACGACGGCCACCGTGCCGTCCAGGGAGCCCTCCTCGGCGAGTGCGGCCGCCCGCTCCTCGACGGCATCGAGCCGCCCGCTCAGCTCGTCGTCGGCCCCGAGCGCCTCGGCGTAGGTGTGCAGGGGGGCCTGCCAGTCGCCGCGATCCGGAGCCTCGGGCACGACGGTCGGCGCGATGGCGGCCAGCGACTCGTACTGGGCCTTCTCCAGACCGCTGGCGGCCAGGATGAGGTCGGGCGCGGCCTCGACGATGGCCTCGAGGTTCGGCTCGGCCACGGTTGCGACGACCGGGATGGCGGCCGCGTCGTCCCCGAGGTAGGCGGGCGGCTTGTCGCCACCGCGGCTGGCGACCGTCCCCACCGGCTCCACGCCGACGGCCAGGGCGACGTCGAGCGCCGACTCAGCGAGCGTGACCACGCGGGTCGGCTCGGCGGGCACGGCCACGTCCCCGAAGGCGGTGCCGACGGTCGTGTCGGCGGCGGAGGACTCGGCCGCGGCGGCCGCTCCCGGATCCCCTCCCCCGCAGGCCGTCAGGGCCAGCGCCAGGCCGGCCGCGGCCGCCAGGGGCAGCGGGGATCGGCGTCGGGACGCCCCGATGAGGTGCATGGTGGTTCCTCCACTGGCAGGTCGGAGGCCCGCGGGGTGGGGCCGCGGCGTAGGTTAGCCTTACCTGAGCAAACGCCCTGAAGCCGGGCCTGCAGTGGAGGTAGTCGGTGGATCGGGTGTTGGCGCGGGGGCTCGTCCCGGCCGCCCTCGTCCTGTTCCTCGCGGTGCTGGCCAGTCTGGCATTCGGCGCCGGCGAGGTGGGACCGGCCCGCGCCTTCGGGGCGCTGACCACGGGCACCGACGAGGACGCGCGCTTCGCCGTCCTGCAGCTGCGCCTTCCCCGCACGCTCGTCGCCGTCGCGGTGGGGCTGGCGCTCGGGGTCGCCGGGGCGGTGCTGCAGGCCGCGGCCCGCAACCCGCTCGCCGAGCCTGGTCTGCTCGGCGTCAGCGCGGGCGCGTCGTTCGCCGTGGTGGTCGCCATCGCCGCCGGAGCCAGCGCCGCCACCCTGGGCCCCTGGGTCGCCGTGCTGGGTGCGGCAGCCGGCTGCCTGCTGGCCATCGGTGCCGCCCGGCTGCGCGGCACCGGGGACGACCCCGTGCGTCTGGTGCTCGCCGGCGCGGCCCTGTCCGGGCTGCTGGGCGCCGGGACGTCGGTGGTCCTGCTGCTCGACCAGCGGACGGCGGACGAGGTGCGCTTCTGGACGGTCGGCTCGGTTGCCGGGCGTGACCTGGGCACGCTCGCGCAGGTGGGTCCCGCCCTTGCCGTGGGGCTGCTCATCGCCCTGCTCGTCGCGCGTCCGCTGTCCGCCCTGTCCCTGGGTGACGCGACGGCCCGCGGGCTCGGCCACCGACCCGCGCGTGCCCGGGTGCTGGCCATCGTCGCGGTCGCCCTGCTCGTCGGTGGAGCGGTCGCCGCGGCCGGACCCATCGCCTTCGTCGGACTGGTCGTCCCGTTCCTCGCCCGCGCCCTGGTCGGTCCGGATCTGCGACGGGTACTGGCCGTCTCGCTGCTCCTGGGCCCGGCGGTGGTGCTCGTCGCCGACGTCGCCTCGCGGCTGCTGGTCCGCCCGTACGAGATGCCGCTGGGCGTCGTCACGGCGCTGCTCGGCGCTCCCGTGCTCGTCGCCGTCGTCCGGTCGACCCGGCTGCCGTCGCTGTGACCGCGCACGCGGCCCGGCCCGCCACGGTCACCGCCCCTCCGGGGACGTGGCGCCTCGGCCGGCGGCGATGGTCGGTGCTGATCGACCGGCGGGCGCTGGTCGCGGCCACCGTCCTGGGCGGCCTGCTGCTCCTGGCCGTCGCGGTCAGCCTGGCGCTCGGCACGGCGCGGGTGGAGCTGACGAGCACCCTGCCGGCGGTCGTCGGCGTCGGCGAGCCTCGCGACGTCCTGCTCGTGCAGCGACTGCGGCTGCCGCGGGTCGCGGCCGGCGTGGCGGTCGGCGCCGCCCTCGGAATCGCCGGTGTCCTCCTGCAGACCCTCGCCCGCAACCGGCTGGCCACGCCGGACACGGTCGGGCTCAACGACGGCGCGACCGCGTTCGCCGTCGCCAGCGTCGTCGCGGTGCCCACCACGCTCGCCCCGTCGGCCTTCGCGCTGGTGGGTTCGGCGACGGCGGCGGCCCTGGCACTCGGTCTGTCCGGAGGAGCCGGCCGGCGGGGCTACCGGTTCCTCGTGGTCGGCCTGGGCGTCGGCGCCGCGCTCGGCGCCCTCACGCAGCTGATGCTGGCCCGAGCCGCGATCGACGACGCGAACCGGGCTCTCCCCTGGACCGTCGGCAGCCTCAACAGCCGCGCACCGCTCGCGGTCGCGATCCTGGCCGTGGGGGTCGCCGTGGTCCTGCCGCTGGCGGTGCTGCTCGGTCGCCGGCTGCACCTGCTGCGGCTGGCCGACCCCGTGGTGCTGGCACTGGGCCAGCGGGTGAGCCGCATCCGGCTGGCCGCGATCGGCGCCGCCGTCACCACCGCCGGCCTGTCGGTGGCCACCGCGGGGCCGCTCGGGCTGGTGGCGCTGCTGGCCCCCGAGATCGCCCGCAAGGCCGCCGGCCCCCGCAACGTGCCGGTCGTCGGCGCCGCGCTGGCCGGTGCGCTGGTCGTCGTCCTGGCCGACCTCCTCGGCCGCACCGTCGCGGCGCCGGTCGAGCTTCCGGTCGGCATCGTCACCGCCGTCGTCGGCGGGCCCTATCTGCTGTGGCTGCTCCTCACCACCCGCACCCGGAGGATCCCGTGACCGGCACTCTCGAGGAGCGGGCGACCGCCGCCGACCTCGTCACCGAGGCGCTCGACGTCGGATACGGCGGCGAACCCGTCGTCCGGGCGCTCGACGTCCGCCTGCCACCCGGGGCGGTGACGGCGATCGTCGGCCCCAACGGATGCGGGAAGTCGACCCTGCTGGGCGCCCTCGCGCGCGTGCACACGCCGCAGGCCGGTGCGGTGCTGCTCGACGGCCGCGACCTCGCCCGGATCCGCCCGCGCGACGCCGCCCGCCGGATCGGGTTGCTGCCGCAGCAGGCGGAGGCACCGGACGGGCTGACCGTGCGCGATCTGGTGCGGTACGGCCGGCATCCGCACCAGGGGCTGCTGCGCCAGTGGTCGCCGGACGACGCGGGGGCGGTCGACCGGGCGCTCGCGGCGGCCGACCTCGTGGAGCTGGCCGACCGGCCACTGGACACGCTCTCCGGCGGCCAGCGGCAGCGGGCGTGGATCGCGATGGTCGTCGCCCAGCAGACCGATGTGGTGCTGCTCGACGAACCGACGTCGGCCCTCGACCTCGGTCATCAGCTGGAAGTGCTGGAGCTGGTGCGGGATCTCGCCGCGGCGGGGCGCACCGTGGTCGCCGTCCTGCACGACCTGTCGACGGCCTGCCGGCACGCCGACCACCTGGTCGCGATGCGGGGCGGCCGGATCGTCGCCGAGGGCGCACCGCAGGACGTCGTCACGCCGGGGCTGGTGCGCGAGCTGTACGGGGTCGAGGCGGTGGTGCTGGTCGACCCGACGGCCGGCACCCCGGTGGTCTGCCCGATCCGCCGCCTCGCCCCATAGGCCGACCCAGCCGGACATGGTGCGGAGGGTGGGGCCATCAGGCCCGGCGGCGGGTTCCGGCGGACGAGACGTCCCACCTCTACGTCGAGCTCAGCGTGGACACCGAGCCTCTGCCGGCACCCGGGTTTCACACCGCGGTGAGCTCGAGATCGCGGATGGTGCGCTCGCAGACCTCCCGCATCCGCTGCACGGTCATGCTCCGGGAACCGAGGAGGACCTGCAGCGCCAGGCCGTCGATCATGCCGATGAGCCCGTTGGCGACCAGGACCGGATCCTCGTCGCGGAACAGGCCCCGGTCCTGGCCGTCACGCACCACTCCCGCGACGATGCGCCGCCACTCCCCGTAGACCTGGTCGTTCAGCTCCTGCAGATCCCGGTCGTGCAGCGCCTCGACCCACAGCTCCGCCCAGACGCGCCAGGCCCGGACGGTGACGTCATCGGTCGGCAGGTACGAGTCGACGAACATGCGCAGCCGATCGCGTGGGTCCGGCTGCTGGTCGAGCAAGGGCCGCCGGCGCTCCAGCGAACGGGTGAAGTTCCACTCGAACGCCGCGCGCATCAGCTCGGTCTTCGTGTCGAAGTAGTAGTGCACGGTTCCCGTGCTGGTTCCGGCCCGCTTCGCCACGTCGGCGACCCGGAGGGACTTGAAGCCCAGCTCCGACACCACCTCACAGGCCGCCGACAGGATCTGCTCCCGCCGTTCGGCCTCGACACTCGGCCTCGCCATCCGCGTCCCCGTCCTCCAGTGGTGCGCCAGAGTGTCCGGCTTGTTAACCGGTCAGTCAAGTATCGAATTGCCCTCGGCCATACATTTCCGAACACTGCGGGCGGGGGTGTTGACAGCGCCCGTGACCGTCGTCACGATGTGCCGAGTTCATAACTGACGGGACAGTCAAAGGAGCTCAGGTGCGTATCGGACAACTGGTCACCGCAGTCGGCGTCACCGGCGCGATGGTGATGCTCTCCGCCTGCAGCGGCAGCAACGCCGCCGAGGACGGCAAGACCCTGACGATCGTGGCGTGGGGTGGCGAGGACCAGAAGGCGCACGTGCGGGCCACGGCCGAAGCCTGGGCCGAGGAGAACGGCATCACCATCAAGCAGGACTCGCCGACCGACTACGCCAAGCTCCGCGCTCAGGTCGAGTCCGGGAAGGTCAGCTGGGGCGCGGTGGAGGTCGAGCCCAACTTCGCCCACACCGCCTGTGACAACGGTTGGGCGGAGAAGCTCGACAGCTCGATCGACACGTCGTTGCTGAAGGACGTGGAGGTCACCGAGTGCGCGGTGCCGGTGCTCGAGTACGCCTTCACCATCGGCTACAACACCGACACCTTCGCTCACGACCACCCGACCACCTGGGCCGAGTTCTTCGACGTCGAGAAGTTCCCCGGCAAGCGCGGCTTCTGGAAGTACGCCACCGGAGCGATGTTCGAGGCGGCGCTGCTCGCCGACGGGGTGAAGCCCGAGGAGCTGTACCCGCTCGACATCGAACGCGCCTTCGAGAAGCTCGACACGATCAAGGACCAGATCGTCTTCTACGAGACCGGTGAGCAGCAGCAGCAGCTCGTCTCCAGCGGTGAGGCTCCGCTGATCCAGGCCTGGAACGGGCGAATCTTCTCCGCCGCGCAGGCCGGCCAGCCGGTGGCCAACGAGTGGAACGAGCACCTGGTGTCCTACGACCAGTGGATCATCCCGAAGGGTTCGGCCCAGGCCGAGGTCGCTCAGGAGTGGCTGGCCCACTACGTCAAGGACCTCGAGGGGCAGGCGGAGTACGCCAACGCCACCGCGTACGCGCCGGTGAGCGAGGGCGCCATGGAGTTCGTCGACCCGGAGGTGGCCAAGGAACTGCCCACGGCGCCGGAGAACGCCGCCAAGATGTCGACAGTCGTGGACTACGCCTACTGGGCCGAGCACTACGACGAGGTCTCCAAGCGGCTGAGCGAGTGGGCCGCCCAGTGACGGCCGCGCCGGCCGTCGATCTGCGCCCGGCGGCTCCCCGCGGCCAGCACCCGGGGAACCTGGCGTCCCAGCCGTCGAGGTCGACGAGGAAACGGTGGTTCGACGGCTGGGGGCTGCTCATGCTGCCCCTCGCCCTGTTCCTCCTCCTGGTGTTCGTCGCGCCACTTGCGCTCGTGCTGGCACGCAGCTTCACCGACCCCGTGACCGGCCTGGACAACTACCGGGACTTCGTCAGCTCGTCGCTCTACGTGGACGTGCTGGCGAACACCTTCCGGATCTCGGGCGTGGTCACGCTGCTGACCCTGGTCCTCGGCTTTCCCTACGCCTACCTGATGACGCTGGCGACCCCGTTCTGGCGGGGCGTGATGCTCATCGTCGTCCTCGTGCCCTTCTGGACCAGCCTGCTGGTGCGGACGTTCGCCTGGGTGCTGATGCTCGGTGACACCGGCGTGGTCAACCAGACCCTCCTCGGCTTGGGCGTCGTCGAGGAGCCGATCGCCATGATCCGCAACTCCACGGGCGTCATCATCGGCATGGTCCAGGTGATGCTGCCGTACGCGGTGCTGCCGCTGTTCGCCACGATGCGCTCCATCGACCGGCGCCTCCTGCAGGCCGGTGAGGGCCTCGGTGCCCGGCCGATGACCGCGTTCTGGCGGATCTACGCCCCGCTGACCCTCCCTGGCGTCGCCGCCTCCTGTCTGCTGGTGTTCATCTCCTCGATCGGCTTCTACGTGACGCCCGCGCTCCTCGGTGGCCCCAAGGACGTGATGATCGGTGAGCTGATCGTCCAGCAGCTGTCCGGAGTGCTGCGCTGGGGTTTCGCGTCCGCGCTCGCCGTCGCGCTGCTCGTCGTGACCGCTGCCCTGTTGCTGCTGGTCGCCCGGATCGTCAACGTCGGCAAGTTCATGGCGGGTGACCGATGAGATCGCGAATCCTCGTGCGCGCGGCGCTGGCAGCGCTGGCGACGCTCACCGGCATCTACCTGATCGCACCGGTCTTCTTCGTCGTCCCGACCGCCTTCAACGACAGCCCGTTCCTGGCCTTCCCGCCCGAGACCTGGTCCCTGCGCTGGTTCGGGGCCTACTTCGCCGACGCCACCTGGATCGCCAGCACGCTCAACAGCATCAAGATCGGGCTGCTGGTCACTGTCCTGTCGTCGGTGCTCGGCACTCTGGCGGCACTGGCCATGGTGCGCGGCCGCTACCCCGTGCGAGCCGCGGTCGGTGGACTGGTGCTGGCGCCGATCCTGGTGCCCTACGTGATCGTCGGTCTGGCGGTGTACGCCGCGTTCCTCCGCCTCGGCCTCACCCAGACGACGCTCGGCTTCGTGCTCGTGCACACCGCCCTCGCGGTGCCGTTCGTGGTCATCAACGTGTCGTCCGCGCTGTACAGCTACGACCGGCGGCTGGACCTGGCCGCGATGAACCTGGGTGCCAGCCCGCTCACCGCGTTCGCCCGAGTGACCCTGCCGATCATCGCCCCCAGCGTGGCCGCCGGGGCCCTGTTCGCCTTCATCACCTCCTTCGACGAGGTGGTGACGAGCATCTTCCTGGCCGGCCCGGACATGACCACCCTCCCTGTGCAGATGTGGAGCGGGGTGCGCGTCCAGATCGACCCGACCGTCGCCGCGGTGTCCACGCTCCTCCTGCTCATCACCCTGTCCTTGTTCGCCTGCGCCGGCCTGGCCCGCGCGCTGCGCAACCGCCGCCTGAACCGTGGCTGACCCGAAGGAACCAACGATGCAGTCACAGCTGAGCCGCGACGCCGGCACCTCCATCGACATCCGCAACGTCGTGAAGCGCTACAAGGGACAGACCGCGGTCGACGACGTCACGTTGTCCGTCGAGGCAGGCGAGTTCCTCACCCTCCTCGGCGCCAGCGGCTCGGGAAAGTCCACCCTCCTCAACATCGTGGCCGGCTTCATCACGGCCGACGCCGGCCGGATCGAGGTGGGCGGGCGTGACCTCACCACGGTGCCGCCGCACCGGCGGGACCTCGGCATGGTGTTCCAGCACTACGCCCTGTTCCCCCACATGACGGTGTGGCAGAACGTCGCCTTCCCGCTGAAGCGCCGCAGGGTGGCCAAGGCCCAGATCGCCAGCCGGGTCCGCCAGGCGCTCGAGGTGGTGGAGCTCGGGCACCTGGCCGAGCGGCGACCGGCTCAGTTGTCCGGCGGGCAGCAGCAGCGGGTCGCGCTCGCCCGGGCGATCGTCTTCGAGCCGCAGGCACTGCTGATGGACGAGCCGCTCGGGGCCCTGGACAAGCGGCTGCGCGAGCAGTTGCAGCTGGAGATCAAGCGCCTGCACCACGAACTCGGCACCACGTTCGTGTTCGTGACGCACGACCAGGAGGAGGCACTGGCCATGTCCGATCGCATCGCCCTCCTCCGTGACGGCAGGGTCGTCCAGATCGGGAGCCCGCAAGACCTCTACGACCGGCCCGCGAGCCGCTACGCCGCCGAGTTCCTGGGGGAATCCAACCTGTTCACCGGGCGCTGCGACGGCCGGACCTTCGTCGACGAGCGGTCCGGTGCCGCCTTCACGGTCGCAGCCGGCGGCAACGGAGTCGAGCTGCGGAACGGGTCGGCGCTCGTCGTCCGCCCTGAACACGTGATGCTCGCGGCAGACGACGCCCCGCTGCCGGCGGACCACAACACGCTCGACGGCCTGATCCGCGACGTCACCTACCTCGGCAGCGGCCTGCGCGTCGAGGTGGCGCTCCCGGACGGTCGCCACCTGGTCACCCGCACCGGCACCCGCAGCGGACTCCGACCGCAGCCGGGGCTACCGGTGGTCGCCCACTGGCACGCCGAGCACGCAGTGGTCGTTGCCGATGACACCGGTGCCGCAGTGAGCGCCACCGTGAGCGAGACCGCCTCCACGGTCGCGGCCTAGTCCTTCCTCACTCCTCACCGTCCACACCCCTCTCACAGCGACCGTCCTCCGACGGCCGCGTGCCTGAACCTGCAAGGAGAACGCCATGTCGCGCACCATCCGCGAGGGCCTCGAACTCACCGAGGAACAGCACGGCTTCATCGCGTTGGCTCGTGACTTCGCCGAGCGCGAGATCCGACCCCGCTCCCGCGAGGTCGACGAGGCCGACACCGAGTCCCCGCTCGACCTCTGGGCGAAGGCCACGAAGGTGGGACTCAGCGGTTACATGTTGCCCGCCGAGTACGGCGGCGGGGGCATCACCGATCTGGTCACCCAGTGCCTCGTGCAGCAGGAGCTGTGCTACGGCGACGTCGGCATCGGCAACTTCCTGACCTCCAGCGCCTTCTTCGCCGAGCCGGTGCTCGCGCTCGGCAACGAGGACCAGAAGAAGCGCTGGATCACCCCGCTCACCGGTGACGCCCCGCCGGTCACCGCAGTGGCGGTCACGGAGCCCGGGGTCGGATCCGACTCCGCGAGCCTGCAGACGCGCGCCGTCCGCGACGGCGACCACTACGTGCTCAACGGTCAGAAGACCTGGATCTCCAACGCGCCCTACGCCCAGTGGATCGTGGTGTTCGCGACCGTCGACCCCGCCCTGCGGTCGCGCGGGGTCACCGCCTTCCTGGTCGAGCGGGACATGCCCGGCGTCACGATCGGGGAGCCGATGAAGAAGCTGGGTCAGCGCGCGATCGTCAACGCCGAGGTGTTCCTCGAAGACGTCCGCGTGCCGGTGGAGAACCGGCTCGGCGACGAAGGGATGGGCTTCTACGGCCTGATGCGGACCTTCGACGGATCCCGCATCCTCATCGGCGCGGGCGCCACCGGCTTGTCCCGCGCCGCTCTCGACGCGACGGTGAAGTACGCGCAGGAGCGCACCCAGTTCGGCAAGCCGATCATCGAGCACCAGGCGGTCGCGTTCCGCCTCGCCGACATGGCCGCCCGCACCGACGTCTCGCACCTGGTCACCATGCGCGCCGCCCGGCTCTTCGACGCCGGCGTCCCGTGCGCGGCCGAGTCCGCCATCGCCAAGCTCACCGCCAGCGAGAACACCACCTGGGTCGCCAACGCCGCGCTGCAGACCTTCGGCGGCTGGGGCTACTCCCGCGAGTACTTCCCCGAGAAGTGGCTGCGGGACGCCAAGCTGGAGGAGCTCGAGGAAGGCACGTCCGACATCCAGCGGCTCATCATCTCCCGGTCCCTGTCGGCGAAGCAGGCAGACAAGGGATGAGCCACGACCTCAGCACGTTCACCGACCCACGGTCGGTGGCGGTCGTCGGCGCCTCGCCGGACCCCGCCAAGTGGGGCTACTGGCTGGCCCGCGGCGCCCTCCGCGGCGCGCACCGCCGATCCGTGCACCTCGTGAACGCCAAGCGCGCCACGATCGACGGGACCCCGTCCGTCGCGTCGCTGCGCGAGCTGCCCGAGCCCCCGGAGCTGGTGGTGCTGTGCGCACCTGCCGCCAGCGTGCCCGCCGTGGTACAGGAGGCGCTCGAGCTGGGCGTCAAGGGCTTCCTCGGCATCACCGCGGGCATCGACACCGCCCACGGCGAGCCGGGACTCGAACGCCGGATCGCCGCCCGGATCCGTGCGGCCGGTGCCCGCATCGTCGGGCCCAACTGCCTCGGCATCTACGACGCCGCCCATCAGCTCGAGCTGGCCTGGGGCAGCTTCCGGCCCGGCAGCCTGGCGGTCGTCTCCCAGTCCGGTCAGCTGGGTCTGGAGATCGCCGGTCTCGCCTCGCACGCCGGGCTGGGGATCTCCCGGTTCGTCTCCATCGGCAACCAGGTCGACGTCACCGCGGTCGACGTCCTCGACGATCTCGTCGACCACGAGACGACCAAGGCGGTCGTGCTCTACCTCGAGGGTTTCGACGACGGCCGCGCGGTGCTGGCCGCGATGGCCCGGCTGCGCGATGCCGGGAAGCCGGTCGTGGTGCTCACCGTGGGCGCGAGCGAGGCCAGCCGGGCCGCCGCCCGGTCGCACACCGGAGCGCTCACCGCGGCCACGGACGTCGTCTCGGCCGCGTGCCGGGCCGTCGGCGCCGTCCTCGTCGACACCCCGGTGCAGGCGGTCGACCTGGCCCATCTGCTGCTCGGCAGCCCGCTGCCGGCCGGCCGCCGGGTCGCGGTCGTCAGCGACAGCGGCGGCCAGGGCGCGATCGCGGCGGACACGCTCGCCCGTGAGGGTCTGCAGGTGCCGCGGCTCGCGCCGGGGACGTCGGAGCAACTGGCCGCGCTGCTGCCCGCCGCCGCCGGGGTCGCCAACCCGATCGACCTCGCCGGCGCCGGCGAGCAGGACCTCACCACCTACGCCCGGGTGGTGGAGACTCTCCTGGAGAGCGGGGAGATCGACACCGTCGTCCTCTCGGGGTATTTCGGCTGCTACGGCGACGACACGCCCGAGCTGGTGGAGCGTGAGCTCGGGGTCGTCAAGACGCTGGGCGACACGGTCCGGGTGTACGGCCGCCCGGTGATCGTGCACTCGATGAGCCATGACTCCGATGCGGTCCAGCTCATGCGGGCCAGCGCCGTCCCGACGTTGCACACCATCGATGCCGTCGCCCGCTCACTCGGCGTCGTCGCCGACCTGGTCGAGCAGAGCGGTGGACCGCTGCCCCCGGTGGCGGAGAGCACGGCGGGGGCGGGTCGGGCACTTCCCTACCTGGAGGCTCGCGCCAGGGTCGCGGGTACCGGCGTGCGCTATCCCGCGGCGCAGGCGGTCCACAGCGCAGCGGAGGTGCGACGCGCGGCCGACCGACTGACCGCGCCCTACGTCCTGAAGGCCGGGTGGCTCGAGCACAAGACCGACGTCGGCGGCGTCGCGGTGAACCTCGTCGATGCGGACGCCGCCGTGGCCTCCTTCACCGAGATGGCCGCCGGCCTCGGTGACGGCGAGTACGTGCTCGAGGAGATGGACGCCCGGGCCGACACCGTCGAGCTGATCGTCGGCGCCCGCCGTGATCCCTGCTTCGGCCCGCTGGTGCTGGTCGGGACCGGCGGTGTGCAGGCCGAGGTCTACGGGGACGTGCAGCTCGCGCTCGCGCCGGTGACGCCGGACGAGGCCCGACGGATGGTCGAGTCGCTGCGCGCCCACCGCATCCTGACCGGGTGGCGCGGCCGGCCCGCGGTCGACGTGGAGGACGCCGCCGCGGTCGTGGCCGCGGTCTCCCGTCTGCTCGCCGAAGAGCCTGACGTCGTGGAGTGCGAGGTGAACCCGCTGCGGGTGGGTCCTGACGGCGCGGTGGCCGTCGACGCACTGATGTTCGCGGTACCGCGCCACGGCGACGACAGCAACAACGACAGGAACCACGACGACGCCTCCGGGCCGACAGGAGCACAGCCATGATCGACAGGTCCCCGCTCGCCGAGTTCACCGGCCAGGTGGCCCTGATCACGGGCGGCGGCTCAGGCATCGGCCGGGCGATCGCCCTCCGTTACGCCGCCGGCGGCGGGGACGTGGTGGTCCTCGGTCGGCGCCGGGAGCCGCTGGAGGAGACCGCCCGGATGGCGGAGAAGTTCGGCGGCCGGGCCGAGGTGGTGACCTGCGACGTCCGGGATCCCGAGGCGGTGACCGCCGCGGTCAATGGCGTCGTGGGAGATCTCGGCCGCCTCGACGCCCTGGTGAACAACGCGGCCGGCAACTTCATCAGCAAGGCCGAGGAGCTGTCACCGAACGGCTGGCGGGCCGTCGTCGACATCGTGCTCAACGGCAGCTTCTACTGCACCCGGGCCGCGGCCCAGCACATGCTGGCCGCCGGCCGGGGATCGATCCTCAACGTCATCGCCAGCTATGCCTGGCACGGACACCCCGGCACGGTCCACAGCGCCGCGGCCAAGGGCGGTGTCCTCGCGATGACGCGGACCCTGGCCGCGGAGTGGGGCGGTCGCGGCGTGCGGGTGAACTGCATCTCCCCCGGCCCGACCGAGACCGAGGGCGCCGGCGCCGCGCTGTGGCCCACCGACGAGGCCAGGGACCGGGTGCTCGGCAGCGTGCCGGCGGGCCGGTTCACGACCCCGGAGGAGGTCGCCGAGTCCGCGGCCTTCCTGCTCGACGCCCGCCGCGCCGGCTACGTCACCGGTGACGTGCTGTCGGTCGACGGCGGCCAGTGGCTGGGCAAGGCCGTCTACACCGACCCCCGGGCAGGCCGGTCATGAGCCGGATGTCCGGCGGGCAGGCCCTGGTCTCCGCGCTCGTCGCCCATGGCGTCGACACGGTCTTCGGCATCCCCGGCACCCACAACCTGGAGATCTACCGGCACCTGGCCCAGCAGGGCGTGCGGCACGTCAGTCCCCGCCACGAGCAGGGCGCCGGCTACGCCGCCGACGGCTACGCCCGCACCACCGGCCGGCCCGGCGTCGCCGTGGTGACCAGCGGCCCGGCGCTGCTCAACGCCGCGGCCGCGGTGGGCCAGGCCTACTCCGACTCGGTGCCGGTGCTCGTGGTCTCCCCCGGCCTGCCGCTGCGCCACCCCGGAATGGGCAACGGGTTGCTGCACGAGTCCCAGGACCAGGGGGCCGCGCTCGCCGCGATCGCCGCCGCCAGCATCCGCGCCGCCAGCGTCGCGGAGATCCCCGTCGCCGTCGCCCAGGCGTTCGCGATCATGACCAGCGGGCGGCCCCGCCCGGTGCATCTCGAGGTGCCCCTGGACGTGCTCGGCGAGGACGGCGAGGTCGTCGTGCCGTCGCCGGCGAGGATGGGCCCGGCGACCGCTCCGGCGGCCGAGACGGCCGCCGCGGCGGCGCTGCTGGCGGAGTCGTCCCGCCCGGTGCTCGTGGTCGGCGGAGGCGCCCGGGGGGCCGCTCCGGAGGTGCGCCGCATCGCCGAGCGCCTCGGCGCGCCCGTCGTCACGACCACCAACGGGAAGGGCGTGCTGCCGGAGGACCATCCGATGTCCCTCGGCGCCGGGGTGCATCTGCCCGCTGTCCGCGACCTGGTCGCGGACGCCGACGTCGTCCTGGCCGTCGGCACCGAACTCGCGCCGTCGGACCTGTGGTACGGCCCTCTGCCGCTCGACGGCCACCTGGTCCGCATCGATGTGGACCCGGTCGGGGTGCTGACCAACGCGGTGCCCCACATCGCCCTGGTGGGCGACGCGGCCGTCACCCTGGGAGCGTTGCTCGACCTGCTCCCCGGCTCGTCGGCCGAGGAGCCGGCGGTCCGGCGGACGGCACGGTGGCGGGATCACAAGTGCACGGACGCCGCGGCGGAGGGCGCCGAGTGGCTGCCGGTCGTCGCGGCTCTCGCCGCTGCCCTCCCGCGCGACGCCGTCGTGGCCGGCGACAGCGCGATGGTCTGCTACCTCGGCGCGATGACGAACCTGCCCATGTACCGCCCCGGCTCGTTCCTCTATCCCACGGGGTTCGGCACCCTGGGCTACGGGCTGCCCGCCGCCGTCGGCGCCAAGGTCGGGGACCCCACCGCACCGGTCCTCGCCCTGTTGGGTGACGGCGGAGCGATGTTCACGATCGCGGAACTGGCCACCGCCGCAGAGCTCCGGATGCCCCTGCCGATCGTCATCGTCGACAACTCCGGCTACGGGGAGATCCGCAACGAGATGCTCGACCGGCACGACCCGGTGCACGCGGTGACGTTCTCCTCCCCCGACTTCGCCGCCCTCGGCCGGGCCGTCGGCTGCCACGGAGTCACCCTCGACGATCCGGCGGACCTCTCCACCGCCGTCCGTGACGCGTTCGGTGCCGACCGCGCGACCGTCATCCATCTCCACCACCACGACCCCGCCTCTTCTCCCGTCCAAGGAGCCCAGCCGTGAGCCCTTCGTTCCTCGAGACCACCTGGACCGACCCGGTCACCGGCACGAAGGGCTATGTCGTCCTGGACACCCTCGTGCGGGGCCTGGCGAGCGGCGGACTGCGGCTGCGGAAGGGCTGCACCCTGGAGGAGGTCCGCGGCCTCGCTCAGGGCATGACCCGCAAGGAGGGGCTGGTCTACGACCCTGCGGACAACTACCTCCCGCTCGGTGGCGGTAAGGGCGGCATCGACATCGACCCGGGGGACCCGCAGGCGGTCGACGTGCTCCGGCGCTTCCTCGCCGCCGTGCTGCCGGTCGTCAAGGAGCAGTGGAACACCGGGGAGGACTTCGGGCTGCGGCAGGAGACCCTCGACAAGGTCGCCGCCGAACTCGGGCTCGCCTCCACCGTCGAGGCGGTCTTCGCCACCCTGCCCGACGCACCTGCGGCGCGTGACCGGCTGGCGAAGGCGTTCGCCGTCGACGTCGACGGGGTCTCCCTCGGCGATCTCGTCGGCGGGTACGGGGTGGCGCAGGCCGGCATCGCCTACGTCGAGCGGCTGGGGCTCATCCCCTCCGAGACGACCGCCGTCGTGCAGGGCTTCGGCTCCATCGGCGGCGCCGCGGCGCGCTACCTGGCCAAGGCCGGGGTCAGGGTGATCGCGGTCGCGGATCGGGACGGGCTGATCCGCAACGACGCGGCGCTCGACGTCGAAGCCTTGCTCGCCGCGCGCGACGGCCTCGGGGTCATCGACCGGTCCGCCCTGCGACCCACGGACTCGACCGCACCGACCGAGGCATGGCTCGACGTGCCGTGCGACCTGGTCGTCCCGGCCGCCATGTCCTACGTGATCACGGCCGAGGACGCGGCACGGGTCGGTGCCCGGGTCGTCGTCGAGGGCGCGAACATGCCGACGCTGGCGGACGCGGAAGCCGCCCTGCTCACCCGCGGGATTCCGGTGCTCCCGGACTTCCTCGCCAACGTGATGACCAACGCCTGGTGGTGGTGGGTGGTCTTCGGCGACATCGCCCCGACCGCCGAGTCCTCCTTCGCCAAGATCGACACGGTGATGCGCCGGCTGGTCGACACCGTCGCGACCGACGCCGAGACGCGCGGCGTCACCCTGCGGAGCAGCGCGCTGGCGCTGGCGGGGCGCAACTCCGCAGCGGTGCAGGCGCGGGTGGGGATCACCGGATGAGCCTCGAGCAGTGGCACCGCGACGCGGTGTACGTCGGCGGCCGCTGGCAGCAGCCGCAGGACCGGCGCACGGTCGGCGTGGAGAACCCGGCCACCGAGGAGATCGTGGGTCGCTCGGCCGAGGCGGGTGGTGCGGAGGTCGACGACGCGGTCGCGGCGGCGACCGCCGCCTTCCCGGCGTGGGCGGCCATGGGGACGGCTGGCCGGGTGGCGGTGCTCCGCCGGTGGCTCGACGTGCTCCGCGCTCAGCGCGAGCTGCTGGTGGAGACCACGATCGCCGAGGTCGGCGCGCCGCGGACGACGGCCGAGGAGTCGCACGTCGACACCGCGCTGGACGTCCTGGAGGGCTACCTGACGGCTGCCGGGGAGGTGGCCTGGGAGGAAGAGGCCGGCCACTCGCTGGTCCTCCGCGAACCGATCGGTGTCGTGGGTTGCATCACCCCCTGGAACTACCCCCTCTACCAGGTGCTGGCCAAGGTCGGCGGCGCTCTGGTCGCCGGGTGCACGGTGGTGCTGAAGCCGGCGGAGATCACGCCGATGTCGGCCTACCTGCTCGCCGACGCCGCATCGGTGGTCGGCCTCCCGGCCGGCGTGTTCAACCTGGTGCCGGGCTCGGGCAGGGTGGTGGGCGAGGCGCTCGTCACCCACCCCGGGGTCGACATGGTGTCCTTCACCGGTTCCACGGGGGTCGGGGCCCGCGTGTCCGGTCTGGCTGCGCCCACCGTCAAGCGGGTGGCGCTCGAGTTGGGTGGCAAGTCGGCGTCCGTGGTCCTCCCGGACGCCGACCTGCACACCGCCGTCGCCGGAACGGTCGCGGCGGCGATGCTCAACTCCGGGCAGACGTGCAGCGCGTGGAGCCGCCTGCTGGTGCCCACCGACCGTCTCGACGAGGCGGTGGACGTGGCCGTCGCAGCCGTGGAGCGGCTCGTCGTCGGGGACCCGACTGCGACCGGCACCGATATGGGTCCGGTGGTCTCGGCCGCCCAGCGGAAGACCGTGCTGGGCTTCCTGTCCCGAGCCGTGGAGGGCGGAGCGGTCCTCGCCTCCGGCAGTCCGGACCGGCCTGCGGGACTCGACCGCGGTCACTACGTCATGCCGACCGTGGTCACCGGGCTCCTCCCCGGCGCCGAGATCGTCCGCGAGGAGGTCTTCGGCCCGGTACTCACCGTGCAGGGGTACCGCGACGAGGCGGACGCGGTGGCGATGGCGAACGCCACCGACTACGGGCTCTCGGGTGCGGTCTGGTCCGGCTCGGACGAGAAGGCGCTGGCGATCGCCCGCCGGATGCGCACCGGGCAGGTCGACATCAACGGCGCGGCGTTCAACCCGATGGCGCCCTTCGGCGGGTACCGACGCTCGGGCAACGGTCGAGAGCTCGGCAAGTGGGGCATCGAGGAGTTCCTCGAGACGAAGTCCGTGCAGCGATGACCGCTGCGGCGGCCGACAGTACCCACCTCGCGTCCCGCCGTCGCCTGGTCACCGCCGTGATCGCCCTGGCCGCCGTCACCGTCATCTGGGGCTCGACCTTCTCCCTCACCAAGGACCTGCTGACCCGGATCTCCGTCACGGACTACCTGGCCCTCCGGTTCCTGACCGCTGCGGCGGTCGTGGCACTGGTTCGTCCGTGGGTGGTGCTGCGGCTGGACCGCCGCACGGTGAAGGTCGGCGCGAGCCTCGGCGTGCTGTACTGCCTCGGGCAGGCGCTGCAGTTCTTCGGGCTGCCGCACACCAGTGCCACGGTGTCCGCGTTCGTCGTCTCGATGTACGTCGTCTTCACACCGCTGCTGGCCGCGACGCTCCTGCGCTCCCGGCCCGACCGGTCGACCGTCGTCGCGGTGGTCCTGGCCACCGGTGGAGTGGCCACGATGTCCCTGCGGGGCTGGGCCCTGGGGTTCGGCGAGCTGCTGACCCTGGCCGCCGCGGCGCTGTACGCAGCACACATCCTGGCGCTGAGCCGATGGTCGACGGCGCGGACGGCCTACCCCTTGACCTTGGTGCAGCTGCTCACCATGGGTGCCTGCTTCCTGATCTGGACCTCGTTCGACGGCGTCCAGGGTCCCGGGCGCGGAGACCTGCTGGCGTTCCTCTACCTCTCGGTGGTCGCCGGAGCCGTCGCGCTGCTGGTGCAGACCTGGGCCCAGGCCCACGTGGGTTCTGCGCAGGCGGCGGTGCTGATGGTCCTCGAGCCGGTGTGGGCGGCGTTCTTCGGCTTCGCCCTCTGGCACGAGTCCGTGGACGCCCGCACGTTGATCGGCGGCGGGCTGGTGCTGGCGTCCATGGTCCTGGTGGTGCTCCGGCCGAGCGGATCGCAGGCGGCCGCCGGTGCGGCCGAGGCAGCGGGGGTCGGCGCCGTGGTGATACCGGAGGAGCCCGATGGACGTGCTTGACGTGATCGTCGTCGGCGGAGGGATGGCCGGGGTCTCGATCGGCTACGAACTCGCCGGGCGGGCTTCGGTGCGCGGAGATTCAACAGCTGAGCGGAGCCACCGCCGTCCCTGATGGGATGTCGGGGTGAGCGCCCGCCCCGAACCACTGCTGAGACTGCGGTTGGCCGCCGCCGTCTACCGCTTCCGAGAGAGCCTGTTCCTGCTGCCGGCGCTGATCGTGGTCGGCGGAGTCCTCCTGGCTGAACTCGGCCATGCCGTGGACCGTGCCATCGGCGCGGACCGCGCCGTTCCGGGGACGCTCGCCATGAGCAGCAACACCGCGACGTGGCTGCTGAGCACGGTCGCCGGCGCGATGATCACCACCGCCGGCGTCGTCTTCTCGCTGACGGTGGTGAGCCTCCAGCTGGCCAGCAGCCAGTTCTCTCCCCGGGTCATGCGGTCCTTCGTCCGCGACCGGCTCAGCCAGGTGGTCATCGGGCTGCTGATCGCGACCTTCGTCTACTGCGTGCTGACCTTGCGGTACATCAGCGCCGATCCCGACTCACCGGCGCCACGGATCACGCTGACGGTCGCGGTCGGCCTCGCCGTCGCCACGGTGCTCCTGATCGTCGCTCATCTGGACCACCTGGCCCGCGGGCTCCAGGTCGGCTACGTGGTGCGCGCCATCGCCGCCGAAGGACGGGAGGTGATCGAGCACAGGCAGCACGCCGGTCACTCGCCGCGGGCGTCGGCGGAAGAGCCCAGGCACGAGGGGGCAGACACGCTCACCGTGCCGGCCCCCCGCGACGGTTGGGTGACCCAGGCTCCCGGGGACCGGATGCTGGCGGCGGTCCCTCCGCGGACGACGGTGCGGTTGGAGACCCGGATCGGCGCGTACATCCACGAAGGCGAGCCGCTCGTCACCGTCTGGCCGGTGCCGGCCGATACGCGGGGCGTGCTACGCCGGTTGTCCGCCACGGTGACCGTGGCCGACACCCGGACCATGCAGCACGACGTGGACTTCGCGATCCGCCAGCTGGTGGACATCGGATTGCGGGCGCTCAGCGCCGCCATCAACGACCCGACCACCGCGGTCGAGGTGACCCTGCGGATCGGCGGGCTGCTGCGGCGGCTGCTGGTGTGCGACCTCCCCCCTGTGGTGATGGGCGGTCCGGAGGGACGGGCGTTGGTCCGGCCATGGGACCTGTCCCACGAGGACTACATCGCGCACGGCTTCGACCAGCTCCGTCAGGCCTCCGTGACCCAGCCGCACGTCGTCACCGCGCTGCTCCGGGTGCTGCGGATGCTCATCACGCTGGTACAGGAGGCCGACCGGCCGGAGCACGTGCCCGCCCTGCGTCGGCAGATGCAGCTGTTGCTGGCGGCCGTCGAACAGCAGCCCGGGCTGCATCCGGAGGACCTCGACCGGCTCCGCGCCGTGGCCTCGGGCGATGATCCCGCCGACCGCAGCCGCCCCCGGCAGCACTCACGATGGAACCCATCGGCCGGGCGACACGGCATCGGACCGGGTGACGCCGCGTCGCGAGCCGCCTCGCCGGCATCGTCCTCTCCGAGCGAGTGACCGAGACGCGCCCTACCGCGGCCCAACGGAGCAGCGACGAGGTCGTGGCCGACGTCAGGAGCTCGTGAGGATGATGAGTTGCTGGGTCGCCCGGATTATCGCGACATAGCGGTCGACCGCTCCGTCGATGCCCTCGCCGAACGCCTCGGGGTCGAGGAGGACGACCAGGTCGAACCCGGGGCCCTTCGCGAGCTCGGGGGTCAACGGACCGGACGCGGGGCGCTCCCCGGAACGTGGGATCGCCGATGACGCAGGCGATCCCCTCACCCTCGGCGGCCGCCGGGCGCCCTGCGCTCGGCATCGAGGCGGTCGGAGAGGTCGGCGATCGACTGCTCGAGGTTCTCCGCGATGGCCGCGAAGTGCTGCTCGTCGGCGGCGATCAGCGTCGGGTGGGCCTTGGGGGTGAGGTCGTCGGCAAGGTCGAACGCGCTGGTGATCCGGGATTCACGCCATCCGTGCGGTCGAGCGCGTCACGCTCCCACTGCTGCTCGGGGTCGAAGCCGGTGTGCTTCAGGAGGAGCCGTGTCGCCTTGCCCTCAGGGACGAGCCGCCAGGTGAGCGTCCAGGTCGTATTGCTCGCCTTCCCTCGAGTCAACGCAATCTCCTGCCCGGGGCGTCGATCGACGCTCTCGGCATCCGCGAGGCGTCTGCGCCGGGCGGTGCGGTGAGCCCGGGCCGGTATGCCCAACCACCAGAACTTGCTCCCCTCCCCGGACGAACCCGGTCCTGCCGTCCCCGACTCGTTCTCAACCTATGAGACGCGGTGGTGGCACCACCGATCCCGGCAGCGCGAGCGCGTCCTACCCTGCCGGGTGACGCCACGAGGCCGTCGTGGCCGGCAGCGACAATGGGTCCCCGGGCCAATGGTTCGGCAACGAAGGGTGGGAGATGGGCCAGGGGGCCGACACCGGCGGCGCCTCGTTCCTGCGGGGTCTCAACGTGCTCATCACCGTCGCGGAGTCCGGCGAGGCCCGGGCCGACCAGATCGCCACCGAGCTCAGGATCCCGCTGAGCACGGTTTACCGGTACCTGCGGACGCTGCGCGAGCTCGACCTGGTCGAGGAGCGCGACCGCTCCTACGTACCAGGGTGGCGCCTGCTCGAGCTCGCCGGGCTCGACGTGGCCCGCACCCGGCTGGTCGAGCTCGGGCACTCGGTGCTGCGCGAGATCAGCCAGGCCACCGGGGAGACCGCCGTCCTCACCGTCCGGGCCGGGACGCGGGCGCTGTGCCTGCGGCAGGTCGAGTCCCACCACCCGATGCGGATGGCCTTCCGCCTCGGGCAGCTGCTCCCCCTGTACGCCGGCGCCGGCCAGCGGATGCTGCTGGCCCACGCCCCCGCGGCGGTCGTGCAGCGGGTCTTCGAGCAGCCCCGGTGGCAGACGACCGACCGCACCCTGCCGCCGGCGGCCATCCTCCGCGAGCTCGAGCAGATCCGCCGCAACGGATACCTGGTCACCCACGGCGAGCTGTCCGAGGGTGCCGTCGCGGTCGCGATCCCCGTTTTCGCCGGAGGGGAGCTCGTCTGCTCGCTGACCGTGGCCGGGCCGGAGATCCGGTGCGGCCCGGCGTGGCTGCCGCAGGCTCGCGCCAGCCTTGCGGCCGCCGGCAAGCGTCTCGCGGAGGTCCTCGACGACCAAGGCTGCGACACCTGAACCCGCGGACGTCCTCCCTCATGACGCTGACGGGAACTGACGTTCTCAACCGCTGAGAATCGACCGTTGTCGTCGTAGAACCCACAGTCCATGGTCGTGCCGGATCGGGCGCGGACCGGAGGAGAGATCGTGATCGAGCAGGTGCTAGTCGGGGGCAAGGCCCTAACGCTGGAGGACCTGGTAGCCGTCGCCCGGTACGGCGCGCGGGTGCAGATCACGCCCCGGGCCACCGAGGCGATGAACGCCAGCCTGCACTGGGTCGACTCCGCCCTCGCCGTCCACGGCGACGACCCGGTGGGCCACCTGGAGCCGATCTACAGCATCAACACCGGCTTTGGGTCCCTGGCCGGCCGGCAGGCGTTCCAGCAGCCGGAGCTGGCCAGCGAGCTGTCCCGGCGCCTGATCATCTCCAACGCCTCCGGCGTGGGCAGGTGGCTCGACCCGGAGGTGGTCCGCGCCGCGATGCTGGTACGCATCGTCAGCCTCACCCGCGGGTACTCGGGCGTCCGGCCCGTCCTGGTGCAGACCCTCGCCGCCATGCTCAACGCCGGCGTGCTGCCCGCCGTCCCGGAGTTCGGCAGCCTCGGTGCCAGCGGCGACCTGATCCCGCTGGCCCACCTGGCGATCGTCGCCACCCGGCCGACGGGGGACGCCGACCCGGAGGAGGAGTCCGGCGAGGCGTGGGTCGACGGCCGGATCGTGTCCGGCGTGGCCGCCATGCGGTCCGCAGGGATCGAGCGCGTCGTGCTCGGGCCCAAGGAGGGCCTGGCGCTGGTCAACGGCACCTCGTTCTCCACGGCGCTGGCGGCCCTGGCGCTCTACGACGCCGATCGGCTGGTGCGCACCAGCGAGGTCACCGCCGCGATGACGATCGAGGCGCTGACCGGCTTCGGTGACGCCTTCGTCCCCCAGCTGCACGAGGCCCGCGGGCACGAAGGCCAGATCGCCGCGGCGGCCCATCTGCGCGCACTGCTGGCCGGCAGCGAGTTCGTCGACGGCGGCGAGACGACCGACCCGAGCCGGCAGCCGCCGCAGGACGCCTACTCGCTGCGGTGCGTGCCCCAGGTCCACGGGGCCGTCCGGGAGACCCTCGCGTTCGGCCGCGGCATCGTGGAGCGCGAGATCAACGCCGCCACCGACAACCCGCTGATCTTCCCCGACCTGCCGAGCAGCCGGCGACTCAAGGCGGTCTCGGGCGGCAACTTCCACGCCGAGTACCTGGCGTTCGTCTCCGACTTCACCGCCATCGTCACGACCGAGGTCGGCAACATCGCCGAGCGCCGCCTGTTCCGCCTCGACGACGGCACCCTCAACCGGGGGCTGCCGGACATGCTCGTGGCCTCGGAGCACGTGGGCATCGACTGCGGCTACATGCTGCCGCAGTACCTGGCCTCCGCCCTGGTCTCGGACTGCAAGACCCTGGCCCACCCCGACAGCGTGGACTCCATCCCGACCTGCGCGAACCAGGAGGACCACGTGTCGATGGCGAACAACGCCGGCCGGCACGCCCGCCAGGTGGTCAGCAACATCGAGACGGTCGTCGGGATCGAGCTCGTCATGGCCGCGCAGGCCCTCGAGCTGCGGCTGCAGGTCAGCGGCAAGGATGCGGAGGCGCTCGCGCCGGCCACCAGGGCGGTCCTCGACCTGGTCCGGTCCACGCCCACCAGCGACGGCCGCGGCATCGACCACATCACCCGTGACGTCGTGATGTACCCGCGCATCCGCGCAGCCGCGGATCTCGTCCACTCCGGCGCCGTCCTCCACGCCGTCGCCGGCTGCGTGGCCCGCCATGCCGCCGGCACCGTCGAGGCCTGACGGGGCCGCACTCGACCAGCCTCCGACAGAGGTGACGGGCGGCGGGACACCCGATCGCGGAACGGCCCGGTGGCCATCCGGTCGGGTGTCCCGTTCCCCACTCGCCGCACACGCGTGAGGGAGCCGTCGGTGTTGTGACGTCTCTTCACCGCAGCTTCCCGCGTGCTGGACGGAGGGCGGAGACGGGTGCCGAGCTGGTGGAGGAGCCTGACCCTCAGGCGGGGTGCATGCGAACGGGCACCGAGGTCCAGCCCCGCAGGGTGTTGTGCAGGTAGTGCTGCGGCTCTCCGGTCAGTTCGATCCTCCTGACCCGCTTGGCCAGTTCGGTCAGCAGGACGTCCATCTCGAGTCGGGAGATGGGCTGGCCCACGCACTGGTGGATGCCCATGCCGAACGCGAGGTGACCGCCGGCGTCCCGAGTGATGCAGTACTGGTCGGCGTCGTCCCCCCAGCGCCGCGGATCGCGGTTCGCCGCCCCCATGAAGAGCACGAGCTTGGTGTCCTCGGCCAAGGAGAGCCCGTGGAAGTCGACGTCCCGCCCGGTCGTGCGGAAGAAGGACTGGAACGGCGAGTCGTAGCGCAACGCCTCGTCGACCGCGAACTTCGTCATGTTCGGCTTCTCGTGCAGCAGAGCCCACTGGTCGGGGTTCGACGCCAGGCACTGCATCGTATTGCCGATGGCGAGGACGGTCGTGTCCACGCCGGCCGACAGCAGCGCCCGGACCAGCCGGGTGGCCTCGTCCGGGGTGATGGTGCCGTCGTCGGCGTACTGCCAGATCTGCGCACCGAGCCCGTCCGGGGTGAGGTTCTCCCGCGCGCAGTTGTTCATGACCCACTCGATCGTCGGCTCGCCCTCGGCGAAGAACGCCTGGTAGCGCTCGTCCTCCGGGCCGAACTGGCTGAAGTTCATCGCGCCGTGCGCGAGCAGGTTCTCCTCCCGGCCCTCCCGGGGGATGCCCACCGCGTTGCCGAAGACTTCGATCGGAAACACCTCCGCGAGGCCGGTGACCGCGTCGAACTCGCGCTCCTGCAACAACCGGTCGACCAGCTGCTCGGCAAAGACCTGGAACTGGGCGCGGAGGCCCCGGAGGTTGCGCGGGGAGATCACTCCAGCCATGGCGGTGCGCAGGGGCGTGTGCACCGGGGGATCGGAGTCGAGGATCCCCTGCGGACGCCAGGACGGCTGGTGGTGGAAGTTGCGCGGCCCGACACCGGCGCCGGAGATGAAGGCTTCGTGGTCGAGCAGGATCTCCCGGCACGGGTCGAAGCGGGTGAAGGCGTGGACGCCGTACTTCTCCAGCCACACCACCGGGCCGGCGTCGCGCATGCGCTGGAACAACGCGTAGGGATCAGCCAGGTTGTGGTCGTCGTAAGGGTCGTCGTGCACGACCGGGACGCCGGCACGGGTCGTTGCAGCCATGTCACTTCCTCGCTACGCGCTGTCTGTCGCGCGGACGCTACGGCGGCCCAACCTGCCGGACGAGACTGCTTTCTCACGACGCGAGAACGACAATTGTCGGTCCTGACATCTGCGCCCGACAGTGGCTGCGCAGCCGAGACGCAGGACGGGAGCAGCGACGTGGTCGTCAGGGATGGGTTCGTGCCCATGGTCGTGAGGGAGGTCCGGCAGGAGGCCGAACACGTCGTCTCCTTCGCGCTGGCCCGTCGGGACGGTCAGCCACTGCCGGAGTGGGAACCGGGAGCCCACGTGGACGTACTGATCGCCGGGGACCTGGTGCGGCAGTACTCGCTGTGCTCGACGCCGTCCGAGCCCACGTGGCGAATCGCGGTTCTCCGCGAGCAGAACAGCCGCGGTGGCTCGACCTGGCTCCACGACCGCGTCCGGGAGGGCGACATCATCCTTGTCGCCGCACCACGGAACAACTTCTCCCTCGACCTCAGCGGCGAGCGGTTCCTCTTCGTGGCAGGCGGCATCGGCATCACGCCTCTGTTACCGATGGTCGCGGCGGCGGAGTCCGCCGGCAAGGACTGGTCCCTGCTCTACCTGGGCATCAGTGGGAGGAGCATGGCTTTCACCGAGGCCCTGCGGGCGTACACCCCGAAGGTCGTCCTTCACCGGGACGCGGACTCGGGCGTCATCGACCTCGAGGCGACGCTGGACCGGTTGGGCGCCCCTGGCGCGACGATCTACGCCTGCGGACCGGCCGGCCTGCTCGCCGCCGTCGAGAGCTACGCCGGCCGCCGGGAGAACTGCTGCGTCGTCCTCGAACGGTTCACAGCGGACCCGGACAGCGTTGCGGTCCCGCAAGGCGATCACGCCTTCGTCGTCGAGACCAGCGACGGCAGGGAGGTCAAGGTTGGCGCCGACGAATCGATCCTCGACGCGCTCCACCGCTCGGGCATCCCGGCACTGAGCTCCTGCAGGGAGGGCATCTGCGGAACTTGCGAGACCCGGGTCGTCCAGGGCATCCCCGACCACCGCGACCAGCTGCTCAGCGAGGAGGAGCGCCAGAGCGGCGAGGTCATGATGATCTGCGTGTCCCGCTGCCTGGGGGACCGCCTCGTACTCGACGTCTAGCAACCCTTGGTCGCTAGGTGTACTGACCGTTGACGTTGGCCGAGGGCATGCGACCACGGGATCTGGCTGACGGGTCGTGTGAAGGGAGAACCTCCGGACGTGAAGTGGAGCTGCTGAAGGCGACCACTGCACAAACCCGGAGGTCCTCGTGCTCCACGCTGATGCGGTCCTGACCCCGCGCCAGCGCCTGCGGCTGGCCTGGTTGATCCTCGAGGAGAAGTGGCCGGTAGCGCGGGCCGCGGACTCGTTCGGGGTCGGCTGGAAGACCGCCGCCAAGTGGGCGGCTCGGTACCGGGCCGAGGGCCAGGCGGGCATGGCCGATCGCTCCAGCCGCCCGCACTCCAGCCCCGCCAAGACCGGCCCTGCGACGACGAAGCGAATCATGTCTCGAGGACACGCTTCTGGGAGCACATCCGAGGACCCCGAGGAGCAGAGGTGGCGGTGGGCCGGCGGCCAGGCCGCCGGCCCACCCCGACTTCCGGTCCGGCGCTCGGCTGCGGACCGGCCCGCCGTCAGCGAGCCGACTGAGCGGCCGCGCGCAGGGCCTCCTCGTGCAGGCCGGCGTCCACCTGGACCTCGTACTCGGCGGCCTCCAGCGAGCTGATGCTGGAGAAGTCCCGGCGGCCGCCGGTGACCCAGTGCCCGACGAAGCCGGCGAACGCGCCGAACACGGCCCCGAGCAGCACGGTGGTGATGAGGACGCCCCACCACACCGGGCCGAGGGTGAAGATGGCGAACAGCAGCGCGATGAAGAGGCCGAACCAGGCGCCGGTCCCGGCGCCGTACAGGGCGGCACGGCCCTTGGTCAGCCGACCGGTGACCGTCTCGACCGACCGGATGCCGTTGCCCACGATGCGGGTGCGCTCGACCGGGAACTTGGCGTCGGAGAGCTGGTCGACGAGGCGCTGGGCCCCCGCGTAGCTGTCGAACCGGGCCAGCGTCACGAGGCGGTCCGCAGAGGAGGTCCGGATGTCCTGGCTGTTCTGGATGTTCATCATGCGTGTCCTCTCTACTTGGTTGGACTACTCTCACCAACGTGGAGCACAGCGAGGATGTTCCCGCTCTGCGTGACGCCGCGAGTGACGTTCCGGATGAGCACGCCGCCCTGCACGCCGGGCTGACAAAAGTTCTGCGGTGGGCTTCACGCGAGGCGGTGGTGCGGAGGCTCGCGGGGCCTGCCGCCGCCGGCCTCTCCCCCACCGACCTCTGGTTGCTCGACGGCATCGTCCGCCACGGGCCGCTCCGCATCAGCGACCTCGCGGCCTGGCAGGGGGTCGACAAGTCGACGGCAACCTCCCAGGTGCGTCGACTCACCGATCGAGGACTGGTCCTCCGCAGGGCCGATCCGTCGGACGGTCGGGCCGTCCTGGTCGTCGCCAGCGACGCGGGACTCCTCCTGCACCGCGACGTGAGCCGGCAGGGTGCGCACGTCCTGGCCGAGCTGATGGGTGACTGGGATCCGGCCGACCGGCAGGACTTCGCTCGGCTGCTGTCGCGCTTCGCCGACGAACTCGGGCCTGGTCCGGGAGTCCGTTGACCTCGGTGAGCGCCGACCCCGTCGAGCGGGCCCATCAAGGACACGTGCCCCCGCTACGCCGCCACGATCGCGCGCGCCCCTGCCCAGTCCGGGCGGTCGTCCCCAGCAGGTCGACAGCGCCTGCCGCCCGCCGCTCAGCCGCGCAGTTCCTCGTTGAGCCGTGCGGCCTGTCGCGTGAGGTGGTCGCGTTCGGGGAGGTTGGGCGCCAATAGGGCGGCTTCGGCGTAGAGCCGTGCTGCGGTCACCGGGTCACCGTCCCGTTCGTGCAGGTACGCCGCGACGGCGGCGTGGCGGGGCAGGGTGGGGTCGAGCCCCGCCAGAGCGGCCAGGCCGGCCCGCGGGCCGTCGGCCTCCCCGACCGCGACGGCCCGGTTGAGGCGGGCCACCGGGCTGCCGGTGAGCCGCACCAGTTCGTCGTACCACTCGACGATCTGCACCCAGTCGGTCTCCTCGGCCGTGCGTGCGTCGGCGTGGAGCGCGGCGACGGCGGCCTGGGCCTGGAACTCGCCCAGGCGGTCGCGGGCAAGGGCGGTCTGCAGCACGTCGACGCCCTCGGCGATCATCCGGGTGTCCCACAGGCTCCGGTCCTGCTCGGCGAGGGGCACGAGGCTGCCGTCGGGGCGGGTCCGCGCGGGGCGCCGAGCATGGTGGAGCAGCATGAGTGCGAGCAGGCCCGCCACCTCCTCGTGCTCGGTCCTGGCCGCCAGCTGGCGGGTGAGCCGGATCGCCTCGCCGGCGAGGTCGACGTCGCCGGAGTAGCCCTCGTTGAAGACCAGGTAGAGCACGCGCAGCACCGTGGCGACGTCACCGGGCTGGTTGAACCGGACGCCCGAGACGGTCCGCTTGGCCCGGCTGATCCGCTGGGCCATGGTCGCCTCCGGCACGAGGTAGGCCCGCGCGATCTGACGCGTGGTGAGACCGCCGACCGCGCGCAGTGTGAGCGCGACCGCCGAGGCCGGGGACAGGGACGGGTGAGCGCACAGGAAGTACAGCTGGAGCGTGTCGTCCACCGCCTCGCCCGGCCCGGGCGCCGGCTCGTCATCGACGAGCACCTCCCGCCGCCGTCGGGAGGTATCGGCGCGGGCGGCGTCGAGGAATCTGCGCCACGCGACGGCGACCAGCCAGGCCCTCGGGTCCCGCGGTGGGTCGTCCGGCCACACCCGGACGGCTTCGACCAGGGCGTCCTGCACGGCGTCCTCCGCCGCCGCGAAGCCGGCTCCGCGGCGGCGGAGGATCCCGATCACGGTGGGGATGAGAGCCCGCAGCAGGGCCTCATCCACGCCGCGGTCCACCGCGCGTCACTCCGTGATGGTCGGTGGCGCCGCCAGGAACGGGCGCACCTCGAGCCACTCGTGGATCGGCTTGCCACCCGCACCCGGAGCCGCGGACAGCTCGCCGGCCAGCTGGAGCGCCCGCTCGTAGCTCTCGACGTCGATCACCATCCAGCCGGCGATCAGGTCCTTGGTCTCCGCGAACGGGCCGTCGGTGACCGGCGGCCGCCCCTCGCCGTCGTAGCGGACGAACGTGCCCTCCGGAGAGAGCGCCTGACCGTCGACGAACTCGCCGGTGCCCTCGAGCCGGGTGGCGAAGTCCTGCATGTACTGGATGTGGGCCGAGACCTCCTCCGGCGTCCACCGGTCCATCGGCACGTCGTTGACCGCTGCCGGCGCGCCCCGGTAGTGCTTGAGCAGCAGGTACTTGGCCATCGCCATCTCCTCGGTGCGGTACGGCCCATTGTGGCCGTGTGCATCCGGGGGACGGAGCCGCGCTCGGGTTCTCGACATCCCACGGCCACAATCCCTGGCGGACCGCGATGACACTTTCCGTCTCCCGCCGGTCGCCCACTGTCACTGCCACGCGCTCTACGCGACCCGGCGGGAACTGACTGCCGAGTTTCTGCGGAGACGTCCGTTCTGGCTGACCCACCTGCTGTTGCAGCCCGGTCCGGGTGAGGTGCGGAGTCGGTCCATTCGCTCGGGCGCTGAGGAGTGGCGCGTCGCACCGGTCGATCCCCCGCTCGTCTCGCGCGGGGAGGCGGCGGAGGGACGGGCCCATGGCAGCCGACGCCGAGACGTCCACCGGCGGGTCGAAGGACCAGGAACAGCAAGCTGCCGGAAGCAGGGCGGCGCCGGGCCACTCCGGATCGGACGACGCGATGCACTCGGCGTCCGCGCCGGGCGCGGAGACCTGGATCTCCTCGCTCATGCTCACGCCCCGGGAGACCGAGAAGCTGGTGATCTACCAGGTCGCCGAGCTGGCCCGCCGGCGCAGGGAGCGCGGCCTGAAGCTGAACTTCCCGGAGTCGATCGCGCTGATCTGCGAGGCGCTGCTGGAGGCTGCCCGGGACGGGCGCTCGGTGGCCGAGGCCGCCGAGATCGGCAAGCAGGTGCTCAGCCGCGACGACGTGATGCCCGGGGTGCCGGCCATGGTGACGCTGGTGCAGGTGGAGGCCACGTTCCCGACCGGACTGCAGTTGGTGTCGGTACCCGACCCGATCAGCTGACCCCCATTCCCATCGAACCGGCGAGCCCCTCGTCCTGGTGGAGGTTGACGTGACTGTTCCTGGCAAGTGGCTGCTCTCGGAGGAGCCGGTGGAGATCAACGTCGGTCGGCGCACCGTGTCACTGTCGGTGCGCAACACCGGGGACCGGCCGGTACAGGTCGGCTCGCACTACCACTTCTTCGAGGCCAACCGGGCGCTGGACTTCGACCGCCCACAGGCGGTGGGCATGCGGCTGAACGTGCCCGCCGGGCAGGCGATCCGCTTCGAACCCGGTGATGAGAGGCAGGTGGAGCTGGTCGAGATCGGCGGGAACCGGCGGGTGATCGGCTTCGCCGGGCTGGTCGACGGCGCGGTCACCGCCCGCTGGACGGTGCACGAGGCGCTGACCCGCGCCGCCGCCCACCGGTTCGCCGGCATGGAGCAGTGGCGCAGTGAGCAGGACCAGGTGATCGCCGACCAGGTGCCGGAGGCCGGGCGATGACCTCGATCCCGCGGCGGACCTACGCCTCGCTGTACGGCCCCACCACCGGCGACCGCATCCGGCTCGCCGACACCGACCTCATCGCCTTGGTCGAGGACAGCCTGCTGGTGCCCGGCGACGAGACCATCTACGGCGGCGGCAAGACCGTCCGCGACGGCATGGGCCAGGTGCCCGGGCTGCGCAACGCCGACGGTGTGCTCGACACCGTGATCACCGCGGTGGTGGTGATGGACCCGGTGCTGGGCATCGTCAAGGCCGACATCGGCATCAAGGACGGGCGGATCGCCGGCGTCGGCAAGGCCGGCAACCCCTATCTGCAGGACGGTGTCCACCCGAACCTGGTCGTCGGCGCCGGCACCGAGGCGATCTCGGGGGAAGGCCTGATCGCCACGCCCGGCGGGGTCGATCCGCACGTGCACTTCCTCACCCCCGCCCAGATACCGCACGCGCTGTCCAACGGAGTGACCACGCTGATCGGCGGGGGCACCGGCCCGGCCGACGGCTCCAAGGGCGTCACCGCCACCCCCGGGCCGTGGAACATCTTCCGCATGCTCGAGGCCACCGCCACCCTGCCGGTCAACATCGGGCTGCTGGGCAAGGGCAACTCCAGCCGCCCGGAGGCGCTGTTCGAGCAGCTGGCCGCCGGCACCTGCGGGCTGAAGGTGCACGAGGACTACGGCGCCACCCCGGCGGCGATCGACTGCGCACTGTCGGTGGCCGACGCCTCCGACGTGCAGGTCGCGATCCACACCGACTCGCTGAACGAGTCCGGTTACCTGGCCGACACCGTCGACGCCATCGACGGACGGGTGATCCACACGTACCACACCGGGGGCGCCGGCGGCGGGCACGCCCCGGACGTCATGGCCATCGCCGCCCTGCCCAACGTGCTGCCCTCGTCGACCAACCCGACCAAGCCCTACACCACCGACACCACCGACAACCTGTTCTACATGACCACCGTCACCCACCACCTCAACCCGCAGAACCCGGAGGACGTCGCCTTCGCCCAGTCCCGCATCCGCGGGGAGACCGAGTCCGCCGAGGACGTGCTGCAGGACCTCGGGGTCATCTCGATGATGTCCTCGGACTCGCAGGCGATGGGCCGCATCGGCGACACCGTCACCGACACCTGGCGCACCGCGGACAAGATGAAGCGGCAGCGCGGGAAGCTGCCCGGCGACCCCGCCGAGCACGACAACAACCGGATCCTGCGCTACCTGGCCAAGTACACGATCAACCCGGCGCTGACCCACGGCATCGGTCACCTGGTCGGCTCGCTGGAGCCCGGGAAGGTCGCCGACATCGTGCTGTGGCCGACCAACACCTTCGGCGTCAAACCCAAGTACGTGCTCAAGGCCGGGTTCGTCGCCTGGTCGATCATGGGCGATCCCAACGCCTCGATCCCCACCCCCGAGCCGGTGCTCATGCGCCCGATGTTCGGCACCGCCGGCAAGGCCGTGGCGCGCACCAGCATGACCTTCCTGTCCCAGGCCGCCGTCGACGCCGACGTCCCCGGGCGGCTCGGGCTGGACCGGTGGGTCGAGCCGGTGGTCGGCTGCCGCACCCTGTCCAAGCAGGCCATGATCCGCAACGACGCGACCCCGGACATCCGCATCGACCCGGAGACCTACCAGGTGTTCGTGGACGGGGAACTGGCCAGCGTCGACCCGGCCGGCTCGGTGTCGCTGTCGCAGCTGTACTACATCGTCTGAGCGCCGATGACGGCGACGACGGAGGGGCTGACCGCGTTCCTGGCCAGCCTGCAGCTGACCGACTCGGCCTTCCCCAGCGGCCGCTACACCCTGTCCTACGGGTTGGAAGCGTTCGTCCAGGCCGGCCTGGTCACGCGCGCCACCCCACCGGATTCCTTGCAGGCGCTGCTCACCGACCAGATCCGGCACGGTGTGGCCCCCGCGGACGGCACGGCGCTGGCCTACGCCCACCGCGCCGTCCCCGCCGACGGCGGCCCGTTCGACCTTGCGGCGGTGGGCCGGGCCGATGACCGGCTGACCGCGGTGAAACTACCGAGAGAGGCACGGGAGTCCTCCGCCCGCGTCGGACGGCAGCTGCTGGCCACCGCAGCGTCCACCTTCGGGTCGCCGGTGATCGCGGACTACGCCGCCGCGGTCCGTGCGGGCAGCCACCCGGGCAACGCGGCGGTCGCGGTCGGGGTGGTCGGCGCCGTCCTCGGGATCCCGGTGCAGCACGCCGTCGCCGGAGAGCTGTACGCGTTCGCCGCCGGCTGGCTCACCGCAGCGGTCCGCCTGTCGGTCGCCGACCACCGGGTCGGCCAACTGCTCCTGCACCGGCTGAGCCCGGTGCTGCAGGACTGCACCGCCACGGCCTGCGCCGGTGGACTCTCGGACATCCGCAGCTGCACCCCGCTGGCCGACGTGATGGCGATGCAGCACGAGCGCGCCTCGCTACGCCTGTTCTCCAGCTGACCTCGACTCGCCACCGAGCACGGGAAGGAGCCGCGATGACCGGCACCCTGCACGACCACCCGCACCAGCATCCCCACGAGGCTCCGGCCCCGCTGTCCCGGCTGGGCGGGCCGGTGCCCCGGGTCGGCGTGGGTGGGCCGGTCGGCTCGGGCAAGACCGCGCTGATCGAGACGCTCGTGCCGTTGATGATCGCCGACGGGCACTCCCCCGTCGTGGTCACCAACGACATCTTCACCAGCGAGGACGCCCAACACGTGCGCGCCGCCCTCGCCGGGGTCCTCGACCCGGCCCGCGTGGTCGGCGTGGAGACCGGCTCCTGCCCGCACACCGCCGTCCGCGACGACCCCACCATGAACCTCGACGCCGTGGAGGAGCTCACCGGACGGTTCCCCGATGCCGACCTCGTGCTGCTGGAGTCCGGCGGCGACAACCTCACCCTCACCTACAGCCCCGCCCTGGCCGACTACTTCATCTTCGTCATCGACGTCGGCGAGGGCGACAAGATCCCCCGCAAGCGCGGCCCCGGGGTCACCGCCAGCGACCTGCTGGTCATCAACAAGATCGACATCGCGCCGTACGTGCGGGCCGACCTGGCGGTGATGGAGCGCGATGCGGCCACCGTCCGCGAGGGCCGGCCGTTCGTGTTCACCGACTGCTTCGCCGGCACCGGGCTGCGCGAGGTCGCCGACCGGATCTACGCCGCCGTCCTCGACCGGCCCGCACCAGCTGCCCGGTGACCACGCCGGCACGTCCGGGAACCCTCGGTTCCCGCCATCGGGCCGACCCCGCCTGGTACACCCCGTCCGACCTGCCCACCGAGGTCGCCGCACTGATGGATCGGGACCGACCGGCCGGGCGCCCGGGTGGCGTGGGCCTCCTCGAGCTCGACCTGGCCCCGGTCGCCGGCACCACCCGGGTGGTGCGGCACTACCAGCGCATGCCGCTGTACCTGTTCCGGCCCATCCACCTCGACCCGGCGCGACCCGACATGGCCTTCCTCTACCTGCTGCAGTCCGGGGAGGGCCTGGTCCGGGGCGACCGGTACCGCATCGACGTGCACGCCATGGACGGCGCGGCGGTGCACCTCACCAGCCAGGCCGCCACGAAGGTCTTCCGAGCCGACGCCGATCTGGCCACCCAGTTGGTCCACCTGCACGCCGGCGCGGGAGCTGTGCTGGAGTACCTCCCCGACCCGGTCATCCCCTTCGCCGGGTCCCGGTTCTACGGCCGCACCCGCGTCACCGCCGACCTGGACGCCACCGTGGTCCTCGGCGAGACGCTGCTGCCCGGACGGGTCGCCTCGGGCGAGGCGCACGCCTACGACCTGTACTGGAGCGAGGTGCAGGCCTTCCGTCCCGACGGGCGGCTGCTGTTCACCGACACCCTGCACCTCGCGCCACCGGTCCGGATGCCCCGCTCGCCTGCCCGGCTCGGCCCCTATGACGTCCACGCCACCCTGCACGTCCTCACCCGGCAGGCGCCGCCCGGCGAACTGGCCGACCTGCTCGACACCGCGCTGCGCGCCCAGCCCGACGTGCTGGCCGCCGCCAGCGAACTTCCCTCCTCCGCCGGAGCCTCGGCCCGCGTCCTGGGCGCCACCTCCTCGGCCACTGCAGCCGCGACCCGCGCCGCCTGGGACGCCGTCCGCCGCCACCTGCTCGGCGCCCCGGCCCCTGACCTGCGCAAGGGATGACCGGCCCGTCCGATCAGCGGCGCGGAGCATGCCTCCGTCAGCGAGCCGGAGGAGCAGCCGACATCCCGTTCGGGACGGTGCAGTTGCGCTGCCCCTCCCGGCGGCGCCCTCTCTGTCTCGGGGCGGGCGCCGTGCACAGCGACAACCGGAAGGGCCTCCGGCTCACCTCGGGCTGACCGCAGGCGTCTTGCTCGGGGTGGTGTTCTTCGACCTTCTGCCCGAACTGTTCGACCTCACGCAGAGCACCGGCACGCCGATGCGCACCGTGATGGTTGCCGTCGTGGTGGCGTTCTTGTTCTTCCACGTCCTCGAGAAGTCGCTGCTGGCCCACCACGGCGGCGAGGACGAGGCAGCCGGTGCACACCACCCCAGCGTCGGCCTGGTCAACGCGATCGCGCTGATCGGGCACAGCATGGCCGACGGGATCGCGATCGGGCCGGCCTTCCAGGTCAACGCCGGTGTGGGCGCGGCCGTCGCGCTCGCGGTCATCGGTCACGACTTCGCCGACGGGCTGAACACCGTGACCCTCATGCTGGCCCACGGCAACAGCCGGCGGCGCGCGGTGACCCTGCTCGCCGCCGACGCCCTGGCCCCGCTCGTCGGCGCCGCGGGCGCCTTCGCCCTGCACGTGCCGGACCAGGCACTGCTGATCTACCTCGGCGCGTTCACCGGCTTCCTGCTGTACATCGCCGCGGCCCAGGTCCTCCCCGAAGCGCACACCCCCCAACCCTCGCGGGCGGCGCTTCCGCTGACCGTCGGCGGGGTCGCGCTGTTCTACGTCATCACCGGCGTCCTCGTCTGACTCGCGCGCCGGCCCGTCCCTGCGGCTCCCGGGACGGTGCCTGTGCAGCGAGCCCGTTCCTGACGCGCCCGCACGATCGCCGACCCGGCGAACCGGTGCTCACTCGGGGGACGCACTGCGCTGGGGGCGTCGATGGCGGGGCAGGAGCGGCCGGCAACGCCGCATCGCACAGGCCGGCGACGGCGGCCGCGAGAGGCCCGTCAACGTCGGCGCGGGTGAACAGGAGCCTTCGGGTCCTGCGGCTCGGAAGACGGGGCGACCTCGCGGAGCCGGTCGGAGCCGCTCAGCCGGTCCGGCCCGGGCTCCGTCGGCGCGGCTGTCGGGCGATCAGGACCAGGACCGGGATCAGCAGGAGCCCCGCGCCGGCGTTCAGAAGGGGGTAACCGCCGGCCTGCAGCACCGGGCCGGCGAGAGCACCGGCCGACGCTCCGGCCAGTCCCATCACCAGGTCCGATGTGCCTTGCACCGACGTGCGCATCGGGGAAGGCACCGACTCCGACAGCAGCGTCGAGCCGGCGACGAGGGCACTGGACCAGCCCAGACCCAGCAGGAGCATCGCGACAGCGATGGTCGCGTGGGATTCCTGGTCGGCGGCGGCGCCGAGGACCAGGGCCCCGGCCAGGATGGCCATCCCGATGCCGATCGTGGTCACGCGACCCAGCCGGTCGGCGAGCCAGCCCATCACGGGGCTGGCGGCGTACATGCCGGCGACGTGCACGCTGATCACGATGCCGACGAGCTGCAGGGAGGCTCCACCGTGGCCGAGATGCACCGGGGTCATGACCATGACGCCCACCATGACCGCGTGCGCGGTGGCGACGGCGACCATGCCGAGCCGGGCCGCGGGGATGGAACCGATCGCGCGCATCGTCGTCCGCAAGGGCGGCTGAGCCGGGCGTGCAGCGGACGAGCCTGGCGCTTCCTGCCCGCCAGGGTGAGCAGCCAGGAGCGGATCCGGTCGCAGGAGGGCCCACACCGCCAGGGCGGCCGCGGCGAAGGACACGGCGGCCAGCAGGAACGGGCCCGCGAGTGACGGCACACCGACGGCCTCACCCACGCGGCCGCCGATCCCGGACAGATTGGGTCCGGCGACCGACCCCACCGTGGTCGCCCACACGACGACGGACAGTGACCGTGCGCGAGTCAGCGGGGATGCGGCGTCCGTGGCCGCGTACCGGGCCTGGAGCCCCGACGCCGTAGCTCCCCCGAACAGGAGCAGACCCAGGAGCACCAGGGCGAACTGCCCCATGACGGCGCCCAGGACCGCCAGAACAGCTCCGCCCAGACCGATCAGATACCCCATGGCCAGCGCCGGGCGCCGTCCGGCAGCTGCCGCCAACCGCGCCAGGGGCAGCGCCAGTGCTGCCGCCCCCAGGACCGTCGCGGTCTGCGCGAGCCCCGAGAGGGCGGTCGACCCGGACACCTGTTCGGCCAGCAGGCCACCGACGGCGATTCCGCCGGCGACGCCGACCCCGCCCAGCACCTGGCTGCCGACCAGTACTCGTACCGATCGTCGCTGGACCCGGTGCAACTCCGCCGGCGGGCGGTCCGACGTCCGCTGTACAGGATGCCCCCGGGCCGGATCACCGCCTGGCGTCAGGACCCGCTCCGGAGCAGAAGGCCCCTCGCTCCCCATTGCTCACTCCTTCTCTCGCCGAACAACTGGACCCTCGAGGCAGCGAGAGCCGTGACCGGACGTCCTGTGGCCGACCGAGGCGTGATCACCTGGCTGCCTGCCGCAGGCGGGCCTCTCATGTCGGGCCCAGCCTCGTGCGACCAGCGTCCCCTCGCCCGGTTCCCGGGGACGTGGCGATCTCCAACATACCCCCGGGGGAATGCGGGAGAGGGTGCTACGGTTGGTCCATGCATACCCCCCGGGGTACCTAGCACCCAGACTTCAGGAGCTGACGTGATCCCCGAGATCGACCAGAACGCCTTCGCCGCCCGCCTCGCTGAGGGCGGCAGCCTCGTCGTCGATGTCCGCGAGGCCCGCGAGTACCGCCCCGGCCACGTGCCGGGCGCGGAGAACCTGCCGCTGAGCCTGCTGCCGGCGCGGCTGCCGGAGCTGCCGAAGAACCGCCCGGTCTACGTGATCTGCCAGGCCGGCGGGCGCAGCGCGCAGGCCACCGCGCTGATGCGTGCGGTCGGCATCGACGCCATCAGCGTCACCGGCGGCACCGGTGCGTGGATCGAGTCCGGCCGCCCGGTCGAGACCGCCGCCTGACCAGAGCGCAATTCGAGAGGAACCCCGATGACCATCACCGTTCTCCCCCTGGACACCCCCGGCCTGGGGGACCGCACCTACCTGGCCCACGACGGCGAGGTGGCCCTGGTCGTGGACCCGCAGCGGGACTACGACCGCGTGCTGGGCTTGGCGCAGGCCGCCGGCGTGCGGATCACCCACGTCTTCGAGAGCCACATCCACAACGACTACGTCACCGGCGGGTTCGAGCTGGCCCGCGCGGTGGGCGCGCAGTACCTGCTCAACGCCGACGACCCGGTCTCCTTCGACCGGGTCGGCATCCGCGACGGCGACGTCGTCGAGGTCGGCGACCGGATGCGGGTGAAGGTGCTGCTCACCCCCGGCCACACCCACACCCACCTGTCCTACGCACTGGAGGCCGACGGGGAGCCGGTGGCGGTGTTCACCGGCGGGTCACTGCTCTACGGCTCCACCGGGCGGCCCGACCTGCTCGGCCCCGACCACACCGACACCCTCGCCCACGCGCAGTGGCACTCCGCCCGCCGGCTGGCCGCCGAGCTGCCCGACCCGACGGCGGTCTACCCCACGCACGGATTCGGCAGCTTCTGCTCGGCCACCCAGTCCGGCGGCACCGCGAGCACCATCGGCCAGGAGAAGCTGGCCAACCCGGCGCTGACCCGCGACCTGGACAGCTACGTCGAGGAGATGCTCGCCGGCCTGGACGCCTACCCCGCCTACTACGCGCACATGGGCCCGGCCAACTCCGGCGGCCCCGGCGAGCCGGACCTCTCGCTGCCCACCGAGGCCGATCCGGCCGAGCTGCGCCGGCGCATCGAGGCCGGCGAGTGGGTCGTCGACCTGCGCAACCGCACCGCCTTCGCCGCCGGGCACGTGGCCGGCACGGTCAACTTCGGCCTCGACGGGCAGTTCGTCACCTACCTGGGCTGGCTCATCCCCTGGGGCACCCCGGTGACCCTGCTCGGCGAGACCGCCGAGGACGTCGCCGAGGCCCAGCGCGAGCTGGTCCGCATCGGCATCGACCGGCCGGCGGCGATGGCCACCGGCACGCCCGAGGACTGGGCCGGCAGCCAGCCGTTGCGCAGCTACCGGACAGCGACCTTCGCCGACCTCGCCGCCGAGTTCGCCGGCGGCCGCGCGCCGGTGGTGCTCGACGTGCGGCGCGACCAGGAGCGTGCCGAGCGGCACATCGCCGGCTCGGTGCACATCCCGATCCACGAGGTGCTGCACCGCCTCGACGAGGTCCCGGCCGGGCCGGTCTGGGTCCACTGCGCCGGCGGCTACCGCGCCGGCGTCGTCGCCGCCCTGCTCGACGCCCACGGCGTCGACGTCGTCGCCATCGACGACTCCTTCGACAACGCCGGCCCCGCCGGCCTCTACCTCACCACCGACGCAACCAAGCAGGAGATCTCCGCATGACCAGCACCATCGACGCCCCCGCCCTCGCCGAGCGCCTCGGCGACGGCTCCAGCCCCGATCCCACCCTGATCGACGTCCGCACGCCGGCCGAGTTCGAGGCCGGCCACATCCCCGGCGCGGTCAACATCCCGCTGGACGAGCTCCGCGGCCAGCTCGACGACCTGCGTGGCGTGCTGCACGACTCCGACGTCGTGCTGGTCTGCCGCTCCGGCGCCCGGGCCGGCCAGGCCCAGCAGGCCCTGCAGGCGGCCGGACTCAGCTCTTCGGCCGTGCTCTCCGGCGGCATCGTCGACTGGGAGAAGACCGGCGGCCCGGTCAACCGCGGCCGCCAGGTGTGGGACCTCGAGCGCCAGGTCCGCTTCGGGGCCGGTTCCCTGGTCCTCACCGGCATCCTCGGCAGCCTCGTCGCGCCGAAGATGAAGTGGCTGTCGGGCTTCGTCGGCGGCGGCCTGGTCTTCGCCGCGGTGACCAACACCTGCGCGATGGGCATGGCCCTGGCCAAGATGCCGTGGAACCGCCGGGGCACCGCGCCCGCCGTCTGCTCGGTCGACCAGCTGACCCGCAGGCGGTGATCCGGTGCTGATCGCCGTCACCGTCACGCTGGCCGTCGTCGTCGGGCTGACCCTCGGGCTGCTCGGCGGCGGCGGGTCGATCCTCATGGTCCCGCTGCTGGCCTACGTGGCCGGCATGGAGACGAAGGAGGCGATCGCCGCCTCCCTCGTGGTCGTCGGCGTGACCTCGGCGGTCAGCGTCGTCGGCCACGCCCGCGCCGGCCGGGTCCGCTGGCGCACCGGCCTGCTGTTCGGCGCCGCCGGCATGGCCGGCGCCTTCGCCGGCGGCTTCCTCGGCGGGCACCTGCCCGGACAACTGCTCATGGGCGCCTTCGCGCTCATGATGGTCGCCACCGCCGTCGCCATGCTCCGCGGCCGCAAGGACGTCGACCCGGCGTCCGCGCCCGCCGAGCTACCCGTCGGCCGGGTGCTGCTCGACGGCGTCGTCGTCGGCCTGGTCACCGGCCTGGTCGGTGCCGGCGGCGGGTTCCTCGTCGTTCCCGCACTCGCGCTGCTCGGCGGCCTGCCGATGGGTGTGGCCGTGGGCACCTCGCTGCTGGTCATCGCGATGAAGTCCTTCGCCGGGCTCGCCGGCTACCTGGCCACCGTGTCGATCGACTGGGCCCTGACCGGAGCCATCACCGTGGCCGCCGTCGTCGGCAG
>NZ_FZNO01000035.1 GCF_900188025.1 Blastococcus mobilis
ACAAACGCGAGTTCGTCTTCCGAGGCACCATCGACGTCGCCTCGATCAAGATCTGGCTGCGGACCCCTGCCAGCCAAGATCCGCCAGACACGCCCCAGTCCTTCCGCCCGGCGTCGACCAGCCGGATCACCGCAGCGCCCTCCTCGTCGGAGGCCTCCAGGTCGACCTCGACGTCGAAGCCCCAGTCGTGGTCTCCCGCCGGGTCGTCGAGGATCTGCCGCACCCGCCAGACTCCGGGCTCCGACTTGTCGATGATGAGCAGCGCCGGCCCGCGGGCGTCGGCGCTCGTGCCCACCTCGTCGTGCTCGGCGAAGTACGCGCGCACGACCTCCTCCCACCGGTCGGCGTCCCAGCCGGCGGCGCTGTCGAGTTCGCCGAGGTCGTACCAGCGGCGCCGCGCGAAGAGCTCCACCCGCCGGAAGAGGGCGTTGCGGACCATCGCGGTGAAGGCCCGCTCGTTGCCGGTCAGCGGCCGGGGGCGGGCCGGCACGGCGACGGGCGCGTCCAGCGGCTGGTCGGGTGAGGTCAGCTGCTCCCACTCGTCCAGCAGCGACGAGTCGACCTGACGGACCAGCTCGCCGAGCCACTCGACGAGATCGGTGACCTCCTCGGTGCGCGCGGCGGCCGGCACCCCCGACCGGAGCGCCTTGAAGGCGTCCGAGAGGTAGCGCAGCACCGCGCCCTCCGCCCGCGTGAGCCCGTAGGTGTTGACGAACTCGCGGAAGGTGAACGCCCGCTCCCACATCTCGCGGACGACGGACTTCGGCGAGAGCTGCGCGTCGGCGGCCCAGGGATTGGTCTGCCGGTAGACGTCGTAGGCGTGGCCGAGCAGCTCCTCGAGCGGCTTGGGGTAGCTGATCTCCTCGAGCAGCTCCATCCGCTCGTCGTACTCGATGCCCTCGGCCTTCATCTGTGCGACGGCCTCGCCCTTGGCCTTGTTCAGCTGCGCGGCGAGGATCTGCCGTGGATCGTCGAGCGTCGCCTCGATCACCGACACGACGTCGAGCGCGTACGTCTCCGACTCCGGGTCCAACAGGTCGATCGCGGCCAGCGCGAACGTCGACAGCGGCTGGTTGAGCGCGAAGTCCGGCGGCAGGTCGACGGTCAGGTCGTAGCGCCGTCCGTCCGGCTCGGGCTCCGGCAGCCGGACCAGGACGCCGGCCTGCAGCAGCGACCGGGCGATGCCGATCGCCTCGCGGATGTGCTGCAGCTGCTTCTTGCGCGGCTCGTGGTTGTCGGTGAGCAGCCGGCGCATCGCCGCGAACGGGTCGCCGGGCCGGTCGACGACGTCGAGGATCATCGACGTCGAGACGCGCATGTTGCTCGTCAGCTTCTCGGGCTCGGCCTCGATGAGGCGCTTCATGGTTGCCTCGCTCCACGGCACCATGCCGTCGGGCACCTTCTTGCGCACCAGCTTGCGGCGCTTCTTCGGGTCGTCGGCCACCTTGGCGAACTGCTTGAGGTTCTCCACCTCGTGCTCGGGCGCCTGGACGACGACGGTGCCCGCGGTGTCGTAGCCCGCGCGTCCGGCCCGCCCGGCGATCTGGTGGAACTCGCGGGCCTGGAGCAGTCGGGTGCGGCTGCCGTCGTACTTCGACAGCGCCGAGAAGACGACGGTCCGGATCGGCACGTTGATGCCGACGCCGAGGGTGTCGGTGCCGCAGATGACCTTGAGCAGCCCGGCCTGCGCCAGCTGCTCGATCAGCCGCCGGTACTTGGGCAGCATGCCCGCGTGGTGGACGCCGATGCCGTGGCGGACCAGCCGCGACAGCGTCGTCCCGAAGGCGGAGGAGAAGCGGAAGCCGCCGATCATGTCGGCGATCGCGGCCTTCTCCTCCTTCGTGCTCACGTTGACGCTCATCAGCGCCTGCGCACGCTCCAGGGCCGACGCCTGGGTGAAGTGGACGACGTAGACCGGTGCCTGCTTGGTGTCCAGCAGGTCCTGGATCGTCTCGTGCATCGGCGTCGTCGCGTAGTAGTGGTGCAGCGGTACCGGGCGCTCGGCGTTGGCGATCAGCGCGGTCGGCCGGCCGGTGCGGCGGGTCAGGTCCTCCCGGAGGGAGGTGACGTCGCCGAGGGTGGCCGACATCAGCAGGAACTGCGCCTTCGGCAGCTCGAGCAGCGGCACCTGCCAGGCCCAGCCGCGGTCGGGGTCGCCGTAGAAGTGGAACTCGTCCATGACTACGAGCCCGATGTCGGCGTCCGCCCCTTCGCGCAGGGCGATGTTGGCCAGCACCTCGGCGGTGCAGGCGATGATCGGCGCACCGGCGTTGACCGACGCGTCACCGGTGAGCATCCCGACGTTGGCCGCCCCGAAGACGCCGCACAGGGCGAAGAACTTCTCGCTGACCAGCGCCTTGATCGGGGCGGTGTAGTAGCTGCGTCGTCCGGCGGCCAGGGCCGCGTACTGGGCACCGGTGGCGACCAGTGACTTGCCCGAGCCGGTGGGCGTCGCGAGGACCACGTTCGCGCCGCTGACCAACTCGATCAGCGCCTCCTCCTGCGCCGGGTACAGCGTCGTCCCGCTGGACTCCGCCCACTCCGCGAAGGAGGCGAACAGGTCATCGGGGTCGTTGCCGCGCGCCCGGAGCGCCGTGAGGTCGGCCGGGTCGTCGAGCAGGGGAGGGGCGGTCAGCGAGGAGGACATCGTGGGTACCAGCCTGCCTGACGCTTCTCCTCTTCCCGTGCAGGTGGCCGGTTCCGTCGCGGACGGCGGGGGTAGGGCGGCAGCACCGTCGACCCCAGGCGGGAGCCGCGTGCAGTCGGCGCGGCACCGAGCAGCCCAGGAGGATCCGTGTCAGAGCCCCGTCCCGAGACCCAGCCCGAACAGCAGCAGACCCCTCCCGGTGTGCTGGGCGAGATGACGCCCAAGCCCGACCACGGCGAGGAGAGCTACCGCGGGTCGGGAAGGTTGACCGGCAAGGCGGCCGTCATCACCGGTGGTGACAGCGGGATCGGCCGGGCGGTCGCGATCGCCTTCGCGCGCGAGGGCGCCGACATCCTGATCTCCTACCTGAACGAGCACGAGGACGCGAAGGACACCGCCAAGTACGTCGAGGAGGCCGGGCGCCGCTGCGTGCTCGTCCCCGGCGACCTCGCCGACCGGGCGCACGCCAAGACGATCATCCCCAAGGCCGTCGAGGAGTTCGGCAAGATCGACATCCTGGTCAACAACGCGGCCTTCCAGATGAGCCACCAGTCGCTGGACGAGGTCTCCGACGACGAATGGGACTACACGCTGGCGGTGAACCTCTCGGCGATGTTCACCCTCTGCAAGGACGCCATCCCGCACATGCAGCCAGGGGCGTCGATCATCAACTCGTCGTCGGTGAACTCCGACAGCCCCAGCCCGCACCTCGCGCCCTACGCGATGACCAAGGCCGGCATCGCCAACTTCACCGCCAGCCTCGCCCAGATGTATGCCGAGAAGGGCATCCGGGCGAACAGCGTCGCCCCCGGCCCGATCTGGACGCCGCTCATCCCGGCGACCATGCCGGAGGAGAAGGTGGACAGCTTCGGCCAGCAGGTGCCGATCGGGCGCCCCGGCCAGCCGGCGGAGCTCGCGCCGGTCTACGTGATGCTGGCCAGCGACGAGGCGTCCTACGTGTCGGGTGCCCGGGTGGCGGTCACCGGCGGCAAGCCGATCCTGTAGCCGTCCCGGTCAGCTGAGTGCCGCAGCGATCCGTCGGACGTCCTCGGGGCGGACGCGGCAGCAGCCGCCGACGAGTCGTGCACCGGCCGCGATCCAGGAGAGGATGTCGTCCGGTGAGAACTGCAGCGGCCCCCTCCAGCCACGGGCCACGGCGTCCCAGGTCTCGCCGCTGTTCGGGTAGGCGACGATCGGCTTCCCGGCGACCGACGCCGCGGCGATCGTGGGGCCGATCGCCGCGGGGGCGGTGCAGTTGACCCCGACCGCGACCACCTCGGCGACTCCCGCGGCCATCGCGTACACGTCGGCGGCGGGCTCCCCCCGGCGCGTGCGGGGAACGCCGTCGTCGTCGAGCACCGTCGTCAGGGACAGCCAGACGGGCACACCGAGGTACGCCGCCTCGCCGAGCAGCGCCTCCGCCTCGGCGGCGGCGGGCACGGTCTCGCAGGCGAGGACGTCGGCCCCGGCCTCGGCGAGCAGCTCCATCCGCGGCCGGTGGAAGGCGCGCAGCGCGGCCACGTCGATCTCGGCCACGTAGGCGCCGGTGTACTCCGAGCCGTCGGCCAGCATCGCCCCGTACGGGCCGATCGACCCCGCGACCCAGCCGCCCCCCTGCCCTTCCCGGGCCAGGACCACCGACAGCTCGATCAGCCGCCGGGCCCGGCGGACGTCCACGCCCATCGCGCCGAAGCCCTCGACGGTGGCCTGGTAGCTCGCGGTGGTCGCGACCTGGGCTCCCGCGGCAGCGAAGGCCGCGTGCGCCGCCACGATGGCCGCCGGGTCGTCCCGCAGCAGCCGGGCCGACCAGAGCGCGGAGGAGACGTCGTACCCGCGGGCCTCCAGCTCGGTCGAGAGGCCGCCGTCGAGCACGACCGGCCCGGAAACGAGAGCGTCCGCGAGGGAAGGCATGCCGGTGATCATCCCGCGGGTAGAGGCCGTCCATGGTGTTCATCTGGAGCAGTGGTTGGGGCCCTCGTCGCCGTCGTCCCCGACGGAGGTACGGCTACGGCCCGCCGCCGGGCTACGGGTACGGCGCGCCGGCGGGCTACGGGTACGGACGGCGCAACGACAGCTGTCTGCGCGACCTGCTCTTCCTCAACACCGGATGCTGCCTGGCCAACGCGGTCGGCTGCGGAATGGACTCGATGCTGCTGGCGCCGACGACGCTGCGCGAGGTACGGGTGGCCGGCACGGGGGAGCGCGGCACCCGGTTCGCCGACCGCATGATCGCCGCCGTGCGCGTCTACCAGCGACGGATCAGCCCGTCCCGGCCGCCGTGCTGCCGGTTCACCCCGACGTGCTCGGCCTACGCCGTCGCGGCCCTCGAACGGCACGGTGCCCGGCGCGGCTCCTGGCTGACCCTGCGCCGCCTGGCGCGCTGCCGCCCGGGCGTGACCGGAGGGGTGGACCCGGTGCCTGCCTGACCCGTCCGGAGGAAAGCGGGCGGGCCTCGAAGACCGCTCGGTCAGACTGTTCCCATGCCCGGGATCGACGACGCTTCCGGTGACCTCCCGGTCACCGGTTCCGTCGTCGTGCCCGCGTCCGCGCTGACCTGGCGGTTCTCCCGTTCCTCCGGGCCAGGGGGTCAAGGGGTCAACACGGCTGACTCCCGCGTCGAGCTGTGGGTCGCCCCGCTGGACCTCCCCGGCCTGACCGAGCACCAGCAGCAGCGGCTGGCCGCCCGCCTCGGCAACCGGCTCGTCGACGGCAGGTTGACCATCGCCGCCAGTGAGCACCGGCAGCAGCTGCGCAACCGGCAGGCCGCCCGCGAACGGCTTGCCGCGGTCCTCCGCGCAGCCCTCGCACCTCCGCCGCCGAGTCGCCGGAGGACCAAGCCGACCCGTGGCTCGCAGGAGCGCCGGATCGAGGCGAAGAAGCAGCGCGGTCAGCTCAAGAAGCAGCGCCGATCCTGGGACTAGCCGAGGGAGTCCCGGCGCCGCCGCAGGAACATCCGGTCCGCCTCGTTGCCGGCGAGCGTGATGGCAGCGTCGTACGCCGCGGCTGCCTCCGCCCGCCGACCCAGGCGGCGGAGCAGGTCCGCCCGGACGGCATGGAGCAGGTGGTGCCGGGTCAGGTCGAGCTCCTCGACGAGCGCCAGCCCGGCCGCCGGGCCGGACACCTCGGCCACCGCGACCGCCCGGTGCAGGGCCACCACCGGGCTCGGTGCGACTGCCGTCAGCTGGTCGTAGAGGGTGACGATCTGGGCCCAGTCGGTGTCCGTTGCCGAGGCGGCGTCGCTGTGCACGGCGTTGATGGCGGCCTGGATCTGGTACGGCCCGGGTCGGTTGCGCCGCAGGCACTCCCGGACCAGGTCCTTTCCCTCGGCGATCTGCGATCGGTCCCAGAGCTCACGATCCTGGTCCGCCAGCAGGACCGGCTCGCCGTGCGGCCCCGCCCGCGCCGGCCGGCGCGCCTCGGTCAGCAGCATCAGGGCCAGCAGACCGGTCACCTCGGGCTCGTCGGGCATCAGTTGCCGCAGCAGCCGGCCGAGCCGGACGGCCTCGGTGCACAGGTCCTCGCGGACGAGCCGGTCCCCGGAGGTCGCGGTGTGGCCCTCGGTGAAGACCAGGTAGACGACGGCGAGGACGGCGCGCAACCGGTCGGGCAGCTCGGCCTCGGACGGCACCCGGTACGGGATGCGGGCGTCCCGGATCTTGGCCTTGGCGCGCACCAGCCGCTGGGCCATCGTCGGCTCGGGCACGAGGAACGCGGCGGCGACCTCCGCGGTGGTCAGCCCGCCCAGCAGCCGCAGTGTCAGTGCCACCTGCGCGGCCGTCGACAGCGACGGGTGGCAGCAGGTGAAGATCAGCCGGAGCCGGTCGTCCTGCACGGCACCCACCTCCACCGGTCCGTCGTCGGCCTGGAGCAGTACGGCCTGGACGTGCCGGTCCGCCCGTGAGCTCTCCCGCCGCAGCCGGTCGATCGCCCGGTTCCGGGCGGTCGTGACGATCCAGCCCGCCGGGCTGGGCGGGACGCCGTCGGCGGGCCAGCGCTGGACCGCCGTCAGGAACGCGTCCTGCACTGCCTCCTCGGCGGCGTCGAAGTCACCGAGGAGGCGGACGAGGACGGCGACCGCGCGGCCGTAGTGCTCGCGGAACACACGGTCGATCTCGGGCGACCCGGGCACGAGCCGGTCAGCCGCCCTCGCCGGCGCGGAAGGGCCTGACCTCGATCGGCAGGGTCGTCGCCTGGGCGAGCTTGCGGCCCCACTCGAGCGCGGTGTCCAGATCGGGCGCCTGGATGATGCTGAAGCCGCCGACGTGCTCCTTGCCCTCGATGTAGGGGCCGTCGGTCACGAGCACGTCGCCGTCCTCCGGCCGCAGCACGGTGGCGGTGCCGGGCGGATGGAGACCACCGCTGAAGACCCAGACGCCGGCGTCGTGCATCTCCCGGTCGACCGCCTCGACGTTCTTCATGATCGCGGCCAGCGCCTCCGGTTCGGGGACTCCACCGGCGGGCTCGAACACGGTGAGCAGGTACTGCTGCATGACGTTCCTCCTCGGTTCGTGACCGGCGTCGCGCCGGTCACTCACCCCTGTACGAACGGCGCCCGCCCGAATCGACAGGCTGGGACAGCGAAGTTCTCAGCCGGTGAACAGGGGTTGAGGCTGCCGGACCACGACCCACAGCGGGAGCTCGTCGTCCGCCGTCCGACCGGTCCAGGTGACCTCGAAGCCGAAGCCGCGCAGGAAGCGGACGTTGGCCCAGGAGAAGACGGCGGCCGCGGCGAGCACACGATCGGTGTCGCACCGCACCAGCGCGGGTGCCAGCACCGCGGCCGCCAGACCGCGCCGACGCGACGACGGGCGGACCCCGAGGTGCAGCAACCACCAGTGCGGTTCGGTGGGCCGGGCCGCGGCGACGATCGCGGCGGTGTCGCGGACGGCGCTGATCCGGTCCGCGGAGAGGTAGGGCAGCTCGCTCGCCAGGGCCGCCCGGACGTCGGAGGGGAGCGGAGCGGCCCCCGCGGCCCCGGGTGGGGGCTCCCAGACGGCGACGGCGGAGACGTCGTCGGTCACCCACGCCGTGCCGGTGCCCACCCCCCGGTGAGCGGCGTCGAGTTCGTGGAACCGGGTGAGCCGCTGCATGCGGCCGTCGTCGGGCAGTGCCCAGCGGGTCCAGCGGGAGTCGGCGAGGGCGATGGTCAGCGTAGCGGCGATGCTCGGGACGTCGCGCTGCTCGGCCCGGCGGACGTCGGGCCCCTCCTCCTCCGGGGTGTCGATCCGCCGGATCGTAGGGCCCTGGGTCACCCCGGCATTCGACCACGCCCGGGGACGACGGCGGGGGGCCGCCCGCTGGGACGCCCCCCGCCGGGGGTGCTGCTGTCGTGGCGCGGGGCAGGCGATCTGCTCAGGTGTCGAAGCCCGCGCGGTCGACCTTGCGGTGGAAGCGGTCGCCGAGCTTGCCGCCGACGACGGCTCCGAGCAGCGTGACCAGAAGGACGGCCACGAGCGCGATGATGCCGCCCGTGGTGGCGGTGCCCTCGTCGATCGGGATGCGCGGCAGGTTCAGCTGCTGGAGGACGTTGTACTGCGAGCCGAACACCAATCCGGCGAGGGCCAGCACCAGGACCACGAGCAGGCCGATCACCCAGACGGCGATGCCCTGGCGGACGCCGTCGAAGCGGGCCATCCGGCCGGCGACGTAGCCCCCTGCCAGGTAGGCGAGGAACAGGATCGCCAGCAGCACGATGCCGCCGACGACGCCGATCGTCTCGGCCTCCTGGGCGGCCTCGTCGGTGGACGGAACCCCCTGGGTGAGGCCGACGGCGACACCCGCGGCGCTGAGCAGGGCGACCAGCAGCACCGCCAGGCCGTTGGCGGAGAGCCAGCCGAAGAAGGCGGCGCCCCACTTGATGCCGCCGTAACGGGACCGCTGGGCGTCGACCGCGTCGCGGGCCGCACCCTTCGTCGAGTGGGCTCCCTCGGTGGAGCCGGCGGGCTGGGACATCACGAGCGCCGGACGGCGTCGTCGGTGTCGAGCTCGATCTGCTCCTTGCGGACGGCCTCGGTGACCGTCTGCTGCTCGGTGACCGTCTCGGTGTCCAGGCGTACGCGCTCGACCGGCACGGCCTCCTTGGCCACGACCGGCCGCTCGGCGTGCAGGACGACCTCGTGCTCCTCCTCGGAGATCGCCGGGCCGTCCAGCGCGTCGCCGATGTTGGCGTCGGTGATCGGCTCGCGCTCCAGGCGGAGCTCCTCGTGGGCCACCGGCACGGTCTGGGTGACGTTCTCCGTGACGACGTACTTGCGCAGTCGGGCCCGGCCGCTCTCCACGCGCCGCGTGCCCACCTGCAGGTGCTCCTCGGAGCGGGTCATGGCGTTGTCGGTCGTGGGGCCGGACGTGTCATGGCCGACCGTGCCGTGGCCGACCGTGCCGTGCCCGACGGTGTCGCGGGTCGTGTCCGCGACCGGGGCGCTGGAGTCGGTCCCGATGCCGTAGTAGCGGTAGAGCTCGGTCTCCTCGGCGGGGGAGAGGTGTCCCTCGGAGTCGATGTGCGGGGCGTTCTTCACCGTCTCCTTGTCGTAGGGGACGCGCAGGTCGTCGCCGGTGATGTCGGCCTGCGCCAGCGGTACGAAGGCCTCCTTCGTGCCGAACATGCCGGTGCGGACGGTGGCCCACTCGGGACGGCCGGTCTCGTCGTCGAGGTAGACCTCGCTGACGGTGCCGAGCTTCCCGTCGGGGCCGACGGCCGTGCTGCCGATGACGACGTCGAGCTGCTGTTCGGTGATCATGGCGCTCCTCGCGGGTCAGGGCTCGGGATAGTGGTGCCGCCGCGGGGGTCGGTGGTCCCGGCGGTCGGTCGTCCTGGGCCATGCCCGGCGATTTACCTTGTAAACAACCTTTCGGCGTGTCCGTCCGTCAGCGTCGCCGGTCCCCGCGGCGCGGCGTCCGGCCCTCGGCCAGGACGATCTCCAGACGCTCCAGGAGGTTCTCCAGCGCTTCCTCGAACTCCGCCGCCGACTCGTCCAGGGAGAGCAGCGACTCCAGGCGGACGACGGTGGGGTACTCGCTCAGGTCGGTGGCCGCAGCGGTCGCGGGCACTCCCTCCGGCTGGTCCTCCGGGCTGATCTTCACGCCCTTCTGCGAGACCTCCAGGAGGAGGTGCCCGAGCAGGAAGCTGGAGTAGGCCCGGTAGGCGGCGACCGCGGCCTCCTCGGTGAACCCGCTGTCGATCAGTGCGGTCAGGAAGGACTCGACCCACCGCAGGCTGCGCAGCGGCGGTCGCACCCAGGGGGCCGCCGGTGGGCGGCTGGCCACCAGGGGGAACACCTCCGGATGGGCCAGTGCGATCCGCCGGACCCCGTGCGCCAGCCGCTGCAGGTAGTCCTGCCAGCCGTGCGACGCGGACAGATGGACGTCGGGGTCGCCGTACAGCTCGTCGATGACGGACTCGACCACGCCGTCGAGCAGGTTCTCCCGGCCGGGCACGTAGCGGTAGAGCGCCATGGCCTCGACCCCGAGGTAGGCACCGAGCCGTCGCATGGTCAGGGCGTTGAGGCCCTCCTGGTCGATGAACGCGATCGCCGCGCCGAGCACCCGGCGTCGGTCGAGCGCTCCGCGGCCGCCGCCCGGCGGAGCGGCCGGGATGGCGGCGGCCGCCCCGCCGCGGCCCTCAGGGCTGTCGGGGTCGGCGCCCTCGTGCGGAGTCGTCATGGCCTCGCTCCTTCGCGTGCGTCCGGCCCCTGCGGAGTGACATCTTCCGCCGGAGGCGTCGCACAGGACCGGGTGCCCCCTGCCGGGCCATCGGACCCCGGGGTCGACGCCGGTGCCCACGCTCCGCGCGTCAGGGTGCGGGGACGACGACCGACGCCACCGAGGGGCCGCCGCACTCCTCGCTGCCACCCACGCGCCGCCAGTCCAGGTCGGCGTCGAGCGCGGCGAGCTCGGTCCCGTCCGGCCCCAGGACCGTGAGGACGGCGGAGTCCGGCGTCGTCATGTCGAGCTGGACGACGGTGGACCTCCCGGTCAGGGGCACCGTCACCCGGTTCGCTTCGCCCGTGGACCCCGGCATCGGGCCGCAGCGCGACGAGCACCCCACGGTCAGGGTTCCGCCCGCCACGTCCGGCCAGCCGTCCGCCAGACCGACGGTCAGCGTGTTCGACCACCCGATCGCCGGGCAGACCGTCGTCCCGCTCGCCGTGCACGCAGCGAACGCCAGCGCGGCGGCGACCGCGCACACGCCCGTCGCGATCCACGGGGCGGCCGGTTCGTCGTCCATGCCCCCTGCACGCCGTGACGGTCGTCGTGGGCCCACAACGGTGGTCACACATCGGCAGCGGCCGTCAGGGGCGGTTCCTCAGGAACGGGGAAGGCCCAGATCCGCCAGGGCGACCGCGACCGCGTCCTCGTGCAGCAGGTCGAGCACGAGCAGCCGGTGCACCAGCACACCGCGCCGGGTCAGCCGCAGGTCGGCCGCCCGCAGCCGGGGCAGGGTCGACACCGGACGCGGGGGGACCGGTGGCGGGTCGAGCAGACCGGCGGACTGCAGGTCGGCGACGTCCTCCCGGGCGCCCCAGGCCGACCAGGCCCGCGGCTCGGACTCCAGCGGAGCCATCGGCAGGGGCACCCGGTCGCGGCGGCCGACGCCGGCCAGGAGGGCCAGCTGCCGCCAGCTCAGCGTCTCGGCCAGCCGCAGCGCCCGCCGGGCGAGTCCGAGGTCGACGTCGGGGGAGACGGCCACCCCGGCCAGCAGGTAACCCAGGTGCCGGACCCGTCGCTCCTCGGTCGACCGCCGGGCCGCGGCGAGGACGGCCTCGGCCAGCTCCTCGGCCGCCGGACGACTCCCCGGCCGCGGGTCGAACCAGCCGTCGGTGCGCGCGGACCGGCCGTTGCGGTGCAGGGTGGCCGCGTACTCGACGGCGAATGCCAGGGCAGCTCCGGCGCGCACCCGCTCCCGCGGGAGCGGCACTGCGCCGGCCTCGTCGGCGCTCGTCCGCAGGCACCCGGCGAACCGGTCGTCGACCTGGACCATCGCCGCCCGGGGCTCGAAGACCACGGTCGCGGCGGCCCGGCACATCGACCCGGCTACGGGACTGCCGGCCTCGATGAGGTCCCGGCCCGTCGTCGTCTCCTCGGAAGCGGTCACCCGGTGATCTTCGTCGGTATGGGTACCGGGCTGCACACCGGGAACCGGATCCTCCCCACAGGGGGGGCAGCCGCGGTGCCGGAAGGTCACAGCTCGAGGCGGTAGCCGCGCTGCACCTCGTCCTCGACGACGGGCGTGCCGAGCGCCGCCCGCAGTCGGGTCACGGCCATCTCCACCGCGTGCCCGTCCCCGCCGCTGGGCAGCGCGGCGACCAGGTCCGCCCGGGGGACGACGTGGCCGGGACGGCGGGCCAGCTCGCGCAGGACCGCCATCGGCCCGGGGGCGAGCTCGACGAGCCGCCCGTCCAGGACGGCGGCGTACCCGCGCACCTGCAGCGTGTGCGGCCCGATCTGCAGTAGCGGGTCGCGCTCGGGCAGGCGGGCCTCGACCTCGCGGGCCAGCGGCCCGAGACGGGCCCGCTCGGGCTGGCGGGACGGGATGCCGGCGGCGTCCAGCGGGCCGGCGGTGACCGGCCCGACAGCGACGGCGAGAACCCGCCCGTTCATGGCGGTCACCACGTCCTCCAGCAGGCCGAGCTCGTCGGCCACGGTGAGCAGGCCGGCCGCGGCCGGAGCGCTGGTGAAGGTGACCGCGTCGACGCCTCCGGCGGCGATCGTGCTCACCAACCGGCGTACGGGGGCGACGTCCTCCGGCAGCACCCAGCGGTAGACGGGCACCGTCACCACCTCGGCACCGGAGGCCCGCAGACCCGCGACCAGATCGGCGAGCGGGTCGCCGTGCAGCTGGACGGCGATCCGGCGTCCCTCCAGCGGCCCCTCGGCGCCGGACAGCAGGTGGGAGAGGACCTCCGCGGACGACTCCGACTCCGGCGACCACGCGTCCACCAGGCCGCCGCCGCGGATGGCGCCGCGAGCCTTCGGGCCCCGTGCCAGCACGCGCGCGGAGCGGAGGTGCTCGACCAGGGGCAGGTCCCACGTGGCGGCCGCCTCCAGCCACCCCCGGAAGCCGACGCCCGTGGTGGCGACGACGAGGTCGACGGGCTGGGCGAGGACCTCCCGCGTGGCCGCCACCAGCTCGGCGTCGTCGGCCAGCGGCACGATCCGGATGGCCGGCGCGTAGACCACCCGGGCACCCCGGCGGTCGAGCAGCGCGCCCAGTTCCTCCTTGCGCCTCGCGGCGGTGACCGCGACCGTGTACCCGGCCAGCGGCAGAGCGTCGGTCGCCGCCTCGGGGGCGTGCACGTGGTCGGTCACCCCTCCATCGTGCGGGGTCCTCCCTGCCGGCACGTGTCGGGGCTCCGCGCTGTCCATCACGTGCCCGCGGTGGTTCCTGGGGCGGTCCCCTGGAGGGACACGAAGGCTCCGGCGGGGGAGGCCGCGGCGCTGTCGAGCCGGAGATCGGCGCGCATCCGGGTGTCCTCGCGGGCGAACTCCGCTGCCTCGGTGGTCTGCCACCGGCGCCACTGGGGTGCCAGCTCGGCGCCGTCGCGGGCCAGTCCGCGGGCGACGCGCAGCTCCGCGGGCGCCTCGACCCAGATCCGCAGGCTCGTCCACCGGTCGAGGCGACGGGGGCTGCTGCCGCATCCCTCGACCAGGAGCACCGGCCGGACCGGTACGGGCGTGGGCTGCGGAGCGAACCGCTCCGCCGCCCAGTCGTAGCGGTGGTGGGCCCCGGCGCGGCCCTCGGCCAGCGGCCGCAGGACGCCGGCCTCGAGTCGGCCCACCGCCCCGGTCATCGACCAGCCGGCGTACAGGTCCTCGAGGTGCACCACGGTCGCGACGTCGCCGAGCGCGCCGGCCAGCCGGCCCGCGAGGGTGGTCTTGCCCGAGCCGGCCGGTCCGTCGATGCAGACGAGCCGGACGGCGCCCAGTCGGGCCGGCGACGCCTCCACACGGGCGACCAGCTCGGCCACGGTGATGGTGCTCAGCGGACGGCCAGGGTCCACGTCGGCACCGGGCCGCCGCTGCTGACCACCAGCCCTCGGCTGGCCAGCAGCCGCAGGTGGGCGTCGGTCTCGGTCACCGCGAAGATCCGCATCCGCCGCTCGTACTCCTCCCAGGGCCGCGACCAGGTGAGATGTGCGGCGAGCTCCCAGGGAGTAGTGCCCGGATGGGCGCGGACGGCGGTGAGCAGCTCGGTCAGCCGCAGCTCGTGGTGAGCGGTCAGCGCGTCGACCCGGGCGTCGAGCCCGCGGAAGCGCCATTCGTGGGCGGGCAGCACCTCGGCGGGGTCCAGGTCCCGGACGGCGGCCAGCGACTCGAGGAAGTCGCGCAGTGGATCGGCCGCGCCCGAGCCCCCGGTGGAGATGTTGGGACTGATCCGGGGGAGGACGTGGTCGCCGGAGAAGAACAGCCGGGTCTCCTCCTCGGCGAAGCACAGGTGCCCGGGCGTGTGCCCCGGCGTGTGGACCGCGCGCATCCGCCAGCCGGGGAAGTCGGCGTGCTCGCCGTCCTCCAGCAGTCGGTCCGGCACGGCCATCCGGGTGAACCGCTCCATGTTCTCGGCCGGCCCCACGTCGGACACCGCCTCGTCGCGCCGGGCACCCAGGCCGACGAGGAAGTCCACCTCGGCGGCCACCGCATCGGCGCCGCCCCGGCGGTTCCACCCCCGCACCAGGGTGGCGTCGGCCGGGTGCATCGCGATCCACGCCCCGCTGGCCTCCCGGACGCGGGCGGCCAGGCCCAGGTGGTCGAAGTGCAGGTGGGTGACCAGTACGCCGCGGACGTCGTCCATGCCGGCGCCGATCGAGGCAAGGCCGCCGGTGAGCGCGGTCCACGCCTCCTCGCTCTCCCAGCCGGTGTCGAGCAGGCCCAGGCCGCCGCCGTCCAGGGCGAACGCGTGGACGGTGACGTAGCGGAGCGGCCCGCCCATCGGCACGGGGATCGACCAGAGCCCGTCCCGGAGCTGCTCCACCGGCGGGAGCGAGCGGGCCTGCCAGGCGGCGTGCTGGGCGGTGCCGGTGGTCTCCACGCCTGGGCACTCTGCCAGTCGCCCGCGCCGTCCCTCGCCCACCCGGGTCCTGCGACCATGGAGGCGTGACACGAACTCCTGACGCCCGGGTGTCGGCGGTTCCCCGCCGGCTGCGCCTGCTGCTCGCCCTCCTCGGTGCGGTCGTGGTGGCCGTGATGGTGTTCGTCGCGGCGGGGCTGAAGGAGACGACCAACACCGTCGTCACCTATCGCACCTCCGACCAGGTGGCGATGGTCGGGCTCGGGCTCGTGCTGGCCGCCGGCATCCTCTTCCTCGGCCGGTCCCGGGTGGACGCCGACGCCGACGGCGTGCGTGTCCGCAACGTCGTCGTCCGCCACGAGCTGCCCTGGCAGGCGGTGCGGGCGGTGCGTTTCGAGCGGAAGTCCCCCTGGGCGTCGCTCCTGCTCGAGAACGACGACGAGATCTCGCTCCTGGCCGTGCAGGCGGTGGACAAGGAGCACGCCGTGCGGGCGGTCGAGAGTCTCCGGGCGCTGCACGCGGCGGCCCGCGCGAAGGATCCGGTACCGCCCCCTTTGCTCTACGACGACTGAGCGGCCCGTCCGGAGGCTCACCGCGAGCGAGCGGTGAGGGGGACGGGGTCCTCACCCGCTCGCAGGCTCGCGGCGGGACCCCGCAGGGGGCCGCGGCAGAGCTGGACGGGGTGGGAATGCCATCGTCCTCCCCGGCGCTGTAGAGTGGGCGAGCCTCCCCCCGCTACATCGAGGCGCGCGAACCATCCAGCGGCCCTGCCAGGGCCGCTGATCCAAGAGGAGCCCGCTCCCACCTGACGCCGTCCAGGCACTCAGGTCCCCGGATCGCGAGAGCCGGCCTCCGGTCGGTTGTCGCGCCGCGCACGCACCCTTCGGGTCGTGCGCCACCGGCGAGACGGGCCCCGTGAGCTGATGCTCCCGGGGCCCTCGTTCTCTCCGGCGCCCGGGTGGGCCAGCGACTCCTCACAGGCAAGAGCAGAGGAGAGGCCATCACCGAGCCCCGCATCAACGACCGTATCCGCGTCCCCGAGGTCCGCCTGGTCGGACCCGAGGGTGAGCAGGTCGGCGTCGTGTCCATCGGCGAAGCACTGCGCCTGGCACAGGACGCCGAGCTCGACCTCGTCGAGGTCGCGCCCATGGCGCGGCCGCCGGTCGCGAAGCTCATGGACTACGGGAAGTTCAAGTACGAGTCCGCCCAGAAGGCCCGCGAGGCCCGGCGGAACCAGGCGCTCACCGTCATCAAGGAGATGCGGCTGCGCCTCAAGATCGACCCGCACGACTACGAGACCAAGAAGGGCCACGTCGAGCGCTTCCTCAAGGGCGGCGACAAGGTCAAGATCACCGTGATGTTCCGCGGCCGCGAGCAGTCGCGCCCGGAGATGGGCTACCGCCTGCTGCAGCGGCTGGCCGCCGACGTCAGCGAGCTGGGCGTCGTCGAATCCAATCCGAAGCAGGACGGCCGCAACATGGTGATGGTGATCGCCCCGCACCGGAACCAGGCAGCCACCGACGCCGCCCGCCGCAGCGCCAAGGCGGAGAAGGCATCGGCGACCGAGGAGCAGGCGCCCAGCGCCTGAGAGAAGGGACCTCCCTGCCCCCGCCACTCGCGAGCTCGCGAGTGGCCCCGCAGGAAGGCCGTAGACCGCACCACCGAGACGGCCGGTGCCGTCCGGCAGCCCCGTGCTGCCGACGAGCACCGACAACACGAACAGGACGAGGGACATGCCGAAGCAGAAGACCCACAAGGGGACCGCGAAGCGGGTTCGGGTGACGGGCAGCGGGAAGTTGGTGCGCGAGCACACCAACAACCAGCACAAGTTCGAGCACAAGTCCTCCTCGCGCAAGCGGCGGATCAAGGGCATCGGGGTGCTGTCGCCGTCCGACACCAGCCGCATGAAGAAGCTGCTCGGTCTCTGACCGCCCCTCTCACTGACGAACAGACAGGAGCTCTCACGTGGCACGCGTGAAGCGGGCGGTCAACGCCCAGAAGAAGCGCCGGACGACCCTCGAGGCCGCCAGCGGCTACCGCGGTCAGCGGTCCCGGCTCTACCGCAAGGCCAAGGAGCAGATCCTCCACTCGGCCACCTACAACTACCGCGACCGGAAGGTCCGCAAGGGTGACTTCCGCAAGCTGTGGATCACCCGGATCAACGCCGCGGCCCGCCTGAACGACATGACCTACAACCGGTTCATGCAGGGCCTCAAGCTCGCCGGGATCGAGCTGGACCGCCGCGTCCTCGCCGAGCTCGCCGTGAACGAGCCGGCCGCGTTCGCCGCCCTGGTGGAGACCGCGCGCGCAGCGGTCGCCGCCGCCCCGTCGAACGAGCAGGCGGCCTGAGCACCGTTCCCACAGCATCCGACGCCGTCGGTGTCCGGCCCCCGCGGGCCGGCGCCGGCGGCGTCGGCGTCTGTCCTGCGCGAGACCCGTCGGAGGAGGCCCGGTGACGGGAGCACTCACGGAGCGGTCCGCGCGCATCGTCGCGGCACGCAAGCTCACCCGCCGCGCCGGCCGGGACGCCGCCGGCCTGTTCCTGGCCGAGGGCCGGCAGGCCGTCGTCGAGGCGCTCGCCGACCCCGCCGGCGTGCGGGAGGTCCTCGCCACCGAGGCCGCCGCGGATGCCCATCGCGACCTGCTCGCGTCGACCCCGGTCCCGGTCCGGCTGATCACGGAGCGAGCCGCTGCCGCGCTCTCGGAGACGGTGACGCCCCAGGGGCTGCTCGCCGTCTGTGCGCTGCGGGACGTCGACGCCGCCACGCTGGCCGCGCGACCTCCCCGGCTGGCCGTCGCGCTGGCCGAGCTGGCCGATCCCGGCAACGCCGGAACCGTGCTCCGGACGGCCGACGCGTGTGGCGCCGGTGCGGTCCTGTTCGGGGCGGGGTCGGCCGATCCGTACGGCGGCAAGGCGGTGCGCGCCAGCGCGGGCAGCGTCTTCCACGTCGACGTCGTCCGTGGGGTGGAGCTGGACACCCTGCTGCCGTCGCTGCAGGCGGCGGGCGTGACCGTCCTGGCCGCCGACGGCGGAGGAGAGGCGGCTCTCGACGAGGTCGCCGCGGACGGCCGGCTGGCCGGCCCCGTGGTGTGGCTGTTCGGCAACGAGGCCCGCGGTGTCCCGGCGGACCTTGCCGCCCTCGCCGACCTGCGGGTCCGGATCCCGATGCGCGGTCGCGCCGAGAGCCTCAACCTCGCGGCCGCCGCCGCGATCTGCCTCTACACCACCCAGTTCGCCCAAGGCCGAGCCTCCGACCTGAGTTGATCATCGGCGGATGGCTGCGCCCATCGACGTGTCGATCAGCCCCTCGCCGGTGACCGACTCGGGAGCGGGTCTCAGACCAGCTTCGCGCGCTTCCAGAGCAGCTCCGACCGGCCGCCGATCAGTCCGACGCCGCGCAGGAAGGCCAGCAGGCCGGTCGAGGCGTCCCGCAGCTTGCCGGCGTAGTGCTCGTTGGCCCGCGCCGCGGCCTTCGCCGTCCGCGGGTCCAGGCCGACGGAGGCGTAGACGTCGGGCTGCACCAGGTTGTCGGCGACGATCGCCGCCACCGCGGCCACGGCAGCGCGGTGCTTGCGCAGTTGCCCGCTCGACAGCTCCGGCGCGCGGCGGGCGATCTCCTCGGGTGCGAACCGCATGTGCCGGGCCTCCTCGGCGACCAGGATCGCCGCATAGGCGGCCGGCCCGTCGGCCTTTCCGGCGAACGCCTTGCCCAGGCGCAGGATCGAGGCCGGCGGCTGGTAGGACGGCGCGCCGAACTTCTCCGCCGTGCGGGCGAACATCACCGAGTGCCGGCACTCGTCGGCGATCTCGGTGAGTGCCCACTGCACGTGCGGCTGGGCCGGGTCGTCCCCGTAGATGTCGCGCAGGACGAGCTGCATGAGCAGGCACTCGAACCAGATCCCGACGCCGGAGATCGAGCAGTACTCATGGATGGTCAGGGTGATCCGCTGGTCCTCGCCGAGCGATTCCCACAATGGAGTGCCGTACAGCGTGGACCACTCCGGTGACAGGCCGTAAAGACCCTCCGGGATGGGTGCCGCCCAGTCGATGTCGACGACCGGGTCGTACGACTTCTTCGCCGCGGAGCCCAGCAGCCGGGTGGAGAGTTCCTGTCGATCGACCGGCCTACGGCCGGACTGAGCGGCGGCAGGAATGGGCATGGTGGACGAGATGGTGGCGGTCCTCGGCGAGCTCCCCCGGGACGTCGGGCATGGCTGCAACGGAAGGTAGCTGTTACCGTGAAACACATGCAACAGGTGGCGGAGGCCTCGGCCGCACCGTCCCGTTCCGGGAGCGCCCCACCGCCTCCCGAGCCGGCACCGGACGGCCGGCGGTCCCGGTGGACGGAGCACCGGCGAGCTCGTCGCGAGGACCTCGTGGGTGCCGCCGTCGAGGCCGTCCGGCGCACGGGGCCGGACTTCGCGGTGGACGACGTCGCCCGCAGCGCGGGAGTCTCCAAGACGGTGATCTACCGGTACTTCTCGGACAAGGACGAGCTCGTCGACGCCGTCCTCGAGCGGATCTCGGGGGCGGTCCTGCTGCCTCGTCTGCTCGGTGAGATCACGGCCGACCGTCTCGACGACCGGGCCGGGCTCCGGGCGGTCATCGCCGGTTTCGTGTCGCTGGTCGAGGACGAGCCGGAGCTGTACCGCTTCGCGTACGCGCACTCCGGCAGGTCCGGGCGGGCCGATCTGGTCGCGGCTACCGAGCACCGGATCGCCGAGGCGCTGGCGGCCTTGATGGCCGACCGGCTGGAGTCCGCCGGCCGGCCCTCGCAGTCGTCGACGGCCTGGGCGTACGGCATCGTCGGCATGGTCCAGCTGGCCACGCACTGGTGGTCCACCGCCCGCACGATGCCGGCGCCCGAGCTGGTCGAGCAGCTGGTCACCCTCGCCCACGGCGGCCTCGGTGAGCTGCTGCCGCCGTCTGGCTGATCCTCGGAAGGAGAGCGATGTCCGGGCCTGACGACGACCGCGAGGGGTTCGACGGCGACGTCACCGTCACTGTGGACGGCGAGCCGTCCCGGACGGTGCATGCGGCCTTGGCGGCCCGGTTCGATCCCTTGGCCGGCCGCGTGGTGTGCTCCGGACGCATCGCCACCGGCCTGCCTGCCCGGACGGCGCTGGTCCTCACCACCCCGCACGGCAGCGCGGCCGCCGAGGCCGTGGAGGGCGACGCGTGGGGGAACACCCGCATCAGCGGCCGGGACCGGCCACCGTTCCCCGTCGAGCTGCTCGACGGCGACGGCGAGGGCGTTCCGCGCGGCTGACGCCGTTCCCGCCGGCGAGCCTCAGCCGGGCAGGGTGATGAGGACGACGGCCACCACGGCAGCCCCCAGCCCGGCCACCTGTGCCCCGACCAGGCGCTCGCGGAGCAGCAGCTGCGCCAGCACCACGGTGCTGACCGGGTAGAGGGAGGCGAGGACGCCGGTGATCGCCAGCTGCCCGTCGGCCTGGGTGGCCAGCAGGAAGAGGGCGTTCGCGGTCATGTCGCCCAGGCCGGAGACGGCCACGAGCGGGAGCGCCGGCCGCGTCACCCCCAGTGGCTGACGAGCTGTGCGGGCGAGGGCGACGACCAGCAGGACCGAGGCGATCCGGGCGGCGACCAGGGGCGTGAGGCCGACGTCCCCGGACGTCCGGTCGAGCAGCACGAAGAAGAGCCCGAACGCGGAGCCGGCCGCGAGCGCAGGCACCAGGCTGGCCGGCCGGGCGGCACGGAGTGCCCCCAGTCCGCCCTCGGCGGACACCAGGATGACCGCGGCGAGCGCGAGGACGATGCCGACCGCGGCCCATGGCCCGATCCGGTCGCCGCCGAGCAGGCCGACCAGCGCGGGAACGGCGGCGGCGGTGACGGCGGTGACGGGCGCGATCACGCTCATCACGCCCGCGCCAGGGTCCGGAAGAAGAGCACGAGACCGGCGGCGCCCGCGAGTCCGGCTGCTGCGCCCCACGCGAGGTCGTCGGCGCCGACCGGGCCGCCGAGCCAGGGGAGGAGTGCCAGCAGTGCCGCCAGACCGACCAGCTGCGACAGCACGACGACGCCGAACACCGACGTCTTCCGGCTGGCGAGGCCGCCCAGGAAGTCCGCAGCCCCGTAGACGACGGCAGAGGTCAGCGCCAGGACCACCGCCACGCCCGACCTCCGGAGCTCGTGGGGCGCACCGCAGCGCACCCGACCCCGTTCCAGCACCCGCCTCCGACTGGACCGGATCCGCACACTCACCGCCATCAGGCCCGTGATGGGGGCGAGTGTGCAGAGCCCTGGCGAGGAGACGGGGAACCCAGGCGCGGGCCGGGGGCCCCGCCGGGCAGAATGGCCTCCCGTGTCTGGCGCCAACGATCCCTACGACCCCAAGCAGGTCGCCGCACTCTCGCCCGAAGCCCTCGACGACGCGGTCACCGCCGCGCAGAAGGCCTTCGCGGCGGCCGGTGACCTGGAGGCGCTGGCCGCCGTCCGGCCGGCGCACCTCGGTGACCGCGCGCCGGTGCTGCTGGCCCGCCGCGAGCTCGGTGCCCTGCCACCGGCCGCCCGCAGTGACGCGGGCAAGCGGGTGAACGCCGCCCGAGCGGCGGTCACCGAGGCCTACGCGGCCCGCCTCGCCGAGCTCGAGGCCGAGCGCGACGCGCGGGTGCTGGCCGAGGAGCGGGTCGACGTCACCCTCCCCTGGGACCGCACGCCGCGCGGCGCCCGGCACCCGCTGACGACCCTGACCGAGCGGATCGCCGACATCTTCGTGGGCATGGGCTACGAGGTCGCCGACGGGCCCGAGCTCGAGGCGGAGTGGCTGAACTTCGACGCGCTCAACATCGGCCGCGACCACCCGGCCCGCACGATGATGGACACCCTCTTCATCGACCCCGAGGACTCCGGCCTGGTGTTGCGCACCCACACCAGCCCCGTGCAGGCCCGGACCATGCTGGAGCGGCAGCCGCCCATCTACGTCGTGGGGCCGGGGCGGGTCTACCGGACCGACGAGCTGGACGCGACGCACACGCCAGTCTTCCACCAGGTCGAGGGTCTGGCCGTGGACCGCGGGCTGACCATGGCCCATCTGCGGGGAACCCTCGACCACCTGGCCCGTTCGCTGTTCGGCGCCGACGCGATCACCCGCTGGCGCCCGTCCTACTTCCCGTTCACCGAACCCTCGGCGGAGTTCGACGTCTGGTTCCCCGAGCACCGCGACGGTCCGCGCTGGGTCGAGTGGGGCGGCTGCGGGATGGTCAATCCCCGGGTGCTCGTGGCCTGCGGCATCGACCCGGAGGAGTACTCCGGCTTCGCCTTCGGCATGGGCATCGAGCGCGCCCTTCAGTTCCGCTCCGGCGTCGGCGACATGCGCGACATGGTCGAGGGCGACGTCCGGTTCACCACAGCCTTTGGAGTCGAGCAGTGAACGGTTGCGTTGCGACGTCGACGGTCGCCTCCGTGGCAGCCCAGGGGGTCGACCAGTAATGCGGGTGCCCATCGGCTGGCTGGCCGAGTACGTCGACGTTCCCGCGGGAACGTCCGTCGAGGACCTCGACGCCGCCTTCGTGCGTCTGGGCCTCGAGGTGGAGGACATCCACCGTCCCGAGGCGGTCACCGGCCCGCTCGTCGTCGGCCGGGTGCTGGAGATCGAGGAGCTGACCGGCTTCAAGAAGCCGATCCGGTACTGCCAGGTGGACGTGGGGGAGGCGGAACCGCGGGGCATCGTCTGCGGTGCGCGCAACTTCGTCGTCGGCGACGCCGTGGTCGTCGCGCTCCCCGGTGCGGTGCTGCCCGGAGGCTTCGAGATCGCCGCCCGCACGACCTACGACCGGGTCTCCGACGGGATGATCTGCTCGGTGCGCGAGCTGGGCATCGGTGACGACCACGCCGGGATCCTCGTGCTCGGCGCCGACGGCGCGGACGTGCCGCCGCCGGGCACCCCTGCCGGCTCCGTCACCGGTCTGGACGACGTCGTCATCGAGCTGGCCATCACCCCGGACCGGGGCTACTGCCTGTCGATGCGCGGGATCGCCCGGGAGATGGGGACCGGTCTCGGCGCCCCCTGGCGTGACCCGGGGGCGGTCACCCCGCCGGCGTGGCCCGGCCGGCCCCCCTGGCAGGTCTCCGTCGCCGACCCCGACCGCTGCGACCGCTTCTCGATGCTCGCCATGGAGGGGTTGGACCCGACCGCCCCCAGCCCCTGGTGGATGCGCCGGCGGCTGGCGCAGGCCGGCGTCCGGAGCATCTCGCTGGCCGTCGACGTCACCAACTACGTGATGCTCGAGCTCGGGCAGCCGATGCACGCCTTCGACCGCGACGCCGTCACCGGCCCGATCACCGTCCGGCTGGCCCGCGAGGGCGAGAAGCTGACCACCCTCGACGGCACCGTCCGGAAACTGTCCCCGGACGACCTGCTCATCACCGACGACAGCGGGCCGATCGGCCTGGCCGCCGTCATGGGCGGCGCATCGACCGAGATCGGGGACGGCACGACCGCGGTGCTGCTGGAGGCGGCCCACTGGGAGCCGACCGGCGTCGCCCGCACCGCCCGCCGCCACCGGCTGCCCAGTGAGGCGGCCAAGCGGTTCGAGCGCGGCGTCGACCCGGAGATGACCGTCGCCGCGCTGGCCCGGGCCGCCGAGCTGCTGTCCGAGTACGGCGGCGCGCGCGTCGTGGGCGGGATCGTGGACATCGACACCCGTGGGCCCCGGCCGTCGATCGCGCTGGAGGCCGCCAAGCCCGGGCAGGTCGCCGGGGTGCCCTACCCGGCGGCCCAGGTGGTGGAGCTGCTCCAGGTCGTCGGTTGCGACGTCGGCGCCGGCGCCGGCCCGCTGGCCGTCACCCCGCCGTCCTGGCGGCCCGACCTCACCGACCCGGCCGACCTGGTCGAGGAGGTCGTCCGGCTGGCCGGCTACGACGACGTCCCCTCCGTGCTGCCGACCGCGCCGCCGGGGCGCGGACTCACCGACGTCCAGCGGCGCCGCCGCAGCATCGGGCGCACGCTGGCCGAGGCCGGCTACGTCGAGGCGCCGGCCTATCCGTTCGTGGGTGCGCCGGTGTTCGACGCGCTGGGCCTGGGGGAGGAGGACGAGCGCCGCCAGGTCGTGCTGGTCCGCAACCCGTTGTCGGAGGAGCAGCCCGCGCTGCGCACGACGCTGCTGCCGGGGCTGCTCGCCACGCTGGCGCGCAACCTCTCCCGCGGGCAGCGCGACGTCGCGCTCTTCGAGCACGGTGCGGTCTTCCCGGGCGGCAACCGCACGCCTGCGCCGGTTCCTGGGGTCGACGGGCGCCCCGACGACGAGACCCTGGCCGCGCTGCTGGGCGCCGTTCCCGCGCAGCCGTGGCACGTGGCCGTGGCGCTGGCGGGTAACCGCGAGCCCCGTGGCTGGTGGGGACCGGGCCGCCCCGCCGTCTGGGCCGACGCCGTCCAGGCCGCGCGCCTGGTCGCCGCCGCCTCGGGCGTCGAGCTCACCGTCCGGGCGGGGGAGCGGGCGCCCTGGCACCCGGGCCGCTGTGCCGAGCTGCTGGTGGGTGACCGTGTCGTCGGGTACGCCGGTGAGCTGCACCCGCGGGTGTGCGCGGCGCTGGAACTGCCGGCCCGGACGTCGGTGATGGAGCTCGACGTCGACGCCCTGCCAGCAGCCGCCGTGCCGCACGGCCCGGAGGTGTCGAGCTTCCCGCCGGTCCTCCTGGACCTGGCCCTCGTCGTCCGCGACGACGTGCCCTCCGCGGACGTCGCCGAGGCGCTGCGCGAGGGCGCGGGAGAACTGCTGGAGGACCTGCGGCTCTTCGACGTCTACACCGGCGCGCCGGTGCCCACCGGCTCACGGTCGCTGGCCTACGCGCTCACCCTGCGGGCGCCGGACCGCACCCTCACCGGTGAGGAGGCGACGGCGGTGCGGGACGCCGCCGTCGCTGCCGCTGCCGCGCGGACGGGGGCGGAGCTGCGTGGCTGAGGAAGGACCCCCTCCTCCCCAGCCTGCGCGAGCTCAGGCCGGGACCCGGGACGGGGCCACGGCGCTGGCGGGCCAGGTCGCGCTGGTCACCGGTGCGTCCACGGGCATCGGCCGGCACCTGGTCGAGGGGCTGGCCGGACGCGGCATGGCGGTCGCCGGCCTGGCGCGCGGCGGGGACCGGCTGACCGCCACGATGGCCGAGGTCGCGGAGGCCACCGGCGCCCGCACCCTCGGGGTGGCCGCCGACGTCACCGACCGGGACGCCGTCGCGTCCGCCGTCGAGCAGGTCGTCGCGGAGCTGGGCCAGGTCGACCTGCTGGTGAACAACGCGGGCCTGATCGACGCCGCCGAGGAGCCGCTCTGGGAGGTCGACCCCGACGAGTGGTGGGAGGTGGTGTCCAGCCACATCCGCGGCGGGTTCCTGCTCTGCCGCACCGTGGTGCCCTGGATGGTCCTCCGCAACAGCGGCCGGATCGTCGACCTCGCCAGCGGGATGAGCGTGCGCGCGCGGCCCGAGTACTCCGCTTACTCGGTGGCCAAGACCGGGCTGATGCGCATGACCGAGGCGCTGACCGGCGCCCTCGAGGGCACGGGTGTCCGGGCCTTCGACGTCGCCCCGGGTGTGGTGGACACCCCCATGACCCGGTCCATGCCGATGTGGCGTGGCTTCGAGGACTGGACCCCGCCGGAGAAGGTCGTCGAACTGATCGCGGCCATCGCCGCCGGTGAGCTCGACGCGTGGTCGGGAAGGTTCCTCCGTGCCGGCGCCGACGACCTGCAGCACCTCTGCGCGGTCACCCCGACGGGCGCCGCGCGGCAGCTGCGTCTGCAGCCCTACGGGGACGACGACCCGCTCGCCTGATGCGGCCGCTCGGCGCCGGAGGCCTCGATCCGCGCCAGGGGCGACCGGCCGGCCGCCTCGCGGCGCAGCCGCCGCATCGAGGAGGCCGCGGTCCGGAGGCGGACGTCGCCGTAGGCCACGCCGCCGCGCAGGAACCGTGCGCCCAGCGCGAGCCAGGAGAACAGGCCCCGTTCGAGCACCCAGACCGGTGACCACAGCGCCGCGCCCGCCGGGAAGACGCCTCGCCCACCGTGGCGCCGCCGACCGGTCTCGCCGGCGGCGACGACGGCCGCGGCGAGCAGCGCCAGCCGCCGTCCCCGGCGCCGCACCAGCCCGTCCAGCACGACCGGCCACACCGCCAGGGCGGCGACGAGTCGCCACGGCTGGGCGAGATCGTCGTAGGCCTGGCGTGGGCGCTGCGACCAGAAGTGCGCCGCCGTCGGCGGGCGGCGTTCCACGAACAGATCGTTGGCCCGGTGCTCCCGGCCTCCGACGGCGCGGACGGTGCGCACCATCTCCAGGTTCTCGAAGAGGACGTCGCCCCGGTAGCCGCCCATCGCGAGAAAGGTGGCGCGCCGCAGCGCGAAGGTGCCGGGGTAGTCGGCGGAGACGGCGCGGTTGAGCAGGGTGCGGCCGGTGTCCCAGCGGGCGTGCCAGGGGGCGGGGCGGAAGACGTTCTGCGGGCGGACGACATCGGCTGCACCGAGCAGGTCCAGCACACGTTCCAGCCCGTCCCGGTCGTACCGGACGTCGTCGTCGGCGACGACCACCCGCTCCCGGCGGGCCGCTCGGACCCCGGTGACCACGCCGGCCACCTTGCCGTTGGCGCCGGGCCAGGGCAGCGGACGCAGGTGCCTGACCAGCCCCGCCCAGGCCCGCGCGTGGGCGTCGAAGCGCTCCGCCGGTGAGCCGTCGACGACCGTCACCGGCAGCCATGCGCTGATCCGGCGCAGATAGTCCGTCAGGTCGTCGAGGCCCGCGTCGTCGGTCCACCGCAGCGGGAGGACGTACTCCCCGTCGAGCAGCCGGCCCATGTCTCAGGACACCGGACCCACGGCGAGGCCCGGTGCACGCAGGGAGCTCCGACCGGCCGACCATGCCCCGAGCACGTGCTCGGCGAACCGTCGCTCGAGGTGCATCGCCGCCGCCGCCCCCAGCAGGACGTCGGCCAGCAGGTCCGGCTCGTCGGCGATCAGGCCGCCGCACATGTCGTGGGCGGCGAGCTGCTCGTGCACGGCGTCGGCCTCGACGTGCTCGTCGAAGAACCAGGTGGCGTCCGCGCCGAAGCCGAGGCGGCGCAGACCTGTCCCGTACCGCCGGTTGGGCACCGTGGACGTCATCTCGAAGGCCGCCAGGTGCCCGACGACCGCCCCACGGAGACGGCGGTGCAGCCCGAACAGCGACATCGAGTTCACGGTCGCCAGCGTGATCGCCGGCACCTGGTCGACGTGGCGGCCGTAGGCGTCGTCCAGGCCGAGGGCACGCATCGCGCGGGCGTACAGGGTGGCGTGCATGCGTTCGGGACGACCGCCGCCGTACTCGTCGAACTGCACCTCGGCGAGCGCCGTCTTGGCGCGTCCCGTCAGCCGGGGGATCGCCCAGGTGTGCGGGTCGGCCTCCTTCAGCTCGTAGATCGACCGGTGCACGACGAACTCCCGGAACTGCTCAGCGGTGGCCTCGCGGGACAGGAAGGCCGACAGGGACGGCCCCTCGTCGTCGGCCACGAGGGCGGTGAGGGATGCCGCGACGTCGGGCGCCGTCGTCGGTTCGGGGACGGGGGCCAGCGCCCGCAAGGGCTTCTCCAGCAGGTCCTCCAGCAGTGCGCGGACGGTGAGCAGGCCGGGGCACCACTCCGCGTCGGGGTCCACGTCGTCGAAACCCCGGTAGTGCAGTTCGTACAAGTCGTGCAGTGACAGCTGCAGGTCCTCGTGCGCGAGGACGTCGGTCCCGTCGGCGGTCCCGACCAGCTCCTGCGCTCGGTCGGTCAGGGCGGGCAGCCGTCGCCGATCGCCCCGCAGCACGCGGGTGAGCTCCGCGCTCAGTGGCCCCCGGGGGGTCGGTAGGCGCATACGTGCCTCCTTGCGGCGCGGGTTGGTCCCGTTCCCCGGTGCATGGGCTGCTGCCGTGCCGGCGGTCTTCCGACCACCGCTCCGCAGTCATAGCCGGGTGGACGAGAGCTGTCGAGTCGGCGGGCCACGGCGGAACGGCGGAGGTCAGGGGTCTTTCCGGTAGACGGCGACGTAGGTGGAGCTGTCGTCGGTGAAGGGCCCGCGGTCCCAGTCCTGCCACCGCTCCTCCAGATGCAGGCCGGCGAGGCGGGCCATGAGGTCGAGCTCGGCAGGCCACACGTAGCGATGCTCGACCGGCAGGAGCCGCACGCCGTCGGCGGTGAAGGCCAGACGGGTCGCGGTGATCCGCTGCACCGCGGGGTGCAGCTCCGCGACCTCGACGAGCACCCGGCCCTCCGCGAGCTCGTGCGCGCGGACCGCCCGACCCCGGTGGAACCCCGCGACGTCGGGAACCCAGTTCTCGACCAGGAACACCCCGGACGGTTCCAGGTGGGCCGCGGCATTGCGGAAGGTCTGCACCTGTGCCTCCTGGGAGGGCAACGCGTTGATCGTGTTGTAGGCGAGCACGACCACGGCGTAGCGCCGCCCCAGGGTGGTCGTCGAGAAGTCGCCGATCTCCACCCGCAGCGACTCGCCCCAAGGGTTGCGGCGGAGCTGCTCCACCATCTCCGGTGACCCGTCGATGCCGTCGACGTGCAGGCCGCCGGCGGCCAGGGGACGTGCGATCCGGCCGGTGCCGATGCCGAACTCGAGGACGGCGCCGCCGTTCGCGTAACCGGCGATCACGGCCACGGCGGCGTCGGCGGAGAGCTCGGCGTGGAGGTCGTCGTACACCTCGGCGATGTGCCGGCCGTACTCGGAGGGGTCGAAGCCGCTGGTCATACGGGCGTCTACCCCTGCGGAGGCACCGGCACGCGTCGTCTCGGCGCCCAGGCGCCCCACAGCGGCGGTGGGGCGGCCGGTGCGCCAAGATCAGCCGCGTGGGAGACGAGGCGGCCTTCGCGCGGGATGCCGGGACGGCGCTGTACTACGAGCGACGGGCCCCGGAGTACGACGAGTGGTACCTGGGGAGCGGTCGCTTCGCCGAGCGGGACCGGCCCGGCTGGGACGCCGAGGTGGGGGACGTCGTCCGTCTCGTGCAGCGTCTCGAGCCGGCGCGCACCCTCGACGTCGCCTGCGGCAGCGGGTTCCTCACCAGACACCTCCGCGGCCGGCTGGTGGGCCTGGACCGGAGCCCCGCCATGGCGACGATGACCCTGTCCCGCCTGTCGGGCGGCTCCGCTCTCGTCGGCGACGCGCTCGCCCTGCCCTTCCCGGACGGCGCCTTCGAGCGGCTCGTCACCGGGCACTTCTACGGCCACCTGCCACCCGACGAGCGGGCGACCTTCCTCGCGGAGGCGCGACGGATCGCCCGGGAGCTGGTGGTCGTCGACTCCGCGCTCCGCCCCGGAGTTCCCTCCGAGGAGTGGCAGGACCGCGTTCTCAACGACGGTTCGCGGCACCGGGTCTACAAGCGCTACCTCGATGCGGACCAGCTCGCCGGCGAGCTGCGCGGCGAGGTCCTCGTGGCCGGCACCTGGTTCGTCGCCGTCCGGGCACCCCTCGGAGAAGCTTCGTGAACAGTCATGCATGGTGGTGTATGGTCATGCATCATGAGCGCAGGGCAGACGTGGACGGTCGGGGTCACCGGCGCCACCGGGTACGCGGGCGGGGAGGTGTGCCGGCTGCTGGCCGGGCACCCGAACCTCCGCCTGGCCGGGGTGCACGCCAACTCGAGCGCCGGTCGACGCCTGGGTGAGCTGCAGCCCCACCTGCTGCCGTACGCCGATCTGATCGTCGCGCCCAGCGATGCGGCGAGCCTCGGTGGCTACGACGTCGTGGTGCTGGCCCTCCCGCACGGAGAGTCCGCCGCCATCGCCGCGCAGCTGCCCGACGAGACTCTGGTCATCGACTGCGGTGCCGACCACCGGCTGAACGATCCGGCGGCGTGGGCCCGCTGGTACGGGGGCGAGCACGCCGGCTCCTGGCCCTACGGCCTGCCCGAGCTGCCCGGTCAGCGGGAGCAGCTGGCCGACGCCCGGCGGATCGCCGTCCCGGGCTGCTACCCCACGTCGGTCACCCTCGCGCTCGCGCCCGCGCTGGCCGCCGGACTGGTCGAGCCCGACGTCGTCGTGGTCGCCGCGAGCGGTACGTCCGGTGCGGGGAAGGCGGCCAAGCCGCACCTGCTCGGCAGCGAGGTCATGGGCTCGGTCAGTGCCTACGGTGTCGGCGGGGCCCACCGGCACACGCCGGAGATGATCCAGAACCTCTCCCAGGCTGCCGGGACGACGGTGAGCGTCAGCTTCACCCCGACCCTGGTTCCGATGAGCCGGGGCATCCTCGCCACCTGCTCGGCCAGGCTCCGGCCCGGTGTGGACGCCGAGTCCGCCCGTGCCGCCTACGCGAAGGCCTACGGCGACGAGCCGTTCGTGCAGCTGCTGCCCGAGGGGCAGTGGCCCGCGACGGCGCAGGTGCTCGGTGCGAACACCGTCGCCCTGCAGATCGCCGTCGACCCCGACGCGGGCCGGCTGATCGTCGTCGCCGCCGTCGACAACCTGACCAAGGGCACGGCGGGTGGCGCGCTGCAGTGCGCGAACCTTGCCCTCGGCCTCCCCGAGACCACCGGCCTTCCCCTCGTAGGAGTGGCACCGTGAGCGGACAGGGGCGTGAGCATCGCAGCGAGGAACGAGCGAGGAGCGGAGCGCCCCGCGGGAGCGAACGGAGGACATCATGAGCGTGACCGCCCCCCAGGGCTTCTCCGCGGCGGGCGTCGCGGCAGGGCTGAAGTCCAGCGGCGACCCCGACGTCGCGCTGGTCCTCAACACGGGCCCGGACGACGCCGCCGCGGCCGTCTTCACCACCAACCGCTTCCCGGCCGCGCCCGTCCTGTGGAGCCGCCAGGTGCTGGCCGGCCAGCGGGCGCGCGCCGTCGTCCTCAACTCCGGTGGCGCCAACGCCTGCACCGGGGCCGAGGGATTCCAGGACACCCACGCCACCGCCGAGCACGCCGCCGCGGAGCTCGGGATCGGCGCGATCGACGTCGCCGTCGCCTCCACCGGGCTCATCGGCGTGCGGCTGCCCATGGAGAAGCTCACCGCCGGGGTCACGGCGGCGGTGAAGGCGCTGAGCGAGGACGGCGGACCCGACGCGGCCCGCGCGATCATGACCACCGACAGCGTCCCCAAGACGACGGTGCAGCAGCGCGAGGGCTGGACCGTCGGCGGCATGGCCAAGGGCGCGGGCATGCTCGCGCCGAGCCTGGCCACGATGCTCGTCGTCCTCACCACCGACGCCGTGGTCGACGCAGCCACCCTGCGGAGGGCGCTGGAGCAGGCGACCAGCGTGTCCTTCGAGCGGGTCGACTCCGACGGCTGCCTGTCCACCAACGACACCGTCATCGTCATGGCCAACGGCGCCAGCGGCGTCACCCCCAGCCCGGAGGAGTTCACCGACACGCTCACCCTCGCGTGCACCGACCTGGCCATGCAGCTGCTCGCCGACGCCGAGGGCTCGACCAAGGACATCGCGATCACCGTCCGCAACGCCGCCAGTGTCCGGGACGCCCTCACCGCCGGACGCGCCTGCGCCCGCAACAACCTGCTGAAGACGGCGCTGTTCGGCAACGATCCCAACTGGGGCCGGGTCCTGGCCGCGATCGGCACCACGGACGCCGCCTTCGAGGCCGACCGGGTCGACGTCACCATCAACGGGGTGACGGTCTGCCGGGGCGGGGCCATCGGTGACCCGCGGGAGGGCGTCGACCTGACCGGCCGGGCGATCACCATCGACGTGGACCTGAGGGCCGGCGCGGAGCAGGCGACGATCTGGACCAACGACCTGTCCATCGCCTACGTGCACGAGAACTCGGCGTACTCCACATGAGCCACCCCGAACCCGAACCCCACGTCACCACCGTGCACGACCCGGCGGCCCAGGACCCGACTCCGCCCGACGTCCGGATCGACGAGCCGTCGCCGCAGCCGCGGCTGCCGAAGAAGGTCGGCACCAGCCGGGTCATGCGCAGGTACGACCCCGAGGGGGACGCGCGCAAGGTCGCCGTCCTCACGGGTGCGCTGCCCTGGCTCAAGGAGTTCCACGGCAACGTCGTCGTCGTGAAGTACGGCGGGCACGCCATGGTCGACGACGCCTGCCGGCGGGCCTTCGCCGAGGACATGGTGTTCCTCCGGACCTGCGGGATCTTCCCGGTCGTCGTGCATGGCGGCGGCCCGCAGATCTCGTCGATGCTGACCCGGCTGGGCATACCGAGCGAGTTCCGTGGCGGCCTGCGGGTCACCACCGAGCAGTCGATCGAGGTCGTCCGGATGGTGCTCGTCGGCCAGGTCGGCCCCGAGGTCGTGGGCCTGATCAACGAGCACGGCGGCAGGGCCGTCGGGCTGTCCGGGGAGGACGGCGGATTGATGACCGCGGCGCGCACGCACGCCGTCGTGGACGGTGAGCTCGTCGACATCGGCTTCGTCGGGGACGTCGTCTCCGTCGACCCCACGCCGATCACGGCGCTGCTGGAGGCCGGTCACATCCCCGTCGTCTCCGGGGTCGCCCCGGACGCCACCGGGCAACTGCACAACCTGAACGCCGACACGGCGGCCGCCGCGCTCGCCGTCGCGCTGGGCGCGGTGAAGCTCGTCGTCCTGACCGACGTGGAGGGCCTCTACGCCGACTGGCCCGACCGGGATTCGCTCGTCGAGCAGATCGACGCCCGTGAGCTGGCCGAGATCCTCCCTGCGCTGGACGCCGGGATGGTGCCCAAGATGGCGGCCTGCCTGCGCGCCGTCGAGGGCGGGGTGCAGCGGGCGACCGTGGTCGACGGCCGCCTGCCGCACGCCCTGCTGCTGGAGATGTTCACCACCGAGGGCACCGGGACGATGGTCGTCCCGGCCGACACGAGCCCCGCCGACCTGGACGAGGAGGGCACAGCATGACGACGCACACGGAGGAGCTGGCCGCCCGCTGGTCGGCCGTGATGATGAGCAACTACAAGGTGCCGCCGGTTGCGCTGGCCCGCGGGGCCGGGGCCACGGTCCAGGACGTCGACGGCCGTGAGTACACCGACCTGCTCGGCGGCATCGCGACGACGATCCTCGGGCACGCCCACCCGAGGGTGATCGAGGCCATCAGCGTGCAGGCGCAGAAGCTGGGGCACGTCTCCAACCTGGCGATGCACGAGCCCGGCCTGGCACTGGCCGAGCGGCTGTTGGACCTCGCGGGCCGGCCCGGGCGGGTCTTCTTCTGCAACTCCGGCGCCGAGGCCAACGAGGCGGCGTTCAAGATCAGCCGGCTCACCGGGCGGCCCGAGGTGATCACTGCGGAGGGGTCCTTCCACGGCCGGACGATGGGCGCGCTGGCGCTCACCGGCCAGCCCGGCAAGGCCGACGCGTTCGCACCCTTGCCCGGTGGCGTCCGTCACGTGCCCTACGGGGACCCCGAGGCGCTGCGGTCCGCGGTGGGAGCGCGGACGGCGATGGTGCTGCTCGAGCCGATGCTGGGGGAGGGGGGTGTGCTGCCCGCTCCGGCCGGCTACCTCGGCGCCGCTGCGGCGGCAGCCAGCGGCGCCGGCGCGTTCCTCGCCCTGGACGAGGTGCAGACGGGCATCGGGCGGACCGGTTCCTGGTTCATGCACCAGGCCGACGGCGTGGCGCCCGACGTCGTCACGCTGGCCAAGGCGCTGGGCGGGGGGCTCCCGATGGGCGCCCTGCTGGCGTTCGGCGACGCCGCCGAGCTGCTCACCGCGGGCGCCCACGGCTCCACCTTCGGGGGCAACCCGATCGCCGCCGCCGCGGCACTCGCGGTGCTCGACACCATCCGCGACGAGGGGTTGCTGGAGCGGGCCAAGGAGCTGGAGCAGCGGTTCACCGCCGGCATCGAAGGCCTGGGCCACGCGGGCATCAGTGCCGTCCGGGGCAGGGGTGCCCTGCTCGGCGTCGTCCTCACCGCCGACGTCGCCGCCGCCCTGGAGGTGCAGCTGCGCACCGCCGGCTTCCTGACCAACGCGGTGGCGCCCGGCATCCTGCGGCTCGCCCCACCCCTCGTCCTCACCGACGCCCAGGTCGACGCCTTCGTGGCGGCGCTGCCGAAGGCACTCGACGCCGCCTGCCAGGAGGCCTCGCAGTGACCCGGCACTTCCTCAAGGACGACGACCTCACCCCGGCCGAGCAGGCCGAGGTGCTGGCGCTCGCCGCCTCGCTCAAGGCCACCCGGCACACCGCCGAGGCACCGACCCCCCTGGCCGCCCCGGGCGGCGTGCCCCGCGCCGTCGCCGTCCTGTTCGACAAGCCCTCCACCCGCACCCGGGTGTCGTTCTCCGTCGGCGTCGCCGAGCTCGGCGGCTACCCGCTGGTGGTCGACGCCGCGAGCAGCCAGCTCGGCCGAGGCGAGCCGATCGAGGACACCACCCGCGTGCTGGACCGCCAGGCCGCCGCGATCGTCTGGCGGACCTTCGGCCAGGACCGCATCGAGGCCATGGCGTCGGTCAGCCGCGTGCCGGTGGTCAACGCGCTCACCGACGAGTACCACCCCTGCCAGGTCCTGGCCGACCTGCAGACGGTGATCGAGCGCAAGGGCTCCCTGGCCGGCCGGTCACTGACCTACCTGGGCGACGGCGCCAACAACATGGCGCACTCCTACCTGCTCGGCGGTGCCACCGCCGGCATGCACGTGCGGATCGGCTCGCCGGCGGAGTTCCGTCCCGATCCCCGTGTCCTGGACCGGGCGGCGAAGATCGCCGCCGAGACCGGGGGGTCGGTCCTCTGGACGGCCGACCCTGCGGCCGCCGCCGAGGGCGCCGACGTCCTGGCGACCGACACCTGGATCTCGATGGGCCAGGAGGAGGAGTACGCCGAGCGCGTAGCGCCGTTCCTGCCCTACGCCGTCGACGAGGCGGCGCTCGCGCTGGCCGCCGACGACGCCGTCGTCCTGCACTGCCTCCCGGCCTACCGCGGCAAGGAGATCGCCGCCGCGGTGATCGACGGGCCGCAGAGCGCGGTGTGGGACGAGGCGGAGAACCGCCTGCACGCCCAGAAGGCGCTGCTGATGTGGCTGCTCGCCCGATGACCGCCGCCCTCACGCGCTCCGCGCGGCAGGCACGGATCGTCCAGCTGATCGAGGCGCAACCCGTGACGTCCCAGACGCAGCTGGCGGCGCTGCTCGCCGAGTCGGGCATCGAGGTCACCCAGGCCACGCTCTCGCGTGACCTGGAGGAGCTCGGCGCGGTCAAGCTGCGTGGGTCCGACGGTGCCCCGGCCAGTTATGTGCTGCCGCCGGAGAACGCCCCGCTGCGACCCGCGCAGGCGGCGCCGGCCCGGCTCACCCGCTTGCTGGCCGACCTGCTCACCAACGCCGAGGGCAGCGCCAACCTGGCGGTACTGCGGACCCCACCGGGGGCCGCGCAGTTCCTCGCCTCGGCCCTGGACAAGGTCGGGCTCCCCGATGTCCTGGGCACGATCGCGGGGGACGACACTCTGCTCGTCGTCTCCCGGGACCCCGACGGCGGACCCGCTCTCGCCGACCGCCTCCGCGCTCTCGCCGAGCGCACACCCGCCGTGTACCCCGAACTGAAGACCGATCTGGAAGAGAGTTCCCCATGACCGAGCGTGTCGTCCTGGCCTACTCCGGTGGGCTGGACACCTCCGTGGCCATCGGCTGGATCGCCGAGGAGACCGGCGCCGAGGTCATCGCCGTCGCCGGCGACGTCGGCCAGGGCGGTGAGGACATGGAGGTCATCCGCCAGCGTGCCCTCGACTGCGGTGCGGTGGAGTCGATCGTCGCCGACATGCGCGACGAGTACGCCGACGAGTTCTGCCTCCCCGCGCTGCAGGCCAACGCCCTCTACATGGACCGCTATCCGCTGGTCTCGGCGCTGTCCCGGCCGCTGATCGTCAAGCACCTGGTCGCGGCCGCCAAGTACCACGGCGCCTCGATGGTCGCCCACGGCTGCACCGGCAAGGGCAACGACCAGGTGCGGTTCGAGGTCGGCATCGGTGCGCTCGGCCCCGACCTCAAGGTGCTGGCCCCGGTGCGTGACTCCGGCATGACCCGCGACAAGGCGATCGCTTTCGCCGAGGAGAAGGGGTTGCCGATCGCGACGACGAAGAAGTCGCCGTACTCGATCGACCAGAACGTCTGGGGCCGAGCGGTGGAGACCGGCTTCCTCGAGGACATCTGGAACGGCCCCATCGAGGACGTCTACGAGTACACCCAGGACCCGACCGTGCCGAGGGAGGCCGACGAGGTCACCATCGGGTTCACCGCCGGCGTCCCGACGACGATCGACGGCAAGCACGTCACCGTGCTGCAGGCGATCGAGCAGCTCAACGCCCGTGCCGGCGCCCAGGGAGTCGGCCGGCTGGACATGGTCGAGGACCGGCTGGTCGGCATCAAGAGCCGCGAGGTCTACGAGGCTCCCGGCGCGATCGCGCTGATCACCGCCCACCAGGAGCTCGAGGCGGTCACCGTCGAGCGCGACCTCGCACGCTTCAAGCGCACGGTCGGTCAGCGCTGGGCCGAGCTGGTCTACGACGGGCTGTGGTTCTCCCCGCTCAAGCGGTCGCTGGACGCCTTCATCCAGGAGTCACAGCAGTACGTCACCGGCGAGATCCGGATGACGCTGCAGGGGGGCCGGGCCACCGTCACCGGACGACGCTCGGACGCGTCGCTCTACGACTTCAACCTCGCCACCTACGACACCGGCGACACCTTCGACCAGGGCCTGGCCAAGGGCTTCGTCCAGCTGTGGGGCATGCCCTCCAAGCTGGCTGCCGCCCGCGAGCAGCGGCTGCACGGCGGTGCCGGGGCGTGACCTCCGCGGAGACCGGCACCCCATCGTCCGCCGCCACACCCGGCATCCCCGCCGCGGCCTCCCAGACCCGGCTGTGGGGCGGTCGCTTCGGCGGCGGCCCCTCGCCGGCGATGGCGGCCCTGTCCAAGTCCACCGACGTCGACTGGCGGCTGGCGCCCTACGACCTGGCGAGCTCGCGAGCGCACGCACGGGTGCTGCACCGGGCCGGGCTGCTCACGTCCGACGAGCTCGACCGGATGGTCGGCGCGCTGACCGAACTCTCGGCCGAGGTCGCCGCGGGCACGTTCGCGCCGATCGAGGCCGACGAGGACGTGCACGAGGCCCTCGAGCGCGGGCTGCTCGAGAAGCTCGGCCCGCTCGGCGGCAAGCTGCGGGCAGGACGCAGCCGCAACGACCAGGTCGCCACCGACCTGCGGCTGTACCTGCGGCACAACGTCCGCGCGCTGGTCGCCGAGCTCTCGGCGCTGGAGTTCGCCCTGCTCGGCCTGGCCGAGCGGTACCAGGACGTCGCGGCACCCGGCATGACGCACCTGCAGCACGCGCAGCCGGTGCTCATCGCCCACCAGCTGCTGGCGCACGCGCACGCGATCGCCCGCGACGTGGACCGGCTGCAGGACTGGGACGCGCGGACGGCGGTCAGCCCGCTGGGCGCCGGCGCGCTGGCCGGCTCCTCGCTGGAGCTGGACCCCGACGCGGTCGCCGCCGAGCTCGGCTTCGACCGGGCGGCGGACAACAGCATCGACGCCGTCAGCGACCGCGACTTCGCCGCGGAGTTCTGCTTCGCGGCGGCGCTCCTCGGCGTGCACCTCTCCCGGCTGGGGGAGGAGGTGGTGCTCTGGACGTCGACGGAGTTCGGCTGGGCGCGACTGGACGACGCCTGGGCCACCGGGTCGTCGATCATGCCGCAGAAGAAGAACCCGGACATCGCGGAGCTGGCCCGGGGCAAGTCGGGGCGCTTCGTCGGCAACCTGACCGGCCTGCTGACGATGCTCAAGGGCCTTCCCCTGGCCTACGACCGGGACCTGCAGGAGGACAAGGAGCCGGTCTTCGACTCCATGGAGCAGTTGCTCCTCCTGCTCCCGGCGGTGACCGGGATGGTGGCGACGCTCACCCTGCGGCGGGAGATCCTGGAGGCGGCGGCGCCGCAGGGCTTCGCCCTGGCGACCGACGTCGCCGAGTGGCTGGTGTCCAACGGGGTGCCGTTCCGGTCCGCGCACGAGATCTCCGGCGCAATGGTGTCCTTCTGCGAGGAGGCCGGGCTCGAGCTCGACCAGCTCGACGACGACCAGCTCGCCGGGATCGACGAGCGGCTCACCCCCGCCGTCCGCTCCGTGCTGTCGGTGCCGGGGGCGCTGGCGGCCCGCAAGGCCCGCGGCGGGACGGCACCCGAGCGGGTCGCCGAGCAGCTGACGGCGCTCGAGGACCTCGCGGTCGTGCACGCCGACTGGGCGTCGTCCTCACCCGTGGCGGCGGCGCTCTGAGCGCTCTGCCCGACACCGACCGGCCCGAGCCGGGTCCCCTCGTGCGCGCGGAGGACCTGCTCGGGCCGGTCGACGTCGTCGCGCCGTCCCTCCTGGGGTGCTGGGTGGTGACCGACCGGCCGGAGGGGCGCGTCGCGCTGCGCCTCACCGAGGTGGAGGCCTACTCCGGCGAGGGACAGGACCCCGCGTCGCACGCCCACCGCGGTCCGACCCCGCGTGCCGCGATCATGTTCGGCCCGCCGGGGCGGCTCTACGTGTACTTCAGCTACGGCGTGCACTGGTGCGCCAACGTCGTCGTCGGCCCCGAGGGCCGCGGTTCGGCGGTGCTGCTTCGCGCGGGGGAGGTGGTCGTGGGGGAGGAGCTGGCGCGCTCCCGCCGTCCTGCGGCCCGCGTGGCCCGCGACCTGGCACGCGGACCCGCTCGGCTCACCCAGGCGCTGGGCATCGGCCCCGATGACCGTGGTGCGGATCTGGTGAACCGCCACTCCGGCGTGCGGCTCCACCGGGGGGCCGCCCCGGCTGCCGTCTCGGCCGGACCGCGGGTCGGCATCAGTCTGGCGACTGACCTCCCGTGGCGGTTCTGGGAGAGCGAGGCGCCCTCCGTGAGCGTGTTCCGCCCGGGTGGGAAGCCTCGCCGTCGCGCCGGCGGGCAGGATGGCTCCCCGTGAACGACGTCATCGACGACCTGCACCGCCGCGGACTGATCGCCCAGAGCACCGACGAGGCAGCCCTGCGTGCCCACCTCGCCGAAGGGCCGGTCACCTACTACTGCGGTTTCGACCCGACCGCGCAGAGCCTGCACGTCGGACACCTGGTGCAGTTCATGGTCCTGCGGGCCCTGCAGCGCGCCGGTCACCAGCCGGTCGTCCTGGTCGGAGGCGCCACCGGGCTGATCGGTGATCCCCGGCCCACGGCCGAGCGCCAGCTCAACGACCGGGACACCGTCGCCGACTGGGTGCAGCGGATCCGCGAGCAGGTGGCGCCCTTCCTCGACCTCCCGGCGGAGCAGGACGGGCTGCCCGGGCCGATCTACGTGAACAACCTCGACTGGACCGAGCCGGTCTCGGCGATCGACTTCCTCCGGGATCTCGGCAAGCACTTCCGGGTGGGCAAGATGCTGGCCAAGGAGGCGGTGTCCGCACGGCTGAACTCCGAGGCCGGGATCAGCTACACCGAGTTCAGCTACCAGATCCTGCAGGCCAACGACTTTCGCGAGCTGTACCGGCGGCACGGGGTGACGCTGCAGACCGGGGGCTCGGACCAGTGGGGCAACCTCACCGCCGGCATCGACCTGGTGCGCCGCACCGAGGGCGCGTCGGTGCACGCGCTCTCGACCCCCCTGGTGACCAAGTCCGACGGCACCAAGTTCGGCAAGTCCGAGAGCGGGACGATCTGGCTCGACGCGTCACTGACGTCGCCGTACGCCTTCTTCCAGTTCTGGCTCAACGCCGACGACGCCGACGCCCGCGCCTGGCTGCCGCTGTTCTCCGAACGGTCGGCCGAGGACCTCGAGGCGTTGATCGCCGAGAGCGTCGAACGGCCCGCGGCACGGACGGCGCAGCGGGCGCTGGCCGAGGAGCTCACCGTGCTGGTCCACGGTCCCGAGCAGCTGCGGCAGGCCGAAGCTGCCGGTCGGGCCCTCTTCGGCCGGGACGACCTGGCGATGCTCGACACCGCAACCCTGGCGGCTGCCCTCACCGAGGCCGGCACGGTCGAGGTCGAGAACCCCAACATGCCGGTGGCGACGCTGCTCCAGGAGGCGGGCCTGGCCAGTTCGCTGTCGGATGCCCGGCGCACCGTCAAGGAGGGCGGGGCGTACGTGAACAACGTCCGGGTCACCGACGCGGACGCGCCGCCCTCGACGTCGGACTGGCTCCCGGGAGGGTGGCTGGTGCTCCGCAAGGGCAAGCGCAGCGTGGCCGGCGTGCACTGCGACGGGGCCGGATACCGGGTCTGACCTCCTGCTTCCGTCCGCGTGAGGGGCACGTGCCGGGACCGTGGCGGGGGCGTGTCCGGCGTCACCCGGCTACGGGTTTGACAGCGGCCCCCACACGGACGTAACTTTCTCTCTGCGCCGCGCGAGACCCCGTCCGGGGCCGGCGGGAAGCTCCTCCGGGGGTTGACCGTTGTGCGGCGTACAACGAGAAGCCGTCTCGAACGAAGGCCGGAAGGCCGGAGTTCCTGCACGTCCGCTCTTTGAGAACTCAACAGCGTGCCGAAAGTCAGTGCCAAGTATTACCCCGTGCCGGGGCCTTCGGGTTCTGGTTTGGGATTCCTTTGG
>NZ_FZNO01000003.1 GCF_900188025.1 Blastococcus mobilis
CGGGTTCTCGGTGGTGGCCGCGATGAGGCTGACGATCCGGTCCTCGACCGCTGACAGCAGGGAGTCCTGCTGGGTCTTGGAGAAGCGGTGCACCTCGTCGATGAACAGCACCGTGCGACGGCCGGCGTAGGTGAGCTCCCGCTTGGCCGCGGTGATGACCGCGCGGACCTCCTTGACGCCGGAGTCCAGCGCCGAGAGCTGCACGAACTGCCGCTTGGTGGCCAGCGAGATGACGTGCGCGAGCGTCGTCTTGCCGGTGCCCGGCGGGCCGTACAGGACCAGCGACATGGGCTCGTCGGACTCCACCAGCCGCCGCAGCGGGGCCCGGTCACCGAGCAGGTGCTGCTGGCCCACGACCTCGTCGAGCGCGCGGGGCCGCATGCGCACCGCGAGCGGTGCGCCCGGGTCGACGGGCGCCGGCCCGCCCTCCTCTGGCGCGTCGAACAGCGATGTCACGGTTCCCGACGCTACCCGCGGGGCACGACATGCCCGTGAAGAAGCGACGCATCGGGGACGTGACGGTCAGCGCGATCGGCCTCGGAGCGATGCCCCTCTCCACCAAGTCCGACCGGCCCTCACGGGAGGACGCCGTCGGCGTCGTCCACGCCGCCTTGGACGCCGGGGTGACGCTGATCGACACCGCCGACGCCTACGCCCGCGACGAGTCGGAGTTCGGGCACAACGAGACGCTGGTCGCCGAGGCGCTCGCGTCCTACGGCCCCGGTGCGGCGGACGTGCTGGTCGCGACCAAGGGCGGCCACACCCGCCAGGGCACGGACTGGGGCCTGGACGGCTCGTCGGCCTACCTGCGCCGGGCCGCCGAGGACTCGCTGCGACGGCTGGGTGGGGACGCGATCGGGCTCTACCAGTACCACCGGCCCGACCCCGAGACGCCGTGGGAGGAGTCGATGGGCGCGCTGCGGGCGCTGGTCGACCACGGGCTGGTGCGCATGGTCGGGGTCTCCAACGCCGACATCGCGCAGATCGACGTCGCCCGCTCGGTGATCGGTGACGCCTTCGTGAGCGTGCAGAACCAGTTCTCGCCGGGCTGGCGGTTCTCTGCCGACGAGCTCGAGCACTGTGCGACGCACGGATTGGCCTTCATCCCGTGGAGCCCGTTCGGGGGCGTGAGCGCGGCCGGCTCGCTGGACTCCGCCGCCCCGGCGTTCGCGGAGGTCGCCGACGAGCTGGGCGTCTCGGTGTACCGGGTGGCGCTGGCCTGGCACCTGGCGCAGGCCGACGTCGTGCTGCCCATCCCCGGGGCCTCACGGGCGGCGTCCATCCAGGACTCCGCGGCGGCCGCCGACCTCACGCTCACTTCCGACCAACTGGCCCGCCTGAACGCCGGCTGACCGATGACTGCGGTGCATCCGCGCAGTCGTCTGCGTACGAGCACCGCACGATCCGGGAGGTATGCGGGATGGACACCGGCAGAAGCGAGATCGCCGAGCGGTACCGCCGGCGGGCGGACGCCTTCGAGGCGACGGTCGCGGCCGTCGGGGAGGAGGGCTGGGGCCGGCCGTCACCCTGCGCCGAATGGGACGCGCGGGACGTCGTACGGCACGTCGTCGACATGCACTCCGTGATGCTCCGGCCGTACGGCAGGCAGCCGACGCCCGCGGACGTGGACGCCGACCCGCTCACCGCCTTCCGGACCGCCCGGGCGGACGTCGAGGCGGTCCTGGACGATCCCGACCTCGCCGGGCAGGTGACCGAGAGCCCCGCGGGCACGATGCCGGGGGCGGACATGGTCGATCGGGTGGTCAGCGAGGACATGGTGCTGCACCGCTGGGACCTGGCCCGGGCCACCGGTCAGGACGACACCATCGACCCGGCGGAGCTGGAGCGCATGTGGCCGGCCCTGCAGGAGATCCCCGACGTCATGCGCGTGCCTGGAGCGTTCGGCCCCGGCGTCACCGTCTTCGGCCCGGTCGTCGAGGTGCCCGACGACGCCCCGCTCCAGCACCGGGCGCTCGGCCTCCTCGGTCGCGACCCCGCTTGGAGGCCGCCCGCCGGCTGAGGGCAGTCAGGCCGCCGAGTGAGCAGTTGGTGCCGCCGACACGCGTGGACACGCCCGCACGACCGACCACTACTGCTCAGCCGGTGGATCCACACGTCCCGCCGTTGTCCACGGATGGCGAAACGGTCCCCATCGACGGTCACGCACGCCCGACGCTCCGCAGATGGACTCCTCGGAGCTGCCGCCCTCCTACACCCGGCAGCAGGCACTGGCCGCCGGACTGACCAGGTCGCAGCTCAGGACGGACGGAGTCCGGGTGAGTCGCGGCGCCTACGTCTCCCGTTCGGTGCCGCTCGGCGTGTTCGCTGCGTGCTGTGCGCTGTTCCCGGTCCTGCCCTCGGCGGCCGTCTTCTCGCACGCCACGGCGGCCGCGTTGCTCGGTGCACCCGTGCCGCACGACTGGCCCTGGCCGTGAGTCTGCCGCCGGGTGTCTACCGACCACGGCGGCGCCGCGTCCGCGCGCACGTCCGGGACCTGACCGACGAGGACGTCGTCCACCACCGCGGGCTGCCGCTGACCAGCGGACCGCAGACCTGGCTGGACCTCGCCACGCTGGTGCCACCACCGGAACTGCTGGCCGTCGGCGACGACCTCATGCGGCGAGGTCACCTGCACCCGACTGCCCTGGCCCGTCGCCTCGAGCGGGCATCGGGAGCACGCGGGATCGTGTTCGCCCGGCGGCTGGCACCGCTGCTCACCCCGTCGGCTGCCTCGCGTCCGGAGAGCCTGGTCCGGTACGCGCTCATCGACAGCGACCTCCCCGACCCGGAGGTCCAGGTGCCGGTCCTGAGCGTGCGGGGACGGCCCGTCGCGCACGCCGACCTGGGCTACTCGCGCTGGAAGGTCGCCCTCGAGTACGAAGGCCGGCACCATGCCGAACGCGGCCAGTTCGACCGAGACCTCGAGCGGTACTCGCTGATGGCGGCCGACGGCTGGCTCGTCCTGCGATTCGGACGCGGCGTCCTGGGACGCCTCCACGCCGTCGTCGAGCGGACGCGTCGGGCCTTGGTCAGCCGGGGCGCCACCTGGTGAAGCTCAGCGCCGACCAGCCGACTGAGCAGTTGGTGTCGCCGACACGGGCCGACACGCCCGGCCGAGCGACCGGAACTGCTCACTCGACGGCAGCGACGCTCAGCGGCCGAGGACGTCCTCGAGCGCGGCCAGCACGAGCGCCACCTTGTCGGGGGTGGCGTTGGCGCCCATGAGCCCGATCCGCCAGACCGTGGTCGCGTGGGCGCCCACTCCCCCGCCGATCTCGATGTCGAAGCGTTCCAGCAGCTCCTTGCGCACGGCGGCCGAGTGGACGCCGTCGGGCACCTTCACCGTGGTCAGCTCCGGCAGCCGGTACCCCTCCGCGGCGAACAGCTCGAGCCCCAACTCCTGCAGGCCGGCGTGCAGCAGCCGTCCGGCCTCCTCGTGGCGGGCGTGGACGGCGTCCAGTCCCTCGTCGAGGATCCGGCCCAGGCCCGCATGCAGGGACACGACCATGCCCGTGGGCGCGGTGTGGTGGTAGGTCCGGCCGGACCCCGTGGCCTCGCCTGCGTACCCACCCAGCAGACCGAGGTCGAGGTACCAGCTCTGCGGCTTCCCGATCCGCCGCCCCCACGCCCGATCGCTGATGGTGAAGGGCGCCAGGCCGGGTGCGACACCCAGGCACTTCTGCGAGCCGGAGTAGGCCAGGTCGACACCCCAGTCGTCCAGCTGGACCGGGATGCCACCGAGCGAGGTCACGCAGTCGGCGAGCAGCAACGCATCGCCCTTGCCGGCCCCGAGCGGCTCGAGGTCGGACCGGACGCCGGTGGAGGTCTCGGCGTGGACGGCGGCGATCACCTTCGGGGCGGGATGCGCGGCCAGCACCCGCTCGGCGTCGACCGGCTGTCCCCACTCGTGGTCCACCCGGACGACCTGGGCGCCGCACCGGGAGGCGACCTCGACCATGCGCTCGCCGAAGAGCCCGTTCACCGCGACGACGACGACGTCGCCGGGGCCCACGGTGTTGACGAACGCCGCCTCCATGCCCGCCGAGCCGGTCGCGGACAGCGGCAGAGTGCGGCGGTTCGCCGTTCCGAAGACGTGCCGGAGCCGGTCCGAGGTCTCGTCGAGGATCGCCAGGAACACCGGGTCGAGGTGCCCGAGCAGCGGCTGCCCGAGGGCCACCGTGGCCTCCGGGTAGGGGTTGGACGGTCCGGGTCCGAGGAGGGTACGGGCGCGCAGCGACATGCCCCCGACGTTATCGGGAGCCGATCGGGTCACCCTCGAGCCGCCGGCCCGTGCGCGCCTGGGAGAGGTAGCAACCGGCCAGCGAGCAGACGACCGACACCAGTGCCACCACGGTCGCTCGGGCGTCGACCGGAAAGTTGTCGATGACCAGCGCCTGGACGTGGCCCGATGCCACCCACACGGCGAGAACGGTCGCGGTGGCCAGCCCGAACAACCGCTGGGCGCGGTCGAGGTCCAGGACCACCACGGGGAAGCAGACGGCGGCCAACAGCAGCGCCGGTTCGTTGAACGTCAGCCACGGCGACGCCTCGTCCTGCGCGGTCAGCCAGGCCGCGAGGCCACCGACGACGAGCAGCACACCGCTGAAGGCGCGCCAGTCGCTCCGGACTCCCGGGCGGGCGCGCAGGGACGGTTGCCGGAGCACCACGACCGCGCCGCCCAGGAGGACGACGGCGCCGAGCAGCGTCGCCCACCACCCCGGCCCTGGCATCTCACTCGTCTCCGGGGTGCGGAAGTAGGCCCAGGTCGCCAGCACCAGGTCCAGCTGGCTCAGAGCCGCACCGCCGACCATCCCTCCGGCCAGCGCGACCCCCCACGCGGCGGTTCCCCGCACGACCAGCAACTGGAAGGCGACCAGGAGCGGCAACCCCGCCCCGATCACCCAGGAGATCCAGTGGATGCCGTTCTGGAAGTCCGCGGCCACGACCGTGTACGTGCTCTCGAACACCAGGAACCGCGACAGCAGCAGGAGGACGCCGCCGACCAGGGTGACCGTCAGGAGGAGCGGGAGCGCCCCCGGGGGCTGCGCCTGTGCTGCGTCGTCCGGCCCGGCCGCTCGACCCCGTGTGCGCCCGTCCACCGTCGGGCCCGCGGGTGTCGCGGATCTCCTCGGCGTGGCCGAGGCGTCGGGTGGCGGCGCCTTCGCGGTCACCGGAGGTCTCCTCGCCGGACCGGAGACACCCGAGGCGGCCCCGGTGGTGACCGCCGCAGGTCCTCCCGGAGCCTGCACGGCCCGGGTCTCGGCTGCGGGCTCGCGAACGGTCCGCTCGGAGGACGTCCCGCCGTCGAGTCCCAGCCGCTCCTGGAGCCCGGACGCGGCGGCTGCGACCGAGCGGCTGTCGTCCGCGGCCAGCACGGCCAGCTGCTCCGCGACCGCCGCGCGGACGATGTCGTTGCCCGCCCGGTGCAGGTGCTCCAGCTCCTGCACGGCGCTCAGCCGCTGTGCGGCGATCGGGCTCTCGATCACGTGCTGCAGGTGCACCGGCAGCGTCCAGTGCACGTTGCGGGCGATGAGGATCCGCCCGTCGACGTCCTCCTGCTTCTTCGGCCGCTGCTGCGGCATCTCGGTCGTCACCCGGTCGTACACGTAGCTGTACAGCTCGTCGAGCGCGATGTCGCCGTCCTCGTCCAGGTCGGCGGCGCCGCTGCTGATCGCCTCGACCAGGTACCGCGTGAAGACCGACGACGTCCCGGTGCCGCGCAGGTCGTCGCCCTCGAAGGCGTACTGCGTGGCGTCGGAGGCGGTCAGCACCGCCCGGCCCTTGCCCTGGAAGCGCTCCAGCGTCTGGACGCCCTCGTCGGCCTTGGCGCGCCGCCCGGACGGGAACGCCCCGCTGTAGCAGCAGTCGAGGATCAGCACCTTGCGCCGCGACGCCGAGGCGTCCATCGCGTCGTTGAGCTGGGCCCCGGAGATGGCGGTGAACATCAGCGCCGAACGGCGGGTGTTGGTCATCGCGAGGTAGAGGCGGCCCTCGTCGTCCTTCAGCCCGTGCCCGGTGAAGTAGAGCAGCGTCAGGTCGTCGCGCCGGGCCCCGGTGTAGAAGTCCGCGATCGCCTCACCGACCACGTGGTGCGGTTGGTTGACCAGCATCGTGACGTCGAAGCCCGCGACGGCCGGGTCCTCGAGGACCGCGGCCAAAGCTTCCGCGTCGTGCTCGGGCGCCGCCAGCCGACGCAACCCGCCGTCCGCGTACTCGTACGTGGCGACGACCAGCGCCTTGCGGCCGGCGGCCATGGCTCACGCCGGCTGATGGCGTCGGACGAAGGTCTCGATCAGGTCGGCCCGCTCGACCGGTGTGGCGTGGCTCAACTCCAGGGTGTCGCCGTCGATGGTGACCGTGACCTTGTGCGCCCCGTCCCGCCGCGAGAGCCACTCCCGGATCGTGGCGATGACGGTCACGAAGACGCCGCCACCGCTGCTGAGGGTCACCAGCCACTCGGTCAGCGACGCGGCCGCACCGGACTTCGCCCCGTCCGGCGCCGGCGCGCCGGCGACCGGTGTCACCTCGTCGACGTCGAGTTCCCGCAACTCGTTGCGCAGCTGCCGGCCGAGGCGCTCCCGGTCCTCCGCATCCGTGCTCGGATCCGGTTGCAGGACGACCGTGAGCTCCACGGCCCGGATGGTCCGCCGCTACCGGACCGCCGACAAGGGCCTTGCGCCCCCGCGGCGCTCAGTGCGCCGGGTTCGTGGGACCGGGCGCTCCGGGCTCCCCCGGCAGCGCCGGCTCCTCCGGCTTCGCGTCGATGCCGGCCTCCTTGCGCTGCGCCTCGGTGATCGGCGTCGGCGCACCGGTCAGCGGGTCGAACCCGGCACCGGTCTTCGGGAAGGCGATGACCTCGCGGATGGACTCGACACCCGAGAGCAGCGCGGAGAGCCGGTCCCAGCCGAGCGCGGCGCCGGCGTGCGGCGGCGGGCCGTAGGCGAAGGCCTCGAGGAAGAAGCCGAACCGCTCGCGGGCCTCCTCGCGGGACATGCCGAGGGTCTCGAAGACCCGCTCCTGCAGCCCGGCGTCGTGGATACGGACCGAGCCGCTCAGCACCTCGTTGCCGTTGATCACCATGTCGTAGGCGTCGGACAGGGCCGCGCCCTTGTCGTCGGCGAACCGCTCCCGCCACTCGGGCGTGGGCGAGGTGAACGGGTGGTGCATGAAGGTCCAGGAGCCGTCCTCGGTCTCCTCGAACATGGGGAAGTCGACGACGAACAGGAACGACCAGGTGCCGGGCTCGATGAGCTCCAGACGCTTGGCGATCTCGTTGCGGGCCGCGCCCAGCAGCTCCTGCGAGGTGCGGCGGGCACCGGCGGCGAAGAAGACGCAGTCGCCCGGCTTCGCGCCCACGGCCTCGACCAGGCCCGCGCGCTCGGCGTCGGAGATGTTCTTGGCCACCGGCCCGCCGAGGGTGCCGTCCTCCGCGATCGTCACGTAGGCCAGCCCCCGCGACCCGCGCGACTTCGCCCAGTCCTGCCAGGCGTCGAACGCGCGTCGCGGCTGCGAGCCACCGCCGGGCATCACGACGGCGCCGACGTAGGGCGCCTGGAAGACGCGGAACGGCGTGTCGGCGAAGTACTCGGTGAGCTCGGTCAGCTCGATGCCGAACCGCAGGTCGGGCTTGTCCGACCCGAAGCGGTCCATCGCCTCGCGGTAGGTCATCCGCGGTATCTCGGGCACGTCGTAGGCGGCGAGCTCCTGCCACAGCGCCCGGACGACGTCCTCGGCGACCGCCAGCACGTCGTCGCGCTCCACGAAGCTCATCTCGAAGTCGAGCTGGGTGAACTCCGGCTGCCGGTCGGCGCGGAAGTCCTCGTCCCGGAAGCAGCGGGCGATCTGGTAGTAGCGCTCGAGCCCGCCGATCATGAGCAGCTGCTTGAACAGCTGCGGCGACTGCGGCAGGGCGTACCACTTGCCCGGCTGCAGCCGAACGGGGACGACGAAGTCGCGGGCCCCCTCGGGCGTGGATCGCGTCAGCGACGGCGTCTCCACCTCGACGAACCCGTGCGAGGCCATCACGCCGCGGGCGATCCGGTTGACCTCCGACCGCAGCCGAAGGGCCTTCGCCGGGCCCTGCCGCCGCAGGTCGAGGTACCGGTACTTGTAGCGGACGTCGTCGGACGCGGCGTGGTCGGTCTCGATCGGGAAGGGCAGGGGCGCCGAGGCCGACAGCACCTCCAGGGACGACGTGGCCACCTCGATCTCACCGGTCGGCAGCTCGGGGTTCTCGTTGCCCTCGGGACGGCGGCGCACCTCGCCGGTGACCAGGACGCAGTACTCGTTGCGCAGGTGGTGGGCCTCCTCCTCGCGGACGACCACCTGGACGTAGCCCGAGGCGTCCCGCAGATCGAGGAAGACGACCCCGCCGTGGTCGCGGCGGCGGGCCACCCAGCCGGCGAGGGTGACGGTGGTTCCGGCGTCGGCCGCGCGCAGCGTGCCGGCGTCGTGGGTGCGAAGCACAGGTGGGGATCCTTCGGGTGGGTGGTGGGACGTCGACCGAGCGGGGGCTACCAGCGGTCGTGGACGTGGGCGCGGATGCGCTCGTCGTAGACGCGCTCGAGGTCGCTGAGCTGGGAGTCGGACAGGGGCGCCAGGGTGGCGGCCGCGACGTTGCCGCGGACCTGGGTGACGGTGCGGGCACCCGGGATGACGGCGGTGACGCCGGGCTGGTCGATCACCCAGCGCAGCGCGAAGGCGGCGGTCGGCACGGCGTCACCGGCGATCTCGGCCACCGCGCGGGCGGCGGCCACACCGACGTCGAACGGGACGCCGGAGAAGGTCTCGCCGACGTCGAAGGCCTCGCCGTGGCGATTGAAGTTCCGGTGGTCGTCGGCGGGGAACGTCGTCGACTCGTCGTACTTCCCGGTCAGCAGGCCGCTGGCCAGCGGCACGCGAGCGAGGATGCCGACGCCGGCCCGCTGGGCTGCCGGCAGCAGCTCCTCGAGCGGCTTGCGCCGGAAGATGTTGAGGATGACCTGGATGGTCTGCACGCCCGGGTGCTGGAGCGCGGTCATGCCCTCCTCGACCGTCTCGACCGACACGCCGTAGGCGGCGATCGCCTGCTCCTCGACCAGCGTGTCCAGGGTGTCGTAGACCCGGTCGTCGGAGTAGACGGCCGTCGGCGGGCAGTGCAGCTGGACCAGGTCGAGGGTGTCGACGCCGAGGTTGCGGCGCGAGCGGTCGATCCACGCGCGCAGGTTGTCGGGCGTGTACTGCGCCGCCTCGAACGGGTCGGCGCGGCGGCCGGCCTTCGTGGCGACGAAGGGACGCTCCGCCCGCGGCGCGAGCGCCTTCCGGATGCGCTGCTCCGAGCGCCCGTCGCCGTACACGTCGGCGGTGTCCAGCAGGGTCACGCCGGCGTCGAGCGCGGCGTCGAGGACGTCGGCGGCCGCGTCGTCGTCGACGTCGCCCCAGTCACCGCCGAGCTGCCAGGTACCCAGCCCGATCACGCTGACGTCGGCGCCGGTGCGCCCCAGAGGTCGCTGTTCCATCACTTCTCCACCGTCGCACGCCGCAGGGCATCGAACAGCTCGGCCACCGGGACCGGCCGCTGCTCGCCGGTCCGCATGTCCTTGAGCTGGCCCACTCCCTCGGCCAGGTCCCGCTCGCCGACCACGACGACGTGCGAGGCCCCGGACCGGTCCGCGGCCTTCATCGCGCCCTTGAGCCCGCGGTCGCCGTACACCGTGTCGGCGGCGATCCCGGCCTGGCGCAGCTGCCCGATCAGCCGGACGGCGACGCGCTTGGCCTCGGCGCCGAGCGGGACGACGAACGCCTGGACCCCCGCCGTGACACCGATGTCCAGGCCCTCGGCCTGCACCGCCAGCAGCGTGCGGTCGACGCCGACCGCGTACCCGATGCCCGAGACGTCGGGGCCGCCGAGCGCCGCGGACAGCCCGTCGTACCGTCCGCCGCCTCCGATGGCCGACTGCGCGCCCAGGCCGCGGTGCACGAACTCGAACGTCGTCTTCGTGTAGTAGTCCAGCCCGCGCACCAGCCGGGGGGCCTCGGTCCAGGTGACCCCGAGGTCGGTCAGGTGCTGCCGGACGGCGTCGTAGTGCGCCTTCGTCTCGTCCGAGAGGTGGTCGACCATCAGCGGCGCGTCGTCGAGCTGGGCCTGCACCTCCGGACGCTTGTCGTCGAGAACCCGCAGCGGGTTGATCTCCGCGCGACGGCGGGTCTCCTCGTCGAGGTCGAGCTTGGCCAGGTACTCGACGAGCAGCTCCCGGTACTGGGGCCGGCAGGTGGCGTCGCCCAGCGAGGTCAGCAGCAGCTCGAAGTCCGTCAACCCGAGATCGCGGAAGCCCTGCACGCCCAGCGCCACGACCTCGGCGTCCAGCGCGGGGTCGTCGACGCCGAGGGCCTCCATGTCCACCTGGGTGAAGTGCCGGTAGCGGCCGGCCTGCGGGCGCTCGTAGCGGAACGCCGAGCCGACCGTCCAGAGCTTCACCGGCAGCGCGCCGTCGTGCAGCCGGTGCTCGATGAAGGCGCGCATCAGTCCGGCGGTCAGTTCCGGGCGCAGGGTCAGCGAGCGGCCGCCGCGGTCCTCGAAGGTGTACATCTCCTTGGTCACGACGTCGGTGGACTCCCCCACCCCGCGCGAGAAGACGGCGGTCTCCTCGAACACCGGCGTCTCGACGTAGCCGTAGCCCGCCCTCCGCAGAGGTGCGGTCAGCGTGTCGCGGACGGCGAGGAACCGTGCGGAGTCCGGGGGCAGGGTGTCGAACGTGCCCTTCGGCGCGCTGAGCCCGCTCACAGCCCGCGTCCCGACGGCGCCTGGGCGGCCTCGGCCAGGTACGGGTTCGTCGCCCGCTCGCGGCCGATCGTCGTCGCCGGGCCGTGGCCGGGCAGCACCACCGTCTCGTCGTCGAGCGGCAGGACGACGTCGCGCAGCGAACGGAGCATCGCGTCCCACGACCCCCCGGGGAGGTCGACCCGGCCCACCGAGCCCGCGAAGAGCACGTCTCCGGCCAGCAGGCCCGGCGCCTCGCCCAGGTCCACGGAGAACATCACCGACCCCTGGGTGTGCCCGGGGGCGTGGCGGACGGTCAGCTCGACGCCGGCCAGCGAGAGCACCGCGCCGTCGTCCAGGGGGCGGACCTCGGACGGGTCGGGCAGCCGGACGCCGGTGATCAGCGGGGCCAGCTGGGGGCCGTGCCACTTCGCGGGGTCGGCGAGCATGCCGTGGTCACTCGGGTGCAGGTACGCGGGGATGTCGTAGCCGTCGCACACCGGCAGCACGGAGAAGGTGTGGTCCAGGTGGCCGTGGGTCAGGACGACGGCCACCGGCTTGAGGCCGTCCTCGGCCAGCATCCGGGCCAGGGGCTCGACGGCGTCCATGCCGGGGTCGACGACGACGCACTCCTGTCCGGGACCGGATGCCACGGCATAGCAGTTCGTGCCGAACGCGCCGGCGGGGAAGGAGCGGATGAGCACTCGTGCAGGTTACGCGGGGGGCTCTCCCTGCCCGGCGCTGCCGGGGCCCGCCCAGGTCCGCCTCCTAGACTCGGCAGCCGACCAGCGGGCAGCGGCCGATCCCATCGCGCACCGCCGCCCCCGCGTGCACCCGTCCGTCCGAGGAGTTCGATCCGTGCCCACGAACAAGCAGCGCCGCCAGGCTGCGCAGCGTCACCTGCAGCGCCAACTGGAGCGCCGCGCCGAACTGGCCAAGAAGCGCCGCCGCAACCTGGGCATCGTCGCCAGCGCCATCGCCGTCCTCGTGGTGGTCGGCGCGGCCCTGCTGCTCACCGGCGTGTTCACGGGCGACGACGACCCCGACGTCTCCGCCGACCCGGGCACCGACACCGCGGCCACGGTCGACGGCAGCGACGGCACCTGCGACTTCACCCCCGACGAGAGCGGCAACCCGAACCTCACCCAGGTCGAGCCCCCGCCGGCCGAGGTCGAGACGACCGGCACCACGACCGTGACGATGAGCACGAGCGCGGGCGACATCGGATTGACCCTCGACCGCGCGAAGGCCCCGTGCGCGACAGCGAGCATGGTCCACCTCGCCGAGCAGGACTTCTTCGACGACACTCCCTGCCACCGGCTCACGACCTCCCCGGGCCTGGAGGTGCTGCAGTGCGGCGATCCGTCCGGTACCGGCATGGGTGGACCGTCCTACGAGTTCCCGACCCAGGTCACCGGCGACGAGACGTACCCGCGGGGCACCATCGCAATGGCGAACAGCGGGCAGGGCACCGACGGCAGCCAGTTCTTCCTGGTCTACGGAGACAGCCTCGAGAACAACCCCAACTACACGGTCCTCGGCACCATCGACGGGCCCGGCCTGGAGGTACTGGACCAGATCGCCGAAGCCGGGGTCGAGGGCGGCACGACCGACGGGGCGCCGGCGACCCCGGTGACCATCACGGACATGGCGGTCGCCGCCGCGTAACCACGACCTGAAGGGCTCGAATGGCGCTCCCCCGCGGGTGCCGTTCGAGCCCTTTCGGCAGTCCGGCCGGCCTCCGCAGGCCCGCGGCGGTGCCCCGGACGGGGCCTGTGGGGGCTTTCGGTCCCCGAGAGCTCGTTCAGGCGGTGTTCATGGGCCTGACTCCGCGCCCCGATCCGCTCCTCGCTCGCTGGCGCTCGCTGCGATGCTCCCTGGGCTGTCGTCAGGCGGGTTCATCGGCCTGACTCCGCGCCCCGGTCCGCTCCTCGCTCGCTGGCGCTCGCTGCGATGCTCCCTGGGCTGTCGTCAGGCGGTGACGCGCTCGACGTCGAAGACGCCGTCGACGTTGCGCACGGTCTGCAGGACGGCACCGAGGTGGGCCGGGTCGGCCAGCTCGAAGGTGAACCGGCTGACGGCCACGCGGTCGCGACTGGTCTGCACCGACGCCGACAGGATGTTGACCCGCTCGTCGGCGAGGGCCTTGGTCACGTCGGACAGCAGGCGGTGCCGGTCCAGGGCCTCGACCTGGATGGCGACGAGGAAGACCGATCCGGGCTGCGACGCCCACTCCACCTCGACCAGCCGTTCCGGCTTGCGCTGCAGGTCTGCGGCGTTGGTGCAGTCGGTGCGGTGCACGCTCACGCCGCCGCCGCGGGTGACGAAGCCGAGGATGTCGTCGCCCGGCACCGGCGTGCAGCACTTGGCGAGCTTCGCCCAGACGTCGGACATGCCGTGCACGACGACGCCCGGGTCACCGCTGGCGGTGCGGCGCGGTGTCGCGCGCCGCGTGGGGATGGCGGTCTCGGCGATGTCCTCGACCGCGCCCTCGCTCCCACCCAGTGCGGTGATGAGCTTCTCCACCACCGAGGCCGCGGAGATCTGGTGCTCCCCCACCGCCGCGTACAGGGCGGTGACGTCGGCGTAGCGCAGGTCCTTGGCGAGGGTGGACAGCGCCTCCCCGCCCAGCAGCCGCTGCAGCGGCAGCCCGGCCTTGCGCATGGCGCGGGTGATCGCTTCCTTGCCCGCCTCGACGGCGTCCTCGCGGCGCTCCTTGGTGAACCACTGCCGGATCTTCGTGCGCGCCCGGGACGATCCGACGAAGTTCAGCCAGTCCTGCGACGGGCCGGCGGTCGGCGACTTGGAGGTGAAGACCTCGACGACGTCGCCGTTGGAGAGCTTGCTGTCCAGGGACACCAGCGAGCCGTTGACCCGTGCGCCGATCGTGCGGTGCCCCACCTCGGTGTGCACCGCGTACGCGAAGTCCACCGGCGTCGACTCGCCAGGCAGGCTGATCACATCGCCCTTGGGCGTGAAGACGAAGACCTCCTGCGGGCCGAGGTCGTAGCGCAGCGTCTCGAGGAACTCGCCGGGCTCCTGCGCCTCCCGCTGCCAGTCCAGCAGCTGTCGCAGCCACAGCATGTCGTCGCGCGAGCCGGCCTTCGGCGCCCCGAACTCTCCGGCGCTGGGCCTGCCGCCGGCCCTCGCGTTCTCCTTGTACTTCCAGTGCGCGGCGATGCCGTAGTCGGCGGTGCGGTGCATGTCGTGCGTGCGGATCTGCAGCTCGACCGGCTTGCCCTGCGGGCCGATCACCGTCGTGTGCAGCGACTGGTACATGTTGAACTTCGGCATTGCGACGAAGTCCTTGAAGCGGCCCGGCAGCGGCTGCCAGTGGGCGTGCATGATGCCGAGCGCCGCGTAGCAGTCGCGGACGGAGTCGACCAGGATCCGGATGCCGACGAGGTCCCAGATGTCGGTGAAGTCGCGGCCGCGGACGATCATCTTCTGGTAGATCGAGTAGTAGTGCTTGGGCCGGCCGGTGACGACCGCGTCGATCTTGGCCGCCTTCAGCTGCTCGCTGACCTGGGAGGTCACCTCGGCCAGGTAGGTGTCCCGCGACGGCGCCCGCTCGGCGACCAACCGCACGATCTCGTCGTACCGCTTCGGGTAGAGCGTGGCGAAGGCGAGGTCCTCGAGCTCCCACTTGATCGTGTTCATGCCCAGCCGGTGCGCCAGCGGGGCGAGGATCTCGAGCGTCTCGCGCGCCTTCTTCTCCTGCTTCTCGGGCGGGAGGAAGCGAAGCGTGCGCATGTTGTGCAGCCGGTCGGCGAGCTTGATGACCAGCACCCGCGGGTCCCGGGCCATCGCCACGATCATCTTGCGGATGGTCTCGGCCTGGGCGGCATCGCCCAGCTTCACCTTGTCGATCTTGGTGACGCCGTCGACGAGGTGGGTGACCTCGGAGCCGAAGTCGGCAGTGATGGAATCCAGCGTGACGCCGGTGTCCTCCACCGTGTCGTGCAGGAGAGCCGCCACCAGCGTGGTGGTGTCCATGCCCAGCCCGGCCAGGATGGTCGCGACGGCGAGCGGATGGGTGATGTAGGGGTCGCCGCTCTTGCGCTTCTGCCCCGAGTGCGCCGCCTCGGCGACGTCGTAGGCCCGCTGCAGCAGCGCCAGGTCGGCCTTGGGATGACTCTGGCGGTGCAGTGCGGCCAGCGGCTCCAGGACGGGACGGACGACGGTGCTGCGCTGACCGACGACGATCCTGCGGGCCAGCCGGTCACGGACCCGGCGGCGGGGAGCGCTGTCGGCATCCCCTGGCTCGGTGCCGACGTCGTCGGGCCGGCGCACGGCAGGTCGGTCGGGCAGCGGAGGAAGACGAGGCGCCTGGCCGGCCGCCTGAGCCTGAGTCGCTGCCGCCTGAGTCGCTGCCGCCTGAGTCGCTGCCGCGGTGGGCCCCTGGGACGCCGTCACGGGCTCACCCGGCCGCGCGGGAGCCGCGTCTGCGGCTACGTCGGAGGCCACGGCGACTCCTGCCCGATCGAGGAGAGATGACCCTCTCCATGCTAGCGGGGCAGCGCCGCGGACGACCCCGTCCGTGGGCGAGGTCTCCCTCGGTCAGGTGGTCCACAGGGTGTGCACCGTGTGCGGCGCCAGCCGCTGCCGTCCCCCGAGCGCGGCGAGCTCGACCACCACCGAGACCGCGGTGACGATGCCGCCGAGCCGTTCGACCAGCGCGATGGCCGCGCCCAGCGTTCCGCCGGTGGCCAGCACGTCGTCGACCACGAGCACCCGGGACCCCGGGCGGATGGAGTCGGCGTGCAGCTCCAGGGTCGCCGTACCGTATTCCAGGGCGTAGTCGGCGGCGATCCGTTCGCGGGGCAGCTTGCCGGCCTTGCGGACCGGGACCACGCCCACGCCGCTACCGAGGGCGACCGCGGCCGCGAGCAGGAACCCCCGGGCCTCCACACCGACGACGACGTCGAACCCGGCGTCGCTGTCCGGCCCCGCTGCCTCGGCGATGGCGGCCGCGCGGGGGTCCGAGGCGCCCGGTGCGGCCAGCCCCTCGACCATGCGCCGGAAGGCGGGCCCGTCCGCGAAGACGGGGGTGAGGTCCCGGAACAGGACGCCGGGCTCCGGATAGTCGGGCACGTCGACGGTCAGGGAGGCGATCAGCTCGTCGAGGGGTGGCTCTTCGGACACCGGCGCACCGGCGGCGGCGGGCCGGCTCATCGGCGCTTCTTGCCCGGCGGGCGTCCCCTGGCGCCGGGACGCTGCGGGCGTGCGCCGGGACGCGGGGCCGCCGTGGCACCGCTCCCGCTGTCCGGACGGACCGACGACGGCGACTCCACGACGACGTCGGCCTCCACGGAGTCCGGCAGTTCGGCGACCGCGACACCGCCCCGGGCCGGTCGGGCCCGCCGGGCGCGGGCCACGGGACCGGCCGGTGCACCCGCGCGCGGGCCGCCCGACCGCGCCTCGGAGGAGCGGCGGGCCTGGACGCGCCGGCGCAGTGCCTGCACCTCCGGCTCCCGCTCCTTGAGGTCGGCCACGATCGGGGTCGCCAGCACGATCGACGAGTAGGCGCCGGCCGCGAGCCCGACGAACAGCACCAGCGCCAGGTCCTTGAGCGTGCCCACCCCGAGCAGGCCGGCGCCGACGAACAGCAGACCGGCGACCGGCAGCAGCGCGATCACCGACGTGTTGATCGAGCGCATGAGCGTCTGGTTGACCGCCAGGTTGGCGGCCTCGCTCCAGGTCATGCGGGCACTGCGCTCGAGGTCCTTGACGTTCTCGTCGACCTTGTCGAACACGACGACGGTGTCGTAGAGCGAGAAGCCCAGGATCGTGAGGAAGCCGATCACCGTGGAAGGCGTGACCTCGAAGCCGATCAGGGAGTAGATGCCGGCCGTCACGATGATGTCGTGCAGCAGGGCGGCCATCGCCCCGATCGCCATCTTCGGCTGGAAGCGGACCGCCAGGAACAGCACGACCGCGACCAGGAAGACGGCCAGGGCGATCAGCGCCTGGTCGGTGATGTCCCGACCCCAGTCGGCGCTGACCGACTCGGGGCTGACCTCGGAGGCCTGCACCCCGGCGGCGTCGGCGATCGCCTCGACGACGGCGCGCTCGGTGTCGTTGTCGAGGGTCCCCGTGCGCAGGAGCAGCTCGTCGCCACCGACCACCTGGGCGGTCGACACATCGGCGCCGGCCTCCTCGGCCGCCTCGCGCACCTCCACGAGCTGCTGCTCGGTGCCGGGCACGCGGAAGCTGTTGCCCCCCTCGAAGTCGATGCCGAAGTTGAATCCTCGGAACACCATCGACAGGAGGCAGAGCAGCACCACGACGGCGGTGATCCGGTAGATGAGCCGGCTGTTGCCGACGACGTCCAGGCCGGCCTCACCGTTGTAGAGCCGGTGGCCGAGCCCGGACCAGCGGTTCCCGGTGCGGGCCGCGGGCGCAGCGGTGCCGCCGTCGGCGGGCAGACCGGCGTCGGCCAGCGCCTGTTCGTCGGCGGCCTGCTCGGCCGATCCGTCGACCGGCCCGTCGTCCTCGGAAGTGCGGGTCATGACGTGCTCCTGTCTGCCGGGCCGCCGGACCGGGTGCCGGCTCCCGAGGGGCTGCTGCCGGCACCGACGAGGTCACGGCCGGCCGCCGCGGGTCCGCGGACCGGCCGGCGGGTGTGCTCGACCCGGCCCAGACCGGAGATCCGGCTGTTGCCGAACCACCGGAAGCGGGACAGCACCGCCAGCAGCGGGTGGGTGAAGAGGAAGACGACGACCAGGTCCAGGACCGTCGACATGCCCAGGGTGAAGGCGAAGCCCTTCACGTCACCGATCGCCAGCAGGTAGAGGATGGCCGCGGCGAGGAAGCTGACCGCGTCGGCGGAGAGGATCGTCCGCCGAGCCCGGACCCACGCCCGCGGCACCGCGGACCGGAAGCTGCGGCCCTCGCGGATCTCGTCCTTGAGTCGTTCGAAGTAGACGACGAACGAGTCCGCGGTGATGCCCAGCGAGACGATGAAGCCGGCGATCCCGGCGAGGCTCAGCGTGAAGCCGATCTCCCGGCCCAGCAGCACCAGGCAGGCGTAGACCACGACGCCCGACAGGATCAGGCTGGCGATCATCACCAGCCCCAGCAGCCGGTAGTAGACCAGCGAGTAGAGGAAGACCAGCGCGATGCCGATGGCGCCCGCGATCAGGCCCGCCTCCAACTGCTCCTCGCCGAGCTCGGTGGAGATGGACTGCGCCGTGGCCTGGGTGAAGCTCAGCGGCAGGGCGCCGTACTTCAGCTGGTTGGCGAGCTCCGTGGCCGACTCCTGGTCGAAGCTGCCCGAGATCTCGGTCCCGCCGGAGATGGCGGAGTTGATCGTCGGTGCGGAGATGACACGGCCGTCGAGAGTGATGCCCACGCTGCTGCCGACGTTGGCGGCCGTGTAGGCCGCCCATGCCGCCGAACCCTCGGGGTCGAAGTCCAGCTGGACGATCCACTCGCCGGTGCCCGCACGCGTGCCGGCGCTCGCGTCGGTGACGGCGGTGCCCTCCACGACCGCCGGGCCGAGCAGGTACTTGGCCGTGCCGTCCTCACTGCAGGCGGCGACGTAATCCTCCGGACGGTCCACCGAACCCTGCGCGTCGGTCTCGCAGGTGAGCGTCGCGTACTCGGCGGCGGCCTGCTCCTGGGTGACGGGCGGGCCCGAGGCATCCGTCTCCGGGTCCTCGACCGCGTCGCCGGACGGAGCCGCCGTCCCGGTGGACGCGGCGGGGTCCGTCGGTGCGGCAGGGTCGGTCGGCGCGGGGTCGGTCGGCGCGGGGTCGGTCGGCGCGGGGTCGGTCGGCGCGGGGTCGGTCGGCGCGGGGTCGGTCGGCGCGGCCGAGTCCGTGGGCGCGGCGGGGTCGGTCGGCGCGGCGCTGTCGGTGGGGGCGGGCGACACCGGCTCGGGCCCCTGGATCACCGGCCGGAAGCGGAGCTGAGCGGTCTGCCCGAGCTCACGTGCCTGGTCCCCGTCGTCCCCCGGGACGGAGATGACGATGTTCGAGTCGCCCTCGGTGACCACCTCGGCCTCGGCGACGCCGAGGCCGTTGACCCGCTGCTCGATGATCCGGCGCGCGAGCTCCAGGTCCTCCTGGGCCGGCGCCTGGCCGTCGGGGGTGCGGGCCGTCAGCGTCACCGTCGTGCCGCCGCGCAGGTCGAGGCCGAGCTGGGGCGTGCGGGTGGTGCCGGTGAAGTAGATGAGCCCGTACAGGACGGCGACGATCAGCAGGAACGCGGCGAAGTACCGTCCTGCCGGCATCGAGCGGTTGGCCACGCTGGTCCCCGGCTCAGAGGGTGCCGTCGGCCGGCCGTCCGCCGGTCGCGCCGGGCGTCCCGGTGTCGGTGCCGTCATCACCGACGGCCCCCAGGGGCTTGCGCACCTCGAGGATCGCCGGCCGCGCGAAGGTCACGACGACGCCGGGGGCGATCTCGAGGTCGACCGTGGTCTCCCCGAGAGCGGCGACCGTGCCGTGCAGACCGCTGGTGGTCATGACCGGCGTCCCGATGGTCAGCGAGTCCTGCATCGCCTGCGCCTGGGCCTGCATGCGCTTGCGCTGCCGGGCCGGCAGGACGAACAGCATGACCGCCAGCAGGGCCAGGATGATGATCGGAAAGTACTGCTCCACAACAGGTGTGCCTCTCTACCGCGGATCCAGCTCCGCGGTGGGTGCGGTCCCGGATGGGACCGCTCGGGGTGCGTCGGTTGCCTCACGTTCACGGCGCGCGGGCGACCGGACGGACGCGCACAGCCGCGGCCGAACGAGTTGCGCGCCGGCGATCGGAAGTCTATGCGTCGAACAGGGTCTCTGACGACGCACCCGGGGTCGTCGGTGCGCCGATGACCCCACCGGCCCCTCCCAGGAGGGCGCCGCCGCGGGGCAGGGGGTGCCCGAGGTGGTGCCACGCGGCCTCGGTGGCCACCCGTCCACGGGGTGTGCGGGCGAGCAGGCCGGCCCGGACCAGGAAGGGCTCGCACACCTCCTCGACCGTGTTGGGCTCCTCCCCCACCGCGACGGCGAGCGTGGCGACGCCGACCGGCCCGCCACCGAAACGGACGACGAGGGCTTCGAGGACAGCGCGGTCCAACCGGTCCAGACCCAGGACGTCGACGTCGTAGAGCGCGAGGGCGGCCTGGGCCACCTCGCGGGTCACCCGGCCGTCGGCCTCGACCTCCGCGTAGTCACGCACCCGGCGCAGGAGCCGATTGGCGATCCGGGGTGTGCCGCGCGAGCGGCCGGCGATCTCCGCCGAACCGTCCTCGGTGAGTTCGACCCCCAGCAGGTCGGCGCTCCGGCGGAGCACCTGCTGCAGCTCGGCCGGCTCGTAGAACTCCATCTGCCCGACGAAGCCGAAGCGGTCGCGCAGCGGTCCGGTGAGCAGCCCGGCACGGGTGGTGGCACCGACGAGGGTGAAGGGGCTGATCTCCAGCGGGATCGCCGTCGCCCCCGGCCCCTTGCCGACGACGACGTCGACCCGGAAGTCCTCCATCGCCATGTAGAGCAATTCCTCGGCGGGGCGGGCGATGCGGTGGATCTCGTCGATGAAGAGGACGTCGCCCGGGGCCAGGTTGGACAGCATCGCGGCCAGATCACCGGAGCGCTCGATCGCCGGGCCGCTGGTGATCTTCACCGAGGTGCCCAGCTCGGAGCCGATGATCAGGGCCAGGCTGGTCTTGCCGAGCCCGGGTGGGCCGGAGAGGAGCACGTGGTCCGGCGGACGGCCGCGCCGTTTGGCCCCCTCGAGGACCAGCGCCAGCTGGCGGGCGACCTTGGGCTGGCCGATGAAGTCGTGCAGCGAGTGCGGCCGCAGCGCGGACTCGACGACCCGTTCCTCGTCACCCGCGAGCGAGGAGACCCCGCCGTCCTGGCCCAGGCTCCCGTCGACCCCTCCGGTCAGCGGCCGGTCGAAGGGCGTGCTCATGCTGTGCCCTGTCGCTCCCGCGGGGCGCTCACGACCGCCCCAGCAGCTGCAGTGCCTGGCGCAGGAGGACCGCGACCTCGACCGACCCCGTCGACGCGATCTGCTCGTCGGCCACGGGGGCCAGCTGGGCGAGTGCGCTGTCGGCCTCCTTGGCCGACCAGCCCAGGCCGACCAGCGCGGAGGTGAGCTGGTCCCGCCACGGCGCCACCGGCGTCACCGACGGGAGGCCTGCGACGGCGGGGCCGTCCACCGACGTGTCCGACGTGGTGGAACCGAGCCGGTCCCGCAGCTCCAGGATCAGCCGTTCGGCGCCCTTCTTGCCGATGCCCGGCACCTGCATGAGCGCCTTGACGTCGGCCATGGAGACCGCCCGGCGCACCTCGCGCGGCGGATGGATGGCCAGCACCGCCTGGGCGAGCCGCGGACCCACCCCGTTCGCGGTCTGCAGGAGCTCGAACAGCTGCCGCTCGTCGTCGTCGGCGAACCCGTAGAGGGTCAGCGAGTCCTCGCGCACGATCAGGCTGGTCGAGAGCCGGGCGCTCTCCCCCACCTGCAGGCGGGCGATGGTGCCGGGGGTGCACTGGACGGCGAGCCCGATGCCGCCGACCTCCACGACCGCACCGTCGGGCGAGACCGCCGACACCCGGCCACTCACCGAGGCGATCATCGGGCGGCCACCCCCGTCCAGCGCGGGAGGGTGGTCCGCCGCACGGGGGCGCCGATCCCGCGGGCGACAGCGGCCGCGCGCAGCCGATCCTGGGCGGGCCCGCGCCAGGCGTGGCAGACCGCCAGCGCCAGGGCGTCGGCGGCATCGGCCGGCTTGGGCGCCTCGGTCAGGCCCAGGACGCGGGTGACCATGATCGCGACCTGCTCCTTGTCCGCCCGGCCGCTGCCCGAGATGGCCGCCTTGACCTCGCTGGGCGTGTGCCAGGCGACCGGCCGGTCGGCCTGGGCGGCAGCCAGGGCGGCGACGCCCGCAGCCTGCGCCGTACCCGTCGCGGTGCCCTTGTTGTTCTGGGTGAAGACCCGCTCGATCGCGACGACGTCCGGCCGGTGCTCCCGCAGCAGGGCGGTCACGGCGGTGTGCAGCTCCAGCAGGCGCAGTTCGAGGTCCAGTTCGGCCATCGTGCGCAGCACGCCGACCCCCACCGCCGTGGGCCGCGCGCCAGGACGCCCGTCCACGACCCCCCACCCGCACCGGGTGAGGCCCGGGTCGATACCGAGCACCCGCATGTGACTCCCCTCGGTCGGCCGAACGCGTGTTCGATCCGAGGCTAGCCCGCGAGGACGACGGGCCGAGCGCAACACGCCGCGCCTCCGTGACCTCGTCCCGACGGCCCTCCCGCAGGGCCCGGCCGCGAGCTCGCGAGTGCTGGGGACAGGAGGGTTCTCTTTCAGCCGACCTTGTCCATGCGTCGGCTTCCGGCCCCGCTCCGCTCCTCGGTCGCTGGCGCTCCCTGCGATGCTCACGGCACCGTCAGCCAACCTTCTCCAGCACCTCGTCGGACACGTCGTAGTTCGCGTACACGTTCTGGACGTCGTCGCAGTCCTCCAGCGCGTCGATCAGCCGGAAGACCTTGCCCGCGGCATCCTCGTCGAGCTGGACCGTCACGCTGGGGACGAACCCGGCCTCGGCCGAGTCGTAGTCGATGCCGGCGTCCTGCAACGCGGTGCGGACGGCGACGAGATCGCCGGGCTCGCTGACCACCTCCAGGGTGTCGCCGAGGTCGCGCACCTCCTCCGCCCCGGCCTCGAGCACGGCGGTGAGCACGGCGTCCTCGTCCACGGTGTCGGTCTTCGGGACCACGACGACGCCCTTGCGGGAGAAGAGGTAGGAGACCGAACCGGGATCGGCCATCGACCCGCCGTTGCGGGACATGGCGGTGCGGACCTCCATGGCCGACCGGTTCTTGTTGTCGGTCAGGCACTCGATGAGGACCGCCACACCCCCGGCGGCGTAGCCCTCGTAGGAGATCGACTGGTAGTCGACACCCCCGGCCTCGAGGCCGGCGCCGCGCTTGACCGCCCGGTCGATGTTGTCGTTGGGCACCGAGCTCTTCTTCGCCTTCTGGATGGCGTCGAACAGCGTCGGGTTGCCCGCCGGGTCACCGCCGCCGGTGCGGGCGGCCACCTCGATGTTCTTGATCAGCTTGGCGAAGAGCTTGCCCCGCTTGGCGTCGATCCCAGCCTTCTTGTGCTTGGTCGTCGCCCACTTGGAATGGCCGCTCACGAGACCTCCTCGCTGTCCCCCGCAAGCGGGAGGTGCCCCCAGCGGGGCGGCCGCGTTCGCGGCCCCGCTGCTGTGCTCACCGTTGAGCTCGCAAGCTCGCTCACGAGTCGTGTCCTTTCTCGTCGTCGGCGTCGGCGCCGGCCCTCTCGGCCAGGTGGCGGCGGACGATGTCGACGAACAGCGCGTGCACCCGGCGGTCCCCGGTCAGTTCGGGGTGGAAGCTCGTGGCCACCAGGTTCCCCTGGCGGACCGCGACGATCCTATCGTCGGCCGCTCCCCCCACGACCCGTCCGAGGACCTCGACGCCCTCGCCGGCCTTCTCCACCCACGGCGCACGGATGAACACTGCACGCAGGGGTCCCCCGTCGAGTCCGAGGTCGACCTCGGACTCGAAGGAGTCCACCTGCCGGCCGAAGGCGTTGCGGCGGACCGTGACGTCGAGACCCCCGACCGTCTCCTGGTCCGGAGGCGCATCGAGGATGCGGTCGGCCAGCAGGATCATCCCGGCGCAGGACCCGTAGGCAGGCAGACCGGCTTGCACCGCGGCACGCAACGGCTCCAGCAGACCGAAACGGGCGGCCAGCTTGACGATCGTGGTCGACTCCCCGCCGGGGAGCACGAGCCCGTCGACGGCGGCCAGCTCCTCGGGACGGCGCACCGGGACCGCGCGGGCACCCTGCTCGGTCAGCGCACCCAGGTGCTCCCGGACGTCGCCCTGCAGCGCGAGCACCCCGATGACGGGCGTGCTCACCACCCGCGCGTGGAGTAGCGCTCGCTCTCCGGGAGCGTGGCGACGTTGATCCCGACCATCGGCTCCCCCAGACCGCGCGAGACCTTGGCGATCACGCCGGGGTCGTCGTGGAAGGTGGTGGCCTGGACGATCGCCGCGGCGCGCTGGGCGGGGTCACCGGACTTGAAGATGCCCGAGCCGACGAAGACGCCCTCGGCGCCCAGCTGCATCATCATCGCGGCGTCGGCGGGGGTGGCGATGCCACCGGCGGTGAAGAGCACGACCGGCAGCTTGCCCTCACGAGCGACCAGGGCTACCAACTCGATCGGTGCGCGCAGTTCCTTGGCCGCCACGAACAGCTCGGTCTCGTCCAGGGTGCCCAAAGCCTTGATCCCCGCCCGGATCGACCGCATGTGACGGGTGGCCTCGACCACGTTGCCGGTGCCGGCCTCGCCCTTGGAGCGGATCATCGCGGCGCCCTCGGAGATGCGGCGCAGCGCCTCGCCGAGGTCGGTCGCGCCGCAGACGAAAGGCACGGTGAACTCGCTCTTGGCGATGTGGTGCGCCTCGTCGGCCGGGGTGAGGACCTCCGACTCGTCGATGTAGTCGACCCCGAGCGCCTGCAGGACCTGCGCTTCCACGAAGTGACCGATGCGGGCCTTGGCCATGACCGGGATCGAGACGGCGCCGATGATGCCCTCGATCATGTCGGGGTCGCTCATGCGGGCGATGCCGCCCTGCGCGCGGATGTCGGCGGGCACTCGCTCCAGGGCCATGACGGCGACGGCGCCGGCGTCCTCGGCGATCTTGGCCTGCTCGGGGGTGACGACGTCCATGATGACGCCGCCCTTGAGCTGCTCGGCCATCCCGCGCTTGACGCGCTCGGTGCCGGTGCCGGTGGAGGCGGTTTGCGCTGTCACGGGATTGCCTCACGGATCGACGGAAGATCAGGAGCCCTCATCGTACGGCCGATCGGTGACCGGCCCGCCCGGCACCTGCCACCTGCTCCAGGCGGTCGTCGATGTCGAAGTAGCGCGGCAGCGGCCGGCGCGCGTGCAGGCGGAGCAGCCGGGGCAGGCGCTGCCGGCGCAGCGCCCGGGTGTCACGGACCGCGTCGTTGTAGAAGCGGCGAGCCAGACCCACCCGGGTGGTCGTGCCCGCCAGATCGGTCTGGAGCGCCACCGGGACCCCGGACAGGTCGGAAGGCAGGTCGCGCAGCTCCCGGCCGAGCGCGTTCTCGGCCACCTCCCGGTCGCCGTCGGCCGGGGCGCGAGCCGCGGCCGCCACTGCGGCGAGCGCGCCGGCGCGCTGGTCGCCCAGCGCCCCCGGGTAGTGGCGTGCCAGCTCCTCGGCCAGCCCGGCGCGCCGCTGCAGCTGGGTGTCCAGCACCGTCCAGGCGCGGGCCACCCGCGCCTCCAGGCGGCTGAGCCGGACCAGGGTCCAGGCCACCCAGGCGAGCAGCAGCAGGAGCACGGCTCCGGCCAGCAGCATCCACGCGTCGGGCATCACGGGGCGTCAGGCTAGCGGGGTGCCCACCGCCGTGGTGACGTTCGCGCCTGCCTGCGTGCCGGCGGCACCGCCGGGAAGTCGTCGTCCTCCCCCGCCGTGACCACGGTGCCGTCCGGCGGCACGACCGTCTCGTAGACGGCGAGGATCCGGCGCGCGAGCACTGCCCAGTCGTAGGCCGCCGCCGCACGCGGCCCCCCCTCCGAGAGCTCGGCCCGGCGGTCGGGATCGGCGAGCAGGGCGCAGAGCGCCCGACCGAGGGCGCCCGGGTCCCCGCGCCGGACCAGCACGCCGGCCGCGCCGTCCTCCAGCACTCTGGCGAAGGCGTCCAGGTCGCTGGCCACGATCGGCGCACCGGCGGCGAGGGCCTCGATGAGGACGACGCCGAAGGACTCGCCGAGCAGGTTCGGCGCGCAGTAGACGTCGACCGACCGCAGGAACGCGGCCTTGTCGGGTTCGGAGAGCTCGCCGAGCAGGGTGACGTGCGGGCGCAGGTCGTCGCCGACCAGCTCACGGAGGTCCGCGGCGTCGCCGCGCCCGGCGATCAGCAGGCGTGCCCCGGGGTGCTGGCGGACCACCGTGCGCATGGCCTCCAGCAGCACCGGCAGGCCCTTGCGCGGCTCGTCGTAGCGCCCGAGGAAACCTATGGTGGGGCCGTCGCGGCCACGGGCGAAGCCGGGCAGGGACGGTCCGTGCGTGAACGCCTCGACGTGCACGCCGTTGGGGATGATGACCGCGTCGCCGTCGAGGTGCTCGACCTGTACCCGCCGGGCGAAGTCGGAGACCGCGATCCGGCCGCTGATCCGCTCCAGCCAGGGCCGGGCCATCGGCCCCACGGCGGCCAGCCACTTCGACCGCGTGGTGGCGGCGTGGAAGGTCGCCACGATCGGGCCCTTGGCGATCATGCAGACCAGCAGGGACACCGACGGCGAGGCCGGCTCGTGCACGTGGACGACGTCGAAGTTCCCCTCGCGCAGCCAGCGCCGAACCCGCGCGGCGGAGACCGGCCCGAACTGCATGCTGGCCATCGAGCCGTTGTACGGGACCGGCACCGTCCGGCCGGCGAAGGTCGCGTCAGGCGGAAGGGACTCCTCCCGCACGGCGGGGGTCAGGATCTCCACGTGGTGACCCATGCCGCGCAGGGTCTCGGCCAGGTCGCGGACGTGGTACTGGACCCCGCCGGGCACGTCCCACTGGTACGGGCAGACCAGACCGATCCGCATCAGGCCTCCCCGGCAGCGGTACCGCGCGGCGGATCGGGTGGCACGTCCGGCCAGATGCGACCCAGCATGTGCCAGTCCTCCGGCCGGTCGGCGATCGAGGGGGCGAACGCGTCGGCGACGGACTGCATGGCGCCGGCCACCCGGTCCTTCAACCGGCCGGGGCCGTCGACCGGGACCTCCGGGGACAACACCACCCGCCACCCCCGCTCGGTGAACTGGCAGACAGCCGGGACGAGCGCGGCTCCGGTCTGCGCCGCCAGCAGCGCTGCCCCACCGGGCAGCGTCGCGCTGCGGCCGAGGAACTGGACCGGCACTCCCCCGCTGCCGAGGTTGCGGTCGACCAGCAGGCAGGTCACCCCGCCGGCCCTCAGCCAGTCCCGGAGCACCTCGGTGCTCGGCCGGGGCCCGCCGGTGAGCGGGACCACCCGGAAGCCCAGCGACTCCCGGTAGGCCAGGAACCGCTCGTAGAGCGACTCGGGCCTCAACCGCTCGGCGACGGTCATGAACGGCCCGTCCAGCCAGTCGATGAACCACACGCCGGCCGCGTCCCAGTTGCCGCTGTGCGGCAGCGCCATGACCAGTGGCCTGCCCCCGGCGCGCGCCTTCTCGAGGTGCTCCAGACCCACCATCTCCGTGCCCGCGACGATCCGCTCGCTGCTCAGCGTCGGCAGCCGGAAGGCCTCCTGCCAGTAGCGGGCGTAGGACTGCACGGCCCGGGTGGTGAGCGCGGCGAGTTCGGGTTCGCTCAGCCGGCCGCCGGTGGCCACGCGCAGGTTGGCCCGCAGCTGCCGGATACCCGTGCCGTCCCGGCCGGCCGCCCAGCGTCCGGCACGGTCGAAGGCGCCCCTGGCCGCCGGCTCCGGCAGCAGCCGGACCGCGTGCCAGCCGGCCGCGAAGCCGGCGTCGGTCAGCCGCGCGGCGAGCGTTCCACTCACGGTGCCGGCGGGGACGGCGGCACGGGCAGGGGGCGGCCGGAGGCGGCGCGACGGACGGCGACGAAGCGTTGCCCCACCGTGATCGCACTGCCGACGAGGAGCGCCCACAGCGCCACGTGCACCGCGTACGGAATGCCCAGGCCGGTGAAGCCGGTGCCCACCAGGACCAGGATCAGCCGCTCGGTGCGCTCGACGATGCCGACGTCACAGGAGAGCCCGACGCCTTCGGCACGAGCCTTGATGTAGGAGGTGAGCACCCCGAGCACGAGGCAGACGAGCGCGAGGAGGACCAGGAGCCGGTTGTCCCCCTGACCGGAGAACCACCAGACCAGTGCGCCGAAGATGGCGGCGTCGGCGGCCCGGTCGCCGGTGGAGTCCAGCACCGCGCCGAACACCGACCCGCCGCCACGGGCACGGGCCAGCGCCCCGTCGAGCATGTCCAGCAGGACGAAGACGGTGACGGCGAAGGCTCCCCAGAAGAGCCGACCGTTCCCGATCAGGAAGACCGCGGACGCGACCGCGCCGAGCGTGCCGGTGATCGTCACCATGTCCGGGGTGACCCCGGCACGGGCCAGGCGGGCGACGACGGGTGCCCAGAAGCGGGCGACCGCCGGGCGCACGTTGCTGCCGAGCACTCAGGCCTCCCGGTCGTCGGCGGCCTCGGGCCATGCCTCCGCGAGCAGCTTCCGCGTCTCGCGCAGCACCTGCGGCAGCACGCGGGTGAGGCCGATGACGGGCATGAAGTTGGTGTCGCCGCCCCAGCGCGGCACGGCGTGCTGGTGCAGGTGATCGGCGATGCCGGCACCGGCGACCGACCCCTGGTTCATCCCGATGTTGAACCCGTGCGCCCCGCTGACCGCCCGCACCGTCCGCATCGCGGCCTGCGTGAACGCCCCCAGCTCGGCGACCTCCGCAGGCGTGAGGTCGGTGTAGTCCGGCACGTGCCGGTACGGGACCAGCATGAGGTGCCCGGCGTTGTACGGGTAGAGGTTGAGGACGGCGAAGACCGTCGTCCCCCGGGCGACGATCAAGCCCTGCTCGTCGCTCATCGTCGGGATGACGCAGAACGGGCAGTCGTGGGCGCCGGTGGGCTTGCCCTCCCCGCGGATGTAGGCCATCCGGTAGGGCGTCCACAGATGCTCGAAGACCGTCGCGGGGCCGCCGTCGTCGGAAGGGACGGCGACTCGGTACGTCGTCTCGTCACCCACCCATCCGTCCTCGCTCATCCGGCTGTCAGCGGGGTCTCGGCGGTCGGGTCGGCGTTGTGCCGCGCGGTCACCCACGCGACGACCTGCTCGACGGCCTCGTCCACGGGGACACCGTTGCGCTGGGAGCCGTCGCGGTAGCGGAAGGAGACCGCCCCGGCCTCGGCGTCGGTGGCGCCGGCGAGGAGGACGAACGGGATCTTCTGCTTGCTCGCGGTCCGGATCTTCTTCTGCATCCGGTCGTCCGAGTCGTCGATCTCGACGCGGATCCCACGGGCCCGCAGCTTCAGCGCGACGTCGGTCAGGTAGGGCACCTGCTCGTCGGTGATCGGGATGCCGACCACCTGCACCGGCGCCAGCCAGGCCGGGAACGCACCGGCGTAGTGCTCGGTGAGCACGCCGAAGAAGCGTTCGATCGAGCCGAACTTCGCCGAGTGGATCATCACCGGCTGCTCGCGGCCACCGTCGGCAGAGGTGTACTCCAGCCCGAAGCGGGCCGGCTGGTTGAAGTCGTACTGGATGGTCGACATCTGCCAGGTGCGGCCGATGGCGTCCCGCGCCTGCACGGAGATCTTCGGGCCGTAGTAGGCCGCGCCACCGGGATCGGGCACCAGCTCCAGCCCGGTCTCGCGGGCCGCCTCCTCGAGCACGGCCGTCGCGACCGCCCACTCCTCGTCGGATCCGATGAACTTGTCGGAGTCGTCGCGCGTGGACAGCTCGAGGTAGTAGTCGTCGAGGCCGAAGTCGCGCAGCAGGCCGAGCACGAACGAGAGCAGATGGCGGATCTCGCCGGGCGCCTGTTCCGGCGTGACGTAGCTGTGCGAGTCGTCCTGGGTCAGCCCGCGCACCCGGGTGAGGCCGTGGACGACGCCGGACTTCTCGTACCGGTAGACCGAGCCGAACTCGAAGAAGCGCAGCGGCAGCTCGCGGTAGGACCGCCCGCGCGACCGGAAGATCAGGTTGTGCATCGGGCAGTTCATGGCCTTGAGGTAGTACTTCGAGTTGTCCAGTTCCATCGCCGGGAACATGGTGTCCTCGTAGTACGGCAGGTGCCCGGAGGTCTCGAACAGGCCGCCCTTGCTGATGTGCGGGGTGCCGACGTACTCGAAGCCCTCCTCCAGGTGCCGGCGGCGGACGTAGTCCTCCATCTCCCGCTTGAGGACGCCGCCCTTGGGGTGGAAGACCGCGAGCCCGGACCCGATCTCGTCGGGGAAGCTGAACAGGTCGAGCTCGGCTCCCAGCCGCCGGTGGTCGCGCCGCTCCGCCTCGGCCAGGTGCTCCAGGTAGGCCTTGTGCGCCTCCTTGCTCTCCCACGCCGTGCCGTAGATGCGCTGCAGCTGCGGGTTCTTCTCGCTGCCCCGCCAGTAGGCGGCGGCGCTCCGGGTGAGGCTGAACGCGGGGATGGTGCTGGTGCGCGGCAGGTGCGGGCCCCGGCACAGGTCGGTCCAGACCCGTTCACCGGTGCGCGGGTCGAGGTTGTCGTACATGGTCAGCTGGGCGCCGCCCACCTCGACCGACGCGCCCTCCGCGTCGTCGGCCGCACCTCCCTTGAGACCGATCAGCTCGAGCTTGTACGGCTCGTGCGCCAGTTCGGCCTTCGCGTCCGCGTCGCTGATCTCGCGGCGGGCGAAGTACTGCCCGGCCCGGACGATCTCCTGCATCTTCTTCTCGAGGGCGGTGAGGTCCTCCGGGGTGAAGGGCCGCTCCGGGTCGAAGTCGTAGTAGAAGCCGTTCTCGACCGGCGGTCCGATCCCCAGCCGGGTGCCCGGGAAGAGCTCCTGAACGGCCTGGGCGAGGACGTGCGCAGCCGAGTGCCGGATGACCGCCCGCCCGTCGCCGCTGGCGGCGGCGACCGGCTCCACCTCGGCGTCGGCCTCGGGGGACCAGGCGAGGTCCTTGAGGTCGCCGGTGGCGACGTCGCGGACGACGACGGCGCCATCGGGGCCCTTGAGCGGGATCCCGGCGTCCTTGAGCGCCTGCTGCGCCGTCGTCCCGGCCGGCACCCGGATCGGGGCGACGGCGGTTGGCGAGGGCGGGGTCGACACGTGGAGCTCCTGGAGGGATCGAAGGACGGAGGCGGCGGGAGGCAACTTGAGCCTAGTGCGCGCCCTCGGTCGGCTCGGGACGACAGTCGGGCCCGCTGCGACGGCACCCCGCCGGTCGAGCACCTCGACGACGTCAGCCCGGGACCGGGTGGGCGGCACGACCCAGGTCAGACCAGCAGCACGGGATCCCCGGTGCGCACCGCACCCGGGGCGACGACGTCGGCATAGACGCCCAGGCAGTGCTTCGGCGTGCGGGTGACCCGCAGGAGGACCTCGCCCACACGCAGGTCACGGCCGACCCACGCCCGTTCGTCCCCGTCCAGCGTGAGCAGGAGGTTGGCCCGCGGGTCCTCGGCCGAGCAGCCCTCCGGCAGCTCACCCGCCGCGGCTCGCTCGACGGCCTGGCGCGAGACCAGGTGCACGGGGGCCACGTCCGGGCGCGCTCCCGACGTCGGCTGCAGCCGAACCGGGCGCCCCAGGACGGCGGCGAGCCGGCCGGCGTCGGCCGTGGGGTCACCGGACGGCGCGACGTCGCGCATCGCCGGCGCCTCCTTGGGCCGGATCACGGAGCCGTCCTCACCGGTCACGGTCCACGCGCGGTCCCCCGCCAGCCCGCCCGGCGACACCTCCGCATCCGTCAGCTCCCTCCCGGCGAGCGAACGCACGGGATAGATCCAGATCCGCTCGACCCGGCCGACGGCGTGTTCCTGCGGCTGCATGCTGCCGACGCTAGGCCAGCTGCTCATCCGCTCGCTCCGCCGCTGGCCGCCGACGCATCCGGCGCAGTTGGGCGTCCAGGTAGGGGCGCGCGCGTCGCTGTCCGCCCTCGCGTGCGATCGCGTCCACCAGATGCGCCAGTGCCCGCGCCAGCCTCGGCTCGTCCGGTTCCCAGCCGCGGCGCAGGCACTCCTCGAGCCACTCCACGGGACCACGGTGCCCGCGTTCGCAGTTGCAGCGGCGGCACGCCGCGACCTCGTTCTCCGGCCAGGACGGCCCGCCCTTCACCCGCGGGACGACGTGCTCGGTGGTCGGCGGGACGAGGGACGTGAAGGCGCGCCCGCACCAGATGCAGGTGGCACCGTCGCGCTCGACGGCGGCCCGGAGGCGCGCGGTGCGGTCCATGGCCATCAGGGACCATCGTCCTCCGGCCGCCGGTGTGGCGCACGGGTCCGATGACCGGCCTGCTGCGCTCGGGGCACAGTCCGCAGGGGCCGCACACGACGAAGGGCCAGGCCGACCCATGTCTGGGTCGACCTGGCCCTCCGTGCCAGTGGGCGATACTGGGTTCGAACCAGTGACCTCTTCGGTGTGAACGAAGCGCTCTACCACTGAGCCAATCGCCCGGTGCAGCCGTCGACGGAGACCGTCGGTGCCCTGCGCTGACGATTGTGCCAGAAGGTCACCGCCAGAGCGGCACCCACCCCGGTACCCAGTCCGGCACCCCCATCACGTGCAGGGTGACCACGAGGACGCCGTAGACGAACGCGGCCGTGGCCGCCCCGATCAGCAGCCGCACCCACATCCGCTGGGCGGTGACCCAGTCGGTCCAGCGCTTCACCTGCTTCTTGGTGTACTCCAGCAGCCGCTCGGCCCAGGTGAACTCGGTGGCCAGGACGAAGAGGCCGGCGATCACCGTGAGCCATCCGGGACCGGGCAACGGGATCGTGGTGAGCCCGACGGCCACGATCAGCCCGCCGACGATGCCCACAGCCACCCGGTAGCCGTGGTCGAGGGGACGGCGGGCCGCCAGGCGCCGTCGCCAGCGCGCCCGGGCCACCCGCTCGCGGAGGCTGTGCACCTCGTCGGCGTCGTAACGGGCCCGTCGCTCCGACCAGGTCTCCCGCCGCGCTCGTTCCGCCGGCACGGGGCGCGACGCGGTCTCCTGTTCGCTCAGCTGGTCACCTGCCCGATCGCGACGACCTCCGTCGGTTCCGAAGGAGGCTCCTGACCGGGCTCGATGCTGATTCCGTACTGCGCGAAGTCATCGAGACCGGTCAGCCCGGAGCCTACGGCCAGCAGGCTCATCTGTGACCGATCCACGTCGAAGGTGCCCAAGGCTTCCGGTTCGTCTCCACCGAGTCCCCACACCACGTACGTCGTGCTCCCGGCGTCGTTGACCTCGAGCCCGTGGGTGATCACCTGCACCACGTCGTCCCGGGCCACCACCGTGGCGACCGGCCGGCCGTCGCGGGCCAGCGGTGCGATCGTCGCCCGGCCCGGCGTCAGCAGCAGGTCCATCACCTCGCGCTGCTCGGCGACCGTCGCCTGCAGCTCCCGGCGGTCCTCAGTGAGGACGACGGTCCAGATCCCGAGCCCGGCGACCGCCGCGACCACGGCGGCGACCAGCGCGGCCGCGAGCGCCCGGCGGGGCCGTCGCCCACGTCGCGGCAGCGGCATGGGAGGAGTCGCCGCCGGCACCGGTGGAGCGACGGGACGGTGCACCTGCTCGGTGCCGGCGACAGCGTCGCGCACGCGCGAACCCAAGGCGTCGGACGGCGCGACCTGCGGCAGATCCGCCGCCATCGCCCCCATCACCTCGGTGGTCTCCGCGACCGTCTGCGCACACCGCACGCAGCCGCCCAGGTGACGGGCGAAGACCGCCTCGTCCTCCGGTTCGAGCGCGTGCAACGCCCAGCCGACGGCGAGCTCGTCGAAGGCTGCGTGGTCCTCGGTCATGCTCGCGAATCCTCGGCCGTGACGGCGTCCCCGAGCGCGCCACCGCCCTGGGAGCCGCCGAGCTCCTGCTTCAGCCGCCGCATGCCCGCGAGCATGCGGGTCTTGACCGTGCCGAGGGGTGTCCCGGTGAGCGCAGCCACCTCCCGCTGGGTGTAGCCCCCGTAGTAGGCGAGGGTCAGTGCCTCCCGCTGGGCGTCCGAGAGCACGCCCAGCGCGGTCCGCACCTGGTCGGCGACCACCCGCGACCAGGCCTCCTCCTCGACGTGGCGCGTCGCCATCGGCGCGTCGAGCGCCATCTCGTCCTCCGCCTGCGCTTGCCGACGGCGCCGGGACTCCTCCCGGCGGACGGCGTCCACCGCCTTGTGGTGCACGACGGCCAGCAGCCATGAGGCCACACTGCCGCGGCCCGGGTCGAAAGCGGCCGGGTGGCGCCACACGCTCAGGAACACCTCCTGGATGACGTCCTCGGCCAGGGCGTCGTCGGCCAGGATGCGACGGGCCAGTGCGAAGGCCGGCCGGTGGAACCGCGCGTAGAGGTCGTCGACCGCGCTGCGGTCCCCCGCCCGGATGCGGTGCATCACCTCGGCGTCCGCGGAGCCGTCGTCCCCGGAGCCGTCGTCGGGACGCCGCACCGGGGAGGTCACGGCTCTGATGATCACACGGATCATTCGTTCACTCCCGTCCCACCGGTTCACTCCCGCCACGCGCGACGGTTCGCCCAGACCCCTTGCGGGCATGTCAGGGGGCGACAAGACCCCGCCCCATGGGACGGGTGTGACGGATGTGAAGGAAGTGCAATGCCACGTCACTTCGAGAACCGACGGTCGTTGATCTGACATGCGCAGCGGTTGGACTCCCGGGCACTCCTCCCCCATCACGCTTCAGCTGGTCGGTCCGCAGGCGTGGACCGAGGTACCGGCGTTGCTCTGCTACGACGCGGCCGACCCGTTCGCCGTCCGGATCGCTTTCGGTGACGTCGGCGACGAGAACGGCGTGGTCGAGCCCGACGAGGGTGGCATCGCCTGGCTGCTCAGCCGTGAGCTGCTGCAGGCAGGACTGGAGGCCCCGGCCGGCGAGGGTGACGTCCGGCTGTGGCCGGCGCACGCGGCGACCGACGTGCTGTTCCTCCACCTGCGCGCGCCCTCCGGCGAGGCGCTGTTCGAGCTGTCGCGGGCGACCGTGGCGGCCTTCCTCCGGCAGAGCGAGGCCCTGGTGCCCTCGGGCTCGGAGAGTCAGCTGCTCGACCTCGACGACGAGCTGCACGTCCTCCTGTCCAACGGTGGGGCGGACCCGACGGGGCGCTGACCTGCGCGTTCGGTCCCGCACCTCCACACGGCGGGGAGTGCGGGGACCCCCTGGTTGGAGGGCTCAGGGGCGTCGGTTAGAGTTCTCCACGCAACGCGGACGTGGCTCAGTGGTAGAGCATCACCTTGCCAAGGTGAGGGTCGCGGGTTCGAATCCCGTCGTCCGCTCGGAACCTCGGGCGCTGGTCGAGAGACTGGCGCCCGCGTGCGGTGGAGTGGCCGAGAGGCGAGGCAACGGCCTGCAAAGCCGTCTACACGGGTTCAAATCCCGTCTCCACCTCGTCTCCTCGCGGAGCCCGAGCGCGGAGGAGGGTCCGGTCGCACGACCGGGAAGGGCGATTGGCGCAGCGGTAGCGCGCTTCCCTGACACGGAAGAGGTCACTGGTTCGATCCCAGTATCGCCCACGCAAGAAAGTGCAGGTCAGAGCCCCCGTCCCGCCGGACGGGGGCTCTCCTCGTTTTCGCCGTGCGCCACCCGTGCGCCAGCAGCCCAGACCGCGCGCACGTCGTCATCCCGGTTCGGGTCGAGGTGGGCGTAGGTCGACACCATCCGCGTCGACGAGTGCCCCAGCAGCCGCGCCACCCGGTAGTCCGGCAGGCCCGCCTGGATCCACCACGACGCCGCGGTGTGCCGCATCGTGTACGGGTCCTCGTAGTCCACGCCGGCCAGCTCGAGCGCCGGCCGCCACACCCGGTTGCGGAAGTTCGCCTCGTTCACCCGCAGCCCGGTCGGCGACAGAAACACCGGCCCGGACGGCCGGTCGGCGACCAGCGACCACAGCAGCCGCCCAACCTCGTCCGGGAAGGGCACCCACCGGTTCGAGGAGTCCGTCTTCGGATACCGCTTCATCCCGTGCCGGGTCAGCACCTGCCGCACGTGCACCTGCTGCCGGCCGAAGTCCAGGTGGCGCACGTCCAGGCCGGCGAGCTCCCCTGGGCAGCGCAGCCCGGAGAAGCAGCCGAGCGCCACGTACGCCTGCCACGAGTGGGCCAGCGGGTCGGGCACCTCGGTCTTGCCCCGCCGCAGCGTCCGGCCGCCGAGAGCCAGCTGGATGCGGTCATACTCGTCGCGAGTGAACCAGCGCGCCTCCGGCTTGACCACCTTGGGCAGGTCGATCTCCTGGCACGGCGACGCCGTCAGCAGCCCCTCGAGGACGGCGTCATGCAGCATCGCCGACAGCAGCCGGTAGGCGCCGCCGACGGTGTCCGCCCCGGCGCCGGCCTTGGTCATGTCGTTGACCCAGGTCTGGACGTCCAGGCGGCCGATCGAGGCCAGCGGCCACGTCTTCCACCGCGGCAGCACGTGGGTGCGCATGTGGGAGGCGTTCTTCGCCGCGGTGTTGGCCTCGACGTTGCGGGCCTCCGTCCAGCGGGCCTCCCACTCCCCCACGGTGGTCTTGCGCCCCGTCTCGGTCTCGGTGACCCCGCGACGGAACTGCGCCTCCAGGTCGTCGGCCCACGCCTTGACGACGCGTTTCAGCAGGTCGGTGCGGGTGACCTTGTGCCCGGCCGGGTGCCGGACGGTGGCCTGGTACTTGCCCGAGGGCAGCCTGCGGATATACGCCACGAGAGACCTCCGCGCGTGCGTTGTCGATGCCGTCGGCGGAGGTTAGCGGGTGTCGAGAGCGACAGCCGACTCCGGGCGTCCTACGCCACTGGGAGAAGCAGGCCGCCCAGCTCGCGGCCCGCTTCGGCTTGCAGGTCGGCGAGGGCCTGGGCGCGCTCCGCCGGCGACAGAGAGCGCAGCACGGTGACCAGGTTGAGGTGCTGATGCCAGTCCGCCCGCCGGCCGTGCGGCAGGTAGTCCACTTCGACAAGCTTCACGGCCATCGGTTCCCCAGTCCCCCAGCGTCACCCCCATCAGGGTGACTCTCAGCTGGGAACGTAGACACACTGGGTGACAGATTTCCAGCGGGAAGCTGACCCGGAATCGAACTCGCGTTCGAACAGGCTCAGCTCCGGTCGCGGCGGCCGCGTTCGTATCCGCGCTGCTCAGCTACCAGGTACAGGGCGATTGCCTCCTCGAACACCCGTCGATGTTCGGGGGGGACCCGGTCGAAGGTGGGCGGCAACTGCCAGCGGGTTTGTGGCCGTGGCGCCCCAGCAGCCTCATACACCTCACCCACGGGCACATCGAGGGCGGTGGCCAGCCCCTCGGCGACGCGGTCGCTGATCCGGCCGGAGTGCTCGCCGCGGGCGATCGCGTACAGCGTGTGGAAGGACAGCAGTCCGCGCGAGCGGTCGGCGGCGCGCCTGGCCGACATGGGCCGGCCAGGCTCGCCCAGCTCGGCCAGGCGTCGGAGCACCAGTTGCTGCAGCTGGTCCACGAGCTCCCCGTCGTCGGTCACGTGCGCTCTCCTGGGGAGCGCAGCGTGCCGGGCGCGGGGCGTGGTGGCAAGGCCTGCGTGCGGCCCCGCGTCGGGTGTCGGTCTAGACACTCTCCGTGACGAGGGTTCACGCAGAGACACTAGTGCGTGTTCGGCTTGCGCGTTGTCGAAGGTGTCGTCTAGTGTCGATTCCGACAGCAGACAAACCCGCCGGTTCGGACGCTGCCACCACTTCCGCCAGCCCCGTCCACTCCGCCACTGCACCACCTTGACGCATCATCAAGGTGTGAGGTGTCGGTGTAGACACCATTCACCGGAAAGGAGTGCCCGTGAGCCTCCGCCTACTCACCATCCCCCAGGCCGCCGCCCGCCTCGGCTGCTCCCGGCCCCACGTCTACGACCTCATCGCCGCCGGCAAGCTGCGCCGCTACAACATCTCCGCCAAGCCCGGCAGCACCAAGACCCGCGTCTCCGACGAGGACATCGACGCCTACATCAAGTCCATCGAGATGCCCGTCAAGGCGTCGGCGTGACCGCCCCGACCGCGGCGTACGCACAGGCCCACCTGCACGCCACCGCGACCGAGGCCGCCGCGCAGCAGCGGATCACCCCGAAGGCGGGCCAGCTGCGCGGCCGCGTGCTCCAGCTGGTCGCTACCGCCGGCGAGACGGGCCTAACCGCCCTCGAGGTGTACCAGCAGTACGCCTGGCTGTTCGGGGAGCCCACCGGTGGCCTGTACTCCCTCGCCCCGCGCCTTTCCGAGCTCGAGCGGCGCGGCGGCTGGGTGCGCAAGTCCGGCGACGTCCGCGACCGCCGCGCCGCCTACGTGGCCACCGACGCCGGCCGCGCCTGGGTCGCACGCAACCCGCTGGACGTGCCGGACGCCTGACCCCTGCAAGGCCAAGCCCTCCCCCACCCGCTTCCCGGCAGACCGGGGGAGAGCCCGACAAGAAGGAGAGAGTAATGCCCACCCTCACCGCCGACGCGGTTCTCCGCGCGGCCGCTGATCATCTCGACGCCCATCCCGAAGCGTGGGGCAAGGAGTTCTGGCGTGACCCGGCTACGGGCTGCCGCTGCTCCGGTGGCCTGATCGCCCTCATCGTGGCCCCGGACGACCAGGACGGCGACCCCTACGCGCTGCCTCTCGACGGCCGGCGCGCCCTGGCCACGGCCGCGATCGAGGCGTTCGAGGCGTACGTCCACGACGAGCTGCTCGACCGGTTCGACCCCGAGGGCATCCAGGCGGCCGGTGAGCCGCTGATCGGCCTGTGGAACGACCGGTGCGCCCGGGACGCCGCGCACGTGGCCGCGACGATGCGGGCCGCCGCTGACCGTCTGGCGCCGTGCACGTCCTGCCACGGGCAGGGCGGCTGGCAGCAGCCGGACGGGCTGATCGTGGAGTGCCCCCGCGGCTGCATGACCGGCGGTGCGGCATGAGCGCCCGCATCGAGGTGACGGTCGTCGTCGAGGTGGACGTCGACGAGTACGCCGAGACGTACAACGTCGACGCCGACTGCGCCGAAGCCGACGCCGCTGAGTACCTCGAGCGGATCGTCTCCGACGCCGTGCAGCAGCAGATCGGCCCGCACAAGACACTGAGCTGGGGCGAGGTCGACTTCGTCACCTCGCGAGGCCTGGGAGACGTGCTGTGAGCCGCCCCCTGCCGGCCCGGCTGTCGCCGCGGGCCGGATCCGGTGTCCGCCGCACGGTCCGCCGTCTGCGCCGTTCCCCCGCCGCCGCGCACCTGCGCGCCTCCACCGCCGCCGCGTTCTGGCCCGCGGTGATCCTGTCCGGCCTCCTCCTCGGCCTTCTCACCCGCGACGTCTTCATCACCTGGGACGGCGTCCACAACATCTCCACCTACGGAGCGAACCGATGAGCTTCACCTTCACCCCCGCCGCCCGCGAGGGCTCGTTCGCCCGCATCGCCCTCGCCGGCCCGTCCGGGTCCGGGAAGACCTGGACCGCCCTCACCACCGCCCGCGAGCTTGCCGACCGGGTCGCCGTCATCGACACCGAGCGCGGCTCGGCGAAGAAGTACGCCGGCGACGACGGCTTCACCTTCGACGTCCTCGAGATGACCCACTTCGACCCCCGCGACCTCGTCAAGGCGTTGGCCGCCGCCGGGGCCGCCGGCTACGGCTGCGTGGTCGTCGACTCCCTCTCCCACTTCTGGATGGGGTCCGGGGGCATGTTGGAGCAGGTCGACAACGCCGCGAAGCGCTCCGCTGGCGGCAACTCCTTCGGCGGGTGGAAGGAAGCCCGCCCGATGGAACGCCAGATGATCGAGGCGCTCCTCGGCTACCCCGGGCACGTCGTGGTGACGATGCGCACGAAGACCGAGTGGGTCATCGAGGAGAACGAAAAGGGCAAGAAGGTGCCGCGCAAGATCGGCACCAAGCCGGAGCAGCGCGAAGGCATCGAGTACGAGTTCGACCTGGTCGGCGACATGGACCTCGAACACACCCTCGTCGTGTCGAAGTCCCGCATCCTCCCGCTCGCTGACGCGGTGGTGCGCCGCCCGGACGGCGAGTTCGGGCGGCAGATCGCGAAGTGGGTCGGCGACGGGGTGCCGCCGAAGTCGGCCCTGGAGTACCGCGACGACGCCCTCGACATCCACGTCACCTTCGAGCAGCTCGGCGCCCTGTACCGCGAGGTGAAGGGCAAGCGCCTGGACGGTGCCGCCGTCATCGACGGCACCGGTGACACCACCACCCTCGGCGAGCTGATCCGGGCCCGCGGCGAGGAACTCAAGAACGCCCACCGCACCACGACCGCTGAGGAGCAGCCGGCATGACCACCCCGACCACGAACCCCGCTCTCGAGCACCGCGACGCGCTGCTCGACGTGTTCAACGAGATCACCCAGGACTGCGCGCTCAACGACCTGAGCCCGGTGAACGTCTCCCTCACCCGTTACTCGTCCGGGGAGTTCCACGTGTCCGTGCAGATCCCCAGGCAGAACACGGCCGCCGTCAACATGCTGGCCGACGCCTACGGGTTCCCGCCGTCACTGGCCGACGGGAGCGGCAACTACACCCGGCAGGGCCGGCTGGACGTCGACGGCTACCGCGTCCACCTGGCCGTGTACTGCGGCCGCCCGAAGCTGCCGACCTACCCGGCCGGCTACGCCCCGCAGGCGGTGGAGGCATGACCGCCACCGTCAACCCCCCGGCGCTGACCGCGCACGACCGCGCCACCCGCCTCCTGGCCCTGCGGGTCCTCAAGGACTGGATCGCCGTCGAGGACCGGAAGCTGCGGGACGAGATGTGCGCCGAGCTGGTCGTCGGCGAGCGCTACTCCGGCCTGCTCGACCCGGCCGACAAGGAGTCACTGCTGGGGTTCGTGCAGCTCACCAAGGCCCGCGAGACCGCCTCGGTGGTCGACCCCGAGGCGCTGCTGGCCTGGGTGGAGGAGCACTGCCCCAGCGAGGTGATCACCACCCGCAGCGTGCGGCCGGCGTTCGTGCAGGCGCTGCTGGCGTCGGTGAAGGCCGACGGCGGCTGGGTCGACCCGGAGACCTCGGAGCTGCTCGAGGTGAAGGGCGTCGAGGTCCGCACCGGGTCACCGACGCTGACGGTGAAGCCGACCGCGGAGGCCGATGCCCTGGTGGCTGAGGCGCTGGCCGCGCGCCGCCTGCAGTTGATGCCGGCCACCGCCCGCTGACCGAACCGCCCGGCGCCGGACGTATGTCGTCCGGCGCCGGGCCACCACTCCTAGACCGCGAAGTAGCTGCTCACCCAAGGGGGAAAACCGTGCAGCGAACGGGGACGGGCCGAACCATGCCCACAGCCCAGCACGCTCAGTCAGCAACCAACTACACACCGGCCCAGGTTCGGAACTTGGCCGCCCTGCTCGGCCTCGACGACGAGGGCTGGTCGTGGCGGGACGATGCCCTCTGCGCCCAGGTCGACAGCGAGCTGTTCTTCCCGGAGAAGGGCGGCAGCACGAAGGACGCGAAGAAGCTGTGCGGCCTGTGCGAGGTCAAGGCCGCGTGCCTCGACTTCGCGCTCCAGCGGGACGAGCGCCACGGCGTGTGGGGCGGGCTGTCGGAGCGGGAGCGGCGCGCCCTGAACGCACGCCGCAAGCAGTACGCCACCGAACAGGCACAACGCCGCCGCGCCCGCCAGCCACGGCCTGCCGTGGCCCCTGAGCCTGCCGAGCGCCCCGCGGAGGTGACGCCGATCCGGCGTCAGGTGCGCGGGCCGCGCCGGTGGACGACGGCCGAGGCGCAGGAGGCGATCCGCACTCTCACCGCGCACGGCATGTCCGCCGCGGAGATCGCCCGGGAGCTCGGCATCAGCTCCCGAACCGTGCAGCGCATCCGGTCGGCCCAGCGCGCCCGACGGGGTGCGGCGTGAGCGCCCCGCTCGACCAGGCCACTGCGGCTGCAGCCCCCCGCTGGGGAGTGCTCGACGAGCACACCGGCGAGTGGTTGGCCAGCAGCCTGCCCGACGAGCGGGCCGCGTGGCGGGCGCTGTTGGAGGTCGACTCTCCGCACCCGTGGGAGCTGGCCGTTCGCGAGCAGCCTGCCGAGGAGAGCCCAGCGGACCCGCGGGTCGAGTGCCCGGACTGCTGGACGACCGGGGAGTGCGACGGCTGCGGTCGGGAGTGCACTCGCTGCGACGGTGACGGGTGGCTCCCCTGGTCCGAGCTGGCCGAGCACGAGCGTCGACGCCACCTCCGCCGCACCCAGCGGGGTGCTGCGTGACCGACGAGCGCCTCGCTGAGGACCTGGTGCCGATCGCCGCAGAGCTGGTCGGCACGGTGCGGGACTACGGGCCCGACGACGTCGCCGCCATCCTCGCCCCCCTCTCCCCCGGGCACCTGTATCGGCTGGCGATCGTCCTGGCGGCGATGGTCGACCCGGACGCCCGCCCGGCGGACCTGCTCGCCTGGACCGTTGAGGGGCCGGTGCCCTCCCGGGAGGGCTTCACTCCGGGCCGGCGGCTGACCATCTGCCGGGACTGCGGTGAGGTGCTGCAGGAGGACTCCCTGCGGCGGCACCAGACCCGGCTGCACGCCGACGTCGAGGCGGCCTGATGGCCGGGCTGCCGTGGATCCGGTTCGACACCGACCTCCCGGACAACCCGAAGGTGCTCGCCCTGATCGCCCGCCGCGGAGGCCAGGCCGCCGCGTTCGTCTACTGCTGCGGGCTGGCCTACTCCGGCCGGCATGGAACCGACGGGTTCATCCCCGCGGCCGCGCTGCCCCGGGTGCATGGCCGCCGCGCTGACGCCACCGCACTGGTGGCGGTCGGCCTGTGGGACGAGACCGACGACGGCTGGTTCATCCACGGCTGGGACGAGTACCAGCAGGCGTCGTCGACGTCGGAGGTGATCCGCGGCAAGAAGCGGGAGGCCAGCCGCAAGGGCAACTGCGTCCGCCACCACGGGGAGTCCTGCGGCTGCTGGAAGCGGCCGGCCGACGGGCTGAGGGCCGTCCGATGACCTCCCATCTGCGATCCCACGTGGGACTCCCATCTGCGACTCCCACCGCCGTCCCGGCCGCGACTCCTACGGGACGGGACGGGACTAACGGAAGAACTACTCACCCTGAGAGGGCGTCTTACGTGAGCAACGCGCGCGTCGCGGGAGAACCCCGATGACCCCGCAGCAGGCGGCGATGGTCGCCAAGACCGAGCAGCGCATCGCCGACCGGTTCACCGAGCTCGGTGTCCCCCACCCGGCCGAGTCCGCGAAGCGGCTGGTCGAGGACCTGCTGCGTGCGGGGTGGCGGCCGTGGCCGGCCCTGGTCGACGGCCCCCCGCCCCGCCGGGTCGCCCCGTCGGCCGTCGCCCAGGCGGAGCTGGCGAAGGCCCGTGAGGTGCTCGCCGAGAAGCGCGGCCACCGGCCCGAGCTCGCGGACGGTGCCCGGTGAAGCGCAAGCCGCTGAAGCGGGGGAAGCCCCTCGCCCGGAAGGCCCGCGGGCCCCGCCAGACACCGCCCAAGCCGTCGAAGTCCCCCGACATGCCCCTGTGGGTGCGCCACGCCGTGTACGCCCGCTCAGGGGACCGGTGCGAGGTGGGGGCGACGGCGGAGTGCCGGCTGCGCGCGGGCTGGTTCGACAACGTGACCGGCCGGTCGATCCACCACCGCCGGCCGAGGCGGATGGGCGGCACCCGCGCGGTGGACATCCACGACCCGGCGAACCTCCTCGCGGTGTGTGGCAACGGCACCCGCGGATGCCACGGCTGGATCGAACGGAACCGGGTGGCTGCCATGGAGCAGGGCTGGCTGCTCGGCTCCGGCGCCGACCCCGTCTCCCGGGCCTGCACGCTGCGGGACGGCCGCACGGTGCTGCTGCGGGTCGACGGGTACGTGGTGCTGTTCGGCGCCGACGGGCGGGCGGCATGAACGTCCTGTCCCTGTTCGCCGGCATCGGCGGCCTTGAGCTCGGCCTGGAGCGGGCCGGGATGACCACCGTCGGGCAAGTCGAGATCGACCCGTTCTGCCGGCGCGTGCTGGCAAAGCACTGGCCGGAGGTACCGAAGCATGACGACGTCCGCACAGCAGTCGACTGGTGGCGATCCCAGCCCCGACGACGAGTTGATGTTGTGGCCGGAGGTTTCCCCTGCCAGCCGACTTCCGATGCGGGCCGCCGGCTGGCGCAGGCCGACCCCCGTTGGCTCTGGGACCCCATGCGCGATGTCGTCGACAAGCTCCGCCCAACGTGGGTCATTGCCGAGAACGTGCCCGGTCTGCGACGGCGAGGACTTGCTCTTGTCCTCGCCGATCTCCGAGCCATCGGCTACCGGCCACGGGCTGGCTACGTCTCAGCTTGCGAGATGGGCGCCCCACACCCACGTCGCCGGTTGTTCATCCTTGCCCACCCCGAAGGCGAAGGACGGTGCCCGTGGGGGGCTGAGCGAAGCGGCACTAATCCGGCGCATGGCGAACTCGAAGACCTCAGTCGATCTCGGCGACGCACTTGGTGGTCCACCGAATCCGGAGTTCGTCGAGTGGCTCATGGGGTTCCCTCCCGGGGTGGACCGACGTCGAGCCCTCGGAAACGCCGTCGTCCCCCAGGTCGCCGAGCACATCGGCCGGCTGATCGTCGCGGCCGAGCGAGGTGTCTCGTGACGTCGCTGCGGCACCTGGAGGCGTGGAAGCTGCGCGGGCGGTGCGCCACGTACCCGGACCCGGAACTGTGGTTCGCCGAGCACCCCGCGGGCGTGGCGGAGGCCAAGAGCGTGTGCGCCGGCTGCCTGGTGCGCGACGTGTGCCTCGACGACGCCCTGGCGCGTGGGGAGGCGCACGGGGTGCTGGGTGGCCTCACCCCGGCCGAGCGGCGGGCTGCCGCGGCCGGTCGTGGGCTGCCGCGGCCGTCGATCCACGGGGCCACGCAGCACGGGCAGCGGTCCGGCTACGTCGCCGGCTGCCGCTGCCCGGACTGCCGCCGCGGCAACAGCGTCTACATGGCCGGGTGGCGCGCGGAGCGCCGCTGGTCTGTCACGACCGGGGGTCTGCTGATCGCAGTCCTCGACCACCGCACCGGCCGGGGCCGCACCACCGCCTGGCCCGGCCAGCTGTACCTGCCGCTACCGACCGAAGGGATCGCGTCGTGACCATGCCGTTGGAGGAGTTCACCCCGGCCGAGCTGGAGAAGCTTGCGGAGTTCGACGCGGCGCGCAACGAGCGTGTCCCGTTCGCCGAGGAGCCGCTCACCCCGACCGGGCCGATCGTCTATCCCCACGAGATGGTCCCCCACCCGATGGCTCAGCCGGACGGCTACCGAACCGGTACGGCCGAAGAGTGGGCGCGTGCCGAGGCCGCCCGGGCGTGGGCGCAGCGGGGCCTGTCCTGGCATCTGGTCAGCAACCCGTCGCTCAGCAGCAAGACCCCGGAGGAGATGCACGACTACATCGCCGAGCACTCCGAGTGGGTCGACCAGTTCTCGATCTGGTTCCTGCTGCGGCACGTCAGCGACGACGTCGTCCGCGAGCTTGGCGAGATCCTCGACGCCGGCGACTGCCTCGACGAGATGCTGTGGGACTGGCTGAACGGGCAGGGCATCGACGCCAAGCGGATCCGGTCGTTCCCGACGCGGGCCGAGGCGATCGAGCGGCAGACGCAGCGTCGCGCCGAGCGTGAGGCTCAGCGTGCCGGGGGCCAGTCGTGACCGCCGCCGTTCTCGCTCACCTGGCCGCTCTCGACCACGCCCACGACGCCGCAACACCGGGCAGGTGGGAGGTTGACGGGGAGTACCCCGGCGAGGTCTACAACGGCCGTTCCGGCGACGAAGAGCGGCTCGTTGTCGACTGCCAGGACCACGCCGACGCCGCCGCGATTGTCGCCGAGCACAACGCGTTCGGTCCGCTCCTCCAGGCCGTCCGCGAGTTCGCCGAGCTGGAGGCGTCCTACCCGCTCGGCTCCGACGTGCCCGTGTACCGGCTCGGACGCATCGTGGCCCGACTCGAAGCGGCGCTCGGCGTGGACCCCGGGGCAGGTGCCCGGTGAGCATCGACCCGAACTGGAAGCCGGACCCGGTCAAGGTCGCCGCCCTGATCGCCGACCACGAGGCCGACGTGGCAGCGCAGGAGCTGATCGTCGAGAAGCTGCGGGACCTGGTCGACGACGAAGAGCGAGAGCTGACCCGCCGTCAGCGCCGCGTCGAGGAGATCCGCGAGGCGTGGGCCCGTCACGGCGTCGAGGTGCCCGACGGCCTGCGCGGCGCTCTCGGGGCGTCGTCGTGACCCGGCCCGCTGCCGCCCCTGGCACCGCCGGAGACGACGTGCGCGACCTCCTGGCCGAGGCGCTGCGGGACTGGAATCGCATCCCCTCGCCCTACGCCATGCTCACGCGCTCCCAGCGGCTCGCCATCGCTGACGTGCTGGCCCCCGTGGTGTCCCGGCTCATCGCCGACGCCGAGGAACGGGGCCGCCAGTCGGTCGGCCTGGGCGACTTCCTGCCCGACCCGTGTGGCGAAGAGGAGCGCGCCCCGGACTGGCACTTCGTGGAGTCCTACGGCGATTGGCTCTCGTGCTCCCGCAGCAGCGGCCACGACGGCGACCACGAGCACTCGGACTCGGGCTTCACCTGGCCCGCTCTCGCCCCTCCCGTCACCGAACCCACCGGAGAGAAGCCATGAGCGCCCGTCTACCCCTTCGCGCCCGCGCCGCTGTCCACGAAATTCGCTGCTCCGAGTGTCGGGTCACCTGGTGGTCGCTCGTCGGACGCTTGATCGGAGTCGTCCGATGAACGTCGGCACCTGCGGCTGCGACACCCGCGAGACTCACCCGGCGAGCGAGTGCGTCGCCCCCTGGGAGTCGCCGGAGGACGTGATGCAGAACGACGTCCGGGCGCTTCTGCTCGCCGTGGGGCTGTCCCCGCACGCCCGCCCGTACTCGCCGCACGCCGTCATCCACCGCGAGTTGCTGCCCGCGCTCCACAGCCTGCCGCTGCCGGAGTGCCCGACGCACGCCGTGTGCCCGAACTGCCGCGAGGGCCGGGGGCACTGGAACGGCGAGCGGTACGAGCCGACCGAGCAGTCTCGCGAGGCGAACCGATGATCGCCGACGAGCCCATCACCGCCCGGGACGGGGAGCGGCAGTTTCCGTACCGCCCGGCCGACTGTCCGCACGGCTCATGGTCGGTCAGCGGAGTTGTCTGGACGTGCCAGCTCTGCGGCGATCAGCGGAGGTACAGCGCCGCCCCGGCAGCCGAGGCCGACAACGCGGGCGAGGTGTACGGGCTTCGCATGGACGGCAACCACCAGCGGCATCCCGTACGCCCCGCTGTCTCTCGGGGTGGGAGTCTCGGCTCACGCTTCGCCGCGCACGAACGCGAGCTCGACAACGACGCGGCGATCACCCGCCCCGCTGTCTCTCCGGGCGGGCAGGCCGCCGACAGTTCACACCCGACCGGCGGCGACGTGAATACCGACCGCGGGAATGTGCGCGCGCGTGACAACGCCGAGGGTGTGGAGGAACTGCGGGAGCAGATCGCGCGGTGGCTGTGGAACGACCGATGGAACGACGGCGATCAGGACCCCGACCCGGCCAACGCCGCGATGCCGTGGGACGAAGCGCACCCGGTGCAGCAGCAGCTCATGCGGGAGCGCGCCGACTCACTGCTCACCCTGCCTGGACTCGCGCCGCTGGTGGCCGACCGGCAGGCGGTGAAGCGCGTCGAGCACGTGCTCGCCCTCTACCGGGGCTACGAGAGTTCGGCGTATGTCGACGTCAGCGTGGTCCGCCGCGCGCTGGACGGCGACCGGTGAGCGCCGGCGCCCAGGTGTGGCTCGCCGCCCTGACCATCCTCACCCTCGCCGCCCTCGGCATCGCCCTGTACGCCGTCTACGCGCCCCGCGAGCAGCTCGACCGGGTGGACGACACCGCCGACCAGGCGTTGGCCCTCGGCCAGTCCATCGCCGAACACCTGACCGGAACCGAACCCGAGAGCACCGGCCGGCACGCCGACGGACAACCCGCCATCTACCGGGCACCCATCCACTACGAACCCTGACCTGTCACACCCCGCGACACCGTCGAAGCAGACCGCAACGACGGAGGGGGACTCTGGTGAGGGATCTGATCGGCTGGACGGCCGGCGCCATCGCGACACTGGCCGCGATCGGCCTGGGCTACGCGATCCGAGTGTGGGGATTCGGGGACTGCTGCCCCCACGACGTCGACACCCCGCAGGCGTCCGCGTGAGCGCCGGCATCAGCCTGTGGACCCGGCAGCCGTCCACCGTCGAGGCCCTGCAGCTGGTGGAGCTCCGGGACCTGCACGCCGCCGAGCTGTGGTTGCGCGGACACGGCCTCGAGTCCGCCCACCGCCACCCCGCGTTGGCCGGGCGGGGGCTGCTGGTGCCCGCCGGGCCGGGCGGCATCTTCACCATCGCAAAGCTCGGCCAGTGGCTCACCCGCGACCGGGTCACCGGGGACTTCGCCGTCCCCGACGACCGCACCTTCCGCCGAGTGCACACCCCGCTCCCGCACGACGAGCTGACGGCACTGGTGGACGCCACCCAGTGAGCAGCCCGACTCTCCTCCGCCCCCCGGACTGGACGCGGCAGGCCGCCTGCCAAGGCATCTCCGGCCGCGACCTCGACCCATGGCATCCACCCGAGCACCTCACGGCCGCGGAGCAGGCCACCCAGCACGCCCTCGCCCGCCTCGTCTGCGCCCGCTGCCCAGTCCGCCACCCCTGCGCCCTCGAAGCGTTGCAGGCAGGCATCGGGCACGGCGTGTGGGGCGGCCTGACCGTCGCCGACCGCAGGCGCATCGCCCGCCGGCACGGCTACCCGCAGCCCGGCGCCGCCCAGCACGGCACCCGGGCCCGCTACATCGCCGGCTGCACCGACGGGCCCGACGGCAAAGCCTGCCGCCCGTGCCTCGAAGCGCACCGCCGGTGGGTCGCTGAGCAGCGCGCCCGCACCGCGGCCCGCAAGGCCGCCGTCATCCCGCCACCGGCGCTCGTCCTGGTCCTCGGTCACGGCCGCAGGCGCGCCTACCCGGGCCAGTACGTGCTGTTCACCGACGGGCTACCAGCGCACGCCCTGCTGCGACCGGCTGACACCGGTGGTCGCACCGTGGCCGCATGAGCCTGGCCAACTTCGTGCCGCGCGACCACGACGGCGTGTTCACGCACGAGCAGGTCCTGGCCACCCTCCCAGCCGCCATCCAGGACGACTTCCGCACCGCCGAGGACAGGGCCCGTCACCGCGAGCTGGCTGCCGAACGCCGGTACGCGCGGGCACTGGACTACGTCTGCGGCTACCACCCCAACGGCGCCTTCCTCGTGCCCCACCACGAGATCAAGAGACTGGACCAGTACGCATGACCGACGGATTCCGCGCGGGCTGGGACCACGCCACCTTCCTCGCCGGCTACCTCTCCGGCGCCGTCTGGCCCCTCCTCCTCGTTGCTGCGCTCTTCGCCCTGGGCTGGCGGTCCTCCGACCTGCTGTCTCACTACCGCAAGGTGTGCAAGCTCCGCCGAGACTCGCAGCGCACCGGCCGCTACCCGCTGCCGACCACGGACGAGCTGGACACCAGCGGTCCGGCGTTCCGCTGATGCCCCCACCCCTCGACCCGGCCAAGCGCGCCGCGATCGCCGACGCCATCCGCGCCGGCGGCCAACGCAACGCCATCGCCCGCGAACACGGCGTCTCCCCCTCCACCGTCACCACCATCGCCACCCAAGAAGGCATCGACGGCGCCTTCGACCGGACGGCGACGAAACGCGCGACGGAGGCCCGGAACGCGGACACGTCGGCCCGCCGGGCGGAGCTGAAGTCGTTGCTGGTGGAGGACGCTCACCGACTGCGGGCGCAGCTGTGGCAGCCGTGCACGATGCACAACTTCGGGGGGAAGGACAACACGCACAACTCGATCGACCTGCCGCAGCCGACGTTCGAGCAGCAGCGCAACATCATGACGAGTGTGGGGATCGCGGTGCAGCGGGTCGCGGACCTGGAGAAGCTGGACATGGGGGGCGGGGTGGAGGAGGCCGCGGGGCTGATCCGGGACCTGGTCGACTCCATCCGGGGCGGCTGACGACGGTGAGTCACGTCACGCTACGGTCGGTGCATGACCCAGTCGACCCCGTCCCAGTCCGACGTCGAGAACCTGCTGCTGTCCGCCATCCGCTCCAACGTGGACACCGCCGGCAGGGCCGCAGTGGCAGCCCACGCGCTGGCGCACGCCCAGGCCGCGCACGAGCTCGTGCAGGCGTACAAGATCCTGCGCCAGACCTGACGGTGGCGGCCGACAGGTGAGGTCCGCTCACCTGTCGGCCAAGCAGAAGCAGTCCATCCGGGAAGCCGGCGCCCGCATCAACCTGTGGGAAGGCTCCGTCCGCTCCGGTAAGACCCTGTCGTCGATCATCGCGTTCCTCGAGGCGTTGCGTACCGGACCCAAGGGACCGGTGGCGATCATCGGCAAGACGCGGGACACCGTCGCCCGGAACGTCATCGACCCCATGGCCGACTTGTTCGGCACCCTCGCCCCCTCCGCCGTGCAGTACACGCGGGGTGCCCCCACGGCGGTGATCCTGGGCCGGCTGGTGCACGTCATGGGGGCCAACGACGCGAGGAGTGAGGGTCGGCTGCGTGGCCTGACCCTGGCCCTGGCCTACGTCGACGAGGCGTCCCTCGTCTCCCGCCCGTTCTGGGGGCAGCTGCTGTACCGGCTCTCGGTGCCCGGCGCCCGCCTGTTCGCCACCACCAACCCCGACAGCCCCGCGCACTGGCTCAAGCGCGAGTACCTCGACCGCGCCGGCGAGCTCGACATGGCCACCTGGCACTTCACCCTCGACGACAACCCCGCCCTCACCGCCGACTACGTGGCGGCGATCAAGGCCGAGAACGTGGGCCTGTTCTACAAGCGGTTCGTCCAGGGCCTGTGGGTCGCCGCTGAGGGCGCGATCTACGACATGCTCGACCTCGATTCGGGCGGCGTGCACCGCGCTCACTGGGGCCAGGTCCGCCGCCTGCTGGTGGGCCGCTGGTGGATGGGCGTGGACTACGGCACCTCCAACCCCACCCACGCCGTCCTGTTGGGCCTCGGGGCGGATGAGCGGCTGTACGTGTGCGGGGAGTGGCGGCACGACGGCCGCGCCCAACGGTCCCTGTCCGACGCCGAGCAGTCCGAGCGGATCCGGGCGTGGCTGGACGCTGGCGCCGGGCTGCCCCTCCCCGACGGTGCGCACCCCGACGCCCGGCCCGGCCCGGTGTGGCCCGAACGGACCGCCGTCGACCCCTCCGCGGCGTCGTTCCGGCGGCAGCTGCGCAACGACGGCTGGACCGGCCTCGTCGAAGCGGAGAACGCCGTCGTCGACGGGATCCGCAACGTGTCTTCCCTGCTCGCCGCCCGAAGGCTGCTGTTCCTCGCCGACGACCGCGGCCAGCCAGCCGCCCCGGAGCTCGAGCGGGAGCTCCTGGGCTACGTGTGGGACGAGAAGAAGCAAGCCAAGGGCCTGGACGAGCCGGCGAAGGTCGACGACCACGGATGCGACGCACTGAGGTACAGCTGCCAGGTCTCTCGGCCCGTGTGGCGGCCCTGGCTACAGGCCAGCGCCCTGGCCGCCTGACACCCGGGCGCTGATCCTCAGCCGCATGGCCTGGTACCTGTCCCCCTCCGGCTGGCCGCAGTGGGCCGACGACGGGGGCCTGTTCGCGCAGCGGCTCACCGCCAACGGCTGGCAGCTGATCGACGCCTCGCAGGTGCAGGCCGCGATCGACGCCTACAACGCCGCCACGCCCGCGCCGGTCCCGGCGGACTTCGTCACGGTCGACGAGTTGGACGACCCGACGTCACCGGCGTCACTCGCCCTGAGGGCGGCCTCTGTGCTAGCCGTCGCTGAGGACCTCGGGGACCCCGGAACGGACCTCGGCGCGATCGCCAAGTCCTTCGTGCCGGTCACCCGTGGGGTCCGGGTGGCGATTCACGGCGAGTCGCACGCCGTCGGCACGTCCACGAACAGCCCCCGCGCGCTGTCCCCCACCGAGCCACTGTCATGGGCGCACTGGCTGTCCGGTGCCCGCTTCCAGTACGTGTGGAACGGCGGGGTGGGCACCACCTCCACCGCCCAGCACCTCACCACCCTCGGCACCGTGCTCGCCGCCGACCCGGACGTCGTGGTGTACCTGGCGGGCACCTACGACATGAACCCGACCAACGGGGTGCCGTTCACCACCTACCAGGCCAACGTCAAGGAGCTGGTGTCCCGCGTGCGGGCCGCCGGGGCGCTGCCGGTGCTCGGCACCGTCCTCCCCGCCGCACCGAATGGCACCGGCGCCAAGGGCAACACCGACGCGGCGAACGCCTGGCTTCGCACCTGGTGTGCCAACGTCGGGGTGCCACTCCTGGAGACCTTCACCAACCTGGTGGACCCCGCCACGGGCCTCATCCAGGCCGCGCTGCGCGACGCCTCCGGGGTCCACGCCAACGCCGCCGGGAACAAGGTGCTCGGCCAGGCCCTCGCCGACCTGCTCGCACCCCGACTACCCCTGTGGACACCCCCAATGGCCGGGTACCAGACCAGCGAGAGCAAGAACCTCGTCCCCAACGCCCTGTTCCTCACCGACGGCGACGCCAACGGCAAGGCCGACTCGACATCCTGGACGGCCAACGCCACCGCCAGCCTCGTCGCCGCCACCGCCCCGGCGCTGGGCAACTGGCAGCGCATGGTGTCCACCGACGACGCCCAAGCGTTCTTCGCCATGAACCTGCCCGCCACCGGCACGAGCACCTGGCAGCCCGGGGACCGGATCGCCTTCTGCGGCCGGTTCCTGCACGAGCAGGGCACCTCGACCAAGACACTGAGCATCCAGCTCAACTTCACCGGCGGCACCCCCAACAGCGTTCGGCCTGTCGCCGCTCTCAGCGCGGGCGGCACCGGCGTCTTCTACGTCGAGGAGACGATCCCCGCCGGGACCACCGCCATGAGCGTCAACGTGATTCACAACGCGGGCACGCTCGGCACCGGCCTCGCCTCCCAGGTCGGCCAGCTCACCGTGCTCGACCTGACGAAGCTCGGCGCCGCCTAGCCTTCGGCCCTGATCCGGCGTGACAACAGCGAGCCCCCCGGCTCACGCCGGGTCGTTCAGTAGCGCCCGCAGCGTGGCGACGTACTCCTCGGCCACCTCAGAGGGCTCCCGGCCGGCAGGCGATGCCAGCCTCGGCCAGTCACGCCGAATCGTCACGGACTCCTGGTACTCCAGCGTCAAGTCCAGCAGCTTCCGCGCCTGTTCCTCCACGGCGCGGGATGCTACTCGACGGCCTCAACCACTGCGGAAGCATGATCAGTACGACCGCAATAGCTACACCAACCCAGGTCACTCCCCAGCTGGCTCCCAGGCGATGGTGTAGCTGCGCGTTGCAGTCGCCGGTCGAAGCGGCCTCGACCAGATCGACTGCGGCAGACCCGCAGTCCACCGCGCCTGCGTGAACTGGCAGGAACACCAGGGTCACCCCGGCGGCTATCAGTAGTACCGCCAACGTGTGCAGCGCCCTTCGCAGCAACGGACCCCCCTGTGTCGCCAGGGGACGCTACCCCGCACCCACTCGCCCAGAGGGGGCCGCCCTGGGCTACTGCCCCGCCCGGCTGACACCCGCCGCTTGACGCTGGGCGGGTGCCGCTGCCCCAGTCCACCGCCTCCACTCCGTGGCCCCCGGCGGACATCGCCCCCTACGTCAAGGACCAGGCCGCGTGGGCGGCCTGGTGGTCCGGGGACACCGGGAAGTTGGCCGACACCACGCAGGGCGGGGGCACGACCGGACGGCGCTCGTTCTGGTCCCGGCGGAAGATCGGCCCCGACTCGACCCGGGCGACGGCGCAGCTGCACGCCACCCTGGCCGCCGACATCGCGTCCACGTCCGCGGATCTGCTGTTCGGGGAGCCACCGGACCTGCTGATCCCTGACGTGGGCCTGGCGCGGGCGTATGAGCGGCGCGCCGCGGGCAGCGGCGGGGAGGGTGAGTTGGCCGCCTGGCCCGCCGACTCCCGGCTCACCACCGCCGACACCGTGGCAGCGCAGGACCGCCTCGACGAGCTCGCCGACACGTTGGGCCTCGCCAACCGCCTCCTCGAAGCCGGCGAAGTGTGCGCCGCCACCGGCGGCGTGTACCTGCGGCCCCTGTGGGACAAGGCCGCCGCCGACCACCCGATCCTCACCGTCGTCGACCCCGACCGGGCCATCCCCGACTTCCGGTACGGGATCCTGCACGCCGTCACCTTCGTCGAAGAGGTCCACCGCGAAGGCGGGGAGGTGTGGCGGCACCTCGAACGCCACGAGCCCGGCGTCATCCTCCACGGCCTCTACGTCGGCACCGGGGTGACGCTGGGCCGGCAGGTGGCGTTGACCGACCACCCCGCCACCCAAGGCTTCATGCCCGAGGTCGCCCTGCCGGTGGAGGTCACCGGCGGGAAGCCCGGCATCATGCCCCGGTTCGTGCCGAACGTGCTGCCCAACCGGAAGCACCGCAAGTACCCGATCGGCCGATCCGACTACGCCGGCTGCGAACCGTTCCTCGACGCCCTCGATGAGGCGTGGACGTCGTGGATGCGGGACCTCCGCCTGGGCCAGGCCCGCCTGATGGTGCCCGACGAGTTCCTCACCCCCGTCGGCGCCCGCCCCGGGCAGACCACCGGTGCCGCGCGGGGGTTCGACGTCGATCAGGAGCTGCTCACCGGCCTCAACATGGCCGACCTCACTGGCCTCACCGGGAAGGACGCGATCACGCAGGTGCAGTTCGACATTCGCGTCGAGCAGCACGAACGCACCACGGTCGCCCTCACCGAGCACATCATCTCCACGGCCGGCTACTCCCCGCAGACGTTCGGCCTGCAGATCGAGGGCCGCGCCGAGTCCGGCACCGCGCTGCGGATCCGGGAGGGCAAGACGTGGCGCACCCAGGGCCGTAAGCAGCGGTATTGGGCGCCGGAGCTGTCGGCGTCGTGCGAGACGCTGCTGGCGCTGGACCGGGTGGTGTTCGGCCGCCCCACCCCGGTGGCCCGTCCGGTGATCGGCTGGCAGGAGCTGGCCGACGACCCGCAGGGCACCGCCCAGTGGGTCAACACGTTGGCCGCCGCCCGGGCCGCGAGCATCGAGACGCGGGTGCGCCTGGCGCAGCCCGGCCTCGACGACGACCAGGTCGCGCAGGAAGTCGCGCGGATCAAGGAAGAGGACGGCATGGGCCTCCCCGACCCCGTCCCCGGCCTGGAGATCCCCTGACCTGTCACAGCGAAGCCGAGCATCAGGCCATGAGCATCGTGATCACCGGAGCGTCCGACGACCTCATCGAGATCGACGGCGACATCACCGAAGAGTTCTACGGCAACGACGAGGACGGCGACCTGCTCGCCTTCTCCGACGGCACCGTCCTGCGCATCAGCTACACCCGCTCCGGCGTGTGGCGCATCGTCCCGATCACCACCGGCCCCGGCTTCGTCGGCATCACGCAGGCGCCCGAGGGCGACGAGGACAACTACACCGACCGCGCCGAAGTCACCGACGCCACGTGGGTCGTGCACGGCAAGGCGATCGCCCGATGACCGCTGACGGCGACTAGCGGTGCCGGTCTCCCCTGACGGCGGGGCGCGGTTCGCCAAGGTCCTTGCCGACCTGTACGGCGACGCCGCCCAGCACCTCATCGCCCTCGTCGCCGACCGCCTCGCCGCCGGGATCACGGATCCGGGGTGGGCGGAGCGGAAGCTGTCCGACGTGCTGCGCCTACGCCGGGACGCTCAGCGGTTCGTCACTCGCCTGGCCGACCAGGTGGATGCCTCCCTGTACGAGCTGCTCGCGGAGGCGTACAGCGCCGGGGTGCTGGCCGCTGGTGGGCCCGGGGTCACCGAGGCGCAGGCCGGCATCGTGGCCACGAACCGGGGGGCGGTGCAGGCCTACGCCGCCGAGCTCGCGGGCACCGTGCAGACGACGCACACCCGCATCCTGCGCACCGCCGAGGACGTGTACCGGCGGGTCATCGCTGATGTGGCCGGGCAGGTCGTGACCGGGGTGCAGACGCGGCGGGAAGCAGCAGCCCGGGCGGTGTCCCGCTTCGCACAGCAGGGCGTCACCGGGTACGTGGACGCCAAGGGCCGCAACTGGTCCATCGACACCTACGCCGAGATGGCCACCCGGACCACGGCGGGGCAGGCGCACCTGCAGGGCGGCATCGACCGCTACCAGCAGCAGGGCAGGTACCTCGTCGTCATCTCCGACGCCCCCGAGGAGTGCAGCCTGTGCAGGCCCTGGGAACGGACGGTGCTGTCACTGACCGGGCGGGAACCGACCCCGGGTGAGGTGGAGGGGCACCGGTACGGCGGCACGCTGGCGCAAGCCCGGGCCGCTGGCCTGTTCCACCCGCAGTGCCGGCACAGCATGGCCGGGTTCATCCCTGGCCTGACCCGGCCCGCCGGTCGGCCGACCGCGGAGCCGGAGGGGGACGCGTTGCGGCAGCGGCAGCGCGCCCTGGAGCGGGCCGTGCGGGAGTCCAAGCGGCGGGTCGCCGCCGCGGAGCCGTTCGGGGACACCGCGCAGCTGGCCCGGGACCGGGCGCTGCTACGGAAGCGGCAGGCCGCCCTCCGCGAGTTCGTCGCCGAGCACGACCGGAAGGCCGACGTGTCCCGGCGCCGCGTGAACCTCGTCTCCCGCTGACCTGTCACGCCGGGCCGGACGCTGAGGGTATGCCGATCCGCCCGGAGAACCGAGGCCGCTACCCGGCCGACTGGCAGAAGATCAGCCACCGCATTAAGGCCGAGCGCGCCGGGTGGCGCTGCGAGTGCCTCGGCGAGTGCGGGCGCGGAACCCATGACGGCCGCTGCCCCAACGTGCACGGCCAGCCGGCCTACGGCACCGGCTCCAAGGTCGTCCTGACCACGGCACACCTCGACCACACCCCCGAGCACTGCGACGACGACAACCTGCGGGCGATGTGCCAGGGATGCCACCTGCACTACGACCGCGAGCACCACGCCGAGACGCGCGCCAGCACGCTGGCCGCCGCGGCTGCCGTCGCTGGCCAGCTGTCACTCCTCGACTGACACCACTGGGCGCACGGTGGGCGGGTCCCACCCTCAGGAGCCCAGGGAGCCCCGCATGGCCGAACGCCCCCGCACGTCCCCCGCCAGCATGACGCCCGAGCTGGCGCAGCAGCTGGCCGCCGACTTCCTCGCCGCACGCCGCGCCCGCCACGGCGACCTGGTGATGCGCCTGGACGCCCCCCCGGCCGACCAGCCTCCCGCGGACACCCCGCCCGCCGACACTCCCCCGGCCGACCAGCCCCCGAAGGACGAGCCCAAGCCGGAGTTCACGCAGGCCGACCTGGACCGCGTGCTCAAGCAGCGCCTCGCCGACGAGCAGGCGAAGTGGCAGAAGAAGCTCGACGACGCGCAGGCGCTGGCGGGGAAGAACGAGACCGAGAAGCTGACCATCGAGCGGGACCAGGCGCAGCAGCGGGCCGCCGAGGCCACGCAGAAGGCCGCCGAGCGCGTGGCGAAGACCGAAGCCAAGGTCGCCGCGTTGGCGGCGGGTGCGAACCCGGAGCGGGTCGCCGCGATCGTCCGCAACGCCGACCTGGCCGCCGCGGTGAAGGACGGCGACGTCGACGAGGCCGCCGTCAAGGCCGCGGTGGAGAAGGTGCTCACCGAGTACCCCGAGTGGAAGGCCGGCACGCAGCAGTCGGTGCCGTCGTCGTCCGGTGGGGACCTGAACGGCGGGAAGGACAGCAAGCCGACGTTCACCCGGAAGCAGCTCGAGGAGATGCCGCCGGACGAGATGGCGAAGCGGATCGACGAGATCAACGAGGCCATCGCCGACGGGCGGGTGACCGGCTGATGGTGCCAACCCGCTGGCGGAAGAAGCCAGTCGAGATCGTCGCACTGCAGTACGACGGAACCAACGCGAACCAGATCGTCAACTGGATCGAAGGTTCGCGTCCGGACGGCTTCGTGCCCGCCTACACCGACGACCAGGGCGAGCTGCACATCGCCACCCTCGAAGGCGACATGCACGTCAGCATCGGCGACCACGTCATCCGGGGCGTCCAGGGTGAGTTCTACCCCTGCAAGCCGGACATCTTCGCCGCGACGTACGACCGCGTCGGCTGATGCGGCCGGCCTCGATCCCCGACGGCGAGGTGTGGGACGGCGCCCGCCGGATCGTCATCGGCGCACCCAACGGCGACCTCACCGACCCCACCATCGCCTCCGTCGAGGTCCTCGTCGACCAGGCCGCCATCGGCCCCCGCATCTCCGCCCGCTGCGTCCTCGAGCACGGCGACCTCGACGCGTTGGCCGCCGGCGGCACCGTGTGGGTGTCGTTCTACGGGCAGCAGCTGGCGCCGTTCTCCGTCGACGTCCTGCCCCCGGCCGGGGCCCCGGTGCCGAACGTGCGCATGGAGGTGGACATGTCCGGGGACGCCCCCGGCTTCCGCGCCTTCCTGGGCGGGGTGCCCGAGGGCATGGACGCGGCGGACTTCGCGGAGGGCTGCGCTCAGGCACTGCTCGCGATGGCCGACGAGTGGCGGGCCGGGCAGTGAGCCTGGCCGAGGGCCTGTGGCGGTGGCTGGACCACCTGCTGCAGCGGTTCGAGGAACGCTGGCTGAAGACAGACGGGAGCCAGCGGTGAGCCAGGAGACCACCGACGCCCTGGAGGCGGCCGTCCGGGCACACGTCGCCGACGAGGGCGAAGGTGCCTACCTCACCGACTGGGTGCTGATCGCCGCTGGCGCGATGCCCGAGGACCCGCACAGCACCACGTACATCACCGAGTCCAGCGACGGCCCGATCCATCACCGCACGGGGCTCGTGCGCTACCTGGCCTGTCGCACCGACCAGCTGCTGACCGACGACGAGGACTGACACGCGGCATCCCACTCTGCTGGTAGCGCCCGGCTGACCGGGGGGAAGCCGGAAGGCCGGGCGCGGACCCCACGGGGTCAGGGGCACCACCCGCACACCCAGGCGGGCGCCGACGGGCGACACCACGGACCAGCACCATCACCCGTCCGCTGCGACCCCCGAGAGGGCCACCGTGAGCCTCAACAACTTCATTCCCGCCGTCTGGGCGGCCAACCTCCTCTCCAACCTGAACAAGGCGCTCGTCTACGCCCAGCCGGGCATGGTCAACCGCGACTACGAGGGCCAGATCCGCGGCTCCGGCGACCGCGTGAAGATCAACAGCATCGGCCGGGTGACGGTCTTCGACTACACGAAGAACGTCGACATGCCCGCACCCGAGGTCCTCACCGACGCCCAGCGTGAGCTGGTCATCGACCAGGCCAAGGGCTTCAACTTCCTCGTCGACGACATCGACAAGGCGCAGGTGTCCGGCACCGTCATGCAGGAAGCCACCCGCGAGGCCGCGTACGCCCTCGCCGACCTGGCCGACCGCTACGTCGCCGGCCTGTACGTGTCCGCCGGCACGAACATCGGCTCCACCGCCGCCCCCGAGGTCCTCGACACACCGGGCGAGGCGTACGAGCTGCTCGTCGAGCTCGCCGTCTCCCTCGACGAGGCCAACATCGCCTCCCAGAACCGGCAGGTCGTCGTCCCGCCGTGGTTCGCCGGGCAGATCACCCTCGACGACCGGTTCGTCAAGGCCGGCACCGCCGCGTCGGACGCCGTCCTGCGCAACGGCGTGGTCGGGGAGGCGGCCGGCTTCACCATCGTGAAGTCGAACAACGTCCCCACCACCACCGACGCCACCGCCGGCACCTCGTTCAAGATCCAGGCGTCCACCCCGCAGGCCCGCTCCTACGCCGAGCAGATCTCCGAGACGGAGGCCTACCGCCCCGAGAAGCGGTTCGCCGACGCCCTCAAGGGCCTGCACGTGTACGGCGGGAAGGTCGTCCGCCCCGAGGCGCTCGCCGTGGCGCACGTCAAGCGCCCGGCGTAAGCCCCCTGACCGTTCCCGGGGCCGTGTGGAGGGCTCCCCGGCCCCGGGAACGCACCAGCACTGACATCCTGACCAGCAGATCAGCGGAAGGCGGACACCGTGGCCACCAGCACCAGCAAGCCGAAGCAGGACAAGGTCCAGACCGAGCCGAACCCGGAGCTCCAGGCGGCCCTGACCGACCCGGAGCAGGATCGGCAGGAGCAGCACATCGTGCCCGAGTCGGCGCCCTCCCCGGCCGACGAGCGGTCCGCGGAGGCACCCGGCATCCGCACCGAGGCCGAGGTGGTCGCCGACCATCAGGCCGACAACGAGCGGGCCGCCGCCGCCCTCGCCGCGAACCCGCACACCGCCGACCCGGCCGCCTCCACGTCCGCGGTGAAGCTGCCGCGGGTGGAGAACCGCGACCGCGTCGTGTGGTTCAAGCGGAAGGCCGACGGCCGCATCGACTCCGTCAACGAGGGCACCCCCGAGCACGGGGTGGTGCTCACCGACGCCGACTTCGAGGTCCTCGACTCGAAGCCCAGCCAGGCCGACATCGAGAAGGCCAACGCCTGATGGCCGACGACACCACCCCCGACACCGGCGGCGACCTGCCGCCGGTGTCCGGGGAGACCGCGCGCACCGGCTGGTACCGCTCCCCGTCCGGGACGATCGCCCACGCCGACGGCCCCGACCAGAAGCGGGCGTTCGCCGACCGCGGCTGGGACGAGATCAGCGAGGACGACGCGAAGACGGCGATCGCGGAGGGCGTGCAGCTCACCGTGGACCGCGGGGACACGAAGGGCACGTTCGACGCCGACGCCGTGAACGCTGCGGTGGCCAACGAGTCCACCAGCCGCCCGCGTCGCCGCCGGGCCTGACCGTGGGGGCGTTCGCCACCGCCGCAGACCTCTCGGCCTGGCTTCCCCCGGGCCAGGCCGAGAGCCTCGGCGACGACACCGACCGGATCCTGGCGCGCGCCTCCGAGCTCGTCGCGGAGGCCGCCACCTCCGGCTGGCCGGTCGACGCCCAGAACCTGCCCGCCCTGGCCGAGGACCGGGCGACGCTGCGGGACGCCACCCTCGCCCAGGTCGAGCAGTGGCTGGAGGTCGGGGAGGAGAACGACATCGCCGGCTACTCCCGCGCCACCTCGATGGGGCCCAACGGCCTGTCGGTGTCGTCGCTGCCCGCGATCCTCGCGCCCCGCGCCCGCCGCATCCTGCGTTCAGCCGGCCTGACCGGCGGGCGGGCGTACTGATGCGCGTGCCCTCCCAGCTGCTGCGGCAGCACGTGCAGGTGCGGGACCGCACCGAGGACATCGGCGACGGCCCCGGCTACGGGCCGTCCCGGCGGATCCGCTGCCGGGTGGACTGGAAGACGCAGCTGGTGCGCACCTCCACTGGTGAGGACATCACCGTCGTCGGGACCGGCATCATCCGCCCCGACACCCAGCTGGCCGCCGGCGCCGAGATGACGATCGACGGGGACGCCCGCACGGTCGCCGACGTCGTCCCCATCTACGGTCCCGGCGCGAAGCTGGCCGGCCGAAAGTTCCTGATCCAGTGAAGCTCCGCGTGAAGATCAACCCTGCCGCCACCAGGGCCATGCACGAGGCCGCGGCGAACGCCCTGGACGACGTCCTGGAGGACACCCTCAAGGAGTCCAACGAGGTCGCCCCGATCGAGGAGACGACACTGATCCGGTCCGGGTTCACCGAGGTCGACCGCAAGCAGCTCGTGGGGCAGGTCGCTTACGACACCCCGTACGCCGTCGTGCAGCACGAGGACCCCACCCTCAAGCACGACCCGGGCCGCAAGGACCACTACCTCGAGGACACGGTGGAGGCCAACCGGAAGCGCTACGTCGAGTACCTGCAGCGGAAGGTGGCTGGGGCCTGATGTTCGCCGCCGCTGTCCTCCGCTATCTCCACAGCCTGGGGATCGTCACCTACGGGGTGGCGGGCGCCGACGCGTTCCTCAACGCCCTGCCCGACAAGCCCGTCGAGGCGGTCGCCGCCTACGGGCGGCCCGGTGGGGCGGAGACCGACGGCGGGCACGGCTACGACGAGCCCGCGGCGCAGTTCATCGTCCGCGGCGACCACAAGACCCCAGCCGGACGGCGGGCCGGGTACGCGCGGGCGGTCGCGATCCGGGACGCCCTGCACGGCCTCGCCGGGGTCACGATCGCTCCGGGGACGGACGACGAGACGTATGTGGTGCAGTGCCTGGCCACCCAGTCCGAGCCCACCGACCTGGGTGGGGACCCGGACGGCAGGCCGCGCTGGTCGGTGCCGGTGCGCGCCGAGGTGTACCGCCCGACAGCCCTGCGGCCCTGACGCTGACACCCGCTGTCCGACGCTGACCGGGAACTCCCACCCCAGCGCGGAAGGCGGCCGACGTGGCCAAGGTCAAGATCCTCGCCCGGCACCTCAAGCCGGCGCTCAACACGGGCACGGACGCGATCCCGGTGTGGACCCCCATCGGCGGTCTGAACAGCCTCACCTTCTCCACGGAGAAGACCGACACCGACGACACCGACTTCGACTCCGACGGCTGGGCCGAGCACAAGGTGGCGCAGCGCGCCTCCTCGATCAGCATGGAGGGCTTCTACAAGGAGGACCCGGTCACCGGTGACCGGGACGCCGGCCAGGAGGCGCTCATCGCCCTCGCGGACGCTGTCGGCTACGACTCCCTCAAGAGCCTGCGGGTCACCACTCCCGGCGGGAACGTCACCACCTACCGGGTGTCGGCGCGGGTGGACGCCCCGGCCGGTGGCGGGCTGAACGACAACTCCGGGTTCAACGCGGAGCTCACCGTGTCCGGCAAGCCGACCTACGTGCCGAGCCCGTGACCCAGTTCCACGACTTCGACGCCGCCTGGGCCGACGAAGAGGACGAGCCGGTCGTCGTCAAGCTCCTGGGCGAGGAGTGGGCGTGCAAGCGCCCCTCGGAGGTGCCGGCCGCGCTGCTGCTCAAGCTGGACCGGCTCATGCTCGCCGCCGCCGGCGCCGACGTCCCCGACGACTTCGTCGTCGACGACTCCCTGTCCTCCGAGTCGATCCTGCGGCAGCTCGCCGGCGACGACAACGTCGACGCCTGGCTGGCCCGCGGCCTTCCCTACAAGCGGCTGGCCGCGGTGTCGCAGTACCTCAACGCCGTCTACCGGGGGCAGGACCCGGCGGGGGAAGCGCCGGCCGCCAACCGCCAGGAGCGGCGGGCGGCGGCCAAGAAGCCGAAGCGGTCCGGATCGCCGAAGTCCTGACCCACTGGAAGGCGCTCGAGTGCGACTTCCACGACAGGTACGGGGTCGCTGACCTGCAGCACGAGTTGACGAGACGGACGTGGAGGTGGTTCACGGTGAAGCTTTCCGGCCTCCTGTCCACCGACTCGCTGCTGACCAACGTCCTGTTCCCGGTCGACCCCACGACGGGTGAGCGCACCCGGGCCGAGCCGGTGACGGTGCTCGACGACCCGGACGCCGTGGACGCGTTCTTCGCCCGGCAGGCCGGCTGATGTCCCTCACCGCCGCCGAACTCAAGGCGGTCTACACCGTCGACGAGGGCCCGCTGGACCGCTCCCTGGGCGGGCTGGGCGGGAAGGTGAAGGGCGCCGTCGGGGGCGCTGTCGCCGCCGCCGCGGGCCTGTTCGCGTTCGGCGAGATCAAGGACGGGTTCCTGTCCTTCACCGGGGCGGCGTCGGACCTGAACGAGACGATCAACAAGTCGTCGGTGATCTTCGGTGCCAACGCGGCGGCGATGGACGACTGGTCGAAGGGGGCGGCGACCAACCTCGGCCTGTCCCGGCAGCAGGCCCTCAACGCCGCTGCCGGGTTCGGCGACATGTTCTCCCAGATCGGGTTCGCCGGCGACAAGGCCGCCGACATGTCCCGGCAGGTCGTGCAGATGTCGGCCGACCTGGGCAGCTTCAACAATCTGGACACCGCGGACGTCGCCGACCGGATGAGCGCCGCGTTCCGCGGCGAGTTCGACTCCCTCCAGGCGCTCATCCCCAACATCAACGCCGCCCGGGTGGAGTCCGAGGCGCTGGCGATGACCGGCAAGGAGAACGCCGAGGCGCTGACCGCGCAGGAGAAGGCCGCGGCCGTCCTCGCGATCGTGCAGAAGGACGGCGCCCGCGCCATGGGCGACTTCGCGAAGACCTCCGACGGGGCCGCGAACTCGGCGAAGATCGCCACCGCCGAGTGGGAGGACCAGAAGGCCGCGATCGGCCAGGACCTGCTGCCGGCACTGACGGCCATGATCGGGTTCGTCCGCTCCACGGTGATCCCCGGCGTGGGGGCGCTGGCCTCGTTCATCAAGGATGACGCGATCCCCGCCATCCGGGACATGGCGCAGTGGATCGACGCCAACAAGGGCCCGATCATGGTCGTCGCCGGTGTGATCGCGGCGGTGTTCCTGCCGCACCTGATCGCCCTCGGCGTGCAGTCGCTGCGGACGAAGGCCATCGTCGTCGGCGCGTGGATCGCCAAGCAGGCCGCCGCGATCGGTGCCGCCATCGTCCACTCCGCGCAGATCGCCTGGATGATCGTCCGGTTCGTCGCCCTCTCCGCGGCCGCGGTGCTGAACGCCGGCCTCACGGTGGGCGCCTGGATCGGCATGGGTGTCGCCGCCGTCGCTCAGGCCGCGATCGTCGCCGCCGCGTGGCTGGGAGCTCAGGTGCGCACTGTGGCGTCGCTGGTCGTCATGGCCGCCGGGTTCGTCGCCCAGGGCGCGGTCATGGTCGCGTCCACGGCCGTGACGGTCGCCTCTGTCGTCGCCGGCTGGGTGCTGATGGGCGCTCAGGCGCTCATCCAGGCCGCTCGCATGGCCGCCGCCTGGTTCATCGCCCTCGGCCCGGTCGGCTGGGTGATCGCCGCCGTCATCGGCCTGGTCGCCCTGATCGTCGCCAACTGGGACACCGTCGTCCGCTGGACGCGGCAGGCGTGGGAATGGGTCGTCGGCGCCGTGAAGTCCGCGGTGCAGTTCATGGTCAACGCCTTCCTGAACTTCACGCTGCCCGGCCTGATCATCAAGCACTGGGACACCATCAAGTCCGCGTTCTCCAACGGCGTCTCGGCCGCGGTCGGCTTCGTGCGCGAGCTGCCCGGCAGGGCGGCGGCTGCCCTGGGGAACCTCGGCTCGCTCCTGGTCGGCGCCGGCGGCGACCTGATCCGCGGATTCATCAACGGCATCAAGAGCGCGTTCGGGCGGGTGAGGGACACCCTGTCGAACCTGACGTCGATGCTGCCGGACTGGAAGGGCCCAGCTGCCCGCGACGCAACGATCCTGCGCAACGCCGGCCGACTGGTCATGGGCGGTTTCGAAGCTGGGCTGGTGTCGAAGTTCGGAGACGTCCGCCGCACCCTGGGCGATTTCACCGGGCAGTTGCAGGCTGCGACGGCCCCCGAGATGCTGCGTCTCGCCGACACGCAGGCCCTGGCCGGGCTCACCGTCCGGCCGCCCGCCGTCGCCGCCAGGCCCGCCGTCCCGGCCGCAGCTGGGGCGGCGGGCGGCGTGGGCGGCGCTGGGGCCGCGGGTGGCGGGATCGGTGAGCTGATCCACATCGACAACTACCACGAGGCCCCCGGCTCGTCGCCGCAGCAGAACGCGCAGGCGCTCGCCATCGAGTGGCGCACCAGGGGCGTGTGATGGGACCGACCAGCATCCTGTGGGGCGGCCTCACCCTCGCCACCGGCCAGGACGGCCCCTACCGGCTGACGTCGCTGGAGGGCTGGGAGGAGCTCCCCCCGGCCCGCTACGACAAGCAGTCGCGCACCAACGCCCACGGCGCCCACCCGTCCCGGGTGTTCTCCGACGAGCGGCTGGTGATCGTCGAGGGGTTCTGCTGGTCCGCCACGGAGCGGGATGCGCTGCTCGCGCAGCTGCAGGCCGCCACCCCGTTCCAGGACGACGAGCAGCCGCTGACCGTCACCGCCGCCGGGCGGACCTTAAGCGCGTCTGCGCAGCTGCTGCAGGCCCGCCCCATGCTGCTCAAGGGCCAGTGGGGCATCGGCCGGTTCGGGTGGCTGCTGCAGTGGCGCTGCCCCGACCCGCTCCGGTACGGGCCGCCGCGCACCGTCGCCACCCCGCTGCCCGCCCCCGGCGGGGGCCTGCAGTACAACCTGTACAAGACCGGGTTCCTCGACTACGGGCAGCCGGGCACGCTCGGCCGGGTCACGTTGACCAACGCGGGCACCGCGCCGGCCCCGATCCTGTTCGGGGTGCGGGGCGGCCTCGAGCAGGGCTGGGAGATCTCCGCCGCCGGTGACCGGCTGCGGTACGTGGCGCCGGTGCCGTCCGGGCAGGTGATCGAGGTCGACACCGCGGTCGGGACGGTGATGGTGGAGGGCACTGCGTCCCGCCGCAGCAGCCTCGTAATCTCCGACTGGCTGTACGTGCCCCGGGCGGCGCCCGACGGCACACCGGGTGAGCTCACCGTCCAGTTCACCTCCCTCGGCGGCTCCCGCGACCCCGCGGCGGAACTGTCGGCCACCTCGTCGGACGTGTACTGGTGACCGCCCCCAGCATGGGGCTGCTGTCGTGGCTCCCCGGCCGCCCCGCCCGCCCGACAGTGCGAACCACGCTGCTGTTCGGCGACCTGCGGACCGGCCGCATCACCGACACGCTGGACGCCACCACCTGCAACTGGACGCAGGTCAACAACGACGCCGGCGCCGTCGACCAGGTGGTCGTGCCCGAACGGGAGGTGCGCCGCAAGGACCTGCGTCGTACCGCGCGGGCGGCGCGCACGTTCCTGGCCGTCGACATCGACGGCCGCATCCAGCAGTTCGGGCCCATCTGGTCACGCACCTGGGACGACGAACGCCAGCAGCTCACCCTCGGCGCGGCCGGCCTCTGGAGCCTGTTCGACCACCGCAAGGTGCTCCCTGTCCTCGCGGCCGGGCAGCGGGTGCAGGACGCCGTCACGACGGTGTCCGGCACTGATCTGGGGGGCATCGGCCAGTACCTGGTCGCCCAAGCCATGGCACACGTCGGCGGCAACCTGCCGGTCATCCTCCCTGAGCTGCGCGCCGGAGACCGGACCGAGACGTTCTACGGCTGGGAGCTCCTCGACGTCGGCGACCAGATCCGGCAGCTCACCAAGCGCGAGACCGCCGCCCCCGACATCCGGTTCCGGCCCCGCTACACCGCCGACCGGCTCGGCATCGAGGCCGTGATGGAGACCGGCACCGAGGACACCCCGCTGCTCACCCAGATCGGCGACGACTGGTACTTCGACACCACCGTCCCCAAATCCCCGGTGCTGAACATCTCCACCGACGAGGACGCCACCGTCATGGGCCAACGCGCCTGGGTGACCGGCTCCGGCCAGGAACAGGACGTGCGCATCGGCACCGCCTACGACCCCACCCAAGTCAACGACGGCTACCCGCTGCTCGAGGTGGAGGAGATGCGCTCCAACGTAATCGAGCAGGCCACGTTGGACGGGCACGCCGAGAACCTCCGGGACCGCTCCGCCCGCCCGATCGAGATCTGGAAAGTGACGGTGCGCGCCGAGGCCGCGGTGGAGGTGCTGGCCGGCGACTACGCCCGCGTCATCGTCCCCGCCGACCACGCGTGGCTGCCGGCCGGTGAGGCGTTCATGCGGATCAAGACTAAGAGTGGGGATCTGGGAGACACGGTGACGCTGGACATGTACCCCGTGGCCGGGACCGTCTGATGGGCGTCGATGCGGGAACCCCGCCGGGGCTGTTCGAGCGGATTCGGCAGATGGTCCGCGACGAGGTCGCGAAGCTGCTGCGCTCGGGCCTTCTCCGCTCGGCGTCGATCGGCGAGGGCGGGCTGACGCTGCGCGGCGGGTTCTTCCGGATGCGCAACGCCGCCGACACCTCCAACGCCTTCTACATCGGGGCCGTCACCCCGGCGCAGCCGGACGGCACCCCGCAGCCCGGCTGGATCGTGCGCCGCGCCGACGGCACCAACGTGCTGCTGCTGCGTGACGCCTTCCCCGAGAACGGACCGGACGGGGTCCACCAGGCACTGAGCTGGCTCGACCGGACCGGCAACACCGTACTGGCCGACGACACAGACTCCGGGCAGGGCTTGGCGCGCCCCTACGTGCCGATCGTGTTCTATCGGTCGCGGAACAGCGACTGGCCCACCGTCACCGGCGGGGACTGGCAGACGGTGTACCGGGCGAAGGCGCCGAAGCAGCAGCCGCGGCTGCTGGTCCGAGCGTTCGCCGGAGCCACGGACGGCAGCACCTCCGGCGAACTCCGCGTGATGATCAACGGGACGCAGCACGGAAGCACACAGGCTGTCGTCGGGGCGACCGTCGGCGAGTTCATCTTCGGCCCGGACGCAGTCGCCGGTAGCCACATGTCGGACCTGTCGGTGGAGATTCAGGCACGGGTGACCGCCGGGACTGGCGGCATCCGGGTGTCCCCGTCGCAGGGTGAAGGGCGGCAGTCCTAGCCGTTGTAGTCGCCTGGCGGCGGCGCGTCGGGGCGCTCCTCGGACAGCGGCTCGACCGGCACGGGCGGCGCGGGCACGTACGTGGTGCCGGCGGGGTCGGTGTACGGAGCGTTCGGGTCGTAGCTGTCCCCGGACTGATTGCCGACCTTCGCCCCCGCGGGGACAGATTGGGGTGCGGGCACGGGCTTCGGTGCCGTGGCGGGGCCCGGGGCCGGGGCGGGGGCGAACTCCGGGGCGGGCTCGGGAGTGGTCACGGGCTCGACGGTAGGCGTCGCCGTGTCGGCGACCAGCTGCTCCGGGACAGGCTCCGGGGCCGGGGCGGTGACCTCCGTGGTCGGGCTGGCGGTCGGCGTCGCCTCGACGGTGGTCACCTCTGCCACCTCGTCGGTGGCCGGTGTGGAGGTAACCACGGCCGCGGTCGCGGTGCCGCCGACGGCGAGCAGCAGCGCGCCCCCCATCACCGACAGGCCGACCCGGGTGCGGGCCATCGCGAGCATCCTGCGCATTTCGTCACTCCCCCGTGTAGTTGGCTGCTCACGCTAGAGCATCCGAGCCGGGACTGACACCCCCCCACGCACCGTTGGGTGAATCCCGACCGATGGAGGCCGCCGCGTGGGCAACGCCCTGCACACCCCCGGACAGCCCGGCGCCGGCGCCGTCTCCCCCGCCGAGGCCCGGCTGGACGACGCCGGCCTGATCGCCGTCCAGGGCCCCGGCCTGATCGCCCCGCGCACCGGGGTGCTGTACGGGCCCGGCTCCACGACCCTGGTGACCGGCACCTCGGACACCGCGCCGATGACGGTTCAGATCGCCCCGCACCACTGGGTGACGTCGCGGCAGGACGCCGACGGCGTGTACCGCGGCGCGCTCGAGGCCGCCCGCAAGGTGAGCATCGGCGCAGCCCCCGCCTCCGGGGCCGGCACTCGCATCGACGTCGTCTACGAGAAGCAGAACGACGCCTACTCGACCATCAGCCCCGACGGCACCACCGAGCCTGTCTATGCCGTGGCGGCCGGACAGCCGGGTGGGGCGAAGCCGGCGATCCCGGTCGGCGCCATCGAGGTGGCCACCGTCGCCGTCTCCCCGGGTGCGACGGCCACCAACGGCGCCGGCGTGCTGATCACCAACACCGCCCGGCAGACCGTTCCCCGGAACACCCGCATCCCCGTCCGCAACCAGGCCGAGCAGGACGCGCTCACCGCGTTCCCCGGCCTCGAGGTGTACCGGCTCGACGACGGCCGGGTGCAGCTCTGCACCTCGGCGGGCCCGCCGGCCGTGTGGGTGACGACGTTCGACCCGACGAACCCACCGCGCACGGGAAGGGCGTACTCCGCCGACGCCTACACCGGCGCCTCGGTCACCGGGGTCACGAACGTCCTGCGGACCATCGCCTACCCCGATCCGGGCTTCCCGCACCGGGTGCTGGTGGACGCCTACCACCGGGCGCTGGTCTCGCCCGGCAGCAGCTGGAATCTGACCGCCCGAGTGGACACCACCGGCGGCACCCTGATCCGCCCGGTCGGCAGCGCCACCTCAACCAGCTACGCCGACGTCCGCATCCACGGGGGGATCTCCGGGGTGCTGTCCGGCGGGCACTCCGTCCTTATCTGCGCCGAGAGGGTCGCCGGCGTCACGGGTGACGGCTACCAGGTGCAGACCGAGGCGAACCTCCAGTCCTACCGCGTTCAGGTGGTACCGGCATGAGCATCACGATCATCGGCCGCGCCCAGTGGGGTGCGCGTCACGAGGACGGCGGCGGCTCCGCCCCGCTGCCGGCGAAGGAATGGTGGCTGCACCACTCGGTCACCATCGCCCCCGACCTGCTGCCGCCGTTCGACGACGACGACGCCGCGGTCCGCACGCTGGAGGCCATTGGTGAGCAGCGGTTCGGCCGCGGCATCTCCTACACCTTCGCGATTACGCCGATCGGACGCGTCTACGTCGGGCACAGCATGAACCGCCTCGGCGCGCACACAGGCGGACGCAACAGCATCGCCCGCGCGATCTGCTTCGTCGGCAACTACGACGCCGCCCGCCCCACGGCGGCGCAGGTCGAGGCCGCCGCGCAGCTGCTCGTGCAGGAGTACCGCGCCGGTCGCTCGACCCGCTACACGCTCAACGGCGGCCACCAGCAGGCCTCGGGCGCGTCCACCGCCTGCCCTGGCCGGTACGGCATGGAAGCCATCCCCGCGATCAACGCTCGAGCCGCCGCCATCCTCGGCGGCGCCCCACCCCTGGAGGACTTCCCCGTGTTCAGTCAGTGGTCCCTGGAAGAGAAAAACGCCTTCGGTGAGTGGCTCAAGCGCTGGGTCGTGCAGGAGGAGATCCGGCAGACCTCGGCCGCGCTGATCGCGCAGGCGGTCCTGCACCACCCGGTACCCGCCGCGCAGCGAACCCACCCCGACGGCACCCCCAACCCCGACGCCACGGCGACCCTCGCCGGGCTGGTCGGCTGGAACGACGCCCACCTCGACATCACCCGGGCGCTCATCGCCTCCGTCGGGCAGGTGGACACGGCCGTGCTCGCCCGCGAGCTCGCGGGCCCGCTGGCTGCGGCGGTTCGCTCTGAGCTCAGCGACGTGGACGGCGCGTCCGAGGCCGACATCGAGGCCGCGACCGAGCGGGCCATGCGCAGGCTGCTGCTCGGCGGGCTGGACGGCTCCACCGCCGACCCGGCCGCCGTCACCACCTCCTGACCGCCGCAGCGTGACCAGAGGGTGCACAGCCGTGGCGCCGGGCCACTCGCCACGGACGGAGGCCGAACGTGACCGCCGGCGACATCGGCACCATGCTGACCGGCCTCACCGCACTGGTCACCGCACTGGGCGCCATCTACCTCCAACGGCAGAGGCGGGCAGCCTTGGACGCCGACGCGCTGGAGAAGGAACGCAACGGGCTGCGGCAGCGGGTGGAGTCGCTGTTGCGGTACATCCACGTGTTGCGGCGCCTGCTGGCCGAGCACGGGATCGAGGCCCCGCCGATGCCCGCTGAGCCGGACGAGACGGAGGTCAAAAGGTGACCGAGCACGCGGCGCGCCGCCCAGTGGGGCGGTTGGCGCTGCCCGTCCTCGTCCTCGTCGGTATCGCAGTGATGGCCGGGTGGCTGTACATGGGCAACCGGGCCGACAACGCGGAGACAGCCCGTGACGACGCCGCGGCGACGGCGCAGGACCTGGCCGTGCAGGTCGCGGACGTGTGCACCCAGGACCCGCCCGCAGCGGCGGCATCGGGATTGCAGTGTGACCGCGCCGAGATGGTGGCGGAGAAGGGCCCGCAGGGTGATCCGGGCCCGCGTGGTGAGCCCGGGGAGCGCGGCCCGGCCGGGCCGCAGGGCCCGTCGGGGCCGTCCGGTCCCCCTGGTGCGACCGGCCCGGCGGGTCCGTCCGGCCCTCCCGGGGCAGACGGCGAGACCGGCGGCATGGGCGCGGCTGGACAGTCCGGCCCCGTCGGGCCTCCGGGGCCTGCCGGGGAGCAGGGGCCGGGCGGGCCACCTGGCCCAGCCGGTCCACCTGGTCCTGCCGGGCCCGCCGGACCGCCGGGAGCTCCCGGCGAGCCGGGCGCCGACGGTTCCCCGCCCGCCGACTGGACGTGGCGCGACCCGCTCACCGGCGTCACCTACACGTGCACCCGCGACCCCGGCTCCCCCGACAGCGAGCCGACCTACACCTGCACCGCGAGCTGAGGAGAACTTCCCCGTGCCATTCGCTCGCGGCCCGGTGCTCTGCTACCGGGGGGCCGGCCAGTACGCCACCGTCGGCCCGACCGAGTACGTCGGTGAGGACGACGTCCTGCACATCCCGTCGGACTTTCCCACCGACCTGGCGTCGGTGCCGCGGCTGTTCTGGACGTTGATCCCGCCGACGGGGGCGTACGAGAAGGCTGCGGTGCTGCACGACTGGCTGTGCGTCCAGCTCGCACGGGCACGCAGCACCGGCGGCCGCGCGCCGGTCACCGCTCGGGACACCGACGGCCTCTTCCGCCGGGTCATGCGGGAGGGTCAGGTGGGTTTCGTCACCCGCTGGTTGATGTGGGTCGGAGTCCGCTGGGGCGCGCTCGCGAACCCGGCCCGACGGGCCGGATGGTGGCGGGACGCGCCCCTCGTCCTACTGCTCACCGCCATCGGCCTGGCCATCGTCGTGGCCGGCATGTGGGGAGCACACCTGGCCGTCGACCAGCTTCTGCGGCTGGTCGCTCAGTAGCAGTCGAGCTCGCGCATCCGCTCGTCCGCGGCCTTCATGTAGGCCGTCGCTGCCTCGGCCTGCTCACTGCCGGCCTCGGCCCGGTCGTGGTTGGCGCTGGCGGTGTCGAACTCGGTCTGTAGCGCCGCGCAATCGGTGGCGGCCTCGATGCGCTCGTACACCTCGACGCTGCCTGGCCGGTCCTCCGTCGCGTCCTCGCTGCCGCCGCAGGCCGTCAGGGCTGCCAGGGCGGTGAGCACGGTCAGGGCCTTGCGCATGGTCATCCTCCGGTGACGTCGGGTTGTCGGCCGGTAGCAGACCACACCAGGCCGCCGGTGTCTCCCAGACGGCTGGGCGTGCGCCGCACGTGCGCCACGACGCTTCACTCCGTCGACGTCTGCTGTCGCCCTCGACACGCAACACCGCAGGTCAGGCGCATACCCGCAGGTGAGCGGGGTGGCGCACCTTCCCTGACACGGAAGAGGTCACTGGTTCGATCCCAGTATCGCCCACCGAGCCCCGCCGGCGGATTCGTCCGCCAGCGGGGCTCGTGTCTTTCCGGCTCAGGGCACGCGTGCAGCGTCGGCGGTGGAGCCTCCCGACCGGGCATCCCCCGGGCCGACTCAGCCCGCTTCGCGCCGGTCCCGCTCGAGGGCCTCGCTCCGCTGGTGCGCCCGGACGGCACGCTCCCGCCGACGAGCGATCGCCGCGGCGGCACCGATCCAGAACGAGACGGCGAGGCCCACGACGCCCCAGATGCTCAGCAGCCACACCCACCACGGCATGCGCGCCTCCTCGTGCGGCGCACACCATCCCTTGGACGAACTGGTTCCGCAAGAGGAAGGGCCGCCGACCCGCACCGCCGGACCGGGCCGCCCACGAGGATCACCTCTCGGGCAGCCCGGGAGCCACGCCGATCAGCGGGTGCCGCGGCGCCGGGCCGATCGCCACCACAGCAGCGCGATCATCATCTCCAGGGCCGCCACCACGGCGAAGAGGCCCTGCCCTATCGGATTCGCCTCCTCGTCGAGCAGGACGGCGATGGCCGTGCCCACCGTGATGACGACGAGGGACACCCACGTCGTCGACTGCGCCCGCCGGACCTCGGGGGCCGCCGTCCCGGTGGGCTGCGCGCAGCCCGGCTCGCTCATCCGGTCACCGGCTGGATGCGTTCCACCCAGAACCGGTCGACCTGCTCGGCCAGCTGCTCCGGTGTTCCGCTGTTGTCCAGGACGACGTCGGCGACCGCCCGGCGCTGCCCGTCTGAGGCCTGCGCCGCCATCCGCGCGCGTGCGTCCTCGGCCGTGAGGCCGCGCTGGACGAGCCGGGACACCCGCGTCGCGGGATCGGCCTCCACCACCAGCACGAGGTCGTAGGAGGCCGCCTGCCCGGTCTCCACCAGCAGGGGGACGTCGTGCACGACGACGGCGCCGGGCGGGGCGGCCGCGGCCAGCTCGGAGGCTCGGGCGCGGACCAGCGGGTGGACGATCCCGTCCAGCCGGCGACGGGCCTCCGGATCGGCGAACACGACGGCGGCGAGGGCGGCACGGTCCAGGGCACCGTCGGATGCGAGGACCCTTTCCCCGAACGCCTCGACGATCCGCGCCAGGCCCGGAGTCCCCGGCTCGACCACCTCGCGGGCGATCCGGTCGGCGTCCACGATCACGGCCCCCCGGGCGGCCAGCAGCGCCGAGACGGTGCTCTTGCCGGACCCGATGCCTCCGGTCAGTCCGATGCGCACCACGTCCGGACAGTAACCACCAGCGGTGCCGTCCTCGCGGCGGGCCATGTCACGGCCCGGTAACGCGTGACCGTTCCCCCCGGCGCGTCGCACCAGTCACACGCGTCACGGCACTAACGTCCGTCACGGCGATCTTCCCCGCCGAGAGAGGCAGAACGAGAACATGAGCCGTCCCACCCCCGCCGGTCCCTCGTCGTCGCATGCCGCCCACCGAGGCGCCGGACGCCACCGGCTCGGTGCCACCACGGGTGTGCGCTGCGCCGACATCCCTGCCGTGCGTGAGCGGATGCAGTTCCAGCGCCCCGCGGCCCCGCGGCGCAACGTCTTCCTGCAGTGGCTGTTCCAGGCCCCGTCCGCCGGCCGCCACACGTGGAGCTTCCTCGCCGGCTCGGGCGGCCGCCCGCGCACCGCATTCGCCATCATCCTCAGCCTCTGAGGAACATCCTCAGCCTCTGAGGAAGGATCCCGTCCTCCCCGGCCTGTGCACGCTCAGGCCGGGGCCCGGGACGGCGCTGCAGAAAGGCCCCGCGAACGCCGTCCGCGGGGCCTTTCTCGTGCCCGCAGGATCTCCTGCCTCAGCACGCCGGAGGCCCGGCACCCCCTGAGGGATGCCGGGCCTCCGGACCGGTACCGCTAGTGCTCACTCACCGCCGGCGAGCTTGGCCCGCAGCGCGGCCAGTGCCTCGTCGCTGGCCAGGGTGCCGCCGGTCGCCGGGGCGTCCGGGCCGGCCGCGTCGTCGCTGGAGTAGCTGCCGCCGGCGGCCGCCTCGGCGTCGGCCTCCTTCGCTGCGGCGATCTGCTTGCGGTGCGCCTCGTAGCGGGCCTGGGCCTCGGCGTACTGCCGCTCCCACTCCTCGCGCTGCGCGTCGAAGCCCTCGCGCCACTCGCCGGTGTCGGCGTCGAAGCCCTCGGGGTAGAGGTAGTTGCCCTCGGCGTCGTAGGAGGCGGCCATGCCGTAGGCGGCCGGGTCGAACTGCTCCTCGTCGCCGACGACGCCCTCGTTGGCCTGCTTGAGCGAGAGCGAGATGCGGCGGCGGTCCAGATCGATGTCGATGACCTTGACCAGGATCTCGTCGCCGACCTGCACGACCTGCTCGGGGATCTCCACGTGGCGCTCGGCCAGCTCGGAGATGTGCACCAGGCCCTCGATGCCCTCGTCGACGCGGACGAACGCACCGAAGGGAACCAGCTTGGTGACCTTGCCGGGGACGACCTGCCCGATCTGGTGGGTCCGGGCGAACTGACGCCACGGGTCCTCCTGCGTCGCCTTCAGCGACAGCGAGACCCGCTCACGGTCCAGGTCGACGTCGAGGACCTCGACGGTGACCTCCTGGCCCACCTCGACGACCTCGGACGGGTGGTCGATGTGCTTCCACGACAGCTCCGAGACGTGCACCAGGCCGTCGACGCCGCCGAGGTCCACGAACGCACCGAAGTTGACGATCGAGGAGACGACACCCGAGCGGACCTGCCCCTTGGCGAGCTTGTTGAGGAACTCGCTGCGGACCTCGGACTGCGTCTGCTCCAGCCACTGACGCCGGGAGAGGACCACGTTGTTGCGGTTCTTGTCCAGCTCGATGATCTTCGCCTCGAGCTCGCGGCCCACGTAGGGCTGCAGGTCCCGGACGCGACGCATCTCGACCAGCGAAGCGGGGAGGAAGCCGCGCAGGCCGATGTCGAGGATGAGGCCACCCTTGACGACCTCGATGACGGTGCCGGTGACGACCTCGTCGGCTTCCTTCTTGGCCTCGATCGTCCCCCAGGCACGCTCGTACTGTGCGCGCTTCTTGGAGAGGATCAGCCGCCCTTCCTTGTCCTCCTTCTGGAGGACCAGGGCTTCCACCTCGTCGCCGACGCTGACGACCTCGTTCGGGTCGACGTCGTGCTTGATGGAGAGTTCGCGCGAGGGGATGACGCCCTCGGTCTTGTAGCCGATGTCCAGCAGCACCTCGTCCCGGTCGACCTTGACGATGACGCCCTCGACGATGTCCCCATCGTTGAAGTACTTGATCGTCTGGTCGATCGCCGCGAGGAAGTCCTCGGCCGAGCCGATGTCGTTGATCGCGATCTGGGGGGTGCTGGAAGGACGGACCTGGGTGGAGGTCATGTGGTTGGTAGCTCCGGACGGGGGATGCGTAGGGACAGGACGACCCGCGGCCGTGGGACCGCGGGGATGATCAGCGGGGAGAACCGGCGCGGGCCTTCCCGTGTGGGGAAGAGCACGACAGACCTCTGGCGCACTCCCATGGTACGGACGCGCGGAGGCCCGGGTCCACCTGGGTGCGCGCCCGGGGACCGCTGCCCCGGCGTGTCACCATCGGCGCGCCATGACCGACTCGTCGACTGCTCCCTCCGGCCTCCCGCTCGCCGATGACGGCTATCCCGCGGCCGGCGGTGTCGCGCGCCGCCGCGCCGGTGTGGAGGAGTCGGTGCGGGCCAACCGCCGGTGGTGGGACGCCGCCGCGCCGGCGTATCTCGCCGAGCACGGTGCGGACCTGGGGGACGCCGACTTCCTGTGGTGCCCGGAGGGGTTGCGGGAAGCCGAGGCGCATCTGCTGGGCGACGTCGCCGGGCGCCGGGTGCTGGAGCTCGGCTGCGGCTCGGCGCCGTGCGCCCGCTGGCTGCGGACGGCCGGCGCCGACGTGGTCGCCCTGGACCTCTCCGCCGGGATGCTGCAGCACGCCGCCGAGCTGAACCGCGCCACCGGCGTCGCGGTGCCGCTGGTGCAGGCCGACGCCGGGGCGCTCCCGTTCACCGACGGCTCCCTGGACCTGGCGTGCTCGGCCTTCGGTGGTCTCCCGTTCGTCGCAGACGTCGAGGGGGCCCTGCGCGAGGTGGCCCGCGTCCTGCGGCCGGGTGGCCGGTTCGTCGCCTCGGTGAACCACCCCATGCGCTGGCCGTTCCCGGACTCCGCCGACCCCGAGGACCTGCGGATCGTCTCCTCCTACTTCGACCGGACCCCCTACGTGGAGACCGACGACGCCGGCAACACGGTGTACGTGGAGCACCACCGCACGGTCGGTGACTGGGTGCGGGCGGTCGTCGGCGCGGGCCTGGTCCTCGACGACCTGGTCGAGCCCGAGTGGACCGCCGGCCGGACGGAGAACTGGGGCCAGTGGTCCCCCGAACGCGGCGCCCTGGTGCCGGGCACCCTGATCCTGGTCTGCCGCCGGTGCTGAGCCCACGACCACCCCGACCCCGGGCCCGGCCTCTGGGAAGTGGGCCCCCTGGACGGCATGTCGGACCCCGTCTTCCTCGAACTCGTCGTGCGTGCGACGCACGCAACCATGATCGACCCGCGCTGAGCGCCCTCTCACGACGTGCGAGAGGGCGCTCAGCGTGTTCTGGCGCTGCTCGGAGGGCGGGACCTCAGTGCGCCGCGTCGTTCCAGGTCCTGCCGAAGCCGACCGAGACCTCGAGCGGCACCGAGAGCTGGGCGGCGGCGGCCATCTCCCGCCGCACGAGCTCCTCGAGCCTCTCCCGCTCCCCCGGCGCCACCTCGAGCACGAGCTCGTCGTGGACCTGGAGCAGCATCCGCGACGCCAGCCCCTCGGCGGCGATCGCCTTCTCCACCTTGAGCATGGCGACCTTGATGACATCGGCGGCAGAGCCCTGGATGGGGGCGTTGAGCGCCATCCGCTCGGCCATCTCCCGGCGCTGGCGGTTGTCGCTGGTGAGGTCGGGCAGGTAGCGGCGCCGGCCCAGAGTGGTCTCGGTGTAACCGGTCGTCCGCGCCTCGTCCACGACGGTGTCGAGGTACTCGCGGATGCCGCCGAAGCGCTCGAAGTAGGCCTGCATCTGCCCGCGCGCCTCCTCGGGGGTGATGCGCAGCTGCTGGGCCAGTCCGTAGGCGGAGAGCCCGTAGGCCAGTCCGTAGCTCATCGCCTTGATCCGGCGACGCATCTCCGGGTCGACGCTCTCGATCGGGATGTCGAACGCCCGGGAGGCGACGAAGGAGTGCAGGTCCTCCCCCGAGGTGAACGCCTCGATCAGGCCCTCGTCCCCGGAGAGGTGGGCCATGATCCGCATCTCGATCTGGCTGTAGTCCGCCGTCATCAGCGACTCGTAGCCCTGCCCCACGACGAACGCCTGCCGGATCCGGCGCCCCTCGGCCGTGCGGATCGGGATGTTCTGCAGATTGGGGTCGGTCGACGACAGCCGCCCGGTCGCAGCGATCGTCTGCTGGAACGTGGTGTGGATGCGGCCGACGTCGTCGACCATCGGGATCAGGCCGTCGATGACCGTCCGCAGCCGGGTGACGTCCCGGTGGCGGAGGAGGTGCTCGAGGAAGGGGTGCCCGGTCGAGGCCAGCAGCGAGGTCAGCGCCTCGGCGTCGGTCGTGTAGCCGGTCTTGTTCTTCTTCGTCTTGGGCAGACCCAGCTCGTCGAAGAGCACCGTCTGCAGCTGCTTGGGCGAGCCGAGATTCACCTCCCGCCCGATGACGGCGTAGCACTCGGCCGCCGCGGCGGCGACGCCTTCGGCGAACTCCTTCTGCAGGTCGTGCAGGAAGTCCAGGTCCACGGCGATGCCCCGGTACTCCATGGCGGCCAGCACGCGGGTCAGCGGAAGCTCGATCTCACCGAGGAGGGAATCGCCTCCGCGCTGGCCGAGCACGGTCTCGAGGGCATCGGAGAGGTCGTTGACGGCGACGGCCTTGAGGACGTCGGCGTGTGCGGCCTCCTTCGCGACGTCGTCCTCGCTGGGACCCAGGCCGTCGAGGGTGAGCTGGCCCTCGGGCTCGGCGGCGTTCTTCAGCTCACGCCGCAGGTAGCGGACGGCGAGATCCCCGAGGTCGAACGACCGCTGCCCCGGCAGCGCGAGGTAGGCGGCCAGCGCGGTGTCGCTGATGACCCCGTTCAGCTCCCAGCCCCGTGCCCAGATCGCCAGCAGCGGGCCCTTGACCTCGTGGACGACCTTGGCGGCGGACGGATCGGCCAGCCAGGCGGCGAGGGCCTGTTCGTCGGCGGCGTCCAGGGAGGGGCCGACGTCGACGAACGTGGCGTGGTCGTTCGCGGCCGCGAGCGCCAGCCCGGTCAGCTCGCCGGTGCCGCGGCCCCACGTGCCACGGAAGATGACGCCGGTCCGGCCCGTGCGGGCGTTGGCCTGCAGCCAGTCGGCGAGCCCGCCGGGGGTCACCTCGTCCTCGGCGACGTCGAAACCGCCCTCGACCTCCGGTTCGGCGCTGGTGAGCGTCGCGAACAGCCGGTCACGCAGCACCCGGAACTGCAGGTTGTCGAAGAGGGTGTGCACCTCGTTGCGGTCCCAGGGCTGGACGGCGAGGTCGGCGGGGCCCACCTCGAGCGGGACCGCGCGGTCGAGCTCGGTCAGCCGGCGGTTCTGCAGCACCGAGGAGAGGTGCTCGCGCAGCTTCTCACCGACCTTCCCCTTCACCGTGTCGACCTGGTCGACCAGCGCGTCCAGCGAGCCGTACTCGCGGACCCACTTGGCCGCCGTCTTCTCCCCCACGCTCGGAATGCTCGGCAGGTTGTCGCTCGGGTCGCCCCGGAGCGCGGCGAAGTCGGGGTACTGGGCGGGCGTCAGCCCGTACTTGGTCTCGACCTCCTCCGGCGTGAACCGGGTGAGGTCCGAGACGCCCTTCCGGGGGTACAGCACGGTGACGTGCTCGTTGACCAACTGCAGCGCGTCGCGGTCCCCGGTGCAGATCAGCACGTCCATGCCCTGCTCCACCGCCTGGACGGTGAGGGTGGCGATGACGTCGTCGGCCTCGTAGTTCTCCGCGGTGATGACCGGGACGCGCAGCGCGGCCAGCACCTCCTGGACGAGGCTGACCTGCCCGCGGAAGTCCGTCGGGCTCTCCGAGCGGTTGGCCTTGTAGTCGGCGTAGATCTCGCTGCGGAAGGTCTTCCGGCTGACGTCGAAGGCGACCGCCAGGTGCGTGGGCTGCTCGTCGCGCAGCACGTTGATCAGCATCGACGTGAAGCCGTAGACGGCGTTGGTCGGCTGACCCGTCGTCGTGGAGAAGTTCTCGACCGGCAGGGCGAAGAAGGCGCGGTAGGCGAGCGAGTGCCCGTCCAGCAGCAGCAGCCGGGGGCGGACCCCCGTCCCGGTGGGAACGGCGGCAGGGGCGCTGGGAGCGGAGACCTGAGCGGACATCGCCGTCGATCCTAAGAGGACCCCGTTGCCCCCCACCGCTCGAGCAAGGACCCCGTCCTCCCCACCCTTCGCGAGCTCAGGGCGGCCCCCTGGACGGGGCCGGCCCTGCGGCGGGGCCGGCTCTGCGGCGGGGCCAGGGGTGGCTACCGTGCCCGGGTGACGACCTCTCCCCCGTCGTGGGCCCCCGCCCGCGTCAGCAGCCCGCTCGACGACAAGCTCGGCATCCAGATCGTGGACTTCGACCCCGACCGGCTCGTCGCGACGATGCCGGTGGAGGGCAACGAGCAGCCCCTCGGCCTGCTGCACGGCGGCGCGACCTGTGCACTGGTGGAGACGATCGGCAGCTGGGCCGCCATCCTGGGAGTGGGCCCGGACCGCAAGGCGGTGGGTATCGAGCTCAACGCCAGCTACATCCGCTCGGTGACGTCCGGCGTCGTCACGGCGGTCTGCACGCCGGTGCGCCGGGGGCGGACGCTGGCGACCTTCCTCATCGAGGTATGCGACGACGAGGGCCGGCCCACGGCCACTGCCCGGCTGACCTGCATGATCCTGCCCGCCTGACCGTCAGCCCTCGACGGCCGCCGTCGGCAGCGCGCGGACGACCGGCCGCCGTCGTAGGGGCGCCCGGCGTGGCGCGGGGACGAGCAGGCCGCTCCGCTGCCAGGCGGCCAGTGATCGGGTGAGCGAGTCGAGCCCGACGATGCGGCGCGTGGTCAGCGGCGCGAAGCCCATGCGGGCGAAGAACCGCTGCCGCTCCGCCTCGTGCCCACCGACCGCGGCGACGACGTGGTCGGCGCCGTTCTCCTGCGCGTATGCGGCCGCCGCGGCCAGCAGGACGGCGCCGGCACCACGGCGCCGGTACTCGCGGTGGACGACGAAGGTGTCCACCGTGACCTGCGGATTGCCGAGCACCTGGGACAGCGGGTCGAGGCCCAGGACGGCGAGGCCGACCGCCACCTCACCGTCGGCGCCACCGGCCGCGGCGTTGGGACCCGGGAGGACGGCGAGGACCACGCGATGACCCGCGTCGTCGAGCAGCCGGCGGAACCCGGAGGCGGCGGCGTTGAGCCGGGTGTGGCCGCTCAGGACGTCCTCCGCGTGGGCGTCGGCACGGTGCTGCCGGACGAGCCCGAGGACGGCGGGCAGGTCGGCGGGACGCGCCGTGCGCGTGACCACGCGGGACCGCGAACCGGTTCCTGACACACGAGCCTCCCCCGAGAAGGTGGGGCAAGACTGCACCGCTGAACAGCCGTGATGACGGCGGCGCGCCGCAGCAGTACCGACCGTTACCGGGCTGGCGTGTCGCGGAAAGGTCACAGGTCAGCCCGGAAAGAGAGACGAGGAACACAACCGGGTTAGGGTCCGTGCTCAATCATCCGCCCTGGGAGGTCGAGTGACGCACGCGGGAAACCGTGCCCGCCGGCACGGTCGACGTTCGGGCCCCGACGGGTCCCCGCATCGGTCTCCGGGCCGCCGTCGATCTCGGAGACCGCACGGGACCGTCGTACGGGCCCTGTTGGTCCTTGCCTTCGGGCTCGGGCTGACGGCCTTCACGCCCGGCATCGCGCAGGCCGAGGGGGAGGCAGTGGCCGGCACCCTCCAGACGAGCCTCAGCGGTCCGATCGAGGGTGTCGAGGTCCTCGTCGAGAGCGTCGACGGCGAGCGCATCGACGAGGTCGAGTCCGACGAGAACGGCCGGTGGTCGGTCGACCTCCCGGGCCCCGGCCAGTACGTCGTCAGCATCGACGCCGACGACCTGCCCGAGGGGGTGACGCTGAGCGGCGAGGAGAGCCGCACCGTCACCGTGGCCGAGGGGCGGCGCCAGCCGGTCAACCTCGGGCTGGAGGACGGCAGCCGCGGCGCCGGCGGCGGAGGGGTCCGGGCGGTCCAGCTGCTCGTCGACGGCCTGCGGTTCGGCCTGCTCATCGCCATGTGCGCCGTCGGCCTGTCGTTGATCTTCGGCACGACCGGGCTGACGAACTTCGCCCACGGCGAGCTGGTGACCATCGGCGCCGTCGTCGCCTGGTACATCAACATCCAGGGCGGCGTCCCGCTGATCCCGGCCACGTTGCTGGCCATGGTCGTCGGCGGCGCCGTCGGTGCGCTCAACGAGCTCGGTATCTGGCGGCCGCTGCGCCGCCGCGGGACGGGGCTGGTTGCGGCGCTGGTCGTCTCGATCGGCCTGTCGCTGGTGCTGCGCTACGGCATCCAGATCTTCTACGGCGGCCGGTCGAGCCCGTACGGCCAGTACCAGTCGCAGCGAGCGGTGGACTACGGGCTGTTCAACCTGACCAACCGGGCCCTGTTCTCCATCGTCATCTCGGTGGTCGTGCTGGTGCTCGTCGCCCTCATGCTGCAGCGCACGAAGATCGGCAAGGCGATGCGGGCGGTCTCGGACAACCGTGACCTCGCCGCGTCGTCCGGCATCGACGTCAACCGGGTGATCATGGTCGTCTGGGTGATGGGAGCAGGCCTGGCCGCCCTCGGTGGAGTTCTGCTGGGCCTCTCGGACCAGGTGCAGTGGGACATGGGCTTCCGGCTTCTGCTGCTGATGTTCGCCGGGGTGACCCTGGGCGGGCTCGGCACCGCCTACGGCGCCCTCGTCGGCAGTCTCGTCGTCGGCGTCTTCGTCCAGATGTCGACGCTGGTCATCCCCGACGACATGAAGTACGTCGGCGGGCTGCTGCTCTTGATCGTCATCCTCGTCATCCGGCCCCAGGGGATCCTGGGCAGCCGCGCACGGATCGGCTGAGCCATGGGAGACCTGCTCGACGCTCTGTCTGTCGCCCTGAAGGCCGGTCTCGGCTTCCAGGCGATCTTCTTCGGACTGCTGGCGATCGGCATCAACGTGCAGTTCGGTTACACCGGGCTGCTCAACTTCGGCCAGATCGCCTTCGCGATGCTCGGAGGATTCGGCATCGCGGTGTCGGTGAGCCAGTGGGGCCTGTCCTTCTGGGTCGGTGTCCTCGTCGGCCTCCTGGCTGCCGTCGTCCTCGCGTTGCTGCTCGGTCTGCCGACCCTGCGGCTGCGGGCCGACTACCTGGCGATCGCCACCATCGCGGCAGCCGAAGGGCTGCGGCTGCTGTTCCGCTCGGTCTCGGCCACGCCGGTCACCGGCGGCACCCGTGGACTGGCGGCGTTCAACCGCGACTTCATCGCGCTCGCCCCGTGGGAGACCGGCAAGCGCTACTCGTTCCTGGGGACCACGTGGTCCGGCGCCGAGCTCTGGGTCATGTTGGTCGGATGGGTCGTCGTCGCCCTGGGGTGCGTGCTCGTCTGGCTGCTCATGCGCAGCCCCTGGGGCCGGGTGGTCAAGTCGGTGCGCGAGGACGAGGACGCCGTCCGCGCCCTGGGCAAGAACGTCTACGTCTACAAGATGCAGGCGCTGGTCCTCGGCGGCGTCTTCGGTGCACTCGGCGGGATGATCTACGCCGTGGGCACCGGCTCGGCCATCCCCGACCAGTACCAGAACGCCAATACGTTCCTGGCGTACGCGGCGCTCATCCTGGGCGGCGCCGCCCGGGTGCTCGGCCCGGTGATCGGGGCCATGCTGCTGTTGTTCCTCATCCAGTTCGCCGACACCCTGCTGCGCACGCTGATCAGCAACGGCGTCATCCCGGAGGGCCTGTTCACCGCGACCGACGTGGCGGCGATCCGCTTCGTCCTCGTGGGCCTGGGCCTCATGCTGCTCCTGGTCTTCCGGCCACAGGGCATCTTCGGTGACCGACGAGAGGTGATGCTCGATGCCCGCTGACCCGACTCCCCACGGCGCGACGGCGTCCGGTGCCGGCGCGCCCGGCGCCGGCGACCGGTCCGATGCCCCGGGCGGCTTCCACAGCGGGGATGCCCCTCGCCGGCTGGCCCAGGCCGCGCTGCGCGACCTCCCCTGGGAGGTGGGCGTCGCCAAGCCGGACCCGGCGGTCGTCGTCGACGGCGTCACCCGGACGTTCGGCGGCCTCACCGCGGTCTCGGTGGACCACCTGGAGATCCAGCGCGGCGGGATCACCGGTCTGATCGGCCCCAACGGTGCCGGCAAGACCACGCTGTTCAACCTGCTCACGGGGTTCGACCAGCCCGATACCGGCACCTGGTCGTTCAACGGCCGGTCGCTGGGCAAGATGGCGCCGCACGAGGTGGCCCGGCTCGGCGTGGTCCGGACCTTCCAGCTGACCAAGGCCCTGTCACGCCTCACCGTGCTGCAGAACATGCTGCTCGGGGCGCAGGACCAGCGCGGCGAGAGCTTCTTCCGGGCCCTCGTCCCGGGCATCTGGCGAGGCCAGGAGAAGGCCAACACCGAGAAGGCGATGGAGCTGCTCCATCGGTTCAAGCTGGACACCAAGAAGGACGACTTCGCCGGCACGCTGTCGGGCGGTCAGCGCAAGCTGCTCGAGATGGCTCGGGCGCTGATGAGCGACCCGCACGTCGTCATGCTGGACGAGCCGATGGCCGGGGTGAACCCGGCCCTGACGCAGAGCCTGCTCGGGCACGTCAAGGACCTGCGCGAGCAGGGCATGACCGTCATCTTCGTCGAGCACGACATGGACGTCGTGCGCGACATCAGCGACTGGGTGGTCGTCATGGCGGCCGGCCGGATCATCGCGGAGGGCCCGCCGGAGTCCATCAGCCAGAACCAGGCCGTGGTCGACGCCTACCTGGGGGCCCACCACGATGCGCCGCTGACCGTCGAGGAGGAGGACCAGGTGCTCGCCCAGGCGGAACAGGCGATCGCGCGCGAGGAACAGACCGACGGTGACGTGCTGAGCGCCGATACCAGGCCCGAGAGGACCGACCGATGAGCGAGCCCCTGTTCCAGGTGGACGAGTCCGGCGAGGACCTCACCCGCGCCGACACGGCGACGTCCACCCAGCTCTCCCCGGCCGAGAAGGCCGCCACCCGCGAGGAGCACACGCGCCTGGCCGAGGGAGCGCTGGTGCGGGCCGACGACCTGGTCGCCGGTTACGTGCCAGGGGTGAACATCCTGCGCGGGTGCGACTTCTACCTCCAGGACGGGGAACTGGTCGGCATCATCGGGCCGAACGGGGCCGGGAAGTCCACCTTGCTCAAGGCGCTGTTCGGGCTGATCCCCGTGCGTTCGGGGTCGGTGACCCTGCGAGGTGAGGACATCACCTCGGCGCCGGCGCACCGGCTGGTGTCCCTGGGCGTGGGCTATGTGCCGCAGAACAACAACGTGTTCCCCTCGCTGACCATCGAGGAGAACATGCAGATGGGCGTCTACCTGCGGCCGAAGACGTTCAAGGACCGCTTCGACTTCGTCGTCGACCTGTTCCCGCTGCTCGGCGAGCGACGGAAGGGCAAGGCCGGGTCGCTGTCCGGTGGCGAACGGCAGATGGTCGCCATGGGCCGGGCGCTGATGATGGACCCGTCGGTGCTGCTGCTCGACGAGCCCTCGGCGGGCCTGTCCCCCGCCTACCAGGACGAGGTCTTCATCCGCTGTCGGCGGATCAACGCGACCGGTGTCTCGATCATCATGGTCGAGCAGAACGCGCGCCGATGCCTGCAGATCTGCGACCGCGGCTACGTCCTCGACCAGGGCCGCAACGCCTACACCGACACCGGGGAGTCGCTCATGCACGACCCGAAGGTCATCGAGCTCTACCTGGGGACCCTGGCGAAGGCGTAGCAGGCCCGGACTCCGCGCGGCACAGCGCCGGCCCTCCCGCGGGAGGGCCGGCGCTGTCCCGTGTGCGGGACGGATGCGGGACAGCGCCGCAGGTCCGGTGGTGGGGCGTCGTCCCGGGCACGGACCTTCCACCGCCTGGAATGTCGGTGCTCGGTCGACGCTGCCGAGAGCGGCCACGGACCGGGACCGAGCGGACAGCGCGGCCTGCACAGCACAGTGGCCCGGCACCGAGAACGGTGCCGGGCCACTGCGGGAACACCTACCGGGTCAGCGACCCGGCACGGGAGATCAGCGCTGCGGGCCGATGCCCTGGGCGTTGAGACCCTGGATGATCTTCGACGACTCCTCGAACCCGATCACCACGATCGCGTCGGGGTTGAGCTCGACCATCTGCTGGACCTCGGAGTCGAAGTTCGCAGCCTGCGGGTCGTAGATGATCGTCTTGATGTCGCCCTCGGAGAGGCCGCCCTCGACCAGGTTCTTGGCGGTGTTCTCCGCCAGGCCGGTGCCGTACGGGTCGTTGAGGGCCAGGATCCCGACGGTGTTGTTGCCCTCCTCGAGGATGAGGTCGGACAGCGCGCGGGCCTGCAGCACGTCCGGGGGCGCGGTGCGGAAGTACAGACCGTTGTCGTTGTACGTCGTGAAGATGTCCGAGGTGTTCGCCGGGGAGATCTGCATGACGCCGGCACCGGTGATGGTGTCGATGACGGTCTGGCTCACGCCGGACGACGCGGCGCCGACGATCGCGTTCACGCCGGCCTGCAGGAGACGGTCGACGGTCTGCGTGGCGGTGTCGGTCGAGGTGTCACCGGAGTCGCCGCCCTCGGCACGGACGGGAGCGCCGAGGACGCCGCCCGCCTCGTTGATGTCGGAGATCGCCAGGTTGAAGGCGGCGATCTCCGGCGGGCCGAGGAAGGCCAGGTTGCCCGTCTCGGGCAGCAGGTAGCCGATGACCAGCGGCTCACCGGTCGTGCCGGGCGGGGCCGGCGGCGGACCCTCGTCGGTGGAGGCATTGGCCTCGTCCCCGGCGAAGACGTACTCGTTGTCCTCGGCGTGGATCGTGTTGTCCTCGGCGAACTGGAGGATGCCGAAGCTCGCCTCGGCCGGCTCGCCCGCGTCGGTGAAGGCCAGCGGACCCGAGACGCCGTCGTAGTCCGGGTTGCCACCGGAGTTGATGATCTCCAGGCAGGACGCGAAGTCCTCGCACTTCTCGCCACCGGAGGTCACGCCGTTGACGTAAGCCTTGAAGACGTTGGCGTCGTTGGTGCCCGCCATCTGGGCGGCCAGCGCGGTGATCACGACGGCGTCGTAGGTCTCACCGGCGTAGTTGTAGTCCTGCAGTTCGGGGTCGATCTCGAGCAGACGGTCGGTGAATTCGGAGCCGAGCTCGGTGAGCGGCGTGGTGCCCTTCATCCCGGCCAGCGCGCCCTCCTCGTCGAAGTCCTCGCCGAGAGCGTTCCCCATGTTGCCGTCGGTGCCGTAGATGTTGACCTGCTTCTCGCCGCCACCCTCACCGCCGGTGTCGCCACCCTCCTCGCCGCCGCCGCCACAGGCGGTGAGCGCGAGCAGGGCGGCACCGGTGACGGCGATGCTGCGGGCAGTGGTGCCAGTGCGCATCAAGCAACTCCCAGTGTCATCGTTCTGTGCGTCGCCGGACGGGTCCGCAGGACGAATCCGCCGCTCGGACGCCCGATCGGTGCGGAGAACCTAACTGCCACGGGAGAGGATGCACCCGGCGTTCCACTGACCGTGATGAGGTCGTGATCTGAGCCACTCCGCCGAGAACGTCGGCGAACCGTGCGTCACGACGGAGTACGGCCCCGGCCGAGCCGGGTCAGGCGGTCGTGCCCTCGCTCGCCGGGTCCGCGACGGCGTCCGCGACCGCCCCGGCGTCAACGATCGACTGCGCGAGCCCCTTCATCGAGGTGCGCTGGTTCATCGCCGTCCGCTGGATCCAGCGGAACGCCTCCGCCTCGGTGATCCCCTGCTGGGCCATGAGCAGGCCCTTGGCCTTCTCGACGACCTTGCGCGTCTCCAGCCGCTCCTCGAGCGTGCGCACCTCGCCGTCCAGAGCTGTCATCTCCGAGAACCGGGCGCGCGCCACCTCGATGGCCGGGACCAGATCGTTCTTCGAGAACGGCTTCACCAGGTAGGCCATGGCGCCGGCGTCCCGCGCCCGCTCGACGAGTTCCCGCTGGCTGAACGCGGTGAGCACGATGACCGGCGCGATGCGGGCCGAGGCGATCTGCTCGGCGGCCGAAAGCCCGTCCAGGACGGGCATCTGGATGTCGAGGATGACCAGGTCCGGACGCAGCTCGGTCGCCCGGTCGACAGCCTGCTGGCCGTCACCCACCTCCGCGACGACGGAGTACCCCTCTTCCTCGAGCATCTCTTTGAGGTCGAGACGGATGAGCGCCTCGTCCTCGGCGATGATGACGCGGATCGTCTCGGTGCTCACGGTGGAGGAGCCTAGCGACGTCGGGGCCGCCGCACCTCACCGCTACGCTGCTCGTGCAGCCGGGTTCCCCGGTCGGCCCCCGTACCCCAATCGGCAGAGGGAGCGGATTCAAAACCCGCGCAGTGTGCGTTCGAGTCGCACCGGGGGCACCATGCAGTCTGTCGTCCTCCGGACGACACCGCGGCCAATGGCCGTCCTCGGAATCGTTGAGCCGCTGCGTCACGCCTCCGCGGACCCCTCCGGGGCCCACCCGCCCCGACAAAGACACCGCGGCCAATGGCCGTCCCCGGAATCGTTGGGCCGCTGCGTCACGCCCCCGCGGACCCCTCCGGGGCCCACCCGCCCCGACAAAGACACCGCGGCCAATGGCCGTCCCCGGAATCGTTGAGCCGCTGCGTCACGCCCCCGCGGACCCCTCCGGGGCCCACCCGCCCCGACAAAGACACCACGGCCGACCGCTCACCGGTCAGGCAATACGGTGGTGCCGTGAGCGACGCCTCGAACGTCCCGGTCCCCCACATGACGCCCGAGCAGTTCCGGCAGCACGGCCACGAGGTCGTCGACTGGATCGCCGACTACTGGTCCCGGATCGGCGACTTCCCGGTGCGCTCCCAGGTCTCCCCCGGTGAGGTGCGCGCGACCCTGCCGGCCGAGGCGCCCGAGCAGGGCGAGCCGTTCTCCGCCGTCCTCGCCGACCTCGACCGGATCGTCCTCCCCGGGACGACGCACTGGCAGCACCCCGGCTTCTTCGGCTACTTCCCCGCCAACACGTCCGGACCCTCCGTCCTGGGTGACCTCGTCTCGGCGGGCCTCGGCGTCCAGGGGATGTCGTGGGTGACCAGCCCGGCCGCGACCGAGCTCGAGCAGCACCTCATGGACTGGGTCGCCGACCTCCTCGGCCTCCCCGCGTCGTTCCGCTCCACCGGCACGGGCGGTGGGGTCGTCCAGGACTCCAGCTCCGGCGCCAACCTGGTCGCGCTGCTGGCCGCCCTCCACCGCGCGAGCAGGGGCGGCACCGTCCGCCACGGTGTGGAGCCGGACCGCGCCACCGTCTATGTCTCCTCGCAGACCCACTCGTCCATGGAGAAGGCGGTCCGGATCGCCGGCCTGGGCAGCGACGCCGTCCGCATCGTCGAGGTCGACGGCGACCTCGCCATGCGGCCGGCGGCTCTCGCGGCCCGGCTCGAACGCGACATCGCCCGGGGCTACACCCCGGTGCTGGTCTGCGCCACGGTGGGGACGACGTCGACGACGGCGATCGACCCGCTCGCCGAGCTCGGGCCGATCTGCCAGAAGTACGGCGTCTGGCTGCACGTGGACGCCGCCTACGCCGGGGTGAGCGCGCTCGTCCCCGAGCTGCGCGAGCTCCAGGCCGGCGTGGAGTGGGCCGACAGCTACACCACCGACGCCCACAAGTGGCTGCTCACCGGCTTCGACGCCACCCTGTTCTGGGTGGCCGACCGGGTCGCGCTCACCGGCGCCCTGGCGATCCTCCCGGACTACCTCCGCAACGCCGCCACGGACGCCGGGACGGTCGTGGACTTCCGCGACTGGCAGATCCCCCTCGGCCGCCGCTTCCGGGCGCTCAAGCTGTGGTTCGTCCTCCGCTGGTACGGCGCGGAGGGGCTGCGGTCGCACATCCGCGCACACGTCGCCATGGCACAGCAGCTGGCCGGGTGGGCGGCGGCCGACGAACGGTTCGACGTCGTCGCGCCGCATCCGCTCTCCCTGGTCTGCCTGCGCCCCCGATGGGCCGACGAGGTCGACGCCGACGTCGCCACCATGACCCTGCTGGAGCGCCTCAACGACGGCGGCGAGGTGTTCCTCACCCATACGACGGTCGAGGGACAGGCCGTCCTGCGGATCGCGGTCGGCTCCCCCACGACCACCCCCGCACACGTCGAGCGCGTGTGGACGCTCCTCCGTGAGAGCTTCGACTGGTTGGCCGCCGACTTCGCCGCCGCGGCGGCCGAGCGCGCCACCCAGCGCAGGGCGGAGCAGGAGGCCGAGGAGGCCCGGGCGCGGCAGGCCGCTGAGCCGACCCCGTCGTCCGACGAGGCAACCGCTGACGAGGCGACCGCTGAGGCGGAGGGATCCGCGGCCGACGAGGGCTCGCTCAGTCCGTCAGTGCCCGGATGAGCCCTTCCTGCGCGACCGTGGCGACGTGCGTGCCGTCGGCCGACCAGATCTTCCCGAAGCACAGCGCTCGACCCGACGAGGCCGCGGGGCTGTCGGTCTCGTAGAGGAACCAGTCGTCGGCGCGGACGGGCTGGTGGAACCACACGGCGTGGTCGAGGCTCGCGCCGACGAAGTCCGGCCAGCCGCCACCGAGCCGGGCGAAACCGGCCGAGAGCAGCGTCAGGTCGCTCACGAACGTCAGCGCGGCCGCGTGCACCGCGGGGTCCTCCCCCAGCTCGCCGGCGACCCGCAGCCAGGTATAGGTCTGCGTGGTCGGGGGCGACTTCGGCGGCGCCGCGAACGGGTCCTGCAGGAAACGCTGGTCGACGACGCGGCCCATCGCGTCCATCCAGGCCGCCTTGTCGCCGTGCCGCGCGACGATCTCGGCGGTGCCGGGCAGCGTCTGGGGTGCGGGGACCTCGGGCATGGGCGTGGCGTGCTCGGCGACCGGCATCTCCCCGGCGTGGAAGTCCGCCGTGAGCGCGAAGATCGCGACGTCCTCGCCCTTGCGCTGCTGCCAGGCCACCACCCGGCGGGTCGTGAACGACCGGCCGTCCCGGATCCGGTCGACGGCGTAGCGGATCTCCGCGAGCGGGTCACCCGGCCGCAGGAAGTACGAGTGCAGCGAGTGCACGCCGCGCTCGGGGGCGACCGTGCGGCCCGCGGCCATGAGCGCCTGGCCCGCGACCTGCCCGCCGAAGATGCGCTGCCGCTCGGTGCTCGGCGTCTGCCCGACGAACACGTCGGTGTCGCGCTCCTCCAGGTCCAGCACCGCCTTCAGCGCGGCCGCCTGCGTGCCCTCCGTGCCACCGGTCACGAGTCGGTGCCGACTTCGTGCACGCGGATCAGGTTGGTGGACCCCACCGTGTTGGGCGGACTGCCGGCCACGACGACGACCCGGTCGCCGACCTTGAGCCGTCCGATCGACAGCAGCGAGAAGTCCACCTGGGCGACCATGTCGTCGGTGTGCTCCACCGCGGGCACGAGGAACGTCTCGACGCCCCAGGAGAGCGCGAGCTGGCTGCGCACCCGCGCGTCGACCGTGAAGGCGAGCAGCGGCTGACGCGGGTGCAGCGCGGCGAGCCGGCGGGCGGTCTCCCCCGTCTGCGTGAACGTCGCGAGCGCCTTGACGCCGAGTGCCTCGCCGACATCCTTGGCCGCCCGCACGATCGCCCCGGAGCGCGAGCGGGAGCGCCGCTCCACGTCGGGCACCCAGAGGTGATCGCTCTCGACCGCGTCGATGATGCGCTCCATCGTCCGGACCGCCCCGATCGGGTGCGCTCCCACCGAGGTCTCCCCCGAGAGCATGACCGCATCGGCACCGTCCAGGACGGCGTTGGCCACGTCGGAGGCCTCCGCTCGTGTCGGTCGGGAATTGGTGATCATCGACTCGAGCATCTGGGTCGCCACGATGACCGGCTTGTTGCGCTCCCGGGCCGCCTGAACGGCACGCTTCTGCACCAGCGGCACCTGCTCCAGCGCCAGCTCCACACCGAGGTCGCCGCGGGCGACCATGATCCCGTCGAACGCCTCGACGATGGCCTCGAGGTTCTCCACCGCCTCCGGCTTCTCCAGCTTCGCGATCACCGGCACGGAGATGTCCTCCTGCCGCATGATGTCGCGGACCAGTTCGACGTCGTGCGGGTGCCGGACGAAGGACAGCGCGATGAAGTCGACCCCGAGGTGCAGGGCGAATCGCAGGTCCTCCTCGTCCTTGTCCGACAGCGCCGGGACGCTGACGGCGACGCCCGGCAGGGACAGCCCCTTGTTGTTGGACACCTGGCCGCCCTCGACGACGAGGCAGACCACGTCCGGGCCGTCGACCCGCACCACGGTGAGGGCGAGCTTGCCGTCGTCCACCAGCAGGCGGTCGCCCACGCGGACGTCGTCGGCGAGGTTCTTGTACGTGGTGGAGACCCGCTCGGCGGTGCCGTCGACGTCGTCGACCGTGATGCAGACCTGGCTGCCGGTCGGCCAGCTCACCGGCCCGTCGGAGAAGGTGCCCAGCCGGATCTTCGGGCCCTGGAGGTCGGCGAGGATAGCGACGGCGTGACCGGTGGCGTCCGAGGCCTGGCGGACGAGTGCGTAGGCGGCGGCGTGGTGCTCGTGCGCTCCATGGCTGAAGTTCAGCCGCGCCACGTCCATCCCGGACTCGACGAGGGCCGTGACCTGCTCCAGGGAGCTGGTCGCCGGTCCGAGGGTGCAGACGATCTTGGCGCGGCGGGACATGCCGATAACGCTAGTGGTCCGCCGAACGTCCGGCGCCTGCGACCCGGATCGGGCCCCGCGTGTCGACGGCGGCCGGGTCGCGCCGAGTGGGACCCGGAGGGTTCCGCGCAGGCGGGATGGACTCGCTCCTCCGGACCGGAGGACGGCTGCTGGCCGCGTGCGGTCCGGAGGAGCGCGATGTTTCAGCGGAGGGCCACCGTCGTCGGGGTCACCGGCGCCGGGAGCATGGAGTTCCCCGTGAGCCACCTGTCCGCGGCCGCCGCCGCGGCACGGCCCTCGGCGATGGCCCAGACGATCAGCGACTGCCCACGGCCGATGTCGCCGGCGACGAACACCCCCGGCACGGTCGCCATGAACTCCTCGTCCCTGGCCACGTTGCCGCGTCCGTCCACCTCGACGCCGAGGGCGTCGACGAGCCCCTCGCGCTGCGCCCCGGTGAAGCCCATGGCCAGGAAGACCAGGTCGGCGCGCAGTTCCCGCTCGGTGCCCTCGACCTTCTGGAACCGGCCGTCCACCCGCTCCACCTCGTGGAGGAGGAGCGCGCGCACGGCGCCGTTCCCGTCATCCAGGAACCGCTCCGTGTTGACCGAGTACAGCCGTTCGCCACCTTCCTCGTGCGCGCTGGAGACGCGCATGATCATCGGATAGGTCGGCCACGGGTTGGTCTCCTGGGCGCGCCGCGCCGGCGGGGCCGGCATGATCTCCAGCTGGGTCACCGACGCGGCCCCCTGCCGGTGGGCGGTGCCGAGGCAGTCGGCGCCGGTGTCACCACCACCGATGATCACGACGTGCTTGCCGCGGGCGTTGATCGGCGGGTCGTCGAGCTCGCCGAGCGCCTGCAGGTTCCCGTAGGGCAGGTACTCCATCGCCAGGTGGATGCCGGCCAGCTCCCGTCCCGGCGCGGGGAGATCGCGACCGATGGTCGCCCCGCCGGCGAGGACGACTGCGTCGTGCTCCCCGCGCAGCTGCTCGGTGGACAGGTCCCCGTCCCTGCTACCGCCGACCTCGACGCCGGTCACGAACCGCGTGCCCTCGGCGCGCATCTGGTCCAGCCGGCGGTCCAGGACGGCCTTCTCCATCTTGAACTCGGGGATGCCGTAGCGGAGCAGCCCGCCGATCCGGTCGGCCCGCTCGTAGACGGTCACGTCGTGCCCGGCCCGGGTGAGCTGCTGGGCGGCGGCCAGGCCGGCCGGGCCCGAGCCGACGACGGCGACCTTCTTGCCCGTGCGCTCCGCCGGCGTCTGCGGCTGGACCCACCCCTCCTCGAAGGCGCGGTCGATGATCTCCCACTCGATCTGCTTGATCGTGACCGGCGACTCCTGCAGGTTCAGCACGCAGGAGCCCTCGCACGGGGCGGGGCACAGCTTGCCGGTGAACTCCGGGAAGTTGTTGGTCGCGTGCAGCCGCTCGATCGCCTCCTGCCAGTCGTCCCGGCGGGCCAGGTCGTTCCACTCCGGGATCAGGTTCGCCACCGGACAGGCGTGGTGGCAGAACGGGATGCCGCAGTCCATGCAGCGTGCGGCCTGCTTGCGGACCTCGGCGACGGGGAAGACGGCGTCCTCGCCGTTCTGCCGGGAGAGGTAGACGTCCTTCCAATCCATGATCCGGACGTCGACCGGCCGGCGCGGCGGCAGCTCCCGCTCGTACTTGAGGAAACCAGTCGAGTCAGCCACGTGCCGCCTCCATCACTGCAAGATCCACATCGGTTCCGTTGGCCTCGGCCATCCGCTGGGCGTCGAGCGCGCGACGGTAGTCGCGCGGCATGATCACGCTGAACTGCTCGGACCACCGCCCCCAGTCGGCCAGCAGCGCGTGCGCCACCGTCGACTCGGTCTCGGTGGCGTAGCGGACCAGGACGTCGCGCAGCCACTGCGCGGACTCGACGTCCAGCGGCTCGATGTCCACCATCTCGCTGTTCACGCGGTGCCGGGCGAGGTCGAGGACGTACCCGATGCCGCCGGACATGCCCGCGGCGATGTTCCGCCCGGTCGAGCCGAGGATCACCGCCCGGCCGCCGGTCATGTACTCCAGCGCGTGGTCGCCGGCGCCTTCGACGACGGCCAGCGCGCCCGAGTTGCGCACGCAGAACCGCTCCCCGACCCGCCCGCGGAGGAAGATCTCGCCGCCCGTGGCTCCGTAGCCGATGACGTTGCCGGCGATGACGTTGTCCTCGGCGGCGAACGGCGCCTCGCGGGCGGGCCGCACGACGATCCGCCCCCCGGAGAGCCCCTTGCCGACGTAGTCGTTGGCGTCCCCGAACAGCCGCATGGTGATCCCGCGCGGCAGGAATGCGCCGAACGACTGGCCGGCCGACCCACCGAACGTCAGGTCGATGGTGCCGTCGGGCAGCCCCTCGCCACCGAAGCGGCGGGTGACCATCGAGCCGAGCATCGTGCCGACGGTGCGGTTGACGTTGCGCACCGGCAGCTCGAGGCTGACCGGCCGCGCGTCGAGCAGCGCACCCTCGCAGAGCTGGATCAGGGTCTGGTCCAGCGCGATGTCCAACCCGTGGTCCTGCGGCTTCACCTGCCGCAGCGGCGCACCCTCGGGCAGCTCGGGCACGACCAGCATCGGTGAGAGGTCCAGCCCTTGGGCCTTCCAGTGGCCCACGGCCTTGCGGGTGTCGAGCAGCTCGGCGTGTCCGACGGCCTCGTCGATCGAGCGGAAGCCCAGCTCGGCCAGGTACTGCCGGACCTGCTCGGCCAGGAACTCGAAGAAGGTGACCACGAACTCCGGCTGACCGGTGAACCGCTTGCGCAGCTCGGGGTTCTGCGTCGCGACGCCGACAGGGCAGGTGTCCAGGTGGCAGACGCGCATCATGATGCAGCCGGACACCACCAGCGGCGCGGTCGCGAAGCCGAACTCCTCGGCCCCCAGCAGCGCCGCGACGATCACGTCACGACCGGTCTTCATCTGACCGTCGACCTGCACCACGATGCGGTCGCGCAGGCCGTTGGCCAGCAGCGTCTGCTGGGTCTCGGCCAGGCCGAGCTCCCACGGCGAGCCGGCGTGCTTGAGCGAGGTGAGCGGCGCGGCGCCGGTGCCGCCGTCGTGCCCGGAGATCAGGACGACGTCGGCGTGGGCCTTGCTCACCCCCGCCGCGACCGTGCCGACCCCGACCTCGGACACCAGCTTGACGTGCACCCGCGCCTCGTCGTTGGCGTTCTTGAGGTCGTGGATGAGCTGCTTGAGGTCCTCGATCGAGTAGATGTCGTGGTGCGGCGGAGGGCTGATCAGCCCGACACCCGGCGTCGAGTGCCGCGTCCGGGCCACCCAGGGGTACACCTTGCTGCCGGGCAGCTGGCCGCCCTCGCCGGGCTTGGCGCCCTGCGCCATCTTGATCTGGATGTCGTCGGCGTTGACCAGGTACTCGCTGGTGACGCCGAAGCGCCCGCTGGCGACCTGCTTGATCGCCGAGCGGCGCAGGTCGCCGTTCGGGTCGGGCGTGAAGCGGTCGGGGTCCTCGCCGCCCTCACCGGTGTTGGACCGGCCGCCGAGGCGGTTCATGGCGATGGCCAGGGTCTGGTGGGCCTCCTGCGAGATCGAGCCGTAGCTCATCGCGCCGGTGTTGAACCGCTTCACGATCTCGCTGGCCGGCTCCACCTCGTCGAGCGGCACGGGCGGCCGGACGCCGGTCCTGAGCGCGAACAGCCCGCGCAGCGTCGCGGCCTCCTCCGACAGCTGGTCGACCGTCTGCGTGTACTTCTCGAAGACGTCGTACTGCCGCGCGCGGGTGCTGTGCTGGAGCAGGAACACCGTCTCGGGGTTGAACAGGTGCACCTCGCCCTCGCGACGCCACTGGTACTCGCCACCGGTCTCCAGCCGTCGGTGCGCCCGCTCGGTCGGGTTCTCCGGATAGGCCCGGCGGTGGCGCATGGCCACCTCCTCGGCCAGGACGTCGATGCCGACGCCACCGAGCGGGCACGAGGTGCCGGTGAAGTACTCGTCGACGACATCCTGGGACAGCCCGACGGCCTCGAAGATCTGCGCCATCGTGTACGAGCCGACGGTGCTGATGCCCATCTTGCTCATGACCTTCAGGACGCCCTTGCCCAGCGCCTTGACCATGTTCCGCACGGCCTGCGCCGGCTCCACCCCGGTGAGCGCGCCGTCGCGGATGAGGTCCTCGATCGACTCGAAGGCCAGGTACGGGTTGACCGCCGCGGCGCCGTAGCCGAGCAGCAGCGCCACGTGGTGCACCTCGCGACAGTCGCCGGACTCGACGACGAGACCGACCTCCATGCGGGTCTTCTCGCGCACCAGGTGGTGGTGGACGGCCGCCGTCATCAGCAGCGAGGGAATCGGGGCCCGCTTCTCGTCGCAGTCCCGGTCGGACAGCACGATGATCCGCGCCCCGGCGGCGATCGCCTTGGACACCTTGGTCCGCAGCTGCTCGACCGCCTCGGCCAGCGCCGCCCCGCCGCCGTTGACGTCGAAGTGGCCGGTGATCCGGACGGCGGCGTAGCCGGGCAGGTCACCGTCGTCGTCGATGTGCAGGATCTTGGCCAGCTCGTCGTTGTCGATGACCGGGTACGGCAGGAACACCTGCCGGCAGGAGGCCGGCATGGCGTGCAGCAGGTTCTGCTCGGGGCCGAAGGTGCGCCCCAGGCTGGTCACCAGCTCCTCGCGGATGGCGTCCAGCGGCGGGTTGGTGACCTGCGCGAAGAGCTGGCCGAAGTAGTCGTAGAGCAGGCGGGACCGGTCCGACAGCGCGGCCACCGGGGTGTCGGTGCCCATGGACCCGATCGGCTCGGCACCGGACGAGGCCATCGGGGTCACCAGGACCCGCAGCTCCTCCTCGGTGTAGCCGAAGAGCATCTGCCTACGGACGACGGACTCGTGGCTGGGTCGCGAGCGCCGCCGCTCGGGAAGGGACGGCAGGTGCACCAGGCCCGCGTGCAGCCAGTCCTCGTAGGGGTGCTCGCCGGCCAGGGCGCCCTTGACGTCCTCGTCGGAGACGATCTTCCCGGAGGCGGTGTCGACGAGGAACATCCGCCCCGGCTGCAGCCGGCCCTTGGCGACGACGTCGGCCGCCGGGATGTCGAGCACGCCGACCTCGCTGGCGAGGACCACCAGGTCGTCCTTGGTGTGCCACCAGCGGCCCGGGCGCAGGCCGTTGCGGTCGAGGACGGCGCCGATCAGGGTGCCGTCGGTGAAGCAGACCGCCGCCGGCCCGTCCCAGGGCTCCATGATCGAGGAGTGGAACCGGTAGAAGGCCCGGCGGGCCGGGTCCATCTCGTCGTGGTTCTCCCACGCCTCCGGGATCATCATGAGCACCGCGTGCGGCAGCGACCGCCCCGACAGGTGCAGCAGCTCGAGCACCTCGTCGAAGGTCGCCGAGTCGCTGAAGTCGCTGGCAGTGACCGGGAAGATCCGGTCCAGTCCCAGCTCCGACGCGGGGCCGGCAGGACCGTCGAAGAGGTCGGTCTCCAGCTTCGCCTCGCGGGCCCGCATGCGGTTGCGGTTGCCCTTGATCGTGTTGATCTCGCCGTTGTGCGCGATGAAGCGGAACGGGTGGGCCAGCGGCCAGCTGGGGAAGGTGTTGGTCGAGAACCGGCTGTGCACCAGGGCGATCGCCGACTCGTAGCGCTCGTCGCGCAGGTCGGGGAAGAACAGCGGCAGCTGGTCGGTGGTCAGCATGCCCTTGTAGGTGATCGTCCGCGACGACAGCGAAGTGACGTAGAGCGAGCTGCCGGCCTCGACGGCGGCCCGCTCGGCGCGCTTGCGCAGGACGAACGAACGCCGCTCCAGCCGGGTGACCCCGTTCGGGGCGACGTTGCCGCCGAAGGCCCGCTCGTCGGCACGGGCGCCCATCGTCTCCGCGACGAACAGCTGGGCGAAGTGCGGCATGACCGCGCGGGCGGTCGGCCCCAGGTCGGCACCGTCCGGGTCGACCGGCACGTCGCGCCAGCCGAGGACCGTCAGGCCCTCCTCCTGGGCCAGCCGGGCGACGTCGGCGACGCGGGCCGCGCGCTCGTCCTCGTCGGTGGGCAGGAACGCGATGCCGACGGAGTACTCGCCCAGCGGCGGCAGGTCGAAGTCGACGCTGGCCCGCAGGAGCGCGTCGGGGACCTGGGTGAGGATGCCCGCGCCGTCACCGGAGTTGGGTTCGGAGCCGGCGGCGCCGCGGTGGTCCAGATTGTGCAGCGCGGTCAGGCCCTGGGCCACGATCGCGCGCGAGCGACGGCCACGGGCGTCGGCCACGAAGGCGACGCCGCAGGCGTCCTTGTCGTGCGCCGGGTCGTACAGGCCGGACTTGGCCGGTACGGCGGAGAAGGGGACGGCCGTTCCGCGCGAGGCGCGAACGCCGGCAGCGGCGGGGGCGGTGAGGTCGGGCATGTCACTCCCGTCGTCGGCGGCCACCCACGTCCTCGAGCGAGGCGCACGGGTGGGGGGCACGGGGGCCCGGGGCCGGTGGTCATGGGCGGCGAAACAGGCAGCACTGCGGAGAGCCGACTGCCGGGAGCAACATGGGTCCCGGCCGCCGAGGCTGGGCCCGTCGGCGGGGTGACCGACGGACTGTCGTCCGCGGGGCGACGCTGGCCCGGTTCCGACGGTGACGACCCGGCCAGGATCGCCAGCGGGTCTGAGCGAAGGGTACACAGCCGTAACACCGGCCCGTCTCGCACGAACCGGCGTTGCGGCGCGTCGACAGGATCGCTGCGGTACCTGGCCGACGCAACCTGCGTGAGCGGTCAGCCGGGCTCTGCGGGTCGGTGCTCATCGTCGCCTGCGGGCGTCGCTCGCGTGCTACCGGCGGGGCCGGCGTCGGCGGGCAGGGCGTCGTCCTGGTTCTGCCGGTGGATCACCTCGCGAGGCTTCCCGCGCTGCCAGACGAAGTAGGCCACGGCCAGCAGACCGACCACGACCGAGGTGAAGACGTTGAGCCGGATGCCGAAGAACGTCTCGGCCGGGTCGGTGCGCAGCAGCTCGATCCACAGGCGTCCCGCGCAGTAGGAGACCACGTAGAGCGCGAACGCCCGACCGTGACCGAGACGGAACCGGCGATCGGCCCAGATGACGAACGCCGCGGCCGCGAGGTTCCACAGCATCTCGTAGAGGAACGTCGGGTGGAACGTCGCGACGTCCAGGTACTCGGCCGGTCGGTGCTCCGGGGCGATCTCGAGTCCCCAGGGCAGGGTCGTCGGCCCACCGAACAGCTCCTGGTTGAACCAGTTGCCCAGCCGGCCGATCGCCTGCGCGACGAGCAGGCCGGGCGCCAGCGCGTCGGCGAACGCAGGCAACGGGATACCCCGCTGCCTGCAGGCGATCCAGGCGCCCACCCCGCCGAGGGTGATCGCTCCCCAGATGCCGAGGCCTCCCTCCCAGATGGCGAAGGCCCGCATCGGGTCGCCTCCCTCGCCGAAGTACGCGCGAGGACTGGAGATCACGTGGTAGATCCGGCCGCCGATGATCCCGAACGGCACGGCCCAGACGGCGATGTCCAGGACGTCGCCGGGTGCCCCCCCACGGGCGACCCAGCGCTTCTCGGTCATCAGCACGGCCGCGACGATCCCGGCGATGATGCACAGCGCGTACGCCCGCAGCGGGAACGGGCCGAGCTCCCACACGCTCTCGCTCGGGCTCGGGATGGACGCCAGGACGTTCACGCGCGGACCCCCGACGCCAGATCCTTGGACAGGGTGCGGACGCCCTCGGGGCCACGGCCCTCCAGCAGCTCGCGCACGTAGGCCGAGCCGACGATGACCCCGTCTGCGAAGACGGCGACCTCGGCGGCCTGGTCGCCGTTCGAGACCCCCAGCCCGACGCAGACGGCGAGATCGGGGGCGGCCGCACGGGTCCGGGCGACCAGCTTCTCGGCCGCATCACCGACGGTGGCGCGGGTGCCGGTCACACCCATGGTCGAGGCCGCGTACACGAAGCCCCGGCAGGCCGCGGCGGTCGAGCGCAGGCGGGCGTCGGTGGACGACGGCGCGACGAGGAAGACCCGGTCGAGGCCGTGCTCCTCCGAGGCCGCCAGCCAGTCGGCCGCCTCGTCGGGGATCAGGTCGGGCGTGATGGCCCCCGCTCCTCCGGCGGCGGCGAGATCGGCGGCGAACCGCTCGACGCCGTAGCGCTCGATCGGGTTCCAGTAGCTCATGACCACGGGGACGGCGCCGGCATCCGCGACCGCGGTCACCGCCTTCAGCACGTCCCGCATGCCCACGCCGGCCCGGACGGCGGCGTCCACGGCCTGCTGGATCACCGGGCCGTCCATGCCGGGGTCGCTGTAGGGGACCCCGATCTCGATCACGTCCGCGCCACCCTCGACGGCGGCCACCATCGCTGCGATCGAGTCCTCGACGCTCGGGTAGCCGACCGGGAGGTAGGCGATCAGCGCGGCCCGGTCCTCGGCCCTTGCGGCGGCGATGCGGTTCGCCAGTGCGCTCATGCCGTTTCCCCGGCGTCCTGGCCGGCCACGGCCTCGTCGTTGCTGACCGCGCCCTCGGTGGGGTTCTGGTCGGTATCCAGTCCGGGTCCGGGGTCGACCTCCTGGTGGTCGCCGAGCCCGAACCAGCGCGACGCCGTCTCGACGTCCTTGTCGCCGCGGCCGGAGAGGTTCACCAGCAGCAGCGGAGGCTCGTCTCCCCGCCCACCAGCCCCGCGCGACCCCAGCTCCTTGCCCAGGGAGATCGCCCCGGCGAGGGCGTGGGCGGACTCGATCGCCGGGATGATGCCCTCGGTCCGGCAGAGCAGCGCGAAGGCCTCCATGGCCTCCGCGTCGGTGACAGCCCGGTACTCGGCACGGCCGATGTCGTGCAGGTAGGAGTGCTCGGGTCCGACACCGGGGTAGTCCAGGCCGGCGCTGATCGAGTGCGACTCGATCGTCTGGCCGTTGTCGTCCTGCAGCAGGTAGGACCGGGCGCCGTGCAGCACACCGGGCGAGCCGCCGGTGATCGTCGCCGCGTGTCGGCCCGTGTCGACGCCGTCGCCGCCGGCCTCGAGTCCGACCAGCCGCACACCGTCGTCGGGCACGAACGCGGTGAAGATCCCGATCGCGTTGGACCCGCCGCCGACGCAGGCCAGGACGGCGTCGGGCAGTCGGCCCTCCCGCTCCAGCACCTGCGCGCGGGCCTCGTCACCGATCACCCGCTGGAAGTCACGGACCATCGCCGGGAACGGATGCGGTCCGGCCACGGTGCCGAAGACGTAGTTCGTCGTCTCGACGTTGGTGACCCAGTCGCGGAACGCCTCGTTGATGGCGTCCTTGAGGGTCCGGGAGCCGGTGGTCACCGGGATGACCTCGGCGCCCAGCAGCCGCATGCGGGCGACGTTGAGCGCCTGCCGCCGGGTGTCCTCCTCGCCCATGTAGACGGTGCACGACAGGCCCATCAGGGCCGCGGCGGTGGCCGTCGCGACGCCGTGCTGGCCGGCCCCGGTCTCCGCGATGACCCGCGACTTGCCGATCCGCTTGGTCAGGAGCGCCTGGCCGAGAACGTTGTTGATCTTGTGCGAGCCGGTGTGGTTGAGGTCCTCGCGCTTGAGCAGGATGCGGACGCCCCCGGCGTGCTCGGCGAACTTCGGCACCTCGGTGAGGGGACTGGGCCGGCCGGTGTAGTCACGCTGGAGCCGGTCGAACTCGGTGAGGAAGGCCGGGTCCACCCGCATCGCCTCGTAGGCCTCCGTCAGATCGTCGAGCGCGGCGATCAGCGCTTCCGGCACGAACCGCCCGCCGAAGATGCCGAAGTGGCCGGTGGCGTCGGGCCAGCCCGGGCGCGCCGGTAGGAGACGTTCCCCGGACGGTCGCACTGAGCTGGTGGTCATGGGATCAGCGTAAGGACCTCCCTGCCCCCCACCGAAGAAGGACCCCGTCCTCCTCTTCCCTCGCTAGCTCGGGACGAGCCTCTGGGCGGGGCCGGGGCGGGCCCCTCCAGGGAGCCCAGGGGCAGCGCGTTGGCCGGCCGCGGCGGTCGCACTACGGTCCGTCCGTGATCGAGACGGGACGCGAGGCAGTGCTCGCCACCTTCCGCTGGTCGGACGGGCAGGCCGACATCTGGCGGGTGTTCCGGGATGCCGCTGCGCTTCAGGAGGTCGTCGCCGCGCTGGCTGCTCCCTGGTGCGGCGCTGGTTCTGGACTGCGGGGCGCGGTTCCTCGGCTCGTCGGTGATCGTGGACCAGCTGGAGGAGCGCACCCGCGCCCGCTTGGGACGGGTCGCGGCGGTGGTGACGCGCGAGGACCTGGGCGACGCCGGCAGGACGAGCTGACCGGGCGGGGTCAGCGCGTCGTGCGCGGGGTGGCGGGGTGCGCCCCCGCCGTCACCAGGTCCGCGACGGCCTGGCGCGCGTCGCCCGCGGTGACCAGACCCTCCCCGACGAGCACGGCGTCGGCCCCGGCCGCGGCGTAACTGATCAGGTCGTGCGGCCCACGGACGCCGGACTCGGCCACCTTCACCACCCCGGAGGGCAGGCCGGGGGCGATCTTCTCGAAGGTCGAGCGGTCGACCTGGAGCGTGGTGAGGTCGCGGGCGTTGACGCCGATGACCGAGGCGCCGGCGTCCATGGCGCGGTCGGCCTCGGCCTCGGTGTGCACCTCGACCAGCGCCGTCATCCCGAGGGACTCGACCCGCTCGAGGAGACCGACCAGCGCGTTCTGCTCGAGCGCGGCGACGATCAGGAGGACGACGTCGGCACCGTGGGCGCGAGCCTCGTGCACCTGGTAGCTGGTGACGATGAAGTCCTTGCAGAGCACGGGGACCTCCACCACCGCGCGGACCGCATCGAGGTCGGCCTGCGAGCCGCCGAACCGGCGCCGCTCCGTGAGGACGCTGATCACCCGGGCGCCGCCGGCGGCGTACTGGACGGCCAGCTGCGCGGGGTCGGCGATCGCGGCGAGGTCGCCCTTGGAGGGACTGCGCCGTTTCACCTCCGCGATCACGCCCACCCCGGGGGCGCGGAGCGCGGCGAGGGCGTCCATCGCCGGGCGGGCGTCGAGCGCCGCGGCCTTCACCTCGGCCAGCGGGGTGAGCGCCTCGCGGGCGGCGAGGTCGGCACGGACGCCGGCGACGATCTCGTCGAGCACGTTCACGGCTGCGCACCTGCCGACACCGCAGGGCGGCTACTCACGCGGTCCTCCGGATGTCGCACCAGGACGTCCCCTCAGCGTGCGGTTGGGTGGACCCACTGTAGAAGGGTCGACCTCCCCGCCTCGGCAGGGGGCAGGTTCACCGGCCTCGGACGGTTCCGCTACGCCGTGGGGTCCTCGCCCCGATCGAGGGCCTTCCAGGCCGCCTGGGCGCGGTCCTCGTCGGTCTCCGGGCGGTTCGGCGCGGGCCCGGCGGGGCCGGTCGGCGCACCCGGCCCCCGCTCGTACCGCCGTCCCATGGCCGGCCAGTTCCGGCCCCGGAGCACCACGAGGATCCCCGCGGCCACGGCCAGGGCGCCGGCGACCGCGGCCAGCGCCGGCCAGGCCGTGGGGCCGCCGACGGCCACCTCGCCGACCCACCCGCCCACGTCGTCGGGTGCGATCCCCGAGCTGAGGGCGCGCAGCCCCGACCAGGCGAGCACCCCGCCGGCCGCGGCGACGAGCAGGCCGACCACCACCCGGGCGGCGCCGCGGACGGCGAGCAGCGCGACGGCGGCCGCCAGCAGGACGAGCCCGGCCGCCGGCACGAGCGGCGCGGCGTCGGTACCGGACAGCGCGCCCTCGATCGGCGGCAGCGGGGCCGGGCGTTCGACGATGTACCCGGCCCACGTCCGGCCCCCGGCGGTCAGCCCCAGCCCACCGGCGACCGCGGCACCGACCACCGCGGCGGTGAGCTCACGGCGGGCGGTGGAGCCGGAGGGACCATCGCTCACGGCAGCTCCCGCAGGCCTTCCGCCGTCGCGATCGCCGACAGCACGGCGCGTGCCTTGTGGCGGGTCTCGGCCTCCTCGGTGGCCGGGTCGCTGTCGGCGACGACGCCGGCGCCGGCCTGCACGTACGCCCGTCCCTGATGGAGGACCGCCGTGCGGATCGCGATCGCCATGTCCATGTCGCCGCTGGCGTCGACGTACCCGACGGTTCCGGCGTACAGCGCCCGGCGGGTCGGCTCCAGCGACTCGATGATCTCCATGGCCCGCGGCTTGGGTGCCCCCGAGACGGTGCCCGCCGGGAACGTGGCATCGAAGACGTCGAGCGCGTCGTGGTCGGGGGCCACCTCCCCGGTCACCGTGGAGACCAGGTGCATGACGTGGCTGTAGTGCTCGACCCGCATGAAGTCGGGGACCTCGACGGTCCCCGGGACGCACACCCGCCCCAGGTCGTTGCGCGCGAGATCGACCAGCATCACGTGCTCGGCGCGCTCCTTCGGGTCGGCCAGGAGGCCCTCGGCCAGGCGCACGTCCTCCTCGGGGGTGGCGCCACGCGGCCGGGTTCCGGCCGGCGGGTGCACGACCGCCGCCGTCCCGGTGACCGTCACGAGCGCCTCGGGTGACGACCCGACGATGTCGAAGGGGCTCTCCCGTCCGGCGAAGCGCAGCAGGTACATGTAGGGCGAGGGGTTCGTGGCCCGCAGCACCCGGTAGAGGTCGAGCGCCTCGACGTCGGTGGCGAGCTCGAACCGCTGGGCCAGCACCACCTGGAAGGCGTCCCCGGCGCGGATGTGCTCGCGGATCCGCTCGACGCCGTCCTCGTACGCCCCCGGCCGCAGATTGCTCTGCACCGGTGGCGCGTCGGCCCGCTCCAGCACGGCGACCCCGTGCGGCACGGCCTTGGTCAGGTCCGCGGCCATGGCGTCGAGGCGGGCGACGGCGTCCTCGTATCCCCTGGTCGCTCCGCGCAACGCGTTGGCGATGAGCAGCACCGAGCCGTCCGTGTGGTCGAGGACCGCGAGGTCGGTCACGAGCATCATCGCCAGCTCGGGCATCCCGAGGTCGTCGGCACTGATCTGCGGCAACCGCTCCAGCCGCCGGACGACGTCGTACCCGAGGTAGCCCACCAGTCCGCCGGTCAGCGGCGGCAGGCCGGGGTTCCGCGGCGAGCGGAAGCGACGGGCGAGGGTGCGGACGGCGGCGAGTGGATCGGTCGGCAGGTCGTCGGTGAGATTCGGCACCTCCTCCCCCAACCACTGGGTGACGCCGTCCCGCTCGGTGAGCACCCCGGCGCTGCGGACGCCGACGAAGCTGTACCGCGCCCAGCGCTTGCCCTGCTCGGCGGACTCCAGCAGCACCGTGCCGGGCCGGTTGCCGGCCAGCTTGCGATAGATGCCGACGGCGGTCTCGCCGTCGGCCAGCAGCTTGCGGGCGACCGGCACGACCGGCTGCTCCAGGGCCGCGAACTCCTCACGGGAGGGGACGGTGACGCCGAACCTCATGGTGCGGTCCCCTCCACCGCGGGCAGCGAGCGGAAGAAGCAGCTGCGCTCGCCGGTGTGGCAGGCCGCGCCCTCCTGGTCCACGAGCACGAGCAGCGCGTCGCCGTCGCAGTCCACCCGCACCTCGCGCACCCATTGACGGTTGCCGGAGGTCTCGCCCTTCACCCAGTACTCCCCGCGACTGCGGGACCAGTAGGTCCCCCGTCCGGTGGTCAGGGTGCGCCGGAGCGCCTCGTCGTCCATCCACGCGAGCATGAGCACCTCGCCGGTGTCGTGCTGCTGGACGATGGCGGCCACCAGCCCCGCCGGGTCGCGGCGGAGCAGGGCGGCGACCTCGGGGGCCAGCTGAGGGTCGGCGGGAACGGCGGACATGCTCCCAGTCTGCCGTGCCCGGCGGTCAGGCCTGCCGAGTGCTGCCGAACCAGCGCCGGCCGGGGCCGACGAGCAGCATGCCCAGACCCACCAGCGGGCCGGCGGCGAAGAACAGCGAGAAGGACGCGATCGCCCCCTCGGAGCCGAACGCGCCGATCTCCGACAGCAGCCGGACGGCCCAGTACCCGGCGAGGAGGACCTGGGCGGCGAGGGCCGCCACCAGCAGCCGCCACGCGCCCCGGCGGCGGGTGTTCAGTGCCCAGACGCCGCCGCCGGCGAGCACGACCGCCGCCAGCACCTGGACGACCGCGAGCACGGTGCCCTCGGTGGCCAGCGCGTCCACCGCGGCCGGGGAGGGCACACCGTCGGCCCCGGCGGCGGCGAGGTCCGCGATCGAGGCGATGAACCAGAGGTACAGGGAGGCGATCAGGGTCACGACGGCCTGGGCGAGAGCCAGCACGGCGGCGGTGATGAGCTGGCCGGGGCGCTGCGGGGGCCGCGGCGGGACCGGCCCCCATGGAGCCGGCGGCCCCCACTGCGGCGCCGGGTGGTAGGCGGCCGGGTAGCCGTAGGCCCCGGGATACGGCTGGGTCGTCGCGGGCGGGCCGGCGTAGGGCGCGCCCTGCTCGGTGGGCGTGGCCGGATCGGCCCACGGGCTCGGGGCCGGCGGCCCCCAGTTGGCGCCCGTCACCGTGTCTCCCGTTCGCTCCCGTGGGGCGCTCCGCTCCTCACTCGTTCCTCGCTGCGATGCTCACGCCCCTGTCCGCTCACAGGGCGGCCGCCGCGGCACGGCCGGCCACCCGGCCGGAGAACAGGCACCCGCCGAGGAAGGTGCCCTCCAGGGCCCGGTAGCCGTGCATGCCGCCGCCACCGAAGCCGGCGATCTCCCCCGCCGCGTAGAGACCGGGGAACACCTGGCCGCCCGGCCGGAGGACCCGGCCGGACAGGTCGGTCTCGAGTCCACCGAGGGTCTTGCGGGTGATCAGGTTCAGCCGGACGGCGATCAGCGGGCCGGCCTCCGGGTCCAGGATCCGGTGCGGCGGGGCCACCCGGATGAGCTTGTCGCCGATGTAGTTGCGGGCGCCCCGGATGGCGGTGACCTGCAGGTCCTTGGTGAAGGGGTGGGCGATCTCCCGGTCGCGGGCCACGATCTCCCGCTCGATCTGCGCGAGGTCCAGCTCCGGCGTCCCGCCGGTGATCCGGTTCATCCCGGCGACGAGTTCCGGCAGTGTGGCGGCGACGACGAAGTCCTCGCCCTTGTCCAGGAATGCCTGGACAGGGGCGGCCACGCCGGCCTGCACCCGTGTCGCGAGCAGCCGGACGTCCCTGCCGGTGAGGTCGGGATTCTGCTCGGAGCCCGACAGCCCGAACTCCTTCTCCACGATCTTGTGGGTCGCGACGAACCAGGTGTGCTCGTAACCGGTCGTCCCGATGTGGGCGAGGGTCCCCAGGGTGTCGAAGCCGGGGAACAGTGGCACCGGCAGCCTCCTGCCGGTGGCGTCGAACCACATCGACGAGGGGCCCGGCAGGATGCGGATGCCGTGCTTGTCCCACACCGGTGAGTGGTTGGCGATGCCTTCCGTGTAGTGCCACATGCGGTCGCTGTTGACCACGCTGGCGCCGGCGGCCTCGGTGGCCTGGAGCATGCGGCCGTCGACGTGCGCGGGCACGCCCGAGAGCAACCGCTGCGGAGCCGGACCGAGCCGGGCCGGCCAGTTCTTGCGGACCAGCTCGTGGTTGCCGCCGATCCCGCCGGCGGTCACGACGACGGCCTGCGCGGTGATCTCGAAGTCCCCGACCTCGGTGCGCGAGCTCGCCTCGCCGCGGGCCACCCCGCTGCTCTCCAGCACGGCGCCACGCACCCCGGTCACCGCATCCCCGGTCACGACCAGCTCGGAGACGCGGTGCCGGAAGCGCAGTTGCACCCGGCCGGCCTCGACGGCGGCGCGCACGCGGCGGGCGAACGGCTCGACGATGGCCGGGCCCGTGCCCCACACGATGTGGAAGCGGGGCACGGAGTTGCCGTGTCCGGTGGCGGTGTACCCGCCGCGCTCGGCCCAGCCGACGATCGGGAAGAAGCCGATGCCCTGCTCCTTGAGCCAGGCCCGCTTCTCCCCCGCGGCGAACTGCAGGTAGGCCTCGGCCCACTGCCGTGGCCAGTGATCGGAGTCGCGGTCGAAATCAGCCGTGCCGAACCAGTCCTGGCGGGCGAGCTCCAGGGAGTCGTGCACCCGCAGCCGCCGCTGCTCCGGCGAGTCGACGAGGAAGAGCCCCCCGAAGCTCCACCAGGCCTGTCCGCCGAGGGAGGCCTCGGGTTCCTGCTCCAGCAGGATGACGCGCTTGCCGGCGTCGGCGAGCTCCGCGGTGGCCACCAGGCCGGCGAGCCCCGCCCCCACGACGACGACGTCTGTCTCCATGCGGCCGGGCTCGTTGCTGGTCACGGGAGCGACGCTAGCGGGAACGTGCGGGCTTTCGCCGTCCCTCCGGCGGGCGACGCGCCCGCGTCCACTCACGGACGGGCCGCCGGACGGTCAGGAGCAGGCAGCCCAGCGGACCCACGGCCAGGAGCACCACCGACCACAGCGCCTCGCCCCCGCCGAGGGCGACGAAGAACGCCGCGAGCCCCACCAGGGCGGCCAGCGGCAGCACGGCCCCGACCGCCAGCACGACCCAGCCCCGGGAACGCCCGGTGAACACCAGCGCCGATCCCGCCACCGCGAGCACGGCGAGCAGCAACGGACCGGCCATGAACCAGTCCCAGCCGATCTCCGGCGTCCACATCAGCCAGGCCAGGTAGACGTCCTCGGCGGCGACCACCAGCCCGAAGAAGGCGGCGAACGGGACGAGGAGGGGTCGTTCCGCCGCCGGCGCCGCGACGACGCGGGGGGCGGGCCGCGGTGAGCGCCGCGCCGGTGCACGGCTGCGCGAGGCGGACGACGGCATGGTTCGAGCCTAGGACGCGGAACTGCGGGTCAGCCGGAGTGCCACCTATCGAGCGACCCGCCGCGCGGTGACCCAGGCGCGGACCCGGGGCAGAACCGCGAGCACGGTGGTGATCAGCGGAAACAGGAGGGTGAGGACGCCGAACGCACCGGCGCCCCAGCCACCCACTGCCTGCCCGTAGACGAGCAACGCGGCGAGCACGCCGGCGGTGACCGCGAGCACCGACCACGACCGGCCGGCCAGCAGCAGCACCCCACCGACGAGCAGCCCGAGCACCAGGAGGACCGGCACGGCGATCAGCAGCCAGGCGTTGCCCTCGACACGCCCGCCCGAGAAGGCGATGGCCGCCAGGAGGAAGATCGCCGGCACGGACGCGCTCAGCAGGCCGAGGACGGCGGCGGCGATCGCCGGGGCGGGCGGCCTCCGGCGGGTCGGGCCGGCGGCAGGGTGCACGCGCGCAGCGTAGAGCGTCAGGCGGCCGGAGCCGGGCTTCCCGCCGAGGAACGCCGCCAGGAGGCGTGCAGCCGGGCGTACGGGCCGTCGGCGTCCACCAGCTCCGCGTGCGTGCCGCGCTGCACGACCCGGCCGGCGTCGACGACGAGCACCTCGTCGGCCCGTTCGGCGGTGGACAACCGGTGCGCGATCGTCAGTGTGGTCCGGCCGTCGGTCAACCGGTCCAGGGCACGGGTCAGCCGCTGCTCGGTGGCCGGGTCGACCGCGCTGGTGGCCTCGTCGAGCACCAGCAGGTCGGGATCGGCCACGTAGGCGCGGGCGACCGCGACCAGCTGCCGCTCCCCGGAGGACAGCGACTCCCCGCGCTGCCCGACCGGCGTCCGTACGCCGTCGGCGAGGCCGGCGACCCAGGCCTCCAGCCCGAGGTCGTCGAAGGCGGCGGTGACGTCCGCGTCGGTCATCCCGGGGCGTCCGTAGCGGACGTTGTCGGCCACGGTCGCGTCGAACAGGAAGCCGTCCTGCGGCACCATCACCACCCGCCCGCGCAGCGACGAGAAGGCGACCTCCTCCAGCGGCACCCAGCCCCCGGCGTCCGACCCGAGCAGCACCCGCCCCTCTTCGGGGTCCATCAGTCGGGTGACCAGCTTGGCGAACGTGGTCTTCCCGGAGCCGGTCTCCCCCACGATCGCCACCCGCTGCCGGGGCTCGATGGTGAGCGCGACGTGGTCGAGGGCGAGGCGCGCCCCCGGGGTGTAGCGGAACGAGACGTCGTCGAAGCGAACGCCCAGCGGCCCGGAGGGCAGGTCGCGCACCCGCTCCGGGTCGGCGACCTCCGGGTCCCGGACGTCGGGCTCGGTGTCGATGACGTCGAGCACGCGGCGGAAGCCGGCGACGGCGTTCTGGGCCTCGTTGAGCACCTCACTGGCGGTCTGCACCGGTGCGACGAAGAGCGTGACCAGGAAGAGGAACGCCACCAGGGTCCCGACCGAGATCTCCCCCGCCAGCCCCAGCAGCACGCCGACGACGACCACCGCCGCGTTGGCGATCGCGGCCACGAACTCTCCGCTGACGAAGACGGCCGCGGTGACCTTCTGGGCGTCGACCTGCGCTCGGTACTGCCGGTCGATCGCGGCGTCGATGCGGGCCGCCGTCCGGCCACCGACGCCGTACGCGCGCACCGTGGGCGCGCCGACGACGGACTCCGCGACGGCCCCCAGGACGTCCCCGACCCGCTCCCGGACGACGCCGTAGGCGGTAGCCAGACGCTGGGCGAACCAGCGGACGGCGATCGCCAGCGGGACGAAGCAGACCAGGACCAGCAGCGTGAGCTGCCACGAGTAGAGGGACATGACCACCGTGGCCACGACGAGCTGGCCGACGCTGACCAGGCCGAGCACCCCGCCCCACTGCATGAAGGTGGAGAGCTGGTCGACGTCGCTGGTGACGCGGGAGACCAGAGATCCCCGCCGCTCCCCCTGCTGGTGCAGCACCGAGAGGTCGTGGACGTGACGGAACGCGCGGACCCGCAGCCGGGCCAGCGCGGTCTCCGTGGTGCGGAAGAGGCGCACGTTCATGCGGTAGACCGCGACGGCGGTGATCAGCACGACGACGGCGCAGAGCAGGACGAGCCGGGTGACCAGACCCATGTCGGGGCCGCCGGGAGCCGCGAGCCCGCGGTCGATGACCTGCTGGACGGCGATCGGCACGACCACCCGCCCCGCGGTGGCCAGCAGCGCGAGCGCGAAGGTGAGCGGCAGCCCGCGGCGGAACTCCGGCATCATCCGCAGACCCCGGCGCAGGGTGGCGAACGCGCCCTCGCGTCGGTGGTCCGCGGGCAGCACGGGCTCGCTCATACGGCCACCTCCGCCTGCGAGTAGGCGCGGACCAGGGCCGCGTAGCCGGGGACCTCGGCGAGCAGTTGCTCGTGGCTGCCGCGCGCGAGCACCTGCCCCCGCTCGAGCCACACCACCTCGTCGGCCAGGGCGATCGTGGCCTGCCGGTAGGCGACCACGACCACGGTCGCCGGGTCGTCCCCGCCCCGCAGCGCGTCGAGGATGTGCGCCTCGATCGACGGGTCGACCGCGCTCGTGGCGTCGTCCAGCACGAGCAGCCGCGGTCGGCGGACGACGGCGCGGGCGAGCGCGAGCCGCTGTCGCTGGCCGCCCGACAACGTCGCCCCGCGCTCGCCGACCCGGGTGTCGAGGCCCTCGGGCAGCGCCGCGACGAAGCGGTCCGCCGCGGCCACCCGCAGGGCGGCCCAGACCTCGTCATCGGAGAACGGAGCGCCGAGGGTGACGTTGCCGCGCACGGTGTCGTCGAAGAGGAACGTGCCCTGCGCGACGAAGGCGGCCTGGCCGCTGACCTCGCCCTCCCGCAGCCGGCGCAGGTCCACGCCGTCGATGAGCACCGTGCCGTCGGCGGGGTCGACCAGGCGGACCAGTAGCCCGGCCAGGGTGGACTTGCCCGAGCCGGTCGGACCGACGACGGCCACCGTGGTGCCGGCCGGCACGTCGAAGGTGACTCCGCGCAGCGTCGGGGAGGCGGCGTCGGAGAAGGCGAAGTCCACGCCCTCCACCCCGAGCGCGGCCCCGGCGCCCACGGCCACTGCCAGGTCGGGCCCGTACGGGGTCTCCCCCGTCGCCTCCAGCACCGGCGTGACCCGGTCGAATCCGGCCAGCGCCCGGGGCAGGTCGGCAAGCACCCAGCCGATGGCGCGGATGGGCAGCGCCAGGAGGGTGAACAGGTAGGCGATGGAGACGAGGCTGCCGGCGTCGGTGCTGCCGTCGGCGACCCGGCCCGCCCCGATCAGCAGCACGGCCAGCGTGCCGAGATTGGGCAGCGCCTCCATCATCGGGTCGAACAGGCCACGGACCCGGCCGACGGCGACCAGACCGTCCCGCAGCTCTTCGGCGCGAGCCCGAAAGCGATCGGTCTCCGCGGCCTCCCGGCCGAGCGTCTTCACGACCAGCGCCGCGTCGAAGCTCTCGTGCGCGATCTCGCTGACCTCGGCGCGCAGCTGCTGGGCCCGCTGCATCCGCGGCGACATGACCTGCGAGTAGACGACGTTGACGACGAAGACCAGCGGGAAGACGACGAGGCCGACGAGGGCGATCAGCGGGTCGGTGAGGACCAGCGCGACCACGGTGATCGCGATCATCACCAGTGCGCCGACGGCGAAGGGCAGCGGCGCGACGAAGAACCAGGCGGCCTCGACGTCGGAGTTGGCGTTGGACAGCAGCTGGCCCGTCGGGTGGCGCTGGTGCCAGGACAGCGGCAGCCGCAGATACTGGCGGGTGACCCGGCGGCGGTAGTCGGCCTGCAGCCGGTAGCTCATGATCCCGGCAAAGAGCCGACGGCCGAGGATGCCGACGATCTTCAGCAGCGCCACCCCGATGATCGCCACGGACGCCAGGGTCAGCGCGGCGGCCGTCGTCGCCCCCTCAGCGAAGGACGGGAGCAGCACCCGGTCGGTGATCTCGCCGATGACGTAGGCGCTCGCGACGGTCATGGCGCCGTAGACGCTGCTGGCGGCGACGGCCAGGCTGAACATGCCCGGCTGCTCGACGACGGAGCGCCCCACGTGACGGAGACCGCGCCGGACGACGGGGTCTCGGCGGCGGGCCACGGTGCTCCTCGGGGGTCGGTCGACGGCCTTCGGATGGTACGCGCGTTCGTTAGAGTCGCTAACCGGATTTCCGGCTGCTGGACACCGGCCGGTCGACGGCCCTCTCCGTAACCTCCGCCGCCGATCCCCTCTTCCCGCGCCCTTCCCGGGACGTGCGCGCGCGTCGGGTGGCCGCCGGCGAGATGTGCGTGCCCGCCGGGCCCGTCCCAGGCCGAAGCCGACGCGTCAGGGAAGCGGGGTGTCGGCCTCGTGGCGGACCGGGACACCGGCGCCGGCCAGCGCGTCCTTCACCTCGCCGATGCGCATGACGCCGAAGTGGAAGACGCTCGCGGCCAGGACGGCGTCCGCACCTGCCTCGACCGCCGGCGGGAAGTGCTCGGCCGCGCCCGCCCCTCCGCTGGCGATCAGCGGCACCGACACCTCGCGCCGCACCTGGCGGATCAGCTCGGTGTCGAACCCGGTCCGGGTGCCGTCGGCGTCCATGGAGTTGAGCAGGATCTCGCCGGCCCCGAGCTGAGCGGCCCGGACGCACCACTCGACGGCGTCCTGGCCGGTCCCCCGCCGTCCGCCGTGGGTGGTGATCTCGAAGCCCGAGTCGGTGACCGCGCCGTCCTGGCAGCGCCGCGCGTCCAGGGACAGCACCAGCACCTGGTTGCCGTACCGGTCGGCGATCTCGGCGATCAGCTCGGGCCGGGCCACGGCTGCGGTGTTGACCGCCACCTTGTCCGCGCCCGCCCGCAGCAGCCGGTCCACGTCCTGGGGGCTGCGCACCCCGCCGCCGACGGTCAGTGGGATGAAGACGCTCTCCGCCGTCCGGCTGACCACGTCGTAGGTGGTGGCGCGGTCGCCGGAGCTCGCGGTGATGTCGAGGAAGGTCAGCTCGTCGGCGCCCTCGGCGTCGTAGACCCTCGCCATCTCCACCGGGTCGCCGGCGTCGCGCAGGTCGACGAAGTTCACGCCCTTGACCACGCGCCCGGCGTCGACGTCCAGGCACGGGATGACGCGGACCGCGAGACTCACGCCCCAGCCCCCCGGACTGCGTCCGCCTCGATCTCCACGAGCATCGCCGGATCGATCAGCGCGGCCACCTGCACCATCGAGGTGGCCGGCCGGACGTCCCCGAAGACCTCGCCGTGCGCGCGGCCGATCTCGTCCCAGCGGGAGATGTCGGTGACGAACATCCGCGTCCGGACGACGTCGGCGAGGGTGAAGCCGGCCCGCTCCAGGGACTCCCGGACGGTGACGAGGGCCTGCCGGGTCTGCGCCCGCGCGTCGCCGGGGTGGGCGACCGCCCCGTCGACGACGGAGGTGGTGCCGCTGACCCAGGCGGCGTCCCCGCGGACGACGACCCGGCTGTAACCGACGATCCCCTCCCAGGGTGCTCCGGAGCCGAGGCGGATGACACTCACGACGCGGCCTCCTCGGTCACCCGCAGCGCCTCCGGCAGGGTGAACGCACCCGCGTAGAGGGCCTTGCCGACGATCGCGCCCTCGACCCCGACGGCGGTCAGGCCGGCCAGCGCGCGGATGTCCTCCAGCGAGCTCACCCCGCCGGACGCGACGACCGGCCGCGGGGTCGCGGCGCAGACCTCGCGGAGCAGGTCGAGGTTCGGCCCGCGCAGCGTCCCGTCCTTGGTGATGTCGGTGACCACGTACCGGGCGCACCCCTCGGCGTCCAGGCGGGCCAGGGTCTCGTAGAGCTCGCCGCCCTCCTTGGTCCAGCCGCGGGCGGCCAGCCGGGTGCCGCGCACGTCCAGGCCCACGGCGATCCGGTCACCGTGCTCGGCGATCGCCCGGGCACACCACTCCGGTGACTCCAGCGCCGCCGTCCCCAGGTTGACCCGGCGGCAGCCGGTGGCCAGTGCGGCGGTCAACGACTCGTCGTCCCGGATACCGCCGGAGAGCTCCACGTCGACGTCGAGCTCGCCGACCACGCGGGCCAGCAGCTCACGGTTGCTGCCGCGACCGAAGGCGGCGTCGAGGTCGACCAGGTGGACCCACTCGGCGCCGTCGCGCTGCCAGGTCATGGCCGCCTCGAGGGGGTCGCCGTAGGAGGTCTCGCTCCCGGCCTCCCCCTGCACGAGGCGGACCGCCTGACCATCGGCGACGTCGACGGCGGGGAGCAGCTGCAGCTTCGGCACGGCGACCAGCCTAGGAGCGGGTCCGCCGCGCCCCTGCGGCAGGCTGTCGCCGTGGAGTGCTGCCGTGGAGTTCGCTGAGGTGGTCCGCCGTCGCCGCATGGTGCGGGACTACGACCCGGACCGGCCGGTGCCGTCGGACGTGCGCGACCGGCTGCTGGAGCACGCGATCCGGGCGCCGTCGGCCGGGTTCAGCCAGGGCTGGGCGTTCCTCGTGCTGGAGACCCCGGAGGAGCGCGAGCGGTTCTGGACGGCGACCACCGATGGCGGGGCTCCGGACGGATGGCTCACCCGGATGCGCCGGGCGCCGCTGCTGATCGTCCCGATGTCGGACAAGTCCGCCTATCTCGACCGCTACGCCGAGCCGGACAAGGGCTGGACCGACCGGGACGAGGCACGCTGGCCGGTGCCCTACTGGGACGTCGACACCGGGATGGCGTCGCTGCTCATGCTGCTGACCGCCGTCGACGAGGGGCTCGGCGCGTGCTTCTTCGGCATCCCGCCCGAGCGGCTCACCGCGTTTCACGAGGTCTTCGGGGTGCCTGCGGGTTTCCGGCCGGTCGGCTGCGTCTCCGTCGGCTATCCGGGCGACGGCGACCGCCGCTCCCCCTCGCTGCGCCGCGGCCGCCGCGGCATCGAGGAGGTCGTGCACCGCGGACGGTGGTGAGGAGCCCGGTCAGCCGAGCGCGGTGGTCGCCGCGACCAGCACCAGGTCGGCGCTGTGCGAGCCGGCAGCGTCGACGCCGTCGGGCCGCGGCTCGCGCCCGGGCAGCCCCTCGAGACCGTTGCTCGCCTCGATCACCCGCAGGTCGACCGCCCCGTCGCCGTCGATCCCGAACGTCGCCCGGAGCCCACCCTCGGGTGGCGCATGGAAGACGATCCACGCCCGGTCCCGGCCGAGTTCCGCCTCGGGCACCGCGCGCCCCGCGACGCGGCCGGTCGCCACCCTGCCGCCCTCCACGCGCAGGTCGAGAGTCATCATCCGCACAGCGGGCCGCTGCGGGCTGATGCGGACGGTGACCTCTCGCCGGCCGCCGACCACCGTGTCGGACACGGTCTCCACCCCCGCAGCAGGCAGGTCGGCCGGCGCCGCCCGGCCCGACCACACCTCACCGCCCAGGTGCGGGTACTCGACGGGCAGCTCGAACCGGCTGCCCACGTACTCCGCGGTGTACACGCCCGGGGTGCTCTCCGTGCTCACCCACGTGGCCAGCCCGGTGTCCTGGTCGAGCACGTACGCCAGCCGGCTGGGCACCGGGTGGTCGGCGTCGAACCGGTCGACCTGCAGCCCGACGACGGTGCATGCCACGGCCACCACCAGAGCGGTCGCGGGCACCGCGGCGACCGGCAGCCAGGATCCGCGGACGGCGGCCCGCTCCGGATCGGGGAAGAGCGGGTCGAGAGCGGGCAGCAGGGCGAGCAGGAGGAGCGTCACGACCGCCGACGGGGCTGCCGCAGCGCTCAGGCCGAGAGCCGGGAAGAGCAGGGCGACGGTCGGCGCGAGCACCACGACCGCCACGGCTCCCGAGAGCAGCGCCGTCACGATCCGGACGGCGGGCGAGGAGGTGACGGCCGCGAGCAGGCCGGCGAGCGCCCCGGCCAGGGCCGGCCACGCCGTCAGGTACGCACCACCGGGCGCGACCGCGGCCAGGACAGCGGTGAGCACCGCCAGCCAGACCAGCGCTCCGGCGGCGAGGGGGTCGGCCCCCACCCGGCGGCGCAGCACGGCATACCAGGACAGCACCACGCCGGCCACCAGCGCGACGGTCGCCACCCGGAACCAGCCGGGTCGCCACGGATCGACCAGCTGCTCGTACCCCGGCCGGACCATGGCCAGCAGCGCCCACAGTCCCTCGGCTGCGAGCGGCGCGAGGACGAGCGGCACCGTGGTCAGCAGCGTGCCCGCCATGGTGCGGCGGAGCGAGCTGCTCCCCCGCCGGTGGACGACGAGGACCAGGAGGCCGACCGCGACCAGCGCTGCGCCCGCGAGCGGCCACACCAGCGTTCCCGGATAGCGGACCAGTTCGCCGAGGACCGGGAAGTAGGTGGCGTCGTCGGCGCCCGGCGAGGCCAGCGCGGTCAGGTCGCGGCTCCCGAGCTCGCGGGCGATGGCCAGGGCGTTGTCGCCCAGCGCCTGCAGGGTCCCCCGATCCAGCCGCTCGGGCACGTCCTGCGGGGTGTGGTACGCGGCCACCCCGTCGATGAACGCGACGTTCAGGCCGGTGAAGTCGCCGTCGGCCATGAGCATGCTGAAATCGGTGGAGTTGGGCAGGGCCCGGTAGACCTCGACGGCGAAGCTGCTCGCGACGGGGTGTGGAGCGGCCGCGGCGTAGGCATCGGCCAGCCCGGCGTTGCCGGGAGAGGTCTCGAACATGATCGGCGGCCCGCCCGTGCCGCGGGCCTCCAGGTTCAGCACGACACCACCCGCGGAGGCGAGCGGATGCGCGGCGGCGAACGCCTCCGCTCCGCAGGTGCAGGCCTCCTCGGCGTCGGTGAACACCACCACCACGTCGTTGCGCAGCCGGGGCCCGGTGGTGAGCGCCCGCACCGCCTCCAGGACGGCGGCCACCCCGGCCGCGTCGTCGGCGGCGCCCGGCCCGGTCGCCACCGAGTCGTGGTGGGCGGTGAGGAACAACCGGCCGGTGGACCGGGTGCCGGGGAGGTAGCCGACGACATTGCGGACGGAGGCCATCCGGGTCTCGCCCGACGCCGTCCGTACGGCACCCACCGCGTTCTGGACGCGGGTGTCCAGCCCCAGACCGGTGAGCGTCTCGACGAGGCCGTCCACCACCCCCTCGCTCGCCGCACTGCCGGGGACGTGCACGCCCGACGCGATCTCCTGCACGTGCGCGAGGGCCCGCGTCGCGCTGAACTCGGTCGCCGGCGCGTCGGCCGGCGCGGGTCCGGGGGGCTGGAGGGCAGCGACGCTCCAGCCGGTGAGCCCGAGCAGCAGGGCGGTCAGGACCAGCCCAGCGCTGCGGCGGGGCCGGCCCGCGGACCTGCGACCGGCGGTGCGTGACCGGGCAGCTGGCACTCCGTCACCCTAGGTGGGCGGTGGTGCGTCCCGGTGCAGGTCAGTCGAGTGTCCGCAGCCAGTTCTCGAGCAACTGGGCGCCCGCGTCACCGCTCTTCTCGGGGTGGAACTGCGTCGCCGAGAGAGCGCCGTTCTCGACCCCGGCCACGAACCGGTCGCCGTGCTTCGCCCAGGTGACCTTGGGCCTGGCCAGGGGTGAGGGCGGACCGTCCGCCCCGAGCGGGAAGTCGCGGACCCCGTAGGAGTGCACGAAGTAGAAGCGCTGATCGGCCAGACCGTCGAACAGGACGCTGTCCTCCGGCACCTCGACGGTGTTCCAGCCCATGTGCGGCAGGACCGGCGCCTCGAGCTGCTCCACCACGCCCGGCCACTCGCCGCAGCCCTCGGCGTCGTGGCCGTGCTCGACACCGCGCTCGAAGAGGATCTGCATACCCACGCAGATGCCGAGGACCGGCCGGCCCCCGGCCAGGCGACGCCCGATGATCCGGGGGCCGTCGACGCCGCGCAGCCCGTCCATGCAGGCGGCGAAGGCCCCCACCCCGGGGACGACGAGACCGTCGGCGTCCAGGGCGGTCTCCCGGTCCGAGGTCACCGTGACGTCCGCCCCGACGCGGGCCAGCGCCCGCTCCGCCGACCGGAGGTTGCCGGACCCGTAGTCGAGGATGGTCACCTTCTTCACTCCTGCCACGCTACCCAGCAGCGCTGGGTGGCCCGCAGGCATTCCGGCAGCCGGCCGTTGCCGTGGACCGCCCGAGCGTGCGAGGGGTGGGGAGGAGGCGGTCCCTGCTCAGACGAGGCGGAGGAGACCCGCGGCGCTGGCCAGCAGGGCGGCGACCAGGAGGACGACGGCGAGCGCGATCTGCGGCCCGCCGCGGGCGGCGGACTCCTCGTCGGTGCGCCAGACGCTCCAGGCGCCGCCGAGGAGGAAGCCGCCGAGGAGCAGCAGGACGAGTCCGAAGGTCACGGGTTACAGGGCGCCCTTGGTGGAGGGCACATCGGTGACCCGCGGGTCGATCGCGACGGCCTGGCGAAGGGCGCGGGCCAGCGCCTTGAACTGGCCTTCGACGATGTGGTGGGCGTCGCGGCCGGCGTAGAGGACCCGCACGTGCAGGCTGATCCGCGCGTTGAAGGCGAAGGACTCCAGGACGTGCTTGGTCAGGCTGGTCGGGTAGTCCGGCCCGATCATCGGCGTCATGTTCTCGGGCTCGGAGTGCACGAAGTACGGCCGGCCGGAGAGGTCGACGGCGGCCTGGGCCAGCACCTCGTCCATCGGGATGGTGGCGTCCCCGTAGCGGGTGATGCCGCGCTTGTCGCCCAGGGCCTGTGCGAAGGCCTGCCCCAGCGCGATCGCGACGTCCTCCACCGTGTGGTGGGCGTCGATGTGCAGATCACCGTCGGCCTGCACCGAGATGTCGATGCCGCTGTGCTTGGACAGCGCGGTGAGCATGTGGTCGTAGAAGCCCACGCCCGTGCTGATCGAACTGGTCCCGGTGCCGTCGAGGTTCAGCTCGACGACCAGCTTGGTCTCGCTGGTGGCGCGCTCGACGCGTGCGGTGCGACTCATGCGCCCGATTCTCCCCCAGTGCTCCGGGAGGTCGCCGCCACCTCACCCAGCGCGGTGAGGAAGGCGTCGGTCTCAGCGGGAGTGCCCGCGGTGACGCGCAGCCAGCCGGGCAGGCCGACGTCGCGCACCAGGACCCCCCGGTCGAGGAGGGCCTGCCAGGTCGCGGGCGCGTCGGTGAAGTGCCCGAACAGCACGAAGTTGGCGTCACTGGGCACGCTTGTCAGGCCCATCACCGGGAGCGCCGCGACGATCCGGTCCCGCTGGGCCTTGACCGCGTCGACGGTGGCCAGGAGCGCGTCGGTGTGCGCCAGGGCGGCGCGGGCGGCGGCCTGGGTCAGCGAGCTCAGGTGGTACGGCAGCCGGACCAGCTGCAGCGCGTCGACGACCGCAGGGTCCGCGGCGAGGTAGCCCAGGCGCAGCCCGGCCATGCCGAAGGCCTTGCTCATCGTCCGGCTGACGATCAGCCGGGGCCGGCCGGGCAGCAGGGTCAGCGCGGACGGCGTCCCGGAGCGGGCGAACTCCGCGTACGCCTCGTCCACGACGACGACGCCGGTCGTGGCGTCGTAGATCGCCTCGATCGTCTCCAGCGCGACGGCGGTGCCCGTCGGGTTGTTCGGGCTGGTCACGAAGACGACGTCAGGACTCACGTCGCGGACCTGCGCGGTCGCCGCGGCGGCGTCGATGGTGAAGTCGGCCCGGCGGTGGCCGTCGACCCACTCGGTGCCCGTCCCGCCCGAGATGATGGGGTGCATCGAGTAGGACGGCGTGAAGCCCAACGCCGTCCGGCCGGCACCGCCGAAGGCCTGCAGGATCTGCTGCAGGACCTCGTTGGACCCGTTGGCGGCCCAGACCTGCCCGGGCTCCACCGGCTCCCCGCTGGTCCGCGACAGGTAGGCAGCGAGGTCGGTGCGCAGCGCGACGGCGTCGCGGTCGGGGTACCGGTTGAGTTCCAGCGCCGCGTGGCCGAGGGCCGCGCCCAAGTCGGCGAGCAGCTCGGCGGGCAGCGGGTACGGGTTCTCGTTGGTGTTCAGCCGGTGGGTGGCGGGAACCTGGGGGGCGCCGTAGGGCGAGCGGCCCCGCAGCTCCGGCCGCAGCGGGAGCTCGTCGAGGGAAGGCATCAGCCGGTCTGCCGGATCCGGACGGCGGCCGCGTGGGCCGGCAGGTCCTCCGCACCGGCCAGGGCGTCGATGTGCCCGGCCACCGCAGCCAGCGCCTGCCGGTCGTACTCGACCACGTGGATCCCGCGCAGGAACGACTGCACGGACAGCCCGCTGGAGAACCGCGCGCAGCCGCCGGTGGGCAGCACGTGGTTGGACCCGGCGCAGTAGTCGCCGAGGGACACCGGTGACCAGGCGCCCACGAAGATCGCCCCGGCGTTGCGGACCCGGGCCGCCACCTCGCGCGCGTCCCGCGTCTGGATCTCCAGGTGCTCGGCGGCGTAGGCGTCGACGACGCGCAGGCCCGCGTCGAGGTCGTCGACCAGCACGATGCCGGACTGCGTGCCGTCGAGGGCGGTCGTGATGCGGTCGGAGTGCTTGGTGGCCGCCACCTGGCCGGGCACGAGCGCCAGCACGGCGTCGGCGAGCTCCTCGCTGGGGGTGACGAGCACCGCCCCGGCGAGCGGGTCGTGCTCGGCCTGGCTGATCAGGTCCGCGGCGACGTGCGCCGGGTCGGCGGTGTCGTCGGCGAGGATCGCGACCTCGGTGGGACCGGCCTCGGAGTCGATGCCGATGAGCCCGCGCAGCAGCCGCTTCGCCGCGGTCACGTAGACGTTGCCCGGCCCGGTGACCATGTCCACGGGCTCGCAGGAACCCGCGCCGTAGCCGAACGTCGCGACCGCCTGGGCCCCACCGACGGCGTAGACCTCGGTGATGCCCAGCAGCGCGCAGGCCGCGAGCACGCCCGGGTCCGGCAACCCGCCGTGGTCGCGCTGCGGCGGCGAGGCCACGGCGATCGACTGCACGCCGGCGATCTGCGCCGGGACGACGTTCATCACCACGCTGGACAGCAGCGGGGCCAGGCCACCCGGCACGTAGAGGCCGACCCGGCGCACCGGGACCCACCGCTCGGTGATGGTGCCACCCGGGACCACCTGGGTGGTGACGTCGGTCCGGCGCTGGTCGGCATGCACCGTCCGGACGCGGGTGATCGCCTCTTCGAGCGCGGCCCGCAGCGTCGGGTCGCACTCGGCGAGCGCCCGGTCCAGGGCGGCCTGGGGAACGGCGAAGTCCTCGCTGTCCACGCCGTCGAGGCGAGCGGTGATCTCACGGACCGCCTGGGCCCCTCGGATGCGCACGTCCTCGCACAGCGGCCGGACCGTGGCCATGACCGAGTCGATGTCCGTGCCGGCGCGCGGCAGCAGGCCGGCGAGATCACGGGGCCCCGGCAGCGCGGATCCGCGCAGGTCGATGCGGGCGAGCACGGGATGCCTCCGGATGGTGAGCGGGTGGGCCAGAGTGTGGTGGGCGGGGAAGTCAGAGTGCGGTGCGGCGGGAACTCCAGGGTAGCCAGAGCCGGCGCATGCCTTCCCGCCCGCCCGTACGGTGGGCGGATGGGTGAGCTCATCCCACTGTTCCCACTCGGGACGCCGCTGTTCCCCGGCATCGTTCTGCCGCTGCAGATCTTCGAACCGCGGTACCGGCGCCTGATGCACGACCTGCTCAGCCATCCCGAGGCCGACGACCGACGGTTCTTCGGCGTCGTCGCCATCCGGCAGGGGTGGGAGGTCGAGCGGGTGGCCCCGGCCGAGGCGCTCTACGACGTGGGCTGCACAGCCCGGGTGCAGGCCGTGCGCCCGCAGGCCGACGGGAGGTTCCGGATCGTCACCGTGGGTGGGGAGCGCTTCCGCTTGCTGGACGTCGTGGTCGCCGACGACCCGCCCTACCTGCAGGCCGAGGTCGAGTGGCTGGCCGAGGAGGAGGCCGCCGAGGAGGCGGCCGGTGACGCCGACGGGCTGCTGACCCCGGGGGCCGCCGGCGCCACCCCGCTCTGCGACGACGACACGGACGATCTGGTGGCCGCCGTCGCCCGCGGCTCCCTGGACGTCCTGTCCCGAGGGGTCCGCGACCTGTTCAGCCGCTACGTCGCCGAGGTGTCGGGCCTGGGCAGCGGAGGCAGTGCCGGCGACGAGGAGCCGACGATGGACGCCGAGACCGCCGTCCTGCTCGACGCGGTCAGCGACGATCCCACCGCGCTGTCCTACCTGGTCGCATCGGCGGCACAGCTGACCACCGAGGACCGGCAGGCGCTGCTCGCGGAGTCGGCCACGCGGCGGCGCCTGACTCTGGAAGCACGCCTGCTGCGCCGCGAACTGACGCTGCTGCAGACGCTCGGCGCGGTGCCCGTGCCGCTCCAGCAGTTCCTCACACCCATGACCGTCAACTGAAAGAGGACCCCGTCCTCCTCACCCCTCGCAGGCTCGGGGCGAGCCTCGGGACGGGCCACCGAGTCAGCGGCCGCACCGTCAGGCGGAGGGGCGGCCCGGTGGCGGGACGTCGACGAGCGGGCGCTCCCCCGCCGGTGACTCCCCGGCGACCTGCGGCGGCGGCCACGTCCTCGTCTCGCCGGGGTCCGTGCGCCCCAGGTCGTCGCGAGGGGCGTACAGAACGGCCACCAGGTAGGCCAGCAGTGCGGTGAACGGCGCGAGGGCGAGCGCCGGTAACGAGCCCAGCGTGAGCGAGGTCGTCACCTGGGCACCGACATCGGCCAGCTCAGCTCGGCTCGGGCCGGCACCGAGGAGCTCGCCGAGCTGCCAGGCCACGGCGGACATCAGACACGCGCCCACCGCGAGGGCGAGCACGGTCGCGACTCCGCGCCGATGGCGGAGAGACCACGCCGCCGCGCCGGCCAGCAGGCCGAGGCCCGCGAGGAGGAGGGCGAAGACGGCGTCGTCGGCGATCAGGAGCTCGTCGGAGGGGTTCCCGATCGGGACCGGTTCGGCGTCGGTCACGCGGAAGTCCGCCCGGGGCGCCAGCCACCACCAGAGCAGACCGGCGGGCACGCCGGCTGCCACCAGCGCGAGCACGATCCCGGCCGAGCTGCGCAGGTCCGCCCGAACCTCGGACCAGCCTCCCCAGTAGGCCGACGCCGCACGGGGCAGGGGCGAGGGATGGCTCACCGCTCCAGTGAACAACGGCATCCCGGCACGCGCCGGGCCGGTCGTCAGTGCGGCCCCGTCCCGAGGCTCACCACGAGGTTGCGAGGGGGTAAGGAGGACGGGGTCCTTGCTCACAGGATGGCCACGCTGGTGGGCCCGAGCAGGGCCTTGATGTCGCCCATGAGTGCCGTGCTCGGGCGTACCCGAAGCCCCTGGTCGAGGCGCAGGACCGTCTCGCGGCTGCCGTTGACGAGCTTGAGCTGCACCTCGGTCGTGCCCGGGTGACTGCCCAGCACCTCGCGCAGCCGCTCCACCACCGGCGGGGTGCAGCGGGCCGCGGCCATCGAGACGAGCACCGGGCCGCGCGGGCCCTCGGTGAGCTCGGGGATGGTGACCTCGGAGCCGAACAGCGAGGGCTGGTCGTCGCGCCGGCTGATCCGCCCCTTGACCACGATGATCTGGTCGCGCACGACCTTCTCGGAGACCTCGGCCCACGTCTTGGGGAAGAACAGCACCTCGATGCCCGACTCGAGGTCCTCCAGCGTCGCGATCGCCCACGGCGCACCCTGCTTGTTGGTGCGCGGCGAGACCGAGGTGAGGATGCCGGCGATGGTGACGTTCGCGCCGTCCTCGACGCCGCCGGCGTTGATCTCGGCGATCGGGGTGTCGGCGTTGGCCGCGAGCACGTGCTCGACGCCGTGCAGCGGGTGGTCGGAGACGTAGAGGCCGAGCATGTCGCGCTCGAACATCAGCCGCTCGCTCTTGGACCAGTCGGCGGTCGGGATGGTGATGTCGAGGGCGCTGCCGAACGGGTCGTCGGCCGCGTCGCCCTCGCCGAAGCTGCCGAACAGGTCGAACTGCCCCTCGGCCTCCTTGCGCTTGAGCCCCATCGCGGAGTCGACGGCCTGGGCGTGGATCGCGACGATGCCCTGCCGGGAGTGGCCGAGCGAGTCGAAAGCACCGGCCTTGGCCAGGGACTCGATGACCTTCTTGTTGCAGGCCACGGTGTCGATCTTGCGCATGAAGTCCGCGAAGTCCTTGAACGCGCCCTTCTCCTCGCGCGCCCGGACGATCGACTCGACGACGTTGTGCCCGACGTTGCGCACCGAGGCCATGCCGAAGCGGATGTCGGTGCCGACAGCGGTGAAGTCCCAGGACGACTCGTTGACGTCGGGCGGGAGCACCTTGATGCCCATCCGGCGGCACTCGGCCAGGTAGATCGGCCGGCGGTCCTTGTCGTCGCCCACGCTGGTGAGCAGGCCGGCCATGTACTCGGCCGGGTAGTTGGCCTTGAGGTAGGCCGTCCAGTAGGAGATCAGCCCGTACGCCGCCGAGTGCGCCTTGTTGAAGGCGTAGTCGGCGAACGGGACCAGGATGTCCCAGAGCGTCTTGATCGCGGCGGCGGAGAAGCCGTTGGCCTTCATGCCGGCTTCGAAGCCGACGAACTCCGCGTCCAGGACGGACTTCTTCTTCTTGCCCATCGCGCGGCGCAGCAGGTCGGCCTTGCCGAGCGAGTACCCGGCGACCTTCTGCGCGATCGCCATGACCTGCTCCTGGTAGACGATCAGGCCGTAGGTCTGGCCGAGGATCTCCTCCAGCGGCTCGGCCAGCTCCGGGTGGATCGGCGTGATCTCCTGCTGGCCGTTCTTGCGCAGGGCGTAGTTGGTGTGCGAGTTGGCGCCCATCGGCCCCGGGCGGTAGAGCGCACCGACGGCCGAGATGTCCTCGAAGTTGTCCGGCCGCATGAGCCGCAGCAGCGACCGCATCGGACCGCCGTCGAACTGGAAGACCCCGAGGGTGTCGCCCCGGCCCAGGAGCTCGTAGGTCGCCTTGTCGGTGAGGTCCTTGCTGAGTTCGTCGAGGTCGATCGGCTCCTTGCCGTTCGCCACGATGTTGCGCAGGGCGTCGTCGATGACCGTGAGGTTGCGCAGCCCCAGGAAGTCCATCTTGAGCAGGCCGAGCGTCTCGCACGTCGGGTAGTCGAACTGCGTGATGACGGCGCCGTCGGCCTCGCGCCGCATGATCGGGATGCTGTCGATCAGCGGGTAGCGGCCGATGATCACGCCGGCGGCGTGCACGCCCCACTGGCGCTTCAGGCCCTCCAGTTTGCGGGCCTGGTCGACGACCTCGGCCGCGCCGGGGTCGGACTCGTACCGGGCACGGAACTCCGCGGCCTCCTTGTAGCGCGGGTGGGCCGGGTCGAAGATCCCCGAGAGCGGGATGTCCTTGCCCATCACGCCCGGCGGCATGAGCTTGGTCAGCTCGTCGCCCACCGAGTACGGGCGGTCGAGCACTCGGGCGGCGTCCTTGATCGCGGCCTTCGCCTTGATCGTGCCGTAGGTGACGATCTGGCTGACCCGCTCCTCGCCGTACTTCTCGGACACGTAGCGGATGACCTCGCCGCGGCGGCGGTCGTCGAAGTCGATGTCGACGTCGGGCATCGAGACACGCTCAGGGTTGAGGAACCGCTCGAAGATCAGGCCGTGGGCCAGCGGGTCGAGGTCGGTGATGCCCATCGCGTAGGCGGCCAGCGAGCCCGCGGCCGAACCACGGCCCGGTCCGACGCGGATGCCGTTGTCCTTGGCCCAGTTGATGAAGTCGGCGACCACGAGGAAGTACCCCGGGAAGCCCATCTGGCAGATGATCCCGGTCTCGTAGTCGGCCTGCTTGCGCACGTGGTCGGGGATGCCGTTCGGCCACCGCTTGTGCAGGCCGCGCTCGACCTCCTTGACGAACCAGGAGGTCTCGTCCTCCCCCGGCGGGAGGGGGAAGCGCGGCATGAGGTCGGCGCCCTCGGTGAAGGTCACCTCGCACTGCTCGGCGACCAGCAGCGTGTTGTCGCAGGCCACCTGCAGGTCGCCGGGGAACAGCGCGCGCATCTCGGCCGCGCTCTTCAGGTAATAGCCGTCGCCGTTGAAGCGGAAGCGGTTGGTCTCGTTCAGCCGGGAGCCGGTCTGGATGCACAGCAGCGCGTCGTGCGCCGCGGCGTCCTCCTTGTGCGTGTAGTGCAGGTCGTTGGTCGCCAGCAGCGGGATGCCGAGGTCCTCGGCGATCGCGAGCAGCGCCGGTCGGGTCTTCTTCTCGATCGACAGCCCGTGGTCCATCAGCTCGGCGTAGAAGTTCTCCTTGCCGAAGATGTCCTGGAAGTCGGCGGCCGCCTGGCGGGCCTTGTCCTCCTTGCCGGCGCGCAGCCACATGTTCACCTCGCCCGACGGGCAGCCGGTGGTGGCGATCAGGCCCTTGCCGTACTTCTCGAGCAGGTCGCGGTCGAAGCGCGGCTTGCGGTATTGCCCCTCGAGGCTGGCCAGCGAGGAGATCCGGAAGAGGTTGTGCATCCCCTCGGTCGTGCGGGCCAGCAGCGTCATGTGGGTGTACGCGGCCTTGCCGCGGTTGGACCCGCCGTCGCCCTCCTCGTCGATGAGGTTGTCGCCGAAGTCGAAGGGCGCACGGTCGAACCGGGAGCCGGGCGTGTAGTAGCCCTCCATGCCGATGATCGGCTTCACGCCGGCGCCGGTCGCCTGCTTGTAGAAGTCGTAGGCGCCGAAGACGTTGCCGTGGTCGGTCATGGCGAGGGCCGGCATGCCCTGGGCGGCCGCGGCCGCCGTCACCTCGGGCAGCTTGGCCGCGCCGTCCAGCATCGAGTACTCGGTGTGGACGTGGAGGTGCGCGAACGAGTCGGACGTGCTGCTCACGGGTACTTGTGACTCCTCAATGGTCGTGCGTGCCCGGCCGGCAGGAACTCCGCTCGGGCGACCGGCGGGGAAGACACGGTCCGGTGCGACGATCCTCGCACTGGGAGAGGTCTACTCCGAGGGTCTGACAGGACGTGTCTTCTCACAGGCCGACCGATCCCAGAAGGACCCCCTGCCCCCCACCACTCGCACGCTCGCGGCAGGCCCCTGCAGGGGGCCGCCTTCAGAGCCGCCGGACCATCGTCACGTGCGGAATCCCGGCCTCGAGATATTCCTCACCGACGGCCGTGTAGCCCACCCGCTCGTAGAACCCCCGGGCGGTCACCTGGGCGTGCAGCTCCACCTCGGTCACCCCGCGCAGGACCGCCTGCCGGTGCAGTTCGGCGAGGACGGCGGCGCCGTGCCCACGGCCGCGGACCGACGCGTCGGCCGCCATCCGGCCGATCGACGCCCTTCCGTCCTCGCGGAGCAGGAGCCGGCCGGTGGCCACCACCCTGCCGCCGGCGTCACGGCTGAGCGCGTGGACGGCGGTGGCGTCCGCGGCGTCCTGCTCGATCTCCGGCGGCACGCCCTGCTCCTCGACGAACACGCGGGTGCGCAGGGCCGCCACCTCGGGCCGGTCCGCCTGCGTCGCCACGGACGCGACGGCCCCACTCCCCCCACCCACCCGGGTCACGCCGTCCGCCCAGCGGGGAGCACCCGCGCCGGCACGAGGAGGAAGCGCAGGTCGATGACGGCGTGCAGGACGACGGGGAGGAGCAACGAGCCGGTCTGCAGGTAGACCGCCGCCATCACCCCGCCGAGCACGCCCGTGGTGACGATGCCGACCCGGCCCTGATAGGCGTGCGCCAGACCGAAGGCAACGGCGGCGACGAGGACCAGCACTCCGGTGGGCAGTCCCCCGGCCAGTGCCGCGACCACCGCGAGGAAGAACCCCCGGTACAACCACTCCTCGCACACCGCGGCCGTCAGCCCCACCACGGTGAACAGCCGCCGTTCCCGGGCGGTGCGGGGCAGCAGCGCCAGCGTGGCGTGCGCCTCCGGCTCGGCGTGCCGCCCCTCCCCCGGCCGGCGCGCCGACTCGGCGTCCAGGAGGGCTCCGGACCGCAGCGCACGGGTGGAGACGACCACGAAACCGAGCACGAGCAGCAGCACGAGGCCGGTCACCGGGCCGGGCCACTGCTGCGGCCAGCGCAGGCCGACCTGGCCGGCGTCGACCCCGGGGGCCGACAGCCACACGATCAGTGCCAGCAGAGCCAGTCCCCACTCGAGCACGAGCAACCGCCGGTAGAACGAGACCCGGGCACCGGGCTCGGTGCGCAGCCGGCCTTCGAACCGCCGGTGCAGCACGTGCCCGACCATGGGCTCGCCGAGGACCAGGTAGCCCGCCACCACGAGCGCGGCGAGGGCTCCGGGACCGAAGTCGGTGAGGGAGCCCGGCAGGCCACTCACCGGTCCCGGGTTCAGGTCTCGGCGCGCAGGACGGCCAGCGCGCCGGCGAGGTCGGGCGGGTAGTCGCTCGTGAGGTCCACCCAGCGGCCGTCTGCGGGGTGCGGGAAGCCGAGGCGGACCGCGTGCAGCCACTGCCGCTCCACGCCCAGCCGCGCGGCCAGCGTCGGGTCGGCGCCGTAGGTCATGTCACCCACACACGGATGGCGCAGTGCGGAGAAGTGCACCCGGATCTGATGGGTCCGCCCGGTCTCGAGCCGGATGTCGACCAGGCTGGCCGCCGGGAAGGCCTCGGTGACCTCGTAGTGGGTGACCGACGGGCGCCCGCCGCTGACCACCGCGAACCGCCAGTCGTGCTTCGGGTGGCGGTCGATGGGCGCGTCGATCGTGCCCCGCGACGGGTCGGGGTGGCCCTGCACCAGCGCGTGGTACCCCTTCTCGACCGTGCGCTCCTTGAACGCCGCCTTGAGCGCGGTGTACGCCCGCTCGCTCTTGGCGACCACCATGACGCCGGTCGTCGCGGCATCCAGGCGGTGCACCACGCCCTGCCGCTCGGCGGCACCCGAGGTGGAGATCCGGTAGCCGGCCGCGGCCAGGCCGCCGATCACCGTGGGGCCGTCCCATCCCGGGCTCGGGTGGGCCGCGACGCCGACGGGCTTGTCGACGACGACGAGGTCGTCGTCGTCGTGCAGGATGCCCATGCCCTCGACCGGCCGGGGCGCGACCGGTTCCCCCGGTGGCGGCGGGAGCTCGACCTCCAGCCAGCTGCCGCCGATGAGCCGGTCGCCCTTGCCGCGGACCCGGCCGTCGACGACGACGTTGCCCGCGTCGGCGACGTCGGCCGCCGCGGTCCGGGACAGCCCGAACAGCCGCGAGAGCGCCTGGTCGACCCGCTGCCCCTCGAGCCCGTCGGGCACCGGCAGGGCACGGTGCATCCCGGGCACGCTCGTCATGCCGCCCATTGTGACGTGCTCCCGTCGTGACGTACTGGAACGGCCGCTCTGCAGGTAGAAACACCCCCTGCCCCCACCACTCACGAGCTCGCGGCGGGGCCCTGCAGGGGGCTGGTGGGGGGCAGGGTGGTCCTTCTTCAGGCGGCGTCCGTCGCGGCCTGGTCGGTGCTCCGGGAACCGTCGAACTCGATGCCACGCAGGGCCAGCACGGCCCCGAGGATCCCGCCGCAGACGATCGCCGAGTCGGCGACGTTGAAGACCGGCCACACCCGGCCGTCGGGGCCGAAGACGGAGAGGAAGTCGACCACTCCCCCGCGCAGGAACCCCGGATCGCGGAAGATCCGGTCGACCAGGTTGCCCAGGGCACCGCCCAGCACGAGGCCGAGCGCGACGGCCCACGCGGTGGAGAACAGCCGGCGCGCCGTCCGCACGATGACGACGGCCACGGCCAGCGCGACCAGGCTGAACACGACCGTGAAGCCCTCGGCGAAGGAGAAGGCCGCACCGGTGTTGCGCAGGTGGGTGAGGTACAGCGCCCCACCGAGCAGGCGGATGTCCTCACCGGGCTCGATGCTCGCGACCACGGCCAGCTTGGTGACCAGGTCGGCGAGCAGGACGGCGGCGGCCAGCGTGAGCAGGAGCCGGGTCCGAGGGCGGCGACCGCCGGCGGCGGCCGGGGTGTCCGCGGGGTCGGCGGGCTGCTCGGACAGGACGGGCTCCTCGGCTGGGGTCGGCCAGTGGCCGCACGGCCACCGACGTCGACGATAACCGCGCCGCCACCGCCGGTACGCGACTGCGTCAACCCCGCCGCCCGCATCGTCGAACCGCAGCCAGGGGCCATGGCGATGCAGGCATGGCCATGGCGATGCAGACGCGGCGGGTAGGCGGCCGGGCCGCAACGGCGTTGGTCCCGGCGGCCCGGCCACAGCTCAGGCGGCCCCGACCCTGGCGGCCCCGCCCCGGGACTCGTCGAGCTGCTCGACCCGGTCCTGCGTCGCCAGCCGGGTCAGCTCGGCACCGGCCTCGGCGTCGCGGGTGAGGTTCTCCCCGGAGGTCGGGTCGAAGACGTGCACCTTCCGGCTGTCGAGCCAGAATTCGGCCTCCCTGCCCTCGCGGATGCGGCTGGTGGAGTCGATGGACACGATCGCCTGGGTACGCAGTTCCTCGGAGTCCAGCTCGCGCGAGAGGTCGCGCAGCTGCGCGGTGATCGCCTCCGGTGCCTCGTACGGGATGTAGGCGAACTGCGAGTCCCCGAGCCATTCGGTGACGTCGACCCGTGCCCGGAACATCGACCCGAGGGGACGCTTCGCCTCGTCAACCAGGCTGGCGTCCTCGAAGTACTCGGGCCGGATGCCGACCAGGAGCAGGTCCCGGCCGCGCACCGCCGCCGCCCGCTTCTCGTCGAGCTCGATGGTGCCGAAGGGTGTGTTCAGCCGGTTGCCCTCCGGCGTCGCCGGCAGGAAGTTCATCGGAGGGGAGCCGATGAAGCCGGCGACGAACAGGTTGACCGGCTGCTCGTAGAGCTCGCGCGGTGAGGCGACCTGCTGGATCTTGCCCTTGCGCAGGACGCACACCCGGTCGCCGAGGGTCATGGCCTCGGTCTGGTCGTGGGTGACGTAGACGGTGGTGATGCCGAGCCGGCGCTGGAGACGGGAGATCTCCGTGCGCATCTGGCCGCGCAGCTTGGCGTCGAGGTTGGACAGCGGCTCGTCGAAGAGGAACGCCTCGGCCTGCCGCACGATGGCGCGACCCATGGCGACGCGCTGACGCTGGCCACCCGACAGGTTGGCCGGCTTGCGCTCGAGGTGCTCCTTGAGCTCCAGCACGTCCGCGGCCTCGGTGACGCGGCGGCGCACCTCGTCGTCGGGGGTCTTGGACAGCCGCAACGGGAAGGCGATGTTCTCGTAGACGGTCATGTGCGGGTACAGGGCGTAGTTCTGGAAGACCATCGACAGGTTGCGGTCCCGGGGGGCGAGGTCGTTGACCCGCTTCCCGCCGATGATCATGTCGCCACTGGTGATGTCCTCGAGGCCGACGATCATCCGCAGCAGCGTCGACTTTCCGCAGCCGGAGGGGCCGACGAGGATCATGAACTCGCCGTCGGCGATGTCGAGGCTGACGTCGTTCACGGCCGGGAACCCGTCGCCGTACTGCTTGACGATGTTGCGCATCTCGATCGAAGCCATCAGTCCTCGTCCCCTCGATGGGTCGGTGTAATGCGGAGCATGGCGGGGGTCATCCCTTGACGGCGCCGTTGGTGAGGCCGGCGACGATGCGACGCTGGAAGAGCAGGACCAGGATGACGACCGGGATGGTGACGATCACCGCGGCCGCGGCGATCGCGCCCGTCGGGTCCTCGAACTGTGAGGCGCCGCTGAACAGGCCGAGGGCCGCCGGCACCGGCCGTGCCGCCTCGGTCGAGGTCAGGACGATCCCGTAGACGAAGTCGTTCCAGGCGATGAAGAAGGCGATGATCGCCGTGGTGAAGACCCCGGGCGCAGCGAGCGGGACGATCACCTTCCGGAAGGCCTGCCACGTCGTCGCGCCGTCGACCTGGGCGGCCTGTTCCATCTCCCACGGGATCTCGCGGAAGAACGCCGACATGGTCCAGATCGAGATGGGGAGGGTGAGCGACAAGTACGGGAGGATGAGCCCCGGCCACGTGTCGTACAGCCCGATCTGACGCCACACGTTGAACAGCGGCGTGACGATCGAGATGACCGGGAAGATCGCCACACCGAGCGCGGTCGAGAGGATCAACCGCTTGCCGCGGAAGTCCAGTCGTGCGATGGCATAGGCCGCGAACATCGCCAGCACGCACGAGATGAAGGTGGCGATCAGGCAGATGCCGAAGGAGTTCCGCAGCGCCGGCAGGAAGAGGCCGCTGGCACTGCCGGTCAGGATGGTCGTGTAGTTCTCCCAGGACACGTTCGTCGGGGCGAACTGGCCGTTGGCGATGTCCGACGGCGCCTTGAGGGAGATCGAGATGATCCAGGCGATCGGGAAGAGCGCGTAGACGACGATCACCGCCCCGCCGATCCACCACATGACCTTCTTCTGCGTGGACATCGGCTACTCCCCCCGCGCCTGGGACAGGTTGATCTTGAAACCCTTGATGAAACCGAACGCGATCATCACGACCGCGATGAACAGCAGGACCGAGACCGCGGAACCCAGACCGATCTCCAGGCGCGCGATCGTCTGCCGGTAGGCGAGGAACGAGACCGACTCGGTGCCGTTGGCGCCGGCGGTCATGATGAAGATGCTGTCGAAGACCCGGAACGCGTCCAGGGTGCGGAACAGCACGGCGACCATGATCGCCGCCTTCATGTTCGGGATCGTCACCTTCCACAGCCGCTGCCACCACGTGGCCCCGTCGACCATGGCGGCCTCCTGCAGCACGTCGGGAACCTGGGCCAGGCCGGCCAGCAGCAGCAGGGAGATGAACGGCGTCGTCTTCCAGATCTCGGCCAGGCAGATGACCAGGATCGACGTACCCCAGTCGCCGAACCAGTCGGTGTCCGCCGCGACGCCGGGGAGCCAGGTGAACCAGCTGTTGACGAACCCGGTGTTGATGTCGAAGGCGAACTGCCAGGCGAAGGCCGACACCACCGTGATCACCGCGTACGGGATGAGGATGGCCGCCCGGACGACCGGCCGGATGGAGCTCAGCGCCTTGGCCATCACCATCGCCAGGCCGAACCCGAGGACGAGCTCCACCGCGACCGTCACCACCGTGATGAAGACGGTGACCCAGATGGACTGCCACCACAGGGAGTCGGTGAGGATCACCCAGTAGTTGCTCAGACCGATGAACTCGCGGTTGTCCGGGTCGGTCAGCCGGTAGGAGAAGAGCGACTCGTAGACCGCCTGCAGGATGGGATAGGCGGTGACCGCCAGCATCACCACGAAGGCGGGGCCGGCCAGCAGCCAGCCGAGCCGCCGTTCAGCCCGCGACCGGTCGCTGATCCCGCCCTTCGGCGCCTGGACCGGTTCGGTCTTCTTGACGGGTGGAAGCGTGGTCTGGGTCACAGCAGTTGCTCCCCTCGCAGGACGGCGGTGATCAGCTCGCTCGCCTCTTCACCGGTCGTTCCTGGTTCGACCGAGGACGCCGGGTGGTAGACGCGCTGGAGCGCCCCCGACACCTCGCTGTAGTAGACGGTCTGCGGCCGGGGCGCTGCCTGCTCCAGGGACTCCCGGATCACGGGCGCCTGCGGGAAGACCTCGAGCACCTCGGGGTCGTCGTAGACCGAGGCCTTCGACGCGGGGTTCCCGTTGGTCGTGAAGTAGTAGGCCTGGTTCTCCTCGGAGACGATGCACTCCGCGGCCTCGTACGCGGCGTCGACGTTCGCGCTGAACGCGCCCACCACGAGGTTGATCCCGCCGTACGGTGGCGCGCTCGACTCGTCCTCGAGGACCCGCGGATAGAGCGCCCAGCCGTAGTCCTCGGGCACGCTGGGGTCCAGCGTGCCCGCCTCGACCGCGTCGAGGGCCCGGCCCCAGACGAACGGCCAGTTCACCATGAAGGCGGCGTCGCCCTCCTCGAAGTCGGTGACGTTGGCGTCCTCACCCGCGGTGCTGAAGGCCGCTCCCCCGACGGTGCTGACGTTGCGCATCACCTCGGCGGCCCGCACGGCGGCGTCCGAGGTGAGCCCGAGTCGGACGTCCTCGGGGTTGTCGGCGGACCTCTCGATGATCGAGCCGCCCGCTGATTCGATGAGCGCGTTGACCCAGACGGTCAACGCCTCGGCGCGGATGCCCTGGGCGGCGATCGCGGTGTCCTGTTCCTCGGCTACCTGGACGAGCTGCTCCCAGGTGACCGGCTGCTCCATGTCGAGGCCCGCCGCCTCGGCCACGGACTTCTTGAACCAGAGCAGCTGGGTGTTGGCCCAGAACGGGACGGCGACCAGCTCGTCCTTCCACGTCGACCCGTCGATGGCGCTCTGCACGACGCCCTCGGTGACCCGATCGGCCACGTCGTCGGGCACCGGGGCGAGGAAGCCCGCTTCGGCGAACTCGGGGATGTACGGCGGGTCCAGGCTGACGAGGTCGATCGAGGCGTCCCCCGCGGCCAGGCGGCGGATGAGTTGCTCGCGCTGCTGGGAGGACTCGCGGGGCAGCTGCGCCGTCTCGATGGTGTAGGCGCCGCCGGCTTCCTCCGTGCACCGGCTGGCGATCTCGGCCTGCCCCCCGGCGTCGGGGTTGATGTACCAGGTCAGAGTGGACGCATCACCGCTACCGCCCCCGCACCCGGCCAGCGTGCCGGCGGTGACCAGGAGTGCAGCGGTACCGGCGAGCCCACGCCGAGGCGGCCTGCGCCTGGCTCGGGAAGGAGCGAGCACCCCGTCTCTGGGGCGTCCATCGCCAGGAGCTATCGGCATTCGTATCGCCTCCGTTGTCGCGCCAGCGACAGAGGGGTCACCGCGGTGATCGGAGCGTGGTGCAGGTCATAAGGGGTGTCAATTCGAACCGTTGCGGATCCGTCGATCGCCACCGGACCGAGACATGACCGGCTCGCCGTCCGGTCAGCCCTTCGGGCCCAGCTCGGCGATGACCGACGGTGTCGTGATCTCGGGGGGTGTCCGGGGCAGCACGGTGTCGAAGTAGGAGCGTGCCGCCTCCGTCGTCCCGACGTCCCGCTGGGCCTTCTCGGACAGGAACCACCGGTGTTCCAGCACCTCGTGGAACACCTCCGCCGGCGCCAGCCGGCCGACCAGGTCGCGGGGGATGGACTCCACCACCGGCTGGTAGACCTCGGCCAGCCAGCGGTGCGCGGCGAAGGACTCGGACACCGGCCCCCCGGCCGTCGACTCCAGGTAGGCGCGGAAGGCCCGGATGTCGTTGAGCAGCCGGCGCGCCTGCCGTTCCTGCACCTCCAGTCCGGTGAGCCGGAGGAGTTCCCGGCGATGCTGCCCGGGCTCGGCGACCCGCGTCTCGACCCGGAGCTTGGCGCCCTCGTCGGAGGTGACGAGCTCCATCTCCCCCACGTCGAACCCGAGGTCGTTGAGCCGCTGGAGCCGCTCGGCCACCCGCCACCGCTGCTCGTCGACCCCGAAGACCTGCTCGTGGGTGACCTCGTCCCAGAGCGCCTCGTAGCGCGGCGCGAGGCTCTCGGCGACCTCGATCGGGTCGATGACCGACGGCAGGAGATCGCCGGACTGCAGGTCCAGCAGCTCACCGCCCACCCGCTCGCGGGCGAGGTCGACGTCGTGGGCGCGCAGCCACGGCGACAGGGCCGGATGCCGTTCCGCGGTCTCCGCGTCCACCAGGTGGGCGACCAGCGCCCCGGCGTCCGGACGGAAGAGGGTGTTCGACAGCGAGCAGTCACCCCAGAAGACGCCGGCCAGGTGCAGCCGCACCAGCAGTTCCACCAGCGTGTCCAGCAGTTGATCGGCCGAGTGCTCGCCGCGCGCGCTGGAGAACAACCACCGGTAGGACATCGAGTACTCGAGGTAGCGGGTGACCAGGATCGCCTCCTGGTCGTGCGGCCGGTCCACGCAGATGCCGAGCGCGGAGACCGTCGGCAGGCCCTCCTCCTCGAACTCGCCCAGCAGCCGGTACTCGTGCCGGGCCAGCCGTTCGGAGATCTCCTTGAGCGCGAAGACGCGGCCGCCGGAAGCGACGAACCGGACCACGTGGCGGGAGATGCCCCGCTGCGGCACCTCGAGCAGCAGGCTCGGGTCCCACTCCTGCAGAGGTCGGTCCCAGGGCAGGCTCAACAGCCCTGCCGCCTCCGCGGCGGGCGGACGGAAGAGGAACCGCATCGCGCGCTCCGTGGGTCGCCGGATGGACGCCGTCCACTGGTGGCCACCATCCCACGGCGCGGACCCGGCCGCTGTCGGGCCGCCCTTCGGGGGCCGCGCCGAGCGTGCGTGGCGTGGGGGGAAGGTGGCCCCGTCCGGAGGCTCACCCCGAGCGCGCGAGGGGTGAGAGGGACGGGGTCCTTTCATTCAGTCCAGCTCGGTCGCGGCGCCCCGTTCCCCGCGCCAGCTGGCCAGTCGGCCGGCGCGGCTGACCGCCCGCAGCCGCCGTTCGGCCTCGGGCCGGGAGCGGCGCGCCGACACCAGGAGCGCCTGGTCGCCCCGCATGAGGCGGGTCGTGTCGTCGGGGACGAAGGACCGGCCGTCGCGCACGATCAGCACCACGGCGGCGTCCTCGGGCAGCCGCAGCTCGGGCAGGTACACCCCGTGCAGGCGGGAACCGGCGGGCACGGTCAGCTGCATGAGCTCGGCGTCGAGCTCCTCCAGCGGGGCGGCCTCGACCTGCACGTCACGGGGGGTCATGGGGGTGGCGATCCGGAGGCGCCGCGCGACCCACGGCAGCGACCAGCCCTGGATCACCGTGAAGACGACCACCAGCACGAACACCGTGTCGAAGACCGTCGTCGCCCCGGGCACCTCCGCGGTCAGCGGGATGATCGCCGCGACGATGGGCACCGCCCCGCGCAGTCCCGCCCAGGAGATGAACGCCTGCTGGGCCAGCGGGAAGCGGAACCACGCCAGGCTGGCCACCACCGACAGGGGCCGGGCGAGGACCAGCAGCACTCCGCCGACGAGGAGCGCGGGCCCGATGGCCTCGGGCAGCCGGTCCGGCGAGACGAGCAGACCGAGCAGGACGAACAGCCCGATCTGCGCCAGGGACGCCATGCCCTCGGCGAAGCCGACGCTGGCGGTGCGGTGGGGCACTGCCGCGTTGCCGAGCACCACACCGCACAGGTAGACCGCGACGAAACCCGAGGTGTGCGCCAGCGACGCGGTGGAGTACGCCAGGACGCAGAGCGCCAGCGTCGCCAGGGGGTAGAACCCGGCCACGGGCAGGGCGACCCGACGCAGCAGCGCGGCGCCCGCGAAGCCGATGCCGATCCCGATGACGGCGCCTCCGGCGAGCTCGGCGGCCACGACCAGACCGACCAACCACCACGGCTGCGTCGTCTCCCCCGTGAGGGACTCGGCCAGGACGGTCACCACAAGGATGACCGGGGCGTCGTTGAGGCCGCTCTCGGCCTCCAGGGAGGCGGCCAGCCGGCGCGGAAGGGGCAGCCGCCGCAGGGTGGCGAAGACCGCGGCGGCGTCGGTCGAGCTGATGACCGCGGCCAGCAGGAGGGCGAAGCCCCAGTCGTAGCCGAGGAGCAGGACACCGACGGTCGCCGTCACGCCCACGCTCACCGCGACGCCGACCGTGGACAGCGCGACGCCGGGCCCGATCGCCCGGCGGACGTCGGCCCACCGCGTGGTGAGGCCGCCCTCCGCCAGGATGACGACGAGCGCGGCATACCCCAGCGTGTGGGTGAGCTGGTAGTCCTCGAACTGGACACCGAGGCCGCTCTCGCCGAGGGCGAGACCGAGCGCCAGGTAGAGCAGGAGGCTCGGCAGTCCGACCCGGTCGGCGAGCCGGAGGGCGACAGCGGCGACGAGGACGACCAGCGCTCCGACGGCGAGGGCGACGGTGACCGTGGTGTTCACCGGGCACCGTCCATGGGGGGCAGTCTCCCGTACGGGTGTTTCTGCGCCGTTCCGGCGCGGCCGGGCGAGGACGCGCCCGGCGACCCGTTTGGCGGTTCGGGGAGAATGGGTCCCGTGAGTGCCCCCGCCCCCGCCGGTCCGTTCGCCGCGCTGCCCCCGCAGGTCGACCTGCCGGCCATGGAGAAGCAGATCCTGCAGCGCTGGGAGGCCGACAAGGTCTTCGCCCGGTCGCTGGAGGCCTCCGCCGGCAAGCCGCAGTGGGTCTTCTACGAGGGTCCGCCCACCGCCAACGGCCGGCCGGGGACCCACCACATCGAGGCCCGGGCGTTCAAGGACGTCTTCCCGCGGTTCAAGACCATGCAGGGCTGGCACGTGCCCCGCCGGGCGGGCTGGGACTGCCACGGGCTGCCCGTGGAGATCGCCGTGGAGCAGGAGCTGGGGTTCGCGGGCAAGCCCGACATCGAGCGCTACGGCATCGCCGAGTTCAACGCCCGCTGCCGCGAGTCGGTGGAGCGGCACGTCGACTCGTTCGCCGAGCTGACCCGCCGCATGGGCTACTGGGTCGACATGTCCACGGCCTACTGGACGATGGACCCGGCCTACATCGAGAGCGTCTGGTGGTCGCTCAAGCAGATCTTCGACAAGGGCCTGCTCGTCGAGGACCACCGGGTCGCCCCGTACTGCCCGCGCTGCGGCACCGGCCTGTCCGACCACGAGGTCGCCCAGGGCTACGAGACGCTCACCGATCCCTCGGTCTACGTCCGGCTGCCGGTCACCAGCGGAGAGTGGGCCGGCAAGGCCGACCTGCTGATCTGGACGACGACGCCCTGGACGCTGCCGTCGAACACGGCGGTCGCCGTCCACCCGGACGTGACCTACGTCGTGGCCCGCACGGACGCCGGCACCTTCGTGGTGGCCGAGCCGTTGGTGACCGCGGTGCTGGGCGAGGACGTGGAGATCCTCGCCCGCACGAGCGGCCGCGACTGGGAGCGGGTCCACTACCAGCGGCCCTTCGAGCTGGTGGAGTTCCCCGAGGGCGACGCGCACTACGTCGTCCTGGCCGACTACGTGACCACCGACGACGGCACCGGCCTGGTGCACCAGTCGCCGGCATTCGGCGCGGAGGACCTCGCGGTCTGCCGCGGCTACGGCCTGCCGGTGGTCAACCCGATCGACCCGACCGGGCACTTCCTGCCCGAGCTCCCGCTGGTGGGCGGGCACTTCTTCAAGGCCGCCGACGCCGCGCTGGTCGAGGATCTGCAGTCCCGCGGCGTCCTCTTCCGCGAGCTGCGGTACGAGCACAGCTATCCGCACTGCTGGCGCTGCCACACGCCGCTCATGTACTACGCCCAGCCGTCCTGGTACATCAGGACCAGCGCGATCAAGGATCGGCTGCTCGCCGAGAACGAGAAGACGCACTGGCACCCGGAGAACATCCAGTGGGGCCGCTACGGCGACTGGCTGAACAACAACGTCGACTGGGCGCTCTCCCGCGACCGCTACTGGGGGACGCCGCTGCCGATCTGGCGCAACGACGCCGACCCGTCGAAGCTGATCGCCGTCGGGTCCCTCGCCGAGCTGTCGGAGCTGACCGGCCGGGACCTCGCCGGCCTCGACCCGCACCGGCCGTTCATCGACGACGTCACCTTCACCCGCCCCGGTGAGGAGGGCACCTACCGGCGGGTCCGGCAGGTGATCGACGCCTGGTACGACTCCGGGTCCATGCCGTTCGCCCAGTGGGGCGCACCGCACCGCAACAAGGAGAAGTTCGAGGCCTCCTACCCGGCGCAGTTCATCTGCGAGGCGATCGACCAGACCCGCGGCTGGTTCTACACGCTGATGGCGGTCGGCACCCTGGTGTTCGACGAGAGCTCGTACGAGAACGTGCTGTGCCTGGGCCACATCCTCGCCGAGGACGGCCGCAAGATGAGCAAGCACCTGGGCAACATCCTCGAGCCCATCCCGCTCATGGACCGGCACGGCGCCGACGCCGTCCGCTGGTTCATGCTGGCCGGCGGCTCGCCGTGGTCGGCCCGCCGGGTGGGACACGAGACGCTGTCCGAGGTCGTCCGCAAGGTCCTGCTCACCTACTGGAACACCGCGAGCTTCTTCACGCTGTACGCCGACACCAACGGCTGGGACCCGGCATCCACGCCTGCCCCTGCACGGGCCGAGCGGCCGCTGCTGGACCGCTGGGCGCTGGCCACACTGGCCGCCGTCACCGAGGACGTCACCACGGCGCTGGAGGACTTCGACACCCAGGGTGCCGGCCGGCTGCTCGCCGGGTTCGTCGACGACCTGTCCAACTGGTACGTCCGCCGTTCCCGCCGCCGGTTCTGGGACGGCGATCCCGCCGCCCTGGCCACCCTGCACGAGGTCCTCGACGGCCTGACCCGGCTCATGGCCCCGTTCACCCCGTTCGTGACCGACGAGGTCTGGACCCGCGCGGTGCTGCCCGGCCTCGGCGGGGACGCGCCCGACTCGGTGCACCTGGCCTCGTGGCCGGCCGTCGACGAGGACGCCCGTGACGACGAGCTCGTGGCCCAGGTGACCCTGGTCCGTCGCCTGGTCGAGCTGGGCCGCTCGGCTCGCACCTCGGCGAAGGTGCGCACCCGTCAGCCGCTGGCCCGCGCGGTCGTCGCGGCGCCCGGGTGGGCCTCGCTGCCTGCCGAGCTGATCGCCGAGGTGGCCGACGAGCTCAACGTGCTCGACATGGCCGAGCTGTCGGGTGCCGACGGTGCGTTGGTCGACGTCAGCCTGAAGGTCGACTTCCGGGCCGTGGGGCGGCGGCTGGGCAAGCAGGTCCAGGCCGTGGCGAAGGCCGTGGCCGCCGCCGACGCGGCCGAACTCACCGCCGCCTACCGGGCGGGCACCGCGACCGTGCAGGTCGACGGCGCGCCCGTCCCGCTCGAGGACGGCGACCTGATCGTCACCGAGACGCCGCGGGAGGGGTGGACGGTGGCCAGCGGGGGCGGACTGACCGTCGCGCTGGACCTCGCCCTCACGCCGGAGCTCGAACGCGCCGGACTCGTCCGCGAGGTGGTCCGCCTCATCCAGGAGGCTCGCAAGTCCAGCGGACTGGAGGTCAGCGACCGGATCGAGCTGTGGTGGACGGCCGAGGACGAGCAGATCCGGCGGGCTCTCACCGAACACGAGTCGCAGTTGGCCGCCGAGGTGCTCGCCACGGCGGTGCACCCCGATTCCGAGGGCCCGGACCCCCGATCGGCGACGGTCCCCGAAGCGCTGGGCGGCCGCGCCGCCCGCGTGGACGGCCTGCCCGGACTGCGGATGAGCATCGCCCGCACGGGAGGTTCTCTCGCCGGGAGGTGAGCCGGGTCAGCCGCTCCGGCCGGCCCTCCGTTCCCGGGCCCGCTGGGCGAGGGTGCGGTCGGGGGCGCAGACCGCGCACGGCGTGAAGCCGTCGGTCCGCGCCTCGTCCAGCGGCAGCGGGATCGCCGTCCGCCCGCTGAGGTGTACGCACCCGGCCAGGTGGTAGCGCGGGCGCTCGTCGACGACGAGCACCTCGTCGGTGAGGTCGACCACCATCAGCAGATCGGTGACCTCGACCTCCTCGACCGGCGGGTCCGCCAGTTGCTCCGGCTCAGCGGCGACCGACGCGGCGGTCGCCCCGGCCGGCACGACGGCGGCTGCGTCGGACGCGCGGTCGTCGACGGCCCGCGGCGGCGGAGAGCCGCTGCCGGGCTCGCGCGCCGGCCCATCCCCGGGCGACACCGGCGTCACGGGCGCTGCGGGAGCGGCCACCGCCTCCGCGCGGGTGGCGGCGCCCATCTGCCGCCGGGTCAGGGCGAGCAGGACCGCAGCCACCACGCACACCGCGACGCATGCCCAGTAGAGGGCGGTCATCCCGGTGAGGATGCCCGCGACGAACAGTCCGAGGCCCAGGAGCACCAGCAGGCCGGCAGCCAAGATCACGCTGCGACTCTAGAAGGACCCTCCGCTCCCCACACCTCGCACGCTCGGCGCGGCCCCCTGCGGAGGGCCCCTTCAGCAGCCCGGGACGCCGCAGGGCCCGGACCGAACGGTCCGGGCCCTGGGTGCACGAGGTCTACGCGGGTGCGTGCTGGTTCTGCCGGTTGGCCGCTGCCGGCTCCGCGGATCCACGACTGTCCAGGTCGCGCAGGTGCGACTCCAGGTAGGAGCGCAGCCGGGTGCGGTACTCCCGCTCGAAGGTCCGCAGCTCCTCGATCTTGCGCTCCAGGCTGCTGCGCTTCTCCTCCAGGCCGCTCATCGCCTCGACGTGCCGGCGCTCGGCGTCCTGCTCCAGAGCCGCCGCCTTGGCCCGCGACTCGCGCTCCATCGTCTCGGCGCGCGTCCGGGCATCCCCGACCATCGACTCGGCACGGTGCTTGGCCTCGGCGACCATCTGCTCGCTCTTGGTGCGGGCCTCCGCCATCAACCGTTCACTGTTGGTCTTGGCGCCGGTCAGCATCTGCTCGGCCTGCGTCTTGGCCTCGTTGACGTAGCGGTCCGCGGTCTCGGTGGCCAGGGCCAGCATCCGCGAGGCGCGGGCGCTGTCGTCCTCACGCGGCTGCTGCACCGGCGGCGGGGGCGGGGCGGTGGGGGCCGGGGTGGCCACCGCAGCCGGCGCCTCCTCCATCCGGGCACCGCCGCGGCCGACGGTGGAGCGCAGCTCGTTGTTCTCCTCGATGAGGCGCGCGAGCTCGGCCTCCACGACGTCGAGGAAGGCGTCGACCTCGTCCTCGTCGTAGCCCCGCTTCCCGATGGGCGGCTTCTTGAAGACGACGTTGTGCACGTCGGCAGGCGTGAGTGGCATCGGGGTCACCTCGGGTGGGACGGCGGGAACAGGGACGTTCTCGGACGAGCGGCGGCGGACCAGGCCGGTTCCGCGCTGGTCCCGATGGCCTCAGCCATAAGCGAGCGAGTCCGTGATGCTCTTGAGGATCAACACGGCGATCAACAGCACCATAAACCCGAGGTCCAGTCTGATGGACCCCAGGTTCAGGGGCGGGATGACCTTGCGCACCGCCTTCAGCGGAGGGTCGGTCGTGGCGTAGACGACTTCCAGCCCCGCGGCGACGAGCCCGGAGGGCCGCCAGCTGCGGGCCAGCACCATCACCCAGTCGACGACGAACCGCGCGAAGAGCAGGACGAGGAAGACGAGCAGGACCGACGAGACGATCTGCCAGATGAGAGCCACGGTCCTCGTTCGTTCGGGGCACCTAGCGTGCCGTGTCCACCGTCGCGCGAGCTCCCCTCACGCACGCCTCAGGACTGGTTGAAGAACCCGCCTTCGCGGATCCGGGCCTTGTCCTCGGCCGTCACGTCGACGTTCTGCGGGCTGAGCAGGAAGACCTTCGCCGTGACGCGCTCGATACTACCGCGCAGTCCGAAGGACAGGCCCGCAGCGAAGTCGACGAGCCGCTTCGCGTCGGAGTCGTCCATCTCGGTCAGGTTCATGATGACCGGCATGCCGTCCCGGAACCGCTCCCCGATCGTGCGCGCCTCGTTGTAGGTGCGCGGGTGCAGGGTGGTGATCCGGTAGGGCTGCGGCGCGGGGGCCGGTGTCGGCTCCGCGACGGCCACGACCGGCTCACGGACGGGGAGCTTCGCGGCGGTCGCGCCCACGGGCCCGCTGCCCATGGCGCCGTTGCCCATCCCCGAGCCGGCCGTTCCCGTGCCGCTCAGGGCGCTCACCCGCGACGGGGTACCGGCGGCGCCGGCCGGCGCGAGGCCGATCGGGCGCACGGCACGCTCGCGGCGCACCGGCAGAGCCTCCGGCTCGCGCGCCGGGGGGAGGTCGTCGACGTCCGGCGCGTCGTCGCCGTAGCCCGACGAGTACTCGTCCTCGTAGGGGCCGTCGTACCGGTCGTCGGCGTACCGACCGGCGTAGCGGCGGTCGTGCTCCGGGTGCTCCGGCTGGCGGGCGTCGTACCGGCCGTAGCCGCGGGCGTCGTCGTCCTCGACGAGCCCCAGGTAGATACCCATTCTCCGCATGGCTCCAGCCATCGGACCTCCCCCTCTGCTGGCGTCCTCAGCGTCGCGTCCGTACTGCGGTCGTCACGGCCCGCCGGAGGCTCCGGAGGCCCGAGTGACCCGTGTGACTCGAGTGGCTGGTGAGTTCTGATCTCCGTCGCAGGGTAGGGGCCGATCGCCGAAGAGCGCGGTTCCGACACGCACGATCGTCGCGCCGGCCGCGACGGCCGCCTCGAGGTCCCCGCTCATGCCGGCGGACAGGTCGACCGCCTCGGGGTGGTCCGCTCGCACCCGGGCGGCGAGGGCGGCGAGCCGGTCGAACGCCGGCCGCGGGTCCTCCCCGAGGGGAGCGACGGCCATCAGACCACGCAGCCGGAGGCCCGAGGCGGCGGCGACGAGATCGGCCAGGGCGGGAACGTCGTCGGGCAGGGCCCCGCCGCGGGCGGCCTCTCCCCCGGGCTGTCCCCCGAGGTCCACCTGGAGCAGCACCTGCACGGGGCTCCCCTCCCGGCCCACCCGGTCGAGCACGGCGGCCAGCGACGGCCGGTCGACCGAGTGCACGACGGCACCGAGCCGGGCCACCGCAGCGGCCTTGTTGCGCTGGAGCTGGCCGACGAAGTGCCACCGCAGCGGTAGGTCGGCGAGCTCGGTCGCCTTGCCGACGAGTTCCTGCGCCCGGTTCTCGCCGAAGTCGGCCTGGCCGAGCCCGGCCAGGGCGCGGACGTCGGCGGCGGGCCAGGTCTTGCTGATGGCGAGCAGGGCGACCGACGCCGGGTCGCGTCCGGCCGCTCGCGCGGCTGCGGCGATCCGCGCCTGGACCGAGCGCAGATTGCCTTCCAGATCGGCCATGCCGCTGATCCTTCCAGCCGACGCTCCCGGCTGACTGCACCCTGCCCGGTCAGCCGCCGGCCATCGCCACGGTGACGTGCGCGTCGATGACGGGCGCGAGCCAGGTCGCGTAGCCGACCGTGAGGTGGTTGTCGTCGCGGTAGACCAGCTGATTGCCGACGATCACCGGGCAGCGGGCGGGTGTGCAGAAGAGGTCGGTCAGCACCGCGTAGTGACCGGCGCCGGCCGCCGTCGCCTGCTCCTCAGCGATGATCCCGGCATCGCTCACCGCGGCGGCGCGGTCGGGGCTGCAGGCGGTGGCCGAGTCGAGGTGCGCGGACAGGCAGGTCGGGACGAAGGAGCGCGGGTCGGGAACCGGACCCAGCACCAGGACGGCGGCGCCGGTGGACCGCAGCTCCCCGACGAGGCGCGTCAGGCTGTCGAGCCACTGACGGCTGTAGACGGTGAACCCGAAGTCGGAGCCGTACCGGCGGGACATGCTCAGGACGATCAGGGCCGGTCGTTCCCTCCGCAGCCGGTCGAGGACCTGGCCGCGCCACTGCGTGCACTCGGTGTAGGTGCGACCCAGGTAGGGGCTGGTGATCGGGAGGTCCAGCAGCGGGCAGGTCACCTTCCCCATGGTCTCCAGCCGCCACTGCCGCCGGGCGGCGACCTGCTCGAGTGCGGGGAACCACATGGCGGCGTGCGAGTCCCCGACCAGCGCTACGCGGGTCGCAGACGCGGCGGCGCCGTAGGCGCACTCGCCCTGCCCCACGTAGAGCCACGACCGCACGCAGCCGTTGACGAAGACCTCCGGTTTCTCGGCGAAGGCATCGGCCAGCGGCGGGGTCAGGTTGGACGGCACGGCCTGACGATCGGCCGACGCGGCCACCGCGGCGTGGACCTGTGCGGTCAGCGCCTCCAGCGCCGCCTTCGCGGGATCCGGGGTCGGCTCCGCCGGTGGCGCCGGTGGCGCCGGGGCCGCCGGTGGCCGTGCCTCGATCTCCGGAGCCCGGGCCGCCGCGCCGCGGCCCACGGGTGTCGGAACGGTGGACACGAGAACCAGCGACGCGCAGACGCCCATCGCGGTGAGTGCGCCGCCGAGGAGGAGGCTGCGGCCGCCGGAGGCGCGCAACGGCGCCGCGAACCGGACCGGGTTCTCGACGGCGACGAGCGTGAGCATCGCCAGCCCCCCGGCCACGGCGGCCGCGACCAGGCGGGCGGTCAGGCCGAGGGAGTGACCCATGACCACAGGGCCCAGCAGCAGCACCGGCCAGTGCCACAGGTACCAGGAGTACGACAGGCGCCCGATCAACCGCATCGGCGGGCTGGAGAGGGGAACGCCCACGCCCCGATCGGGTCGCGAGCAGCCGCCGATCACCACCAGCGCCGCCCCCAGCCCCGGCAGCAGCGCGGCCACGCCGGGGTACGGCGTCGACTCGTCCAGCCGGACGGCGGCCAGCGCGATCAGCCCGAGCCCGGTCCAGCCGGCGAGCCCGGCCGCCGGGTCCGGCAGCCGGCGCCACCAGGCCGTGCTCAGCGCCACCAGACCGCCCACCGCCAGCTGCCACGCGCGCGACGGGAGGGAGAAGAAGGCCCACGGTGGCAGGTCGGTGGTCCAGCGCAGGGAGAGCAGGAACGAGGCTCCCGCGACCACACCGAGGACGATCAGGGCCGGCAGCACCGGACGCCGGCCGCCCAGCGGCAGCCGGTCGCGGTTCCTGCTGAGCCGCGAGCCCAGCCATGCGGCGGCGATCAGCAGCGCCGGCCAGAAGAGGTAGAACTGCTCCTCCACGCCCAGGGACCAGTAGTGCTGGACCGGCGAGGGCGGAACGTCCGCGGTGAGGTAGTCGGTCCCTTGGACGGCGAAGCGATAGTTGCCGACGTACAGGGCGCCTGCGACGACGTCGCCCAGGACGGACCGCGCCTGGAGCGGGGGGAGCAGCCAGACCGACGCCACCGCGGTGGTGACCAGGACCAGGACACCGGCCGGCAGCAGACGGCGGGCACGGGCGCCGTAGAACCGGGCCAGCCGGACCCTGCCGCTGCTCTGGACCTCCCGCCACAGCAGACCGGTGATGAGGAACCCCGAGATGACGAAGAAGATGTCGACGCCGACGAACCCGCCCGGAAGACCAGGCACGTCGGCGTGGAAGAGGACGACCGCCAGCACCGCGACGGCGCGCAGGCCCTCGATGTCAGGACGGAACCGGGAGTTCCGCCCGCGGCCCTCCATCCGACGAGGCTAGGCGCGCCGGCCGCCCTCCAGGAGGCGTCGCGCCATCCCCCGGAGCATCGGCCGGGGGCGTCGGGCACGGCGGCCGGTCCGCGTGCCGGACCAGCCGGAGCCGGCCCCCTCGTCCGCGGTACTCAGCCGAGCCAGACGATCCCTGCCTGCCGCCCGGTGACGCCGTCGCGCCGGTGGGAGAAGAGGTGGGGATCCTCCGCGGTGCAGCGCGGGTCCTGGACGACCTCGGGGATCCCGGCGCGGCGCAGCCCGTCAGCGACGGCGGCCCGCAGGTCCAGGCCCGGCGTGCCCTTCCGGGTGCGCACCGCGGCAGCCGGCGCGACGCGGGCGACGTCGGCCTGCATCTCCGCCGGCACCTCGTAGCACTCCCCGCACACCGCGGGTCCCAGCAGTGCGCTCACGTGCCGGGCCCGTGCGCCCAGACTCGCCATGGCCGACAGCGTCGCCGGGACGACGCCGCGCCGGACCCCTTCGCGCCCGGCGTGCACGGCGGCGACCACGCCGGCGACGGGGTCGGCCAGCAGCACGGGAACGCAATCGGCGACCAGGACGCACAGGACGAGCCCGGGCGTGGTGGTCACGAGCGCGTCCGTGCCGAGCACCGGGCCGTCCTGGGGACCGTCGACGACGGCGACGCCGGTGCCGTGCACCTGGTTCATCCAGACCAGCCGGTCCCCCGGCACGCCCAGCTCGCGGGCGACCCGATCGCGGTTGGCCGCGACGTCGGCCGCGTCGTCACCGACGTGGTCGCCCAGGTTGAAGGAGTCGTAGGGAGGACGGGACCGGCCGCCCCGCCGGTCGGTGACGACCCGGCGGGGCCGCACCGCCGACGAGGCGGCCGGTGAAGTGCTCATCGAGGACGACCTTACGGCCCCGTCCCGGGCCACCCCAGGTGACGTGGTCCCGGGCCACCCCAGGTGACGTGCTGGAGCGGCCCCCCGCGGCCCCGTCCCGGGTCCCACCCTGAGCTTGCGAAGGGTGGGGAGGACGGGGTCCTCTTACTGCTTGAGGAACTCCGGGATGTCGAGCTCTTCCTCGAAGTCGTCACTGGAGAGCGGACGCCGGCCGGAGACCGGACCGGGGATGGGCGGCAACGGCGGCACGGTGATGCCGCCCCCGTTCACGGCGGCCGGGCGCGCCGGAGCCGCCGCGGGGGCAGGTGCCGGAGCCGCGGCCTCCACCGGAGCGGCAGGCGCCGCCTGGGCGGTCTGCGGGACGACCCGCCGCTCTCCCCCCGGCTGCTGACCCAGGGGCGACATCGGCCGGCGGTACGGCGGGAGGCCCGCGGGCGCCGAGGCAGCGGATCCGCCCGCGGCCGCTGCCGCCTCGGCGGCCTGGCGGGCACTGGGCCGGCCGCTGTCGAAACCGGCGGCGATGACGGTCACCCGCACCTCGTCACCCAGCGCGTCGTCGATCGTCGCACCGAAGATGATGTTGGCGTCCGGATGCGCCGCGTCGGACACCAGCGAGGCGGCCTCGTTGATCTCGAAGAGACCCAGGTCCGACCCGCCGGAGATCGACAGCAGCACCCCGTGCGCGCCCTCCATCGAGGCCTCCAGCAGCGGGCTGGCGATGGCCTGCTCCGAGGCGAGCAGCGCACGGTTGTCACCGCGCGCGCTCCCGATGCCCATCAGCGCCGAGCCTGCGCCGGACATGACCGACTTGACGTCGGCGAAGTCCAGGTTGATCAGCCCGGGCGTCGTGATCAGGTCCGTGATGCCCTGGACACCGGACAGCAGCACCTGGTCGGCGGTGCGGAACGCGTCCATCACGCTGACGTTGCGGTCCCCGAGCTGCAGCAGCCGGTCGTTCGGGATCACGATCAGCGTGTCGCACTCGTTGCGCAGTTCCTCGATGCCCGACTCGGCCTGGACCGCGCGCCGCTTGCCCTCGAAGGCGAACGGCCGCGTGACCACACCGATGGTCAGGGCGCCGAGCTTGCGGGCGATGGACGCCACGACCGGCGCCCCGCCGGTACCCGTGCCCCCACCCTCGCCCGCCGTCACGAAGACCATGTCCGCCCCCTGGAGGACCTCCTCGATCTCCTCGCGGTGGTCCTCGGCGGCCTGGCGCCCCACATCGGGCTGGGCGCCGGCACCCAGCCCGCGGGTGAGCTCGCGGCCGACATCGAGCTTGACGTCGGCGTCGCTCATCAGCAGCGCCTGCGCATCGGTGTTGATCGCGATGAACTCGACCCCCTTGAGGCCGACCTCGATCATGCGATTGACCGCGTTCACCCCGCCGCCGCCGATGCCGACGACCTTGATGACCGCTAGATAGTTGTGCGGAGGTGTCATGCGGCGCTCCCCAACTGGACCCTCATCCTCAAGTACAGGCTTACAGTTATGTCAACTTGGTCGACGTGGATGAAGTTAGGTGGGTCCGGAGAGGCGCTACAAGCACCCTCATCGGGTCGGCGTGTCGGTGACAGCGGATCGCACCGAACACTGGCGACCCGTTGGTCACATCAGCACCACTGCGTGTGACGACCCGCCTGTGGAACGTCTCATGTCGGGGTCCAGACCCTGTGAGGTTCCTGGATCGGGAACTCGCCAAAGAGATGTTGCGCGCCGGGCGTGTCGCTGCTGCTGGCGTGTCGGCCGCAGGAACCGCCGGGAGCGCTCCGGAGGCAGCGGGCCACCCACTGCGACGGTCGCCGTGCGCTGGACGGGAGGAGCGCGTCCGCGTCGGGCCGCGGCCCCGTCGACCTAGCGGAGGACCACTGCGGCGGGCGTGCTGACGTCGATGGTCCCCGCCGGTTCGAGGCTGCCGTCGGCGATCTGCTCGAGCAGCCCCACCAGCGCGGCGGCCTTCGCGTCGGATTCCGACGCGTCGCCCCAGCGCACGACGGTCCCGTCGGTCAGCGTCAGCGAGATGTCGTCGGCGCTGGAGGCGGCGGCACCGGTCACCTGCTTGCGGACATCGGCCGGCAGCGAGCCGACCGCGGCGATGCCGGCCAGGGTGGCGGCATCGTCCGGTCCCGGGGACCGGACGTCGAGCGGCACGACACCGTCGGGCGGGGAACCGGTGACCGTGTCGAACAGCACGCCCTCGGCGTCGATGAGGGATCGGCGTCCCGGCTCGCCCACGACGGCGACCGGCACCCGCTCCACGACGGTGATCACGACGCTGGCCGGCCAGTCGCGGGTCACCTCGACCGACGCGACCTGGGGAAGCCGGGCCACCCGTGCCTCCGCGGCATCGACGTCGACCCGCAGCAGCGGCGTCCCCCCGCCGATGCCCGCTGCCTCCTGGACCAGATCGGCCGACAGGGTGGCGAGACCGTCGACCTGCACCGCGCGCACCGTGAGGACCGGACCGGCCAGCAGCAGCCAGGCGAGGAGCGCCACGCCCACGCACGCGGCGACGGCCTGCACCGGTCGGCGGCGTGCGCCCGCGGGCCGGCCGCTCCGCCGGGCCAGCGGGGTGACCGCCGCGGACGGGTGCCTCGTGCTCCCCCGGCGCTGGTTCCCGTGGCGCTCGGGCCCCCGGCGGTCGGCACTGCGGCCCCCGGCCCTCCGCTGGGGACCGCCACTGCGGTCCCGCGTGGTCGTGCCGGACCGGCTCACCGGTCCGCGCCCGCCGGATCTCCGCCGGTTCCCGCCCGCAGGGCCGCGAGCACCTCCGGACCGACCATGGAGACGTCTCCGGCCCCCATGGTCATCACCAGGTCGCCCGGCCGGGCCCGCGCGGCCAGAGCGGGGGCGGTCGCCGACCAGGAGGGCTCGAACAGCACGCGGCCGGGCGGCAGCGGGACGGCGTCGGCCACCATCGCACCGGTGACGCCGGGGACCGGGTCCTCCCGGGCGCCGTACACGTCCATCACCACGACGTCGTCGGCGAGGCCGAGGGCCTGCCCGAAGCCCTCCGCGAACTCCTGGGTCCGGCTGTAGAGATGGGGCTGGAAGGCGACGACCAGCCGCCCCTCCCCCGCGACGGCACGGGCGGCCTTCAGCTGCGCGGTGACCTCGGTCGGGTGATGGGCGTAGTCGTCGTACACGCGCACCCCGCCGGCGACGCCCTTCAGCTCGAACCGTCTGTGCACACCGCCGAAGCGGGCCAGGCCCTCGATGAGGTCGGCCGCGGGCAGCCCCAGCTCGAGACCGGTCAGCAGCGCGGCGGCACTGTTGAGCGCCATGTGCTCCCCCGGCACCTGGATCCGCACCCGCCCCAGCTCGACGCCGTCGAGGGTCGCCGTGTAGCTGGTCGCGTCCTGGCCCACCTCGAGCCCGGACAGCCGCAGGTCGGCGTCGGCAGCACGGCCGTAGGTGCGCAGGCGAGCCGTGCAGGACACCGTGCGCAGCCGCGCGGCGCCCGGGTCGTCGGCGCACACCACGACGAACCCGGCCGGGTCGACGGTCTGGAGGAACCGGTCGAACGAGTCCTCGACGGCCGCCAGGTCGCCGTAGTTGTCGAGGTGATCGGCCTCGACGTTGGTCACGATCGCGCTGAAGGGGGCCAGGAGCAGGAAGGACCGGTCGCTCTCGTCCGCCTCGGCGACGAAGACGTCGCCCTCCCCCGCGTGCGCATTGCTGCCCGATTCGTTGAGGTCACCGCCGATCGCGAACGACGGGTCGACCCCGCACGCCTGGACGGCGACGGTCAGCATCGAGGTGGTCGAGGTCTTCCCGTGCGTACCGGCCACGGCCACGCTGCGCCGGCCCGCCATGACCGCCGCCAGGGCCACGGCCCGGGGCAGCACCCGCAGCCCGAGCTGCCGGGCGACCGCCAGCTCGGGATTGTCCGGTCGGATCGCGGTGGAGACGACCACGGTGTCGGCCCCGTCCAGGTTCGCCGGGTCGTGGCCGACGGCCACCTGCGCGCCGAGCGCCCGCAGCGCAAGCAGGGTCGGCGTGTCGCGTCGATCGCTTCCCGAGACGCGGACACCGCGGGCGAGCAGGATCCGCGCGATGCCGCTCATCCCGGCTCCACCGATGCCCACGAAGTGCACCGCACCCAGCTCCTCGAGCGTCGGCACGGGATCGGTCCAGGCAGCGACGTCGGCCGCGCTCATCGCTGCCCCCCGGACTCGGTCCGCGCCTCGGCGGCCGGCGCGCCCACCTCGAGCACGATGTCGGCCAGCCGGTCGTCGGCGTCGGGCACCCCGGCGGCCGCGGCGTGCCGGGCGTACCCGGACAGCGCCGCGGGGTCGGTCAGCACCGGCACGAGGTGCTCGGTGATCCAGTCCGCGTCCAGGTCCGCGTCCTCGACGAGCAGTCCGCCGCCGGCCTCGACCACCGGCAGCGCGTTGCGGCGCTGCTCACCGTTGCCGATGGGCAGGGGCACGAAGGCCGCGGGCAGTCCGACGGCGGAGAGCTCGGCCACGGTCACCGCGCCGGCCCGGCAGAGGGCGAGATCGGCAGCGGCGTAGGCGAGGTCCATGCGTTCCAGATAATCGACGACCACGTAGGGGGCACTACCCGGGGGGCGACCGGGGACGGTCACCTCGGTGTTCTTGGGGCCGCGGGCGTGCAACACCTGGATCCCGGCGGCGGTGAGCGCATCAGCGGCGGCGACCCCGGCCCGGTTCAGCGTCTGGGCGCCCTGCGAGCCGCCGAACACCAGCAGCGTGGGACGGTCGGCGTCCAGCCCGAACTCGGCCCGGGCCTCGACCCGCCGCGCCGCGCGGTCCAGCGAGCTGATGGCGGTGCGCAGGGGCATCCCCACGTGCTCGCCGCGGTACAGCGGCGTCCCCGGCGCGGTGACGGCCACCCGGGCGGCCAGCCGGGCACCGACGCGGTTGGCCAGGCCGGGCAGGGCGTTCTGCTCGTGGACGACGATCGGCACGCCCGACCTGCGGGCCGCCAGATACGCCGGCAGGGCGACGTATCCGCCGAAGCCGACGACGACGTCGGCGGACACCTCGTCCAGGAGGGCGCGGGTGTCCGCGACCGCCCGCCGGACCCGGCCGGGGACCCGGAGCAGGTCGACGGTCGGCTTCCGCGGCAGGGGCACCGGCGGGATCAGCCGGAGGTCGTAGCCGCGGGCCGGAACCAGCCGGGTCTCCATGCCGCGGGCGGTGCCCAGACAGGTGATCCGGAGGTCGCCGTCCCTGCGGCGGAGGGCGTCGGCGAGAGCGAGCATCGGCTCGATGTGCCCGCCCGTGCCACCGCCGGCCAGGACGACGCTGCGGGTCCGGCTCATCGGGCACCCCCGGGCCGCCGGGGCGCTCCTGCGGGGGGCTGGCGACGCCCGCCACCCCGGGCACCGTTCGCGGCGGGGCGGCGGTCCCGAGGCGGCACGACACGCTCGCGGAGCGGCTGGGCCTCGGCAGGTGGAGCCGTCCGCAGTGCGGCCCCCCGGCGCGCGTCGGGCCGGGACGGCGCGGCCCGGGTGCGGAGCAGGGTCCGGCCACCGCCGCCCGGCGATGGCACCGGAGCGCGGTCCTCCGGCCGGCGGCGCGGCCGCACCGGGTCGACCGCCGCTGCGGGCACGGGCAGGAGGAGCCGGGCGATCCGGCCGCGGGTCTGGGCGCGCTGCGCCTCGATGGCGGCGGGCTCGGACCGGGCGAAGCGGGCCAGCAGGCCGACGATGAAGAGCGTGAGGATGAGGGACGTGCCACCCGCGGAGATCAGCGGCAGCGTCACCCCGGTCACCGGCAGCAGCCCGACCACGTAGCCCATGTTCATGGCGGCCTGACCGACCAGCCACACGGTGATGCCGACGCTGGCGAGCTGCACGAACCGGTCGGCCGAGCGGCGGGCGATGCGGAACCCGGCCCAGGCCAGCACGCCGTAGAGGGCGACCACGACCAGGCAGCCGAGGAAGCCGAGCTCCTCGCCGATGATCGCGAAGATGAAGTCGGACTCCGCCTCCGGGAGGAGGTTCCACTTCATGGCGCTGTTGCCCAGCCCCACACCCCAGAAGCCGCCGGTGGCCAGCGCGTACATGCCACGGATGGCCTGGAAGCCGCCGTCGGTGGGGTCGGCGAACGGGTCGAGGAACGACGTGATGCGGGACATGCGCTCGGGCGACACCGTCACCACGGCGGCGAGCCCTGCAGCGCCACCGGCGATGGCCCAGCCGAACCAGCGCAGCGGCATCCCGCCGGCCCAGAGCAGTCCGACCAGCACCAGCCCGAGGCTCACGACGCCGCCGAAGTCCGGTTCCGCGATGATCAGCAGCGACAGGATCCCGAAGACCGGCACCACCGGGACGAGCAGCGACGACGTGGTCAGGTAGCGCTCGCGCAGGGCGAGGACGTGCGCGCCCCAGAGCGCGAACACGAGCTTGGCGATCTCCGAGGGCTGCAGCAGGGCGAAGCCCAGGTCGAACCACTGCCGTGCCCCGTTGAGCTTCACACCGATACCGGGCACCAGGACCAGGAGCAGCATCGCTGCGACCACGATCAGCGCGACCGGCGACCACCGCCGGATCAGCCCGGTCGGCAGTCGCAGGGCCACCAGCATCGCGACGACGCCCAGCCCTGCCCAGATCAGCTGCTGCACACCTGGGGCCCACGCGGGCTGGTCCTCCAGCGCAGCCTCGATCGAGGAGGCGGAGAAGACCATGACCAGACCGATGGCCAGGAGCAGCCCGGCCGAGCCGAGGACGAGGTGGCTGCTGGTCATCGGGCCGTCCAGCCAGGCAGGCCCCTGGAAGCGCGAGGGGCGCTCGTGGCGGGTCGGCGTGGCGCGCTCGCGGGCGGAGCGCTCAGCGCCCGACGTCCGCGGCCGGGTGCTGGCGGTCATCGGAGGCCGCCCCGCTCGTCCGCGCTCATGACCCCATCGTCGCTGCTGGGCCGCCCCGCCAGGCCGATCCCCGGTGCGTGTCGCGCGAGGAGGACCGACGGCCTGCCGGTGGGTGACGCGTCGCTCACAGCCCGACGATGTTCAGCCAGTCGGCGTAGAACAGCCCGATGCCGAAAGCGACGGCCATCGCCGTCACCAGCCAGAACCGCACGATGACGGTGTTCTCCGTCCAGCCCGCGAGCTCGAAGTGGTGATGCAGCGGCGCCATCCGGAAGACCCGCCTGCGGGTCGCCCGGAAGAAGGCGACCTGGATGACCACCGACAGCGTGACCGCGACGAACAGCCCACCCAGCACGATCAGCAGCAGCTCGGTACGCGTCACGATGGCCAGGCCCGACAGCAGGCCACCCAGGGCCAGGGAGCCGGTGTCACCCATGAAGATCCGGGCCGGACTGGTGTTCCACCACAGGAAGCCGAGGCAGGCGCCCAGGCCGGCGGCCGCGACGAGGGTGACGTCCAGCGGGTCGCGGACGGTGTAGCAGCCGTCGATGAGCTCGTTGGCGCAGTCGTGGGTGAACTGCCAGAAGGAGATGAAGACGTAGGAGGCGAACACCATGGCCGAGGAGCCCGCCGCCAGGCCGTCCAGACCGTCGGTGAGGTTCACCGCGTTGGAGAAGCCGGCGATGAACAGGTAGGCCAGGATCACGAAGGCGATCGAGCCCAGCGCGAACGGGGCGATGTCCCGGACATAGGAGACGACGGTGGACGCCGGCGTCACGCCGTCGCTGTTGGGGAAGTTGATGGCGAGCACCGCGAAGGAGACGCCCACCAGCAGCTGGCCGACGAGCTTGGCGGTCTTGTTGAGCCCGAGGCTGCGACGGTGACGGATCTTGAGGTAGTCGTCCAGGAAGCCGACGGTGCCCATGCCCACCATGAGGAAGATCAGCATCAGCCCGCTGGCGGTGAACCCCCAGTTGTCCCGACCGCCCAGGAACAGGTGCGCGGCCACGTAGCCACCGACGGTCGCACCGACGATCACCGTGCCGCCCATGGTGGGCGTGCCCTTCTTCGACAGGTGGCTCTCCGGCCCGTCGTCCCGGATCTCCTGCCCCAGCCCCTGCCGGCGGAAGGCACGGATGGCCAGCGGGGTGAGCAGGATGGAGATGATCAGGCTGAACCCGGACGCGATCAGGACCGACCTCATGCGCCGGCCCCCGTGGTCAGGAGGTCGGCGGCGAGCAGTTCCAGCCCATAGGAGCGGCTGGCCTTGACCAGGACGACGTCCCCGGGACGGAGCACCTCCGACAGCAGCTCGCGGGCAGCGGCCCGGTCCGGCACGTGCACCGACTCCTCTCCTGCGCGACGCCCTGCGGCGGCGGCGCCCTCGGCTATGCCTACCGCATCGGCTCCCACGGCCACGATCAGGTCCACGCCCGCGGCGACCGCGTCGCGGCCCAGCCGCTCGTGCTCGGCCGGCGCGTCCGCACCCAGCTCACCCATCCCACCGAGGACGGCGATCCGGCGCTCGCCGGGCAGCCCGGCGAGCGCGGCGAGCGCCGCCCGCATCGACTCCGGGTTGGCGTTGTAGGCGTCGTTGACGACGGTCACCCCGTCGGCGCGGCGGTCGACCTCCATCCGCCAGCGGCTGCGCGGAGCGGCCGCGGAGAGAGCCGCCGCGATCTCCGCGGGCGGCATGCCCACCGCGAGCGCGGCCCCGGCGGCCGACAGCGCGTTGGCGACCTGGTGCTCGCCGACCACCTGCAGTGCCACCGGGTGCTCCTCGCCCGCCACGACCAGCGTGAAGCGGGGGCGGGCCGAGTCGTCGAGCGTGACGGCGGTGGCCCGGACGTCGGCGTCCGTCCCCCGGCCGGTGGTCAGGACGGCCGCGTCCGTGCGGGGTGCCATCCCGAGGACCCGGGGGTCGTCGGCGTTGAGGACGGCGGTCCCGTCCTCGGGCAGCGCCTCGACGAGTTCTCCCTTGGCCGTCGCGATGCCCTCGGGGCTGCCGAACTCGCCCAGGTGTGCCGAGCCGACGTTGAGCACCACCCCGACCTGCGGGCGGGCGATGCGGCACAGGCGGGCGATGTGCCCCGGGCCGCGGGACCCCATCTCCAGCACCAGGAAGCGGGTGTCCTCGTCGGCGTCGAGGACGGTGAGCGGCAGACCGATGTCGTTGTTGTACGAGCCCGGCGGGCTGACGGTGGGCCCGGCGGCGGCGAGCACCTGGCCCAGCAGGTCCTTGGTGGAAGTCTTGCCGGACGAGCCGGTGATCCCCAGCGTCCGCAGTCCCCCGGCGGCCAGCCGGGCGTGCACCCCGGCGGCCAGCCGACCCAGTGCGGCGACCGGGTCCTCGACGACGACCGTCGGCAGCGCGTCGTCGGGGCGGGTGCTCAGCGCGGCCACGGCACCGGCGGCCGCGGCCGCGGCCAGGAAGTCGTGGCCGTCGACCCGCTCCCCCGCGACCGCGACGAACAGGTCGCCGGGCGCCACCGTGCGGGAGTCGAGCGTGACCTTCCCGGTGACGCGGGCACCGTCGGGTCGGGTCAGCACGCCACCGGACAGCTCGGCCACCTCGGCCAGCGACAGCGGGATCATGCGGTCCCCAGCGCCGCGAGCACCTCGCGCAGGACGTCCCGGTCGTCGAAGGGATGCACGATGCCGGCGACCTCCTGGCCCGTCTCGTGCCCCTTCCCGGCGACGAGCAGCGTGTCCCCGGGGCCGGCCAGGGCGACGGCGGCGGCGAGCGCGTCGCGACGGCCGGCGACCTCGTGCACCTCGGCGCGGCGTTCCGCGGGGACGTCCCGGGCCCCGGCGAGCATCGCGGCGCGGATGACCGCCGGGTCCTCCGAGCGTGGGTTGTCGTCGGTCACCACGAGGATGTCGCTGGCCTCGGCGGCGGCGGCACCCATCGCGGGCCGCTTGCCCGGGTCACGCTCGCCCCCGCAGCCCAGGACGGTGATCAGCCGGCCCTCCGTCGCCCCGCGCAGGGCGGTGAGGGCCGTGGTGACGGCATCGGGCGTGTGGGCGTAGTCGACGACGGCGACGAACGGCTGGCCGGCCTCGACGGGCTCCATGCGGCCGGGGACGACGGTCGCGGCGATGCCGGCCAGCGCCGTCTCCACGGGCACGCCGACGGCGTCGAGGAGGGCGACGGCCAGAACGGCGTTGGCCACGTTGAAGCGCCCGGGCAGCCGTAGCCGCCCCGGCCAGGTACGCCCGCCGGGGCCGGAGAGCGTGAAGGTCGAGCCACCGTCGGGCGCGGTCGCCACGTCGGTCGCGCTCCAGTCGGCCGGGCCGGTGATCGACACGGTCCCGGCATCCGGCCGCAGTCCGGCCAGCCGGCGACCGGCCTCGTCGTCGACGTCGACGACCTCCGCCGCGGCCCGGCCGTCGAAGAGCATCGCCTTGGCCCGGAAGTACTCCTCGAGGTCGCCGTGGAAGTCCAGGTGGTCCCGGCCGAGGTTGGTGAACCCGGCGGCGGCGAACCGCACGCCGCCGACCCGGCCCAGCACCAGCGCGTGGCTGGACACCTCCATGACGACGGCGGAGACCCCCGACCCGGCCATGGTCGCCAGGAGCGCGTGCAGGGCGGGCGCCTCGGGGGTGGTCCGGACGCTGGGGAAGGCGGTCTCGGTGGGTGCGCCGTCGGCGGCCCGGCCACGTGTCCGGGTCTGCACGGTGCCGATGAGCCCGGTCCCCAGGCCCGCGGCGGCGAGGCCGGCCTCGACGAGGTAGGCCGTCGTCGTCTTGCCGTTCGTGCCGGTGATGCCGATGACGCGGAGCGCGCGGCTGGGCTCGCCGTAGACGCGGTCGGCGACGAGGCCGAGCACCGCTCGGGGGTCGTCCACGACGCACACCGGCAGGCCGGCGGTCGCAGCCGTCTCCCGGCCCGTCGGGTCGGTGAGAACGGCCACCGCGCCGCGACGAGCCGCGTCGGCGGCGAATCGGGCGCCGTGGGTCCTGGCGCCCGGCAGGGCGGCGTAGAGGTCACCGGACCGCACCTCGCCCGACGCGAGCGTCACGCCGGAGATCACCGGGTCGCCGGCTTCGCAGCCGGAGACGGGAGCGCCGACGAGATCGGTGAGGTCGGCCAGCGTCAGGGGACCGGTCAGCGGCCGGTCCCCCACGGGCCGGGGCACAGACCCGGCATCGGTCGTCGGGGTCACGGGGCTCCAATCTACCGGCGCGCACCCGCCGGACTGCGCACCTCGTCGGGGCAGCCCGCCGCGGGCAGGGGTGGGCTGGCCCCGGCCGCCGTTCTGGCGGGCCGGGGTGGGTTCAGGGGACTGTGGTCAGGGGGTGCCGGTGAGCACGAAGTCGGGCCGGGCCGTCCCGGAGGGGACGACGCCGTCAGCGGTCAGCGCGTAGCGGAGGATGTCGGCGAAGACCGGCGCGGCCACCTGGCCGCCCTCGGCCGAGCTCGAGGGGCGCTCGAGGTCGACGGCGACGACGTACTGCGGGTCGTCGGCGGGCGCGAAGCCGACGAACGTGGTCACGTAGCCGCCACCCGCGTAGCAGTTGCACTCGGGATTGGCCCGCTGGGCGGTGCCGGTCTTCCCGGCCACCCGGAAGCCCTCGATCTGGCCCAGCGGCGCCGTGCCGCCCGGCCCCACGACCGCCTCGAGCATGTAGGCCATCTCGTGGGCGGTGGCCTCGCTGATCACCCGGGTGGCCTCGGGGGCCGGCGTCTCGGTGACCCGACCGTCGGGCCCGGTCACCGACTCGACGATGCGCGGGGGGATCCGCACGCCGTCGTTCGCGATCGCCTGGTAGATCGCGGCCATCTGCAGGGTCGTGACCGACACGCCCTGACCGATCGCGACGTTGGCCGCCCGGATGCCGCTCCAGTCCTCAGAGTCCTGCAGGATGCCGGCGCTCTCACCGGGCAGCTCGATCCCGGTGGTCTCGCCGACACCGAAGGCCCGCAGGTACCGCTCGAGCTTCTCGTCGCCGACCTCGCGGGCGAGCATGATCGTGCCGACGTTGCTGGACTTGGCGAGGATGCCGGTGACCGTCCAGTCGATCGGCTCGTGGTCGTGGGCGTCGGTGACGACGCGGTCGCCGGCCCGGATGTGGCCGTCGACGGTCAGGACGTCGTCCGGCTCCGCGACACCTTCCTCCAGTGCGGCCGACAGCGTCACGGCCTTCATCACCGAACCGGGCTCGAACACGTCGGACACCAACGGGTTGCCGAGCAGGTCGGGATCCGTCGTGGAGTACTTGCCGGGGTCGTAACCCGGGCACGAGCCCATCGCGACCACCTGGCCGGTCCGGACGTCCAGCACGACCGCGGAGGCCTGGGTCGTGGCGCCGTCCGCGCAGGCCTGGCCGAGCCGCTGCTCGGTGACGTACTGCAGGTCCTGGTCGAGGGTCAGGGTGACGGAGTCGCCGTCCGTGGCGGGGGTGGACTCGTCGATGCCCGACGGGATGGGGTGGCCGCCGCTGCCGACCTCCACCCGCCGCTGGCCGGGCCGACCGGCGAGCTCCTCCTCGAAGGTCCGCTCGATCCCGGCGAGTCCCTCGCCCTCCCGGCCCACGAATCCGACGACCTGGCCGCCGACGGCGCCGGCCGGGTAGAGCCGGACCGGGTCGTCCTCGAACAGGATCCCCGGCAGCTCCAGCGCGTCGATCGCGTCGGTGGTCTCCGGTGAGACCTGGGTGGCGAGGACGACGTAGCGGCTGTCCTTGGACAGTCGCTCGGTCAGCTCGGGCACCGGGACGTCCAGCAGCGTCGTCAGCGCCAGGGCGGTCCGTTCCGGATCGCGGACGACCTGGGGGTCGGCCACCACCCGGAAGGCGTCGACGGTGTAGGCGAGGGGGTTGCCGTCCCGGTCGAGGACGGCCCCGCGCAGCGCCGCGATGGGATAGGTGCGCAGCCGGTCCTGCTCCGCAGCGTTGGCGTAGGCCGCGCCGTCGACCCCCTGGAGCACCGCCAGCTTGCCGACCACGAGCACCAGCAGGCTGATCATGAAGATCAGGCCCCACCGGTTGCGCATCCCGCGCTGGTCCATCGACAGGCCCACGCCGCTGCGCCGGCTGCCGGGGACGCGACGGGAGGTGAAGGCGTTCGGCACGAGTCAGTTCCCGTCCCCGGGAGTGGGAGCCTCCGCGGGGGCCGGGGTGCCGCGCAGGATCGAGCCGCCGTCGGGGTCGATCACGAGGTAGGCGGCCGGTCCGGCGGGGACCATCCCGGCCGCGACCGCCGCCCGGGCGATCTCGGCGGGCGCGCCACCACTGACGACCTGCTGCTCCAGCCGCTGGACCTCCTGGGCGCGCGCGGCGTTGTCGGCCCGCAGCTCGGTGGCCTTGAGCGAGTCGACGGCGATTCCCGTGTTGAGGACCAGCAGACCCAGCGTGGTGCCGATCAGCATCGCGACGACCAGCAGCACGAAGGGCGCACGGGGGTGCCACAGCGCCCGGGGCGCCCGTCGGCCGGGCCGGACGGCGGCCGGGCCCGGCACGAGGCGCAGCTCCGGGCGCGGGGTGGCGCGGGAACCGGTGCGCCGGCTCGGCGTCGCGGCCCGGACGGTCGAGGAGGTCCGGACCGACGGTGGGGTGACGCGGGCGGTGGCGCGGGTCATGCGGCTCTCCGGATGCGCTCGGCGGCACGGACCCGCGCGGACGCCGCCCGGGGGTTGGCGGCGAGCTCCTCGTCGGTGGCTGCCTCGCCCCCCCGCGTCAGGAGGCGCAGCACGGGGCCGAGCTCGGGCACCGGCATGGGGAACTCCGGTGGGGTCCGGTCGACGGCGTCGGCGGCCAGCGTCTGCTTGACGATCCGGTCCTCGAGGGAGTGGAAGGTGATGACGACGATCCGCCCGCCGACGGCGAGGGCATCGACCGCCGCGGGCAGTGCCCGGTTCAGGACGCCGAGCTCGTCGTTGACCTCGATGCGCAGCGCCTGGAAGGTCCGCTTCGCGGGGTGGCCGCCGGTGCGGCGGGTGGCCGCCGGGATGGCCTCGCGGACGAGCTCGGCCAGCCGGCCGGTGCTGGTGAAGGGCTCGCGGGCCCGTTCCCGGTCGATCGCCGCGGCGATGCGGGTGGCGAAGCGCTCCTCGCCGTACACGCGGAGGACGCGGGCGAGTTCCTTGGGCGAGTAGGTGTTCACGACGTCGGCAGCGGTCCGTGCGGCTCCCGGGTCCATCCGCATGTCCAGCGGCGCGTCGGCCGAGTAGCTGAAACCCCGGTCGGGCCGGTCCAGTTGCAGCGAGGAGACGCCGAGGTCGAACAGCACTCCCTGCACCTCCTGGATGCCGAGGCGGCTGAGCACGTCGGGCAGCTCGTCGAAGACGGCGGGCACCAGGGTGGCCCGCTCGCTGTGCCCGGCGGCCTCGATCCGGCGGGCGGCCTCCGCGCGCGCCTCGGGGTCGCGGTCCAGGCCGACGAGCCGGAGTCCGGGATGGGCGTCGAGCATCGCCAGCGCGTGGCCGGCCAGCCCGAGGGTGGCGTCGACGAGGACGGCGCCGTCGGCGGCGCAGGCGGGGCCGAGGAGTTCGAGGACGCGCTCGAGCAGGACGGGCACGTGCACCGGAGGCCGCAGTGGGCCCTGCGCCGCGGCAGATCCCGTGCTGCTCATCGTCGACTGCCTCTCGAAGGGGTCCGGGGTTGCTTCCCGGAATGGTGCCGCGCCGGGGAGCCCGGGGGTGGGACGCGCGGGCTCCGGTGGAGCGGGGTGGGGCGAGTGGAGCGGAGTGGGGCGAGTGGAGCGGAGTGGGGCGGGTGGAGCGGGGTGGGGCGCCGGGGGCGGCTGGCGGTCAGCGCCGTGGATGGGAGCCCGCCCCCCGCGGGGGCCGCCTGGCGTCGGGGAAGAGCGTCAGGTGACGTCCCGCGGGGGCGGGGTGGTCCGCCCACCCGCTGCGGAGTCCTCTCGAGGACGGCGGGACCGAGCCGCGGGGAAGGCGGCTGGGGCCCGGACCGGTCGAGCCGCGGGGAAGGCGGCTCGAACGGGATGTCCTCGATGACCCGGTCGTTGCGGGTGGAGGCGTTCCCGGGATCACGACAGCGTCGGCATCCCCTCGCTCTCCATGTCGGCGTAGGCGGCCTCGAGTTCGGCCACGTAGGCCTCCCAGTTGGCGGCGTCCCAGATCTCGAAGCGGGTGTCCACGCCGACGACGACGACGTCGCGGTCCAGCCCGGCGTACTCCCGGAGGCTCGCGGGGATGGTGATGCGGCCGGTCTTGTCCGGCTCGATCTCGACCATCGAGCCGAAGCTCATGCGGGCGGCCATGCGTGCCCGCGCGGTGTCGGAGGGCGCCATCGCGGCCATCGCAGCGCTCTGCTCGGCGACCCGGGCCATGGTGAGGCCGTAGATGCAGCGCTCCTGGCCCTTCTTGATCACCATGCCGTCGGCCACCTGGTCGCGGAAGCGGACGGGGAGGGCGAGCCGGCCCTTCTCGTCGAGCCGCAACGGATAGCTGCCGACGAACACCGGATCACCCCCTGCATCGGTCCTCCCGTGGCCCTGCGGAGACCCCGGACGGTCCCTGCCTCCCCACCGGGCGACACAGTAACCCACCAGCCCCCACTGGACACCACTCCACACCGTGTCGTGACCAGCCGCCCCCACCGCTGCCCTCAGTGCGTCGGCGGCGGAACCGCGCAGGTCACCGGCGAGGTCCGCGCCGCCCGCCGCGCGCCGGGGCCAGGCCGGGGCGAGCCCGGTTCCAGAACGGTTTCCGCCACGTACGGTGGAGAGGTGACGGAGGCGACACGCACCGCCGACGGAGCGGCCGGTCCCTCGGTCGACGTCGCCGCGGTCGGCGCGGGGATCGCGGCCAACGTCGGCCGGGTCGTGCAGGGCAAGGACGACGTCGTGCGGCTGGCGCTGGTGGTGCTGCTCGCCGAGGGTCACCTGCTGATCGAGGACGTGCCCGGCGTCGGGAAGACGACCCTGGCCAAGGCGCTGGCGTCCTCCGTCGACGCGACGGTCCGGCGCATCCAGTTCACACCCGACCTGCTGCCGAGCGACGTCACCGGGGTGGCGGTCTACGACCAGGAGACCCGGGCGTTCGAGTTCAAGCCCGGCGCGATCTTCGCCAACATCGTGGTGGCGGACGAGATCAACCGCGCCTCCCCGAAGACGCAGTCGGCCCTCCTGGAGTGCATGGAGGAGCGTCAGGTCACCGTGGACGGCGTCAGCTACGAGCTGGCCCGTCCGTTCCTGGTGATGGCGACGCAGAACCCGCTGGAGATGGAGGGCACCTATCCCCTGCCCGAGGCCCAGCGCGACCGGTTCACCGCGCGGGTCTCCATGGGTTACCCCGGCCGCGACGCCGAGCTGGCGATGCTCGACGAGCGGTCGACCGCCGACCCGCTGGCCACACTGCCCCCCGTCGCCGACGCGGCCACCGTGCGCGACCTCGTCCAGGCGGTCGGCGGCCTCTACGTCTCCGAGGCGGTGCGGCGCTACGTGGTGGGCCTGGTCGAGGCGACGCGTCGGTCCCCGCACCTGCGACTGGGTGCCTCGCCGCGCGCCGGGCTGCAGCTCCTGCGGGCGGCCCGGGCCTCGGCCGCCCTGTCCGGCCGGGACCACGTGCTCCCCGACGACGTCCAACTGCTCGCCGGCCCGGTGCTGGCCCACCGCCTGCTGCTGACCGCCGAGGCCTCCCTGGGCCGGCGCAGCGCCGAGCGGGTCGTCACCGAACTGCTGTCCACCGTGCCGGTACCGCGCGGGCGCTGAGCTGCCGTGCCGACGCCGGCGAGCCGCGTGCTCTCCTCACTGACCGTCCGCGGACGGTGCGTCGTGGCCGGTGCGGTCACGTTGCTGCTCGTCGGTGCCCTCCTCGGCGAGCGGCCGCTCGTGCAGCTGGCGATCTTCACCCTGGCCCTGCCGCTCGTCTCGGCCCTGACGGTGGCCCGGGAGCGCTTCCGGCTCAGCGCCCGGCGCACGGTCACGCCGCCCCGCGTCCCGCGCGGGGAGACCGCGGACGTCGTCCTCGAGATCGCGAACGCCGACACCCGGATGGGTGGACTGTGGGTGCTGACCGAGCACGTGCCGGGCGAGCTGGGCACGTCGCCGGTGTTCGTGGTCGAGCGACTGGCCGCAGGGGCGCGCACGACGCTGCGCTACCGCGTGCACGGCCACCGGCGAGGCCGGCACACCCTCGGCCCGCTGCGGCTGCGGCTGGTCGACCCGTTCGGACTGGTGGAGCGCGGCGCCGTCGGTGCCGACAGCGCACCCCTGCTCGTCGTCCCCCGCGTGCGGCCGCTCGTTGCCGGCGGCCCGGCCGGTGGGCAGGGTCGTGGCGGCGAGGGCTCCCGCCGGTCGATCGCCGTGCAGGGCGAGGACGACGTCAGCACCCGGGAGTACCGCCACGGCGACGATCTCCGGAAGGTCCACTGGCGCGCGACCGCCCGCACCGGCGAGCTCATGGTGCGGCTCGAGGAGCGGCCGTGGCGGGCGCAGGCCACCCTCCTCCTGGACACGCGCGCACGCGCCCACCTGGTGGCGCCGCACGCTCGGCCTGCCGGCCGGACCGACCGTCCCCGGCCGGGCCCCGCCGGAGACGACGCGCCACCGCTGGACAGTCTGGAGTGGGTGGTGGAGGCCGCCGCCAGCATCGGGACGGACCTCGCCCGCCGGGGCGCCACGCTCCGGGCGGTCACCGCGACCGGCGAACTCCTCCCCTCCGCGGGACGCGGCCAGCTGAGCGCGGAGGATCTGCTCGACCGGCTCGCCGGCGTCGGGCCCTCCCGTGTCTCGGGCCTCGACATCGGGGTGGAGCAGGCGTGCCGGGCCGCCGGCGAGGGGCCGGTCGTCTGCCTGCTGGGTGCCGTGGGCCCCGACGACGTCGTGTCGCTCATCCGCGGCCGCTCCGGACCGACGACCGACCTGGCCGTGCTCACCGACATCGAGAGCTGGGTGGACACCGGGCACGGCCGCGGTCACCGGGGGCCGTCGGCCGCCTCGCGCGGCGCGCTGGCCGCCCAGCGCGAGGAGGCCGCGACCCTCCTGCGGGCGGCGGGCTGGCGGGTGGCCGTCGCCCGCGCCGACACCGCCGTCGCCGAGGTCTGGGCCACCCTGGGCGCTCCGGCGCAGGCGGACCCGGTCACCGTCGCGGGTCTGCACGGAGGCAGGACGTGAACGACCAGGACGTCCGGACCGCGGGAGCCGCGGCGCTGGCAACCCTCCTCGGGGCCGCGGCGCTGACGCCGGTCTACACCTCCGCCGCGTGGCTGGGGCCCGTGGTGGCGGTGGTGCTGACCGTCCTGGCCGGCGGACTGCTGCTGCGGGCGGGCGGGGCGGCTCTCCGGACCGGCCTGACTCGCGGGCGCGCCGCCTCCGACGACCTGTCGGCGCTCGGTGTGGTCCTGGTGCCGGTGGGCCAGCTGGCGCTGGTCCTGTGTGTCCTCACCGCTCTGTTCGCACCCGCGCGGGCGGTCGCGGGACTCCTGCCGACGGAGGCGAGTCTCCGGCAGCTCGCCGCGGTGCTGAGCGAGGGCCTGGCCGAACTCCGCGAGCAGGCGACCCCGGCGCTCCCGCTCACCGGCCTGCTGGCACTGACCGCCGTGTTCGTGGGCCTGATCGCCGTCCTGGTGGACCTGGTGACCGTGGCCGGACGGCAGGGCGGCCTCGCCGGGCTCGGGCTGCTGGTCCTCTACTGCGTACCGGTGGTGACGATCACCGGAACGATCGGGCTGGTCGCGCTGGTGGCACCGGCCGCGGGTCTGGCGCTCCTGCTGTGGACCGACCAGCGCCGACGGCTGGCCGACTCCGGGCGGGCGACCCGGCGCGCCCTGGGCACCGGCGGAGTGGCCGCGCTGCGGATCGGGGCGGTCGCCCTCGTGGCGGGCCTGGTGCTCGGACCCCTGGTGCCGACCCTGACGGAGGGCTCGCTCGCCACCGGGCTCGGAGGCGGGTCCGGCAGTGCCACTGGCACCTCGCTGGACCCGGTGGCGGCGATGCAGGGCCAGCTGACGCTGCCCGAGCCGATCCACCTGCTGCAGGTGGAGACCTCGGTGGAGGACCCGGGCCATCTCCGAGCCGTGGCCATCGACGAGTACGACAACGAGTCCGGCTGGACGCTGAGCAACATGCGCGGCGAGGAATCCGTCGCCGACGACGACCGCCTGGCCCCGCTCCCGGAGCGCCTGTCGAACCGGCCGGTCACCGTGACGATCCAGGTGCTGGAGCACGACGACCGATTCCTGCCGATGCCCTTCTCCCCGCTGTCGGTCCGCCTGGACGACGACGGGGACGACGGCTGGCGCTTCGACCCCGACACCGGAACCGTCTACGGCCGTGAGGTGACCAGCGGCGGCCGGAGCTACACGGTCACCGCCGTCGAGCCCCGCCCCACGGCGGCCGAGCTCGCCGAGGCGCGCCCGCTGGCGCCGGGCAGCCCGATCCAGCAGCAGTTCACCGCACTCCCCCTCCTGGACCCGCGGGTCACCGATCGGGTCGCCGAGGTGACCGCCGGGGCCGACACGCCCTACGAGCGGGTCTCCCGCATCCACGGCTTCCTGACCGACCGCGCCAACGGCTTCACCTACAGCCTCTCGACCGCGCCCGGCACCAGCGGTGACGACCTCGTGGACTTCCTGCAGCTGCGCCGCGGCTACTGCGAGCAGTACGCCGGCGCGATGGCGGTCATGGTGCGGGCCGCCGGCGTGCCCGCCCGGGTCGCGCTGGGATACACGCCCGGCACCGAGCGGGACGACGGCAGCCGCCTCATCACCAGCGACGACGCGCACGCCTGGGTGGAGGTGTACTTCGAGGACCTGGGCTGGGTGCCCTTCGACCCGACGCCCATCGCCCGCGACCGCGCCGTCGACCTGCCGTGGGCGCCCCGCGCGGACGAGCGGGACGACACCGACGGCCGGGCCGAGGCGCCCGCGCCCACCGTGCCCGCGCGGCCCCTCCCCTCCGTTCCGCAGCACCGCGACCCCGGCGCCGCCCCGACCGTGCCGTCGGGCCAGGGTGCCGACGACCTGCTGTGGCGGCTCGCCGGCGGGCTGGGCATCACCGCGCTGGCCGGCGCGCTCGTGGCGACGCCGGCCGGAGTGCGCGCCCTGCAGCGGCGGCGCCGCGTCGCCGCGGGCACCGCAGGGGCCCTGTGGGACGAGCTGACCGCGAGTGCCCTGGACGCCGGGGTGCGGCTGCACCCGGCCTGGACGCCCCGGCAGTCGGCGCGCGAGCTGGGCGCCGTCCTGGCCCGCTCGGGGGCGTCCGGCGGGCCGGGTACCGACGCGGTCGTGCGACTGGCCCTGGCCGAGGAGGCGGCCAGCTACGGGCCGACCGCCGGGGAACGGGCACATCCCGACCTGCCCGTGGCGCTGCAGACGGCACGCAAGGCCCTCCTGGGCTCGCTGCCTCCCGGGAAGCGGCTGCGGGCGCGGATCTGGCCGGCGTCCCTCGTCAGCGGCGCCGGGAGCCGGCTGGTGGCGGAGGCGGGCCGACGGCTGTCCCTGCACCGGATCCGGCGGGGGCGGCGGACGCGGACGGTCTGACCTGCGCCCCGGACGACGTGAGCCGCCGTCCGGGCGGACAGCGGCTCACGGCGGGAGCGGGACGGCGCCCCGGCAGCTACTGGTCGTAGCGGCGGCGGAAGCGCTCCTCGAGACGGTTCTTCAGCGGCTGACGGCCGGCGCGACCACCACGGCCGGAACGACCGGGGCCGGCCGGGCCACGGCTCCCGGCGGGCGGGCTGCCGGCCTCGACCACGCCGGTCGCGGCCTTGTAGTTGAGGACGCCGAGGGTGACGCCGGCGAAAGCGACCAGGAAGCCGAAGACCCCCAGCGGCACCGATCGGGCGACCGCGCCGCCGACGAGGACGGCCAGACCGACCACGACGAGGCCCGCGCCGACCTGCAGCTTGCGGCGTGCTTTCAACCGGCGGTCACCGGTGCGTACGGACGAGGCGAACTTGGGATCGTCATCGACGAGGGCGCGCTCGATCTGCTCCAGCAGACGCTGCTCGTGTTCGGAGAGCGGCACGTCGACCTCCAGGTGGGCGGAGCCAGGGCCGTCGGTGGCTCCCGCCGACGGTGACTTCGAGGATACGAGGCCTTTGCAGGCTGCGAAAGGCGACCGCGCGGCGACCGGTCAGGATCATCTCGCGATCACTCCTCGGGGTACTCAACGGCCGATCCCCCGCTCGGGTTCCGCGCCGTCCTCGGGAGCGAATCCGCGCTGGTCCGCCCCGTGCCCGGCCGTCCCGTGCCCGGCCGTCCCGTCCGAAGCAGCAGCGTCGCCGGCCGCACCGCGCCGGCACCGAACCGGCGAGCGGCCCGGTCCGCGGCCAGCTCGGCGTCCCGGCGGCCGCGCTCCCGGGCACCGAGCTCCAGCTGTCGGGGCGCGGACCCGGCGTCGACCAGGCGTTCGGCTCGCACCCCAACCAGCCGGATGCGGGCCCGGTCGAGACCGAGCGCGTCGAAGAGGGCGCGGGCGGTGTCGTACAGCTCCTGGCCGACGTCGGTGGGCACGTCGAGGGTGCGGCTGCGGGTGATCGTGGCGAAGTCGGCGAACCGGACCTTGATGCTCACCGTGCGGGCCAGCCATCCGCCGGAGCGGAGCCGGCCCGCTGTCCGCTCGGACAACAGCAACAGCTCGCGGTGGATGACGGCCGGGTCGTCGACGTCGGTGCCGAAGGTCTCCTCGTGACCGGTCGACTTCTCCGGCTCGTCCGGCACCACCCGCCGGGGGTCCCTGCCCCAGGACAGCTCGTGCAGGTGCGTGCCGACCGCCGCTCCCAGTCCGCGTTGCAGGGTCTTCACCGGCACGTGCGCGAGGTCGCCGACCGTGCGCAGCCCCAGTCGGAGCAGCGACTCCTCCGTCTTGGGGCCCACTCCCCAGAGCGCCCCCACCGGCAGCGGGTGCAGGAAGTCCATGACCTCCGGCGGGCGGACGATCAGCAACCCGTCGGGCTTGGCCCGGGCGGAGGCGAGCTTGGCGACGAACTTGGTGCCCGCCACCCCGACCGAGCAGGTGATCCCCTGCTCGTCGAAGACGCGGGCGCGCAGGTACTCACCGATCTCCGCGGCGTCACCCAGCCGGCGCCCGGCCCCGGACACGTCGAGGAAGGCCTCGTCCAGCGACAAGGGCTCCACGAGAGGGGTGACCGAGCGGAACAGCGCCATCACCGACCGGGAGACCTCGGTGTAGAGCGCCATGTCCCCCGGCAACACCGTCGCCGTCGGGCACAGCCGCAGGGCCCGGGCGGTCGGCATGGCCGCGTGCACGCCGTAGCGGCGGGCCTCGTAGGTGGCCGAGGTGACCACGCCCCGGTTGCCGGCCCCGCCGACGATCACCGGGGTCCCGGCCAGCTCGGGACGTCGCCGCACCTCGACGCTGGCGAAGAACGCGTCCATGTCGACGTGCAGGACGCTGCATCCCTCCGCCCGCCCGGCCGGCGATCCCACGAAACCCTCCTCTCGCATCGAACACCTGTTCGACGGCTGGGGGGAGACTAACGGGCCCGGGCGGCGACGCGCGCGTGTCGGCGCCCGCCGTCTCGCGCCGCTGGGACCGGCGCTGGAGCCGGTCCCCGAGATGGTGGGAGTACAGGTGTCGAACGAGGATGGCCGAGGTAAGCAGCGACGGTGGGCTGCCGTCCGGCAGCCGACGATCGATCCTGGACGGAGATGCCATGGCGCTCGACGACGACATGACCAGCACGGAGGGCCCGGCCGACGGTGGGGCGTCCGGCACGCCGGGAGCCCGCGACGGCGGTGCCGACGGCGGAGCGGACGGCGGCGCGGACGGCGGTGCCGATGGGGGTGCCGATGGCGGCGCCGATGGGGGTGCCGATGGCGGCGCGGACGGCGGCGCGGACGGCGGTGCCGATGGGGGTGCCGATGGCGGCGCGGACGGCGGCGCGGACGGTGGCGCGGACGGCGGCGCGGACGGCGGTGCCGATGGTGGCGCGGACGGTTCCGCCTGACCGAGGACCCGAGCACCCAGGGCCGGGCGGAGCATGAGTTCCGCCCGGCCCTGTGGCGGTGCACGAACATCGATCCGCAGGTCTTCGCCGAGCGGTACTGGGCCCGCCGCCCCCTGCTGACCCGCGCCGCGGACACCGGCGGTTCCTTCACCGACCTGCTGGACCTGCCCGCCGTCGACGAGCTGCTCTCCCGCCGCGGGCTGCGCACCCCTTTCCTGCGCATCGCCAAGGACGGCGCCGTCGTCGATCCCGAGCGCTTCACGACCTCCGGGGGCGCGGGCGCCGAGATCGCCGACCAGGTGTCCTCCGACGCTGTCCTGCGACTGTTCGCCGAGGGCAGCACCGTCGTGCTGCAGGGTCTGCACCGGCTCTGGCCGCCGCTGATCGAGTTCGCCGACCAGCTGGCCGCCGATCTCGGCCACCCCACCCAGGTCAACGCCTACATCACCCCGCCGTCCTCACGCGGGTTCAGCCCGCACTACGACGTGCACGACGTCTTCGTCCTGCAGGTGGCCGGTGAGAAGCACTGGACCATCCACGAGCCGGTGCTCCGCGACCCGCTGCGCACCCAGCCGTGGAACGACCGCGCCGCCGACGTGGCCGCGGCGGCCGAGCGCGAGCCGGTGATCGACGCCGTCCTGCGCCCCGGTGACGCGCTCTACCTACCCCGGGGCTTCCTGCACTCGGCCACGGCGCTGGGCGAGATCAGCGCCCACCTGACCATCGGCGTCCACTCCGTCACCCGGTGGGCCGCAGCCGAGTCGGCGCTCGACCTCGTGCGCACCCTCGCCGCCGACGATCCGGAGCTGCGCGGTTCCCTGCCCCTCGGCCTCGACCTGGGCGATCCCGACTCGGTGCGCGAGGACGTCGCCGCGGTCATCACCGGCCTCCGGGACTGGCTGGACCGCGTCGACCCCGCCGAGGTCGCCGACCGGCTGCGGGCCCGTACCTGGGCGCAGGTGCGCCCGGAGCCGGTGGCCCCACTGGCGCAGTCGACCGCCGCGGCCGCGCTCACGCCCGAGACCGTGCTGCGGCTGCGCCGCCGGTTGCGTTGCTCCCTCCGGGACGGCGCCGACGGCCGGCCGACCCTGCTCGCCGGACGGCGCTCGCACTCCTTCCCCGCCGACGTGCGGCCGGCGTTGACGGCGCTCCTGGCGGCCGGGGAGCTGAAGGTGGGGGACCTTCCCGGGCTGGAGCCCGCCGACCGGATCACCCTGGCCCGGCGGCTGGTCACCGAGGCCGTCGTCACCGTCACCGATGCCACCCTGGCCGATGCGGGAACAGCCGGCGGGCACGATGGGACCCGTGACGACGCACCCGGGACCGGCCGATGATCGGCCCGCGGACCCGGTGGGGGGCGTGACGGCCGCCGGAAGCGCCCCGCCCGACGCGACCGTCCCCGACGACGTCCTCGGCACCGAGGTGCCCGCCCGACCCCTGGGGCGGCTCGACGCCGGCCGGTGCTCGGTCCAGGCCCTGGCCCGGGGCGACTCCCCCGTCGCCACCGCCTCCCCCGCCCAGCGCTGGCTGCTGATCGAGCAGCCCGGGCCGTGGGGGCGTGAGGCGCTGACCGAGTCACGGTTCGACGCCGACGTGGCGCCGATGCTGGCCAGACGGTCGCGCGAGGAGGGTGTGCGGCTGCTCCTCGTCCGCCGGCCCGGGGGGCGGCTGGCCGACTCCGGGCGCCGGTGGGCCTATGCCGACAGCCGCCCCGGACGGGAGGGGCTGTGGTGGTCGGTCCGGACGTCCGACGCCGAACTGGTCACCGCTCCATGGGACGGCTCGGTCGGCGAGGCGGCGCCGGGACCCACGTACCTGGTGTGCACGCATGGCGGACACGACGCCTGCTGCGCGCTGCGCGGGCGGCCACTCGCCCGGTCACTCCCCGCACCAGGGGCTGACGATGTCTGGGAGTGCAGCCACCTCGGAGGTGACCGCTTCGCGGCGAACGTCGTGGTGCTGCCGCACGGCTTCTACTACGGACAGGTCCCCGGTGATGGCTCCGACCTGGTCGCCGCTCACGGCCGCGGGCAGGTGGCGCTGCCTTGGCTGCGCGGCCGGGCCGGCGTCCCGGCGCCGGGGCAGGCCGCCCAGCACTTCGCCCGCGGCGAACTGGGGCTGTTCGGCATCGACGACCTGCCGGTGGTGTCGGTGGAGCAGCGGACACCGCCGGGGTCGGAGGTCGAGCGCTGGCTGGTGATCCTCGCCGGCCCGGACGGCGAGGTCGTCACCAGCGTGGAGAGCCGCCCGTCCGCCGACGCAGCCCATCTCACCTGCCGGGCGACCCATCCGGCGCACTCCCGCACCTGGCACGTGACGTTCGCGGGCGGTCCGGTGGCCTGACCGGCGTCAGCCCAGCGCGCGCCCCCGGGCGACCAGCAGGGGGATCGCCAGCTCGGTCGCGGTCAGTGAGCCGTGGTAGGCGACCAGGCGGCTGGGCCCCGGCTCCAGGCGTGGGGTGGTCAGTGCCCAGGTGCCCCGCGCGAGCGCGACCACGTCCCCGATCCGCGCCGCCACCGCGTCGTCGACCGGGCCGAAGATGCCGCTGGCGACGGCGTCCTCCCGGCTGACCACCCACGCACGGTGGCCCAGGACCTCGCGCCAGCTGTGCAGCACGTCGTCCTCGGCCCCGGGCTCGGCGTGCACGTAGCGGGCTCGCGGCTCTCCCGCCAGCAGCCGGACGCCGTCGGAGAGATCGGGCTCCTCGTCCAGGTCCACGCGGGTGACGTCGGGGACGTCGAGCATCCCGTGGTCGGCGGTGACCAGGAGTGCGGCATCGTCGGGCAGGCCCGCGACGAGTTCCTCGACGACCCGATCGACGAAGGCCAGCTGGGCCCGCCAGCTCGGCGAGTCCACTCCGCGCACGTGGCCGGTGAGGTCGAGCTCGGGGATGTAGCCGTAGACGAGCGCGCGCGGCGTGGCGGCCAGAGCGCCGAGGACCAGGGCGCAGACGTCTCCGTGGCTGACGGCACCGGTGTAGGTCGCGCCCCGATAGACGGCGCGGGTGAGCCCGGAGCCGGCATAGGCGTAGGGCCCCACCGCAGTGGCCGACACCCCGGCCGTCTCGGCCTGCTCGAAGACGGTGCGCCGGGCCTGCCAGACGGCGGGGTCGGGGTCGTCGACCCATTGGACGTGGTTGAGTGTCCGGCCCTCCCCCGTTGCGCCGCCCTCTCCGGGGACGAGGGTGACGAAGCCGAGGATGCCGTGACTGCCCGGCGGAAGCCCGGTGCCGAGGGTCGCGAGACTGACCGGGGTGGTGCTGGGGCAGGGGGCCGACAGGTCCCCGACCGGGCTGCTGAGCGCGGCGAGGGTGGGTGCGAACTCGGCGTGGGCGCGGACGAGGTCGGCGCCGAGGCCGTCGATCAGCAGCACGGCCACGCGACGAGCGCCGCCGAGGACCCCGGTCAGGTCGAGCGGGTCGCGGGCCAGGGCACCGCGGCCCACCGGGACGCCGAGCGCCGTGGCTGCACCGGGCAGCACGTCGGCCAGGGTGGCGGCGCCGTACGGCGGCACCGCCAGGTCCGGCGGCAGCGGGATCACGGACGAGCGGCCAGGACGTGCAGGCCGGTCGCGATGTCGCGGTAGGGCGAGGCTTCGGCGAGGGCCAGCTCGAGCGCGCGGACGGCCCGCGGATCGGCGCCGGAGGTGGACTCGAGCAGGTCGGCGACGACGGACACACCGCGCCACGTCCCCGGACGCAGGCCGGCACCCTCGACGAGGGCGAGCAGATCGGCCGGGGTGAAGCGCCGACGTGCCGGCCGGGCGCGGCCGGGCGCCGGGTCACGGTCCTCGAGGAGGGCGAGGGCCTCGACGGGGTGACCTGCCACGGCTCGGGCGAGGACGGCGCCGGCGCGGTTGACCGTCGCGATGCTCACCTGGCCGCCCGGTCGAAGGGCCCGGGCGATCTCCCGGAGGGTGACCGCCGGGTCGTCGACCACCTCCAGCACGTAGTGGCAGAGCGCCACGTCATAACCGCTGTCGGATGTTCCCGCGCCGTCGTCGGTGACCGGCAGCACCTCGTGCAGCAGGTCGCCGTCGCCCTGGACGGCGTGCACCCGGGCACCGGCCCCGGCGGTGTCGGCCCGGCGGCGCAGGGTGGCCAGGGCGTCGGCGCTGGGGTCGACGACGGTGACGTCGTGGCCGAGCCGGGCCAGCGGGACGGCGAACATGCCACTGCCGCCACCGACGTCGAGCACCCGGAGGGGACTGCCCGCACCGACCAGCGGGTCGAGGGCGGCCCAGACGGCGGCGGTCCGGGCGGGCATCTGCTCCGCGGTCGGCGAGGCAGGGGACGACGACGTCACCTGCGGAAGCCTAGTGGCGGTCCCCTGTCGTCACAGGCTGCCGCTACCGGCCACCGCCGGCGGGTCAGGCCGAAACGCTGTCGGCGGCGCGCCGGATCTCGGCGATGTCGATGCGCTTCATCTGCAGCATGGCCTGGGTGGCACGCTGCGCCCGACCGGGGTCGGGATCGTTGAGCAGGCTCATGAGCTCGGTGGGGACGACCTGCCAGGAGACGCCGAACTTGTCCTTGAGCCAGCCGCACTGGCTCTCCTCGCCGCCCTCGGTGAGCCGGGTCCAGTAGTGGTCGGCCTCCTCCTGGTCGCGGCACATGATCTGGAAGGAGATCGCCTCGGTGAACGGGAACTGGGGGCCGCCGTTGAGGCCGGTGTAGGGCTGCCCGTCGAGGGTGAACTCGACGGTCAGGACGTCGCCCTCCTTCATCGGTGGGGGCATGTTCGGCCCGTAGCGGGTGACGTCGCCGATGCTCGAGTTCGGAAAGATCGAGGTGTAGTGCTCGGCGGCCTGCTCGGCCGTGCCGTCGAACCACAGGCACGGGATCTGCTTGGGCATGACTGCGTCCTCTCTCTCGCCGGCCGGACTGCCGGTGCGAGGGGTTGACCGTGCCCCTCCCCGAAACTCATCGAAAGACCGCAGCGATCGCCGGGTGCCGTCGATCCGCCGCTCAGAACGGGACGACGTCGACGCCTTCGGCGTACCCGAGAGGTGGCCCCAGCTCGTAGGGCTCCAGGAATGCGAGACCCGGTGGTCGGCTGACCCGTGTGACACCGCTGGGCGTGGTGACGAGCAGAGCGCCGTCGCCGTCGAGATGGAAGGCCCAGCCCGGGGCATGTGTCTTCAGCCGGTGGTGCCGGCGACACAGACAGCACAGGTTGGCACAGTCGGTCGGCCCGCCGTCGGCGTGCGCCACGACGTGATCGAGATCCGTCCAACCCGCCCTGTTGCGGCAGCCGGGATGACGGCACTGCCTGTCGCGGGCCCTCACCCACCTGCGTTGCGCTGCGGTGGGTGCGTAGCCCCCGGAGCGCGGCGGACGTTGCACCACGGGACAGCGGCAGTTCTCGTCGGAGTGGGAAGGACAGCCACGGCGCACGGCTCGCTCGAGCTCTCGCCGCGTCAGCGTGGCGAGCAACGCGCCCCCGGCTCCGAGCACATCCACGTGCAGCGAACCACCGGTCGGTGCCTGGAGCCCGCCGGGGCACACGGCATCCAGAGCGGTGAGCAATGCCCGCAGGTGCGCAGCGGTGATCGGCTCCCCCTCGACCTCGGCGACACCCGTCGGCGGGCCACCGATCTCGGGGGCGGACGGGTCGGGCAGAAGAGAGTTCAGCGGTGCGATCACCCGGAGCTCGGCGGTGACCGGACTCCGGGTGGCGTCCCACGGTCGGAGCGTCAGCGCGGCCGAGACCTCGGCGCGGATCTGACCGATCGGCCGCGGGTCGCCATCGAGCTTGGCCTGTCGGGCATGGGTGTCCACCGCGCTGTACATGGCGGCGGCCATGGGCTGCGGAAGGACGGTCACCAGCTCTGCCATGCCGTCGAGCGCTGACCGGCGGAGCAGCACGTCAGCGGCCGACTCTGCCTGCTTCCGGCGACGCTCGGCGGCCTCCGCATCGCGACGGACGATCTCGGCGCGCACGAGGGCCTGCAGCCGAGTGACCGGCAGTTCCGGTGCCTGCGGCAGGACGACGGCCTCCACGGTCGCGAGCACGTGCGGATCGAGGTCCGCTCCGTGCCGGTCGACCTCGCGGGCGATGGCACGGGCGCGAGCCCAACTCAGCTCTCCGTCAGCCAGCGCCGCCCAGGTCTCCGACAGCCGGTGCACCAGGGTCAACGCCACCCCGGCCAGCCGGGTGGCCTCGGCGCGGGAGCAGTTGAGGATCAGCGCCAGCTCGTCGGGGAAGAACTCCGAGATGCCCTCCAGCGCGGCGCTGGAACATGCCCAGCCGGAGGAGGCGGCGCCCGGTCGCCCAGGAGCGCGGTCGCGGTCGTCGCGACGACGGGCGGCCAGCGCGGCGATCATCTCCACCCGGTAGGCCCACAGCCTGCTGTCGGCGATGTTCGCCCGCCGCATCTCCTCGGCCAGTCCGGCATCGCAGCGGGACGCCACCGGCATGAGCTCGCCGAGCCGCGTCGGATGCACGTCCACGCCGGCCGGGAGGACCTCGGCCGGCCACGGGGACGTGTCGAGCTGGTTCACCGTCAGCCCGACACCGAAGCCACCGCCTTCGAACACATGAGCGAGGCTACGGCGGGGGTACGACAGTTCCGCTGGTCCCCGCAACGGCGGTGTTCACGCGGAGCCGGCCAATCAGGCGCCATTCGAGACGGCCCGCTCGCTCGCCAGGAGCCGGCTCGCCGGGCTGACTCGACGTGAATGGGTGAGCCCTGCAACGTACGGCGAAGGCGTCTTCTGCGGGACAGCCCTATCTGCGGCCGGTCGGGTTTCCGCAGTGGGCGCTGCATGGGGTGTGGCTGGCCGGCCTTGTGCGACGCCCCGTGGGGCGGTTCCGGGTGCGGTGATGCTGATGCATCGCCGACCCGGCGCGCCGACCAATCAGGACCTGAAAAAGTGTTCGTGTTCGACCCCGACAGCCCGTTCGAATCATAGGGCCGTCTTCATCCGACCTAGTCGTCGCGCATTCCGTTCGGCGCCGGTTGAACCAGCCGACTCCGGAGACAAGGGAAGCTGCACCAAGACTTGAGGACTGGATGGCATTCCGATCGCTTTGCGCGCTACCAGGAGCGCGGATCAGACGCTCCAATCGACATAGTCGGCGAAATGTGTCGCGACGCCGCCCGACATGCGCCAGACGTGAGCACATGGCGCGTCGAGTGTTCGACCTTCGCTGTCTCTGCCGACAAAGCGGCCGGTCACGACGATCTGGTCACCGGCGTCCAGGAACTGGTCGGTCTCGAGGCCTACGACACCAGGACCACCCCAGTACTGCACGAACGACGTCCACACATCCTTCACGACGCTCTCGCGACCATGCCAGATTCCGCTGTACGGCATTCCTCTGCCGTGCTCAACCCACTCGACATCCGGAGCCAGGATCTGGCTGGCAACATCGAAGTCCCCGCGACTGAACGCCCGGTAGGCATCCTGAAGTGAGACCACATCCGACTGTGACATCGCAGCACCCCTTCCCGCGAGGCGACCATCCTGCATCCACCCGAGGTCCATTTCCAGAGCCGTTGGTCCTTCCTCGGGGTGCGTAGACGCCTACCGAGGAGGAACGGGCGTCGTAGCCACGTAGGAAGTTCAATGCGGAGTTCCCGCCGGTGTGCGGTGCGGATCCTTTTCGAAAGGAGAAAGCCGATCGCGGCGGTCGCGCGGGAGTCAGGATCGACCGGGCCGCGCTGGCAACTGGGTGGCCATCAATCCGGACGCTCACGGCGGCTCGGATGAGCGACGGCCACCGCCTCCCGTCGGTCGCCCCGTCAGACGGGCCTGTCTCTGAGGCCTCCCTTCAGGGCGAGCGTTCTCCTGCGCTATTGGTCAGTGGCCGGAGCTGCCCGGGCTGGAGTGCCAGAGCTTGCGGGGCGGTCCGGACGCCGCACGTCGGGCGGCGACCTTCGAGTCCTCGCCGGCGGGCTTGATGTCGGCGTAGGGCGACATGCGGAAGCCGGTCGGGTGGACCAGCACCGGGCGAACCACCACCGGCCGCGACCCGTGAGAGGCCGCGGCCCCGGCGATCGCCTGCTCGGTGAACTCGCCCGGTGCGGCCATCAGCTCGCGAACGCCGTCCAGTCCGTCGGCCTCCCATGCCTCGTGCAGCGCCGGCAGCTCCCAGGCCCCGGTCGCCCGCAGCGAGACCCCGCGCGGGCCGGTCCGGCGGAGCACCCCCCGGATGACCAGCAGCCAGGAGTGGAACACCGTGGCGGCGTAGGGCCCCTGCGCGTCCTCGAAGAAGGTGGAGTCGGTGCAGCCGGTGCCGTCGTCGAGGGTCACGAACACCACCCGGCGGCCCGAGCGGATCGGCGGGGTCTGGGTCGCGACCTTGACCCCCGCGACCAGCACCTCCGCCCCGCTGCGGCAGGTGAGCAGCTCGCCGGCCGGAACCGCGCCGATCGCGGCCAGGAACGGCCGGTAGAAGTCGACGACGTGCCGGCTGGCGTCCAGGCCGAGCACCTCCAGCTCGGCGCGCACCAGCTCGGCGTCGGTGAACTCCGGAAGGCCGCTGCCCTCCGCCCAGCTCACGCCGGTCGCCTCGGGCCCCTGTCCCTCCTCTTCCGGGAGGTCGAGCCCCATGAAATCCAGGCTGAGCTGACCGCTGGAGCTCCCCCGCGCGCCGCTGCGGCTCCACCGGTCGAGTTCCCCGATCTGCAGCAGCAGGTCGCGGCGGGTGACCTGGTTGCGGCGGTGGGTCGGCCGGCCGGCCTCACGGTCGCGGACCCCGAAGCCGTAGAGCGAGTCGAAGCCACCGGCCAGCACCAGCCGCTCCACCACCGGCCGCGAGATCGAGGCGCGGTGCCAGAAATCCGTCAGTGACCGATAGGGCTGGCCGGTGAGGATCCGGGCGACCTCGTCGTCGGAGATGCCCTTCACGTCGGCCAGGGCCAGCCGGATGCCGTAGCGGGACGGGTCGCGCATGCCCGCCGGCATCCACTCCGGCCGCGGCCAACCCTCTACCTCTTCTTCAGCATCAGGGTGGGCCGCGAGCCGCTCGACCCGGTAGGTGTCGGCCGACGCGTTGACGTCCAGGCCCAGCACCCGGATCCCGAAGTTGCGGGCGTCGTCGAGGATCAGCCGCTTCGGGTACATCCCCGGGTCGTGGGTGAGCACCCCGGCAAGGAAGGCGGCCGGGTGGTGGGCCTTCAGCCACGCTGACTGGTAGGTCGGCAGCGCGAACGCCGCCGCGTGGGCCTTGCAGAAACCGAAGGATCCGAAGGCCGCCAGCACCTCCCACACCCGCTCGGCCACCTCGACCGGGTAACCCTCGTCCAGCAACCGGGGCACGAACCAGGCCCGCACCTCGGGATGGGCGTCCTTCTCCCCCAGCGCGCGGCGCACCTCGTCGGCCTCGGCCAGGGTGACCCCGGCCATCCGGGCCACGATCTGCAGCACCTGCTCGTGGAAGACCACCACCCCGGCGGTCTCCTCGAGGCAGAACTCCAGGTGGGGGTGCGGGTACTCGGTCTCCCGCCAGCCGTTCCGGGCCATGAGGAACGGGGTGACCATGTCGCTCTTCACCGGCCCGGGCCGGAACAGCGAGATGTCGATGATGATGTCCTCGAAGGTCTGCGGGCCGAACTTGCCGACCAGCTCCCGCTGACCCGGTGACTCGATCTGGAACATGCCGAGGGTGCGGGTGCTGCGGATCAGCTCGAACGTCGTCGGGTCGTCGCGCGGGACGGCGTCGATGTCGACGGTCTCGCCGTCGACCCGGGCCACCTCGTCGAGGGCGTGGGCGATCGCCGACTGCATCCGGATGCCGAGCAGGTCGAGCTTGAGCAGCCCCAGCTCCTCGACGTCGTCCTTGTCGAACTGGCTCATCGGGTAGCCGAGGTAGCTGTTCTCCACCGGCGTCCGGTCGAGCAGGGTGGCATCGGAGAGCAGGACCCCGCACGGATGCAGCGCGATGTGCCGGGGCAGCCCGTCGAGCCGGGCGACGAGGTCGAACATCAGGTCCAGATCGCCGGTGCCGCCACCGCGGCGGGACCCGAGCCGGCTGGCCCGCAGCTCCGGCAGGTCCTTGAGCGCGGCATGCACCTGGTTGGCCCGGATGTGCGGGAAGGCCTTGGCGACGGCGTCGATCTCAGCGGGCGGCAGCCCGAGCGCCGCGCCGACGTCGCGGATGGCGTGCCGGACCCGGTAGGTGTCCATCATCGAGATGCAGCTGACCCGGTCGGCGCCGAAGCGGTCGATGACCGCGTCGTAGACCTCCATGCGACGGGCGGACTCCACGTCGATGTCGACGTCGGGCAGCTGGTGGCGCAGCGGGGAGAGGAAGCGCTCCATCAGCAGGCCGTACCGCAGCGGGTCGACGTCGGAGATGCCGAGCAGGTAGGTGACCAGGCTGCCGGCACCGGAGCCGCGCGCGGCGGCCCGAACCCTCAAGCTCTTGATGAGGTCGACCACGTCAGCGACGGTGAGGAAGTACGACGGATAGCCGAGCTGGTCGATCACGGCCAGCTCCTCGTCCAGTCGTTGCCGCACCCGCTCGGACGGGGGCATGCCGCGTCGGCCCATCCCGGCCTCGCAGCGGGCCCGCAGCACCTGAGACGGGCCCATCCCCCGCTCTGCAGCCGTGGTGACGACGTCGAGCTCGGGATAGCGGACGCTGCCGATGCCGAGGTCCTCCCGGATGTCGACGGCGCACTGCTCGGCCAGCCGGGCGGTGCCCTCGAGCAGGCGCAGGGCGGCGTCACGGTCGGGACCGACGAGGTCCTCGGCCACCGCGGCCATCTCCTTGCCCGACTTCAGGTAGCCCTCGGCGGTGCGCCGGTCGACGTGCCGCTCGTCGAGCGGGACCAGCCGGCGGGCGGCGTCCAGCACGTCGGCGGTCGGCGCGTCGAGGGCGTCGACGTACCGGACGGCGTTGCTGAGCACCACCGGCACGCCCTGCTCGGCGGCGAACCGGAGCATCGCCTGCGCCCGCACGCGGTCTCCCCGGCCGCGGTGGTGGACGACCTCGAGCACCAGGCGGTCGGGCCCGAAGGCGGCGCGCCAGGCGTCGAGGTGGGCGGCGGCATGGTCGGCCCGGCCACTGAGCAGTGCCCGGCCCACCGTGGAGCCGGGCCCGAGCAGCGCGACCAACCCGTTCGCGTGCTCGGCGGCCGCCGCCAGCGAGCTCACCGGCTCGCCGCGCGTGCCGCGCAGATGGGTGGCACTGGTCAGCCGGCACAGCGACCGCCAGCCGGCACCGTCCCGGGCGAGGAAGGTGACCCGGGACAGCCGCGGGTCGACGCCGGCCCCGCCCCGGGCCGGCGCCCGACGGGACCCCGGACCCGGGCGGGGCGGGGACGTCGTGGCCCGTAGCCGCGGGGGTCGGGCTCCGGACGCCTCACCGCCGAGCGCGGTGGCCAGCGCCGGAGGCACCGTGGCGTCGAGGGCGGGGGCGACGGCGAGGTCCACCCCGAAGATCGGCCGCACCCCGGCCGACCGGCAGGCCAGCGCGAACTTCACCGCGCCGTACAGCCCGTCGCGATCGGTGAGCGCCAGGGCCGACATGCCGTGCTCGGCGGCCCGGGTCACCAGATCGGCGGGGTGGTTGGCCCCGTACCGCATGGAGTAACCGGAGGCGACGTGCAGATGGACGAAGGGGTCACTCACCTCCGCGGACCGGAAGCGGTGCCACCGACCATCCGCGGACGGGCATAGGTCACCCGGGGCGGCTCAGGAGCCGGCGAGCTGTCGAGGCAGTTCTCCACGACGGCGAGGAAGGCCCCGACGTCCCGGACCAGGTCGTCGGCCTCCCGCTCGGTCACCGCCCGGGAGAGCCCGGCCTCGGCGGCCGCACGCTTGGCCGCACCGGCGGCGAAGAAGGTGGCCCACTCCCCCAGCTCGGGCGCGACCTGCCCCAGCAGCACCCAGGCACTGCGGGGACGCCGGCGAGCGGGCTCCGGGCGGGTGCGGGCGGCCAGCACCGCAGCAGCGCCGCGTAGCGCACCCAGATGGGCCGTGGCATAGCGCTGCCGGGGATCGGCGGCCGCGGCTGCCTCGGCCAGACCACGGTGCGCCTGGTCGAGGAGCTGGACGGCCGCCGCGGGCAAGGCGGGAGGCAGCGGCAACTGGCCGGCGGGGACGGCCCGGGCGGCGCCCATCAGTCGTGCACCCGCACGAGCCACCAGCGGTTGCCCGCTGCGTCCCAGGAGAGGTCGTAGACCCCGGCGAAGCTGGTCCGGGAGCGCCCGGCCCGCACCGCCTCGACCCGCCACACCTCCTGGGTGGCGACCAGTTCGGCGGAGGCACCGCCGACGACGGCGTCCTGCCGCCACCACGGAAGGGTCTCGACCCAGGAGTCGAGCAGCTCCCCCACGAGGTACCGGGACTGCCCTCGCCAGAACTGGACCGGGCCCAGCGGCCCACGCTCGACCTGGACCTCTTCGCCGACCCGTCCAGCGACCTCACCGAGCACCCGGCTCATGACAGCCTCCCCACCTCTCGCCCACGCACGCGCCGCTCCCGGCCACCGCCCCGGGCGGGGAAGTACCGGAGAGCGATGGAGGAGCGACGCTGCTCGAACAGTTGTTCGAACAGCGTTCAGTAGACCGGACCGCTTCCCCGCCGTCAAGACCGCGAGAACCGTGTCGCCGCTCGCTCCCGGAGGAACCACGACAGCACGGCGTCCGGGCCGGTGGCAGGATCGGATCCATGACCCCGCCGGAGCACCCCCGGGTCGCCGAGGTCGCGCGACTGCTGCGCGCGGCCGGTGCCACCGGCACCGTGCGCCACCTCCCCGACAGCGCACGCTCCGCCGCCGCGGCCGCGGCCCAGCTGGGCGTCGAGGTGGGCGCGATCGCCAACAGTCTCGTGTTCGACGTCGGCGGCAACCCGTTGCTGGTGCTGACCAGCGGTGCCCACCGGGTCGACGAGACCCTGGTCGCCACCCTGCTCGGTGTCCCGGGGATCAGCCGGGCCACGCCGGAGTTCGTCCGCCGGCACACCGGCCAGGCCATCGGCGGCGTCGCCCCGATCGGCCACCCCGAGCCGATCGGCACCCTCGTCGACATCGAGCTGGCCCGCTACGACCAGGTCTGGGCGGCCGCCGGGCATCCGCACACCGTCTTCCCCACGACCTACGACGAGCTGCTCCGCCTCACCGGCGGCACGGCGGCAGAGGTCGGCACCGGCCCGACGGCCAGCACCCCGACGGCCGAGGCGGCCAGCACCCCGACGGCCGAGGCGGCTGCGCGATGACCGACACGAAGCCCGCCACCCGCATCGTCGAGCTGCCCACCCCGTGGCTGCGTGAGCACATGCACGAGGCGCTGAGCATCTACGGCCTGGCGATGGGGTACGACTCCGCCGTCGTCGCCGGCCGCTACGGCTACGCCGTCCAGCACACCGAGCGCCCCGGTTTCCGGGCGGTCGGCGCTTTCGCCGAGTCTCCCGACGGCGAGCGGCTGGTCGGCTTCGGGTACGGCTATCTGATCGCCCCGGGCCAGTGGTGGCACGACCAGGTGCGGGCGGCACTCGACCGGCGGACGGCGAAGAAGTGGCTGCCCGGCGCCTTCGAGGTCTGCGAACTGCACGTCCACCCCGATCACCAGAGCCGGGGGCTGGGCCGCCGGCTCCTGCACGCGCTGGTGGCCGATCTTCCCCACCCCACGGCCCTGCTCTCCACGCCGGACGCCGACACGAAGGCGTTCCGGCTCTACCACGCCGATGGGTTCGTGGACCTGGCGCGCGGCTACCACTTCCCGGGGGACTCCCGGCCGTTCGCCATCCTCGGCGCACGCCTCCCGCTGCATCCACGCGACCGGACCCCGACGAACAGCTGAGTGTGAGCACCCCTTCCCCGGCGGTCGAGCCCTCCGTCGATGTCCCCGTCGATGTCCAGGTCGATGTCCATGTCGATGTCGCGGTGATCGGCTCGGGCCACAACGGGCTGGTCGCCGCCTGCTACCTGGCGCGCGCGGGTCTGTCGGTGGAGGTGGTGGAGTCCGACAGCGTCCTCGGCGGCGCCGTCTCGACCGTGGAGCGCTGGCCGGGTGTCCGCGTCGACCGCGGCTCCAGTGCGCACGTGATCATCCGGCAGAGCGGCATCCTCGAGGAGCTCGACCTCGCCGCACACGGCCTGCGCTACCTCGACTGCGACCCGTGGGGCTTCGCACCCGCGCCGTCCCCGGGAGATCCGGGGCCCGCGGGGCGTCCCCTCGTGTTCTCCGTCGACCTCGATGCCACCTGCGCCTCCATCGCCGAGGCGTGCGGCCCCGAGGACGCCGCCGCCTACCGCCGGTTCGTGCAGGTGTGGGGCCCGCGCGGCCGGGCGGTCGCCGCCTCGTTCGGTCGCCGGCCCGGCCCGGCGGGGCTCCTCCGCTCGTTCTGGCCCCTGGGGGCGCCGGCCGACGGGCGGCCGCGCACGCCCGGCGGGGAGCTGGCGGTCGACTTCCTGGGTTCCGGGAACGCCCTCCTCGACCGCTGGTTCCACAGCGAGCGGCTCAAGGCCGCGCTGGCCTGGTTCGGCGCCCAGTCCGGACCGCCGATGTCCGAGCCCGGCACCGCCGCGATGGTCGCCTGGGTGGCCCTCCTGCACGACGTACCGCCCGGGCACCCGGTGGGCGGCTCGGGTGGGCTGACGGCGGCTCTCCGCCGCCGGCTGGAGTCCGACGGTGGGCGAGTCGTGCTGGGCGACGGCGCCGCGCGACTGCTCACCGAGGACGACGGCGCGGGGGGACGTCGGGTCGTCGGCGTGCAGACCGTCAGCGGTCGGCGGGTGCACGCCGACGCCGTCATCGCCGCCTGCCACGTGCAGGTCACCCGGGAACTCGCGGGGGACGCCGCCCCAACCGCACTGGTGGACGCCGACCCGCCCCTGGGCAACGGCTTCGGGCTCGTCGTGCGCGCACTCACCGACGCCCCGCCGAACTATCCGGGGATCTCCGCCGAGCAGTCCCTCCAGGGACTCCAGCTGCTCTGCACCGATCGCGCCGAACTCGCCTCGGCGCACGGCGACTGGGCCGCCGGCCGGCTCCCCCGCAGTCCGGTGCCGCTGGCGATGTGCTTCTCGGCCAGCGACGACACCCTCGCCCCGCCAGGACAGCACGTCGTGACCATCTGGGGGCAGTGGTACCCGTACACGCTCGCGGACGGGGCGGACTGGGACGACCTGGCGGAGAGCGAAGCGCGCCGGCTCGTGGCCGCGGTCAACCGCTACGCCCCCGGGTTCGCCGAGTCGGTACAGCGACTGTACGTCCAGACGCCCCTGGCCCTGGAACGCGAACTGTCCCTCCCCCGTGGCAACGTCATGCACGTGGAGATGGGCGTGGCCAGCATGTTCGCCTTCCGGCCTACCCCGGCGCTCTCCGGCTACCGGGTCCCCGGCCTCCCCGGGCTCTACCTGGCCGGCGCGTCGACCCATCCCGGCGGTGGCGTGTCGGGCAACTCCGGGCGGACGGCGGCACGGGTGCTGCTGGCCGACCGGCGCGGGTTGCCGCGCGCCCGGGCGAGCGCGGGCCGTGCGGTCCGCCGGATGGCCGCGCGGCTGCGGCGGACACCGGCATGACGGCCGCCGTCATCGCGCGGCAGGGGTCACCCACGGCCGCGCGGGCGCTGCCGCTGCTCCTGGCCGGTGCACTGGTGCTCACCGCGATCGCCTATCCGCTCAGTTCAGGGTCGGCTCGTGACACGGTCAGCTGGACCATCGTCGTGCTGGGCTCGCTGCTCTCCGTCGTGCACGCCGCACTGAGCCGGGGAGCCCGGACGGGGGCCGCCCTGCTCGTCCTGGTCACCCTCACCGCGATCGCGTTCGAGGCGGTCGGGCTCGCCACCGGCTTCCCGTACGGGAGCTACCGGTACAGCGACGTCCTGGGCCCCACCCTGCTCGGCGTGCCGTTCCTCGTCCCGCTGGCCTGGCTGATGATGGCCTGGCCGAGTTGGGTGCTCGCCGAGCACCTGACCCGGACGGCACGGCCCGGCCGCCGGCGCGCCGCGCGCATCGCAGCCGCCGCCTACGTCTTCGCCGGCTGGGACGTCGTCCTGGATCCTCAGATGGTGCAGGCCGGGTACTGGACCTGGGCTCATCCGGACCCGGGACTGCCCGGCATCGATACCGTCCCGCTCACCAATCTCGCCGGCTGGCTGCTCGCCGGGCTCGTGCTCATGGCGCTGCTCGATCTGCTGGTCGCCCGCACCGCAGTCCCCGGGCCGCCCCGGATCGGCGCCACGGCCCCGCTGCTGGCCCTCGGGTGGATGACCCTCGGCGGCGCGCTCGCGCACTCGGGGTGGCTGGGCCTGCCCGGGTCCGCCGCCTGGGGGGTCGCCCTGGCCGTCCCCGTGCTGCTGGTCCTGGCCGTCCGGGCCACCGCGCGACGCCGATGAGCGGTCGGCTGGTCCGGGCGCTCGCCGGGCTCTCCGTCGCGGGCGCCGTCCATGCGGCGCTCAACGTGGCACTGCTCCGCCGTCCGCCGGCCGACCCGCCGGCCGTGCGCCGGCCGGTGACGGTGGTCGTCCCCGCCCGCGACGAGGAGGAGCAGATCGGCGGCTGCCTGGCCGCCCTGCTCGACCAGCGGAGGGTTTCCGACCTCCGGGTCGTCGTGGTGGACGACGGCTCGACGGACGGGACGGCGGCGGCGGTGCGCGCGGTGACCGACCCGCGGGTGCGGCTGGTCCGTGCCGACCCTCCCCCGGCCGGCTGGCTGGGCAAGCCGCATGCCTGCGTCACCGGAGCGGCCACGGTCCAGGACGACGACGCCCTGCTCGTCTTCGTGGACGCCGACGTCCGGCTGTTCCCCGACGCGATCGCCGGCGCCGTGGCCGTGCTGGAGCGGCACGACCTGGATCTGGTCTCGCCCTGGCCGCGCCCCGTGGCGCACGGAGCGGCCGAGCGGCTCGTGCAGCCCCTGGCGCCGTGGCTCTGGGCGACGACGCTGCCGCTGCGGGTGGCCGAGCGCTCCCGCCGGCCGTCCCTGGCGGCGGCCAACGGGCAGTTCCTGATGGTCGGCCGGCGTGCCTACGAGCGGGCCGGCGGACATGCGGCGGTACGGGGCGAGGTCCTCGAGGACATCGCCCTCCTCCGGGCGGTGAAGCGCGCCGGCGGTCGGGGTGTCCCGATCGACGGATCACGGCTGGCCGTCTGCCGGATGTACGACGGGTGGCCCGCGCTCCGGGACGGGTATGCGAAGTCGCTGTGGGCGGCGGTCGGTGGACGTCCCTGGGCCGGCCTCGCCGGGGCGGCCGTCCTGACCGCCGTATGGGTGCTCCCGCCGCTCGCGGCGCTGCGCGGCTCGCGCGCCGGGCTGGTCGGCTGGCTCTCCGGGGCCGCCGGCCGGGCGGTCGTCGCCGCCGCGACGGGCAGTCGCGTCTGGCCGGATGTGCTGGCACACCCGGTGTCGATCCTGCTGCTCGACGTCCTGATGGTGCGGTCGGTCGTCGGGCACCGGCGGGGCACGCTCACCTGGCGCGACCGTCCCGTCTCGGCCCCGCCACGGTCGTCACGACGCGCTCCGGCGAGGATGGACGGGTGACCGACCCCACCGACCGTGTGCTCTTCGACCCCGCCGAGATGGAGACGCGGGCGTTCTACCGCGTGCTGAACTCCGTCGTCGTCCCCCGGCCGATCGCCTGGGTGTGCAGCCGCTCGGCGGAGGGGGTGGTGAACCTGGCGCCGCACTCCTTCTACACCGTGGCCTGCGTGGATCCGCCGGTCGTCCAGTTCACCTCGGTGGGCCGCAAGGACTCGCTGCGCAACGTCGAGGCGACCGGAGAATTCACCGTCAGCCTGACGCCGGAGTCGCTCTTCGAGCAGATCAACGCCACGGGCACCGACTTCCCCGCCGGCGTGAGCGAGGCCGAGGAGGTCGGCGTCCGGCTGGAGGACAGCGATCGGGTGAGCGTGCCCCGGGTCGCCGAGTCACCGGTGTCGGCGGAGTGCACGCTGCACTCCACCGTGCGCCTGGGCGACAGCACGGTCGTGTTCGGCCGCGTGCAGCTGATCAGCGTCCGGGAGAGCGCGGTTCGCGACGGGCGCCCCCGCATCGAGCACCTGCAGCCGCTGGCCCGGCTCGGTGGCAACGAGTGGTCGACGATCGGCGAGGTCAAGGAGATCCCCCGGATCCCCTACCGCAGCTGGGCCGAGGACCCGAGCATCGGCGAGCGCGTCAAAGGCGAATAGAACCGCCGGCTCTCAGCTGGCGGACCGCTCGGGCTCACGGTGGACCCGGCGCGGGGCCGGAGGCTCCCGCCGGGGACACACGGACACGCTCGTCGCCGCAGGGATAAGGCTCCTGGCGGCGGTGTCGGCCGGTAGGCCGACAGTGTCACGGTGCACCCGGCGCGGGGCCGGAGGCTCCCGCCGGGGACACACGCGGGGCTCGTCGCCGCTGGGTTACGACTCCTGGCCGCGGTGTCGTCCGGAGGACGACCGTGTCATGGCGGTGTCGGCCGGTAGGCCGACCATGTCACGGCAGGTGGGCGGCGACCTCGTCGGCGGCGTCGGCGCCGAACGCGTCCGCGAAGCGGGCGAGGAAGCTCTCCCGGGGCAGCTCGTACTCCTGGGTGCCGATGACCTCGACGGCAGCGGTGGCCACGGCGGACCCGAGCTGGGTGGCCCGCTCCAGGCTGAGACCCCACATGCGGCCGGCGATGAAGCCGGCGCGCAGGGCATCGCCGCCGCCGGTGGGCTCGACCGGCTTGGTCTCGGGGACCGCGATCACCGCGATCGGTTCGGCGTCGGCCTGACGGACCAGAACCCCGTCGGCGGCGAGGGTGGTCACCCAGGTCCCCACCCGGGCGAGCACCTCGTTCTCGTTCCAGCCGGTCTTCTGCTGGAGGAGGTGGGACTCGTACTCGTTGGTGAACAGCAGATCCGCGCCGTCGACCAGGTCACGGATCATCTCGCCGTCGGCCCAGGCCAGCTGCTGGCTGGGGTCGGCGGCGAACCGGTAACCGCGCTGCCGGCACTCCTGCGTGTGGCGCACCATGGCCTTCGGGTCGTTCGGGCCGACCACCACCAGGTCGAACCCACCGACGCGCTCGGCGACGGGGCCCAACTCGATGTCGGCCGCCTCCGACATGGCGCCCGAGTAGAACGAGGCGATCTGGTTGTTGACGATGTCGGTCGTGCAGACGAACCGGGCGGTGTGCTTGAGCTCCGACCAGTGCACGCTCTGGGTGTCCACCCCGTGCCGGGTCAGCCACGCGTCGTAGTCGGCGAAGTCGTTGCCGACCGCGCCCACGAGGACGGGCCGCAGGCCGAGCAGTCCCAGCCCGTAGGCCATGTTCGCGCCGGCGCCGCCACGGTGCTGCACGAGGTCGTCGACGAGGAAGGACAGGGAGACGTTCTCCATCTGGCCCTCGACGAACTGCTCGGTGAACTTCCCCGGGAAGGTCATCAGGTGGTCGGTGGCGATGGAGCCGGTGACGGCGACGGGCACGGAACGCTCCCTGGGTGCTGGATCGGCGGAACGGCCGCACGATGTCGGGCGCCCTGCCGCTGAGCAGGGCACCCGCACACCTTAGGAGCCGCGCCCCGCGTGTGGGTCGTCGGCGTCAATCGGTCAGCATCCGGCGCAGGGAGTTCCCGAGCTGGACGACGCCGACAGCGCCGAGCAGGGCTCCCACAGCGGCGCCCGAGGTGACCACCGGGCCGGCGAATCCGAACCCCGCGACGACCCCCGCGCCGACCAGCGTCATCCCGGTCATCGCGATCCGGGTCGGGCGTTCCCACACCGACAGGGCGCCGGTCTCGGCCACCCCGGCCTGTCCGGCTCGAGCCCGCAGGTAGTCGGGCAGCCAGCAGAGCGCACCGAAGGCGACGGCCAGCCAGCCGGGCGCGCCGCCCACCCACAGGGCCGCGGCGTACGCGGCCTCGGTCAGCCGGTCGACCACGGAGTCGAGGACGAAGCCGCGGCGAGATGCGCGTCCGGTGCCGATGGCGAGCGCACCGTCCAGGGAGTCCAGCAGACCGGACAGCGCGACGAGGATCCCGGCGGCGATCAGCCAGTGGCCTCCGGCGGCGGCCGGCCCGACCGCGGCGAGCGCCACCAACAGGCCGAGCGCGGTGGCGGCCAGCGGCGGCAGCCCCGCCAGCGGCCGGGCGAGGGTCCAGGCGATCGTCAGCCAGCCTCGCACGAGCGGGCGGTCGGTGGGCGTGTCGCCGTGCCAGCGCGACCAGGCCGCCAGGTACTCGTCCCGGCTCAGCACGCCCACTCCTCCACCCGCGCAGTCCACCAAACGGTGGCGCGAGCAGCGACAGGAGGGACAGTGAGAGGGTGCTCGCCGGCCTCGCCCCCGCTCGCCGACGCGTCGTCCTCACGCTGCTGGTCCTGGTCATCGCCGTGGCCGCTGCCCTCACGACCGCGCTGGTCGGCCGTCGGCCGGCTCAGGTGGACGGGCCGGTGCCCCAGACCCGCCCGGGACCGGTCCTGCTGGTCCCCGGGTACGGAGGCGCGACCGGCTCCCTGCAGTCCCTGGCCGACCGGCTGACCGCCGCAGGCCGCGACGCCACCGTGGTCGCGCTGCCGGGAGACGGGACGGGGGATCTCCACGCCGCCGCCGACGCGCTCGACGCCGCCGTGTCCGACGCCCTGGCACGCACCGGGGAGGCGACCGTCGACGTGATCGGGTACTCGGCGGGCGGGATCGTGGCCCGCCTGTGGGTGGCCGACGGCAACGCCGGCGTCGTGCGCCGGGTGCTGACGCTGGGGTCGCCGCACCACGGCACCTCGCTGGCGGATCTGGCCGGGAGCGTCGCGTCGTGCCCGGTGGGCTGCCGGCAGCTGGGCACCGGCAGTGAGGTGCTGGCGGTCCTCAACGCCGGCGACGAGACACCCGACGGCCCCACCTGGGTCTCGGTCTGGACCGCTCAGGACGAGACCGTGACGCCGCCGGACTCGGCCCGACTGGACGGCGCGCTCAACCTGACCGTGCAGTCGGTGTGCCCCGACGCCAGGGTCGGTCACGGAGACCTGCCACGCAGCCCGCTCGTGCAGCGGATCGTCCTCGCCGAGCTCGCCGCCGGGGAGCCGGTGGCACTGGGCCCCGCCGACTGCGCACGGCTCAGCGGCTGACTCAGCTGGTGACGTCCTTGGTGGTGAAGTTCGCCCAGGCCGCGACGAGCAGAACCCCGACGTAGACGCCCTGCAGCGCGAGCCCGCGGGTGATGTCCCGCCAGAGGATCGGGTCGCGGAAGAGGTCGACGAACGCCAGCCAGTAGCGCGTCGGGAGGTAGGGCGCGATCGGTGACGCGGCATCGAGGGTGAACAGCAGCGAGGAGGCGACCAGCACGGCGAGCGCACCCATGGTGGCGCCCAGAGGCGAGTCGGTGAGCGTGGAGAAGAAGAGCGCGAAGGCCGCGACACCGAGCATCGACACCGCCACGTAACCGATGGCGAGCAGGGTCCGGCCGCTGATCTCGTCCGGCGTCAAGGACGTGCCGGACACCGAGGTCCCACCGGCGACCGGCTGGGCGTCGAACATCGTCGTCCCGACGACGTAGCCGACGGCGGCGACGACGACCACGGTCACCAGCACGAACGCCAGGACGGCCACCAGCTTGGCCACAAGGAGCCGGGTGCGCCCGACCGGGCGGGCCAGCAGGTAGCGCAGCGTGCCGGCCTGCGCCTCGCCCGCGACGGAGTCCCCCGCGACGACCGCGACGGCGATGGGCAGGAACAGCGGCAGCACGATGGCCAGTGCCGCCAGCGGGTAGAGCGCGCCGTTGCTCAGGACGGCGGACAGGAACGGCGGGCCCTCGCCCGGCCGGGGCGCGAGGTCGGTGAGCACGAGGAGTACCGCCACGAGCACCGGCAAGGAATTGAGGACGGTGATCGTGGCCCACGTCCGCGGCCGCCGGAACATCTTGCGCAGTTCGACGAGGATCATCGGCGGACGTCCACCCGGTCGGGGCTGGCGCCTGCCGCGGCCAGCACGACCGCCTCGAGGCTCGGCCGCTCGAGGGCCAGGCCGTGCACGGGGACCCCCGCCGCCACCAGCCGGGCGTTGACCTCGGCCGGGTCGTCTCCCCGCACGATGACCCGCTCCCCCTCGACCGAGGTGACCCGCCCGTCGAGGGCGGCCCGGACCCGGTCGGGATCCGAGGTGTGGACCACCGTCGACCCGGTCGGCGCGGTCAGCGTGGCCAGCCGGTCCTGGAGCACGAGTCGGCCCCGGTCCAGCACCCCGACGCGGGTGCACAGCTGCTCGACCTCGGCCAGCAGGTGACTGGAGAGGAAGACCGTCGTGCCGTCGCGGTGCAGGTCCAGCAGCAGTTCGCGGACCTCCGAGATGCCCTGCGGGTCCAGACCGTTGGTGGGCTCGTCGAGCACCAGCAGCTCCGGACGGCGCAGGAGCGCGCCCGCGAGCCCCAGCCGCTGGCGCATGCCCATCGAGTAGGCCTTGACCGGCCGGCGGCCCACCCCACCGAGCCCGACCTGCTCGAGCGCGGCGGCCACCCGCCGGGACCGGGTCCGCCAGGATCCACCGCGGCCGGACGCGTCGAGCAGCGACAGGTTCTCCCGCCCCGACAGGTGCCCGTAGTGGGCCGGGCCCTCGATCAGCGCCCCCACCCGGTGCAGCACCCGTCGGCCGGCGCGCGGCATCCGCTCCCCCAGCAGCTCGATCTCACCGCTCGTGGGCAGGACCAGGCCCAGCAGCATGCGGACGGTGGTCGTCTTCCCGGAGCCGTTGGCGCCGAGGAAGCCGTAGATGTCGCCCTGCTGGACGCCCAGGTCGATTCCGTCGACCGCACGCACCCTGCCGTAGCGCTTGACGAGTCCGGACGTGGCGATGACCGTGGTCACGGGCGCCCCCCGAGCTCGGGCATCTCCGCTGCCGCGGCGGCCAGCGCGTCGAGGGTCACCGAACCCGTGAGCACGTAGGCGCGCCCGCCCGGCCGGTCGACGACCATGAGGCCCAGCGGGCCGATCGATGCCCGGACCCCGAGCTCGTCCACGACCGCACCGGGAGACGCGCCGAGGGCGCGCCGCAGCTCCTCGGTCAGGCGGCCGGGAGCCGGCACGACCGCGAGCAGGGTCACGCCTCTGCCGTACACCCCGAGCCCGCGGGGAAGCCCCTCCATCGGACGCCGGTCGAGACCGGCCAGCGTCAAGGGCAGTCCGGGACCGGTGACCTGCTGGGCGGCCTCCACGAGGTCGACCCCCCGGTCCTCCCGCACGACCGCCCCCGCCGGCGGCGAGAAGGCGGTGACCTCGGGCCCGGGAGCGGCGAGCTCCAGGTCGAGGAAGCGGGTGTCCAGGGCGGGCCGGCGAGCGTCCTCTCCGTACACCTGCACCTGCAGCGGCACCCCGCTGTCGCCGTCCACCCAGACGTCCACCCGGCTCACCGAGGACGCCTGGTCGACGGGCGACAGCCGCAGCCCGAGACCGTCGCGCCCGGCCACGCGGCGGGCGCCGATGCGGGACAGCTCGCCATCGGCGGCCTCCGACAGCAGCCGCCGCCCGAGCGCGCTGGGCAGCAGATCGAGGGGCGCGGGCAGCTCGAGCGGGCCCAGCGCGCCGCGGGTCGCGGTCGCGCTCTCGTACTCCCACGTCCAGGTGCCGGTCGCGTCGCGGTGCGTGCTGATCTCCCCGGTGGGGGTGACGACATCCACCCGGTTGTCGGCCGGGCCCCGCCACCAGACGCGCATCAGGGTCCGGTCGCTGAAGAGGTCGGCCACCGAGGCCAGCTGGTCGGTGACCGGCAGGGCCAGCCCGCCGGCCGATTCGGCGTATCCGGAGAACGCCACCATGTCACTGGCCAGGACGGCGCTCCGCAGGTCGGCCGCGGGGACATCGCGATCCGACGCGGGGATCGCCCCGATCAGGGACGGGAGACCGGCGAGGAGCGCGACCAGCCCGGCCACGACCGCCCACCGCCGGCGGGCTCCGAAACCCGGCGAGACCACGGCAGACACGGTACGTGTGGAGGGCACGCAGCCACCGGCGTCCGAGCGTCCGCCCTCGGCGGTGTGCCGATCCCGCCGCCGGCCGTCGACCACCACCTCGTCGGCACCGGTCTCCCGGCCTGGCACAACCGCGACCTGCGATGCGGCGGCCGGGCCCCTACCGTCGGGTCCGTGACCCCTCCGATCAGTGACGCCGTGGTCGTCGACGTCCTCCGCCGGGTCGACCGGTCGACCGCCTCCCTCGTGCGGCGGCTCGGTCGCCCGCCGGCCCTCCCGGCGGCGGAGCGCACCGCGTGGTGGGCCCATCGCGTCTCGCGCGTGGCGGCCGGGGTCTCCGCGGCACCCCGCCTCGCCGGCAAGCTCGCCGACCTGCTGCCGCTGCAGAACACCGTGGGGACGGCGGTCCAGTCGGTCGTCGTCCTCGGCGTGGCGTCCGAGCACGGCATCGAGGAGCCGGCCGCACGGATCTCGCTGCTGACCCGCGTGCTCCTCCGGCGCGATCTCACGCCCGAGCAGGTGGAGCCGCTCCTCGAGCGGGCGAAGGGCACCTACACCGAGGAGGCGCTGGGGGCCAGGGAGGAGCGCAACGGGGTCCGCGGCAACGCCCGCACCCTGTGGCGGGTCGCCCGGCTGCTCGGCCGGATCGACGACGCCCTCGATGCCCGCCCCAAGGGCAAGCTGCGCCATCGGGCGCTGGCCAACCTGCCGGTCGTCGGCGTCTTCGGTGGCTACGCCGCCGAGCGCGAGGGCCTGCGGCGCGCCGCGGCCGAGGCCGCCGCGGTCCTGGAGGAGCGCCCGGTCAGCGAGTAGCCGGCAGCTGCGCCAGGTTCGCGTAGACCTCACGCGTCGCCGTGGAGCGGTTCATGGTGATGAAGTGGATGCCCGGGGCCCCCTCGGCCAGCAGCGTGCGGCACAGCTCGGTGGCCACCTCGACGCCGAAGGCCCGGACGGCCGCCTTGTCCTCGGGCCGGTCCCCGTCCAGTGCGGCGAAGCGCTCGGCGAGGTCGGCCGGGAACGCCTGGCCGGACAGCTGCACGATGCGGGTGATCTGGCGGGCGTTGGTCACCGGCATCACGCCGGCGATGATCGGCACGTCGCAGCCCCGCCCGGCCACGCGGTCCCGCAGTCGCAGGTAGTCCTCGGCCCGGAAGAACATCTGCGTGATCGCGAAGTCCGCGCCGGCCCGGCACTTGTCGACGAACCGGGCGACGTCGGTCTCGAAGTCCGGCGAGCGAGGATGCCGCTCGGGAAAGGCGGCCACGCCCACGGAGAAGTCCCCCATCGACTTGATCAGCTCGACCAGTTCGGCGGCGTAGTTGAGCCCCTGGGGATGGGCCACCCACTCGGCCTGGGGGTCGGCGCCAGGAGGGTCACCGCGCAACGCCAGCAGGTTGCGCACTCCGGCCGCGGCCAGCCGGCTGACCAGATGCCGTAGCTCGGCGACGCTGTGGTCGACGGCGGTCAGGTGGGCCAGGGGCGTCATCGTCGTGTCGCTGGCGATCCGCTCGGTCACCGAGACGGTGCCCTCCCGCGTCGAGCCGCCGGCGCCGTAGGTGACGGAGACGAACGAGGGCCGCAGGCGCTCCAGCTCGCGCAGCGCCGTCCAGAGCTGCGGCTCGGCCTCCGGTGTCTTCGGAGGGAAGAACTCGAACGACCACGTCGGCCCGTCGGCGGCGAGGAGTTCACGCACGGTCCCGGTCACGGGCATCGAGAGTACGGACGGTTCCGCGCGGGCGGCCGTGCGCCGGAGCACGACATTTCTCACGATCTTTTCTCCGGGCCGCATCCACCCGCGCGGGTGGGGCGGAAGTGGAGGCAGCGGTTCGAGCCGTGACCAGGGGCGTGCGACGGACGTCGCCGCCGACGACCGTCGCGCGACGGCGCGAGGAGGGTGGAGAGACGATGAACCGGAGCCCGGGTCCTGCCCTGTTGCGGCGGTCGCGCACCATCGGGTTGGGCAATACTGGGCGGGTGACCGCCGAGACCCAGAGCCGTGAGTCGGTGGTCGGATCCGGCGCCCCACCGCTCGCGGCGGCGGAACTCGACCGGCTCCGGGCGGCGGTCAGTGCAGCGCTGACGGAGTTCCTCGACCGTCAGCGGGAGACCCTCGCCGCGATGGACCCGACCCTCGTCCCGGTCGTCGACGAGGTGTGCGCCCTGGCCGTGGGCGGCAAACGCCTGCGCCCCGCCTTCGCCTACTGGGGCTGGCGCGGTGCACGTGACACGGCTTCGCCCGAGGACGAAGCGGCCGTGCTGAGGGCCGTCACGGCGCTGGAGTTCGTCCACGCCAGCGCCCTCGTGCACGACGACGTCATGGACGGCGCGCACACCCGGCGGGGGCGGCCGGCCACCCACGTCGGGTTCGCGTCCCGCCACACGGTCGAGGAGCTCAACGGCGACCGGCACCTCTTCGGGACCGGCGCGGCGATCCTGGTCGGCGACCTGGCCCTGGTCTGGTCCGACGAGCTCCTGCGCCGCTCCGGCATCTCCCCCGCCGCGCTCACCCGGGCACGGGCGGTCTGGGACACGATGCGCACCGAGGTCACCGCCGGCCAGTACCTGGACCTGCTGCGGGCGGCCGGCGGCCTGCCCGGCCCCGACGGCGCCCTCACGGTGGCCCGCTACAAGAGCGCCGGTTACACCGTCCAGCGCCCCCTCCAGCTGGGTGCGTCGATCGCCGACGCGGGTCCGGAGGTCGCCGAGGCGTACACCGCGATCGGGCTCCCCCTCGGGGAGGCCTTCCAGCTGCGCGACGACGTCCTGGGGGTGTTCGGCGACCCCGCCGTGACCGGCAAGTCCGCCGACGACGACCTGCGCGAGGGCAAGCAGACGCTGCTCATCGCCCTCGCCGAAGAGGAGGCCGACGAGGCCGGCCGGCGGCTGCTGGCCGCATCGCTGGGAAACGCCGACGCGGGTCCGGAGGAGTTCGACGCGCTGCGCGGGCTCCTGGAGTCCACCGGCGCGCGCGCTCGCGTCGAGGAGCGGATCACCGGGCAGACCGCGCGGGCGCGCTCGGCGATCGCGACCGCCCCCATCGCCGAGGACGCGCGCGCCGCTCTGGACGCCCTCGCCGTGGCGGCGACGTCGCGCACCGCCTGATGCTCCGCACCGTCCCGGGCCGCGCCGAGCGGGTCGTCGTCGTGGGCGCCGGCCTCGCCGGGCTGGCCGCCGCCCTGCGCCTGCGCGGCGCCGGCCGGGAGGTCACCGTGGTGGAGCGGGCGGCCGGCCCCGGTGGGCGAGCCGGGCGCATCGAGCGCGGCGGGTACGCCCTCGACACGGGACCGTCCGTCTTCACCGCCCCGGAGATCCTGGCCGACACCCTCGCCGCGGTCGGCGACAAGCTGGAGGACCGGCTCACCCTCGTCCCGCTCGAGACCACCTACCGGGCGCAGTACGGCGACGGGTCCCACCTCGACGTGCACGCCGACCCGGGCGCCTTCGCCGCCGAGGTCGCTGCGCTGTGCGGGCCCGCCGAGGCCGATGCGCTGCGCAGGTACCTGGCCGACCTCGCCGAGCTGTACCGGCTGCAGCTGGCGACGTTCATCGACCGCAACCTGGACTCGCCCCTGGACCTGCTCGTCCCCGAGCTGATCACGCTCGCGCGCCGTGGTGGCTTCGGCCGGCTGTCCCGGCACGTGGAGAAGTACTTCACCGACGACCGGCTGCGGCGGCTGTTCAGCTTCCAGGCGCTCTACGCGGGGGTGTCCCCCTTCCGGGCCATCGCCGCCTACGCCGTCATCGCCCAGCTCGACATCGGCGCCGGGGTCTGGCACCCCATGGGCGGGATCGCCGCCGTTCCCGACGCCCTGGCTGCCGCGGCGACCGACGCCGGCGTCACCTTCCGGTACTCGGCGACGGTCGCAGAGCTCGAGACGTCCGGACGACGGGTCGCTGCGGTGCGCCTGGCCGACGGCGACCGGCTGCCCTGCGACGCCGTCGTCGTCACCACCGACCAGCCGTGGCGGCTGGTCCCCGGGCTGCGCGGGCCACGGCGGCCGGTGTGGTCCCCCTCGTGCGTGGCGCTGCACGTCGGCGTCCGCACCGAGCTGCCCGGGCAGGGGCACCACACGATCAGCTTCGGGCAGTCGTGGCGCGGAGTGTTCGACGAGCTGACGCGCCACGGGCGACCGATGAGCGACCCGAGCCTGCTCGTCAGCATGCCCTCGCGCACCGACCGCAGCCTCGCGCCGGAGGGGGGTCAGGTGCTGAGCATCGTCGCCCCGACTCCCAACCTGGACCGCCGCAGCGGCGGCAATCCCGACCTGGACTGGACGACGCTGGGCCCGCGGTACCGCGACGAGCTGCTCACGACCCTGGAGGCCCGGGGCTGGACGGGGCTGACCGGCGCGGTCGAGGTCGAGGAGATGGCCACGCCGCTGGACTGGGCCGCCCAGGGCATGGCCGCGGGCACGCCCTTCGCGCTGGCGCACACCTTCGGGCAGACCGGGCCGTTCCGCCCCTCGACCCTTCCCCGGCGCGGCCCGGAGAACGTCGTCCTCGCGGGCTCGTCGGTGCAGCCCGGCGTCGGCGTGCCCATGGTGCTGATCAGCGGCCGGCTCGCCGCGGAGCGGATCACCGGGCCGGTGCCCCGGTGACGACCGACACCGGGCGGCAGGAGCAGCTCGACGCGGCCTACCGGCACTGCGCGCAGGTCGCCGCCCGGCACGGCAAGAGCTACCACCTGGCGACCCGGCTCCTGACCCCGGACCGGAGGCCGGCCGTGCACGCCCTGTACACCGCGGCCCGCACCGCCGACGACCTGGTCGACGTGCCCGGCGCCGATCCCGCCGGTGACCTCGCCGAGTGGTCGCGAGCGGTGCTCGCGGAGCTGGACGCCGGCTGGTCCGACGACCCGGTCCGACTGGCCCTGGTCGACACCTACCGTCGCCACGACATCCCCGTCGAGCACCTCGTCGACTTCCTGGCCGCGATGACCAGCGACCTCTCCGTCGACTCCTACGCCGACCTCGCCGCCCTCGACCGGTACATGTGGGGGTCGGCCGCGGTCATCGGCCTGCAGGTGCTGCCGGTGCTGGGCACCGCGCCGGGGGTCGCGCGGCGGGATGCCGAGCCGTACGCGATCGCTCTGGGCGAGGCCTTCCAGCTGACCAACTTCCTGCGCGACGTCGCCGAGGACGCCGACCGGGGCCGGGTCTACCTGCCTGCCGACGCCATGGCCGCGCACGGCGTCACCCGGGAGCAGCTGGCGCAGCGGCGCCACGACGCCCGGTTCGCGGCGCTGATGCGGGAGATGGTGGCCCTCGTCCGCCGCCGTTACGACGACGCCGCCCCGGGCACCCGGCTGCTGGCACCGGAGTCCCGGGACTGCGTCCGGGCGGCCACCGCCCTCTACGGCGGCATCCTCACCGAGATCGAGCGGGCGGACTACCGGGTGCTCGACGGACGGGTGTCGGTGTCCAAGCCGCGCCGCCTCGCGGTGTTCGCCCGCCGGTTGACCGCGGCCCAGCTGGCCAGGGTGAGGGTGACCATGGCGAAGCCGAAGAGCAGGTCCTCGACCGGGGCGTAGGCGATCCGCGGTCCCCAGATCGTGTCCGGGTCGTAGGTGACCACGTCCAGTCCCGTGAGGACGCCGTTCATCAGCAGCTGGAACGTCACGATGATCGCGTAGGCGGTCCAGAACACCGGCCGCGTCACCATCCGGGTGCGGTAGACGGCCAGGTCCACCACCAGCACACCGACGACGGCCACCACCGCCAGGGCCGAGTAGCTCATGCGTCGGCCTCCTCGGCTGGATAGCCGGCGTCCCACCCCGTGACCCGACGCACCGCCTCCAGCGCCAGCACCGAGCAGAGCGGGACGACGAGGAAGAACAGCACCTCCTCGACCGGGATGCCCCCGGGCAGCCGAACCCCCAGGGTCCGGTCGGCGCTGTAGTCCCAGTGCCCCTGCGCGATCGCGTAGAGCACCCACCCGACGAACACCACGAACTCGGGGACGACGGCGAGCAGCAGCCGCCGCCAGCGGGCGTAGACGCGCACCCGCAGCACCAGCTCCAGCGGGGCGGTCACGACCAGGCAGCCGACGAGCAGGCCGAGGTAGGTCAGCTGCTCCACGGCACGAGCTTCGGCGGGGACGCGCCGTCCGGATGCACCGCGGTCAGAACGCCAGGGCCTGGGCCCGGCGGGTGACCTCGGTGTGCCGGTCGTCGCGGAGCGCCTGCACCGGCGTCCCGGGGAGCGACTCGTCCTCCCGGAACAGCCAGTCGAAGGCCTCCTCGTCGCTGAAACCGCCGTCCTTGAGGACGGTCAGCAGGCCGGGCAGGTGCTTGAGGACCGCGCCGTCCTGCAGGAAGTCCGCGGGGATCTTGCCGTTCCCGCTACCGGGGACCGCCATGAGCTTGCGGTCGCGCAGGAGCTGGCGAACTCGGTTGGGCGAGGTGCCCAGGATCTGGGCCGCCTCCGCGGGGGTCAGCGTGTCCATAGAGTGCCAGCCTATGGCGACCATCGGAGCACCCGACAGCGCGGTGCCGGGGCAGCCGCCGCGCCTCCCCGGCGAGGAGACCCCCGAGGACCCGGGCCAGGAGCCCCCGTACCTGGACCTCGATCGGCTGGAGGCGCGGGCCCGCGAACAGCTGCCGGCCTCGGTCTACGACTACTACGCCGGCGGCGCCGAGACCGAGACGACGATGGCCGAGGCCCCGGCGTCCTGGCGGTCGTGGCGGCTGCGGCCCCGCGTGCTGCGCGGGACCGCGCGGGTGCGCCTCGGCACCGAGCTGCTCGGCACTCCCGTGCGGACGCCGATCGGCATCGCGCCGTGGGCCTACCAGGGCATGGCGCATCCCGACGGCGAGCTGGCCACCGCCCGGGGCGCGGCCGCGAGGGGCGCCCTGATGACCGTCTCGACCAGCGCGACCCACACCCTCGAGGAGGTGGCCGCGGCAGCCGACGGCCCGCAGTGGTTCCAGCTCTACCGGCTGCACTCCAACCGCCACACCGACGACCTCGCCCGGCGGGCCGGCGACGCCGGCTACCGCGCCCTGGTGCTCACCGTCGACGTGCCCCTGCTGGGACGCCGGCGCCGCGACCTGCGCCACCGCTTCGCGCTGCCGGCCGGCCTGCGGATGGCCAACCACCCACCCGAGGGTGACCAACCGACCCTGTCGGACCTGGCGACGGCGACCTGGACCTTCGACGACATCGCCCGGTTCGGGGAGCTCTCCGGGCTGCCGGTGATCGTCAAGGGGGTGCTGCGCGGCGACGACGCCGCCCGGTGCGTGCAGGCCGGCGCCTCGGCCGTCTGGGTGTCCACGCACGGCGGCCGACAGGTCGACCCTGCGATCGCCAGCGCGCACGCCCTGCCCGAGGTGGTGGAGGCCGTCGGGGCGGACGTCGAGATCTATGCCGACGGCGGGATCCGCACCGGCTCGGACGTGCTCACCGCGCTGGCGCTCGGCGCTTCGGCGGTCTTCCTCGGCCGCCCCTGCGTCTGGGGGCTGGCGACCGGGGGCGCCGACGGCGTGGCCGGCGTCCTGGCCGGTCTGGGCGAGGAGCTGACGCACACGATGGCGCTCTGCGGCCTCGACGACGTCCGCTCGGTGCCCCGCGACACGATCACGCCGGCGCGATAACCTGCGCGCGGGCCGTGACTGGCGCATCGAGGTGGACCACCACCGGGGAGCGGCCTGCACCGTCCCGCCGTGCGCCTGGGCACTCTCCCGACGTCACGTGCAGGAGCCTTCATGACCGCCTCGCCCACCGCCCGCACCACTGCGTCGGGGACCGCTGCCGCAACGGGCGCGGGCTTCGACGGCACCGCGGCGTCGGCCGCCTACCGCAACGCACTGCAGGTCATCGGTGCCGTCGAGCCCCGGATCGCCGAGGCGATCGGCGCCGAGCTGGCCGACCAGCGGGCCTCGCTCAAGCTGATCGCGAGCGAGAACTACGCCAGCCCCGCGGTGCTGCTGACGATGGGCAACTGGCTCAGCGACAAGTACGCCGAGGGCACCGTCGGGCACCGCTTCTACGCCGGCTGCCAGAACGTCGACACCGTCGAGGCGCTCGCCGCCGAGCACGCCCGCGAGCTGTTCGGAGCGCCGTACGCCTACGTCCAGCCGCACTCGGGCATCGACGCCAACCTTGTCGCCTTCTGGGCCGTGCTCGCCCAGAAGGTGGAGCTGCCGGCGCTGGAGCAGGCCGGGGTCCGGCACGTCAACGAGCTGACCGACGCCGACTGGGCGACGCTGCGCCGGGCCCTGGGCGACCAGCGGATGCTGGGCATGTCCCTGGATGCCGGCGGGCACCTCACCCACGGCTTCCGGCCCAACATCAGCGGCAAGATGTTCGAGCAGTCCTCCTACGGCACCGATCCGCGGACCGGCCTGCTCGACTACGCCGCCGTCCGCGCCCGCGCGAAGGAGTTCCGCCCGCTGATCCTCATGGCCGGGTACTCCGCCTACCCCCGGCGTGTCGACTTCGCCGCGATGCGGGAGATCGCCGACGAGGTCGGCGCCACGCTCGTGGTCGACATGGCGCACTTCGCCGGCCTGGTCGCCGGCAAGGTCTTCACCGGCGACTTCGACCCGGTGCCGCACGCCCACGTCGTCACCAGCACCAGCCACAAGTCCCTCCGCGGGCCCCGGGGCGGCTTCGTGCTCGCCCAGCCGGAGTTCGCCGACGCCGTCGACCGCGGCTGCCCCATGGTACTGGGTGGCCCGCTCCCCCAGGTGATGGCGGCCAAGGCGGTCGCCTTCGCCGAGGCTCGCCGACCGGCCTTCGCCGCGTACGCGCAGGCCGTCGTGGACAACGCGGTGGCCCTGGCCGACGGCCTGCGCCGGCGGGGCGTGCGGCTGGTCACCGACGGCACCGACAACCACCTGGTGCTCCTGGACGTCAGCGGCTTCGGCCTCACCGGCCGGCAGGCCGAGTCGGCGCTCCTGGACGCCGGGATCGTGACCAACCGCAACGCCGTCCCGGCCGACCCCCAGGGCGCCTGGTACACCTCCGGCGTCCGCATCGGGACACCCGCGCTCACCACCCGCGGCTTCGGCGCCGCGGAGTTCGACCGCGTCGCGGAGCTCATCGCCGGGGTCCTCGGCGGCACCACGCCGACGACGACGTCCTCCGGAGAGCCCTCCCGCGCGAAGTACACGCTGGCCGACGGCCTGGCCGACCGCACCCGGGCCGCCGCCGCCGAGCTCGTGGCCGCGCACCCGCTCTACCCGGGTCTCGACCTCGGCTGAGCGGCCTCCCTGCAGAGTCCCGCCGCGAGTTCGCGAGTGGTGCGGGGCAGGGAGGTCCTTGTTCATTCGCACCACGGGCCACGGCGGTCCCCTCTACCGCGTGGTTGGCCGACCCTCGCCGAAGTCCTACCTACACTCGGTCGAGTGGACACTGCCGTGACCGACCCCGTGGTGGGCGTGGTCCTGGAGGGGCGTTACCGCCTCGAGGAGCGGCTCGCCCGTGGCGGCATGTCCACCGTCTACGCGGCCACCGACCTCCGCCTGCACAGGACGGTCGCGGTCAAGGTGATGGCCGAGCACCTGGCGCACGACCCGACCTTCGTCGACCGGTTCACCCGTGAGGCGCGCGCCGCCGCCATGCTGAGCCACCCCAACGTGGTCGGCGTCAGCGACCAGGGCAGCGACCAGGGACTGGTGTTCCTGGTCATGGAGCTGGTCCGCGGCCGCACGCTCCGTGACCTGTTGACCGCCCGCGGGCGGCTCACGGTCGCCGAGGCGTTCGCCGTCCTCGAGCCGACCCTCGCCGGCCTCACCGCCGCGCACCGGGCCGGCATCGTGCACCGCGACATCAAGCCCGAGAACGTGCTCATCGGGGTCGACGGCGTGGTCAAGGTGGCCGACTTCGGTCTGGCCCGCGCCGTCGTCGGCACCGGTCAGACCAGTCAGACCGGCGGCGTCCTGATCGGCACGGTGGCCTACCTCTCACCCGAGCAGCTCGAGCGAGGCCGGGCCGACGCGCGCAGCGACATCTACGCCGCCGGGATCGTCCTGTACGAGATGCTCACGGGCCATCCGCCCTACGGGGGCGACACACCGCTCGCGGTGGCCTACCAGCACGTCCACCACGACGTCCCCGCGCCGTCCGCGGAGGTCCCCGGGTTGCCATGGGCCGTCGACGAGCTGGTCGCCCGCACCACCCGCCGCGACCCGGCCGGCCGGCCGCTGGACGCCGGTGCCTTCCTCGCCGAGCTCGGGCACGTGCGCAAGGACCTCGGCATCGAGCCGGTCCCGGTCCCGACCGGTCGCAGCACCGCCGGCCCGCAGACCCTGCGCCCGACCAACCGGCCCACCCGGCCGCGCCATCCGAGCGACCCCGGCACCGCCGTGCTGGGCAGCCAGCGCACCGACCGGGCCGGGCGGACCAGCATGCTCCCGGCCATGGGCGCCGGCCCGACGATGAACGTCAACGGCCGCCGCCCCGCGGTCGAGCGGGTCCGGCCAGGGGTCCCCCAGCACATCCGGCGCCGCAGGGCCCGCCTCGCCGTGGCCCTCGTCGCGCTGCTCACCATCACCATCGGCGCGATCGGCTGGTGGCTGGGCGAGGGCCGATGGACGACGGTCCCCGAGCTCGTCGGCCAGGACCAGAACGCCGCCATCGACCTGCTCCAGGCGGCCGGGCTCGACCCCGACTGCTGCGAGAAGGTCTGGAGCGAGGAGTTCCCGGCCGGGGCGGTCATGTCCACCGAGCCCACGGGCGGGGGCGAGGCGATCCGCGGGACCGACATCCGCCTGGTCGTCTCGCAGGGCCCCGAGCGCTTCACGGTGCCCACCGACCTGGTGCACCAGCCCGTCACCGACGTCGTCGCCTTCCTCCAGGACGAGCGGCCGGCGCTGCAGGTGGCCACCGCCGAGGAGTACGACAACGACGTCGACAAGGGTCTCGTCGTCCGCTTCGACCCACCGGCGGGCACCGAGCTGAAGCGCGACCAGGTCGTCACGGTGTTCGTCAGCCTCGGCCACGCGCCGGTCGCCGTCCCCGACGTGACCGGGCAGAGCCCGGAGCAGGCGCAGGCGAACCTCGAGTCGCTGGGCTTCACCGTCACGCGTGGCGAGGACGGCCGCAGCGCCGACGTCGACACGGGCGAGGTCATGGCCGTGAGCCCGGCCCCGGCCGCCGGCCCGGCCCCGTACGGCAGCGAGGTGACGATCACCGTCTCCGCCGGCCTGCCGCTGGTGACCGTCCCGGACGTCGTCGGGATGACCGAGGACGAGGCACGCGCCGCGCTCGAGGCCGCGGGGCTGACCGTCGACGCGACCAAGTTCTTCGGCAACAAGGTGCGCCAGCAGCAGCCCGCAGCCGGCGAGTCCGTCGAGCAGGGCACCGGCGTCAAGATCCTGGTGGCCTTCTAGCGGTGCAGCAGTTCCGTTCCGCGCCCCCGATCGGGGCGCACATTCAGATCAAGGGCGGGCTCGCCAAGGGCGGGCTGGCCTACACCGACGCCGTCGGCGCGCGGGCCGTGCAGGTGTTCGTGGGCAATCCGCGCGGCTGGAAGCTGACGGCGGGCGACCCCCGCCAGGACGCCCTGTTCGTCGAGGGCTGCGCCGAGCGGGGCGTTCCCTCGTTCATCCACACGCCGTTCCTGGTCAACGTCGGCTCCCCCACCGAGGCGACCGTCGAGCAGTCGATCGCCTCCATCGCGCACAACCTCGCGCGCGGCGCGCAGCTCGGGTGCGCGGGCGTGGTCGTCCACGCCGGGTCCGCCGTCGGTGAGGACCGCTACGAGGCCGCGCTGCGCCAGCTGCACGAGCGGCTGCTGCCGGTGCTGGACGGGCTGGCGGAGGACGGCCCCCGGCTGCTGATCGAGCCGACCGCCGGGGGTGGCAGGTCGCTGGCCGCCACCGTCGAGGACCTCGGGCCGTACCTCGCCGCCCTGGAGGGCCACCCGCTGGTCGGCGTCTGCTTCGACACCTGCCACGCCTGGGCCGCCGGGCACGACCTGTCGGTGCCCGGCGGGATGACGGCGACGCTCGACGCCCTGGAGGCAACCGTCGGCCCGGGTCGGCTCGGGCTGGTGCACGCCAACGACTCCCTCGACGAGTGCGGCTCCAAGCGGGACCGGCACACGACGATCGGGGAGGGTTCGATCGGGGCGGCTCCGTTCGCCGAGCTGCTGGCCCATCCCTCGATGTCCGGCGTCGCCGTGGTGGTGGAGACCCCGAGCGAGCGCGACGGCTCCCCGTCCGCGGGGCACAAGCGGGACATCGACCTGCTCAATGATCTCGCGGTCCTCCGGACCGCACCGCGGCCAACTGCCGCCCCCCTGGCGAGCTGAGCTGCTGCGTCACCCCTGCGCGGACCCCTCCGGGGCACCTCCGGGGTCCACTCGGCGCGATTGGAGTCCCCCGCAGCCTGACCGCCGCGGCACAGGAAGAGAGGTCCGGATGCGGTTCCAGGTGGTCCCGGCGGCCTACGTGTTCCTCCGGCGCAGTGCGGACGGCGTCGACCAGCTGCTGCTGCAGCTGCGCCGGGGCACCGGCTACATGGACGGGCACTGGGCCGCTGCTGCCGCCGGGCACGTCGAGGCGGGTGAGTCGGTCCTGGACGCCGCCGTCCGGGAGGCCGCCGAGGAGCTCGGCGTCGCGATCGACCGCGCCGACCTGCTCCCCCTCTGCGCGATGCACCGGACGGTCGCCCCGCACGGCCCGATCGACGAGCGGGTCGACTTCTTCTTCGAGTGCCGCCGCTGGGCCGGCGAGCCGCGAGTTCTGGAGGCGGATAAGTCCGCGGACCTGCGGTGGTTCACGCTCGACGCGCTGCCGGAGCCCGTGGTCCCGCACGAGCTGCAGGTGATGACGGCGCTCCGGACCGGGACCCTGGCCCCGATCACGACCTTCGGGTTCCACGCGTCGAGCGGTGCGGCAGCCGACTGATCGGTCCTCGCCCACGTCGAGGGTCCGCCCTGGGTCCGCCATGGGCGCTCACGTGGTGGCCCGTATCGGTGACACGCCGCAACCGACGACGCGCCGGGGCGGCACTCGCGTCCCCGGCGAGGTTGCTTGAAGTGACCGGAGGAGCACGCTTCGCTACGGGAGCTGCGCTGCCGCTGAGCAGCCAGTGCCCCCGGAGCGAGGAGATCCCACGTGCCCATCCGCAAGAACCTGGCGGCCGCGGCCATCGCGGCGCTCGCCGCCACCGGTGTCGGTACGACCGCCGGCACCGCAGCCGCCGCACCATCCGTCCCGGCCGCCGGCTCGCCCGTCGGCTCCTACATCGTCAGCCTCGCGCCAGGCCATGTGCCGGCGGCGGTGGCCGAGCGAGCCGGCCGGCTCGGCGGCCGGATCGACCACGTCTACACAGCGGCACTGAGCGGCTTCGCCGTCACGCTCCCCACCGCGCTCGCCGACCGGCTGAGCGGCCTGCCGGGGGTCGTCACCGTGGAGCCCGACCAGCCGATCCAGCTGACGACCACCCAGACCGGCGCCACCTGGGGCCTGGACCGGACCGACCAACGGGCCCTGCCGCTCAGCAGCTCCTACAGCTACACCGCGACCGGTGCCGGGGTCACCGCTTACGTCATCGACACCGGCATCCGGTTCTCGCACGTCGACTTCGGTGGCCGGGCGGTGTCCGGCTACGACGCGATCGACGGTGGCACCGCCGACGACTGCAACGGACACGGCACGCACGTCGCCGGCACCGTCGGAGGGGCGGCCCACGGTGTGGCCAAGGGGGTTCGGCTGGTCGGTGTCCGCGTGCTCGACTGCGCCGGCAGCGGCAGCACCTCCGGCGTCATCGCCGGGATCGACTGGGTCACGGCCCACCACCAGGCCGGCCAGCCGGCCGTGGCGAACATGAGCCTGGGCGGCGGACTGAGCACGACGCTGGACAACGCGGTCGCCCGGTCCATCAGCGACGGCGTCACCTATGCAGTCGCCGCGGGCAACGGCAACAGCTCCGGAGTTCCGCAGGACGCCTGCTACTCCTCCCCGGCCCGGGTCACCGCCGCTCTGACCGTGGGCGCCAGCGACCGCACCGACGCCCCTGCCTCGTTCAGCAACTACGGCAGCTGCGTGGACCTGTTCGCCCCCGGCGTGGGCATCACCAGTGACTGGCACACCGGCACGACGGCGACCGCCACGATCAGTGGGACGTCGATGGCCACCCCCCACGTGGCCGGGGTCGCGGCGCTGTACCTGCAGACCAACACGGGCGCCAGCCCCGCCACGGTGAGCACCGCGATCAAGACCCTCACCACCAAGGACGCGGTGCGGACCACGCGGACGGCGAACAACGACCTGCTGTTCAGCAACTACTGACCGCGTCGGGCCGGGTCGCCGTTGCGGCGACCCGGCCGATGCGATCCGTCACCCGTTCGGGTGGGCGGGCAGCTTGCCGAGTCAAGGCACTACCGGAACGGGCCGACCCAATCAGGGTGAAGACGCTGTTCCTCCTGCTCAAGGCGCACACCGCGGCTACGGCGATCACCGCAGGTGTCGCGGTCGCCGGAGCCACCGGTGCGGTCGTCACCGTGGCCGGAGACGAGCCCCTCGTCCAGGTCGAGACCGTGGACACCGGACGGCCGGCGGCGGCCGACACCGCCGCACCCGACGAGCCCACCGAGACCCCGGAGGGCACCGCCGTCGCCGAGAGCACGCCCGCGCCGGCACCCACCCCGGCTCCGGCTCCGGCACCGGCCCCGGCCCCGGTTCCGGCACCGGTCGCGCCTCCGGCGCCCAAGCCCGCCCCGAAGCCGGCTCCCGCGCCCGCGCCGGCTCCGAAGCCGGCTCCCGTGCCCGCACCGGCTCCGCCCGTGCAGCAGCAGGAGCCCGGCGTCACCTACATTCCGGGGGACGGCACGGTGCTCTACAACCCGACGCAGGAGCAGATCGACGCGGAGAAGGACAAGTACATGCCGCCCGGCTTCACGCCGATCGGCTGATCCGGCGCGTCAGCGGTTGAGGATCTCGCTGAGCACGTCGGCAGCGCGGTCGATCGCGCCACGGTCGACGTCCAGGTGCGTCACGAGCCGGATTCTGTGCGCGCTCACCTGACTGACCAGCACGCCGCGGGCCTTGGCTGCCTCGGCCACCAGGGATGCCTCCACGCCGTCGAGCACGACCATGTTGGTCTCGACCGACGACGGGTCGACGCCGAGCCGCTTGGCGAGCAGCTGCGCGTGCTCGTGGTCCTCGGCCAGCCGGTCGAGGTGGTGGTCGAGCCCGTACAGACAGGCGGCGGCGAGCACCCCGACCTGGCGCATCCCCCCGCCCAGGCGCTTGCGCCACAGCCGGGCGGTCGCGATCCGCTCGGCCGAGCCGACGAGCACGGAGCCGACGGGCGTGCCCAGGCCCTTGGAGAAGCAGACCGAGGCGGTGTCGGCCAGCCGGCCGTAGGTGGACAGCGGTACGCCGGAGGCGACGGACGCGTTCCAGATCCGGGCGCCGTCGAGGTGGACGGCGACGTCGGCCTTCCGGGACCAGTCCCAGAGCTTCTGCAGCTCGCCGAGCGGCTGGACGAGGCCACCGCCCCGGTTGTGCGAGTTCTCGACGGCGATCGCGGCGGTCGCGGTCAGGTGCCAGTTGTCCTTGGGCCGGACCTGGGCGATCAGCTGGTCGGCGTCGAGCCGGCCGCCCGGGGAGACCACCGTGCGCGTCGAGATCCCGAAGACGGCCGCCGCGGCACCCATCTCGTAGGTGACGACATGGGCATCGGCGTCGCAGAGGACCTCCTGGCCCGGCTCGCAGACCAACCGCATGCCGATCTGATTGCCCATGGTGCCGGACGGCACGAACAGCGCAGCCTCGTGACCGAAGAGCCCCGCGGTCCGCTCCTCGAGGGCGCGGACGGTCGGGTCCTCGGCGTAGACGTCGTCCCCGACCTCGGCCTCGGCCATGGCCCGGCGCATGCCGGGCGACGGCTTCGTGACGGTGTCCGACCGGAGGTCGACGAGCTCAGCCACGCAGCATCTCCGCCACGAGGAAGGCCAGCTCCAGCGACTGCCCGGTGTTCAGCCGGGGGTCGCACGCGGTCTCGTACCGGCTGTTGAGATCCGCGTCGCTGATCTCCATGGCCCCGCCGAGGCACTCGGTGACGTCCTCGCCGGTCAGCTCGACGTGGATGCCGCCCGGCCAGGTGCCCAGCGCGCGGTGGACGTCGAAGAAGCCGAGCACCTCGTCGACGACCCGGTCGAAGTGCCGGGTCTTGTAGCCGGTGGAGGACTCGTGGGTGTTGCCGTGCATCGGGTCGCACTGCCACACGACCTGGTGCCCGCTGGCGGTGACCTTCTCGACGATCGGCGGCAGGACGTCCCGGATCCTGCCGTTGCCCATGCGGCTGATCAGCGTCAGCCGGCCGGGCAGCCCCTCGGGATCCAGCCGCTCGACGAGCTCGGTGGCCTGCTCGGGCGTCGTCGTCGGCCCGATCTTGACGCCGATGGGGTTGGCGATCTTGGAGACGAACTCGATGTGCGCGCCGTCCATCTGGCGGGTCCGCTCCCCCACCCAGACGAAGTGCGCCGACGAGGCGTAGGCCCGGCCGTCGTGCACCCGCAGCAGCGCCCGCTCGTAGTCGAGGATCAGCGCCTCGTGGGAGTTGTAGAGCTCCACGCCGCGCAGCGCGTCGGAGTCGATGCCGCAGGCCTTCATGAACGCCAGCGCCCGGTCGATCTCGCGGGCGATGACCTCGTAGCGCACGCCCGCCGGGGAGTTGGCGACGAAGTCCTTGTTCCAGTCGTGCACCGCGTGCAGGTCGGCCAGGCCGCCCCGCGCGTAGGCGCGGATCATGTTCATGGCCGCCGCGGAGTTCGCGTAGGCCCGCACCAGCCGGTACGGGTCCGGGATCCGCTTCTCCAGCACCGGCTCCAGCGAGTTCACCATGTCGCCGCGGTAGGACGGCAGGCCGAGGGCGTCGGTGTCCGACGAACGCGGCTTGGCGTACTGGCCGGCCACCCGACCGACCTTCACCACCGGCACGCTGGCGCCGTAGGTCAGGACGACGGCCATCTGCAGCAGCGTCCGCGTGGTGCTCTGCAGGTGCGGTTCGGTGTTGAGGTCGAACGTCTCGGCGCAGTCGCCACCCTGCAGCAGGAACGCCTTGCCCTGCGCCACCTGGGCCAGCTGCGCACGCAGCCCGTCGATCTCGGCCGGCGCCACGATGGGGGGCACCGTCGACAGCGTCTCGAGGACGGCGTCGAGGGCCGGACGGTCGGGCCACGTCGGCTGCTGGGCGGCGGGCAGTTCCCGCCACCGGTCCAGACCGGGGACCAACTCAGCAGGTTCGGGGAGGCTCACACCTTCGAGAGTACGGCGCACGCACCACTCAGCCGAAGAAGACCTCCGCCTCGGCATACCGCTCCGGGGGCACGAGCTTGAGCTGCGCCGTGGCCACGTCCAGCGGCACGCGCACGATGTCGGTGCCGCGCAGCGCCACCATCACCCCGGACTGGCCGTCGTGGACTGCGTCGACCGCGGCCAGGCCGAAGCGGGTGGCCAGCACCCGGTCGAAGGGGGACGGCGTGCCGCCGCGCTGGATGTGCCCGAGGACCACGGCCCGCGCCTCGCGCCCGGTCCGCTCCTCGATCAGCGCGGCCAGCGCGGCCCCGATGCCGCCCAGCCGCACGTGCCCGAACGCGTCCTTCTCCCCCGTCGACAGCATCAGGTCGCCGTCCTTGGGCTTGGCCCCCTCGGAGACGACCACGATCGGCGAGTATCCGGAGTCGAAGCGGTGCCGGCAGTGCGCCACGACGCCGTCGACGTCGAAGGGCTTCTCCGGGATCAGGACCACGTTGGCGCCGCCGGCCATCCCGGCGTGCAGCGCGATCCAGCCGGCGTGCCGCCCCATGACCTCGACGACCAGCGTCCGGTGGTGACTGTCCCCCGTGGTGTGCAGCCGGTCGATCGCCTCCATCGCGACGCCGACGGCGGTGTCGAAGCCGAAGGTGTAGTCGGTCGCGTCCAGGTCGTTGTCGATCGTCTTCGGCACGCCGACCACGGTCATGCCCCGCTCGGCGAGCCGGGTCGCGACCCCCAGGGTGTCCTCCCCGCCGATGGGCACCAACGCATCGACGCCCAGCCGCTCGAGGGTCGCGAGGACGCGGTCCGGTCCCCCGTCGATCGCGTAGGGGTTGGTACGCGAGGTCCCCAGCACCGTCCCGCCGCGGGGCAGGATCCCGCGGACGGCGGCGAGGTCCATCGGGACCACGTCGCCGTCCAGGACGCCACGCCAGCCGTCGCGGAACCCGACGATCTCGTCGCCGTGCTCACCGATGCCCTTGCGGACCACCGCCCGGATGACGGCGTTGAGCCCCGGACAGTCACCGCCGCCGGTCAGGATGCCGATCCGCATGCTGTGCCTCCGGGAAGGAGTCCGGGTCTCACGGGGTTGGATGGCGTCATGATGCCGCAGGTGAGGTCCGTAGGCGCGTGAGCCGGGTCGTCGCGGTCACAGGAGCCACAGGCGCTCTGGGTCGCCGGGTTCTCCAGCGGCTGTCGGCGGCCGAGCCCGACGACGTCTCCCTGCGGCTGATCGTGCGCGACCCCGCCCGTGCGCCGCACGTCCGCGGCGCGTCGCCGGTCGTCGTCGCCAACCCCGGGGGCTACCGCGACGGCGAGGGTCTGCGGGAGGCCCTGCGGGGCGTGCACACCCTGTACCTGGTGTCGGCGTCCGAGACCGAGGACCGGGTGCGGCAGCACCTCACGGCGGTCGCCGCCGCGGCGGCGGCCGGTGTGCAGCGCATCGTCTACACGTCGTTCGTGGGTGCCGACCGCCCTGAGCCGACGTTCACGCTGGCGCGCCACCACGCGGCGACCGAGGCCGCGATCCGGAGCATCGGCCTGCGGCACACCTTCCTCCGGCACTCCATGTACGCCGACTTCGTGCCGTTCCTCGCCACGCTGGAGGACGGCGGCGCCGTCATCGCGGCCCCGGCCGGGAAGGGCCGGACCGGCTTCGTCTCCCGGGACGACCTGGCCGACGTCGCCACCGCCGTGCTCCTGCGCGACGACGGGACGCTCGACGGCCAGGCGCTGGACGTGACCGGTCCCGAGGCGCTGACGCTGGCTGAGGCCGCCCGGGTGCTCGCCGACGTCACCGGCATCCCGGCCGAGTACCGGCCGCAGACCGTCGAGGAGGCCTGGGCCACCCGCCGTCCGTCCGGCCACCCCGACTGGGAGATCGAGGGCTGGGTGACCAGCTATCTGGCCATCGCCGCCGGGGAGCTCGCCACCGTCACCGACGTCGTCCCGCGGCTGACGGGGCACGCGGCCCGCACCGTCGGCGAGCACCTGCGTGCCCACCCGGAGGACTGGGCGCACCTGCGTTAGACCCCCGTGACGCCGTCCAGGCCCTCGCGCAGCAGGTCCGCGTGGCCGTTGTGCCGCGCGTACTCCTGGATGACGTGCAGCATGACCAGGCGCAGCGAATAGGCGGTCCCGTCCATGCGGTCGACCCCGGTGACGTCGAGGGACGGTGCGGCCCGCTCGATCCGCCGGGCGTGGGCGATCTCGCCCTCCCACGCCGCGAACGCCTCCGCCCGATCGATGCCGTCCGCGTCGTAGGCGACCTGGAAGTCGCCGTCGGCCGACCACACCAGCGGGACGTCCTGGCCGTCGACCACCCGGCGGAACCACGAGCGCTCGACCTCGGCCATGTGCCGCACCAGTCCGAGCAGCGACAGGCGGGACGGCGGCATCGACCGGCGGCGCAGGTCGTCGTCGGAGAGCCCTGCGCACTTGAGCGCGAGCGTGGCCCGGTGCCAGTCCAGATAGGCGCGCAGGTCTCCCGCTCGCCCCCTGTGAGCGGTGGCTCGATGCGTCCGTCGGTCATCAGCCCATCCTGTCGCCCTCGCGTACCCGGTGACGGTCCGGTCACGAATCCCGCGTCGCGTACCGGTGCCCTCCGAGGCTGCCGAGGAACGGAACGACAGCAGCACGCGACGCTGCAGACGACACGAAGGACGAACATGCGCTGGAAGACGATGCCCGCCTGGGCCCGCCCCGACGGCTGGGGCATCAGGACCAAGGTGGTGGCGCTGGCGGTGACCAGCGTGGCCGTGACGGGTGTGGCGATGGGCGGTGTGAGCGGCTGGCAGAGCAGCCGGTTCGCCGACGACGCCAAGACCGACGTCCGGGCCCTGGTCGAGGAGGACATCTCGCGCACGGCGGGCGGCGTCTACGACGTCGTCTCCACCCAGGGCGCGTCCACGGCGGCGAAGGTGGACTCCGACCTCGCCGTCGCCCAGTACGTCCTCGCCCGGGCCGGCGGGTTCGCCATCGACGACCCCCGCAGGGGCACGGTGACCTGGGAGGCGAAGAACCAGCTGTCGGGCGAGGTGACCCCTGTCGCCCTCCCCCGGGTGCTCGCGGGGACCACCTGGCTGGGCAAGAACAGCGACGTCGCCGTCCCCACGCCGGTGGTCGACGAGATCAAGGCCATGGTCGGCGGCACCGCGACCATCTTCCAGAAGACCCCGGACGGCAACTTCCTGCGCGTGGCGACCAACGTGCAGGCGGCCTCCGGTGCCCGCGCGATCGGGACCTACATCCCCGCGATCAACCCCGACGGCACGCCCAACCCCGTCGCGTCGGCCGTCAGCAGCGGACAGGTCTACCGCGGCAACGCGTTCGTCGTCGACTCCTGGTACGTCTCGGCCTACGCCCCGCTGACCGGGCCGGGCGGCGACGTCGTCGGCATGCTCTACGTCGGCCAGAAGCAGGAGAACCTGCCCGCGCTCCGGGAGAGCCTGAACCGCACCACGGTGGGCACCTCGGGCCACATCGAGGTCTTCGGCGGCACGGGCGACCGCGCCGGCACCGTTCTCATCAGCCCGGACGGAGCGCGGGACGGGGAGAACCTGCTCGAGGCGACCGACGCCGAGGGCACCCCCTACGTGCAGCAGATGATCGACACCGCCGTCACGCTGCAGGACGGCGAGCAGGCCACCGTCCACTACGTCGATCCCGACGCCGGTCCGACCACTGTGCGGCTGTCCTACTACGCCCCCTGGGACTGGGTGATCGCCACCGTCGCCCGCGACGGCGACTTCTCCGGCCCCGTGGACTCGTTGGAGGACGGCCGCTCCTCGATGATCTGGGCCCTGGTCGTGGCCGCCCTGCTCATCGCCGTCGTCGGAGCGGTCCTCTCCTCCTGGGTCGGCCGTCGCCTCACCGCTCCGCTGGAGCGGCTCCGCGACCGGATGGCCGAGGTCGCCGACGGCGAGGGCGACCTCACCCAGCGGATGGACGACTCTCGGTCCGACGAGGTCGGCCAGCTGTCGGGAGCGTTCAACCGGTTCGTCGACAAGGTGGCCGGCACGGTCCGCGACATCGGCCGGTGCGCCCAGGAGGTCGCGGCCTCCGCGGCCGGCGTGTCCACGGTCGCCGACGGGCTCGCCGAGCGTGCCGCGCGCAGCCGCGACCAGGCGCAGGGTGCCCACCACTCCGCAGCCGAGATCAGCACGAGCGTCTCCTCGGCCGCTGCAGGCGCGGAGGAGATGGGCGTCTCCATCTCCGAGATCGCCCGGAGCGCGACCGAGGCGGCGGAGGTCGGCCGGCAGGCGGCCGACCTGGCCGCGCGGACCGAGACCACCATCGCCGCCCTGGGTTCCAGCTCGGCCGAGATCGGGGACGTGGTCAAGGTGATCTCCGGCGTCGCCGAGCAGACCAACCTGCTCGCCCTCAACGCCACCATCGAGGCGGCGCGGGCCGGTGACGCGGGCAAGGGCTTCGCCGTCGTCGCCAACGAGGTCAAGGAGCTCGCGCAGGAAGCGGGCAAGGCCAGCGAGGAGATCGCCCAGCGGGTCCAGGGCATCCAGGCCGAGACCTCCGCCGCGGTGCGCGCCATCGCCCAGATCGCCGAGGTGGTCCGCACGATCAACGACCACCAGACGACGATCGCCAGCGCCGTCGAGGAGCAGACCGCGACGACCGGTGAGCTGACCCGCAGCGTGGCCGCCGCGGCCGAGGGGGCGGGCGCCGTGACGACGACGCTGACGGCGGTGAGCCGCGACGCCGACGACAGTGCTGCCGATGTCGACCGGGCCCGCACCGCCGCACGGGAGCTCGACGCCCTCTCCGGCGAGCTGAACCGCCTCCTGGGCGTCTTCACCGTCTGAAGAAGGACCCCCTCCGGGCGGAGGGGGTCCTTCGGAGGCTGCCCGCGGGGATCACCTGCGGGCAGCCTCCATCGCGTGCCAGCGCTCCAGGTTGTAGCGGGCGTCGACCAGCGCGTCGTGGGTCCCCGCCGGCTTGGGCGGCAGCGCCGGCTGCCCCAGGTCGTCCCACCGCTGCCGCAATTCCCGGGTGAATCGCGGGATCGGGCGCGGCAGTGCCGGCATCGCGCCCCACAACTGGCAGAGGGCGACGTGGTCGTAGGCGCCGAACCACGCCCAGAGCTCGATCTCCTCACCCGGCCCGGTGAGGAACGCCAGCAGGTCCTCGCGGATCCGCTCGCGGCTGCGCCATGCCTTGTCGGCGGGAGGCGGCAGCTGGTCGAGCACGTTGCGCCGCACCCACGGGATCGCCTTGTCCGGGTCGAACTGGGTGCTCACCGCGTAGAACTCCCGGCCGGTCTCGTCGACGACGCCGATGGAGACGAGGTCGATGGTGGTGCCGTCCTCGATGAACTCGGTGTCGTAGAAGAACCGCCGCATTCGCACCACCGTAGGCGCGAGTCGGGTTCCTGGTCCCACCGGTGCGTCCAGGGCGGTCAGGCGGCGGGATCGACCTTCGCCCGCGCGTTGACGGAGTTCTTGCCGAACTCCTGGCCGTTCAGTGCCCGGATGTCGCGCTCGAGCTGCGGCACCCGCTCGGCCGACACCCTCATCGCCACCTTCTCCGCGACGACACCGGTGACCAGCTGGCGCAGCGCGGAGACCACACCCACCGACCCGGGTACGAATACCCGCCGGCCACGGGTCTCCAGGTTCTCGACGAGCGCGTCGGCGCAGGCCTCGACCGACGTGCAGGCGCCCAGCGGACCTGGCAGCTGCTTGCGGGTGGCCGCGAAGGTGGGCAGCGCAGCCTCCGTGTCGCGGACCAGGTCGGTGTCGATCCAGGTCGGGTGCGCGCTGCCCACGGTCACCCCGCGGTGGGCCACCTCCAGCCGCAGCGCGTCGCCGAACCGCTCCACACCGGCCTTCGCCGCGCAGTAGGCGCTCATCCCCGGCAGCACGGTGAACGCCGCTGCGGAGCTGATCAGCAGGACGTGGCCCCGGCCCTTGGCGATCTCCGGCAGCGCGGCGTGCGTGGTGAGCATCGCGCCGATCAGGTTCACCTCGATCGTGCGTGCCAGGGCATGCGCCGAACTGGTCATCACCGTGGTCAGCGGGGCGATCCCGGCGTTGGCGACGACGATGTCGAGTCCGCCGAAGGTGTCCACGGTCTGCTGGACTGCGGCCGCCAGGGCGTCGGCGTCGGTGACGTCGGCCTCCGCCCACAGGTGCTCGGGCCCCAGCTCGGCGGCGACCCGGGCCAGCTGCTCCGGCTCCAGACCGACCAGAGCGACCCGGGCGCCCCGGGTGGCGGCGCGGCGGGCCAGTTCGGCACCGATGCCCCGGGCCGCGCCGGTGATCAGGACCGTCCGGCCGGAAAGGGGTGTGCGAGGACGCTGCCGCCGAAGAGTCGCCATGGGTGCTCCTTGTCCGTGCGCTCGGTTGAGCACTGCTCGACAGCCGTTGTAGCTTGTTGAGCGTTGCTCAGCAGGCCGGAGGGAAGGAGCCAGTCAGCGATGACCGGCACGCTCGAGACCCAGCCCGCCCCCGCCGCGGCGGCCACCGGCACCACCCGCGATGTGGGGATCGCGATCATCGGCTCGGGATTCGCCGGCCTCGGCATGGCGATCACCCTGAAGCGCCGCGGGGAGGAGGACTTCGTCCTCCTGGAGCGGGCCGGCGACGTCGGCGGTACCTGGCGGGACAACACCTATCCGGGGGCCGCCTGCGACGTGCAGTCCAACCTCTACTCGTTCTCCTTCGCACCGAACCCCGACTGGGGGCGCTCCTACTCCGAGCAGCCGGAGATCCAGGCCTACCTGCAGGCCGCCGCCGACCGGTTCGACGTCCGCCGGCACTGCGTCTTCGGCGCCGACGTCACCTCCGCACGGTGGGACGACGCCGCGCAGCGGTGGCTGGTCTCCACCGCCGTCGGCGAGTTCCGCGTCCGCGTGCTGGTGTCCGCGGCCGGTGCCCTGGCCGACCCCACGTACCCCGACATCCCCGGCCTGGGCTCCTTCGCCGGCACCGTCATGCACACGGCCCGCTGGGACGCCGAGCACGACCTCACCGGCGAGCGCGTCGCGGTCATCGGCACCGGCGCCTCGGCGATCCAGGTGGTGCCGGCCATCCAGCCGGTCGTCGGCAGCATCGCGGTCTACCAGCGCACTCCGTCGTGGGTGGTCCCGCGCACCGATCATCCGGTGAAGCCCTGGATGCGGCGGCTCTATCGCTTCGAGCCCGGCCTGCAGAAGGCGATCCGTGCGGCGCTCTACCTACTCCGCGAGTTCCTCGTCATCGGCATGGCCAAGCAGCCCCGCTTCCTCCGTCCGGTCGCCAGGCTGGCGAAGGCACACCTGCACCGGCAGGTCCGCGACCCGAAACTGCGCGCCGCCCTCACGCCGGACTACACGATCGGCTGCAAGCGGATCCTGATCAGCAACGACTACTTTCCGGCGATCGCGGCCCCCAACGCCGAACTGGTGACGGCGGGTATCGCCGAGATCCGGCCGCACTCGATCATCACGAAGGACGGCGTCGAGCGCCCGACCGACACCATCGTGCTGGCGACCGGCTTCCACGTGACCGATCTGCCGATCGCGGGGAAGATCCGCGGCCGCGCGGGGCGCACCCTGGCCGAGGTCTGGGCCGACGGCATGGTGAGCAACCGCAGCGCCACGGTCGCCGGCTTCCCGAACCTGTTCCTGCTGGTCGGCCCCAACGTGGGGGTCGGGCACACCTCGATGGTGTACATGATCGAGTCCCAGCTGGCCTACGTCGACGACGCCCTGCAGACCATGGACGCCGAGGGCCTGGCCGTGCTCGAGACGAAACCCGAGGCACAGGAGGCCTACCGGGAGCTGATCGCGGAGAAGTCGAGGGGCACCGTGTGGCTGGCCGGTGGCTGCGCGAGCTGGTACCTCGACGAGCACGGCCACAACACGACGCTGTGGCCGGACTTCACGTTCCGGTTCCGCAAACTCATGAAGAAGCTCGACCGTGAGAACTACGTCGGCATCCCCGCCGGCACCGACCGCACGGAGGTGGCGGCGTGACCGGCCGCACCGTCCTCCGCCGGGTCGCGGCCGTTCCCACGCCGGACGGCGCGCAGCTGCACGCGGTCGTCGACGGGTCCGACGACGCGCCGGTCACTCTCGTGCTGGCGCACGGCTGGACCCTGGCCCAGGCGGCCTGGGACGACGTCGCGGCCCTCCTCGCGCCGCGGATCGCCGACGGGGAACTGCGGCTGATCCGCTACGACCAGCGCGGCCACGGCCGGTCCACCTGGGGCCGGTACGCGAACGACGTCGCCGAGCTCTCCATCGACCAGCTCGGTGCCGACCTCGGCGTCCTCCTCGACGAGCTGGTCCCCACCGGCCCGGTGGTGCTGGCCGGCCACTCCATGGGCGGCATGACCATCATGTGCCTGGCCGCGGCGCGGCCGGAGCTGTTCGGCGACCGGGTCCGCGGCGTCGCGCTGGTCTCGACCTCCGCCGGCGATCTCGCCCCCGCGGGCGAGACGCTCGCCGAGAGGCTCCAGCTGAAGCTGGCGCCGGGACTGGTCACGGTCGCGATCGGGGGCGCGCGTGCCCTCGAGCGGGTGCGGCAACTGCTGCCGCCATCGCACCCGCGCCACCAGAAGATGGTGCGCGAGCTGCTCTACGGCGCCGACGCCACCGACCGGATGGTCGTCGCCGGGGCCGAGATCATGCACGCGTCGACGGTGCGCGCGTTCGCGGCCTTCTACCCGGCGCTGGGCGACCACGACAAGCGCACGGAGCTGGATGCTCTGCGTGCGGTCCAGGTCGAGATCCTGGTCGGCGACAGCGACAAGCTGACCCCGCAGCGGCACAGCCGCCAGCTTGCTCAGGCCCTACCCGATGCCGGCCTGCACCTGGCGGAACGCACCGGCCACATGCTGCCCCAGGAGCGCCCGCAGCTCGTCAGCGACGTGCTCGAGCGACTGATCGCGGCGGCGGTCGAGGACCGGGCGGCCGCATGAGGGCACCATCGAGAGTGTGACGGCGTCCAGCGCTCCCCGCCCACCCCGGCTGCGTCGCTCAGCGGGCGACCGCCGGGCCCAGCTGGTTCAGATCGGCCTGGAGCTGCTGCCCACCACGCCGGTGCAGGAACTCACCATCGACGAGGTGGCACGGCGGGCCGGCATCAGCCGCAGTCTGCTGTTCCACTATTTCGCCACCAAGCGGGAGTACTACACCGCGGTCACCCGCGCGGCGGCCGACCTGCTCTGGGAGCACCTCCTCCCGCCGCCGGGCACCTCGCCGCAGGAGCAGGTCAGCGGGATGCTCGACCGCTTCGTCGGTTGGGTGGAGACGTACCGGGAGACCCATCTGGCGTTCGTCCGCGGCGCCGCCGGCGGCGACCCGTGGGTGTCGGAGGTCTACGAGGAGACTCGCGGTCGCCTCGTGGAGGTCGCACTGACCGCCCTCGGCCTCCCCGACGACCTGCGACGCCGTCAGCTCGTCCTGGCCTGGTTCGCCTTCACCGAGGATCTCGTCGGTCAGTGGGTGGAGGAGCCCACGATGTCCCGCCCGGAGCTGCTGGACCTGCTGCACGACGTCCTCGACCGCCTGACCGCCCGCTGACCCAGCTTTCGGTACAGAAAGCTGGGGCGTCAGCCGGCGAGGGAGGTGGGGGCGCGGTCGCCCGCCTCGTCCGGCGGCGGCTGCAGCCGGGCGACGACGTCGGGTGCGCTGGCTCCAGTGGCGTCCATGGACTTCTTGACCGTCGCGCCGTAGACGTCGACGTACTCCTGACCCGACAGTTGCATGATCTCGTACATGATCTCGTCGGTGATCGACCGCTCGACGAAGCGGTCGCCCGACATGCCCTCGTACCGGGAGAAGTCCAGCGGGGCGCCGAACCTCACGCGCACGCGCATGAGGGACTTGCCGAACGGCAGCTTCCGCTTGCTGTAGATCATCGCGACCGGGACGACCGGGGCGCCGGTCTCCAGCGCCATCCGCGCGACGCCGGTCTTGCCGCGGAAGAGCCGCCCGTCCGGGGAGCGCGTGCCCTCCGGGTAGATCCCGAGGACTTTGCCCTCGCGCAGGATGCGCAGGCCGGTCTGGATCGCGTTCTCCGCGGCGGAGGCGCTGGAGCGGTCGATCGGCACCTGACCGGCGCCGGAGAAGAACGCGCGCTGCGCCGCACCCTTGAGGCCCTTGCCGGTGAAGTACTCCGCCTTGGCGAGGAAGGTCACCCGCCGCTTGAGCTGGAGAGGCATGAAGATCCAGTCGGCGGCGGAGAGGTGGTTGCTCGCCAGGATCACCGCCCCAGTCGCCGGGACGTGCTCCGCGCCTTCAGCGCGCGGACGGAAGACGGCGTGCACCAGCGGGCCGATCCCGACGAACTTGAGGAACCAGTAGAACAACACGCCTCCCTCGTGAGCTGCCAGACTAAGGAGCCGGAGGGCCGAATCACAATCGGTCGCCGGTGTGAGATACCCGTGCACCCGTAACGCCGGTCGGCGTCGCCGCCGGACGCCGAGGAGGACCCCCGTGTCTGGAGCGACCGTGCCCCACGACGTGATGCCCGGCGCCGAACCGTTCGCCTTCCCCGGCGGGGACGGTCCCGACGGCCGCACGGGCGTCCTGCTGGTGCACGGTTTCACCGGCACCCCGATGAGCATGCGGCCGTGGGGCGAGCACCTGGCGACGGAAGGTTTCGCCGTCCGGTGCCCCCTGCTCCCCGGTCACGGAACCCGCTGGCAGGACTGCAACGCCAGCACGCACGATCAGTGGACGACGACGGTCGAGCACGCCTTCGACGAGCTCGCCGCCGTGTGCGACCGGGTGTTCGTCGCCGGCCTGTCGATGGGCGGCACCCTGGCGACCCGGCTGGCCGAGGTGCGGCCCGACGACGTCGCCGGACTGCTGCTGGTGAACCCGGCGCTGCTCACCCAGCGGCTGGACGCCAAGCTGCTGCCCGTGCTCGCCCGGTTCACCCCGAGCTGGGCTCCGATCGCCAGCGACATCAAGAAGCCCGGCGTCACCGAGCTGGCCTATCCCAAGCTGCCGACCAGGGCGATGATGCAGCTGCGTGGGCTCTGGGCGGCCACCCGCGCGGAGCTGGGGCGGGTGACCGCGCCGGTGATCGTCTTCCACAGCGTGGAGGACCACGTCGTCGAGCCGGTCAACAGCACGATCCTGCTGGCCGGCGTCGGTAGTACCGACACCACCGAAGTGCTCCTCGAGGACAGCTACCACGTCGCCACCCTCGACAACGACGCCCCGCGCATCTTCGCCGGTTCGGTGGACTGGATCCGCGAGCGCGTGGGCGCCGGCGAGAGCCCAGGCGCTGGGAGTCCCGCGGCGGGGACCCGGTGAGTTACCGCCGCGGACGCGGCCGCCGCGACAACGGCCTGGAAGCGGCCCTCTGGAGCCCGCTGCGCGACGTCGACCCGCGGATCGGTGAACACCTGCTCGACCTGCTCTCCGCCGTGGGCATCGCCGCGTACCTCGAGCCGTCGGCCGACGTGGAGCCCTACACACGGTCGGTCAGCCTGCCCAGCCCGCCGGCGGACCGGCTCTTCGTCGACCGGTCCCGGCGAGCGGAGGCACGCACGGTCGTCGACGAGTACGCGCCGGAGGCGGGAGAAACACCGACGACGCAGCTCGGCTCCCGGCCGCCCGCCTCCCGTCATGACCTCGACGAGGACGCCGAGTGGTCACGGATCGTGTCGGCGTTCGAGGCCGAGCACGGCCGCACCGTCGTCGACGAGCCGTCGGACGCGCCACCGCCCCCGCCGCACGAGCTGCCCGTCCTCGACCGACCCGACGACCACTACGAACCCCCTGCCCCTCCCCCGATCCCGGCGCCGGCGCCGGCGTCGCTCTACGCGGTCCTGCTCGTGGCTGCCGGCGTCCTCCTCGTCGGAGCACCCGGCCTCTTGAACCTCTCCCCCGACCTGGGGCTCGTCGTCGGGGTGGCGGCCATCGCCGGCGGCGCCGTCATGCTGGTCTCGCGCATGCGGGACCGGTCCGACGACGACGACGACGGCGCGGTGGTCTAGCAGGACATCGAAGGCAGCCGTCGCGAGTGGGACCCGGAGGGTTCCGCGTAGCGACGACGAAGCGGCTCGTCGCCGCCGGAGGACGGCACGTGGCCGCGGTGTCGTCCGGAAGGACGACAGTGTCACGGCTGTGTCGTCCGGAGGACGACAGTGTCATGACAGTTGATCTAGCGTGCGGCTGTGACTCACACCGCCGCGCACTCCGCCACCGTCACCGTCATCGGCCATCTCATGGACACCGGAATCCTGGCCCGCGTACTCGACGACGTCCTCGAGTACGGCGGGGACTACCGGATCGAGAGCCTGGACCTGGGCCGCCAGCACGAGGACGAGTCGCGGGCGCTGGTGGAGATCCAGGCGGACGAGGCCGACCGCCTGGACCGGATCCTCATGCGGGTGCAGATCCACGGCGCGAACACCGTGGACCCGGGGACGGCGCTGACCCGGCCCGCCCCCGCCGACGGGGTCTTCCCCGACGACTTCTACTCGACGACCAACCTGGAGACGCTCGTCCGGCTCGACCGCGACTGGCTCCGGGTGCGGCAGCCGGAGATGGACTGCGGGCTGGTGGTCACCGACGAGGGCGGGCAGCCCGTCGTCCGGACCGTCCCCGTCAGCGACGTGAAGGCCGGCGACACCGTCGTCTGCGGCGCGCACGGCGTGCGCGTGGAGCTCCCCCCGCAGGCGCCGCGGGGCGAGGAGGACGACTTCGGGTTCATGTCCTCGGCCGTGTCCAGCGAGAAGCCGCAGGCACTGCTGGTCCGCCAGATCGCCGAGCGGATGCGCGAGGTGAAGGCCGCCGGTCAGCGGATCCTCTGGGTGGGCGGCCCGGCGGTCGTGCACACCGGCGCCTCTCCGGCCATGGTCCGGCTGGTCCGCGCCGGCTACGTCGACGTCCTGTTCGCCGGGAACGCGCTGGCCACCCACGACATCGAGTCGGCACTCTTCGGCACCTCCCTCGGTGTGGACCTGGCCAAGGGCTCGGGCGTGCCCCACGGGCACGAGCACCACATCCGGGCCATCAACACCATCCGCGCCGCCGGCTCCATCGCCGCCGCCGTGGAGTCCGGCGTCCTCACCGGAGGCGTGATGCACGCGATGGTGCAGGCGGAGAAGCCCTTCGTCCTGGTGGGATCGGTGCGCGACGACGGCCCGCTGCCCGACGTCTACACCGACGTGATCGAGGGGCAGCGGGCGATGCGCGCCCAGCTGCCCGACGTGGGTTTCGCGATCATGGTGGCGACGATGCTGCACTCGATCGCGACCGGGAACATCCTGCCGGCGTCGATCCCTCTGGTCAGCGTCGACATCAACCCGGCCACCGTCACCAAGCTCGCCGACCGCGGCAGCGCTCAGGCGATGGGCATCATCACCGACATCGGTCTGTTCCTCGAGCAGCTGGCCCGCGAGCTCGCCCCTGAGTGACGTCGTGACGAGCGGGCGCCGGAGGCTCCCCGAGGAACGGCGGGTGGCCGCCCTGCGAGGCGGTCCGACGAAGGGGGACCGGAGGTCTCCCTGAGGAGGGCCGGCACCGGCTCAGCACAACGAGATCAGCTACTTGGCCGCGGTGCGGTCCGTAGGACCGCGATGTCCCAGAGCGGCAAGGTCCTGTCGCACCAGGTCCGCGGCGCCCACCAGCCCCGCCTGGGGTCCGAGCTCGGCGGCGGCGATGCGGGGGCCGGGACGGAACCCGCGCCCGGGGAGGGCCCGGTCCAGCCGCTCCCGCGCCGGGGCGAGCACCATCTCGCCCAGCTTGCTGACCCCGCCGCCGATCACCACGACCTCGGGGTCGAGGACGGCGGCCAGGTCGGCGATCCCCTGGCCCAGCCAGATGCCGACCTCCGTGACCAGTTCCAGGGCCAGCGGGTCGCCCTCGGCGGCGGCGCGGGCGACGTCCTCACCGGTGAGCCGGTCGGGCTCGTGGTCCACCCGTTCCAGCAGCCCCGCGGCGGCGGCCGGAGACGTGCGGGCGACCTCGCGGGCGGTCTGCCCGAGGGCCGTGCCGCTGGCGTACTGCTCCCAGCAGCCGCGGTTGCCGCAGGCGCACAGCCGACCGTCGGGGACGACGCGCATGTGCCCCCACTCCCCCGCCACACCGTGCGAGCCGCGCCGCAGCCGGCCGTCCAGGACGATCCCGCCGCCGATACCGGTGCCGAGCGTGATCATCAGCGCCAGGTCGGCGCCCCGTGCGGCGCCGTACCGGTACTCGGCCCACGCCGCGGCGTCGGCGTCGTTGCCCACCCAGAGCGGGCGCTGCAGCCGGGCGGCGAGGTCCTTGCGCAGCGTCGAGTTGCGCCAGGCCAGGTGCGGGCTGAACAGCACCGTGTCACCGGTGCTGTCGAACCATCCGGCGGCGCCCACGCCGACGCCCACCAGCTCGCCGTCGTGACAGGCGGCGAGCTCCTCGACAACGGCGACGATCGCGTCCTCGGTGTCGGTGACCGAAGCACCCGGGGTGGCGCGGCGCGCGATGGCGACCACGGTGCCGTCGGCGGCCACGATGCCGCCCGCGACCTTCGTGCCGCCGACGTCGATGCCGAGCGCGGCAGGCCCGGCCGTCATGCGATGTCGATCTGCTGGACCGGCGGGGGCGGCGGGCTCTCCTGAGCGCCCGCGTCGGTCTCCCTCACCGGCACGTCCGGTCGCCCGGCGGCAGCCACGGTGCGCAGAGCGGTGGCGGCCGCGGTGAGCACGTCGGCCAGCGCCTCGGTCACCTCCGGCCGCTCGCCGCGGACGACGGCCGCCACCTGGCAGATCGGGCACCACCAGCATTCCTCGGCGTGCCCGTCACCGGCGGCCCCGTCAGCGGCGGGCGATGCGCCGACGGGCCCGCCGCGCAGGGCCTCGACGAGGCGCTGCGCCTGGTCGATCCAATCCGTTCCGGGTGTCATGGGGTCCTTTTCTCGGCGCTGAGGAGGTCGGCGGGCCACAGCTGCGGATCGGGGCGGAAACCCACCACGAGGCGGGCGGTGGCCGTAGCGGGATCGAGGAGCCGGCCGCCGGTCACCTCGCACCGGCGCAGCAGCGGATCGAGCCGCAACGACCGGCGGGCCCCTCCCACGGTGAGCACGAGATCGTCCACCCAGCGGGTCAGCTGCACCGCCTCTCGCTCGGCGAACGGCAGCGGCACGGTGAGCTGCCAGGCCCCCTCGTGCCGCTCCGGCCCGGGCACGGGGAATCCGGTGACCTCGGGAAGGAGGCCGTCCAGGAGCCCGGCGAGCTCGTCGGCATCCCCGGGAGCCACGGCGAGCTCGGGAACGCGGTGGACCGGCGCGACCTCGGCCAGAGCGGTGAGGACGGCGTCCTGCTCCGCGGCGCGGCGCCTCGTCCACTCGTCGTCGCCGCCCAGCGGGAGCACGCGGCTGAGCACCGCGCCGGTCCGCAGGCCGTGCAGGCCCAGGACGGTCGCCACCGAGCGCAGCGCCGGCCCGGCGGATGTCCGCGGCGCTGCCACCAGGACGACGCCTGTGTCGACCGGATCGGCCAGGCGGTCGCGGGCGAGCAGCGCCTCCACGGCCGGGACGGCGGACAGCGCGGCATCCACCGGGCCGCGACGGGCGGCCCCGGCCGCCACCGCGGCGGTCCGGACGGCGCCGAGCGCCCGCATCCCGGGGGGCATCAGCTGATCCAGCCACCAGCGCAGGGCGGCGGACAGGCCGACCAGCGTCGTCGCGGACTCGACGGGTCCGGCGTCGACGACCACGAGATCGGCCTCCACCCGCCCGAGGTGGGCGAACAGGCCGAGGTCCGCGGTCCCGGGCATCGGGACCACCGAGGTAGCGGGCGGCAAGGTCAGCTGCGGCAGCACGGCCGCGAGCGCGTCCGCAGTCCCCGTCCACAGGTTCTCGAGGGCATCCTGCGGATCCACGGTGGTCACCGTCAGGCCCGGTTCGGCGTCCAGCCCCCTGACGCGGACGCCCTGCCTGCAGAGGAGCACGGTGTGCCGCCCGGCTCGGGCGGCGTGGACGGCGGCGGAGGTGGCCAGCGTCGAGGTCCCCGCCCCGCCCGGACCGGTGAAGAGCAAAGTTCGCATGGCACGCCCCGCTGGGGACATCAGCCCTCGACGCGCTTCTTGAGCTCCTTGAGAGCCGTGTCGAGGATGACCTTCTCGGCCTTGCGCTTGATCATGCCGAGCATCGGGATCGAGAGGTCGATGGCGATGGCGTAGGTGACCTCGGTGGCGCCGTCCCGCTCGGTGAGCGTGTAGCTGCCCTCCTGGCGCCGCTGCATCTGGCCCTTGACGAGGTTCCAGGACACCGCGCGGTCGCCGTCCCAGGTGTAGTCGAGGACGTAGTCGTCCTTGACCGCGCCGGCATCGAGCACGAAGTGCACCCGCTGCGCGCGCCCGTCGGGCCCCGTCTCGAGGACCTCGACCTTCTTCGCCGCGGCGACCCACTGCGGGTAGGAGGCGAAATCGGCGATGACCGCCATGACATCGGCCGCAGGCGCATCGACGACGATCGACTGGGTGGACTGGTCGGCCATGGGCAGCAGGCTAGCCGTTTCCGCCGTTCAGCGAGCCGGTGGCCCGACGCTGCCCTACTCATGGGTAGGAATTCCGGCTAGATTCGACGCGACGTCCCTGGCCGGGGCCGCGGGCGACGGCGCCCCCGGACGGCGGGGAGGAGAGGACCAGGCGTGCGCGAGTTCAGCGTTCCTGCGATCACCGAGGTGGGTCCGGACGAGGCCCTGACCGACATGCTTGCCACCAACGTCGCCGAGCACGGCGACGAGGTAGGCCTCCGCGTGCGGCGCAACGGGCAGTGGCAGGACGTCACCTGGAAGGAGTTCGGCGCCCAGGTTGCCGGGGTCGCCAAGGGCCTCGTGGCCGCGGGCGTCGCACCCGGTGACCGGGTGGCCCTGCAGGCGAAGACCCGCTACGAGTGGACGGTCCTCGACTACGCCATCTGGACCGCCGGCGCCGCCGTCGTCCCCATCTACGAGACGTCCAGCCCCGATCAGGTGGCCTGGATCCTGTCCGACTCGGGCGCGACCGCCGTGGTCGTCGAGCGCGACGAGCACGCCGCGGCCGTCGAGTCCGTCCGTGACCAGACACCCAATCTGCGGTCGGTCTACGTCATCGACGACGGCGCGGTCGACCAGCTAGTCCAGGCGGGCAAGGACGTCCCCGACAGCGAGCTCGAGGCCCGCCGTGCCACGCTCTCGGCCGACAGCCTGGCCACCCTGATCTACACCAGCGGCACCACGGGCCGCCCCAAGGGCTGCGAGCTCACCCACTCGAACTTCTTGTTCGAGATCGGCAACGCGATGAACCTGCTGGGCCGGTTCATGAACGTGCAGGGCTCCCTCCTGCTGTTCATCCCGCTGGCCCACGTGCTCGCCCGCGTCATGCAGGTCGGCGCCGTCAAGACGCGCACGGTCATCGGCCACACCCCCGACGTCTCGAACCTCGTCCAGGACCTCGGCGAGTTCAAGCCGACCTTCGTCCTGGCCGTCCCGCGTGTCTTCGAGAAGGTCTTCAACAGCGCCAAGGCCAAGGCCGAGGGCGACGGCAAGGGCAAGATCTTCGACAAGGCCGCCCAGGTCGCCATCGCCTGGTCCCGCGCGCAGGACACGGGTGGGGCCGGGCTGGCCCTGAAGGCGCAGCACGCGCTCTTCGACAAGCTGGTCTACGGCAAGCTCCGGGCCGCGCTCGGCGGTCGCTGCCTCGGCGCGATCTCCGGTGGCGCACCCCTGGGCGAGCGGCTCGGCCACTTCTTCCGCGGCATCGGCGTCACCGTCTACGAAGGTTACGGCCTGACCGAGACGACGGCCGCCGCGTCGGTGAACCACGACGACGCGCTGCGCATCGGCACCGTCGGGCGGCCGCTTCCCGGTGTGGAGTTCCGCATCGCCGACGACGGCGAGGTCCTCATCCGTGGCGGCATCGTCATGCGCGGCTACTGGCGCAACGAGGAGGCCACCAAGGAAGCAATCGACTCCGAGGGCTGGTTCCACAGCGGCGACATCGGCGAGCTCGACCGGGACGGTTTCCTGAAGATCACCGGGCGCAAGAAGGAGATCCTGGTGACCGCCGGCGGCAAGAACGTCGCCCCCGCGGTGCTGGAGGACCGGCTGCGCGCTCACCGTCTGGTGAGCCAGTGCATCGTCGTCGGCGACCAGCGTCCGTTCATCGCCGCGCTGATCACCCTGGACCAGGAGGCGCTCCCCGCCTGGCTGGAGTCCAAGGGCAAGCCGGCGGGTCACACCGCCGACCAGCTGTGGGAGGACCCCGAGCTCCTGGCCGAGATCGACGCAGCGGTCAAGGACGCCAACAAGGCGGTCTCCCAGGCCGAGGCGATCAAGAAGTTCAAGATTCTCGGCACCGACTTCACCGAGGACAACGGCATGCTCACCCCGAGCCTGAAGCTCAAGCGCACCGTCGTCATGAAGGAGTTCGGCACCGAGGTCGAGGACCTGTACGCCGGCTGAGGCGGCCCCCTCCAGGGAACCGCCCCGAGCTTGCGAGGGGTGGGGAGGAGGAGGTCCTTCCGCCGTCCCGCAGTCGTGGGGCGGGGCTCAGTGCTGTGCGGCCCCGGGTTCGAGCAGCTCGGCGAAGGTGGCAGCGATCGTCGTCCACGACCACCGCTGCTCCACCCAGGCCCGGCCGGCCTCGCCCATGGCCCGCGCACGGCGCGCGTCGGACAGCAGGCCGGCGATCGCGTCGGCCACCGCGCTGGGTGAGCGCGGATCGATGACGTGCCCCGTGACGCCGTCGCGCACCGCCTCCGGGGCACCGCCGGAGGTGCCGGCGACGACCGGGCGGGCACAGGCGGCGGCCTCCAGGAACACCATGCCCAGGCCCTCGACGTCCAGCCCCGCACGGCGGGTCCGGCACGGCATGGCGAAGACGTCTCCTGCCGCGTAGTAGCCGGGAAGCCGGGCCGCCTCGACCGGGCCGGTGAAGGCGACCGAGTCCTGCAGACCGCGCGCCACGACCGCCCGGCGGAGGGTGGCCTCCGCCGGGCCGCCTCCGACCAGGAGCAGCCGCGCGGAGGGGTGCCGGTCGAGGACGCTCGGCCAGCCGGCCACCAGGACGTCCTGCCCCTTGCGTGCGACCAGCCGGGACACGCAGACCACGACCGGCGCGTCGCCGAGACCGTGCCGCCGCCGGACGGCCGAGCCGTCCACCTCCGGGTTGAAGAGGTCGACGTCGACCCCCGGTGACAACTGGGCCAGCCGGGTGCGCCCACTGAGGGCCGGCGCGAGCCGGTCCCGGGTGTAGTCGCTGATGTAGGTGACCACATCCAGGCCGGAGGCGATGCGCCGCATGAGCTGCCGGCTCCCCGGCAACGCCACCCAGCCGGTCTCGTGGCCGTGGGTGGCGCCCACCAGATGGCGAACGCCGGCGTCGCGCAGCGCCGGCGCCATCAGCCCCAGGGGCGCGGCCGCGCCGAAGAAGGCGCTGTCGCAGCCGTGCCGCTGGGCGAGCTGGACGGCGGCGCGGGTGGCGCCGGGGGTGGGCAGGAGCATGCCGGTGGGCTGCCGGACCACCGGATAGGGCAGCCCCGTGTCGTGATCGGCCGACCCGGGGGCGTCGGAGGCCAGGACGACGACGGAGTCCGGCGGTCGGCGGGCCAGCAGGGCCGCGACGAACGTCTGGATGCCGCCCTGGCGCGGTGGGAAGTCGTTGGTCACGACCAGCGTGCGGGTCATGGACGGTTCAGCTCCGCCCAGTCGGCAGCCAGCGCCAGCCGCTGCGCGACGGTCGGGTGCGAACCGAAGAACCAGTGCCACACGCCCGGCGGGTCGGGGTCGGAGAGATTGGACGCGGCGAGGTCCTGCTGCATGGCGACGAACGCCTCCGGGTCGTCCGTGAGGTCGAGGGCGTGCACGTCCGCCCGCGCCTCGACGTGGCGGGACACCCCGTTCTGCACCGGCGCGGACAGCAGCGTGCCCACGGTGATCAGGAAGAGCGCCAGCGGAACCACACGGGGATCTCCCGGACCCTCCGCGCCGGCCCGGCGCAGCAGCGTCGGCGACGAGAGCAGCCAGCCCAGCGCGGCCACGCCGGCGCCCGCCCCCAGCGCGCCCATCAGGGTGCCGGTGAGGACGTCGTCGTTGGCGACGTGGCCCAGCTCGTGGGCCACGATCGACTCGATCTGCTCGTCGGGCAGCCGCTCGAGGACGGTGTCGTAGACGACGACGCGGCGGGTGGTGCCGAACCCGGAGACGTAGGCGTTCAGCGCCGTCGTCCGGCGCGAGGCGTCCGACACCAGCACGTCCTGCACCGGCGTGCCGTTCTCCTCCGCCAGCTGGAGCAGGTCACTGCGCAGCCGGCCCTCTGCCAGCGGCTGGAAACGGTTGAAGGCCGGTTCGATGAGCACCGGCCAGAGGAAGGACCCCACGACCACGAAAGCGGCGGCCCCCGCTCCGGCCCACGCCCACCACGTCCGCGGCGCCCGGCGGGCCAACCAGACCAGGGCGAGCAGGCCGAGCGCGGTCAGCCCGGCATCGATGGCCGTGGAGACCGCGACGTCGCGCAGCCAGAGCCCCCAGCTCCGGGTGGACAGCCCGTAACGGTGCCGCACGACCTCGCCGTAGGCCGCCAGGGGCAGCGTGGCCAGCCGTCCGATGACGGCGAGGGCGAGGACGCCGAGCAGGACCTGCCAGACCCATCCCCCGCCCAGCGGCCTGGCGACCGCCCGCACGAGCCGGGCACCGGCCCGCGTCAGGCCCAGGACCGCCGAGACGGTCAGGCCGAGCAGCAGGGAGATCAACGAGGCGGGGCGGAGGGCCGCCGCGAAAGACTCGGCACGGTTCAGCTGCGCCTCGGAGAGACCTGCGGTGGGGTCGACCGGGGTGCGTCCGCCGACCGGATCCGGCAGCGGCACCCAGGGGGTGCGGACGGCGATGACGACGGCGAACGCGATGCCGAGGACGACCGCGGCGGCCAGCGCGGCCCGACGGGCAGTCACCCGGCCGATCCTAGAGAAAGGACCCCCCTGCCCCCCGCCACTCGCAAGCTCGCGTCGGGACCCTGCAGGAGGGCCACCCGACGAGGGCCGGTGACCCCTTGTGGGGTCACCGGCCCTGGCCGAGGCGGTGCGGAGGTCAGCCGGCGATGCGGCGGGCGTGGGTGAACCCGCTCATCGAGTTGAAGTCGACCACCATGACCGGCTTGCTCGACGTCGACGCGTGGACCATCTTGCCGTTGCCGACGTACATCGCCACGTGGCTGGTCGGGCTGTAGTAGAAGAGCAGGTCACCCGGCTGCAGGTCACCGACGGAGACCGGCGTGCCCATCTGCGACTGGCTCTTGCTCGAGTGCGGCAGGCTGACGCCGGCCGCCGAGTAGGCGTACTGGGTCAGGCCGGAGCAGTCGAAGGAGTTCGGCCCGCCGGCACCCCAGACGTAGGGGTCGCCGACCTGGGCCAGGGCCGTGTCGACCGCCACCTGCGCCGCACCGCTGGGGGCGACCACGCCGCTGGGGACGACCTGCGCCTCCGTGCCACCGTGCGCCTGGGCGACTGCTTCCTGCTGCGGAGGAGTGAGCGCCGCGAACTGCCGCTGGTAGTCGGCGATCTGCGCCTCGAGGTCCTTCTGCTGTTCGGCGATCTCGTCGACCGCCCGCTGCGCCTCGGCCTGGGCCTTGTCGGCCTCCGCCTGCGCCTGCTCGGCCGTGTCGGCGGCGTCGCCGACCAGTGCGACCTGCTGGTTGGTGTGCCCGGCAATGGCATCGAGCGTGCCCAGCTGGTGCACGAGCTCATCGGCCGAGTCGCTGGTCAGCAGGACGTCCAGTCGCGAGAAGCCCTCGGTGGTGTACGCCGACCGCGCCAGCTGACGGACCTGACCGTCGAGCGCATCCAGCTGTGCCTGCGCGTCGGCCGCGGCCTGCTGGGCGCTCGCGACGGCCGCCTGCTGCTTCTCGAGCTGCACCTTCGCTTCGTTGAGCTGCTCGGTGACCACCTCGAGTTCGTGCTCGGCGTCGGCGACGAGGCGGGTGATCTGCGCCGGATCGGTCACCTCGTCGGGCTCGGCGCTCGCGGTGCCCGGGAGGACGGTGAAGGTGAGGGCTGCGGTGACTCCGAGGAGGAGACCCGAGCGGAGCCAACCGGCGTGACCAGCCCGCGTGTCAGCGGACGGCCGGGCGGTGGCGGAGTGTTCGAGGGCGTGCGGCAGTACGGCGTGTGGGGTCGCCACGAGCGGCGGCTCTCCGTTTCTTCCTCTGCAACCGCCTACCGAGTTAGCTGACGGGTTCGGGCTGGGAAGACTGGCCCTATCCCCTGCGCACCGGCGAACCGGCCCTACAGGAGAACTCACCCCAGGACTGCGGTGGGTCCCCGGCTCGCCGTCGAGCACCTCTGCAGGCGCCGTCAGGCGATTAGGCGGTGCCCGTCCGAGGTCACCCCTCTGCGGGTGACGACCACTCGGTCGGACCGGCAGACCCTAACGACCGTGATGTTGATGTGACAACCGGAAGCTACTGGGACGGGCGTGACGAAGATCTCGATCGAGGCAGTTCCCGCTGCTCAGGTGGCCGTCGGCACTGCCATGGCACGTGCGGCGGACCGTTCCGTCCGGACTCCTCAACCGGTCCGCCGTTCCCCGTCGGGGCCCTCCTCCTCCGCGTTCCGGTGCCGCAGCGGCGGCACGAGACCGACGTCGGCAAGGGCACGGACGGCCCGGCGCTCGACGTCGTCGAACTCCACGACCACCCCGTCGGGCGGAACCACGGCGTCCTCGGCCGTGATGCCCGCCGCGCCGGTGTCCGATGTCCGGGCGCGCCCGGGCAACGCGACGACCACCGGGTCGGTGGTCTGCCAGCCCGGCGGCGCACCCAGCAGGACGGTGACGACGCAGTCGGCGCACCCGATGGGTCGGGCGGTGCAGGTGTCGCAGTCGATCAGCATGGGTCTCTCCTCCGTGAGTTGTCCGCACGGTAGGAGTGGCCACCGACATTTCCGCCGGATGCGCCTCAGCTGCCGGCGTACTCCCAGTGCCATGGCTCCTCGCGCCCGTTGCCGGGCTCGGCCCAGTCGGGGTGGAGGAAACCGAAGCGACCGGCGTTGGCCTTCATCCAGTCGTACTGCGGCGTGCCGAAGCGCTCGATCCCACCGCAGAGGTCCACGGCCAGGCCCCAGCCGTGGTTGCTCGTCCCCGGGACCGCGGCCAACGCCGGCTTCTGCCCGTAGAGCCGCACCTGGCTGGCATAGGTGCGGTAGGAGTCGGTGATGCAGAGCGGCGTCCCGAAGGCCCCCGCGTAGGCGACCGACATGGCCCGGTACGCCGCGGCAGCGTCGCAACGCAGCCTGTGGCCCGCTGCGCCCAGGGGGCACATGGCGCTGGGCGGGATGAGCCCGTTCGGATAGCCGCCCCAGGCCCGGGCACCGCCGTAGCTGGACGGGTAGACGGTGTTCCCGCACTCCACCCGGAGGGCGCCGCCGGTGGGCCCGGGCACGGGGGACGGCGACCGCTGGCCGAGACTCGGGCGGCCGATGCCGAGGACCTGGTCCGCGGGCAGCGTGCGGACGACGACCGCCCCGGCCCGCGCGTCAGCGGCCAGCATCGTCTTCGGATCCAGGGCGATGCCGACGTGGCCCAGACCGGACTCACCGGTCCCCAGGAAGACGAGGTCACCGGGCAGCACGTCGGCCGGGGCGACCGGCACGGTGACGGCGTAGAGGTCGGCCTGGTTCCCTGGCAGGGAGACACCGGCGGCCGCGTAGACCGACTGCACCAGCGATCCGCAGTCCCAGGACTCGGGGCCCGCGGTACCTGGGGCGTAGGGCAGCCCCAGGGCGTCCATCGCCGCGGTGACCGCGGTCAGCGTCTCCGCCGGGAGCACGAGCAGCGAGGTCGGTTGCCGGGGCAGCTGCGCCGCGCCGCGCTGGGCTCCGCCGCCGCCGGCGCCGACCGGCACCAGGCCGGCCGGCAGACCGGCGGGCGGGTCCAGCAGCGCCGAGGCGGGCGGGGCGGTGATCCCGGCCGCGGCGAGCTCCTCCACGTAGGCCCGCCAGTTGGCCGCGGTCCGGTCGTTGACCTCCAGCTGCTCCTGCTGCAGCTGCGCCAGCTGACGGTCCACGACGCCGAGCGCCTCGTCCAGCTCGTCGGTGACCCTGGCCGCCGCGGCCTCCAGCTCGGCCACCCGGCCGGCGACGGCGTCCGCCCGCTCCCGCGCCTGCGCGAGCGCAGCCGATGCCTGCCGCTGCTGCTCCAGGGCGGCCTGTCGCAGCTGCTCGGCAGCGCCGATGACCTCGGCGGCGTGCGCGTCGACGATCTCCAGGAACCCCATCGCTGCGACGACGTCCCCCGGATCCCCACCGGAGAGCAGGAGCGTCAGTGGGGTGAGAGCGCCCCCGTCCCGGTACACGGCGGCCGCGTAGCCGGCCACCTCCGCCTGGTGGACGGCGAGCTCGCCCGCGGCGTCGGACACGACCGCCTCCGCCGCGACGACGGCCTGCTCGGCCTCTGCCAGCTCCTCCCGGGCGGCGGTCACCTCCGACGCCTGCTCCTGCAGCCCGGTCTGCACCTCGGCGGCCCGCTGCTGCAACTCGTCCAGGGCACGGCTGTCGAGGACCGCCGAGGTACCGCCTGGCTGATCACTCGGCGCGGCCGCCGCCGGCTGGGCCGCGGCCGCGAGCGCGGCGACCGCGAGCACCGTGATCGCTGTCCGCGCGGCCGTCCCACGAGTGCGCCACCGGGAGCGCGCGAGCATCAGTCCACCTCTGCGTGTGCGGGGCCGCCACAGCGTTGCCATGGCTCCATCCGGGGTGATGCTGTCCTGATCATCGGCATTTCGCCAGGTGAGCGCGCCGACGGCCCCTCTCCCGGGCTACGCCCATGACCTGTGGGGCCGGTCCTGCGACGCCGCGCGCCGGTGGACGGACCGGCGCGGCATCACAGGAGTGTCATTACCCCGACCTACCGTCCGCCCGTGCCCTCCTCCCCCGCTCCACCACACCGGACGAGCCAGCGGTACGAGCAGGTCACGATCGACGAGCTCGGCACGCCGCTGTCCGACGTCACCTTCGTCGTGGTGGACCTGGAGACGACCGGCGGCTCGCCGAAGGACAGCGCGATCACCGAGATCGGGGCGGTCAAGGTCCGCGGCGGGGTCGTGCTCGGCGAGTTCCAGACCCTGGTCGATCCGGACCGGGAGATCCCGCCCTACATCAGCGTGCTCACCGGAATCACCTCGATGATGGTGGCCGCGGCCCCCCGCATCGGCACCGTGCTGCCCTCGTTCCTCGAGTTCGCCCGCGGCGCGGTCCTGGTCGCCCACAACGCCCCCTTCGACATCGGCTTCCTCAAGGCGGCGTGCGCCGAGAACGGCCTCGCCTGGCCGGCCGCGGCATCGGTGGACACCGCCGTGCTGGCCCGCCGGCTGCTGACCCGCGACGAGGTGCCCAACTGCAAGCTGGCCACGCTGGCGCCCTACTTCTCCGCCACCACCTCGCCGACCCACCGCGCCCTGGACGACGCCCGGGCCACCGTCGACGTGCTGCATGGCCTCTTCGAACGGCTGGGCCCACTCGGCATCACCTCTTTCGAGGAGCTGACCGGCCTGACCCGCCAGGTGGACCCCGAGCGGCTGCGCAAGCGCCACCTCGCCGACGGCGTCCCGCGCGGGCCGGGTGTCTACCTGTTCCGCGGACCCCGCGACGAGCCGCTCTACGTCGGGACGTCCAGCGACCTGCGCAGCCGGGTGCGCAGCTACTTCTCCGCCAGCGAGCAGCGCAGCCGGATCACCGAGATGGTGGCGCTGTCCCAGCGGGTCGACACGATCCCGTGCGCGCACGACCTCGAGGCCGCCATCCGGGAGCTGCGGCTGATCGCGGAGCACAAGCCGAGGTACAACCGCCGCTCCCGGTTCCCGGAACGGGCGCTGTGGGTGCGGCTCACCGAGGAACCGTTCCCGCGACTGTCGGTCGTCCGACGGGTACGGCCCGGCGCCGGCGTGTTCCTCGGGCCCTTCCCGGACCGGCGGGCCGCCGACGCGGCGGTCGCCGCCGTCCACGAGGCCCTGCCGCTACGGCAGTGCACGACCCGGATCTCGCCACGGGTGGCGGGCTCGGCGTGCGCACTGGCCGGCATGGGCCGGTGCGGGGCCCCGTGCACCGGTGCTCAGTCGGTGGAGGAGTACGCCGCCATCGCGTCGGTCTTCCAGGCGGCCGTCGACCACGACCCACGCGCGCTGGTGGCGCCGCTGCTGGCACGGGTCGACCGGCTCGCCGCCGAGGAGCGTTACGAGGACGCTGCTGTGCTCCGGGACCGCGTCGCCGTCCTCGTGCGGGCCGTGCGCCGCCGACAGCGGCTCCAGTCGCTGGCCGCCGTCCCCGAGCTCGTGCTGGCCCGCGCCGACGGCTCCGGCGGCTGGCATCTCTCGCTCGTCCGCCGCGGTCGGCTGGTCGCCGCGGGCGGAGCGCCACAGGGGACGTCGGTCCGCGGCATGCTCCCGGGCCTGCTCGCCACTGCCGAGACGCCGACGGCGCCGGACGACGAACTCGCCGCCACGGTCGACGAGACCGAGCTGATCATGCGCTGGATGGAGAAGCCCGGCACCCGCCTCGTCGAGCTCACCGGCACCCTCGCCAGCGCGGCGCCGGGCACGGGGCCCTTCAGCTCCTTCCTGGCCCGCGTGGAGACCGGCCGCACCGGCCGCGACCCCTTCGCCGACGACCGGTCGCTCGGCACCCGGGCACGACCCGACCGCGTGAGCGCCGGCGCGGGCGGCCGGGTGCGGTCCCCGCTAGGCTCGCCGGCGTGATCACCGCCATCGTGATGATCGACGCTGCCACCGATGCGATCCCCGAGGTGGCGGCGGCCATCGCCGACCTCGACGGGGTCAGCGAGGTCTACTCGACCGCCGGAGAGGTCGACCTCATCGCCCTCGTGCGGGTGCGTGAGTTCGACCAGGTCGCCGAGGTCATCGCGGGGCGGATCAACAAGGTGCCCGGCGTGCTGGAGACGGAGACGCACATCGCGTTCCGCGCCTACTCCCGGCACGACCTCGAAGCGGCCTTCGCGATCGGCTTCGAGACCGCCGACTGAAGCCCCGCTGCTGGTCCCGCCCCGAGCCCGCGAGGGGTAGGGGCAGCGGAGTTCTTCACCGCTCGGGGCGAGCCTCGGGACGGGGTGCTTCTTCAGCCTCGGGCGGCTTGGCTGACCGACACCCACCGCTCCAGCTGCGCGGCAGCCCGGCCGTCGTCGATCGCCGCCGTGGCTCGCGCCATACCGGCCGCGATCGCGTCGTGCAGCCGGGCCGACCGCTCGTCGTAAGCGGCCAGGGCAGCGGCCGCGTTCAGCACCACCGCGTCGCGGACGGGCCCCTGCTCACCGCCCAGCACCCGTCGGAAGACGTCGGCGTTGAACGCCGGAGACCCTCCGCGGAGCGCGTCCGGTGGGGAGGCGGGGATGCCCAGCGCCGCGGGGTCGAGCCGGTCGGGTTCCACCTCGCCGTCGCGCACGACCCACACCGACGACGTCGTCGCCGTCGTCAGCTCGTCCAGGCCGTCGTCGCCGCGGAACACCAGCGCGCGACCACCCCGCGCGGCGAGCACGTCGGCCATCACCGGGGCCATCCGTGCATTGGCGCAGCCGATGGCGGCGGCCACGGGCCGGGCGGGGTTGGTCAGCGGGCCGAGGAAGTTGAAGACCGTGCCGATCCCCATCTCGCGCCGCGGCGCCGCCGCGTGCCGCATGCCCGGATGGAACACCGGCGCGAAGAAGAAACCGATGCCGGCTTCCTGAACGCAGCGCGCGACGGCCGGCGCGGACAGGTCGATGGCCACACCGAGCGCTTCCAGCACGTCTGCCGCACCGGAGGAGGACGACGCGGCGCGGCCACCGTGCTTGGCGACCGGCGCCCCGGCCGCGGCGGTGACGACCGCCGCCATCGTGGAGATGTTCACCGTGTGGGCGCCGTCGCCACCGGTGCCGACGATGTCGACGCAGTCGAGCGACAGCTGCACCGGGGTTGCCTGGGCGAGCATCTCGGCGGCCAGGCCGGCGACCTCCTCGGCAGACTCACCCTTCGCGCGGAGCGCGACGGCGAAGGCTGCCACCTGGACCGGCGTGGCCTCGCCGGTCATCACCTCCCGCATCGCCCAGGAGGTGTCGGCCGCCGCGAGGTCCTCGCGGGCGAGCAGACGATTGAGGAGAGCCGGCCAGGTCGGATGCCCGGCGGCCGCACTCATCGGCGCCTCACCGGCGGACGACGGGACGCCGCGCGTGGGCGCGCAGCAGGTCCGCCACCATGCCGGGCGCGGTGAGCGGGTCGATCGGCAGCGGAAGCGTCCCCTCCGCGCGGGACCAGTGCGCGAGCCAGCGGTCGGGCTGCCGGGCGATGAGCAGGCACACGGCAGGCCGGTCGGGGACCTCCTGCTCCAGCTGACGAGCCAGCGCAAGGCCGCCGGTGGGCTGCGCCTCGCCGTCCAGGATGCACAGGTCCACGCCGCCGGAGTCGACCGCGGCGACGACCTCGTCACCGGTTGCGCACTCCAGCCAGGTCAAGGGACCGACGTCGGCTGCGGGGCGGCGCCCCACCGCCGTCCGGACGGCGTCCCGGACCTCGGGGCGGTGGCTGTAGACCAGCACGGTGGCCGGAATCGAGTCGGCCTGGGTGGCGTCGGAGGCGGGGCTCACCCCGCCGAGCCTAGTGCCAGGCCAGGACACTTCTCCGGCAGGCGGCGACGTCGGTAAAGAGCAGATCACTTTGCCGCGACGCCAGCGCACCCGCGGTCGTGACGACCCCCTGCCGATGCCATGATGACCCTCGTGACAACGGCCCCCGTCGCGAGCAGCACCTTCGACACCTCACGGGTGCACTCCCTGACCAGACCGAACATGGTGAGCGTCGGCACGATCATCTGGCTCTCCAGCGAGCTGATGTTCTTCGCCGGCCTGTTCGCCATGTACTTCACGGCGCGAGCCCGGGCCACCGAGGGGTGGCCACCGGAGCCGACCGAGCTGAACCTGCCCTACGCCACGGTCTTCACGGTCATCCTGGTGCTCTCCTCTGTGACGTGCCAGTTCGGCGTGTTCGCCGCCGAGAACGGGAACGTCTACGGCCTGCGGCGCTGGTTCACGATCACGTTCGTGATGGGCCTGATCTTCGTGCTCGCACAGGCCAACGAGTACCGCGTGCTGGTCATCGACCACCACACGTCGATCTCGTCGTCGACCTACGGCTCGGTCTTCTACATCACGACCGGCTTCCACGCCCTTCACGTCATCGGGGGCCTCGTCGCCTTCGTCTTCTTGCTCATCCGGTCCACCATGGGCCGGTTCACGCCCGCGCAGGCGACCGCGGCCATCGTGGTCTCCTACTACTGGCACTTCGTCGACGTCGTGTGGGTCGGGCTCTTCGCCACGATCTACCTGATCCGCTAGGGAACCGGTGTCCACCACGAACCCGCAGTCCGAGGCCATGTTCCCTGAGAACGGGCTCTCCGAAGCCGAGCCCGACGGCAACCCGGCCGGCCGGGCCCGCGCCCGGCGCCGCTCCAAGCACCGCCGCCGGCTGGCCAACGTCGCCGGCCTGATGACCGCCCTGGTGCTCACCGGCGCTCTCTACTCAGTGTTCGCACCGGCGCAGGCGGCTGACGACACCTCGGAGTCCGCCGCCGTGGCGGCCGGCCGGGAACTGTACGAGCGCAGCTGCATCACCTGCCACGGCGACAACCTCGAGGGCGTCCCCAACCGCGGGCCGTCGCTGATCGGCGTCGGCGAGGCCGCCGTCTACTTCCAGGTGCACACCGGCCGCATGCCGCTGGCGCGCCAGGAGGCGCAGGCCCCGGACAAGCCGGCCGTGTTCTCCGACGAGGAGATCGACCAGCTCATGGCCTACGTGCAGGCCAACGGCGGTGGCCCGACCCTCCCGTCGGGCGACCTCCGCGACGGTGATCTGGCGGAGGGTGGTGAGTTGTTCCGGCTCAACTGCGCCTCGTGCCACAACTTCGTCGGCGAGGGCGGTGCGCTCTCCTCCGGCAAGTACGCCCCGAGCCTCGACGACGCCAACGACCTCGAGATCTACACGGCGATGCTCACCGGGCCGGAGAACATGCCGGTCTTCGGCGACAACCAGCTGACGCCGGAGGAGAAGCGCTCGATCATCAACTACGTGCAGACGATCAACCAGCAGCTGGACCCCGGCGGCGCCGGCGTGGGCCGAATGGGCCCGGTGGCCGAAGGCCTGGTCATCTGGGTCGTCGGCGTGTCCGCTCTGATGTTCGGCATCTTCTGGATGGGGAGCAAGGCGTGAGTGCGCGCGATACCCGCCCCGGTTCGACCGGCGGCGCGGACACCCCCGGACCGCTGCACGGCGGTCCGGACGACGACTACACCCCCGAGCAACTCGCGGCGATGCGCCGCGAGGAGCTCGACCTGCTGGGCGCCCGGTACGACGGGGTCGAGGTCCTCCACGTCGAGCCCGGCCCCGAACCGGGTTCGGCGCTGGAGAAGCGGGCGGTGCGGCAGGTCGGCACGGCTTTCACGCTGGCCGGCGTCTTCGCCTTCCTCTTCGTGGTCGTCTACGTGGGCTCGGGCTGGTTCCTCCCCGACTGGCACTGGGAGATCACCGAGCGCGGGTGGAGCGCCCTGTTCACCCCGATGCTCGGCCTCTTCATGGGTCTCGCGATGACCATGGTCGGCGTGGGCCTGGTGCTCTACACCAAGAAGCTGCTGCCCCACGAGACCGCAGTCCAGGACAAGCACGACGGCTCGCACTTCGACCGCGTCACCGCAGGTGCCACGCTGGTCGGCGGCTACCACAACAGCGGACTGGGTCGACGCAAGCTGATCACCCGGTCGCTGCTCTTCATGGGTGGGGGCTTGGGCCTCATGCTCCTCATGCCCCTCGGCGGCCTGATCAAGAACCCGAACAAGGGCGACCCCCTGGGGACCACCAGCTGGGCCGAGGGCGTCCGCCTGCTCCGGGACGACGGCACCCCCATCCGTCCGGGTGACCAGGAGCCAGGCTCGCTGGAGACGGTCTTCCCGGCCGTCCCGGGCGGCAACCGCCAGGCCGATGCGGCGACGATGCTCATCCGGCTGCGCCCGGAGCAGGTCGATGCCCTGCGGCCCCGCGAGGGCCACGCGGACTTCGCCTACGGCGAGTACGTGGCCTACTCGAAGATCTGCACCCACGCGGGCTGCCCGGTCTCCTTGTACGAGCAGGAGACCAGCCGGATCCTGTGCCCGTGCCATCAGTCGCAGTTCGACGTGACGCAGGGCGCCAAGCCGGTGTTCGGTCCGGCGACGCGGGCCCTCCCGCAGCTGCCGATCGGGGTGGACGACGAGGGATTCTTCATCGCGCGCAGCGACTACATTGAGGCCGTAGGCCCCACCTACTGGAACCGGGAGCGCATCTGATGGCTCGTACCGCCACGGCACCAGGCGCGCCGACCACCAGGCTGGGCAAGGCAGCGGTCGAGTTCGACGACCGGTTGATCGTCGCCGCCCCACTGCGCCGGACGCTGAACAAGGTCTTTCCCGACCACTGGTCGTTCCTGCTCGGGGAGATCGCCCTCTACTCGTTCGTCATCCTGCTGCTGTCGGGCACCTACCTGACGTTCTTCTTCGACGCCTCGATGCGTGAGGTCGTCTACGAAGGCTCGTACGCGCCGCTTCGTGGCGTGGAGATGTCCGCCGCCTACGACTCGACGCTGCAGATGTCCTTCGACGTCCGCGGCGGCCTGTTCATGCGACAGCTGCACCACTGGGCGGCACTGCTCTTCGTCGCCTCGATCGTGATGCACCTGCTGCGCATCTTCTTCACCGGCGCCTTCCGCCGGCCACGGGAGAGCAACTGGCTGATCGGTGTCGTGATGCTGGTGCTGGCGCTGCTCATGGGCGTCACCGGTTACACGCTGCCCGACGACCTGCTCTCGGGCACCGGCCTTCGCATCATCAGCGCGATCCTGCTGTCGATCCCGGTCATCGGGACGTGGGCCCACTTCGCCGTGTTCAACGGCGACTTCGTCGGCGAGCAGATCATCGGCCGCTTCTACATCGCGCACGTGCTGCTCTTCCCGGCGATCCTGCTGGCGCTGATCGCGGTCCACCTGCTCGTCCTGGTCAAGCAGAAGCACACCCAGTTCCCCGGGCCGGGCCGCACCGAGCACAACGTCGTCGGAAACCGGCTCTTCCCGGCCTTCGCCGGGAAGGCGACGGGTCTGCTGTTCGTCGTCTTCGGCGTCTGCGCGGCGCTGGGCGGGCTGGTGCAGATCAACCCCGTCTGGCTCTGGGGGCCGTACAACCCGGCGCAGGTGTCCTCGGCGTCGCAGCCTGACTGGTACATCATGTTCCTCGACGGCTCGACGCGGATCTTCCCGCCGTGGGACATCAACCTCCCCGGCGACTACACGATCCCGGCACTGTTCTGGCCGACAGTCGTGGTCGCGGGTGCGATGTTCACGGTCCTCGCGCTCTACCCCATGATCGAGCGCAAGCTGACCGGTGACACGGCCTCGCACCACCTGCTGCAGCGGCCGCGCGACGTCCCCGTGCGGACCTCGCTCGGGGCCATGGCGCTGACCTTCTACGTGTGGCTGCTGCTCGCCGGCGGCAACGACGTCATCGCCGACAAGTTCAACATCAGCCTGAACGCGATGACCTGGGTCGGCCGGATCGGTGTGATCATCCTGCCGCCCATCGCGTACGCCGTCACCTACCGCATCTGCCTCGGCCTGCAGATGCACGACCGTGAGGTGCTCGAGCACGGCATCGAGACCGGTGTCATCCGCCGGCTGCCCAGCGGCGAGTTCATCGAGGTCCACCAGCCGCTCGGCCCGGTGGACGAGCACGGACACGGCCAGCTCGCCTACGGCGGTGCGCCGGTGCCGAAGCGGATGAACCATGTCGGCGGTGCCCGTCGGGCCATCCGCGGCTTCTTCACCCCGATCGAGGAGCCGTCGCAGGTCGAGCTCGAGCAGCGTGCCGAGGGGCGCGGCCTCGCGACCGCCGAGAGCGAGCGCGAGCTGACGTCGTCCGGTCGTCCGTCCGACGGCGGTCGCCCGTCCGACGGTGGCCGTCCGTCCGACGGTGGCCGTCCGCAGGAGCCGCGCGACTGAGCGCAGCACGACCAGCACGGCCAGCAGGGCCCCGGTGGATTTCACCGGGGCCTGCTGCTGTATCCGGAGCGGCCGCCGCAGCGCGGGGACGACCTGCACTCACTCCCCCGCATCGTGGAGCGTTCCGGGTGCCTCATGAGTTCTGCAGGACACCGGGAGCCGTAGGTCGACCTGAGGAGCCGCCGGCACCGTGCGCCCGCTGGCGCCTCGCCCCTAGCTCGGGCCTCGGACCGGACTCCGGCCCGCTCCCCAGCCGGTGGGCTCGGCCGCCGCGACGACACACGTCGCCCCTGTTCCGCCCCGGCGGGGGTGGCTCCGCGTCTCGGGGGCCCGCGAGGCGGATGCCGGGCGCACGGGACGGCGGGACGCGCGCCAGGAGCCGGGGGCCTTCACTCGCCCCGCGCGCCCCTCCCCCACGCGCGTTCGCGGGTGCGTCCCCAGGCATTGGTCGTGCTGGTCGTGCATCGCTCGCGGTGCTGCCCCCGCGATGCGCGTACACAACCGGCACCCGGTCCGGCTCCTTCTGGGCCGTTCCCCTGCTCGAGGCCCGCTGCAGAACTCCAGGAGCGCGAGGGATGCTCCAGGAGCGGGCCGCACGATGCCCTGAACGACCGAGGGCTCCTCCCGCGCGTTGCGGGAGGAGCCCTCGGTGGAGCGAGCTCGGATCAGCTCTGCTGGGCGTTCTGCCCCACGTAGTACTCGAAGAGCAGGCCACCGATGGTGATCAGCAGTGCGGCACCGGCGATGAGGATCAGCCAGGAGTAGAAGAAGGCCAGCGCCAGGCCCATCAGCGCCGCCGAGGCCGCCAGGCCGAGGGGCCAGTAGCTCGCCGGGGGGAAGAAGCCCAGCTCGCCCGCGCCCTCGGCGATGTCGGCGTCCTTGCGGTCCTCCGGGCGGGCGTCGATGCGGCGGGAGACGAACCAGAAGAACCCGCCGATCAGGCCGGTGAGGCCACCGGAGAGGAGGAGCGCCGTGGTCCCGATCGGCTCGCGCGACCACCAGCCGTACACCACGGCGGCGATGACGCAGAACAGCGCGATGATGTTGAAGATGAGCGCCTCGACCTTCACGGCCGTGCCTCCTCGTGCGTCGGGACGATCAGGGGCGGGACGGGGCCGAACTCAGCCACCGGACTGCTGCTGGTTGATGTTCTTGTTCTGCAGCGCCTCGAACGGGGTGGTCGCCGAGGACAGCCCCGGCTGGCCGATCGCCTCCAGCGCGTCGTACGTGTCCAGCCCCGACTCACGGGCCTCGAGGTAGGCGTCGTAGTCCTCACCGGACACCGCGCGGACCTCGAAGTTCATGTACGCGTGGTACGTGCCGCACAGCTCGGCGCAGCGCCCGACGTAGGCGCCCTCCTCCTGGACGGTCACCTCGAAGACGTTGTCCCGGCCGTTCTCGTTGCCGGGGATGACGTCGAGCTTGAAGAGGAACTCGGGGACCCAGAACGAGTGGATGACGTCTGCGGAGGCCACCTCGAACCGGATGCTCCGGTCGGTCGGCACCACCAGGATCGGGATCTCGGAGCTGGTGCCGACGGTGTTGACCGGCTCGCCGTCCTCGCCCGTGGTCTCCGGGTACACGAACTGCCAGTTCCACTTGAAGGCGTTGACCGCGATCGTCTCGTCGGGGTCGTCGCTGCGCTCCATCACCCGGTTCTGCACGACCACCGTGTAGAAGAACAGCCCGGCGATGATCAGGAACGGCAGGATCGTGTAGACGATCTCCAGCGGCAGGTTGTACGCCGTCTGCTTCGGCAGCTCGTCGCTGCGCTTCCGGTGACGCACCACCGAGTAGAAGATCAGCCCCCAGACGGCGAAGCCGACGACGAGTGCCGCGATGACCGAACCGGTCCACAGCTCCCGCATGGACTCGGACCGGTCGGTGATGCCGTCCGGCCAGCCGAACCGCCAGAACTCGTTGTTCGGCATCTCACATCCGGTGAGGGTCACGACCCCCAGGAGACCGAGCGCGGCCAGCCGCGCGAGCCTGTTGCCTCGAGCCACTGCTCGCTGCCTCCTCGTCCTCCGTCCGGCTGCCCGGACGGTCCGTCCAGCGGGGCGCCCGCCGGTTCTGGCGGACGGCATCCTCGCCGATCACAGTGTGGGCCGAGACTAGCCGACACCGCTCGGCGGCCGAGCACCGGAGACACCGCCCCGGCGGGTCGCAGGGGTGGGAGTCGGCCGGGACCCGATCTGGTCCCGCATGCGACCGGAGGACTGCGCCGGGCGCCGGCGTGCGGCGGCACGAGGTCGGCCGGCACCCCGCCACCGACGGTTACAGTCAGGAGTGTGTTCTCCCGGCTGCTGACCCCCAAGTGGGTGCTGCTGCACCTGCTCGTGGCGGTCCTCTTCGTGGCCACCTTCTTCCTCGGCTACTGGCAGCTGACCAAGGCCGAGGCCGGCGGCGGCGCCGTCAACTGGAGCTACGCCCTGCAGTGGCCTCTGTACGGCTTCATGGGCCTGTGGTTCTACCTGCGCATGGTCAAGCTGGAGCTGAACCGCGACCCGGACGAGGACGCCCCCGGGGCGGCGGTCGTGCTCTACCAGCGCCCCCGCATCGACACGTCAGGAGATCCCGAACTGGCCGCCTACAACGCCTATCTCGCCGAGCTCAACGAGCGCGCCCTCGGCCAGCGGAGCTCCGGCAATGGCCGGTGACCGGGTGGCGCCGGCGCGCGACTCCGAGCAGGCGATCGCCGCGGCACTCCAGCGCTATCGCGTCATGGCCAACGTCGTCGGGGTTCTGCTGATCCTCCTGATCGTCGTCGCCGTCCCGCTGAAGTACCTGGCCGGGATGCCGACACCGGTCACGATCCTCGGCACCGCCCATGGCTGGCTCTACGCGCTCTTCTTCCTGTCCGCCGTCGACCTGGCGCTTCGGGCGAAGTGGAGCCTCAAGGGATCGATCGTCACGCTGGTCGCCGGAACCATCCCGTTCCTCTCCTTCGTCGCCGAGCGCACGGTCACACGCAAGATGCGGGTCGGCGAGCGCGTGTGACGCAGGCCCCGTCCCGGCCGCTGCGTGTCTCCCCCACCCCTGAGCACCTCCCGAACTCTTGAGCCCCTCCCCGATCCCGAGGACCTGCGCCTGATGTGTGGCCTGCTCGCCTATTTCTCCACCGACGCCGACCGGGTCGACGACGTCACGGTCGCCGACGTGCGGCAAGCACAGCACTGCATGCGCCACCGCGGCCCTGACGAGAACGAGGCCTGGTGGGACGACCGGGCGGTCTTCGGATTCAACCGGCTGTCCTTCATCGACATCGAGAACAGCCACCAGCCGATGCCGTACGCGGACGGCCGGTACCGGATCGTCTTCAACGGTGAGATCTACAACTACCTGGAGCTGCGGGCCGAACTGGCCGCCGCCGGGGCCACGTTCGCGACCGAAGGCGACACCGAGGCGATCGTCGCCGGCTACCACCTGTGGGGCGAGGACGTCGTCCTGAAGCTGCGTGGCATGTTCGCGTTCGTCATCTGGGACACCCACACACAGACCGTGTTCGGCGCCCGGGACCCCTTCGGCATCAAGCCGCTCTTCACCGCTCGCCTCGCCGACGGCGGGATCGTCTTCGGCTCCGAGAAGAAGGCGTTGCTGGAGCTGCTCGGTGGCACCAAGGGCGCCGGCGGTGTGGATGCCGCGTCACTGCAGCACTACCTGACCCTCCAGTACGTCCCCGAGCCCGCGACGCTGCACGCGGGCATCCGCCGCATCGAGAGCGGGACCAGCTTCACGGTCGCGGACGGCGAGCTGCGGACGACCCGCTACTTCCATCCCACGTTCCCGATCCGGCCGGTCGCCAAGGACGAGGAGCAGGCGCTCTACGACCGGATCGCCGACGTGCTCGACGACTCGGTGCGGATGCACATGCGGGCCGACGTCACGGTGGGCTCGTTCCTGTCCGGCGGCATCGACTCGACCGCCATCGCGGCGCTCGCCAAGCGCTACAACCCGAAGCTGCTGACCTTCACGACCGGGTTCGAGCGTGCGGGCTTCTCCGAGATCGACGTCGCGGCCGAGTCCGCGGCGGCGATCGGCGTCGAGCACATCACCAAGGTGGTGACGCCGGACGAGTTCGCCGACGCCATCCCCCTGGTGGTCTGGTACCTCGACGACCCGGTCGCCGACCCCGCGCTCGTGCCGCTGTACTTCATCGCCCGCGAGGCGCGGAAGCACGTGAAGGTCGTGCTGTCGGGTGAGGGCGCCGACGAGCTGTTCGGCGGCTACAACATCTACCGCGAGCCACTGTCACTGGCCGCGTTCGAGAAGCTGCCGACCGGCGTCCGCCGCGCTCTCGGCAGGCTCTCCACGCGGCTGCCGGACGGCATGCGCGGCAAGGACCTGCTGCGCCGCGGCTCAATCCCGCTGGAGCAGCGGTACTACGGCAACGCGCGGATCTTCCGCGACGACGAGCTGGGCTTCCTGGAGCGCCGGGATCCGGACCTCTCGCACGTGGCCGTCACCGCCGAGCTCTACCGGCGCACCCGGGCCGCCGGCTACGACGACGTGACGGCGATGCAGTACGTGGACCTGTTCACCTGGCTGCGGGGGGACATCCTCGTCAAGGCCGACAAGATGACGATGGCGAACTCGCTCGAGCTGCGGGTGCCCTTCCTCGACCCGGAGGTCTTCAGGGTCGCGAGCACGCTCCCGGTCGACCAGCGGGTGACCAAGGAGACGACGAAGTACGCCCTCCGGCGGGCGCTCGAGCAGATCGTGCCCCCGCACGTGCTCAACCGCCGCAAGCTCGGGTTCCCGGTCCCCACCCGTCACTGGCTCGCCGAGCAGCTGCACGACTGGGCCCGGCAGGTCATCGAGGAGAGCCAGACCGAGGAGTGGCTGGACAAGCAGCAGGTGCTGGCCATGTTGGCCGCGCACCGGGACAACCAGCGCAACGGCTCCGCGGTGGACTACTCGCGCAAGCTCTGGACGCTGCTCGTCTTCATGGTGTGGCACGGCATCTTCGTCGAGGAGCGGATCAAGCCGGTCATCCCGGAGACGGTCTACCCCGTTCGGCTGTGACATGGCGGTCCGCCGGACCGCACCGTCATGACATGGCGGTCCGCCGGACCGCACCGTCATGACATGGCGGTCCGCCGGACCGCACCGTCATGACATGGCGGTCCTCCGGACCGCACCGCGACCGGTTGCCGTCCCCCTGCCGTGTCGAGCCGCTTCGTCGCTCCTTGCGGAGACCCTCCGGGCTTCCACTCGTCACGACCCCTGAACGCGACAGAGCCCGGCACCTCGGAAAGGTGCCGGGCTCTGCCGGGAGAGTCCTACCTCAGCTGAAGCTGTCCCCGCAGGCGCAGGAGCTGCCCGCGTTGGGGTTGTCGATCGTGAAGCCCTGCTTCTCGATGGTGTCGACGAAGTCGATCGTCGCGCCGCCGAGGTACGGCCCGCTCATGCGGTCGACGATGACCTCGACGCCGCCGAACTCGTAGGTCTGGTCGCCGTCGAGGAACCGCTCGTCGAAGAACAGCTGGTACCGCAGACCCGAGCAACCGCCGGGCTGGACGGCGATGCGGAGCCGGAGGTCATCGCGGCCCTCCTGGTCCAGCAGCGCCTTGACCTTCGCGGCCGCGGGGTCGCTCAACACGACGCCGGTGACGCTCGGGGCCCCGCCGTCGAGGGTCGTGGTGTCCTGCACCGACATGTGTGTCCTCCCAGATCCGATGTGCCCGCTACGGCACGTACTGCACGGGACCAACACCGCCGCAGCGGTGCCTCTTCCCTGCCGCCCACCACTGTACGGCGCCGCAGGCGAGTTCCCCGGTCTCCTTCCCCACACACGTAGACTTCGAGCCCGTGAAGCTCCGCCTGCCCGGCCGCCGCGACCGCGCCGAGACGACCGACACCCCCGCCTCGGCCGAACTCACCGAGCAGCTGGTGCGCACGTCCGGGAAGGGCCGGCCCACCCCCAAGCGCAGCGAGGCGCAGGGGCGCCGTCCCGGTCCCCCGCCCCCGCCGCCCACCACCCGCAAAGAGGCCTACAAGCGGATGCGCGAGCAGCAGGCCACCCGACGGGCCGAGGCCCGCCAGGGAGCCGCCCGCGGCGACGACGCCTACCTGCCCGCCCGGGACCGCGGCCCGGTGCGCAAGCTGGTGCGCGACATCGTGGACGCCCGGCGCAACGTCGGCAGCTTCTTCCTCGCCATCGCCGGTGTGGCGCTGATCGGGACGGTCGTGCCCAGTCTCGTCGTCCGCAACTACGCGAGCTTCCTGCTCTTCGGCTTCTTCCTGTTGCTGATCGTCGACTCGGTGGTCCTCGGCCGCCGGATCAAGCGCAAGGTCACCGAGCGCTTCCCGGAGACGCAGAAGACCCGCGGTCTGGCGTGGTACGGCATCAGCCGGGCGACCATGATCCGCCGCTGGCGCTTCCCGAAGCCCGACGTCCCCCTGGGCGCCGACGTCTGAGGAAGGACCCCGTCCTCCCCACCCCTCGCAAGCTCGGGGCGGTCCCCTGGACGGGGCCACCGCCACTGCCCGTGCGAGTCCTGCAGCGACGCCCGCCGGCGCGGTGAGCAGCGGGGGCCGACGTCCGCCCTGGTCGACGGCGCCCTCCTGCTCGACCTCGCCCCGGGCCTGCCGCCCGATGGCGTCTTCCTCGGGGGCGTGCACACGATCCTCGTCACGCACGCCCACCCCGACCACTGCTCGCCGTTCGCCCTGCTCTGGCGGCACTGGGCGCGTCCGACCGCACCGCTCACGGTCGTGGGACCCGCACCGGTCCTCAAGGAGTGCCGCCCGTGGCTGGCGCCCGACGACCCGGTGCGGCTCACCGAGGTCGCGCCGGGTGACGCCCTCCGCTCCGGGGAGCACCTCGTCCGCATGCTGGCCGCGGACCATGAGGTGCCCTCGGTGCTCTACGACGTCACCGGCCGGGACGGCGAGCGGCTGCTGTACGCCACCGACACCGGTCCCCTGCCGGCCGCGACGGTGGAGGCGACTCGCGGAGCGGCCTACGACCTCGTCCTCCTGGAGCAGACCTTCGGCGACGTCCTGGACCACGGCACGTCGCACCTGGACCTCGCGACGTTCCCCGAGCAGCTGGCCCGGCTGCGCGCCGTCGGCGCCGTCACCGCGGACACCGACGTCGTCGCCGTGCACCTGGGCCATCACAATCCGCCGGCCCCGGAGCTGGCCCGGCGGCTGGCCGCACACGGAGCCCGGACGGTGGTGGACGGGACGTCCCTGACCGTCCGGGCCGGACGAGCGGCCCTCCCCCGCGGCGCCTAACGTCGCGGCACGTGGACTTTCGACGCCTCGGCCGCTCCGGCCTGAACACCTCCGAGATCGCCTACGGCAACTGGCTCACCCACGGTGGCCAGGTGGAGGAGGACGCCGCCTTCGCCTGCGTGCGGGCCGCCCTCGATGCCGGCATCACCACCTTCGACACCGCAGACGTCTACGCAGGCACCCGCGCGGAGGCCGTGCTCGGTCGCGCCCTGGAGGGCCAGCGACGGTCCTCCTACGAGTTGTTCACCAAGGTCTACTGGCCGACCGGCCCGGGACACAACGACCGCGGCCTGTCCCGCAAGCACATCATCGAGAGCTGCCACGCCTCCCTCGAGCGGCTGAAGACCGACTACGTCGACCTCTACCAGGCCCACCGCTACGACACGACGGTTCCGCTCGAGGAGACGATGACCGCGTTCGCCGACCTCGTGCGGGCGGGCAAGGCGCTCTACATCGGCGTCTCGGAGTGGAACGCCGAGCAGATCGCCGCCGGTGCGGCCCTGGCCCGCGAGCTCGACATCCAGCTGATCAGCAACCAGCCCCAGTACTCGATGCTCTGGCGGGTCATCGAGTCCGAGGTCGTCCCGACCTCGGAGAAGGAGGGGCTGTCGCAGATCGTCTGGTCCCCGCTGGCCCAGGGCGTGCTGACCGGCAAGTACCACCCCGGTCAGCAGCCACCGGCCGACAGCCGCGCCGGGCACGCCGAGGCCGGCAACTCGATGCGCAGATTCCTGCGTGACGACATCCTGACCCGCGTCCAGGACCTCCGGCCGATCGCCGGGGACCTGGGGCTGTCGATGGCCCAGCTGGCGATCGCCTGGGTGCTGCAGAACCAGAACGTCGCCGCCGCGATCATCGGCGCCACCCGGCCCGAACAGGTGCAGGACAACGTCGAGGCCGCCGGGGTCCGGCTCGACGCCGACGTCCTCCAGCGGATCGACGAGGTGCTCGGCGACGCCGTCGAGTGCGACCCGGCCAAGACGGCCCGAGGCTGAGGAAGGCTCCCTCCCGGGCATCCTGCGCACGCTCGGGGACGCCCGGGAGGCAGCCGACGGAGCCCTCGGCTCCGCTCAGGGAGCAGCGAGGCCCATCGGGCCGTAGACCTCGTCGTCGCCGTCGAAGAGGGTCACCGTGGCGACCCCCTTGTCGAGCAGCTCGCGCCAGTTCTCCCCGAGCCAGGACTCCGCGTCGCCCTGGTTGTCGGCGCCCGGCACCTCCACCCCGATCGAGGAGGGCTGGACGGCCGCTCCGGAGGAGTCCTCGAGTCGCCAGTGCCAGGTCATGGCAGGCAGGTTAGTGATCGATCCGGAGGTGCCGTGACCCATCAGCCGGTTACGGCCGCGCGAGCCGGGGCATGGGAGTCCATCGACCCGTCCAGCCGGAGGACCGATGACCGCACCGACGCACCAGCCCGACCCACACGGGGCCACTCGGGCACAGGCGACGCCCGACCCCGCGAACGCCTCCACCGGCGAGCTCATCGGTCAGCTGACCGAGCAATTGAGCCGGCTGGTCCGTGACGAGGCGCGCCTGGCCCAGGCCGAGGTCACCCAGAAGGCGAAGAAGCTCGGTGTCGGAGCCGGCCTGTTCGGCGGCGCCGGGCTGTTCGCCTTCTTCGGGCTCGCCGCCCTGATCACCACGATGATCCTCGCCCTGTCGCTGGTCCTCCCACACTGGCTGGCCGCGCTGATCGTGGCCGCCGTCCTCTTCGCCATCGCCGGGGTGCTGGCCCTGGTCGGCAGGAAGGACGTGCAGCAGGGATCCCCACCGGTGCCCAGCGAGGCCATCTCCAGCGTGAAGACCGACATCGCGACCGTGAAGGAGAGTGCGCGCCGGTGAGCACACCCAGTGGCGCCCACCCCGGGAACCGGCCGGCGCGAGACGCGGCGGACGGCGGACCGACCGAGCCGGACGCGATCCGGGCCGACATCGAGGCGACCCGCGAACAGCTGGGTCGCACCGTCGACGAGCTGAGCCAGCGCCTCGACGTCCCGGCCCGGGCCAAGGAAGGCGCGGCGCGGGCCAAGGACACCGCCGTCGAGACGTACCGCGAGAACCCCCCGGCGGTCGTCGGTGCCGGTGCGGCACTGTCCGTCCTGGTGGCGTTCGCCCTCTGGCGCCGGCGGCGCACGCGGCGCCGGGCCACCGTGGAGGGAGCCCTCGAGGAGTCGCGACGCGCACATGAGCGCGATGCCCAACGCGCCCGGAAGGAACTGGCTGCCCGGCGCGCCGCCGCGCGGAAGGCCAGGAGGAAGGCCGCGCAGAAGGCCGAGAAGAAGGCCCGCCCATTCGCGAGGAGGAAGCGTTGAGCAAGGGAGCAAAGTTCGCCTACCGGCCGATCGGCCTCATCGGCGGCATCCTGGCCGGAACCCTGTCCGGGATCGTCTTCAAGCAGATCTGGAAGCACGTCGCCGACGAGGAGGACGCCCCGACCGCCTTGCAGAGCGAGTACTCGATGCGCGAGGTGGTCCTCGCCGCCGCGATCCAGGGTGCGATCTTCGCCGCGACCAAGGCCGCCATCGATCGGGCGGGTGCGCGCGGGTTCAAGCAGCTCACCGGCTCCTGGCCGGGCGACTGACCACGCCTGTGGTGGCCGGCCCCTGGCGCCGACCGCCGCAGCACAGACACCACCACCGGGCCGGGCGACGGCCCAGCACGCAGGGGGGACCGCCATGACGGGCACCAGGCCCCGAGAGAGCGCCGTCGACCGGATCCGGGAGCGGGTGGAGGAGAAGGCCGCGCGCCGGGCCGCCGCTGCGAAGGCGGCCGCAGCACCGCCGGCCGGTGACCCGCACGCGCCACCGTCCGGCGCGCCGAGCGACCGCGAACTCCCCGGCCTCCACGCGGAGAAGCCCACCGAGATCCCGTGGGCCGGCTGGAAGCAGATCGTCAAGCGGTCCTGGGCCGAGCACAAGGCCGACAACATGCCGATCATCGCCGGTGGCGTGGCGTTCTTCGGCTTCCTCGCAATCTTCCCGGCACTGATCGCCCTGATCTCCATCTACGGCCTGGTCGCCTCGCCGGAGACCGTGGCGCGCCAGGTGGCGGACCTCTCGGCCCAGCTGCCGGACGAGGCAGCGGACCTCATCGGCAACCAGCTGCGCGCGATCGTGGAGAACAGCGGAGGGGCGCTGACGGTCAGCCTCATCGTCTCCGTCCTGGCTGCGCTGTGGAGCGCCTCGGGCGGGATGGGGAACATGGTCACCGCGGTCAACCTCGCATACGACGAGGTGGAGACCCGGAACTTCCTCAAGCTCCGGGCGCTCTCGCTGCTGCTGACCCTGGGCGGGATCGTCTTCGTCCTGATCACCTTCAGCCTCGTCGCCGTCGTCCCCGCGGTGATCAAGGAACTGCCGATGGGCAGCGTCGGCACGATCCTGGCCCAGGTGGTCCGCTGGGTGCTGCTGCTGGGCGTCTTCGCCGGATCGCTCGCCGTCCTCTACCGCCTTGCGCCCGACCGGGATGCCCCGCGCTTCCGCTGGGTCAGCCTCGGCGCCGTCGTCGTCACTGTGATCTGGGCGCTGGTCAGCGTCGGGTTCAGCCTCTACGTCAACAACTTCGGGTCCTACGACAAGACCTACGGCGCCATCGCCGGCGTCATCGTGCTGATGCTGTGGCTGTACCTGACCTGCTATCTCGTCCTCCTCGGCGCGGAGATCAACTCCGAGGTCGAGCACCAGACGGCGCACGACACCACCACCGGCGAGCCGCAGCCCATGGGGGCACGCGACGCCAGGATGGCCGACACGCTCCCGGAGAAGGCGGAGCCCGAGAAGGGCGACAGCAACCCCACCCGGAAGTAGCGGGACCCTGTCCCCCTCACCGCTCGCGAGCTCGCGGCGAGCCTCGGGCCGGGTCGGCCGGGAAGGGGGTCCTCACCGCACGTGGGACTCGACGAACGGCGGCTTCACGACCTCCACGGCCTGCGGCCGGCCCCGGACGTCGACGGCCAGCGGGTTCCCGGCCGCGACGCCGGCCGCGGCGTCGATCAGAGCGAGCGCGATCCCGGTGCGCAGTGTCGGGGAGAAGGTGCCGCTGGTGACCTCGCCGACCCGCTCCCCTGCGGCGTCGAGGACCGCCATGCCCGGCCGCGGGATGCCCCGACCGTCGGCGCGCAGACCCCAGAGCAGGCGGGCGGGGCCGGCCGCCTTCTCCGCGATCAACGCCTCCCGGCCCCAGAAGGCGGGCTTCTTCCAGCCGACGGCCCACCCGGCGCGCGCCTGGTTCGGAGTGATCTCCCGCGACAGCTCGTGGCCGTGCAGCGGATACCCCATCTCGGTGCGCAGCGTGTCGCGGGCGCCCAGGCCGCACAGCCGGATCCCCTGGTCCTGGCCCGCCTCCAGCACCGCGTCCCAGAGCGCACCCGCGTTCTCCGCGGCGACGAGCAGCTCGTAGCCGTGCTCACCGGTGTAGCCGGTGCGGCACACCGTCACCTCCGCGCCCTGGCCGCCGGTACCGGTCACGAACGACATGTAGGACAGCTCCCCCGGCAGGCCGAGCAGCTCGAGCACCTGCAGCGAGCGTGGTCCCTGCAGCGCCAGGACGGCGACCTCCGCGTGCCGATCGGTGACGGTGACCCCGGCCGGTGCGGCGTCGGCCAGACGCCCGAGCACCTCGGCGGCGTTGGCGGCGTTCGGCACCAGCAGGACGTCGTCCTCGCCGTGCAGGTACACGATCAGGTCGTCGACGACGCCACCGGCCTGAGGATCCCCGTCGGGCAGGCAGCAGAGCGTGTACTGCGCCTGGCCGGGACCGATGCGGGAGAGGTCGTTGGTCAGGCAGGAGTCCACGAAGGCCGCCGCGCCCGGCCCCCGGACGGTCGCCGTCCCGAGGTGCGACACGTCGAAGAGCCCGACACCGGAGCGCACGGCGGTGTGCTCGGCCAGGACACCGCCGCCGGCGTACTCGATGGGCATCGACCAGCCACTGAAGTCGGCGAGCTTGGCGCCGGCCGCGACGTGGCGGTCGTGAAGGGGGGAGGTCAGCGGGCTCACGGCCGGAACGCTAGCGCGGCCCTCCGTGGTGACGGGACGGAGCGGCCCGCTGCAGGGACCTGCGCCGAGCCTGCGAGGCGTGGGGGCAGCAGGCGGCCCCTCTGCGGGGTCCCGCCGCGAGCGGGCGAGCGGTGGGGGGCAGCAGGCGGCCCCTCTGCGGGGTCCCGCCGCGAGCGGGCGAGCGGTGGGGGGGCAGCAGGCGGCCCCTCTGCAGGGTCCCGCCGCGAGCGGGCGAGCGGTGGGGGGGCAGCAGGCGGCCCCTCTGCAGGGTCCCGCCGCGAGCGGGCGAGCGGTGGGGGGCAGCAGGCGGCCCCTCTGCAGGGTCCCGCCGCGAGCGGGCGAGCGGTGGGGGGCAGAGGGGTCCTTCTAGGATCGAGCGGTGCCGCCGACGATCATCGCCACCGACCACCCGCTGGAGAAGCTGACCGGGGACGCCGTCGTCGTCGCCGTCGGCAAGGGCCCGGACGGGCCGCTGCCCACCCCCGGCGCAGAGGCCGTCGACCGGCTCCTGGGCGGCCGCCTCCTGCCGGCGCTGGCCGACCTCGGCGTGCGCGGCACCGAGGACGAGGTCACCCGGCTGCCCTCCTTCGGCCAGGGCCCCTTCCCCGTCGTCGCCGTGACCGGCCTGGGTGCGCCCGACGGCGCCGGCACGTACGCCCCCGAGGCGGTGCGCCGTGCGGCCGGGGCTGCCAGCCGCGCGTTGGGCGGGCGCCGCCGCGTGGTCAGCCTGCTCGCCGCCGTGGGCGGCACCCCGGATGCCGGGCGGCTGCACGCCGTGGGTGAGGGTGCGCTGCTGGGCGCCTACGAGTTCACCGCCTACAAGTCCGAGCTGCCCGCCGGGCGCCTGGCGCCGCCGAGCGAGTTCACCATCGTCGTCCCCGACACGGGAGCCGCGGAGACGGCTCTGCGCCGGGTACGGGCGGTCGCCGACGCCGTCGCTCTCGTCCGTGACCTGGTGAACACGCCGCCCAACGACCTCTACCCCGCCGAGCTGGCCGCCCGCGGTGCCGCAGCCGGCGAGAAGGCCGGACTGGCCGCCGAGATCCTCGACGAGGACGCGCTCGCCGCCGGTGGCTACGGCGGCATCCTCGCCGTCGGCCAGGGCTCGACCCGCAAGCCGCGCCTGCTCCGGCTCTCCTACACCGGCCCCGGGGCGCACAAGAAGAAGGTCGCCCTGGTCGGCAAGGGCATCACCTTCGACAGTGGCGGGCTCTCCATCAAGCCGGCGCTGAAGATGGAGGACATGAAGAGCGACATGGCGGGCGCCGCCGCCGTGATCGCCACCGTGTGTCTCGTGGCCCAGCTCAACCTGCCCGTCGACGTCGTCGCCACCGTGCCGATGGCCGAGAACCTGCCGAGCGGCACCGCCTACCGCCCCGCCGACGTGGTGACCTTCCGCAACGGCAAGAAGGCCGAGATCACCAACACCGATGCCGAGGGCCGGGTCATCCTCGCGGACGCGATCGCGCGGGCCGCCGAGGACCGGCCGGACGTCCTGCTGGAGACCTCCACCCTCACCGGGGCGCAGCTGGTCGCCCTCGGCACCCGCACCGCCGGCGTCATGGGCAGCGACGACCTCCGCGACGCCGTCGTCGCGGCGTCCCGGCGCAGCGGCGAGGGGATGTGGCCGATGCCGCTGCCGGCCGAGCTGCGGAAGGGCCTGGACTCCCCCATCGCCGACTTCGTCAACGCCAACGCCGACCGGATGGGCGGCATGCTCGTCGGCGGCCACTTCCTCGCGGAGTTCGTCCCGGAGGGGCTGGCCTGGGCGCACATCGACATCGCGGGCCCGAGCTACAACACCGGCGCGCCGTGGGGATACACGCCCAAGGGCGGCACCGGTGTCCCGGTGCGCACGCTGCTGGCCACCATCGAGGACCTCATCGCGAAGTGACGTGATGGAACGGCCCCGTCCGGAGGCTCGCCCCCAGCGTGCGAGGGGTGAGGGGGACGGGGTCCTTCAACGGTGGTCCTTCGACCAGTCGCGCATGCGCTGGGGGTATCCGGTCACCTGGACGTCGTAGACCGGGATCGCGAGGTCGCGGGAGAGACGGCGGGCGACATGGGGCCCGTCGATGCGGCGGCGGGTCCACTCGCCGTCCACCGCGACCAGCACGATCGTCGTCTCGGTGACCGCCGTCCGGGGCTCGACGTAGCCCTCGACGCCCCGCCGGGTGGCCACGAACTGCTCCAGATGGGTCAGGTCCGCCCGCTGCGAGGCCCGGTCGAGCGTGCCCGGACGGCTCTGGCCATCCCGTCCTCCCGGGGCGCGGCGGCCCCTCCGGCGCAATCGGTCGAACAACCCCATGGCGCCTCTTTCGTCGTTGCGACAGCACGGTGATCTTTCCGACGCTCGGGATGGCAACGGCGCTCCCGGCCGGGTCGTTCCCGGAGTGGCAGGATGACCCCAAGCCCCCGCCCGAACGGGCGGGACGCCCACGACAGCATCGAGGAGAACTCGTGAGCACACCCACCTCCCCCGCCGACCTGGTCATCCTCGGTGGTGGCTCGGGTGGCTACGCCGCGGCTTTCCGCGCGACCGAACTCGGCCTGAACGTCGTCCTGATCGAGAAGGACAAGGTCGGCGGCACGTGCCTCCACCGCGGCTGCATCCCGACGAAGGCTCTGCTGCACGCCGGAGAGGTCGCCGACCTGGCCCGCGAGGGCGAGCAGTTCGGCGTCAAGACGTCGCTGGCCGGCATCGACATGGACGGCGTCAACGCCTACAAGGACGGCGTCGTCTCCAAGCTCTACAAGGGGCTGCAGGGTCTGGTGAAGGCCCGCAAGATCACCTACGTCGAGGGCGAGGGCCGGCTGACGTCCCCCACGACGGTCGAGGTCAACGGCCAGACCTACGAGGGCAAGCACATCCTGCTGGCCACCGGGTCCTACGCCCGCTCGCTGCCCGGCCTCGACATCGACGGCACCCGGGTCATCACCAGCGACCACGCGCTGAACATGGACCGAGTTCCAGCCTCGGCGATCATCCTCGGCGGCGGCGTCATCGGCTGCGAGTTCGCGAGCGCCTGGAAGTCCTTCGGCGTCGACGTCACCATCGTCGAGGCTCTGCCCCACCTGGTGCCACTGGAGGACGAGGCCTCCTCGAAGCTGCTGGAGCGCGCATTCCGGCGGCGCAAGATCGGCTTCGAGCTCGGCAGCCGCTTCTCCGGCGTCCAGACCACCGAGAACGGCGTCAAGATCTCCCTCGAGAACGGCAAGGAGCTGGAGGCCGAGCTGCTGCTCGTCGCCGTCGGGCGCGGGCCGGTCAGCCAGGGCCTCGGCTACGAGGAGGCCGGCGTGGCCATGGACCGCGGCTACGTCCTCGTCGACGAGCTGTGCCGCACCAACCTGCCGACCGTCTCGGCCGTCGGCGACCTGATCCCCACCCTGCAGCTGGCCCACGTCGGCTTCGGCGAGGGCATCCTCGTCGCCGAGCGCGTGGCCGGGCTGAACCCCGCCCCCATCGACTACGCGGGCGTCCCGCGCATCACGTACTCCGACCCCGAGGTCGCCTCGGTCGGGCTCACCGAGGCCCAGGCCAAGGAGAAGTACGGCCAGGTCAAGACCCTCACCTACGACCTCGCCGGCAACGGCCGCAGCCAGATCCTCAAGACGACCGGCGCGGTGAAGCTCGTGCAGGCCGAGGACGGTCCGGTCGTGGGCATCCACATGGTGGGCAGCCGCGTCGGCGAACTCATCGCCGAGGCCCAGCTGATCTACAACTGGGAGGCCGAGGCCGACGACGTCGCCAGCCTCATCCACCCGCACCCGACGCAGAGCGAGGCGCTCGGTGAGGCCCATCTGGCCCTCGCCGGCAAGCCCCTGCACGTGCACGGCTGACCCGTTTCCACACCCGTCCCCCTCCCCAGCCAGAAGGAGCATTGCCCCGATGCCGACGTCCGTCACCATGCCCGCCCTGGGCGAGAGCGTCACCGAGGGCACGGTCACCCGCTGGCTCAAGCAGGAGGGTGAGCAGGTCCAGGTCGACGAGCCCCTCCTCGAGGTCTCGACCGACAAGGTCGACACCGAGATCCCGTCGCCGGCAGCCGGCGTGCTGACCAAGATCCTCGTCGCCGAGGACGAGACCGTGGAGGTCGGCGCCGAGCTCGCGGTCATCGGCGGTGACGGTGCCGGCGGTGGCGCGGGCGACACCGGGTCGGCGGAGGACGCCGACACGACACCGCAGACCCCTGCCCAGCAGGTCGAGGACGCGGGCCCGGAGCCGCAGGAGGAGGCACCGGCCCCCCAGCAGGAGCCGGCGCCCGCCTCGGCCGACAGCGGCTCCAGCGGTGGCGGTGGCGGTGGCGAGGGAACTCCGGTGACCATGCCGGCCCTCGGCGAGAGCGTCACGGAGGGCACCGTCACCCGGTGGCTCAAGGCCGTCGGTGACGAGGTCAGCGCGGACGAGCCTCTGCTGGAGGTCTCGACCGACAAGGTCGACACCGAGATCCCCTCGCCGGTCAGCGGCACCCTTCTGGAGATCACGGTCAACGAGGACGAGACCGTCGACGTCGGCGCGCAGCTGGCGGTCATCGGTTCGGCTGCGGCCGGCGGCTCGGCCGCACCCGCCGCTCCCGCGCCGCAGCAGGAGGCCCCGAAGCAGGAGGCCCCGGCTCCTCAGCAGCCGGCACCGCAGGAGGCGCGGCCCGCCTCGGAGCAGCCGGGTGGTGACTACGGCTCGAGCGGCGGCATGCCGACCCAGTCCCCCACGTCCGCCCCTGCCCCCTCGTCGGCAGTGGCCCCGCAGGCGCCGGCGGAGGCCGGGCAGGAGCCGAGCGGTGACGGCGGTGGCAACTACGTCACGCCGCTGGTCCGCCGGCTGGCCGCGGAGAAGGGCGTCGACCTCGGCACCGTGTCCGGTACCGGTGTGGGCGGGCGGATCCGGAAGCAGGACGTCCTCGCCGCCGCCGAGAAGGCTGCGACGCCGGCTCCCGCAGCTGCCGCGCCTGCCGCGGCGAGCGCCGGCGGAGCACGGACGCCGTCGCCGGCGGCCACGCCCGACACCTCCGTCCGGGGTCGCACGGAGAAGATGTCGCGCCTCCGGGCGGTCATCGCCCGGCGGATGGTGGAGTCGCTGCAGGTCAGCGCCCAGCTCACCACCGTTGTCGAGGCCGACGTTACCCGGATCGCGAACCTGCGGCAGCAGGCCAAGAAGAACTTCGAGGCCCGGGAGGGCGTCAAGCTCTCGTTCCTGCCGTTCTTCGCCAAGGCTGCGGTCGAGGCGTTGAAGGCCCACCCGTCGGTCAACTCCTCGATCGACCAGGAGGCCGGCACCGTCACCTACCACGACACCGAGAACCTGGGTGTCGCGGTGGACACCGACCGTGGCCTGCTGGTGCCGGTCATCCACGACGCCGGCGACCTCAGCCTCGGCGGGATCGCCCGCAAGATCGCCGACCTGGCCGAGCGGACCCGGACCAACAAGGTCACGCCGGACGAGCTGGGTGGTGGCACCTTCACGCTCACCAACACCGGGAGCCGAGGGGCGCTGTTCGACACCCCGATCATCAACCAGCCGCAGGTGGCCATCCTCGGCACCGGCTCGGTGGTCAAGCGCCCGGTGGTCGTCAACGACCCGGAGCTGGGCGAGGTCATCGCCGTCCGGTCGATGGTCTACCTGGCGCTGACCTACGACCACCGGATCGTCGACGGCGCCGACGCCGCTCGGTTCCTCACCACGGTCCGGGAACGGTTGGAGGCCGGCCAGTTCCACGGCGAGCTCGGACTCGCCTGAGCAAAGACCCCCTGCCCCCCACCACTCGCGAGCTCGCGGCGGGCCCCCTGCAGGGGGCCCGCCGTCGCCCGTTCCTCAGGAGGGTCGCTTGAAGATCGCGGTCACCGGTGCGTCGGGGCTCATCGGCGGCCGGCTGGTCCCGGCTCTGCAGGCTGACGGCCACGACGTCATCCGGCTCGTGCGGCGCACCCCCCGCACCGTCGACGAGCACCGCTGGGCCCCGCAGCACCGGCGGCTCGCCCCGGATCTGCTCGAGGACGTCGACGCGGTGATCAACCTGGCGGGGACGCCGATCCGTCCCCGCCCGTGGACGCCCGCCTACAAGCAGCGCCTGCTCAACAGTCGCCTGGACGCCACCGCCACCGTCAGCGAGGCACTCGCCGCGGCGGCGGCCGCGGACCCCACCCGTCACCGCGTGCTGCTGTCCGCCTCCGGGATCGGTTACTACGGCGACGCCGGGGACAAGCCCATCGACGAGACCGAGCCACCCGGCAGCGACTTCCTCGCCGAACTGTGCGCCCGCTGGGAGGGCGCGACGGCGCCCGCCGAGGAGGCCGGGGTCCGCGTGGTCCTCCTGCGCACCGGGCTCGTGATCGGGCACGGCGCGATGCTGATGCGGATCCTGGGCCTGCTGTTCCGCGCCGGGCTGGGTGGCAGGCTGGGGTCGGGTCGGCAGTACTGGCCGTGGATCAGCTTGCAGGACGAGGTGGACGCCATCCGCTTCCTCCTGCAGTCCGACCTGATGGGGCCGGTCAACCTGACCGCGCCCCGGCCCGTGACCAACGCCGAGTTCACGCGTGAACTGGGCCGGGTGGTTCGCCGGCCCACGGTCCTCCCCGTGCCCGGTCCCCTCCTGTCCCTCGCCCTGGGCGAGTTCGCGCGGTCGAGCGTGCTCGGTGGACAGCAGGCCCTGCCCGCGAGACTGACCGCTGCCGGCTTCACGTTTACCCACACCAGCCTGGAAGTCGCCCTCCGCGAGGCCCTGGCGAAGGAGTAGAGAACCTTCCGCCGGTCGACCGCCTCAGCCGACCCGCTCCGCGGTGTCGATCCGCCATCCCTCGGTGGTACGCACCAGCACCATGCGGACGTCGCTCTCGGAGCGCCCTCGCGCCGTACGGATCGCCGGCCCGTCCGAGGCCCCGGCGGGGACGACGTCGTAGTCCGGCCAGCGATCGGTCAGGTGCACCTCGACCCGGTCGCCGCGGTCGTTGATGCCGGTCACGGCCACCACCGTCGGGCTGAACCCGCGAAGCACCTCCCCCGCCTCCGCCAGCCGCAGGGCGTGCTCCTCGTCGGCCGCTCGTAGCGAGCTGCCCGGCGCGTACACGTCTGCCAGTAGCGCCGTCGAGGCGGAGGCGAACGCGCTCGCCCGACGCCGATAGAGCTCCTCCACCACTGCGCGCCAGCCCTCCACCGAGTCCGGTGCGTCCTGGCGGTCCGCGAGGGAACCGGCGTCCGGGGCGGGGCCCGGGACCGGCGCCGTACCGGGGACCGGCGCCGTACCGGGGACCGGCGCCGTACCGGGGACCGGCGCCGTACCGGGGACCGGCGCCGTACCGGGGACCGGCGCCGTACCGGGGACCGGGGCAGTACGGGGGACCGGCGCCGTACCGGGGACCGGCGCCGTACCGGGGACCGGGGCAGTACGGGGGACCTCGACGGGTGGATTCCCGGACGTCGGTGCAGCGTCGCTCCCCTCGGACGCCCTTGCCGCTGCCCGGCCCGAGACCACGGCGGCGACCATCGCCCTCGCAGCGTCGTCCGGATCGCTGTCGGCGTCACCGGCCCAGCGCACGGCCAGCCAGCCGGTCGCGAGAAGGGCGGCGACCGCCACGGCGACGACCGCACCGCGGCCGGCCAGCGACCTCCCGCGCAGGCCGGCCCGTTCCTGCAGCGCCATGGACCAGCGCTCCCGGCGGCCCGGGGGCTCGACGATGACCGGCGCCGGCCGTACCCGGTGGCCGGGCACCTGATGGGTCAGTTCGGTGCGCGGTCCGTGGCCGGTGCGGCCCAGCTCCCCGTCCGGCCCGCCGTCCGACGGCAGCCGCACCGGTTCGGGGCGGCAGGCGTGCCGCAGGTCGAGGGCGAAGGCCGCCGCCGAGCCGCGGTCGTGCGGATCGGCGGCCAGCCCGCGGGCGATCACCTCGATCAGTTGCGGCGGCGCCTCCGGAGCCAGCTCCGCGAGGTCCGGGAGCTCACCCTCGGCGGCCACCGCCAGCGTGTCCGCCGACGTCGCGGCGTTCCACGGTGCGATGCCGGTCAGCGCATGGAAGGCCGCGGCCGCGACCCCGAAGACGTCCGAGGCCGGCCCGGGTGCACCCCCGCGGGCCACGGTCGGATCGACATAGGGTGGCGTGACCTCCGCAGCTGCCGGCTCCCCCAGCACCCGTGCCACACCGAGGTCGGTCAGGACCGGGCGACCCTCCGCGGTGAAGACGATGTTCCCCGGCGAGAGGTCGCCGTGGACGACGCCGTGCGCATGGGCGTGGGCGAGGGCGGCGGCCACCGGAGCGATCGCCGTCACCACCTCCCCGGGGCGCAGCCGCCCCCGCCGGGCCAGGAGCGCCGACAGGCTGCCGCCGGGGAGGAGCTCCAGCACGAGGGCGACGCGGGTGGCACCTCCGCGCCGCGGCTGGTGCACGACCTCGATCAGACGCACCAGGTGCGGATGGTCGAGCGCGCCGAGCAGCGAAGCCTCGCGGGCCTGCCGCTCGGGATCACCGGCCACCAGCACCTTCACGGCGACCGGCTCCCCGCCACGCCGCGGAACCGCCCGCCAGACCTCGCCCGAGCCGCCGCGGCCGAGGAGCTCCTCCAGCGAGTAGCCGGGGACGACGGGCGGCTGGGGGACATCGGAACCGAGGGGTGGAACGGCAGGCATGACCGGACCGTAGGTCGCTCCGGCCGGCGCCCGCTTCGGCCGTCCACAGGCAGGGCCGCCGTCCCCAGGGGCTCACCCCGTCGGTGGGGCCACCCGGCCGCGCCCTAGGTTCGAGGCATGCCTGCCGCACAGCCCACCATCCTCGCGACCAGCATGGGCTTCACCTCGCGCGGTCGCGGGCCCTACGACTGGCGGCCCGGCCCGGTCTTCGACCTGGCCGTCGAACTCGCCGGGGCGCCGGACCGGCCGAGGCTCTGCTACCTCGGCACGGCCACCGGCGACGACCCGGTCCGGGTGGCCGGGGTCTACGGGGCTTTCGCCGGGAGCCACGTCCAGGTGAGCCACCTGAGCCTCTTCCCGATGCCGACGGTGCCCGATCTCCGGGCCCACCTGCTCGCACAGGACGTCATCTGGGTCGGGGGCGGGAGCGTGGCCAACCTGCTGGCCGTGTGGCGCGTGCACGGCCTGGACGACGTGCTCACCGAGTGCTGGCGCGCCGGAGTCGTGCTGGGCGGGGTGTCGGCCGGGTCGCTGTGCTGGCACGTCGGTGGCACCACCGACTCGTACGGGCCCGATCTGCGCCCCGTGACGAACGGGCTGGGGCTCATCCCGACGTCCAACGGCGTGCACTACGACTCCGAGGAGCAGCGACGTCCGCTCTACCACCGGCTGGTGGCCGACGGGACGCTGCCCGGCGGGCATGCCACCGACGACGGCGTCGGCCTGGTCTACCGGGGAACCGAACTCGTCGAGGCGGTCGCCGACAGTCCCGACAAGGCGGCATACCGCGTCGAACGCGGCCCGGACGGCACGGCCGTCGAGACCCGCATCGCTCCCCGCCGGCTGCGCTGAAGGCCCCGTCCCGGGCGGCCCCGTCCGGAGGCTCGCCGCGAGCGTGCGAGCGGTGAGAGGGACGGGGTCCTGTTACTAGGCTGGAGCGGTGACAGCGCTGAAGATCATCCGGGCGGGCACGGTTCCCTACGAGGAGGCCTGGGCGCAGCAGCGGGGCCTGCACGCGCAGCGGGTCGCCGGCGAGGTCCCCGACACCCTCCTGCTGCTCGAGCACCCGTCGGTCTACACCGCCGGCCGGCGTACCGAGCCGCACGAGAGGCCGTTCGACGGCACGCCGGTGGTGGACGTCGACCGCGGCGGCAAGATCACCTGGCACGGGCCGGGGCAGCTGGTCGGCTACCCGATCGTCGCCCTGCCCGATCCGGTCGACGTGGTGGCCTACGTGCGCCGGCTGGAGGACGCGCTGATCGAGGTCTGCGCGGGCTTCAGCCTCCCCACAGGACGGGTCGAGGGCCGCAGCGGTGTCTGGGTGGCCGCTGACGCGCCGGGCTCCGGGACCCGCCCCGAGCGGAAGGTGGCCGCCATCGGGGTCCGGGTGGCCCGCGGCGTGACGATGCACGGCTTCGCACTGAACTGCGATCCCGACATGAGCGCGTTCGGGGCGATCGTCCCGTGCGGCATTCCCGACGCCGGTGTCACGTCGCTGTCGGCGGAGCTCGGCCGCGACGTCACCACCGCCGAGGCCGTGGGCCCGGTCGAGTCCGCCATGAGCCGGGTGCTGGCGTTCGAGCCGGCTACCGCCGGATGACCCGGCTCCCCACCAGCACCTACGTCAGCCTGACCACCTTCCGGCGCACGGGCGCGCCCGTCGCCACCCCTGCCTGGGCAGCCCCGGCCGGCGAGACGCTGGTCGTCTGGACCGGGCAGGCTCCGGCAAGGTCGTCCCGGCGGGGAGCACGACCAGGCCCTCGGGGCGCTGCGCCGCGAGTACGGGCACGTTCCAGATCGGCCACGTCACGTCACGGCTCCGGTGGCCGGCTGACCCGCCCCAGTCCGGAAGGGCACGAACTCGTCCGGAGCCGGCCGGCCTGACACCCCCGTGAGGGACTTTCGGTACCGAAAGTCCCTCACGGGGGTCAGCCGAGGACGAAGTTGACCAGCCGGCCGGGGACGGCGACGACGCGGCGCACGGTCGCGCCGTCGAGGTAGCCGGCGATCTTCTCGTCGGCCCGCGCGGCCTCCTCCAGCGCTGCCGCGTCGGCGTCGGCCGGAACGCTGACCTGCGAGCGCACCTTGCCGTTCACCTGGACGGCGACCTGCACGGTGTCCTCGACCAGCCATCGCTCGTCGGCCACCGGGAACGGGTCCCAGGCACACGACCGGTCATGCCCCAGCCGCGTCCACAGCTCGTCGGCCAGATGGGGCGCCAAGGGAGCGATCAGCAGCACCAGCGGTTCGACGACCGGACGCGGGACCGGAGACGTCGCCCCGTACGCCTGCGTGAGGTGGTTGGTCAGCTCGGTGATCCGGGCGATGGCGATGTTGAACCGCAGCGTCGACAGGCCGTCCCGCACACCGGCGATCGCCCGGTGCAGCGCCCGCAGGGTCCCCTCGTCCGGCTCGACGTCATCGGCCGCCCGCACCGCCCCGGTCTGCTCGTCGACGACCACACGCCAGATCCGCTGCAGCAGCCGCTGCGAGCCGACGACGGCCTTGGTCTCCCACGGCCGCGACTGCTCCAGCGGCCCGGTCGACATCTCGTAGACGCGGAACGTGTCGGCACCGTACGCGCCGATCATCTCGTCCGGCGTGACCATGTTCTTCAGGCTCTTGCCGATCTTCCCGTACTCACGGTTGACCGGCTTGCCCTCGTAGAAGAACCGCCCGTCCTTCTCCACCACGTCGGCCGCGGGCACGTAGAAGCCCCGTTCGTCGGTGTAGGCGAAGGCCGAGATGTAGCCCTGGTTGACCAGCCGGCGGAACGGCTCCTCGCTGGAGACGTGGCCCAGGTCGTGCAGCACCTTGTGCCAGAAGCGGGCGTAGAGCAGGTGCAGGACGGCGTGCTCGACGCCGCCCACGTACAGGTCCACGCCCCCGACGTCACCGGGCTCGCGCGGGCCCAGCCAGTAGCGCTCCAGTTCCGGGTCGACCATCCGCTCGTCGTCGCCGGGGTCCAGGTAACGCAGGTAGTACCAGCAGGAGCCGGCCCAGTTGGGCATCGTGTTGGTCTCGCGGCGGTACTTCTTCGGTCCGTCGCCCAGGTCCAGCTCCACCGTCGTCCACTCGGTGGCCCGGGACAGCGGCGGCTCCGGCGCGGAGTCGGCGTCGTCGTCGGCGAAGGTCTTCGGCGAGTAGTCGTCGACCTCGGGCAGCAGCACCGGCAGCATCGAGGTCGGGACGGCCACCGGCAGCTCGTTCTCGTCGTAGACGATGGGGAACGGCTCGCCCCAGTAGCGCTGCCGGCTGAACAGCCAGTCGCGCAGCTTGTAGGTGGTGGCCGCCTCGCCGTGGCCGTGCTCGACCAGCCAGTCGGTGATCGTCGCGATCGCGGTGGCCTTGTCCAGGCCGTCCAGTGAGATCTCGTCGTTGGCCGAGTTGATCATCGGGCCGGCGCCGGTGTACGCGCCGCCGTCGAACCCGGCCGGCGGCTGCACCGTGCGGACGACGGGAAGACCGAACGTCTCGGCGAACTCCCAGTCCCGGGTGTCCTCGCCCGGGACCGCCATGATCGCGCCGGTCCCGTAGCCGGTCAGCACGTAGTCGGCGATGAAGACCGGCAGCAGCGCGCCGTTGACCGGGTTGGTGGCCGTGACCCCCAGCCACACGCCGGTCTTCTCCCGGGCGGCGTCCTGGCGGTCCAGCTCGGAGCGGCGGGAGGCCTGCCGCTGGTAGGCGCTGACCGCCTCTCGCGGGGTCGCCGCTCCCCCGGTCCACCGCGGGTCGGTGCCGTCGGGCCACGCGTCGGCGGTCAGTGCCTCGACCAGCGGGTGCTCCGGCGCCAGCACCATGTACGTGGCCCCGAACAGCGTGTCGGGGCGGGTGGTGAAGACCTCGATCGTCTGGGTCCCGCACGAGAACCCGATGCGCGCACCGGTCGACCGGCCGATCCAGTTGCGCTGCATCAGCTTCAGGGACTCGGGCCAGTCCATGCGGTCCAGGTCGGCCAGCAGGCGGTCGGCGTAGGCGGTGATCCGCATCATCCACTGGGTCAGCGGACGGCGGAACACCGGGAAGTTGCCCCGCTCGGAGCGCCCGTCGGCGGTGACCTCCTCGTTGGAGAGCACCGTCCCCAGGCCGGGGCACCAGTTGACCGGTGCCTCGTGCAGGTAGGCCAGCCGGTGGGCGTCGACGACCCGTCGCCGCTCGACGTCGTCCAGTTCGGCCCAGGGGCGGCCGGACGGGTTGGTGCCGGGGGCCGGCTCACGAGTGCCGGCGTCCAGCTCGGTGACCAGCTCCTCGATCCGCCGTGCCTTGCCCGCGGTCTCGTCGAACCAGGAGCCGAAGATCTGCAGGAAGATCCACTGGGTCCACTTGTAGTAGCCGGGGTCGATCGTGGCGAAGCTGCGGCGGTCGTCGTGGTCCACGCCCAGCCGGCGCAGCTGCGCTCGGATGGCCTTGATGTTGGCCTCGGTGGTGATCCGCGGGTGCTGCCCGGTCTGGACGGCGAACTGCTCGGCGGGCAGGCCGAAGGCGTCGTAGCCCATCGGGTGCAGGACGTTGTCGCCGTCCATCCGCCGGAACCGGCTGGTGACATCGGTGCCCAGGTACCCCAGCGGGTGGCCGACGTGCAGGCCGGCACCCGACGGATACGGGAACATGTCCATCGCGAAGTACTTGGGCCGGTCGGCGACCCGCTCGAAGCCCTCGGACAGCCGCCCGACCGGGTTCGGGGTGTGGAACGTCCCCTCGCGCTCCCAGCGGTCCTGCCAGGCGAGCTCGATCTCCTGGGCCAGCGCCGGGGTGTAACGGTGCGGCGGGACGTCACCCGACGCCTGGTCGACACCGGGCTGGTCGGCGGTCTGGCTCATCGCTGTGCTCCTGGGGTCCTCGGGCGCTCGTACCGGCGGCGGGCAGAAAAAAACCCCTCACGCATGGAGGGGTCGCCGTGCTGTCCGAATCGTCAGGTCAGCACGGCCGGAGAAGCAGGAGCCGACCGGTCACGTGTCCGAGCCTACCGCGCAGAGCACCTCGGGGCCGTCGCCGGCTCCGAGGTCGGCGCCGCCCGGGTCACGACCCGGCTCCATCCTCCCCGGTGCCGGTCCCGCGCGTCCGTCGGCTCTCCGGGGCGCGAGGCCACCGAGCGCCCAAGTCGGAAGCCCACGATGTCGGCTTCCCCGACCTTCGCGGAGGCCGTCGCGCCCCTGACCCACCCGGTCATCCACAGCGTGGCTCAGAGACGTTCTCGGCGAGGCATCCGTTTCAGACGAATTCGTTCCTAAAATCTTGCAGAAGCTCTTCACGCGCCTGGTCGTCGGGCGTAACGTCCTCCAGGCGCGACCCATCACACCAAGGTCCAGGCATCCGTAGAGCTAAGAATCGATCACGGATCGACCCGCAGATCTGGGTGCCAGAAGTGTCTTCGGCTGATTTCAACAGCGCAGATCGCCGTGCGTCCGACTCTTCCGCCACGAGGTGGCCTGCCGCCACCGCTCACCATTGGGAATTGACACCTGTAGTCCCGGTGCGGTCTTTCCTGTGCCGGGTGCAGTCATTCGAGAACCGATAGTAGGCAGCCGATAGGAAAGCCTGGGCTGGGCTGCACGGGGTGACATCAGCCCAGGAACCACGATGGAGGTGCAACATGCGCAAGACCCTCACCCTGTCCAAGGAGACGCTCCGCATCCTCGACGACGAGGACCTGGCTCGTGTCGTCGGCGGTGGTGGCTACAGCGACAAGGACAAGGACAAGGACAAGGACAAGAAGAAGAACCACCCGAACAGTGGCAAGGCCAAGGAGAAGTTCAGCCACTGCCCGGGGCAGAAGTAGGTCGGCTGGCGCAGTTCCCAGAGCGTAGCCACCGGGTCCGGATGGGCTGATCCAGCGTCGATCGGCACGAGGGACGCAGGCGGCTGCAGGAAGGATCTGCGCCAGGCAGATGCGAGTGGCCAGGCTCCTGGTGCAGAGCCGATCCAGGGCCTGGCTTCTCGGCGTTACGGGATGAGCACGATCATGCCTCCACCTGTTGTGGGCCCTGCATCCGGCTGGCGGCCTCTGCTGTCGGGTTCGACCCGCCTTCGGGCTCTTCGGACCGTCGACGCCATCGCGGAGTCCATCGCCCCGCTGGCCCCCGGGGAGCGAGATCCCTCGCTCGCCGGAGGGCAGGCCGGTCTGGCCGTGCTCTATGCGTGGCTGGCCGAGGCGGGCCGCACTCCTCAGGCGCGCGATCTGGCCTGGCAGTGCCTCGACAGGGCGATCGAGGGGATGGCGACCGACGCGCTGGGCAGCTCGTTCTGGGAGGGGTTCCCAGGCATCGCCTGGGCCGCGGAGCTGGTGGATCGCCTGCTGGGCGACGACGCGGAGGACGGCGCGGTGACCGTGGAGAACGAGGTGGTCGACGACGCCGTCGTGCACCTCCTGTCGCAACCCCGGGAGTGGCCGGCGCCCCACGACCTCGTCGTCGGGGCCACCGGACTCGGGGTGTACGCCCTCGAACGCTGTCCACGCCCCTCGGCGGCCGAATGCCTGTACCTCGTCGTCGACCTGCTCGAGGACAGCGCGCAGCAGGACGAGCACGGTATCTACTGGTGGACCCGGCCGGCGGGGATACGGCAGCTCGAGGACCGGGAGGAGTATCCGTCGGGGCGTGCCGACCTGGGCATGGCCCACGGGGTCCCCGGGGCCATCGCCTTGCTCGGCGCGCTCTGCTCCGCAGGGGTGGCGCCGGCGAGGGTGCGTCCCCTCCTCGAGGGGGCCGTCAGGTGGCTTCTGGCGCAAGCGGTGGTGACCGAGTCGGGGCCGACCTTCCCCATCTGGGTGGCGCCGGGCTTGGACCCCGTTCCCGCTCGCTGTGCCTGGTGCTACGGCGATCCCGGGGTGGCGGCAGCCCTGTGGACGGCGGGACATGGCGCGGGAGAACCCGCGTGGGTTGCAGAGGCGGTCGCACTGGCCTGCCGGGCAGCGGAGCGGCCGCCGGCGGAAACGGGGGTCGACAGCGCCTGCTTCTGCCACGGGAGCGCCGGGCTCGGCCACCTGTACAACCGGCTGTATCAAGCCACCGGCGAGCCGAGGCTCGGTCGTGCTGCGGTCCACTGGCTCGAGCGCACGCTCGAGTGGTGCGACTCCGCGAGGGATGACGGGCCCCAGTGGGCCGCGGGGAGCGCAGGCCCTGGCCGGGGACCTTGGAGTGGTCTGGAGCTCACCCGGGGCGCGGTCGGGATCGCTCTCGCCCTGCTGGCAGCGGCCACACCCGTCGCCCCCTGCTGGGACCGGATGTTCCTGCTGTCGGCACCTCATGTCTCGGGGGCACACGGCAGATGACCGATGGCCTCAAGACACCTCCGTTCGCTCCGTCCGGATTCTTCGCCCTACGCACGCCACTGTTGCCCTTCGACGAGATCACGGCCCTGGGTGAGGGACTGGAAGCGACCGGGGCTCGCCCCGACCCCGAGGGTCTGGGCCGGGCTCTGCGCAGGGACCGGGCGCAGCTGCGGGGGCGTCTGCGGGCCGTCGTGAGCCGCCCGGAGTTGCGGGACGCACTCTTCGTGGGCTCCCCGAGCCTCGACGAGGCACTCGATGTCTGGCAGAAGGACCCGGACAGCGATCGGGGACGCAGATTCGAAGTCGCGTTGATGTCGTACTTCAGCCGAGCTGCGGCCCGTGCGACGCCCTTCGGCCTGTTCGCCGGGTGCACGACCGGCAGGATCGACTCTCGGACCGAGCTCCGGCTGAGAGCGCAGAAGGAGTACCAGCGTCACAGCCGGCTCGACATGGACTACCTGTGGGCCATGAGCCAAGCCGTCGAGCGCGATCCCCGGCTCCGCGCGGGGCTGACCTACCGGCCCAACTCCAGCATGTACGAGGCGGCAGGTCGGCTTCACCTCGCCGAGGGCCGGTTCACCGCCACCGGCCGCTCGTACCACCTCGTCGCTGTGGACCAGAGTGCGTATCTCACCGCGACGCTGGAACGCGCCCGGGGCGGGGCCACGCTCGGCGAGCTGGCCGCTGCGCTGGTCGACGACGAGGTCAGCCTGGCCGAGGCCGAGGACTACGTGGCCGACCTCGTCGACGCCCAGATCCTGGTCTCCGACCTGCGCCCCGGCGTCACCGGTGACGAGCCGATCCACGAACTCGTCGCGACCCTGGGGGAACACCCGGAGACCACGCCGCTGTCCGGCCGGCTCGACGAGGCGCGATCGGCTCTGGAGAAGATCGACGCCGAGGGTCCGGGCGTGCCACCCGAGCGGTACCGGGCGATGGCTTCCGGGCTCCACGGACTCCCCGCCCAGCCCGAGTTGTCCCGCCTCGTCCAGGTCGACCTCGTCAAGCCGGCGGTCCGAGCCACCCTGGGTGGCCAGGTCCTGACCGAGATCAGCCGAGGCGTGCGGCTCCTCCACCAGCTGGCCCCGGCCTCTCTCCCGGACCGGTTGTCCCGGTTCCGGGAAGAGTTCCGCGAGCGCTACGAGACGCGGGAGGTGGCCCTCGTCGAAGCCCTGGACGAGGAGACCGGCATCGGCTTCGAGACATCCCGCGCGCCCCAGGCCGGTGGGTCACCGCTCCTGGCCGGGCTGCCGCTCGGCAGCGAACCCGAAGGCGAGGCCGAGCGCTGGAGTGCGTGGCACGACCTGCTCCTCGGGAAGCTGGCTCGAGCCCTCTCCGCAGGCGTCGGCGAGATCAGCATCGAGGCCTCCGACCTCGAGCGCTTGCGCCCCGACCGGCGACCTCCGCTGCCCGATGCCTTCTACGTCATGGCCGCCGTGGCAGCCGAATCGGACGACGCCCTCGCGCACGGTGCCTTCCGGGTGCTGATCGACCACGTCGCAGGTCCGTCCGGCGCCGGCCTGCTGGGGCGCTTCTGCCATGCCGACCCCGAGCTGCTCACCTGCGTCGAGGCGCACCTGCGGGCGGAGGAGGCGCGCCACCCCGATCGGGTCTTCGCCGAGATCGTGCACCTCCCCGAAGGCCGCGTCGGCAACATCCTGTGCCGTCCGGTGCTCCGCGAGTACGAGATCCCCTACCTCGGCCGTTCCGGCGCCCCGGCCGATCGGCAGATCCCCATCACCGACCTGGTGGTGTCGGTGCAGGACGACCGGGTCGTGCTCCGCTCCTGTCGCCTCGGACGTGAGGTGGTGCCCCGGCTGACGACGGCGCACAACTACAGCCGGCGGAGTACGGGGCTGTACCGCTTCCTGTGCCGTCTGCAGGGTCAGGACACTGCGGGGTACCTCGACTGGGACTGGGGACCCCTGGCCGGGGCCCCCTTCCTGCCGCGGGTGGTGAGCGGGCGCCTGGTGCTGTCCCGCGCCCGCTGGAACCTGACCGAGCCGGAGGTGCGGATGCTCGGCCGGGCGGGAACGGTCTCCGGCTTCGCGGACGTGCAAGAGTGGCGCGCCGAGCGGCGGCTGCCTCGCCACGTGGCTCTGGCAGACGGCGACTACGAACTCCTCGTCGACCTCGACAACGTACTCAGCGTGGAATCGCTGGCCCACCAGCTCCGGGAGCGGCGCGGGGCCGTCCTGATGGAGATGTTGCCCGGCCCGGGAGAGCTCTGCGTCTCCGGTCCCGAAGGCCGGTTCGTGCACGAGGTGATCGTCCCGTTCGCCCGGACCGATGTTCCGGAACCGACGGTCGAGCACCTCCCCGGCACGACGGCGTCGGTCCGCCGCCGCTTCCCGCCCGGGTCGGAATGGCTCTACGCCAAGCTGTACGGCGGTGCCGCCATCGCGGACCAGGTGCTCACCCAGGTCGTCGGGCCGGTGGTGGAGTCCGCCCTGGCGTCCGGCGCCGCCGACCGCTGGTTCTTCATCCGCTACAGCGATCCCGACGTGCACCTGCGGGTCCGCCTGCACGGCGACCCCGAGCGGCTCGACGCCGAGGTCCGGCCCCCGCTGGTGGCGGCCGCCGCGGCGTCCGTCGACGCCGGCCAGGTGTGGCGGGTGCAGTTCGACACGTACGAGCGCGAGGTCGAGCGCTACGGCGGAGAGCGGGGGATCGAGCTGGCCGAGCAGCTCTTCCATGCCGACAGCGACGCCGTACTCGCGGTCCTGCGATCGCTGTCGGGGGACGGCGGGCTGGACCTCCGCTGGCGCCTGGCGCTTCGCGGCATCGACCTGCTGCTCGACGCCCTCGGGCTGGGCCTGGCGGAGAAGAGGTCCGTGGCGCGGGCGGCGCGGGAGGGGTACGGCCGGGAGTTCGGCGTCGACGGTGGGTTCCGGGGCGCGGTGGGCCGACGGTACCGGACGGAGCGCGCGAGTCTGGAGGCGCTTTTCGACCCGCGCCACGACCCCCCGGCCGGGTTGGCGCCGGGTCTCGAGGCGCTGCGCCGGCGATCGCTGCGCGTGGCTCCCGTGGCGGCAGAACTGCGGGAACTGGCGCATGGCGGGCACCTGCCGGTGCCGCTTCCCGAGCTGGCGACGAGCTACGCCCACATGCACGTCAACCGCCTGCTCCGCTCGGCGCAACGGGCCCAGGAACTCGTCCTCTACGAGCTGCTCGACCGCTCCTACAGCGCCCGGGCAGGGCGCCTGGCGGCGGCACCGTGACCACGTCGGGCGACCTGTTCCGCCGAGAGGCACTGGAGTACCGGACCCGCCCCCAGGGGTCGGACGGGGTGGTCCGCGTCGGAGCTCCGTGGGTGCGGTGGCTGTACTGGGTCGTGCTGGTGCTGGTGGTGGCCGGTCTGGCGCTGGCCGCCGTCACCCGTGTGGAGCGAACCGCCTCGGGGCCGGCCCTGGTCGACCTGCAGGCGGGGACGTTCACCGCCGTCCTGCCCGCCGCCGGCGGCTCCGAGCTGCGCGATGGCCGTCCCGTGCGGCTCGAGGTCGACGGCCCCGCGGGGCGGCAGGACATCGCGGCCTCGGTGTCACACATCGAGGCCGCCGACGACGCCGACGTGCGACGGGCCGGGTTCGACTCGGCCTCCCAGCCCGCCGTCCTCGTCACCGGGGTCCTCGCCCGTGACGCAGGAGCGTCGGCAGAGACGCCGTCGTCGCGCATGACGGGCCGAGCGGTGGTCGAGCTGGGGTCGCAGCGAGCGCTCCCCTTGTTTCTCCAGGGGTTCGGGGGAGCGCCGGAAGGGGAGAGCGGCTAGTGCTGCGGCGAAGACGTCACGGGCTGCATCGAGACCGAACCGGACGTGGCCTCCGGCTGCGCGGTCCTTGCCACCCGGTACGGCGGGTGCCCTGGATCAGGCAGATGGAGGTGGCCGACTGCGGAGCGGCCTGCCTGGCGATGGTTCTCGCTTACCACGGCAAGCACGTGGCGTTGGACGAACTGCGTGAGATGACCAGCACCAACCGCGACGGCGTGGACGCCTTCGCCGTGACGCAGGCGGCACGGTGGTACGGCCTGAGCGCCGGTGGGGTGGCCGCCGACATCGACGCGCTGGACGCACTGCCACCTGGCTCGATCCTGCACTGGGAGTTCGACCACTTCGTCGTCTTCGAGCGGGTGGGCCGACGAGGAGTGCAGATCGTCGATCCGGCCCTGGGCCGTCGGCACCTGTCGTTCCAGGCATTCCGGCGCGCCTACACCGGTGTGGCCATCGTCTGCGAGCCCGACTACCAGTTCCAGCGCAGCCCCCGCACGAGCAAGGGGACGTGGCGCTATTTGCGGCCGCTGCTCGGACAGTCCAGGATGCTCAGCCGGGTCCTCGTGACATCCGTGCTCATCCGGCTGGTGGCACTGGCCCTGCCGCTCCTCACGGCGCTGATCGTCGACGAGATCACCCCGCGCAACGACCGACATCTCCTGCTGATCATCGGGGCCGTCATGGCCGTCCTGGTCGGCTACTACTTCCTCGCCTCGCTGCTGCGGGCCCATCTGCTGCTCAGGCTGCGCACGCATCTGGACGTGCGGCTGACGAAGGGCTTCGTCGAGCACCTCGTGGACCTGCCGTACGACTTCTTCCTCCGACGGTCGGCCGGCGACCTGATGATGCGGCTGCAGAGCAACGCCGACGTGCGGGAGATCCTCACGACCGGCGCCCTGTCGGCCCTGCTGGACGGCAGTCTGGCCTGCCTGTACCTGGTCCTACTGGTCGCGCTGAGCCCTCCGCTGGCCGCGCTCGTGGCGGGGTTGGGCCTGCTCCAGGTGGCGGTCCTCCTGCTCTCCTGGCGGCGCAACCAGCACCTGATGTCGGAGAGCCTGCAGGTCGAGGCCAAGGCCCAGGGGTACACCTATCAGCTGCTCGCCGGCATCGAGACCCTCAAGGCCAGTGGCGCCGAACGGCGCGCGGCCGAGCGCTGGGAGGGACTGTACATCGACGAGGTCAACGTGGCGTTGGCACGGGGACGGCTGAACGCACTGGTCGGGGCCGTCATGGACGTGCTCCAGATGGGCTCACCGCTGGCCGTCCTGGTGTACGGGACGGTCCAGGTCCTCGATGACCAGATCTCACTTGGGACCATGCTGGCCGCCAGCGCTCTGGCGATCGGCTTCCTGCAACCGCTGGCCGACCTGGTCGGCACCGGCCTAGTGGTGCAGCTGACCCGCAGCTACATGGAGCGCATCAACGACGTGCTGGACACGCCCCGCGAGCAGGAGGGGCAGACCGTGTCACCCGCGCCCCGCCTCACCGGTCACGTGCGGGCCGAAGGGGTCTCCTTCGCCTACGGACGGCTGGCCCCACCGGTGGTGAGAGACGTCGTGCTCGAGGTGCAGCCCGGCCAACGGCTGGGGATCGCCGGCCGTTCCGGTTCGGGGAAGTCGACCCTCGCCCATCTCCTCCTGGGCTTCTACAGCCCGTCCTCCGGGCGGATCCTGTTCGACGGGGTCGAGCTGGGCGAGATGGAGGTCCGTTCCCTGCGCGGACAGCTGGGCATCGTGACCCAGCGCCCCTACCTGTTCGGTTCGTCCATCCGGGAGAACATCGCCCTCACCGATCCCGCGACCCCGTTCGAAGCGGTCGTCGAGGCCGCCAAGCTCGCTTGCATCCACGACGACATCGTCGCCATGCCGATGGGCTACGACACGCTGCTGCTCGACGGGGGCGCGTCGTTGTCGGGTGGTCAGCAGCAGCGGATCGCCCTGGCACGAGCCCTCGCTCATCGGCCGGCGATCCTGCTGCTCGACGAGGCCACCAGCGACCTGGACAGCATCACCGAACGACTGGTCCTGGAGAACCTCGACTCGCTCGGTTCCACGACCATCGTGATCGCCCACCGCATGAGCACGATCAGGAACGCCGACCTCATTCTGGTGATGGACCACGGACGGGTCGTGGAACAGGGAACCCACGACGAACTGATGGCGCTCTCCGGCACATACCAGGAGCTGGTCAACACGCAGGAGGGCAGGAGTTCACCCGCGCAGGAATACCTGGATCCGCACGGGGGGTGACGTCCACCCGGACCCGCCGCCGGTTTTCTCGGCCGACAGCCGCTCCCCCGGGATAGCTCGGCAACGGCACGGTCCGACGGCACCGTCAGACCAGCTGCGGCGCCACCTCGCTCGCCACCAGGTCGAGGTGGTCGAGATCGGTGAGGTCGAGAACCTGCAGGTACACCCGCTCCGCACCGGCCTCGGCGTATCGGCCGAGGATGTCCACCGCCTCGGCCGGGGTGCCCGCGACACCGTGCTCCCGCAGCTCGGCGACCTCCCGGCCGATGGCCGCGGCACGTCGGGCGATCTCCGCCTCGTCCTTGCCGACGCAGAGCACCAGCGCCGAGCTGCACACCATGGACCCCGGGTCGCGGCCGACCTCCTCGCATGCCTCCCGGACGCCGGCGAACAGGCGGATGTTGTCGGCCACCGAAGCGAAGGGCACGTTGAACTCGCTGGCGTAACGAGCCGCCAGTCGCGGGGTCCGCTTCTTCCCGGCACCGCCGACCAGGACCGGGATGCCGCTCTCCTGCACCGGCTTGGGCAGCGCCGGGGACTCGACGAGCTGGTAGTACTGGCCCCGGAAGTCGAAGGTCTCCCCCGCCGGGGTGTTCCAGAGTCCGGTGACGACGGCGAGCTGCTCCTCGTAGCGGTCGAAACGCTCGCCCAGCGACGGGAAGGGGATGCCGTACGCGGCGTGCTCGGCCTCGAACCAGCCCGCCCCGATGCCGAGCTCCACGCGGCCGCCGCTCATCTGGTCGACCTGGGCGACGGTGATGGCCAGCGGCCCGGGCAGCCGGAAGGTGCCCGCCGTCATGAGGGTGCCGAGGCGGATCCTGCTCGTCTCGCGCGCCAGCCCGGCCAGCGTGGCCCAGGCGTCGGTGGGGCCAGGCAGTCCGTCACCGCCCATGGTCAGGTAGTGGTCGGACCGGAAGAAGGCGTCGAAGCCCGTCTCCTCGGTGCGCCGGGCGACGGCGAGCAGGTCGTCGTAGGTGGCACCCATCTGGGGCTCGGTGAAGATCCGCAACTGCACCCCTCGACGCTAACCGGCCCCGGCGTTCTGCCGCGCGGCAGGCGAACCCGGGGTGTGCTCGTCGCCCGGACCGGGCAGGATGGCCGCCAGACGATCAACTCGGAGGTGCAGCTCGTGTTCCGCAAGAAGACACGTGGTCAGGTCATCGGCGCCGAGCTCCAGGAGGGTTTCGCCCACATCGGCGTAGCGGCCACCGAGGCCGGCCGCCTCGCAGCCGAGCAACTGGGACCGCGGGTGGCCGCGGCCCGGGAGGCGGCGGGCCCGGCGCTGGACGCCGCTCAGAAGGCCGCCGCCCTGAAGGTGGCACCCAAGGTCGCCGCCGCCGTGGCGGTGGCCGCACCGGCCGTGAGCTCGGCCCGGGACGCCGTCGCGCCGCGGGTCGACGCAGCTCGGGAGCGCATGGAGGCGACGCGGGAGGTGCTGACCCCCCGCTTCGAGGCGGCCCGCGACGCCGCCGCCCCGCGGGTGGCCTCCGCCGTGACGGCCGCCCAGGCGGCTGCTGCCAAGGCCGCGGCCGACCTGGCGCCGCACGTCGAGGCGGCCCAGAAGGCAGCCCACAAGGCCCTGCAGGACGACGTCGTCCCGCGGCTCGAGGCAGCGCAGACCGCCGCGCTCGCCTACGCCGTCCCCCGAGCCGTCGCCGCCCGGGACGCGGTGACGCCGGCGCTGGAGAGCGCGAAGGAGGCCCTCGCCGCCGGGGTCGAGAGCGCACGCAGCGAGCTGGAGGCCCGCCGGGCCGAGGTGGCCGCCGCTGCGGCCGAGTCGACCCGGAAGGCCCGCAAGAAGGCCCGGAAGGCGCGCAAGGTCGCCGGCAAGAAGCACCGCGAGCTCGAGAAGAAGGTTGCAGCCACTGCGTCGCAGGTGAGGCGCACGACCGTGGTGGAGGCCGCGCCCCGGCGCTGGCCCTGGGTGTTGGTCGCCCTCGCCGTGGGTACGGCCGTGTTCGCCCTGCTGCGCCGCAAGAAGGACGACGCCTGGACCCCCGCGCCCGCCGGCGACGGCCCGGTGCCCAGCTACCGAGAGGACCCCGTGCCTACTTCCCCCAGCGACTCCGGCAAGACGGTCTCCACCGCCATGGAAACGCCCAACGACTCCGCGCCTGCGGAGTCGGACATGGGCGTGCGCGACGCCCAGCTCGTCGACGGCGACGGCCCCGACAGCCCGACCGTCAACGGCACCGACGCCCCGCAGCCCTTCACCTCCGGCGGCGGCGCGGACGAGGGTCCGACCGCCGGCCCGGCCGACAAGCAGGTCTGATCGTCCCGCCCGCACCGTTCGACGCCCCCGTTGCCTCGCGCACCGGGGGCGTCGCGCGTCTGCGGGTACCGTGGAGATCATGAGTGAGACGGCGGCCCCGATCCCCTCGTCGGACACCCGGATCGAGCCCGCCGGCCGGAAGCTGCTCCGACTCGAGGTCCGCAACAGCCAGGTGCCGATCGAGCGCAAGCCGGAGTGGATCAAGACCCGGCTGAAGACCGGTCCGGAGTACACCGAGCTGAAGTCGCTCGTCCGCCGTGAAGGCCTGCACACCGTCTGCGAAGAGGCCGGCTGCCCCAACATCTACGAGTGCTGGGAGGACCGCGAGGCCACCTTCCTCATCGGGGGCGACCAGTGCACCCGGCGGTGCGACTTCTGTCAGATCGACACCGGCAAGCCGGCCGACTTCGACGCCGACGAGCCACGCCGTGTAGCCGAGAGCGTCGCGACGATGGGCCTGAAGTACGCGACGATCACCGGCGTCGCCCGCGACGACCTGCCCGATGGCGGTGCGTGGCTCTATGCCGAGACCGTCCGCCAGATCCACGCCCAGCTCCCCGGCTGCGGCGTCGAGCTGCTCATCCCCGACTTCAACGCCGACCCCGACCAGCTGGCCGAGGTGTTCTCCTCCCGCCCCGAGGTGCTGGCGCACAACGTCGAGACGGTGCCACGGATCTTCAAGCGCATCCGGCCGGGATTCCGCTTCGAGCGCTCGCTCGCGGTCATCACGGCTGCCCGCGAGGCCGGCCTGGTGACCAAGTCGAACCTGATCCTGGGCATGGGCGAGGAGCCGCACGAGGTCGTCGAGACGATGCAGGCCCTCCACGACGCCGGGTGCGACCTGCTGACCATCACCCAGTACCTGCGGCCCTCGCCGCGGCACCACCCCGTCGTCCGCTGGGTGAAGCCCGACGAGTTCGTCGGCTTCCAGGCCGAGGCCGAGAAGATCGGCTTCCCCGGGGTCCTGGCCGGCCCGCTGGTGCGCAGCTCCTACCGCGCCGGCCGCCTCTACCAGCAGGCGATCGAGGCTCGCGGGCTCACCCACCAGGCCTGACTTCCGGCAGGTCGGCTCGGCGCGGCGTCGCGCGCCCCTATCCTGGGGGCATGGCACGCAGCAAGCCCACAGACGCGACCGCTCCGAGCGGCAAGGCCGGCCGCGGCCCGAAGGACGGTGGGCGCGGCCGCAGCTCGGGCGCTGCGGCTCCCGGCGGGTCCACCGCCGCGTCCGGCTCCGGCAAGGGCAAGGCGCCGAAGCTGGACAAGAACGGCCAGCCCAAGGTCGGCCGGCTGAAGAAGGTCCGCGGTCAGGCCCGCATGATCAAGCAGGCCTACTCGCTGACGCGCAAGAACGACCCCAAGCTCCCCTGGATCATGCTGATCTGGTTCGTGGCGGTCGCTGCGGCGGTCGAGCTGGTTGGCATCCTGTTCGACTCCCCCTTCATCTTCCTGCCGCTCGCCCTCGTCAGCGGTGGCCTGGCCGCGCTGGTCGTCTTCGGCCGGCGCGCCCAGGGCTCGGCCTACCGACAGGTCGAGGGCCAGCCCGGAGCGGCCGCATGGGTGCTCGAAGGCATGCGCGGTGACTGGCGGGTCACCTCCGGCGTCGCCGGTACCCAGCAGATGGACGCCGTCCACCGGGTGTTGGGCCGGCCGGGCGTGATCCTGGTGGCCGAAGGGGTGCCGGCCCGGGTCCGCGGCCTGCTCGCGCAGGAGAAGAAGAAGGTCGCGCGGGTCGTCGGTGACACCCCGATCTACGACATCACCGTCGGCGACGACGAGGGCCAGATCCCGCTGCGCAAGCTAAGCACCCACGTCATGAAGCTGCCGCGGAACCTGAGCGCCGCCGAGGTCAACGCCCTGGCCCGCCGGATGAGCGCCCTGGGCGGTTCGCGCATGCCGGTCCCCGGCGGACCGCTCCCCGGCGGCCGGCAGATGTCGATCAGCCAACGCCAGGTGCGCCGCCGGGGGTGAGGTGACCCGGCCGCGGTGTCGTGCCGAGTGGGCCCGGGAGGGACGACGAAGCGGCTCGACGGCGGTCGGGGACGGCTCGTGGCCGCGGTGCGATCCGCGAGGATCGCCATGTCTCAATCGCGGACGACGGCGGTGTCGGTGAGCCGGTCGTGCAGACCACGGCCGTCGCTGTCGACCACCAATGCGGGAACCAGCAGGCACAGCAGCGCCGTGCGGACCACGGCGCGCCACGGGGCCAGCCGCCGCCCCTGCCGCGGATGGGCCAGCCGCAGACCCAGCAACCGCATGCCAGGGGTCTGCCCGAAGGCGATCAGGCAACCGACGGTGATGGCGGCGAAAGCGACCAGAGACCAGTTGCCCGGCAGCTCGGGCGCGGTGAACAACCCGGCGATCAGGGCAGACCCGAGCGCGTCGACGCAGAAGGCGACCACTCGGGTGCCGAAGCCTGCCAGCGATCCCGGTCCGTCGGCCGCCAACCCCAGAGAGGCGCCCCGCACGCGGCCTTGAGAGGGTGGCTGCACGTCCCTGACCATGCACGCCAGAGTAGTAAGAGGACCCCCTGCCCCCCACCACTCGCACGCTCGCGGCGGGACCCTGCAGGGGGCCAATGCGAGCCCGCGACACGCGGGGAGCGTTGTTACCCCGCCGAAACACTTGGGACACCGGGGGGCAACTCCCCGCTCGTAGCTTGCGGTCCAGCAGTTCGCCCACTCCCGGAGGATCGATGTTCACCAGCCCCGACGAGGTCGCCGCCTACATCCGCGACAACGACGTCGAGTACGTCGACGTCCGTTTCTGCGATCTTCCCGGCGTCATGCAGCACTTCACCATCCCGGCGTCGACCTTCGGCGAGGACACGTTCTCCGAGGGCCTGGGCTTCGACGGATCGTCGATCCGCGGCTTCCAGGCGATCAACGAGTCGGACATGCTGCTGCTGCCCGACGCCAACAGCGCCTTCCTCGACCCGTTCCGTCGGCACAAGACGCTCAACGTCAACTTCTTCATCCACGACCCGATCACGCGCGAGGCCTACAGCCGCGACCCGCGCAACGTGGCGAAGAAGGCGGAGGCGTACCTGGCGTCCAGCGGCATCGCCGACACCGCCTACTTCGGCGCCGAGGCGGAGTTCTACATCTTCGACTCCGTCCGGCACGGCACCGGCATCAACGAGGGCTACTACCACATCGACGCGGTCGAGGGCTCGTGGAACACCGGTTCCCTGACCGGTGAGGACGGCGGCCCGAACCTGGGTTACAAGACCCGCCCCAAGGGCGGCTACTTCCCGGTCGAGCCGTACGACCACCAGAGCGACCTGCGCGCGACGATGATGACCAACCTGACCGCCGCCGGGCTGGAGCTCGAGCGCGGTCACCACGAGGTGGGCACCGGCGGGCAGGCCGAGATCAACTACAAGTTCGACACGCTGCTTCGCTCGGCCGACAGCCTGATGCTGTTCAAGTACGTCATCAAGAACACCGCCTGGGCCGAGGGCAAGAGCGTCACCTTCATGCCCAAGCCGCTGTTCGGTGACAACGGTTCCGGCATGCACTGTCACCAGAGCCTCTGGAAGGACGGCGAGCCGCTGTTCCACGCCGAGACCGGCTATGCGGGGCTCTCCGACATGGCCCGGCACTACATCGGTGGACTGCTCGCCCATGCGCCGTCGCTGCTGGCCTTCACCAATCCGACCGTGAACAGCTACCACCGGCTGGTGCCGGGCTACGAGGCACCGATCAACCTGGTCTACTCCGCCCGCAACCGCTCGGCGTGCACCCGCATCCCGATCTCCGGCGACAGCCCCAAGGCCAAGCGCATCGAGTTCCGCGTGCCCGACCCGTCGGCCAACCCCTACCTCGCCTTCTCGGCGATGCTGATGGCCGGCCTCGACGGCGTGAAGAACAAGATCGAGCCGCCGGCACCGGTCGACAAGGACCTCTACGAGCTGCCGCCCGAGGAGGCCCTGGGCATCGAGAAGGTGCCCGCGTCACTGGACGCCGTCCTGGACCGGCTCGAGACCGACCACGACTACCTGATCGACGGCGGTGTCTTCACCCCCGACCTGATCGAGACGTGGATCGAGTACAAGCGCGAGTTCGAGATCGACCCGATCCGCCTCCGCCCGCACCCGCACGAGTTCGCGATGTACTACGACATCTGAGTTCGGCAAGCCGCTGACCAGGGCTTATGTCCGAGAGGCGGTAGCAGTCCCCGACGAGTCCCCACGGGCCGCCAGCACAGCACCAACGGCGGCCCGTGCGGACTCGTCGCTGTCTGACAGAGGTGCCCGTGGGTGTCGAGCGTCGTCGTGGCGCTGCCGTGCTGGAGCCGGTGCTGGACGACCTTCACGTCGAGGCCGCTGCCGATGAGCAGCGACGCGAGGTAGTGCCGGAGGTCGTGGAAGCAAGGCCTCGGGCAGCCCGGAGACTTTCGGCCGCGCCGAGCGGATCGCCCGCTCGATTCCCCATGTCGAGGTCTGCCGGCCGGTCCCGTCGGTGGGGACGTACTCGCCGCCCCACCGGGCCACGGCTGCCGAGAGCTCGAGCGCGAGTTCCTGCGGGATCGGAAGCGGCGTACGCGATGCCTCCGTCTTGAGCGGCTCGCCGTCACCCTGACGGATCGGCCGCACGACGCCCCGCATGAAGTCGACGTCCTCAACGCGCAGCGCGACCGCCTCGGCGGTGCGCAGCCCGACGAACGCCCCGAGCAGGACGGCGGGGCGCAGGTGCTCGGCGACCGTGTCGTGCAGCGCCCAGACTTCCTCGGTCGTGGCGACGTAGGGCCGCTGACCACCCGTCCCGGGTGACGTGCGTCGCGAGCACGGGTCCGCGCCAGCAGACCGTCGTGGACGGCGTCGCTCATGATCTGCGACAGCCGAGAGTGCAGCACGTAGACGTAACTGTCGGCCAGGCCGTCGGCTTTGAGCTACACCGTCCACGAGCGCACCGCCGAAGGCCGCACCGACGACAGCGGCATGGGGCCGAACGCCGCGGTGATCTGGGCGACGTGCACCTGCGCCTGCCGAACCGTCCGGGGGCGCCGGGTGGCGTAGCCGGCCAACAGGTCTCGCACCAGTCGGCGACGGTCGTCCGGGCGGTCGTGGGGTCGACGTAGGTGCCAGTCCCCTGAGGCCACGAGCCTCTCCGATCTGTTGCGCGGGCACAGGGCGGTTGTCGAGCTCCATCAGGAGAGGTGCGGCTCCCTGGCGACCCGCGCCTCGAGCGCCTCGCGGGCGAGCTGGGAGATGGTCTTGCCCTCCCGGGCGGCGATCTGGGCGGCGCGGTTGCGGACGCCGGGGGTGACGCGGAAGGCGATGCGCGGCGAAACTGCGGCCTCTCCCGTGAGGGACGGGCGGCCTCCGCGGCCCCTGACCTCCACGACGATCTCCGCGGCCCGCTGCTCGGTTAGCCGGGTCCCATCGGTCAGCCGGACGTCGTCCTCGTCCAGCCCGCAAGCCGAACCGGCCACGGCAACGGTTGAGCGGTACGGGGAGCCAGCCGCCGTCGTCCCGCACAGGATCCCCCTGCGGTGCCTGAACGGGCAAAGCTGGAATGGCCCCCATGACGCCCGGTGCTCGTCCGGCTAGCGAGACGTCGCCGCGGGCGCGTGCGGGCAACTCAAGCGCGCGCTGGACTGTCGTATGGAATTTGGCCACGGCGGCAGAAGCAGGGCTAGCCACCGATCCGGCGCAGCAGCCGGTGCGCGCCCGGCCCGGTCAGCTCTCCCGTGAGACCGCGGCGACCTGCGATGGCCATCAGGAGCGCCTCTCCGGTTCCGTGGACCTGCGGCCCCCGGCCGAAGGCCCACTCCAGGTCGGTCGCCACCAGGCGCACGTCGCGGGTGCGCACCACCCCGCGCACGACGGGGGCGAACAGCGCCGTCCACAGCGCGGGCACCAGGCGCTCTGCCGGGATGGGGCTGGGCCGGGCGAGCGGCCGACGGATGTCCTGCTGGTGGATCATGCCGTCGGTTAGGCCGATCGCCCCGCCCAGGCCAGCGGTCAGCCCGCGCGGGGTCAGGTGCCGGCGCAGCAGCTCGACCAGCTCCTGCGGCCTGCGGGTGCCGTACTCGGCCAGACCGATGCCGTTGACCCGGTCGGTGCGGAAGCGGCCCTTGGCGAAGCGGCTGGCGAGCTGGCGGGCCGCCAGCTCCTCGTAGCTGAGCACGTGCGCCACCACGTCGTGCACGGTCCAGCCCTCGCACAGCGACGGCTGCTGCCACTCCTGCGGTGAGAGGGACTCCAGCAGCGCGAGCAGGTCCTCGCGCTCGGCCCTGGCCAACCCAAGCAGCCTCATCTGTCTCCGATCACCACCGGCCGTCCATGCTGACCGGGATTGTCCAGGCAGTCCGCCTGCCGCATCACCGTCCCGCTGGCCATTCGTCAACCGGGACGGTTCGTCGCGCGCCTTCCTGCCGCATCTGCAGTGGCTCGGCCACGGCATCGGGTCAAGTCCGGTTCAGTCGGCGGGGATGCCATGGGCAACGCAGTCTCGAATCTGTGCCGCAGCCTGATCTGCGACGGGATGTCCGATCCGACGGGTCGCCGATCAGCACCTCACCCCGAGCCTCCTGACCTTCACCGCACGGTCACGGAACCGTCGCGCGGAGCACACGCCGTGGCTGCCGGCCCTTCCTAGCGTCACCGGCGTCCCTGGAACTCGCACGGAAAGCAGGAGCATGCTGCACGCCGCCCGCACCGCCCTGACGGGGCTGTTCGTCACCACTGCACTGGTTGGAGGGGCCTCCGGCGCCCTTGCCGAGGAGCACTCCCGTGGCTCCGCATCCTCGGCTGAGGTCGAGATCATCGCTCACCGTGGGGCCTCGGCCTACGCGCCGGAGAACACGCTGCCCGCGGTCGACCTCGGCGCCGACATTCGCGCCGACTACGTCGAGATCGACGTCCAGATGAGCAGCGACGGAGAACTCGTCGTCATGCACGACACCACGCTGGCCCGCACCACCGACGTGGAGACCCACTACCCGGACCGCGCCCCGTGGAACGTCCGTGACTTCACGCTGGAGGAGATCGAGGCCCTCGATGCCGGGTCCTGGTTCGGCGCCGAGTTCGCCGGTACGGGCGTGCCGACCCTGCAGCAGGTGCTCGACACGCTGCGCGGCCGCGCCGGGCTGCTCCTGGAGGTCAAGAGCCCGCAGCTGTACCCGGGTATCGCCGAGGCCATCGTCGCCGAGCTCGACGGCGAGGGCTGGCTGCAGGCCGACTCCCGCGCCGGCCGCCTGGTCGTGCAGTCCTTCGACTGGCAGTTCATGGAGCAGTTCAACGAGCTCGCCCCCCGGGTGCCCGCCGGTCTGCTCGGCGGCCCGCCGTCGGAGGCGCAGATGGCCGAGCTGTCCGCCTGGGCCGACCAGATCAACCCCAGCCACACCCGTGTGACGTCTGCCTTCGTCGACATGGTGCACCGCTACGGCATGGAGACCTGGCCCTACACCGTCAACGACGCCGACCGCATGCGCCAACTCATCGACCTCGGCGTCGACGGCGTCATCACGGATCGGCCCGACGTCCTCATCGAGGTCGTCGACGAGGAGCGGGGCGAGCGTCAGGCCGCATAGCCGCCGGTCAGTCACCCCGCCCCCAGTGGAGGAGCCCCGCCTCGTGGCGGGGCTCCTCCCGCCGTATCAGGGTCCATGGGGAGCGGGACCCGGTCACCGCGGCACTCCCGCAGCCGTACACGACGGTCTGCCGTCCTCTCCGGGTCTGAGCGCGGATGGGGCAGGGCTCGACCGGTGTCCCGGTGTCGAACCGGCACAGGCTCCAGGTGCTCGTCGATGCGATCGACGCCGCACGACCCGCGCCAGGTCGCTCACGGGCGCATCGGGGCAGTGACGAACGGAAGGCGGATGCCACGGACCCGGCGCGGGCGCCGGGCGGGCAGGGTTGTCGACGGCGCCTGAAAGCTGACCCCCTGACGGCAGGCGGGTTCTACGGCGGATTCGCGCGGTCGTCGCAACGCTGACGGGTTCACCCTGCCAGTTCGGCCTCCATCGCATAGCCGGCGTGCGCCAGGCGAGTGCTTGCAAGGGCGGGCGTTGATCCGCGGCTCATCCCCACGACATCGCGACTCTGGTGCGCCCCAGACTAGTACTACAGCCGCACCTGTCTTGTCGGCTGCGGTGTGTCTACTGGGTTGAGGGCTTTGAGGTCACGACTGTCTCGGGATGGTCGAAGATGTGACCGTGGCCGAGGTCGAGGACTGGGCCGTGGGTCTGGAGAAGGTGCTCGAGCGGATCGGT
>NZ_FZNO01000027.1 GCF_900188025.1 Blastococcus mobilis
GAACCGGACCTGCGGCACGGTAGGTGAGGACGACGCGTGAGGGAAGGCCAACCGCCCGGGCACGGCTGGCAGTTCACGTGTCCCGTTCGGACGCCCCCTTCGAGTGCTTCTCGGCGTGGAGACCCGGCGTGAAGCTCGAGCCGCAGGTCATCGCCATCTTCGGCGCCGGCAGGCCGAAGTCCTTCGGTCTGGTGCAGTGGGCTGCTGGCCGACATTCCGCACAGGTCGACGTGGGACAGCGACGTCCGGGACGTGTCGGTGCCCGATGGCGTGCAGCCCGGACCACCTGTTCCTGGACTTGGGCACCGGCCACGCCGTGTCGGTTTTCGGCCCACCCCGCTCACCATCGGGCCGCCGCGGAGGGTCGCGGGTGCGGCCTCCTTGCCCGGTGAGCCGTCCAGCGCCAGTGGCCGACGAGCGGCTGCTGATGCCTTGTCCTGCCCGCTACCACGTCTCTTCGGTGACCGATGGGGCAGCGCTCAGCCGGGCGGCCGAAGCCGTGTGCGAGCAGCGAGCACGTCCTGAAAGTTTCCGGGCACCGCAAACCCGCATCGTCGCGGCGCCGAGCATCAGTCCGGCCGGACCGCCGCCTTGAAGAAGTAGAGACCGTGCCCGTCGAGTTCGGTGAACGGGTTCTGTCCCTGCCCCTCAGGGACAACCTCGTCGAGTCGCATCGCCCGGGCCCCGCCGAAGGGCAGGGGCCGGAACGGCATGGCCGGCGGGTCGCCGCCGTTCATCGCGGCGATCAGGTCGGCCGGCGACGTCCCCGCGGGAACCCGCTGGGCGTGAACGTGCAGGTGCGGAGCGCTGGAGGAACCTGAGTTGCCGAGCAACCCCAGGCGTTGTCCCCGGGCGACCACACGGCCGGGCACGGTGAGAGCGTCGGGCACCGAACCGCTCCGCAGATGGGCGTAGAGGACTAGCTCGTCACCGTGGAGGATCCGCAGGCTGTTGCCCCCGCCGCTGCCCAGGTGCCAGGCGATGAGCTTCAGGGCCCCCGCGTCGGTTCGCACCGCGGTGACGACCCCGGCCCCGTGTCGACCGACCGCCGTGACCGCTACGAGGTCCGTGTGCCCGGCGCGGCCCTCCCCCCACAACACGATCCGCTCGTCATCGGTGTCGTACCGCCACAGGAGCACGCGCAGCGTCCCGTCGACGGTGACCGCCGTGACGAAGGAGTTCTCGAACGTGGCCGCCGCCGCCACCGTTCCGACCGGCTCCCAGGTCGTCGTGGTCACCGCCTCGATGCCCCCGTCGTCCCGGCCGATGCGCCACACCCGGATGTCGAGCCGGCCCGACGCCCCCCGAGCGCACGTGGCGACCGTTTCCGGGCTGAGCCGCGTGCAGGCGAGGTCCGTGACCGGCCCGGCAGCGGCCGAGGCGCCCCGGGTGAGGGTCCGCCCGTCCGCACCAACACGCCAGCTGATGAGCTTGAGTCCGTTCTGCTCCGTGCGGACGGCGGTGACGAACTGCCTGCTGCCGAGGCCGACGACCGCGACGTCCCGCACCTGGCCGGCGAATGCGTGGGCCGTGAGGGAAAGTTCGGCCCCGGCGTCCTCCCAGACGATGACCCGCAGCGCGTCCTCGGCGGTCGCGACCGCGGTGACGAACCGGCGCCGGTCGAGCGCGGCGAGCGACAGCCGCAGGACCGCGCTCGCCGTCCGGCTCGCTGCGGGGGTCGCGTGGGTCCCGTCGGCGGAGACCGACCACACCGTGACGTCGAGCACGCCGTCCGGCCTTCGGGCCGCCGTGGCCAGGCGTGTGGCGGTCAGCGCTTCGGCGGCGACGTCGGTGACCGGGTCCGTGCCGGCCTGTCCCCGCCGGATCACCTCCGCCCCGTCGTCCTCCAGGTCCCAGACGTCGAGCTGGAGCCGTCCCCGCCCGGACCGGCGCACGCTGGCGACACGCTCGGAGGACAACCGTGCGAGCGCCATGGCGCTGACGCTGCCGGTCGACGCGTCCCCGCGTCGTTGCACGACCCGTGTGCCGGGTGAGGGGTTGTCCTCCCGGTCGTTGCGGCCGGTGATGACGGCTCCGTCCGCCATCGCGTACACCGGTGTGCTCCAGGCGCGCCGGCCGGCGTTCGTGTCCCGGTCCGCTCCCGGTCGGAAGGGGGTGAACTCCTGCTGATCCGGGTCCCAGCCCTGCACACCGATGTCGTAGCCGAAGAACTGCTCGCCGCCGGTGTGACGTCGGTTGTGCGTGAAGTACTCGTCCGTCTCCAGATCCGCCGCGCGGCCGGGAAAGGCGTAGCTGCCGGCCGGGACCCCGGATCGGTGCGGCCGGAGTGGGCGCTCGATCTCCTTGGGCTCGTCGAACCCGTTGAAGGACAGCCGGACCCGGACGACGGCCGGCAGCTGGCCCTCGATCCTGATGGCCTCCGACGGCGCGAGGTACACCGTCTCGGTCGCGCTCGCGCCGATGCGCTGGGATCGGGGGATCTGGGCGGTCAGGTCGGGGCGTCCGGGGAAGAGCACGTCGATGCGGCTCAGGACGACCGCATCGGCCTCGTTGTTCTTGATCCTGATGCGCAGCCCCATCATCGCGAGCGGAGCCGCTCCGGCGCGCTCCGGTGCGATGCGCAGGCAGACGATGCTGCCGGCCACATCCGGCTCGACGGAGAACGTGATCGCGGGAACGGTCATGCGGCGGCCCCCCGCGGTCCGGCGACCAGGGCCCCGGCGGGCGGCCCGAGGCGCGGGCAGCCCCGAACTGCTCCGTGACGCCGGCCGGTGCCGGAGTGCTGCCGACCCGCGACCACGTCCGGGAGCACCCCGGGTCCTGACCGACCTCTGGCGGCAGAGGCCATCGGCGTGGGGTACGGCCGGCGAGGCCCAGCCGACGACGAGCTCGCTGTCGACGCCATCGTCAGCCCCAGCTGCTCACGCGACGGGTGAACCACACGATCACGTCGCTGACCGCGACCTCGCCTGAGCCGTGCGAGGCGTCGGTCGAAAAGATGATCTTGCTTCGTCCCGAGTGCAGGTGACTCGGCTTCACCGCCTCGAAGACGGCACGGGAGACGGTTCCGCCCAGGGTGAACGAACTGGCTTCCCGGGTGGCGCCGCTGTTGTCCCGTACCGACACCGTCAGCTTGACGTCGTCCGCGCCGTTCGACGGGTCGGCTCGGTAGGACAGGACCGGCCAGTACCGGACGTCACCGTCGTCGAGGACGATGTCGTCCGGCGGGTCGAAGGTCAGCTCCTCGGTCTCGTGCAGACCGTCGGCGTCGATGCGCGGCAGGACGAACGCGGCGTCCTTCAGGACGTTGTAGAGGGTGAGGTTGCGGGCCATCTGCCTTCCTCCGATCAGGACGGCGCTCGAGCGGTCGAGGAGCGCTGCGACCGATGGTCGGGCCGCTCCGGCGGCCCGACGAGGGGGCCAGCGCGAGCACCTGTCGGAGGTGGGCACCACAGTTCAGGACCGGCACGGCTCCGGCCCGCGCGGCCGCGCCGTCAGCTCAGGGCTGCTCGTCGAGGTACATGAGCACCGCCGCAACTCGGCGGTGAACGCTGTCCTCCTCGGCCAGCCCGAGCTTGGCGAACAGCGAGTTGATGTGCTTCTCGACCGCGCGGTAGGTGACGAACAGCTCCCGGGCGATCGCCGTGTTGCTTCGCCCCTGGGCCATCTGCGCGAGGACCTCGAGTTCCCGGGAGGTGAGCGCGGCCAGGCGGCTGCGGGAGGAGGCGCGGTGCACGAGGAGCTCGACCACGTCGGGGTCGACGTAGCAGCCGCCGTCGCCGACCTCCCGGACCGCTCGGCGGACGACGTCGGGCCGGGTGACGTGCTGCTTGAGCAGGTAGCCCCGCCCCCGCCCGCCGTCGGCCAGCAGCGCCAGCGCCCCGCCGACGTCGAGGTACTGGCTGAGCAGCAGCAGGCCGGTGTCGGGATGCGCCTCGCGAAGCCACCGTGCGGCGCGGATGCCCTCGTCGGTGCCGGTCGGTGGCATCCGGAGGTCGGTGATGACCACAGCCGGACGGTGCTCGGTGACGGCGGCCTGCAGGGAGGGCAGGTCGTCCGCGGTGGCCAGGACCGTCGTGTCGCCACCGTCCAGCAGCTGCCGCAGCCCTTCGCGGACCAGCAGGTGGTCCTCGGCGACGACCACGGTGACCGTCACGTCGAGTCTCCCGCGGCGACGGTGGGAGCCAGCCCGACCGCGCCGGGGTGGGCCGGCGGGATCGTCCCCGCGACGCGGGTGCCGCCCCGCGGGGAGGAGGACACCTCCAGGTATCCCCCGACCGCGGCCAGCCGGTCGCGCATGCTGATCAGCCCGTGCCCATCGGGCCGCCCGGGGTCCAAGCCGCGACCGGAGTCGACGACCGAGAACCGCAGCGTTCCGTCGGGGTCCTCGGCCAGCGCGACGCGGGCCTCGGCCCCCGGGCCGGCGTGCTTCTCCACGTTCTGGAGGGCCTCCCGGCAGCAGAAGTACACCGCCGCCTCCTGTTCGGGCGGGCGTCGGCCGATCGCCGCCACCTCCGCCCGGACGGGCAGCCGTGAGCGGCGCAGCACCGCCTGCAACGCCGACGCCAGACCCTGCGTCGCCAACACGGGGGGATAGAGGCCGTGGGCGAGTTCGCGCAGCTCCGTGACGGCCTCCTGCGCGGTCTCCTCGAGGCGGCGCAGCTGGGTGCGGAGGCGGGCGCCCTCCGGTGCCTGCTCGGCGAGGAGGGACACCTCGAGGCACAGGCCGATGAGGGTCTGCTGCGCGCCGTCGTGCAGGTCTCGCTCGACCCGTCGGCGCTCCTCGTCGGCGGCGGCGACCAGGCGCGCCCGGGACCGACGAAGCTCCGCGGCCTGCTCGGCGAGTGCCCGCTCGGAGGCCTGCAGCCGGGCGTTGGCGCGCAGCGCCCGCTGGGTGAGCTCCAGCAGCGTCGCCGAGTGCTGCCACAGGTCCAGCCCGACGATCCCCAGCGCGACCGGCACGAAGACGACGACGAAGGCCGTGATCACCCAGCCGGGGATCATGTGCTCGACACCGAGGGGGTGCAGCCGGCTCAGGGTCCCCACGGCGAGGCCGACGGCGAGGGAGGCCGCGACGAGTCGCAGCAGCGCTGCCCGGTCCAGGTACGGCAGGGTGCTGACGATCCGCGCCACGATGATCGGCACCAGGGCGGGGGCCACCTCGGGAACCACCAGGAGCACCGCGACGACGATCAGCCAGTCGGCCAGGCAAAAGAGGACCGCGGCCCGCGCGACGGCACCGCGTCGGCACAGCAGCAGGATCCACGCGAGCGCGGCCTGATGGAGCACCGCGGTGACCAGGATCAGCAGCACCCAGCCTGACCGCAGGACCGCCGCATAGACCAGCGCCACGCCGAGGATCCCGGCCAGGCCCGCGGCGGCGCTCAGGACGACCGACCGGGACAGCCTGCGGACCAGCACCGGCAGCGGCACGAGGTCCTGCTCCAGCGGCCCGGCAACATCATCAAGTGCCGGGGTGCGACGAGACCGGGGCGGGTCCCCCTGACCGCTCACGCTTCGACGGTACTGAGCGTCCCGATCGGCAACAACGGCCGCGGGCCGCCCCTACCGGGCGTGCCAGGCCTCCAGCAGGCGACGCCCGGTGAGCCGGGACTTGCTGACGAAGGCGACGCCGGGCCGGTCGGCCAGGAGCAGCCCGACGTCGTCGTCGGCGGACACCAGGACCACCACGTGGCCCCGGCCGAGGTCGGCGATCCGGGCGGCCGCCTCCGCTCCGCCGAGCCCGGGCATCCGCACGTCCATCACCACGAGGACCGGTGCGGTCGCCACCACCAGGTGGGCGACCGCCGACTCTCCTGAGTTCAGGCTGGCCGTGAGGCGCAGCCCGGGCGTGGCCGCCACCACCCCGGCCAGGGCGCGCCTGGCCCCCGGGTGGTCGTCGACCACCACGACCGGGCAAGCGTCGACCTCGTCCACCGGAGCAGGCTGACTCCGCTGGCGGTCGCCGGCCAGGGTGCAGACCCGACCCTGCGCCTTCGTGCAGGCACCACCGGCCCAGGCCTGAGGCTGCGCGCTCTGGCCGCCCGCATGCTCCGCGGCGGGGGGTGATCCCCGGATCCGGCGCCCCCGTTCGGTCGTGTGGACCCGCGCCCAGGAGGCAGGCCTGCCCCCTGTCCCCGCACCCCCCGTGCCCGCCAGCGTTGCTGGTGTCCGCGCTCGGCTCTCCGAGCAGCCCAACAGACGATCTCTGGGAGATCCTCATGAACCGGATCGCCACCTCCGCGGCAGTTGCCGGCACCGCCCTGATCATCACCGCCGCCCCCGCGGCGGCCGCCTCGATCCCCGTTCCGGTCATTGGGGACCTCACCGCCCGCACCACGGACACCACCATCGACTGCGCCGTCCCCAACCACGTCGAGTGCCGGGTATCCGACCCCGACGGCATTCGGCGCGTGGTGGTGACCGGCACCACCGGCACCGTCCTCGTCGACGAGGGCTTTCCGTGTGTCTCACCGGTCACGGTCGGCTGGGACTCGGCGTACCCGAGCCGGACCTTCAAGGTCCAAGACTGCAGCGGCCCCTGGATCCGGATGCGCTAGCGCCGGCACCGAACCCTCATCCCACCTGACGGGAGGCGACGATGAACGCTGGACGGAGATCGCTCGGACCCCTCGTGACATGCGGCGCCCTGCTGCTCACTCCGATTCTGTGGCCCGGGCCTGCGGCGGCCAATACCCCACCGCAGGACCCGCCCCGGGTGATCACGCCCCTGGGCGCCGCCACTCTGGAGGGCTCCAAAGGGCTCTACCGGATTCCCTACGCCGATGGCACGCGGGTGCGCGTGACCCGGGACGCCGAGACCCACAGCCCGGTGCGTGGCCGCCTCGACCTCGTGGGGGTCGGCGGCCGGGGTCCCCACCAGGTCGTGGCCGCAGACGCCGGGCGGGTCGTGGCCATCGAGGACGGCAACACGGTCCACTCCGAGCAGCACTGCACCCGCACCTATGCGCCCAACAACTACGTGTGGATCCGGCACGCCTCCGGGGAGTGGACGAAGTACTCGCACCTGTCCCCCGGGTCGGTGCGAGACGACGCCGGCCTCAGCGAGGGGGACGTCGTCGAGCGCGGCACGTTCCTCGGCTACGAGGACGACATCGGCTGCGCGGATGGCGTGCACCTGCACTTCGAGGTCGCTGTTCCCGACGATCCGGCCGACCCGTTCGAGTCCGCCGGCGGCTTCATCGACGGACACAACCGGGCGCCCGCATTCTGCGGCGACGGCGTGGTCGACCGGACGCTCGTCGCCGGCAGCACGTACACGGCAACGACATGCCGGCCGACGCGCACACCCGGACTGCCGGTCCTGGGAGACGTGACCAGCCCGACACGGACGACGCACGGAACCACTGCCCGCGGCCGCCGGCCCGGACACCCGGCCGCCCCCTCATCCCGCTGAAAGGACCCGTCATGCGAATCCGTCCCACCGCACTCGCGCTCGTCGCGAGCGCCGCTCTCGCGAGCCCTCTGGCGCTGGCCTCACCGGCTACCGCTGGCACCTCCCCGGTCCCTCCGGAGACGGTCGGCGTCCTCGACCCGGTTGCCTACCGGCCGGCCGAGGGCACTTGCTGGAACCCGCCCGTCGGCTTCCATCTCTGCCCGATCCTCGTCCTCCGGCCCGCCTGGGCCTGAGGGACACCGGGGTGTCCTCTCGGCGGTGCCGGCCACCGGGAGGACACCCATCGGGTGGTCACCGACGGGAAACCATCCCGGTCTTCGGCGGCTCGAGAAGCCAGCCTTGGCATTCCAGCGGTCACGTCCGGGCAATCGGCTCCGGCGAACGGGACACATCCCCGCCGGGAGGTGCTCATAGTCATGCCGACGGCTGTGGCCGCTCGTACGGGTGCCGTGCCGACAGCCGCTGGCCCCGCCCAGGACTCGAACCACGCCGGGGGATGGCACGGAGCAGAGGACACGACCATGTTGAGCTTCCGTCGCTGCCGAAGTTGCGGGCACTACCCCGTGGCACGCAACGCACCCGCTTGCCCGAACTGCGGCCGGAGACCCCCGGCTGGCGGCCCGGCCTCAACGGCGCCTGGCGTCCTCCTCCTGGTCCTCGTCCTCCTCGTCTTCGGCGCAGTTGCGTTCGGCCTGCTGATCCAGCATCCGGAAAACTGTTGGATCTGCTTGCCATGGTCAGTGGTGCCTCGACCGTCTCATGTAGCAGGACCGGGCCACTCCGGTCGACCGGCAGTCGAGCGCAAGGGCCCGGTCTGAACCGCCCCGGGACCACCCGGGAACAGGTCGCCTCGACACTCAGCGGGCTGGCAGTTTCAAGCGTGTGCGTATGTAGCGTGTCGCCCCTCGGACACCGTTCCAAACCCCACGGGCTCTGCCCGTGAGGTTCTCCCTTTCCCCAGGTGGACGGATCGACTCCGCCGGCCGGGCCGCGACCGGTCGTCCAGCCGTGGACCGGAGTGGCTTGACGCCCGGCAGTCGGCCGGTCCGACGCCCCCCGTTCGGGGCACCCCGACCGACCTCCTGCAGGCGGCACGTCCGCGCGCTCGTCGAGGCGCAGCAAGGTCTTCCGGCCTACGGGCACGTACCGTGGGCCGCCCACGATGGGGGCGAGACTCCGCGTCGCCGATCCGCCGTCCGGGGCGGCACGCCCGCTGCGGCCCCCCGTCACCACCGATGTCGGTACCTCATGGCGGCGGGCGGGCCGGGACCGATCCCGGCAACTTCGATGACGCGGCACCCGGCACGGCGTTCGGTAAGGCCGGCGACGGCTCAGAGCAGCTCGAGGATGGTGGCGTTGGCCTGACCGCCGCCCTCGCACATGGTCTGCAGGCCGTAGCGGATGCCGTTGTCGCGCATGTGGTGCACGAGGGTGGTCATCAACCGCGCACCCGAGCCGCCGAGCGGGTGGCCCAGCGCGATGGCGCCGCCGTTCGGGTTGAGCGCCTTCGGATCGGCACCGAGGTCGGCCAGCCACGCGAGCGGGACGGGGGCGAAGGCCTCGTTGACCTCGAACGCCCCGATCTCGTCGATCGACAGCCCCGACTTCGCCAACGCCTTCTGCGTGGCCGGGATCGGCGCGGTCAGCATGATGACCGGGTCCGCGCCCGCCAGGACGGCGGTGTGCACGCGGGCGATCGGGCGCAGGCCCAGCTCGGCGGCCTTCTCGCTGGTGGTCATGAGCAGCGCCGCGGAACCGTCGGAAATCTGCGAGGAGTTCCCGGCGGTGATGACACCCCCTTCGGGCTTGAACACCCTCTTCAGCGTGCCCAACTTCTCCACCGTGCTCTCGCGGATGCCCTCGTCCTGTGCGACGACCCCTGAGTCGGTGTCGACGGGGGCGATCTGCGCCTCGAACCGTCCCTCGGTGCGGGCGGCTGCGGCCTTCTCGTGCGAGGCGACCGAGTACTCGTCGAGCTGCTGCCGGGAGAGCCCCCACCGCTCGGCGATCATCTCCGCGCCTATGCCCTGGTTGGGGAACACGCCGTCGTAGCGGGCGGCGAAGCGCGTGCCGAAGGGGTCCGCGTGCCCGACGGCGGCGCCCATCGGCACCCGGCTCATCGACTCGACCCCGCCTGCCACCACGACGTCGTACTGCCCGGCGATCAGGCCGGCGGCGGCGAAGTGCACCGACTGCTGCGAGGACCCGCACTGCCGGTCCACGGTCACGCCCGTGACCGTCTCGGGCCAGCCGGCAGCGAGCACTGCGGTCCGGGCGATGTCGAACGTCTGCTCGCCGACCTGGGACACGCAGCCCCAGACGACGTCGTCGACCAGCGCCGGGTCCAGCGCCGCCCGCTCGACCAGGGAGGTCAGCACGTGCGCCGACAGATCAGCCGGGTGCGTCCCCGCCAGCCCACCGTTGCGCTTGCCGACCGGCGTCCGCACGGCCTCCACGATCACTGCGTCGCGCATGTCCGTCGTCCTTTCGTCCTGCCTGGGTGCTCGTCCGGGGTTCCGGTTACGAGAGGCTGGTCCGGCAGCGGCTCGTCCTGCGTCATCGCAGGCTGCTGGGGAAGCTGGGTGTCCGTTTCGCGAGGAAGGCCGCCACGCCTTCGCGGCCGTCGGGACTCCCCGCACGCGCCCGGATCGAGAGCGTCTCCCGGCGGAGCGCGGCCTCCGCCGCCGGCGTGGCCGTCTCGCGGAGGAGCCGCTTGGCCGCGACCTGGGCCTCCCTCGACCCGGCCCGCAGGCCGGCGACCACGTCCTCGACGGCCGCTGCCAGTTCGTCGTCCGGGTAGACCTGCGCGACCAGCCCCGCGGCACGCAGGTCCTCGGCCGTCAGGACGGAGTTGAGCAGGGCGAGCCGGAGCGCGCGGTGCAGTCCCAGCGATGCCGTCAGCAACGTGCTGCCACCGTCCGGGGAGAACCCGATCTTCGTGTAGGCGAGGGTGAAGCGGGCCGACACAGCGGCGAGCACCAGGTCTGCCGCCGCGGCCAGCGGCACCCCCGCACCGGCCGCCGTGCCCTGCACGACCGAGACCACGACGGCGTCCATTCGGTGCAGGTCGCTGACCACACGGTGCAGGGCCTCCGCGAGGTCGTCGACCATCTGCTCGGTGTCCTCGGCCGCCGCGAACGCCGACACGTCGCCACCGACGCTGAAGGCGCGGCCCTCGCCGGCGAGCACGACCACGTGCACGTCGTCGGCTCGTGCTCGCCGCACCGCCCTGGCCAGCTCGGCGACCGTCGGCGGGCTCAGCGCGTTCCCGCGATCGGGGTCGCTGAGCGTGATGCGGGCGACGCCGTCACGCTGCTCGTACCGGACGGCAGTCACGGGCACTCCTCCAGCAGGACGAGGGCAAGGTCCGCCTCCAGCGGCGGCTCCTCCGGGGACGGGTGGGCGCCCGTCACTGGGCGACCGGCGTGGCGCTCGCGCGGTAGCGGTCGCGGAGCGGGCCCTTGACCAGCTTCCCGGTAGGCGTCCGCGGCAGCTCGTCGACGAAGTCCACGCTGCGCGGCACCTTGTAGCCGGCCAGCCGCGAGCGGACGTGGGCGATCAGCTGCGCGGCGAGCTCCTCGCCGACCTCCACCCCGGGGGCGGCCTGGACGACGGCCTTCACCTGCTCGCCCATCTCGTCGTCGGGGATGCCGATCACGGCCACGTCGGCGACGGCGGGGTGCAGCGCGAGCGCGTCCTCGATCTCCTGCGGGTAGATGTTCACCCCGCCGGAGATGATCAGGAAGGCCTTGCGGTCGGTGAGGTAAAGGTAGCCGTCCTCGTCGACGTAACCGATGTCGCCGACCGTCGTCCAGTTCGGGTGCTGCGGGTGCTCGGCCGACCGGGTCTTCTCCGGGTCGTTGTGGTATTCGAAGGGGCGGGCGTCGCGCTCGAAGTACACCGTCCCGACGGCGCCGGTCGGCAGCTCCTCGCCGCTCTCGTCGCAGATGTGCAGCGTGCCGAGGATGGACCGTCCGACCGAGCCCGGGTGGGTCAGCCACTCGTCCGAGTCGACCCATGTCATCCCGGCCACCTCGGTCGAGGAGTAGTACTCCTGCAGGATGGGCCCCCACCAGTCCATCATCTGCCGCTTGACGTCGGCCGGGCACGGCGCGGCCGCGTGCACGGCGACCCGCAGGCTGGAGACGTCGTAGCGGTCGCGGACCTCGGCCGGCAGCTTGAGCATGCGCACGAACATGGTGGGCACCCACTGGCTGTGGGTCACGCGGTACCGCTCGATGGCGGCCAGGGCCTGCTCCGCATCGAACCTCTCCATCACCACCACGGTGCCCCCGAGGGCCTGCACCGTGGCGCACACGCGCAGCGGCGCGGCGTGGTAGAGCGGCGCGGGTGACAGGTAAACCGTGTCCGGCCCAAGGCCGATGCGGTCCCCGAAGAGCGCGACCATGGTGTCCCCGGGCTCGTCGACCTGCCGGTCGGGCAGCGGAGGGCGGATGCCCTTCGGCCGTCCCGTCGTGCCCGACGAGTACAGCATGTCGCCACCCCGTGGCTGGTCGGCAAGCGACTCGTCCGGGGCGGCGGCGAGCTCGTCCGCGTAGCGGTGCCAGACGCCGCAGTCCTGCGGTGCCCCGTCCATGGCCACCGCGTAGCGCACGCCCGCGTGGGTGCTCAACCCCGTCGCGAGCTCCCCGATCCCCGGACCCAGGAACAGGGCCTTCGCGCCACTGTCCTCCAGGATGTACCGGATCTCGTCATGACTCAGGTGCTTGTTGATCGCGGTGACGTAGAGGCCGGTGCGCTGCGCGGCCCAGTAGACCTCGAAGACGCGGACGTCGTTGCCCGAGAGCAGGCCGATGACGTCTCCTCGCCGGAAGCCCTCCGCGCGGAGCCGGTGCGCCAGCCGCCGGGAGTTCTCCTCCAGCTCCCCGTAGGTCAGCCGGGCATCTCGGCCGGCCATGATGACTGCCGGCCGGTCCGGCGCCTGCGCTGCGTGGATACCCGGGAACATGGCGGTCCTTCGTACGAGCCGGTCGATGGAGGGAGCGTGCCGCGCAGGCGTCAGCGGGGCGTCACGCGGATCGCGCCCCGCGGGCGGACCCGGCCGCCGAGGGACGTTCCCGCGTCGTCGGGGGACGTCGACGGCGGATCCGTCCTGGGGATCGGCACGCCATCCTCCCGGAGAGAGCCGATCGATCGATCGGTAGATCTGAACAGATGGCTGGTACCTTCCACTCGTCGGCCGGGCTTGTCAAGCCGTCCGGAGGCTCGCGTCGGGAGGAGACAGCAGGGTGCGACCGTCCGAGGGGACGAGCACAGCGGCGGCCCGCGAGCCGCTGGGCCTGCGTCTGCGGGAGGCCCGCCGCGCCGCCGGCCTGACCCTGCGGGACACCGCCCGGGCGCTCGACGTCAGCGCAGCCACGTGGAGCGCCGTGGAGAACGGGCACACCGGCATCAGCGAACCCCGGCTGGCCGCGGCCGCGAGGCTGTTCGGCACCGAACCCGACGATCTGAGACCTCCCCCGACCCGGGGTTCGGTTCCGGACCGGACCTGGCGCGACTTCCCCCGGCTGGAACTGGCGCCACCGCTCGCCGGTGCACTGAGCGCTTTCGTGGAGCTCGGCTACCACGGCGCGAGCATCCGCGACATATCTCAGCGCGCCGGGCTGTCCGTTGCGGGCATCTACCACCATTGGCCGACCAAGCAGCACCTCCTCGTGGCACTGCTCGACCTCACGATGGACGACCTGCTCGATCGCGCCCGCACCGCGCGGGCCGAGGGTGATGGGCCGGTCGAGCGTTTCGCCCGGCTCGTCGAGTGCCTGGCGCTGTACCACACTCATCGCCGCGAGCTGGGCTTCATCGGCGCCAGCGAGATGCGTAGCGTCGACGAGCCGGACCGCAGCCGGATCGCGGCCGCGCGACTGGCCGTGCAGCGGATGGTGGACGAGGAGGTGTCCGAGGGCTGCCGGCGCGGCCTCATGGCCACGCCCCTGCCGCGCCAGGCGGCGCGTGCCGTCGTCACGATGTGCACCGCTCTGCCGACGTGGTGGTCACCTACCGGCCCCTCGTCCCCCGAGGTGGTCGCCCGCGACTACGTCGAGTTCGCCCGGGACGTCGTCCGCGCCGTGCGTTGACGGAGGGACGGCCGGACCCTAGGTTCAGACCGACCAATTGATCGGTTTGTTCAGGAGTGCCCGTGCTCGAGTACGCCCTCCCCTCCCCCTCCCCCGAGGCACGCGAGCTGCGCGAGCGCATGGTCGCGTTCATGCAGAACAGCGTCCTGCCCTCGGAAGCCGAGTACCGGCGTCACCGGAGGGCCTCGGGCCCCGACGGGCACGACGTCCCACCGGTCGTCGAGCGGTTGAAGGCAGAGGCCCGGGCCGAGGGGCTGTGGAACCTCTTCCTCCCGGCGGAGTCCGGCCTGACGCAGCTGGAGTACGCACCGATCGCGGAACTGTCGGGCTGGAGCCTGGAGCTGGCCCCCGAGGCGATCAACTGCGCGGCGCCGGACACCGGCAACATGGAGCTGCTCCACCTGCTCGGCACCGAGGAGCAGAAGGAGCAGTGGCTCGAGCCGCTGCTCGCGGGCGAGGTCCGCTCGGCGTTCGCGATGACCGAGCCGGACGTCGCCAGCAGCGATGCCACCAACATCGCCACCCGGATCGAGCGGGAGGGCGACGAGCTCGTCATCACCGGCCGGAAGTGGTGGACCAGCGGCGCGATGGATCCCCGGTGCGCCTTCTTCATCCTCATGGGCAAGTCCGACCCGACGGCCTCGCCGCACCGGCAGCAGACCATGGTCCTGGTGCCGCGCAACACCCCCGGTGTCGAGGTCGTGCGCGACTACCCGGTCATGGGGCACCACGACCAGCACGGCCACGCCGAGGTGCGCTTCGACGGCGTGCGTGTGCCGGCCACCTCCGTCATCGGTGAGGAGGGCGGCGGTTTCGCTGCGGCGCAGGCACGCCTCGGCCCCGGACGGATCCACCACTGCATGCGCGCGCTGGGCGCAGCCGAGCGGGCGCTGGCGCTGATGGTGCAGCGGGCCCGCGAGCGGGTGGCCTTCGGCGGGCCGCTCGCCGACCAGGGCGTCGTGCAGCAGCAGATCGCCGAGTCCCGGCTCGAGATCGAGCAGGCCCGGCTGCTGTGCCACCACGCCTGCCACGTCATCGACACGCAGGGCAACAAGGCCGCGCGCGACCTGGTCGCGATGGCGAAGGTCAGCGTTCCCCGGGCCGCGACCCGGGTCATCGACCGCGCCATCCAGCTGCACGGCGGCGCCGGGGTCACGGACGTGACCCCGCTGGCCGGCATGTACGGGTGGCACCGCGCGATGCGGCTGTTCGACGGTCCGGACGAGGTCCACCTCCGCTCGATCGCGAAGGCCGAGCTGGGCCGTGCGCCGCTGCTGCCGCCCGGATGACGGCGGCGGCCGCCAGGGCCGGGGCGCGTCCGGCCACTAGCCGGTCGAACCCCGTATGGTCGCCACCACCTGCCCGCTGCGCGAACCGCGCTCGATGTCCGCGAGCACGCCCGGAACGTCTTCCAGCTCGCACTCGGCGGGCTCGCAGGGGCGATAGCGTCCCGCCGACACCGCTTCCAGGACCTCGGACATGAGCCGTTCGGCGAGGGTCGGGTCGTGACCGAGCGCGTGCCCCAGGTCAACGCCGACGACGGTCTTGTTGGCGATCAGGACCCGGTTCGCGCCGAAGCGCGGGATGTCGCCCGAGGCAAAGCCGAGCACGAGATGGGTCCCGAACGGGGCGAGGGACTTGAGCGCCTCCGACGCCAGCGGGCCGCCCACCGGGTCGACCACGACATCGATGCCACCGGGCGCGAGGTCGCGCACGCCATCGGCGAGGCCCGAGGCCGAGAGGTCCAGCAGGTCGACACCCGCCCGATCGGCCGCCCACTCGATCCGGCCCCGGCTGGAGCCGGCGGCGATGACCCGACCACCGAGCGCGCTCGCCACGTCAACGGCAGCCCGACCGATCGCGCCGCCGGCACCGAGGACCAGGACCGTCTCGCCGGGCCGCAGACGATGCCTGCGCGTCAGGGCGAGCTGCATCGTGGACCAGGCCTCCAGCACCGCGGCCCGAGGGGGTCCGGGACGTCGTCGGGCACGAGCGCCAGTGCGTCGCGCCGGACGAGGGTGTGCGTGGCGAGGCACCCGCCCTCCAGCTGGGTGATCGCCACCCTCCTGCCCACCCAGGAGGTGCCGCAGCCGGGTCCGACCGCACGGACGATGCCCACGCCCGTGGTGCCGGGGACGAAGGGCAGCGGGTGCCTGACCTGGTACGCACCCCGGACGAGGAGGGAGTTCACGAAGCTGACGACGCCGGCGCGCATCTCCACCAGCACGCGGCCCTCGTCAGGTGACGGAACAGCGGCTTTCTCCACCACAAGGTCCTCCGGGGGGCCGAACTCCCGGGCCAGTACTCGACGCATGACCATGACGTTCCCTTCTCGTCCTCAGGATGCAGGCCCGTTCTTCCCACCGGGCGTCGTCGAACGGCTCGTGGTCAAGCAATCGCATCGGCCGGCAAGCAGGTGATCGGTGGCTGGATCCATCCTATCGACCGTTTAAGCGAACGTTCGCTTCGTTAGGCTGCGCGCATGGACATCACCGGAGCATCCGCCATAGTCACAGGGGGCGCGTCGGGCATCGGCGCCGCTGTCGCTCGCCGGCTCGCCGGGCTCGGCGCCCGCGTCGTCGTCTCGGACGTGCAGGACGAGGCCGGCCAGGCGCTGGCCGACGAGATCGGCGGCACCTTCGTGCACGTCGACGTCACCGACACCGAGCAGCTGAAGGCGGCCGTCGCCGCCGCCGTCGAGCTCGGTCCGCTGCGCGTGTTAGTGAACTCCGCAGGTGTCGGTTGGGCGCAGCGCACCGTCGGCCGGGACGGCGAGTTCGGGTCCGCGCACGACCTCGACGCCTACAAGCGAGTCATCGCCATCAACCTGATCGGCACCTTCGACGCCATCCGGCTCGCGGCGACCGCCATGAGCCGTACCGAGCCGCTGGAGTCCGGCGAGCGCGGCGCCGTCTGCAACCTCGCCTCCGTGGCCGCCTTCGACGGCCAGATCGGCCAGGCGGCGTACTCCTCCTCCAAGGGCGGGGTCGTCGGGATGACCCTGCCGGTGGCCCGTGACCTGGCCGCCATCGGCGTCCGGGTCAACACCGTCGCGCCGGGTCTCATCGACACCCCCATCTACGGCCAGGGCGAGGAGGCCGAGAAGTTCAAGGCCAAGCTCGGTGAGTCCGTGCTTTTTCCCCACCGCCTCGGCACCGGCGACGAGCTCGCCAGCATGGTCGTGGAGTGCGTGACCAACTCCTACATGAACGGCGCGACGGTGCGCGTCGACGGTGGCATCCGGATGCCACCCAAGTAGGCGCCCGGCTCCGGTGGCACGGCCCCGGCTCCACGAGCCGGGGCCGTGCCGCGTCATGGGCAGCGACGGGCGGAGGTGCGTCAGGAGTCGACGCGGTGGAGGACGGCGTCGAGGTTCGCGCGGCTGGTCCGGAAGCCGTTGACGGGGTCGGCGCCGTCGGCGTAGCCGAAGGAGACCGCACAGACGACGAGCCGGTCGTCGCCGAGGCCGAGCCACTCGCGGACGAAGTCCGAGCGCGTCGCGACGGCACCCTGGGCGATGACGCCGAGGCCGACCGAGCGGGCCGCCAGCATCAGCGTGCCGACGTAGGCGCCGCAGTCCACGGCGCCGTAGGTGCCGAGGGCGCGGTCGGAGGTCACCACCGCCGTGTGGGGGGCGCCGAAGAACGAGAAGTTCTTGAACATCTGGACCGCTCGCGCGGTGCGGTCCTCGCGCGCGATGCCGAGCGCCGAGTAGAGACCGTAGCCGGACTCGCGGCGCCGCTCGGCGTGCACGCCGGTGTACGCCGGCAGTCCGAGGTCGGCCGCCTCCTCGGCGCCGCTGAGCACATGCTCCCCGAGCGCCTTGCCGAACCGGGCGGTCGCCTCGCCGCTGAGCAGGTGGACCTGCCACGGCTGGGTGTTGCACCACGACGGCGTCGCCTGGGCGAGCCGGAAGACCTCGTCGATGACGTCGTCGGGCACCGGGTCGGGGCGGAATGCCCGGCAGGAGTACCGGGTGCGCAGGAGTTCGGCCAGTTCCAAGGTCTCATCCTCTCGGTCGTTCGGTCGACCCGACGGTGGGCCGGATCGCAGCAGGCATCCACCACCGCGCCACGAGCGGTGGGACGGCGTCCATCGGTCCCGGGCAGCCGTCCGCTACCGCGTGGACCGGTCGGGACCGCCGGGCGCCCCCGGGAGCGGCCCGTCGAACAACGGTGAGCCGAACCGGTCGGCGTAGGCCACCTCCTCGACGGGCAGACGCCGCAGCTTCGTCGGGAACCCCCGGGCGGGGTAGCCGATGGCGAGGGTCGCCGCCGTGAGGTGGTCGTCAGCGATTCCGAGCAGCGCGCGCACCGCAGCCTCCTCCCGGCACAGCAGGGTGGTGACCGCGGTGGCCACGCCCTGGTCGCGTAGGGCGAGGCACAGGTTCTGCACCAGCGGGTAGATCGACGCTCCGCCGACGACGCTGACCCGCCCGGTGTCGACGTCGGTCACCTGCAGGTCCTCGATCCGGGCGCAGACCACCACCAGCGCCGGCACGGCGGCCAGCGTCCGGGCGAACTGGTCCGCGGCGGTCAGCATTCCGGTGCTCCCGCCGACGCGCACCTGTCCCTCGGTGATGCTCCGGTGGTACGGATCCCAGTGCCGCAGGTACAGCTCCTGCAGCCGCTCCCTGAGCTCTGGGTCCCGGACGACGACCCAGCGGACCGCCTGGCGGTTGCCGCCCTGCGGGCCGAATCGGGCCGCCTCGAAGGCCCGGTACAGCACGGCGTCGGGCACGTCCCGGGTGTCGTACCGGCGGCAGGTCCCGGTCGTGCGCATCGCCTCAAGCAGGTCCATCACATGTCCTTCCCGCTGGGTAGAGCCCGTTGCTCGACCGGGTCGTCGGGCGCAGCCCGGAAGGCCGCCCCGGGTCAGCTCCACGGCCTCGGAGATCGCCGCCACCCTGATCTCGCGCAGGACTCCTGCTCGGACCCGGAGTGGTGGGAGATCGAGGTCGTCGTGACGCCGGCACCGTCGGCGATGTCCCGGAGCGACGTGCCGTGATAGCCGACGGCGGTGAGCCGGTCGATCGCCGGCCGCAGGATCACGTCGCGGCGGCTGGTGCGGGGTGAGCCCGGATGGCGCACCGACGGGCTCGGGCGCGGTGGTGCGGCCATGTCGCGAGTCGCCGTCCGCCCGGGCGGCCTACCGCCACCCCCCGTCGACACGCAGTACTGCCCCGGTGACGTAGGAGGAGGCGGAGCCGGCCAGGAACAGGGCTGCTCCGACGACCTCGGAGGGCTCGGCGCACCGGCCGAGGGCCACCTTCTTCTCCATCTCCTCCTTGAGCCCGTCGGGCCAGCCCTGGGAGATGTCGGTCAGGAAGGCTCCGGCCTGGATGGTGTTCACCCGGACCTTCGGGCCGAACGCCTGGGCGAAGCCCTCGCTGAGGGTGTGCAGGCCCGACTTGGCCGCCGCGTACGGCAGCGCCATCGGCTGGGGCCGGATGGCCTCGATCGACCCGATGTTCACGATCGAGCCGCCGTCCCCCTCGGCCATCCGCGTGCCGATCAGCGCGCTGAGGCGGAACGGGCCCTTGAGGTTGATGCCCATCACCTTGTCGAAGTACTGCTCGGTGACCTGGTCGAGGCTGGGGTACAGCGGCGAGGCCCCGGCGTTGTTGATCAGCACGTCGACCTGGCCGAACTCGCCGTAGACGTCGTCGACGAGACGGTCGCAGTCGGCCCACGAGCTCACGTTGACGCCGAGCGGCAGGGCCCGCACCCGGTACTTGTCCCGGACCTCGGCGGCAACTGTCTCGCAGTTCTCCAGCTTGCGGCTGGCGACGACCACGTCGGCACCGCGCTCGGCGAAGGCGTGGACGATCTCCCGGCCCATCCCCCGGCTGCCGCCGGTGACCAGCACGACCTTGCCCGCGAACTCCTGCTCCATGTCTCTCCTCGTCGGTCTGCTTCGATCGGTCTGCTCATCGGTCGCGGCTCTCGTGCGACCCCGGTTCAGCGAGGGGCCAGGTCGCGGCACGCCTGCAACGGGTCGACCCCCACGGGCAGCAGGTGCGCCACCGGCACCGTGACGCCACGGTCCACGAAACGCCGGACGTGCTCCCGGCACTCCTCCGGCGATCCGTGCACGACGAGTTGGTCGACCACGTGGTCGGGCACGGCGTCGACGGCACCCCGACGGTCCCCGTCGGCCCAGAGCTTCCACATCGGCTCCAGGTCGTCCCGGCCCAGCGCGACGTAGAAGGCCCGGTAGACGGGCACGTTGAGGTAGGCGGTGATCAACCGCCGGCCGACCGCGCGGGCGTGCTCGGCGTCGGCGGTGGGCGCGACGAGGATCCGCGCGACCACCTCCTTACCCGGTCCGCCGGCGTGGACCTGCGGCACGACACGAGCGACGTCGTCGGCGGAGATCCAGTTGAGCACCGCACCGTCGGCTTCCGCGCCGGCCAGACCGAGCATCTTGTCGCGCAGCCCAGCCAGCAGCAGGCGCGGTGGCGGGTCGGGCACCACGCCGAGCCGGAAGCCGTGCACCGCGAAGGTCTCGTACCGATGGTCGGCCTGGTTGCCCGCCAGCACCGTTCGCAGGAAGCGCAGCAGGTCGCGGCAGCGGGACAGCGGCCGTTCGTAGGGGATGCCGTTCCACTGCTGGACGATCACGTCGGACGACGCGCCGATGCCCAGCGTGAAGCGCCCGGGCGCGGTCGCCACCATCGTCGCGGCCGTCTGCGCCAGCAGCGCCGGTCCGCGGGTGAAGGCGGGGGCCACGGCCACCCCGAGGTGCACCGTGCTGGTGACCGCCGCCGCGACGGCGAGCGGGGTGAAGCCGTCCGTGCCCATGCCCTCGGCGGTCCAGAGGTCGGTGTACCCCAGGTCCTCCAGCTCGCGAGCGACGTCGGCCTGCCTCGTCAGCGGCAGCCCTTCCAGCGGGACGGTCATCCCCCACCGCTGCGCGGCACTCACGCCGTCGTCACTCCGCCACGCCGAGGCGCTCGGCCGCCCAGGGGCGCAGCTCACGCTTGAGCAGCTTGGCGTTCGCGTTCCGCGGCAGCGGCTCACCGCGCACGATCACCTGGCGCGGTCGCTTGTAGGACGCGAGCTGCGCCTCGCACGCGCGCCGGATCTCGGCATCGTCGAACGCCGGGTCGTCGGTCACCACGATGGCCACCGCCGACTCGCCGAAACGCTCGTGTGGAACGCCGACGACCGCGCACTCCTGGACGCCGGGAATCCGGTGGATGACGTCCTCGATCTCCTTGGGGTAGATGTTCAGGCCCCCCGAGATGATCATGTCTTTGGTCCGGCCGACGATGGTGACGAAGCCTTCCTCGTCGAGCTCGACCAGGTCGCCGGTGTGCAGCCAGCCGTCGCGGAACACCTCGGCCGTCTGCTCCGGCCGGTCGTGGTAGCCCTTCATCGAGGCGAGCGACCGGATCAGCAGTTCACCGCGGCCGTGGCGGCGGATCCGCCCCTCGTCGTCGCGCACCGCGACCTCGGTGTGCGGCAGCGGACGCCCGGCGGACCCCTCGTGGTCGAAGACCTCGTCGGCCAGGAGGACCGTGGTGATCGTCGGGAACTCCGACAGGCCGTAGCCCTGGCAGACGTCGACGCCCGGGACGCCGCGACACACGGTCTCGATGACCTTGCGCGGCACCGGCTCGGCTCCGGTGACGATCCACTCCAGCGTGCTGGCGGAGAGCCGTTCCATGAGGTCCGGCCGGCTGACCAGCTCCCGGAGCAGGCTCGGCACGAGCATCACGTGGGTGATCCGGTGCTCCTCGACGGAGGCCACGATGTTCTCCATGGAACCGCCACCCGTCCGCCGCAGCTCGACGTACCCGCCGTTCCACGTGAGCGCCATCACCAGGTTGTGGAACCCTGCCGCCCAGGAGAGCGACGGGATGACGAAGTAGCGGTGATGGCTCTGCAGCGACAGCCCCTGCAGCTGCCCCATCGCGTTCCACAGCACGCCGTTGTGGCTGTGCTCGGCCGCCTTCGGCAACCCGGTCGTACCGGAGCTGTAGTAGAGCAGGAACGTGTCGTCCAGGTCCGGCCCGACGTGCTCCTCGGGCAGCCCGTGGCCGGCCGTGACCTCCTGCCAGGTCACCTGCCGGGCCCCTCCGGGGACGGCCACGTGACCTACCGTGACGACCAGGTCGAAGTCGTGCTCGAGCCCCGCCAGCCCGCGAGAGGCGACCTCGTCCATGACCAGGCACCGGGCGGCACTGTCACGGCACACGTGGGCGATCTCCGGGCCGGTGAGCAGCACGTTCACCGGGACGCAGACCGCGCCGAGCGCTGCGAGGCCGAAGTACACCTCCACCCACTCCAGCCGGTTGCCCATCATCACGGCGACCTTGTCGCCGGGGCGGACGCCCTGGGCGTACAGCCCGCCGGCCACCGCGAGGGCGGCGTCGCGCATCTGGCGGAAGGTGCGCACCTCCCCCTCGAAGCCGTACCCCGGACGGTCACCCGCGTGCGACTCGGCAGTGCGCTCGAGCATCCCGAAGACGTTGCGTGACAGACCCATGGCCCGCGCCTGCTCCCCTCGTGTGTGGTTGCGCTCAGAGCGCCAGGTGACTGGTGGCACCGCGCGGTACCGGGGTCGTGACCGCCTCGAAGCGACGCAGCTCGGTCCGCGCCAGTGCTCGGCGGTGCACCTCGTCGGGGCCGTCGGCGATGCGGACGATCCGCGTCTCCGCGTACATCCGCGCGAGGGGGGTGTCCTGGCAGAGGCCGGCGCCCCCGAAGACCTGCATCGCCCGGTCGACCACGCGGCGCGCCATGTTCGGCACGACCACCTTGATGCCCGAGATCTCGCTGGCCGCCTCGCGGTTGCCCACGGTGTCCATCAGGTACGCCGTGCGCAGGGTGTACAGCCGGGCCTGGTCGATCTCCATCCTGGAGTCGGCGATCCACTCCCGGATCACGCCGCGCTCGACCAGGGGGCTGCCGAACGTCGAACGGCGCCCCGCCCGGTCGATCATCAGCTCCTGGGCTCGCTCCGCGGCGCCGATCAGCCGCATGCAGTGGTGGATGCGCCCGGGGCCGAGGCGCGCCTGCGACATGGCGAAGCCGGCCCCCGGTTCGCCCAGCAGGTTGTCGACCGGCACCCGGACATCGGTGAACCGCATCTCCACGTGGGTCTCGAACGGCTTGTAGCCGAACACGTCGAGCTCGCGTACCACCTCCACCCCGGGGGCGTCGCGCGGGATCAGGACCATGCTGTGCCGACGGTGCCGGGAGGCGCCGGGATCCTGATCGGTGATGCCCATCAGGATCAGCAGCCGGCAGTCCTCCCGCATCGGACCGGAGATCCACCACTTGCGGCCGTTGACGACCCATTCGTCGCCGTCCCGCTCGATCGTGGTCTCGATGTTGCCGGCGTCGGACGACGCGACCTGCGGCTCGGTCATCACGTACGCCGACCGGATTTCGCCGGCCATGAGCGGCTGCAGCCACTCCTCCTTCTGCTCCGGCGTCCCGAACATGGAGAGCAGCTCCATGTTCCCGGTGTCCGGAGCCGCACAGTTCATGGCCTCCGGCGCGAGCTCGAGGCTACGGCCGCTCAGCTCAGCGATCGGCGCGTACTCGAGGTTGGAGAGGGGCTCGTGGTCCTTCTCCGGGTGCGGGAGGAAAAGGTTCCACAACGCGAGCCCGCGTGCGGTCTCCTTGAGCTCCTGGAGCACCGGCGGCGTCGGACGGGGATACCCGGCTTCCTCGACCTGCCGGGCGAACACCGCCTCCGCCGGGTAGACGTGGTCGGCCAGGAAGTCGTGCATGCGCACGACCAGCTCCTGGGAACGGGGCCCGAAGTCGAACATCTTCTGCTCCTCAGCCGGCGACGCCGAGGTAGGCCCGGCGCACCTCGTCGGAGGCCCGCACCTCGGCGGCCGGACCTTCCATGGACACCCGTCCTAGTTCGAGCACGTAGGCGCGGTCGGCGGCCTGCAAGGCCTGGTCGGCCATCTGCTCCACCAGCAGGATCCCGGCACCGGTGCGCTCGCGGATCATCTCGATGAGGCGGAAGACCTCCAGCGTCTTCAGGGGGCTCAGCCCCAGCGACGGCTCGTCGAGCAGCAGGTACCGCGGCCGGGCGGCCACGGCCCGGGTCAGCGCCACCATCTGCTGCTCGCCTCCCGACAGCAGGTTCGCCTGCTGGTCCCAGCGCTCGGTGAGGATCGGGAACGCGTCGAGCAGCGCGGCGACAGGGTCCTCCCCGCCCGTGCGCCCGCGGGCGGCGCGGCGGCCCATCTCGATGTTCTCCCCCACGGTCAGCTGGGGGAACAGCCGGCGGCCCTCAGGCACCATGACGATCCCCGACCGGGCTCGCCGCGCGGCAGAGGTCCGGGCGAAGGAGCTGCCGTCGACCCGCAGGTCGCCAGAGCGGACGGTCAGCAGACCGGCGATGGTCCGCACCAGCGTGGTCTTCCCCGCCCCGTTGGACCCCACGACGGCGACGAGCTCCCCCGGGCCGACCCGCAGGCTGACACCGTGCAGGATCGGCGCGCGGTCGTAGCCGCACTCCAGCCGGTCGACTTCCAGGCTCATGAGTGCTCCTCCATCGGCTTGCCGAGGTATGCCGAGACGACGCCCTCGTCGGACAGGACCTGCTGCGGGGTGCCGCGCGACAGCAGGCGCCCCTGATCCATGCAGGTGACCTGGTCGGCGATCCTCGCCACGAGGTCCATGTGGTGCTCCACCACGATCAACGCGTAGCCGTGCGCCCGGAGTGACAACAGCAGGTCACCGAGGCCGGCGGTCTCGGTGGCGAGCAGTCCGGCGGCCGGCTCGTCCAGCACGATGAGCTCCGGCTGGCTCGCCAAGGCCCGGGCGATCTCGAGTGCACGTTGCTTGCCGTAGGGCAGCTCACCGGCCCGGAGCCTGGTGAACTCGGTAAGGCCCACCAAGTTCAGGAGGCGCTCCGCTTCGGCACGCATCTCCGCGTCCCGCCGGTAGCGCGACGGCGGCTTGAGCGCTGCCGCCCACAACGGTGTGCGCCCCGTGTCGGGGAAACCGGCGAGCACGTTGTCGAGCACCGTCGCGTCGTGGAAGAGCTGAGGCGTCTGGAACGTGCGCGCCACTCCCGCGCGCGCCACCTTGTGCGGCGCCAGGCCCGTGATCTCCCGCCCCTCGAACCGCACGGAACCCGAGCTGGGCTTGTAGACACCGGTGAGCAGGTTGGCGAGCGTGGACTTGCCGGCTCCGTTCGGCCCGATGACCGCGTGGATCTGCCCGCGGCCCACTGTCAGGTCCATGTCGGCCACGGCCTTGAGCCCGCCGAAGTTCTTGCCAACCCCCCTCATCACGAGCAGCGGCTCGCCCGCGCGCCCCGCCGGCGAGGCGCCGTCGACCGAGGCGTCGGACACCGCCTCTGCTGTGGCAGGCAGGCCGGCGGTCTCCTGAAGGCCGGCGCCGTCGTCCTCGGCCACGTCGGCCCGCTGCCGACGTCCCATGACCAGAGCGCCGATGGTGCCGACGATGCCCTTGGGCATGAGGAACAGGGTCAGGACGAACAGGACGCCGACCAGGCCCGGCGTCGAGAGGTACCACTGGGAGGAGATGTACTCCTGCTGCAGGTCACCGAGCTGGGCCAGGATGTCGGACTGCTCGAGCCAGACGATGCCGACCGCTCCGACGAGCGGGCCCAGCACCGTGCCGCTGCCCCCGAACACGACGGCGAGCACGATCGTGATGGTGAGGAAGATGTCGAAGGTCTCGGGCTGCAGGTGGGCGAAGCACAGCGTCGTGATCACGCCGCCGAGACCACCGAAGACCGACGCGAGGACGAAGACCGAGACCTTGCGGTGGAAGACGTCGACGCCCAGGTGCGACGCCAGCATCTCGCTCTCGCCGATGGCACTGAGCGAACTCCCCCACGGTGACCGGGCGATGTTGCGGGAGACGATGACGACCAGCGCGGTCACGACCACGACGGGCACCATGACGGTGGCGACCGTGTTGGCGATCATCGGCGGCTCGAGGGTGAAACCGAGGACCTCGATGGGGGGCAGCCCGGTCGTGCCGTGCTGGGCGTGGTTGGGGTAGCCGGCCAGTCGGCCGAAGAGGGCGCCCTCGTTGAGGATCCGCTCCACCAGGATGGCCAGCACCAGGGTGATGACGGAGAACTGCGGACCGCGCAGCTGCATCGAGGCGACGGCGACCACCGCCCCGACGGCCCCGCAGAGCGCGAGCGCGCCGGCGATGGCGAGCAGCGGGTGCCAGCCGCCGTCGAGCACCAGCCACGCGGTCGCGTAGGCGCCGATCGCGTAGAAGCCGCCCTGCCCGAGCGAGACCAGCTTGGCGTACCCCATGAGCAGGTTGAGGCCGACGGCGGCGACGGTCATCGCCGCCATCGACGCCACCAGCTGCATCAGGGAGATGGAGGGGCCGGCGCCGTCACGCCCCGGGAGGATGGCGATGAACGCGACCGCCAGGGCGGCGACGGCGAACAGCGCGTCGCGCGCCCAGGGCCGTGCCGGCCAGCGGGCCGGTCGGCGGGACGACTCCCTGGTCGGAGGCGCGCTGCGCGACTCCTGGTCGAGGATGCTCACAGCTTGACCTCCGTGCGTCGTCCGAGCAGTCCCTGGGGCCGCCACACCAGGACGACGATCACCAGCAGCAGACCGGCGGTCTCCCCCCAGATGGCGCCGAACTCGTAGCTGGTGACCTCGCTGAGTACGCCGTAGAGGGCGCCGCCGAGCAGCGGTCCCCAGAGCGAGGACAGGCCACCCACCACGGCCACCGCGATCGAGGCGACCAGCAGCGGAGCCCCCATCACCGGCGACGCCCCGACGGTCGCGGCGTAGAGGGTGCCGGTGAGCGCAGCGATGCCCATGGCGACGGCGTAGGTCACCATGCCGACCAGCCGCGGCGAGACGCCCATGAGCGAGGTCGTCTCGGGGTCCTGCGACACCGCCCGCATGACCAGGCCGGCAGACGTCTTCTTCGACGCCACGACCAGCAGCACCGTGACGACCACCGCTAGGACGGCGATCAGGAGCTGCTGCTTGCTGACCCCTGCACCGAGCACGTCGACGGCGCCGGACAGCCGGGCCGTCTCGGAGCGCTGCGGCGAAGGCCCCTCGACGTTCGTGATGAGGTTGAGCATCACGAACGACAGGGCGACGGTGGACAGCAGCCACCGGACGTCGTGCTCGCCCTCGGTCATGAACGGCACCACCAGGAAGCGGTAGGCCGCCGCGCCCACCACCGCGGCGACGAGCACCCCGACGGCGAGCTTGCCGACGTCGGGCAGCCACGACCAGCCGGCGACCGCGAGCACGACGAAGGCACCCAGCGCCACGAACTCACCGACGGCGAAGTTCAGCGTCTTGGTGGTGATGAAGGTCAGTACGAAGGACTGGGCCAGGAGGGCGTAGAGCCCTCCCAGCACCAGCCCGAGAACAAGGGCGTCCATGGTTTCCAGTCCTCGCCGATGACCTGCGTCAGCAGCTCTTCTGCAGGCACTCGGCAGCCGTGCCGAGGTGCACCAGCTCGAAGTTCTCGTCGAAGCCGTAGGTGTGCCACTTCGCCGGGTCGTCGTCGTAGAGGACGTGGTCGTCCTCGGAGAACGGGTTCTCGATCGTCAGGCTGTCACCGATGTGGACGGTCTCGATGTCCTCGATCGCCTGGCGCACCGCCTCGAAGTCGGTGGCGTCACCGACCTCCTGGACGGCCTGTGCGTAGATGTCCAGTATCGCGTAGGTGCTGATGTTGTTGGTCGGGATCGCCGGGGCCTCGCCCGTCGCCTCCCGGACCGCGGCCAGCACCTCGGAGTCGCCGCCCTCGAGGAAGTTCCGCGGGTCGACGATCTGGATCTTCTCCCACTGCGACGGGTCGGCGACGTCCTTGTAGTTGGTGAGGATGGTGCCCGTCGTCATGATGGTCTTCGGCTCGAAGCCGGCCTGCTCGATCGCCCGGGTGACGGTCGCGGTGTCCGCGCCCTGCGTGATGCCCATGAACACCGAGTCGACGCCCGAATCCTTGAAGCGCTGGATGATGGCGTTGGCGTCGCTCGCGCCAGGCTGGATGGTCTCCTCAGCGGTGACCTCGTGGCCGTTCTCCTCCGCCCAGGACTTCAGGTGCTGGAGGTTGGACTGACCGAACCCGTCGGCGGAGTAGACGATGCCGACCTTCTGCCCGTTCGCCCACAGCCGCTCACCGAGGACCGCCATGATCTGCTGGTTGGTGAAGTTGGTCATGAAGGCCCAGTTGGGCTGGATGTCGTAGTTGATGATCTCGTCCGCGTTCGGACCAGGGAGCAGCCACGGCAGCTGGCTCTTCTGCACCACGTCGGCGACCTGGAGGGAGTTGCCCGAGAGCGGCGGACCCATCAGGGCGTGCACGCCCTTCTCGTTGATGAGCCGGCTGACTGCACGGGCCGTCTCCTCCGGGGACGCCTGGTCGTCCTCGCTGATCACCTCGAACCGGACGTCGTACTTCTCCTCGAAGTCGTCGGAGAACGTCTCGAAGGTCTGGTCCATGTACTCGTAATAGAGGGATGCGGGCCCCGTCTTGGGACCGACGACGCCGAGCTTGACCGTGATGACGCCGTCCTCACCCGCGCTGCCGGTCGCACCCCCCGCGTCGGCACCGCCACCGCAGCCGGTGAGCGCCAGCGCCGTGGCAGCGGCCACGCCGAGGGCCTTGTGCATCGACCGGAGCTTGCCCATCCGAATCCTCCTGAGGTGTGATCCACGCCATGTCGTTCGACGCAGGGATGCTATGCGGCTTAAGTCGTCTGCCACAAGTACTAGTGCTGATGTATGAGCGCCGGTCTTTACTGACTTACCTTGCTACGGTTCTCGCATGACAGAAGCATCGCTCCGCGCGGCGGACCAGGCGGGCGCCTCGCGGTCGCGGGCCGACCGGCTACCCGGCGCAGACGCGCGGACCCGCATCCTGCGGGCGGCGGCCCGGCTGCTGGCCGTGAAGGGCCTCGAGGGCGTGTCCCTGCGGGAGATCACCCGGTCCGCCGGGCACCGCAACACGACCGCGCTGCAGTACCACTTCGGCGACCGGGAGGGTCTGCTCCGGGCGCTCATGGACCTGCACGTCCCGCGCGTGTCGGTACGCCGGCACGCGCTGCTCGACCACCTCACCGCCCGGGGGGACGTCACCCTGCGGGAGGCAGCCGGCATCCTGGTGGACCCCCTGGTGACCGAGCTGCAGGACGAGGACGGCTCCGACTTCCTCCAGGTGGCCGCCCAGCTGGTCAACCGCTCCGAGGCACTGGTCAACCCACACGACGCCCTGGGTGCCCTGGTCTATGACCCGGAGGGGAGCTTGGAGCGGTGGTCGGTCCTGGTGGAGCCCCTGATGCCCGCCGGCACCGCCGGTCCCCCGCTGCACCGGCGGTTCGCCGCGCTGCGGTTCACGCATATCGAGCTCGGCCGCCGCGCCCGGATCGCGCCCGGGCAGCCGGCGGAGCTGTTCGCCAGCCAGCTGACCGATCTGGTCGCGGCCGTGCTCGGCGCGCAGCTGTCCGAGGAGACGAGCCGTCTGCTGGAGGAGCGCCGCGCCGAGCATCGCTGAGCCCGGCGACTCAGCCGTCCCCGGCGCCCCAGGCGGCGACGACGTCGGCCAGTTCGGCCTCGCGCGGCGCGCCCGGCACCTCGGTGGAGCGGTCCGACCCGACGGCATCCGCGCCGGCCGCGGGGAGGAAGCGGGGCGCCCGCACGGCCACCACCGAGCTGTCGCCGGCGTCGACGAGCGAGCGGCGGGCGGTGACGTGCCGATGGGCCGGCGCCTCGGCGAAGGTCAGCACCGGCGTTACGCAGGCGTCGGTGTCCTCGAACACCGCCACCCAGTGGTCGCGGTCGTGCTCGGCGAACCGGTCGGCGAAGAGCTTCGCCAGCTCCTGCCAGTTTGCTCGGTCGTCGCGGTCGGGCAACTCGTCGAGGCGGAGGCCGAGTCCGTCCACCAGCAGCGCGTAGAACTGCGGCTCGATGGATCCCACGGCCATGAAGCGGCCGTCGGCGCACCGGTATGTCCGGTAGTACGGCGCAGCGCCGTCCAGCAGGTTGTCGCCGCGCGTGTCGTTCCAGAGACCGATGTCCCGCAACTCGAGCAGCGCCTGCACCAGAACGCTCGCGCCGTCCACCATCGCCGCGTCCACGACCTGGCCTTCGCCGGTGCGCGCGCGCTCGACCAGCGCGCCGAGCACGCCTACGACGAGCATCATCGACCCGCCCCCGTAGTCCCCGACCAGGTTCAGCGGCGGGAACGGCCGCTCCGCCGGCCCGACCGCGTGCAGGGCCCCGGTGAGCGAGATGTAGTTGATGTCGTGCCCGGCGCGGGGAGCCAGCGGACCGTCCTGGCCCCACCCGGTCATCCGGGCGTAGATGAGCCGGGGGTTGTCGGTCAGCAGGCCCTGCGGACCGAGCCCCAGTCGCTCCATCACGCCGGGCCGGAAGCCCTCCACCAGCACGTCGGCGCGGGCCGCGAGGGTGCGGACCCGCTCGAGGTCCTCCGGCCACTTCAGGTCGGCCTCGGCCACCGTTCGCCCTCGCAGCGTGTGCCGGTCGGTGGCGGCCTCCCGGCGCCCTGGGCGCTCGACGCGGACCACCTCGGCACCGAGGTCGGCGAGCATCATGCATGCGTGCGGGCCGGGTCCGATGCCGGCCATCTCCAGGACTCGGACGCCTTCCAGGGGTCGGCTCATCTGTGTGCTCCTTCTCCGCCGGTCATCAGGTTCCGGTGATCTCGCGGGCACGCGCCAGGAGCACGAGACTGCCGGCGTGGAGCCGGTCGCCCACCTCGCGGGGGGCGAGGCCGGCGCACGCACGGGCATAGGTGCCCTCCTGCACGATCGCGAGCTTGTAGCAGGCCAGGACGACGTACCAGTCGACCGAGGACAGGTCACGGGTGGAGCGCTCGGCGTACTCCCGGACCAGGTCGTCGCGGTCCACGACGCCGGCGAGCGCGCGGACGCCGTCGGACAGGATCTCGGGCCCGTCTCCCCGCGGCCAGGTGGCGAGCAGCCACCCGAGGTCGAGCAGCGGGTCGCCGATGGTGGTCATCTCCCAGTCGACGACCGCGGCGACGGAGCCCGTCCGGTGGTCGCACAGGACGTTGGCCAGGTGGTAGTCGCCGTGCAGGATGCCGGGTCGCCACTGCGCGGGGCGGTTGTCGTCGAGCCAGTCCCCCAGCGCTTCGACCCCAGGGAGGTCCGGCCCGTCGTACCCCGCGAACGAGCTGTAGGAGACCAGCTCCGAGCGCCATCGGCCGACCTGGCGCTCGAGGAAGCCGGTCGGGTTCCCCATGTCGCCCAGGCCGACGGCCTCGTGGTCGACGGCGGCCAGCGTGGCGGCGGCCGCCGCGGTGGACAGGCAGAGGTGGCGCCGGACATCCAGGGAGCGGGACGCCGCTCCGGAGAGCCCGACGGCGGGATTGAACCCGTCCACCTCCTCCATCAAGTAGAAGACGGCCCCTCCGAGCACCTCCTCGTCGGGGCAGGCGGCGATCAAGCGGGCGTGCGGCACCTCGGTGCCGCTCAGCGCCTCGAGGACCCGCATCTCGCGGCGCAGCATGTCGTTGGTCCGCGGCCGGAGGTGGCGGGGGCCGCGACGCAGCACCATGTCGCGGTCGCCGGTGCGGACCTTGATCAGCACGTTCTGCGTTCCGCCCCCAAGCGTCTCCCCCAGCCGCACGGGGCCGTCGGTGACGCCCTGCGACTGCATCCAGTCCTGGAGAGCGGCCACGTCGACCAGGTCCTCCACCCCGCTATCGGGTGACCGGACCTCGGCCGTGCGGCGCCGGGGCGGGGTGCCGCCTGCCACGGTCAGGCCTCTTCGGGGTAGAGGGCCCGTGCCCGTCGCTCCTGCTCGGGCCGGGTGTACGAGGGGATGTCGCCGTCGGCCGGCTTGTAGTCCCTGAGCACCTGCCGGGCGACCACCATCTTGTGCACCTCCGTGGGACCGTCGGCCAGGCCGACGTGGAAGGAGTTGATCACCAGCTCCGCGAAGGGCATGTCGTGGGAGAGGCCCAGCGACCCGTGCAGGTGCAGCGCGGTCGAAGCGATGTCGTGCAGCACCTTGGGCATCACCATCTTCACCGCGGACACGTTCTTGCGCAGCGATTTCCAGTCGTGCCCCTGGTCGGCCAGCCATGCGGTCTCCAGGACCAGCAGCCGGAACTGCCTGATCTGCACCCACATGTCGGCGATGCGCTCCTGGACCATCTGCTTGTCCGAGAGGAGCTCGCCCTTGGTGGTGCGCGACAGCACCCGCTGGCAGGTCAGGTCGAAGGCCCGGGTGGCCTGGGCGAGGGTGCGCATCGCATGGTGCATCCGGCCGCCACCCAGCCGGGTCTGGGCGACCGCGAACGCCTCGCCCCGCGGTCCGAGCATCTGCGACTCGTGCACCCGCACGTCGGTCAGCCGCAGGTGTGCGTGGGTGGGCTCCGGCTCGCCGTAGAAGCCGTAGTTGCGCAGGTTCTCGATGCCCGGGGTGCCCCTGTCCACGATGAACATCGACGACCGCTTGTAGGGGTCGGGGTGGTCGGGGTCGGTCACGACCATCATGATGAGGAAGGCCGCGGTGTCGGCCTCGGAGGCGAACCACTTCTCCCCGTTGATGACGTAGGTGTCCCCGTCCAGCACCGCGCGGGTCTCGAACGCGGTCGGATCGGCACCGCCCTGCGGCTCCGTCATCGAGAAGCAGGAGACCACCTCGTTGGCGAGGAGTGGCTCGAGGTACTTCTTCTTCTGCTCCGGCGTGGCGTAGTGCGCCAGGATCTCGGAGTTGCCGGTGTCGGGCGCCTGGGATCCGAACACGATCGGCCCGAACCGGGACATCCCGAACTTCTCGTTCATCAGCGCCAGCTTCAGCTGCCCGTAGCCGGGGCCGCCCAGCTCCGGCCCCAGGTGGCACGCCCACAGCCCCCGCTCCCTGACCTCCCGCTGCAGCGGCCGCACGAGCCGCTCGAACTCCGGGGCGTGGATGTCCCACTGGCTGCCCAGGATGTAGTCCAGCGGCTGCACCTTCTCCCGGACGAACGTCTCGATCCAGTCCAGCTCCGCCTGGAACTCGGGTTCGGTCTCGAAGCCCCACATGGTGTGCCCACTTCCTGCGTATTGAGTCAGGTGCATTAGATGCTACAACGCATGCACTATAAACGCATACGAGTGGCATGCCACAGATGCGCGGACGCCCGCCACCGAGGAGGAGTCATGACGCCGACCGACCCCGCGAGGACGCTCCGGGTGGAGCACCGCCACGGCGGAGTGCTCGTCATGACGATGCAGCGTCCGGAGCGGCGCAACGCCGTCGACCAACCGCTGGCCGACGCCATCGACGCGGCCATGCACCGGCTCGAGCACGAGGACGGTCTCCGGGTCGGCGTGCTCACCGGGGACGGTGGCTACTTCTCCGCCGGCACGGATCTGACGCTGGAGGCCAGCCCCACCACCCCGGACGGCGGCGAGTACGGCTTCGTGCGGAGGTCGAGGACGCGGCCGCTCATCGCCGCCGTGGAGGGGTTTGCCCTGGGTGGCGGCATGGAGATGGTCCTGGCCTGCGACCTGGTCGTGGCCGCGGAGGACGCGGTCCTGGGGCTGCCGGAGACGCTGCGCGGCGTGGTCGCCAACTGCGGCGCCCTGTTCCGGGCGCCCGAGCGGCTCGGCCCGCAGGTCGCGATGGAGCTGCTGCTCACCGGCAGCCGGCTCGCCGCGCCGCGCGCGCACGCGCTGGGGCTGGTCAATCGACTCGCCCCTCCGGGCGCCGCCCTGGACACCGCACTGGAGCTCGCGACCGAGGTGTGCGGGGCGAGCCCCGACGCCGTCGCCGCCACGCTCCGCGCTGCCTTCGCCTCCCGCACCCGGCGGGAGGCGGACGAGTGGGAGCTCACCGAGCGCGCGGCCGCCGAGGCCGCGGCGTCCCCCGATCGCGCCGAGGGCATCGCCGCCTTCTTCGCGAAGCGCACCCCGCGCTGGGCCCACCCAGGCACCTGAGCCGGCCGTCGGCGCCCCGCGGCGTCACATGTGCTTGATGGTGAGCCCGCCGTCGACCGGGATACTCGCGCCGGTGACGTAGCCCGACGCCGGCAGGCACAGGCTGAGCGTCATCTGCGCGACCTCCTCCGCGAACCCGTATCGACCCAGCGGGACCCGGCGCCGGGCGTAGGCCTTCTTCTTGTCGACCGGGAAACGCTCGGTCATCGCCGTCTCGATGGGCCCGGGCAGTATGCAGTTGACGGTGACACCCTGCGGGCCGAGCTCCACCGCCAGGCTCCGGGTGAGGCCCGCGACTGCCGCCTTGCTGGCCGCGTAGCCCACCAGGCCCGACATCGCCATGACGGCCTCGGTCGAGGCGATGTTCACGACGCGCGCACTGTCGGACGCCAGCAGGTGCGGCAGCGCGTACCGCACCAACCGGACCTGCGCCGTGACGTTGACATCGAGGGACCGTGACCACAACTCCTCGAACTCTGCCTCCTCCTGGACGCAGTCGTTGCGGACCGAGATCCCGGCATTGTTGATCACCACGTCGATGCCGCCGGCCCAGGCGACGGTCTCCTGCACCAGGCGTGCGAGGTCGTCGGGTCGCGCCACGTCGCAGACGACGCCGAGCGCGGCCCGGTCGCCGTGCGCCTCACGGATCTCGGCGACCACCGCCTCGACCCGGTCCGTGCCGAGGTCGGCCACCACGACTCGGGCGCCCTCGTCGGCGAACACGCGGGCGGTGGCCCGACCCATGCCGCTGGCCGCCCCGGTGACGATGACCCGCCGGCCGGCGACCGACCGCGACAGGGTGGAGAGCCGGCGTCCCGGCGTGGTGGTCGTGAAGTCGATCATGGGATTCCTTCCGTCGCGCCGGGGAGACCCTCCGGCGGCGCTACCTGTTCAGTAGGTCGGTGCTCCGTGGCACCCCCTGCAGCGCGAGGCGCATGCCCGACCCCGACGCAGGGACGTGCGGTCGCGCTGGCCACCAGAGCGACGCAGTCGGGAAGCGGCGGAACCACAGGTGCGGACGCCTGCGTGGCAGTATCCTAGCGTTCGTTCGTTCAGAGAGGCGGGAGCCGCTGTGAGAACCGCACCAGACATCGACGTCGTCCGCACCCTGCCGATCCGCCACGACGCCGAGGTCACGCAGGACTTCATCGACGTCAACGGGCACATGAACATCACGCAGTACCTGAGACTCGGCGCGGAGGCCGTCGACCTCGCGCTGCGCGCCGCCGGCATGGACGACGACTACCGGGAGCGCCGGCACCTCAGCTGCTTCGCCGTCGAGCACCACCTCACCTACCGGGCGGAGATGCACCTCGGGCAGGAGATCACCGCCCACCCGCAGCTGCTGGCACGCTCCGACCGGGCCGCTCACGCGATGGTCTACCTGGTCGACGCGACGAACGACCGGCTGGCGAACACCCTCGAGGTCGTCCTGGTGCACGTCGACATGCGCACCCGGCGCTCGGTGCCGTTCCCCGACGAGGTCGCCGAGAGCCTGGACGCGATGGTCCTGCGGGACGTCGCCGTCCTGGATCCGCCGCTGTGCGGGGTCATGGGCGTCCGCGGCTGAGTCACCTGCGCACCGGCCGCTTCGGGTCAGGCGGCAGCGAGCCGCCCACGCGTCAGCACAGCCAGGGCCGCCGTCACCAGTGCCAGCAGGACCAGGGCGACGGCCCAACCGAGCTCGGCCCCCAGTCCGGCCACCGCGGCACCGAGGCTCCCCCCGGCGAAGAAGACCAGGGTGGCCAGACCCAGCGAGACCCCGGCCAGGTCCACGGGCACGCCGTCGTGCACGACCGTGCTCATCGCCGGCTGACCCACCGAGTAGGCGGTGTACGCGAGCGCGACCGCCACCGCGTGCCCCCACGGCGAGATCCAGGTCGCGGCCAGGGAGGTGAGCACCGCCGCGGTCGCGCAGGCGGCGGCCACCGTGACCGACGGACCCGCTCCGCGCCGGTCGACCAGACGGGCGACACCCAGGGAGACCAGCACGCCGACGACCGCGCCCGGCAGCATGAGCAGACCGATCCGCACAGCACTCCAGCCGCGCGCGGTGAGGACGGCCGGGATCACGACGAGCAGGCCGAAGTAGGCGATGGTGGCTGCACTCGCCCCGATGGCGCCGGCCAGGACGTGGTGCCGGCGCAGCACCGCCCGGGGCAGGAAGCCCGTCGGCCGGAGCCGGACCTGGAGCAGCACCAGCGGGAGACCGGCGATCACCATGGCCGTTCCCGCCAGCAGCGCACCGGGACCGAGCACCGGTGCCTGCACGAGGAGCACCACCCCGCCGGCGACCGCTGCCACGACGACCGCTCCGGGGTGGTCCAGCCGCGCGCCGGAACCCTGCCGGGGGATCACCCGCCAGAGCAGGCCGAGGCCCAGCAGCCCGAACGCGGGGAACAGCATGGTGGACTGCCAGCCCACGGCATCGGTCAGCACGCCACCCAGCACGGGCCCGAGGGCGCTGATGCCCACGGACGTACCGACCAGGACTCCCATGGCCCGCACGCGGACGCCAGGTGGGTAGAGCACCTGCAGCGCCGCGATGGTGAGGGTCGGGGCCGCCGCGGCGCCGGCTCCCTGGAGGAGCCGGGCGACGACGAGCAAGCCGTACGTGGGCGCCAGTGCGGCCAGCACGCCCCCCACCGCGAGCAGCGCGACGCCGAAGCCGAGCGGCCCCCGGATGCCACGGCTGTCGCCGAGCCGGCCGTAGAGCGCCGTCCCGACGGCGACCATGAGCGTGTACGCCGCGAGCACCCACACGCCGCGGCCCGCGGCGACGTCGTAGTGCTCCACGACCGCCGGCACGGCCACTGCGGCCGCGGCGCTGCCCATGCCACTGGTGCCCATGAGCGTGCCGAGAAGTGCCCCTATCCCGATCGGGCCGAGGCGGTCGGCCGGCCCCCCGGACCGTGTGCGCAACACGGCCTCGAGTCACTCCGACCTGGTGGAGGAGGAAGCGCGACGCCGCCCCTGGGCCTCGTCCCCGCGAGTGTGCACGGCTGCACCCGGGGCCGGGCGGACCGAGCCCGTCACGGGCTGGAGCGATCGCTGCGTCCGGACCATGCCCGCTTGGTCCCTGCTCAGCCGGCGATGCCGAGCCGGTCGTGGATGAGCGTCTCGGCGTCGGCCACGATGCGGGACACGACCGCCTCGCAGCTCGCGACGTCGTCGATGAGGCCCTGGGCCTGACTGGCCCACCACAGACCGTCCTCCATGTCGCCGCCGGCCAGGACCCGCTCGCGACCTCGGACGCCGCTGGCGAGGTGGGCGACGTCGTCGAAGGTCGCGCCGGGGCGCCGCGAGAGCTCGATGATCTCCTCCGACACCGAGTTGCGGACCACCCGACCGGTGTTGCCGAACTCCCGGAAGACCAGGACGGTGTCGCGCTCGGTGTTGCGGACGATCTGCTGCTTGACGTTGTCGTGGACCGGCGCCTCGTCGGTCGCCATGAACCGGGTGCCCATGTTGACGCCCACTGCTCCGAGCGCGAGCGCGGCCACCAGCCCGGCGCCGGTCGCGATACCGCCCGAGGCGATGACCGGGATGTCGAGCGCCTTCACCGCGGCCGGGATGAGCACGAGCCCGGGGACGTCGTCCTCCCCCGGGTGGCCGGCGCACTCGAAGCCGTCGATGCTGATCATGTCCACGCCGAGCGCCTGGGCCTTCAAGGCGTGCCGCACCGACACCGCCTTGTGCACCACCTTGACCCCGGCGGACTTGAAGTGCTCCATGTGCGGGCCCGGGTTGGCCCCGGCCGTCTCCACCACCGTGATGCCCGACTCGATGATCGCCTGCCGGTACTCCTCGTAGGGCACCGGCTTGATGGTCGGCAGGATCGTCAGGTTGACGCCGAACGGCTTGTCGGTCAGGTCGCGGGTGCGGCCGATCTCCTTGACCAGGTCCTCGGGGGTCGGCTGGGTCAGCGCAGTGAGGAAGCCGAGCGCTCCGGCGTTCGCCACGGCGCCGATCAGCTGGGCCGTGCCGACGGCTGTCATGCCGCCGCAGGAGATGGGGTGCTCGACGCCGAACATCTCGGTGAACGTGGTGCGGATCATGGGTCCTCCTGGTCGCGTGCTGGCAGGCATCGGCCGGCGCAGGTGACCAGCGCGACGGCGTCGCCCTCGCCACCGCCGCGACGTCCACGGCGGCAGGAGGAGCGCAGAGGCGCACCATGAACCGCCTGACGAACTGAACGAGCGCTCGGTTACCCTTCGAACCATGCATCTTTGCGAGCACGCTGTCAAGGGCGCGCGGCACGACCGGGGAACTCAGGCGGGAGTGGTGCCGACCGCGGGACCGCGAACGGTGGCGAGCGCAAGCTCGGCGTACCGGTCGGACATCTCCTCTGGCTTGGTGCCGCCCCCTAGGCGGTACCACGACGCCACGGAACGGCCCATGTTGATCACGGCCCGGGCGGCCTCCCGGGGGTAGGGCGTCGCGAACTCGCCCATCTCGACCCCGCGCTCGACGATGTCGCGGAAGAGGCTCTCCTGCTCGTCGCGGAGCGCGACGACCAGCCTCCGTCCCGCCGACTCCAGGCTGCGGAGCTCGGAAGCGCCGATCAGCGCCTCCGCCTGCCGAGTGGTGTGGAACTCGATCCACGCCCGGACGACGGCCTGCAACTGGTCGGCAGGGGACGACCCGGCGGTCATGAGCGCCTGGCGGGTTGAGCCGATCACGTCGCTCAGCGTCTTGGCCATGATCTCGGCCAGGATCTCCTGCTTCGACGGGTAGTGGTGGTAGATCGACGCCACCGTGACCTCGGCGTCCCGGGCGATGTCACGCATGGACGTGCCGTGGTACCCGCGCTCGGTGAAGTTCGCTATCGCGGCGCGGAGGACGACTTCCTTGCCGCCTCGGATGCGCGGCTTGCCGGCCGCGGTCATGCCCTCCATGCCTTCGCTCCTCGCCTCGTCACGCGCAGTCGCAGGCACGGTACGCGCTCCGGGGCGCCTTGACCCAGCACAAGGGTCATCCTAAGGTGTCGAACGATCGTTCAGTTTGGAGATCGAAATGGCCGCCGCGCCTCGCCTGCCCGCAGCCGTCGCCGAGCGGCTGCGCATCCCGGCCATCGCCGCCCCAATGCTGGCTGTGAGCGGCCCGGAGCTCGTCGCCGCCGCCTGCCGCAGCGGCGTGGTCGGGGCGTTCCCGACGGTGAACGCCCGTTCGACCGGCGAGCTCGACGATTGGCTCTCGGGCCTCGCGACGCAGCGCGGCAACCAGGCGTGGGCCCCGTGGTGCCCCAACCTGATCATCCGCCAGCCGCGCCTGGCCGACGACCTCGAGACGCTCGTACGTCACCGCGTCGAGATGGTGATCACCAGCGTGGGCCCCCCCGCCGAGGTGGTCCCGGCCCTGCACGACGCGGGCGCCCTGGTGCTCGCCGACGTGGCGACGATGCGCCATGCGCAGCGGGCGGTCGAGGCCGGGGTGGACGGGCTCGTGTTGCTGACCGCGGGCGCCGGTGGTCAGACGGGGTGGCTGAACCCCTTCTCGTTCGTGCGCGAGGTGCGCCGCTGGTACGACGGCCTCGTCATCCTGGCCGGCGGCATCGGCGACGGGGTGGCGTTGCGCGCCGCCCGCACGCTGGGAGCCGACCTGGGGTACCTCGGCACCCGCTTCATCGCCACAGAGGAGAGCCGCGCCGCGCCGGCCTACAAGCAGATGCTGGTCGACAGCGGCATGGACGACGTCGTCCTCACCAAAGCGTTCACCGGCCTGGCCACGAGCATGCTGCGCCCCTCGATCGAGGCGGCCGGTCTGGACCCCGAGCGCCTCGACGAGCAGGTGAGGCCCGAGACGGCGGCGGCCATGTTCGGCTCGGGGGCGGAGGGCCCCCGCCGGTGGACGCACATCTGGAGCGCCGGCCACTCGGTCTCCGCCGTGGCGTCCGTGCCGAGCGTCGCGACGCTGACGGACGAGCTCACCGCGGAGTACCACGCGACGGAGTAAGGAACGGCCGCGCGGGCCCGGCGTCACCGGGCCCGCAGCGCCTTCTTGTCGATCTTGCCGACGACGGTCAACGGCAGCTCGCTGAGCACACGGACCTCCTTGGGCGCCTGCACCGGCCCCTTGAGCTCCCTGACCCGCGCGATGAGCTCCGCCTCGTCGACCGTGGCCCCCGGCTTGAGGACCACGGCGGCCGTGACCGCCTCGCCCCACTTCTCGTCGGGGACACCGTAGACCGCCGCACTGGCCACGTCGGGGTGCGCGGTGAGCGCGTCCTCGACCTCGCGGGGGAAGACGTTGAAGCCACCCGTGACGATCATGTCCTTCTTGCGGTCGACGATCGTCAGATAACCGCGCCCGTCGAGGGTGCCAATGTCGCCGGTGTGCAACCAGCCGCCGGCCAGCGCCTCCTCGGTGAGCTCCGGCAGGTCGTGGTACCCCTCCATCGCCGCCTGTCCGCGAACGCAGATCTCCCCCGCCTCCCCGGTCGGCACCGGTGCCCCGTCCGGCCGGAGCAGCGTCACCGACGTGCCGTGAACGGGGAATCCGCACGAGACGAGCAGGCCCGTGTCCTCCAGGCGACCACGGCGGTGGTCCTCCCGCGACAGGTAGCTGATCGGATAGCACTCGCTCTGGCCGTACAGCTGGGCGAAGACGTCCCCCAGTCGCTCCTGCCCCTCCGCCAGCCGGGTCGGCGACATGGCGGAGGCACCGTAGAGCACGAGCTCCAGGGACGACATGTCCGTGCGGTCCAGCTCCGGGTCGTCGAGCAGGACGTAGATCATCGTCGGCACGAACAGCGCCATCGTGATCCGGTGCTCCTCGATCGCCCGCAAGGCGCCGGTGGGCGTGAAGCCGTCGAGCAGGTGCACGCTGCCACCGCGGTGCAGGACCGGCAGGATCTTGGTGCCCGCCACGTGCGTGATCGGTCCGGCCGCCAGGTAGCGGGGCTCGGCGGGCAGCTCGAAGTCGGTGAGGACCGAGCGGGAGTGCCCGAGCACCGAGGAGTGCCGGTAGCGCACGCCCTTCGGTTTGCCGGTGGTGCCGCCGGTGTAGTTGAGCCACACCAGGTCGCCGGCGTCCGCCACGTCCACCGCCGTGCTTGCGCCCACCTGCTCCCGGGCGGCGTGCAGGTCGCGGCCCGTCTCCGCGGGACCGAAGGTGAAGAGGTGCTGCAGGCCGGCGTGCTCGGTGAGGTCGCAGCCGCGCTGAGCGAACTTCGCCGGATCGACGAACAGCGCCTGGACGCCGGCGTCGCCCAGTTGGTACAGGTGGTCGGCAAGGGATCCCAGCGGGTGCAGGTACGTGACGATGAGGCCGCTGCACCAGGCGGCGGTGGCGGTGAGCCACGAGTCGACCCGGTTGCCCGAGAGGATCCCGATTCGGCTGCCCGGTCCCAGGCCGGCGGTCGCGAACACCGTCTGCGTGCGACCGATCGCGTCGAGCGCCTGGCCGTAGCTCAGCGAGCCCCGGACGGCGTCCGGGCCCTCACCCCAGGTGAAGGCGGTGCGGTCCTGGGGATAGCGACGCAGTGCGCGCAGGATGACTCCCCCAACCGTGGACTCACCCTGGTGAGTCGCGGCCATGGCTGGCTCCTTCCTCGAGGTGGGCACCCGCCCGCCCTCAGACGGCCGGCTGCGGGCAGTGGGCTACTCGGCGAGCAGGCCGGGCAGCCAGAGGGCGATGTCGGGGACCACGAAGACCGCGGCTACCACGGCCAAGGAGACGAAGACGAAGGGCGTGACCCCGCGGAAGACGCTCTCGAGGCGAAGACCAGAGGTCATCGAGACCACGAACGTGTTCATGCCCACCGGTGGGGTGACGAGGCCGATCTCGAGCATCATCACGAACAGCACGCCGAACCAGACACCGTCGTAGCCGAGCTCGGTGATGACCGGGTGGACCAGCGGGACGACGATCACGAGGATCGACAGGGTCTCCAGGAACATGCCCAGCGGCACCATGACCGCGAGGATCCCCACGACGATGACCCAGCCCGGGACGTCGAACCCTACGACCCACTGGGTGAGCTGCATCGGGATCCGGGCCATCACCAGGAAGGTCGACAGGACTCCGGCGCCCACCACCAGGGCGAAGGCCATGGAGGTGACCGACGCCGCCTCGAGCACCGCCCCGCGGGCTCGCGAGAACATCGGCCGGAGGCCGCTGCGGAGGTTCTCGGAGACGAGCATCACCAGGGCGATGAGCGCTCCGATGGCCGCCGACTCGATCACGGTGAAGAGGCCGGTGAGCATCCCGAGCAGGATCGCGGCGAAGATGGCGGCGATCCACGCGGTGGCGCGGAAGCGCTGGAAATTCGTTACCTCGGCCTGCTCCTCGTCCGCGGCCGACGGCGCCTTGCCTCCCGCTGCGGCGAGCGCCTGCGCCAGCGGGACCTGCCCGGGCACGACGTTCTGGCGGGCGCGCGCCGCGATGAAGGCGGCGTACGCCAGCGCGGCCACGATGCCGGGCACCACGCCGGCCATCAGGAGGTCGGCGATCGACTCGCGGGCGATGACGCCGTAGAGGACCAGGGCGACGCTCGGCGGGATGAGGATGCCGAGCGTCCCGGCGACGGCCACGATGCCGCCGGCGAAGGGTGCCTTGTAGCCGTGGCGCATCATCTCGTGCGCCGAAATCTTGCCGATGCTGGCCGCGGTGGCCACCGACGAGCCGGAGACCGCGGCGAAGCCCGCACAGGCGCCCACAGTGGCGATGCCCAGTCCGCCAGGCAGCCGACGGAGCGCGACGGTTGCGGCGCTGTAGACACGCTCGGCCAGCCGGCCGTGCAACGCGAACATCCCGAGCAGGATGTACATCGGGATGATCGCGAGGCTGTACTTGTGGGTCTCGTTGAACGGCACGGAGCCGAGCACCGAGGTGGCCAGTTCGGCGTCGCGGAGCAGCGCGATGCCGACGCCACCCGACGCGGCCAGGGCGAAGGAGACGGGGGTCTCCGCTGCCAGCAGGAAGAAGAAGAGCCCGAAGACGATCAGGGTGATCAGGTCGACGCTCACAGGTGCGCCTCCGCCGGCCGCTCCATCCGGCCCTCCACCGCGGGCCGGGAGGTCCACCGGCGCCACAGGCCGAGGAGGCACTCGAGGGTCAGGAAGCTGAACCCGACGGCGATGATCAGCTTGGTGGGCCAGACCGGGAAATCGACGATGCCCTGGGTGAACTCGCCGCGCTCCATCGAGACCATCGCCTGCTCCCACGTGGCCTTGGCGAAGACGGCCACCACGACGGTCGAGACGACGCCGCCGACCAGCCGGACCACCCGCGCGACGGCGTGCGGCATCCGCGAGGTCCCGAGCGTCACCCGCACGTTGGTCTCGGTGCGCTCGGCGTACGCGAAGCCGAGGAACACCACGATCACCAGGAGCATGGCGGCCAACTCGTAGGCACCCGCCAGCGAGCCGTTCCCGACGAGCCTGTTGCCCACGTCGGCGATCATCGTGAACATCATGGCCAGCGTGCAGACCGCGGCGAGCACGGCGAGCAGCGCCGAGACCTTCCCAACCAGGTCGTCCAACTTCTTCATGCGGTCCTCCGGGACACGTGACGTGGGGCCGGGCAGGGCCGGCCCCACGTCACGGTGGTCGGTCGTGTCAGTGGGTCAGACGCCGGCGCAGATCTCGGCGGTGGTCGGCGCCTCACCCGTGGAGGCCTCCTCGATGTTGCTGAGGTAGGCGTCGAACATCGCCGGCGCGTCGGTCAACTCCGCGGCGCTCTCCTCCCAGGCGGCACGCTGCGCGTCCCCGGCCCGCTCGGCCCACGCCTGGCCGACCTCGTCCGGGCCGAGACGCTCCACGGTGGTGCCGGTCTCGGCGAGGGCGCTGCAGTTCTCCTCCATGGTCGGCACGAGGAACTCCTCGACATAGCTGCCGGCGATCTCCTCGCTGACCTCGCGCACGACCGCCTGCTGGTCCTCGCTGAGGGACTCGAACGCGTCGAGGTTCATCGTGTAGGCGTTCATGGCGTAGGAGCCCATGTACTCGCCGAGGTCGTAGACGTGCGGCGCGACCTCGGTCAGCCGGTAGTCCACGACGCTCTCGAGTGGGAAGGTGGCGCCGTCGACGACGCCGCGCTCCAGGGACTCGTAGATCTCGGCCGGGTCGATGGCGACGGGGTTGGCGCCCAGGGCGGCGATGCCGGTGCTCATGGAGCCGGAGGCCCGTAGGGACATGCCGGCGATCTGGTCCAGGGAGCTCACCGGCTCGACGGAGGCGAGCACCGGCATCGAGTTGTTGAATGTGTAGAGCATCGTGAGGCCCCGGTTCTCGTATTCGGCCCGGTAGTCCTCGTTGTCCTGGTACAGCTTGTTGAGGGCGTCCTGGTTCGCCTGGAGATCGCTGGTCTGAAAGGCCACCGACCCGATGTTGGCCAGGGTCATCTCCGGGTTGTACGCCGGCACGGACATCACGATGTCGGCCGTGCGGTCCTCCGCGCAGGCGATCGAGTCGGCCGCTCCGCAGAGCGAGCCGTTGTAGAAGGTCTCGAAGGTGACCGCCCCGTCGGTGCGCTCGGTCACCTCCTCCATCCAGGCCTCGAAGCCCCGAGAGGCCGGGTGGTCCTCGGTGAGGAAACTGCTCACGGTCAACTGGACCTCCGAGCCGGAACCTGACCCGGAGTCCGATCCGTCACTGCCGCACGCGGCGAGCAGGCCGAGCGACGTTGCGGCAATGAGGCCGACGGGCTTCCTGGTGCGCATGCTGGTCCTCTCAGAACCCCCGCGGGGGGCGGTCGGCCTGGACTGCCGCTAGGGCATGTGGTCCAGAGCATTCGAACGATCGTTCGGGAACCTACGGCGAGCCACACCGGCCGTCAACCCTTGGGAACCCGTGTCTAACAGAGAGGCGCACGACCCGAACCGAGCGAGCGCTTACTAGCTCCTGGGCCGGTGCCGGTCTACGGTCCTGACCAAACTCACCCCACACCCGGAGGCACGATGAACGCTCCGACGCCAGTCGGCACCCGGTACTCCCCCGCGAGCGCCCGGCTACCTGCTCCGGTGCTGCCCGGCCTGATGATGAACGTCCAGCTGACCACGCAGCTGCTGCACCGCCGCCTGCTGGAGGTGAACGGCGACCGTGAGCTCGTCTCGGTGCAGGAGGCCTCCGGCGCCGCCCGCACCCAGTCCTTCCGGGTGACCGCTCTGCGCGCGGGGCAGCTCGCCGCGGCTCTGGCGCGTCTCGGCGTCCGGGAGGGCGACCGGGTCGGCACCTTCTCCTGGAACACCGCGGAGCACGTCGAGGCGTACTGGGGCGTGATGGGCATGGGCGCCGTCCTGCACACCATCAACTTGCGGCTGCACACCGACCAGATCGCCTACACCGTCCGCCACGCCGAGGACCGCGTCGTCCTGCTCGACGCCAGCCTGGCCGAGCAGTTTCTGCCAGTGCTCGAACGCTGTCCGGACGTGGAACACGTCATCGTCTTCGGCACCCTGCCCGAGGGCGTGGAAGTGCCCGGCGCACTGAGCTACGAGGCGTTGCTGGCTGCCGAGTCCCCGGACTTCGCGTGGCCCGACCTGGACGAGCACGCCGCGGCGTCGCTGTGCTACACCTCCGGCACCACCGGTGACCCCAAGGGCGTGCTGTCCTCGCACCGCGCCGTCGTCCTGCACGCAATTCTGATGGCCGGCACCGAGGTCTACCGGATCACCGCCGAGGATCGGGTGCTGTCGCTGGTTCCGCTCTTCCACGCGATGGGCTGGGGACTGCCGTTCGTCGCCTCCGCGGTCGGTGCGGACCTGATCCTCCCGGGCCGGTTCCTCCAGCCGGAGCCGCTCGGCCGCATCATCACCGAGCACCGCGCGACCTGGTCCGCCGGCGTCCCGACCCTCTGGATGGACCTGCTCTCCCACGTCGACTCCCCCGCCGGGGCGGACGTCTCTCTGACGTCCCTCCGCCGGGTGATCTCCGGTGGCACGCAGGTGCCGACGGAGATGATGCGCGAGTACCAGCGCCGGTTCGACGTCGAGGTGGTGCAGGGCTGGGGGATGACCGAGATCTTCCCCGGAGCGACAGTCAGCCAGGACCTGCCGGACGCGCCCGGGGAGGAGCGCTGGCACCGGCGCAGCCTGGCCGGCCGGGTGAGCCCCCTCTACCAGGTCCGGATCAGCGACCCCGAGCTCGGCGTCCTCCCCCAGGACGGGGGGTCCGCCGGCGAGGTGGAGGTGCGCGGACCGGCGGTGGCCAGCGGCTACTACAAGGCCCCCGAGGTGACCTCGGAGAAGGTCACCGTGGACGGCTGGCTGCGCACCGGCGACGTCGGCACCCTGGACCAGCAGGGTTGGCTGCAGATCCGCGACCGCGCGAAGGACGCCATCAAGTCCGGTGGCGAGTGGATTCCCTCGGTCGACCTGGAGAACGCCTTGATGGCCCACCCCCGGGTGCGGGAGGCCGCCGTGGTCGGGCGCCCGGACGCGCGGTGGAGCGAGCGCCCGCACGCCTTCGTCGTCACCGACGGGCCGCTGGACGAGGAGGAGCTGCGGGACTTCCTCGCGGAGCGGGTGGCGAAGTGGTGGATCCCCGACAGCTTCGACCGGGTCGACGCGATCCCGCGCACCAGCACCGGCAAGTTCGACAAGCTGGACCTGCGGAAGCGCCTGATCGGCATGGGAACCGGAGCGTGACCGCCGACGCGCAGGACGCCGTCCTGCTGGACCGGCCGGCCGACGGCGTCCTCCAGGTCACCCTCAACCGGCCGGAACGGCTGAACGCGATGAACGGCTCGCTGGTGCACCGGCTGCACAAGGTCCTCGACGAGGTGGCCGCGGACCGGGACTGCCGGGCCGTCGTGCTCACCGGCGCGGGACGCGGGTTCTGCGCGGGCCTCGACCTCGGGGGCTACGGCGACCCGGAGCGCGAGGAGCGGATGGGCCTGCCGCTGGCGACCCTCGACCGGCAGCAGGAGATCGCCCGGTTGACGCAGTGCCTGCAGACCCTCCCCCACCCGGTGATCGCCGCGGTGAACGGCCCCGCGGCGGGCGGCGGGCTGGCGCTGGTCCTGGCCGGCGACATCCGGATCGCGGCCCCCGAGGCCGTCTTCGCGGTCTCCTTCATCCGGGCCGGCTACTCGGCGTGCGACATCGGCGTCTCGTGGCTGCTGCCGCGCATCGTCGGTGCGGGTCACGCCCACGAGCTGATGCTCACCGGCCGCCGCTTCGCGGCCGACGAGGCCGAGCGCATCGGCATGCTCCACCGCGTGGTGCCGCAGGACGCCCTGTTGGACGCGGCGCTCGCCAAGGCCGCCGAGATCGCGCTCAACCCGCCTGCGTCGGTCAGGCTCACCAAACAGGGCATGTGGGCGGCCCTGGAGATGCCGACCCTCGCGACGGCCATCGAGTTCGAGAACCGGCAGCAGGTCATCACCGCGCTGACCGAGGATGCTGCCGAGGCCCGGTCCGCGTTCCTCGAGAAGCGCGTACCGGAGTACCGGTACCGCTGAGGCGCTCCGAGCCTCCCGGAACACGACAGGGGCCGGGCAGCGCCGCCGCCGGAGGTGAGGGCGGCGCTCCCCGGCCGTCACCAGTCGTCGATGTAGCTGCGCCCGGTGCGCTCCGTCGGACGAGCGGCCGACAGGACCTGGGAGACGATCCACCGGGTGTCGGCAGGATCGATCACGTCGTCGACCTCGTGCACGCTCGCGATGTTGAGCGCCTTGCCGTGCTCGTAGAGCTCGTCCACCAGCTCCTGGTAGCGGCGCTGCCGGGCGGCGGGGTCCGCGATCGCCTCGAGCTCCTTGCGGTAGCCGAGTCGGACGTACCCCTCCAGGCCCATTCCGCCGAACTCGCCGGTCGGCCACGACAGCGTCTCGAGCGGCGCCTTGAGGTCGCCCCCTGTCATCGCCATCGCGCCGAGTCCGTAGCCCTTGCGGAGCACGACCGCGACGACGGGAACCTGCAGGTTCGCGCCCGCAAGGAACAGCTGGCCGAAGCGCCGCACGGTCGCCGTCTCCTCCGCCGCGGGCCCGACCATGAAGCCGGGGGTGTCCACCATCGAGACGACGGGCAGAGCGTGCGCGCCGCAGAGCTGCAGGAAACGGGCCGCCTTCTCGGCCGCGGGCGCGTCTATCGCCCCGCCCAGATGCTGCGGGTTGTTCGCTAGGAGCCCGACCGCCCGTCCACGGATCCGCGCGAAGGCGGTCAGGATGCCGACCCCGAACTCCGGGCGCACCTCGAGCAGCGATCCGACGTCGGCGACCAGCTCCATGGCCCGGCGCACGTCATAGACGCGGAGCCGGTTCTCCGGGACGACATGGCGCAGCAGCCGCTGGTCGTGCTCGGCGTACTCATCGTGCGACGTCTCCAAGATCTGCAGCACATACCTTCGCGCGACGGCCACGGCCTCGGCCTCGTCCTCGGTCAGGACGTCGATGACCACACCGCAGGACAGACTTGGACCGGCCTCGACACACGTCTGAGCGACGGAGAAGTCGACCTCGTGGAGCAGACCGAGGTGGCCGTCAGCAACGCGGTGACAGCGCTCGCCGGCGTCGGAGGGGAGCATCGGGGCTCGTCTCCCTCGACGTGTACGTCGTCGGCCTGGACGAGGCCAACGTCCAGGACGTCTACCGCGGCATCGGCCGGGCGGCGAAAGCAGCCGGTTTCGGCGCCGTGCTCATCACCGTTCTCGGTGTCGCCGCGCTGGCCGTTCCGGGCGCCCGGGTCGAGGCCAAGGCAATGGGCGTGCCCGTGACGGAGGCCGGGGTGTGACCCATCCCGGAAGCTCGCCACTCGACGAGCGCGGGACACCCCGGGCCGAACTCGCACAGGCGACCCGCGCCCTGCAGGACGAGGTCCGCGGCACCCGGATCGATGGCCGGCGGGCCCGGGAGCTCGCGGGGATCGTCGCCGAGGTGGCTCGCGAGCTCCGCGACTCCGGAGCCGACGACGAGGTGGGACGCCTCCACATGGGTCCCGGGCCGGTCAACCGCGGACAGACGCTCAGCCCCGTCTACAACGTGGACACCTGGGACGGCCGGCGGATGCAGGGGACGGTCACTTTCGCCCGCTTCCACCACGGCTCCGTCGGCACCGCGCACGGCGGTGCGATCGGACTCTGGGCCGACGACGTCCTGGGCCGCCTCAGCCGGGAGCTGAGCGAGGGACGCGCCCGGACCGCCTGCCTGCACGTGCAGTACCGGGCCTCCGTGCCGGTCGGTGCACCCGTCTGGTTCACGGCCTGGGCAGACGACGCCGACGGGCGAAAGCGCGAGCTGCACGCGACGCTCGAGGACGACGGGACCGCCCTCGTGACCGTCGATGGCCTGTTCGTAGAGCCGCGCATCCCCCTGAACGGCCACTAGGAATGCGACGTCGCTTGCCAACGGCGCGCTCGACTGCTTCCATTGGCTAAACGAACGTTTAGTTAGGACTCGCCCATGACCAGCGCCGTGATCGTCGATATCGTCCGCACCGCGTCCGGCCGGGGGAAGCCGGGAGGCGCCCTGTCCGGCGTGCACCCGGCCGACCTCCTCGCCACCACCATCCGGGCGCTCATCGAGCGCACGGGCGTCGACCCCCAGCTGGTCGAGGACGTGGTCGCCGGCTGCGTCGGCCAGGTGGGCGACCAGACCCTCAACATCGCCCGCACTGCGGCGCTGGCCGCGGGTCTTCCCGAGCACGTGCCCGGCGTGACCGTCGACCGCCAGTGCGGATCGAGCCAGCAGGCCGCCCACTTCGCCGCGCAGGGCGTCATCGCCGGCGCGTACGACGTGGCGATCGCGTGCGGCGTCGAGTCCATGAGCCGGGTGCCGATGTTCTCCAATGTCGCCGACGGCGACCCGCTCGGCCCCCTTGCCGTCCGCTACCCGGAGGGGCTGCCCTCCCAGGGCTACGGCGCCGAGCTGATGGCCGCCCGCTGGGGACTCGACCGCACGGACCTGGACGAGTTCGCCGCCCGCTCCCACCGCCTCGCCGCCGAGACCGCGGCCGCCGGCGGCTTCGACGACGAGATCGTCCCCATCGAACTCTCCGCCGAGGACGGGACCGTGCAGCTGCACAGCGTCGATCAGACCGTGCGCCCCTCGACCACCGTGGAGGGGCTGGCCGGTCTCCGCTCGTCGTTCCACGACGAGGCCATGGCCGAGAAGTACCCCGAGATCCAGTGGCACATCACGCCAGGCAATTCCTCGCCGCTGACAGACGGAGCGTCCGCGGCGCTGATCATGAGCGAGGCGAAGGCCGAGGCCCTGGGGCTGCGTCCCCGCGCCCGCTTCCACACCTTCTCGGTCACCGGCAGCGACCCCGTCCTCATGCTCTCGGGCGTCATCCCGGCGACGCGAAAGGCGATCGAGCGCTCCGGCCTCCGCCTCGACGACATCGACGCCTTCGAGGTGAACGAGGCGTTCGCCCCTGTGCCTCTCGCCTGGGCCAAGGAGCTGGGCGTCGAGATCGACCGCGTCAACCCGCGCGGCGGCGCCATCGCCCTGGGCCACCCCCTCGGCGGCTCCGGAACCCGGCTGATGGCCACCCTGGTCAACCACCTCGAGGCGACCGGCGGCCGCTACGGCCTGCAGACGATGTGCGAGGGCGGCGGCATGGCCAACGCCACCATTCTCGAACGGCTCTGAGCGCGGAGCGGACAGGAGAACCGAGTGAGCGTCGTCCAGCTGGACGTCAACGAGGGCATCGCCACCATCACCCTCAACCGGCCCGAACTGCTCAACGCCTTCACCGACGAGATGGAGGTCGGCCTCGTAGAGGCGTTCGACCGCACGGACGCCGACGACGACGTGCGGGCCGTCATCCTGACCGGCGCCGGGCGCGGCTTCTGCGCCGGCATGGACGTGAGCGACGGCGACGCCGCCTTCGTGAACTGGCGGACTTCCGGCACCGCCCCGGAGGGCACCACGTACGAGGTCCCCGGCGAGTCCATGCCGATGCGACGCGACGGTGGTGGCCGCGTGGTACTGCGCATCTACTCGTCGCTGAAGCCCGTCATCGCGGCGGTCAACGGACCGGCCACCGGTGTCGGCGCGACCATGCTGCTGCCCTGCGATGTCCGGCTCGCCAGCGAGGACGCCCGGTTCGGCTTCGTCTTCAACCGGCGCGGGGTCGTGCCGGAATCGTGCTCCTCATGGTTCCTGCCCCGCGTCGTCGGCATGCAGACCGCACTGGAGTGGGTGCTCACCGGCCGCGTCTTCCCGGCGACCGAGGCGCTCGAGCAGAAGCTGGTCCGCACCCTGCACGCCCCCGGCGGCCTGCTCGATGCCGCCCGCGCCCTGGCCCGCGAGATCGCCGACAACACCGCCCCAGTCTCCGCGTCGCTGGCCCGCCGGATGCTCTGGCGGATGCAGGAGGCCGCCCACCCCATGACCGCCCACCAGGTCGAGACGCTGGCCATCAATCTCCGCGGCGTCAGCGCCGACCTGCAGGAAGGATTCACCGCCTTCCTCGAGAAGCGCTCTCCTGTGTTCCCCGATCGGGTGGGTACCGACCTGCCCGACATCTTCCGTTCGATGCCCGAGCCGGCGTTCGACCCGGCGGTCCTGAAGGAGTACCACCGTGAAGCGTGACCTGTACACGGCGGACCACGAGGCATTCCGGCAGGTCGTCCGCGAGTTCGTCGCCCGCGAGGTGACGCCCAATCTGGAGCGGTGGGACCAGCAGCGCCTCATCGACCGCGACGTCTGGCTGGCCGCAGGGAAGCAGGGCATCCTCGGCCTCACCGCGCCCGAGCACCTCGGCGGGGCCGGAGGCGACTACCGCTTCCGCATGGTCGTGCACGAGGAGCTCGGCAAGGCGTTCGCGAGCTCGCTGGCCTCCTCCTTCTCCCTCCAGGACGACATCCTCATCCCCTACGTCGTGGAGCTGGGTACCGAGCAGCAGCAGCAGCGCTGGCTGCCGCCGATGATCGCCGGGGAGCTGATCATGGCGGTGGCCATGACCGAGCCGGGCACCGGCTCGGACCTGCAGGGCATCCGCACCTCCGCCGCCAAGGTCGACGGTGGCTGGGTGGTCAACGGCGCCAAGACGTTCATCACCTCCGGCATCCAGTCCGACGTGGTCATCACCGTCTGCCGCACCGACCCCGGAGGCGGGCCCCGCGGGTTCACTCTGCTGGCCGTCGAACGCGACTTCGCCGGGTTCACCCGTGGCCGCAAGCTCGACAAGGTCGGTCTGGACGCCCAGGACACCGCCGAACTGTTCTTCGAGAACGTCTTCGTCCCTGACGCCAACGTCCTGGGCGAGGTCGGAGGCGGATTCGCGCAGCTCAAGCGCATGCTGCCCCTCGAGCGGCTCTCGATCGCGGCCTGGGCGGTCGGCCTGGCGTCCGCGGTGCTGGCCGACACGGTCGAGTACACCAAGGCCCGGACGGCGTTCGGGCAGCCGATCATCGACTTCCAGAACACCCGCTTCGAGCTGGCGGAGATGACCACGGAGCTCAACGTGACCCGGTCATTCATCGACCGGGCGATCGAGGCGCACAACGCGGGTGAGCTGAGCGATGTCGACGCCGCCCAGGCCAAGTGGTGGGCCGCGGAGATGCAAAACCGGGTCGTCGACCGCTGCGTCCAGCTGCACGGCGGCTACGGCTTCATGCTGGAGTACCCGGTGGGGCGGGCCTACCGCGACTCCCGCGTGCAGAAGATCTTCGGCGGCACCAACGAGATCATGAAGCACATCATCGGCCGCAGCATCGCTGCGGGACGGGTCTGAGGGGCCCCGGTGACCGAGGCGACGGCGAAGTCGGAGCTGGTTCCGACCGACCGGCTGGCTCCGGCGCTGGTGGAGGCAACGGGCGACCCCGGCTGGTCCGACGTCCGTGCGCAGCTGATCAGCGGCGGCAAGTCGAACCTGACGTTCCTGCTCACCAGCACCGCCGGCGAGATGGTGCTCCGTCGTCCACCGACCGGCGCGCTGCTTCCCAGCGCCCACGACATGATGCGCGAGGCACGTATCCAGTCCGCGCTGGCCGGGACGCCCGTGCCGACGGCCCCCATCGTGCTGGCCGACCCAGGCGGCTTGATCGGCATCCAGTGCTACGTCATGGGACGGGTGCACGGGCACGTCATCCGCGACACCATGCCCGACGGGTACGCCGTCACCCAGGAGGAGCGGCGCGCGCTCTCCTTCGGCTTCGTCGACACCCTGGCGGCGCTCCACCAGGTCGACCAGGACGCCGTGGGGCTCGGCGACTACGGCCGCCCCACCGGCTTCATGGAGCGGCAGGTGCGCCGGTGGTCCGGTCAGTGGGAGAAGTCGCGCACCCGCAACGTGCCCGAAGTCGAGGAGCTGGGACGCCGACTGGCGGCCCGGATACCGGTGCAGCAGGCGGCGACCATCGTCCACGGCGACTACCGCATCGACAACGTCGTCCTCGACTCGGTCGATCCCGGCCGTGTGAAGGCGGTGCTCGACTGGGAGCTGTCCACGCTCGGCGACCCGCTCGCCGACCTCGGCATGCTGCTGCTGTTCTGGCGACACGCCGGGGAGCCCGACGTCTCCTCGCTCACCCCCGGGGTCACCCAGCTCCCGGGCTTCCCCACCCGCGCCGACGTGGTCGAGCGGTACGCCGCCGCCACCGGCACCGACCTCGGCGAACTCGGCTTCTACACGGCCTTCGCGCACTTCAAGTTCGCCGTCATCGCCCAGGGTGTCTCGGTCCGCGCCAGCGCGGGCGCCATGGGTGGCCAGTCGTTCGGGAACCTCGACCGCGAGGTGCAGGCCGTCGCGGCGGCCGGCCTCGACCTCCTGTGACGCGACAGGGAGCAGCTCTGGACCTCGCCCGTGGCGCAGCAGACCCGCGAGGGCAGATGGGTGTTCATGCGGTCCGACGCCTTTCCCGCACCGGCCACGGCCGCGCCGACACCGCCGGTGCAGCGCCCGCTGCACGCCGGCACCTGAGCCACTCATGCCGCACGGGTGCTCCCCCGCCCCGCGCCACGACGACCCAGTGGATGTGAACTCATGAACGACAGCGCAGCTGCGATCCTCGAGAAGCGCGACGGTGTCGCGATCCTCACCTTGAACCGGCCTTCGGCCTTGAACGCCGTCAACGCCGACCTCGCCGGGTCCGTTGGCGCGGCGCTGGAGGAGATCGAGCAGGACGACGGCATCCGGGCCTGCGTCGTCACGGGTGCCGGCCGGGCCTTCTGCGCGGGGGCCGATCTGAAAGCCATAGCTGCCGGCCTGGACGTCGGCGCGCCCGGCCACCCCGAGTGGGGTTTCGCCGGCCTCGTCGAGCACGAGATCTCCAAACCGCTCATCGCCGCCGTCAATGGCTTCGCACTCGGCGGCGGGACGGAGATCGTTCTCGCGAGCGACCTCGCCGTCCTGGCCGACGATGCCGCACTGGGCCTGCCCGAGGTCAAGCGTGGGCTGTTCGCGGCGGCCGCCGGACTGATCCGCCTGCCCCGCCAGCTGCCCGCCAAGCTGGCCATGGAGCACGCCCTGACCGGCCGGCCCATCGCGCCGGCGGTCGCCGAACGGTACGGTCTCGTCAACCGGGTGGTTCCGGCTGCAGAGGTGCTCGACACCGCCCTCGGCCTGGCAGCAGAGATCGTCGCCAACGCGCCGCTGGCCGTGCGCGCATCCAAGCGTCTGGTGCGGGCCGCCACCGGCGCCGGCACCGACTGGGACAGGTCGGTCTACGCGCTCCAGGAACGGGAGATGGAGACTGTCTTCTCCAGCGCGGACGCCCGCGAGGGAGCCACCGCCTTCGCGGAGAAGCGGCAGCCGGTGTGGAGCGGCTCCTGACCAGGGGGACGGGGTTCGTGTGCCCCTCAACAGGGGCCGAACCGAGCCGCATCATGCGCACGAGCGACGTCCTCCCCGGCGGTCGGAGCGCACGCCGCCGGGTTGGTCGCGCGACCCATGAAGGACGAGGTCAACGCTCGATCTGCCTCAGCAGCCGCTCCCGTGCCGTCGCCAGCGACGGTCCGTACCACGTGATGTCCCGCCCGGACACCAGCACGGTGCGCACTCCCGGAAAGGCTTCGGGGCCGTCGTGAGGGCTGAAGACGTAGGGCTCGTCGGGCAGCACCACCAGCTCTGCGCCGGCCCGGTGGAGGTCGGCGAGTTCCACGCGGGGATACCGCTCCACGCTCGCGCCGTACACGTTCCGTAACCCCAGGCGTGCGAGCAGATCGCCGGTGAACGTGCGGCTGCCCACAACCATCCACGGGTCGCGCCAGACCGGGACCACGACCTGGGCCGTCCGCTTCGGCGCCGGTCGCGCCCACTCGCGTGCCGCAGCGGTGAGCCAGGCCGGTTCCTCGACAGCGAGCACCTCGGTGAGCAGTCGGCGCATCGACCGCAGCGCCTGATCGAGCGACTCGATGACGGTCACCCAGACCGGGATACCGGCCGCCCGCAGGCGTTCGACGTCCAACCGACGGTTCTCCTCCTGGTTGGCCACCACGAGCTCCGGGGCGAGCGCCGCGATGGCCGCCCGGTCAGGGTTCTTCGTACCGCGCACGCGTGGGACGTCCAGATCGGCGGGGTGGGTGCACCAGTCGGTGGCGCCGACCAGCCGCCCGGGCACGGTGAGCGCCAGCGCCTCGGTCAACGAGGGGACGAGCGACACGATCCGCCGCGGCGGCCGGTCGAGCGCCACCGGGGTCCCCAGGTCGTCCGGCAGGGGCACCGAGGTCATGGTTGGAAGTCTCCGGCTTCCCGGCGCACGTCCCGCAGGATCTCCACGAGGGTCCGCATCGGGGCGCTGGTCATTTCCGGCCGGCCGAAGACCAGCCGGTTGAGCCGCTCGGTCCCCTCGGCGGCCACAGCACGGCCCGCGTCGGTTATCTCCACCAGGACGGCGCGGCCGTCGCCCGGGTGCGGGCGGCGCACCACCAGCCCGGCTGCCTCCAGCCGGCCGGCGGCGTTGGTGACGCTGGCCGGGTGGACCTGCAGCCGTGCGCCCGCCTTCGCCATCGGAAGGCCACCGTTGCGCGTGAACGACAGGAGCATGAGCAGCTCGTAGCGGGCGAAGCTCAGCTGCATCGGGCGCAGGACGTCGTCCACCCGGGCCTGCACGATGGCCTGGGCACGCATGAGCGAGGTGACCGCCGCCATGCCGTCCGCAGCCTCGGTCCACCCGCGCTCGCGCCACAGCCGGGCTGCTTGCCCCACCGGGTCGAACGGGAGCGGTGGCGTCATCAGGAGCTTCTCCCCACCTGCGGCAGCTGCAGGGAGAAGACAGCCGTGCCTCCGGGCGGGCCCACCGTCACGGGGACGCGCCCTGCCGCCGCTGCGTCGGTCACACGTTGCGCCGGTACTGGCCGCCGACCTCGAAGAAGGCGTCGGAGATCTGCCCGAGAGAGCAGGACTGGACGGCGTTCATGAGTTCGGCGAAGACGTTGCCGCCGTCCATGGCGACCTGCTGGAGGCGGGCCAGCGCGGCGGGCGCCTCGTCGGCGTGCCGGGCGTGGAAGTCGGCCAGCCGTTGCAGTTGGGACTGCTTCTCCGCCTCGGTGGCGCGGGCGAGCTCGACCGGCTGCGGCGGCGCCTCGTCGCGGTGCGGGTCGAGGAAGGTGTTGACGCCGACGATGGGCAGGCTGCCGTCGTGCTTGCGGTGCTCGTAGAGCATCGACTCGTCCTGGATGCGGCCGCGCTGGTACCCGGTCTCCATGGCACCCAGCACGCCGCCGCGCTCGGCGATCCGGTCGAACTCGGCCAGCACCGCCTCCTCCACCAGGTCGGTGAGCTCCTCGATGATGTAGGAGCCCTGCAGCGGGTTCTCGTTGCCGGCCAGCCCCCACTCCTTGTCGATGATCATCTGGATCGCGAGCGCGCGGCGGACCGAGGACTCGCTGGGGGTGGTGACCGCCTCGTCGTAGGCGTTGGTGTGCAGGCTGTTGGCGTTGTCGTAGATCGCGCACAGCGCCTGCAGCGTCGTGCGGATGTCGTTGAAGTCCATCTCCTGGGCGTGCAGCGACCGGCCGGAGGTCTGCACGTGGTACTTCAGCTTCTGCGACCGTTCCCCCGCCCCGTACTTCTCCTTCATCGCGACCGCCCAGATCCGGCGGGCCACCCGGCCGATCACCGAGTACTCGGCGTCCATGCCGTTGGAGAAGAAGAACGACAGGTTCGGCGCGAAGTCGTCGATGTCCATCCCGCGGGCCAGGTAGGACTCCACGTAGGTGAAGCCGTTGGCCAGGGTAAACGCCAACTGGCTGATCGGGTTCGCCCCCGCCTCGGCGATGTGGTAGCCGGAAATCGACACCGAGTAGAAGTTGCGCACCGAGTGGTCGATGAACCACTGCTGGATGTCACCCATGCAACGGAGCGCGAACTCGGTGGAGAAGATGCAGGTGTTCTGGCCCTGGTCCTCCTTGAGGATGTCGGCCTGCACCGTGCCGCGGACGTTGGCCAGCACCCAGGCGCGGACCTCCTCGGCCTCGGCCGCGTCCGGCTCGCGACCCTCTTCGTCGCGGAAGGCGTCGAGGCGCTGGTCGATGGCTGTGTTGAGGAACATCGCGAGGATCGCCGGTGCCGGCCCGTTGATCGTCATCGACACCGACGTGCTCGGCGCGCACAGGTCGAAGCCGGAGTACAGCACCTTCATGTCGTCCAGCGTCGCGATCGAGACGCCGGACGTGCCGACCTTGCCGTAGATGTCCGGCCGCAGATCGGGATCACGGCCGTAGAGCGTCACCGAGTCGAACGCCGTCGACAGGCGGGTCGCCTCGCCGCCGGCCGACAGCATCTTGAACCGCCGGTTGGTGCGGGCGGCGTCACCCTCGCCGGCGAACATCCGGGCCGGCGCCTCTCCCTCCCGCTTGAACGGGAACACTCCCGCCGTGAACGGGAAGAAGCCGGGCAGGTTCTCCCGGCGCAGGAAGCGCAGCAGCTGACCCTCGTCGCGGATGTGGGGCACCGAGACCCGGCGCACCTGGTTGCCCGAGAGCGTCGTGCGGGTCAGCGCAGTGCGGATCTCCTTGTCCCGCACCCGGTAGACGTACTCGTCGCCGGAGTAGTCCTCGACCCGGGCCGGCCACTGCTCGAGCAGCTCGCGCGCCTCGGGCAGCAACTCGCGGTCGGCGTCGTCCTGCAACTGGCGCACCCGAGCCGCGGTGACGTCGTCGCCGAGCAGCGCGGCGGTGGTGCGCACAGCCTGACGCCGGCTCGCCACCTCGGCCTGCGCCTCGGTTGCGGCGTGGTAGCCGCGCACCGCCTCGGCGATCTCGGCCAGGTAGCGGGACCGGGACGAGGGGACGATGCTGGACAGGCCGGAGGAGGCGCGGACGTCGACCCGCGGCAGCACACCCGCCCCCGCCGGCAGCCCCTTGGCCGCCAGCAGCTCCTTCAGTTCCTGGTACAGGGCGGTGACGCCGTCGTCGTTGAACCGCGCCGCGCTGGTGCCGAACACCGGCATCTGCTCCCACGGGACACCGAAGGCCTGCCGGTTGCGCACCATCTGCCGAGCCACGTCCCGGCGGGCGTCCTCCGCGCCGCGTCGCTCGAACTTGTTGACCGTCACGACGTCGGCGAAGTCGAGCATGTCGATCTTCTCCAGCTGCGACGCGGCGCCGAACTCCGGCGTCATCACGTACAGCGAGACGTCCGAGAACGGGACGATGGCCGCGTCCCCCTGCCCGATGCCCGGCGTCTCCACGATCACCAGGTCGTAGCCGGCCGCCTTGACCGCGGCCAGGATGTCGTCCAGGTGCTCGGGAACCTGCGCGCCGGCCGTGCGAGTGGCCAGGGAGCGGAAGAACGTCCGTCCCGCCCCGCCCGTCTCCAGGGCGTTCATCCGGATCCGGTCACCCAGCAACGCCCCGCCGCCGCGGCGTCGGGTCGGGTCGATCGCCAGCACCGCAATCCGCAGCTTGTCCTCCTGATCCAGGCGCAGCCGGCGCAGCAGCTCGTCGGTCAACGACGACTTCCCCGAACCGCCCGTACCGGTGATGCCCAGCACCGGCACGGTGCGACCGGCCGTCGCCGCCCGCAGCTGCTGGGCCAGCTCCGGGGAGCGGCCGGCCTCGAGGACGGTGATCGCGCGGGCCAGCGCCGCGGGGTCGCCGGTGAGCACCGCGTCGACGTCCGGCCCCGCGACGGTCAGGTCCCTGTCGCAGGCACGGATCAGCTCGTTGATCATGCCCGGAAGCCCGAGCCGCTGCCCGTCCTCCGGCGCGAAGATCGTCACGCCCCGCTCGCGGAGCAGAGCGATCTCCTCCGGAACGATCACTCCGCCACCCCCACCGAACACCTGCACGTGTCCGGCGCCGGCCTCGGCCAACCGCTCCACCAGATAGCTGAAGTACTCGACGTGCCCGCCCTGGTAGGACGAGATCGCTACTCCCTGCACGTCCTCCTCCAGCGCCGCCCGCACCACGGTGTCCACGCTGCGGTCGTGCCCGAGATGGACTACCTCCGCGCCCTGGCTCTGCAGCAGCCTCCGCATCACGTTGATCGCAGCGTCATGTCCATCGAACAGGCTCGCCGCGGTCACGAACCGCACCGGATGGAGGGGGACGTGCAGGTCAGACGGCGTGCCAGGCATGCCACTCCCAGGAGATACGACACCGCCGTGGCGACCCGACGACGGTGAGTTAGTAGGACGTCCATGTAACCTACCGCAACTACTAGGACGTCCAACTATCTACACGGGTCCGGTCGAGGGGAACAGCTGGCATGCACCGAATCGCAGTCATCGGCGGCGGCACCATGGGCGCTGGGATTGCGGAGGTCTGCGCCCGGGCCGGTTCGCGGGTCGTCGTCGTCGAAGCCGCGCCCGACGTGATCGAGCGCTGCCGCGCCCGGATCGACACCTCACTGCAGCGCGCCGTCCGGGCCGACAGGATCACCGCCGCCGAAGCCGCGGCGGCTCTGAGCCGCATTGACCTGGCAACCGACCTCGGAGCCGCGGCCGAGGCCGACCTCGTCATCGAGGCGGTCCCGGAGGTCGAGGAGCTCAAGCTGGACCTCTTCCGTCGACTCGACGCTCTCCTCGGTCCCGACGCGATTCTGGCCTCGAACACGTCCTCCATCCCGCTGGTGAAGATGGCCAGCGTCACTGGACGGCCCGACCGCGTCGTCGGCGTGCACTTCTTCAACCCGGCGCCGGTGCTGCCCCTGGTGGAGATCGTGGCCAGCCTGCTCACCTCGGATGACACCTTGCTCGCGGTCACCGACTTCGCCGAGAAGCGGCTGGGCAAGACCACCATCCGCTCGCAGGACCGTGCCGGCTTCATCGTCAACGCGCTGCTGATTCCGTATCTGCTCTCCGCGATTCGGATGCTGGAGTCCGGTTTCGCGAGTGCGAAGGACATCGACGCCGGCATGGTGCAGGGCTGCGCGCATCCGCAGGGCCCACTTGCGCTGGCGGACCTGATCGGCCTGGACACCACCGCCGCGGTGGCGCAGTCGATGTACGAGGAGTTCAAGGAGCCGCTCTACGCGCCTCCCCCACTGCTGCTGCGAATGGTCGACGCCGGCCTGCTCGGCCGCAAGACGGGCCGCGGCTTCTTCCCCTACCCCCGCTGACCTCGAGGAGCACGACCGTGACGCACCCTGGGCTGTACGCCCTCACCGAGGAGCACGAGGCGATCCGGGCCGCGGTCCGGGAGATCGCCGAACGGGAGATCGCCCCCTACGCCGCCGAGGTGGACGCCGAATCCCGCTATCCGGTCGAGGCGCAGAAGGCGCTGACGGCC
>NZ_FZNO01000020.1 GCF_900188025.1 Blastococcus mobilis
GCACCCGCGGCCGCCCAGGCCCGAGGGCATGCCGGCAACCAACGCCTGCACGACCGCTGGACCCGGCTCGCCGCGCACCACAAGAAGCACACCGTTGCCTGCGTGGCCATCGCCCGCGAACTGGCCGGCTGGTGCTGGTCCCTGGCCACCCTGCCCGACACCTGACCACCGGAGGCACCGGAGCTTGCTCCCGCCCCGCCAGATGCCTGGCGCCGTCCTCGCCGAAGTCAAGGCCAAGCCCTTCGGGTGGCCTGCGGCCAGCCTTGACCCCGGCTGCGGGCGACGCCGCAGGGCAGCGGAGCGGAAGCAACCCGACCGAACACCATCCACCACAGACCTGGCTCGAGTAGGCCACCGACGGGCAGCAGCGCGAGGGGCCTGACCGGCGATTCGGCTGTGAGCCACGCCGTCGACCCACCACACGGATCGACGACGTGACGCTCGACCTCAGACACGCCGAAGCGCCCCTGCCGAACGCCGTCCTGCGGTGACCAACCCGCGCATATCAGCATCGACCGCGCGTCGCACCGACACGCCCACCCCGTCACCACGCCGACTCAAGCCAGCACAAAAACGAGGCGCCGCCAGAGCAGCCAGCCCCGGCGGCGCCCCGCCACGCCCTCTTGACAGGCGACCTCACATATCAGCCGAGGCGGACGCCGAACCGGAAGCCGCGCTGGTCGACGCTGGTGACGGCGACGGGGGACCCGTAGGTGCGGGCGTGCACCATCATCCCGTTGCCGATGTAGAGGCCCACGTGGCTGATCGGCGTGTAGAAGAAGACGAGGTCACCGGCCTGCAACTCCGACCGCGACACCTGGGTCCCCAGCGTCGACTGCGCGCGGCTGGAGTGCGGGAGCGCGATGCCGGCGGCGGCGTAGGCGTAGGACGTCAGGCCCGAGCAGTCGAAGGCGTCCGGTCCGGAGGCCGCGTGCTGGTAGGGGTCCCCGACCTGCGCGAGGGCGGCCTGGATCGCCGCGCCCGCGGCGCCGGGAGGCATCGGCAGGTCCCTCGGCGCCTGCAGCGCGCGGCCGGCCACGGCGGTGGTGACGGCGGCCTGCTCCGCGGCCGACAGCCGGGCGAAGTCGGCCTGGTACGCGGCGACCTTCTTCTGGACCTCGGCCTTCTGCGCGTGGAGCTGCTCCAGGCCGGCCTGTGCCGTCGCCGCCGCCTGGTCCGCCGCCGCCTGGGCCTGCTGGGCGACTGCCTGGGCCGCGGCGACATCGGTGATGACCGTGTTCGTGTGCGCCGCGATGACGTCCAGCGTCGTCATCCGCTGGACCAGCTCGGCGGCGGAGTCGCTCGTGAGGAACGCGGCCACCCGGGACTGGTTCTCCGCCGTGAAGCCGGCCTGGGCGATGGCGCGGATCTGCGGCGCGTAGATGTCCAGCGCCGCACGCGTGGCTGCGGCCTGGGCGGCGGCGTCGGCGGCGGCCTGCTGCTGGGCGGCGACGATGAGCTCGGCCTCGTGCACCTGCTCGTCGATGGCGGTCAGCTGCTGGGCGGCCTCCTGGACGAGTGCCTGCGCGTGCGCGGAGGTGGTGGGGTCGGCCGCGGCCGTGGAGGGCACGAGGACGCCCGTGGCGGCGGCGACCAGCGCTCCGGTCAGGGCGAGGACGGCGCGGCTGCGGCGCCGATCCGCCGTGCGGGTGGACTGCACCGTCGGCCTCCGTGTGCTCGCGCCGGACCCGGGAAGAGGGCCGTTCCATGCGCTCATGACGGACCGTAAGGACTCTGCGTCCGCAGGTTGTGGAAGGCGCGCTGGCCCCTCCGGCGGTGCGTCCCCGCCCGTCACATCCACCCCACGGAGCCCACTCGCCCCTTCCGGAACGCGGTGGGCCGTGCGCCGAAACGCACGATGCGCCCTGGACGCATTCCTCTCGGAATGCGTCCAGGGCGCACCTGGTCGTCCGCCATCGGCCCCGTCGCAGGGGCCCAGTGCGAGCGGTGGGGGCAGGCGGCCCCGTCCCGGGGCCCGCCCGAAGCCCGCGGAGGGCGGGGAGGACGGGGTCCTCTTGTCAGCCGGCGAGCGGCTCCTGCGCCTGCAGGCCGGCAACGGTGTCGAGGTCGCGCAGGATGGCCGAGAGCTCCTCGGCGGTCCACGGCTCGCAGCAGTCGCAGCCGTCCTCGCTGAAGCTCGCCAGGCCGAGCCGGCCGCCGGCCTGGTCCTCCGCGATGGCGAGGTGCCCGGCAACGGGATGACGGTGGCAGGCACAGCCGGAGGCGCAGAGCCCCAGACCCCAGCCGGAGACGACGACCGTACGGCCGTCGTCCCGGACCTTGCCCACCTGGAAGACGGACGGCTTGCGACTCCGGCTCACGGAGTCCTCCCCTCGACAGTCCCGCACGAAGCCAGGACCCGTGTGCACGTAGCGGATGAACTGAACGGGATATCGGCAGGATCCGAGCGGTCCTGGATCCTGGCGCCGGCATCGCGTTCCACGTCGGGAGGAGGCGTGTCGCTCCTCCCAGAACTCAGCGTATTGAGCCGAGCACGCCTCGTCGCCGTCATTACTCACCACGGTCAGGCACGACGGTTGTCGCAACTGCACGGGGTCGGATTCGCTCCGGTGACGGGTGTGACGGAAGGGGTCCGTCGGCGGTCCGCTTCCTCTTCCCGGCCCCGTCAGCTGGCCGGACTGACGCTGCTCATGTTGAAGTCCGGCACTCGCAGCGGCGGCATCGCGCACCGGGTGAACCAGTCGTTCCACTCGCGCGGCAGCGTGCGCTCGGTCCGGCCCGCCTCGACCGCCCGCCCCAGCAGGTCGACCGGCGACTCGTTGAACCGGAAGTTGTTCACCGCCCCGGTCACCTCGCCGTTCTCCACGAGGAAGACGCCGTCCCGGGTCAGTCCGGTGAGGAGCAGGGTCTGCGGATCGACCTCGCGGATGTACCACAGCGTGGTGAGGAGCAGGCCGCGATCGGTCGCCGCCAGCATCTCCTCCTGCGTGGCGGTGGCGTTCGGGTCCTCGAGAAGCAGGTTGTCCAGGGACGCGGTCGCCGGCGCCGTGGTGCGCAGGGCCCACGCGCGGGGGCGGATCAGGTTCGCGAGGACGCCGTCCTCGATCCAGTTCACCGCCGGGCTGGCCATGCCGTTGTCGAACACCGAGGCCGAGCCGGACGAGGCCCTCACCACCTGGAACGGCGCGGTCTCCAGGCCCGGCGCGTGCGGGTCGCTGCGCAGCGTCAAGGGCAGCGCCGCCAGCCGCTCCCCCACCCGGTTGCCGCCGCCGGGCCGGGCGAAGACGTTGCGGCCCTCGTCGGCGTCCCGCGCCTCCATCGTCCAGTAGAGGTAGATCATCAGGTCGCTGACGGCCGACGGCGGCAGCAGCGTCTCGTACCGTCCGGCGGGCAGCTCCACGCGACGCCGCGACCACTCCATCTTGCGGCGGACGTCGGCGGCGAGGTCGGCCACCGAGACGTCCCGGAAGTCGCGCGTCCCGACGCCCGCCCACACCGACCGGCTGAAGTCCGGGCTCTTGCCGTTGAGCTCCACCCGGCCGGTGGGCTGGTCGTGCCGCAGCCGCAGGCCGGTCGTGCTGCCGAGGTACGTCGTCGCCATCTGGTGCTCGGCGAACCCGAAGAGCAGCTCGTCGCGGTCGCGGGCCTCGCCGAAGGCCTGCCCGAGGTCGGGGGCGAACTCCGCGAACACCCCGATCGAGGTCTCGGCCGCGGGGGCGTCCCAGTCACCGTTCCCGGGCGGCACGTCGCTGATCAGCGGGACCGCGTCCTCCGCGGGGCCCGCGTCGCGGGCGGCCTGCTCGCTCGCCGCGACCAGCTCGGCGACGTCCGGCGTCCCGGTGCGGGTCACCGTCCCGGCGGCCATGCCGGCACCGCCGTCGACGAAGGAGATGACGACCATGCGGCGGGAGCGCATCGCGCCATTGGTCGTGAGGCTGTTGGCCGCCCAGCGGAGGTTGGCCTCGGAGCTCTCGACGACGAAGGTGATCTGGTCGTCGACCGTCGACTTCGCCAGCGCCTGCTCGACCAGGTCCTGCGGGGTCATCGACCGGCCTCCTGGACGGTGTTGAGGATGTTCACGCCTTCGAACAGCGCCGTGGGGCAGCCGTGGCTGACCGGTGCGGTCTGGCCGGGCTGGGCCTTGCCGCAGTTCATCGCGCCGCCCAGCACGTAGGTCTGCGGGCCGCCGACCACCGACATCGATCCCCAGAAGTCCGTCGTCGTCGCCTGGTAGGCGACGTCGCGCACCTGCCCGGCGAGCCGGCCACCCTCGATCCGGTAGAACCGCTGGCCGGTGAACTGGAAGTTGTAGCGCTGCATGTCGATCGACCAGCTCTTGTCGCCGACGACGTAGATGCCGTGCTCGACGCCCGCGATGAGCTCCTCCGTCGACGGGCCGGCCGGGTCGGGGCGCAGGGAGACGTTGGCCATCCGCTGCACCGGCACGTGGCCCGGCGAGTCGGCGAAGGCGCACCCGTTGGAGCGTGGCAGGCCGCGCAGCCGGGCCATGTTCCGGTCGATCTGGTAGCCGACCAGGACGCCGTCCTTCACGATGTCCCACTCCTGGCCGGCGACGCCTTCGTCGTCCCAGCCGACCGTCGACAGCCCGTGCGTCGCGGTCCGGTCGCCGGTCACGTTCATCAGCGGGGAGCCGTACCGCAGGGTCCCGAGCTTGTCGACGGTGGCGAACGACGTGCCCGCGTAGGCCGCCTCGTAGCCCAGCGCTCGGTCGAGCTCGGTGGCGTGCCCGATCGACTCGTGGATGGTCAGCCACAGGTTGGAGGGGTCGACGACGAGGTCGTGCCGGCCGGCCCGGACCGACGGTGCCTTCGTCTTCTCGCGGAGCAGCTCGGGGATCTCGGCCAGCTCGGCGCGCCAGTCCCAGCCGGTGCCGGTCAGGTACTCCCACCCGCGGCCCACCGGCGGGGCGAGCGTGCGCATGCTCTCGAACGAGCCGGTCGCCCGGTCGACGGTCAGTGCGGTGAACTCCGGCTGGATGCGGACCCGCTGCTGGCGGGTGCGGGTGCCGGCGGTGTCCGCGTAGTACTTCTGCTCCTTCACGTGCATGCAGCGCGTCTCGACGTGCTCGACGCCGTCGGCGGCCAGCAGCTGCTCGGAGAGGTCGGTCAGCAGGCCCGACTTCTCCGCGTCCGGCACGTCGAACGGGTCGAGGTCGTAGTCGGAGACCCACACCGCGTCGCGGTACACCGGTTCGGGAGCGAGCTCGACGTGATCGGTGTTGATCGACGCGGAGACCTGTGCCACGGCGACGGCCTCCTCGGCCAGCCGGACGGCCTCGGCCGCGGTCAGGACGACGCCGGCGGCGAAACCCCAGGTGCCCTCGTGCACCACCCGGACGGCCAGCCCGAGGTCCTCGGCGTCGCTGAAGGCCTCCGGGCGGGCGTCGCGCAGGCTGATCAGCTGCGTGCGGATCCGCTCCACCCGGATGTCGGCGTGCTCGCAGCCCAGGTCCACGGCCCGGGTGAGCGCGGCGTCGGTGAGCGCGGACAGCGGCAGGGCGAGGAAGGACTCGTCGATGGAGCGTGCTGACACGCGCCCTTGTCTACCAGCCGACGCAGCCGTGCCCACGAGATCTGCACGGTCGTGGCGATCAGGGGCCGATGGCCACGAGTGTGCAGATCTCGCGGTGTCGGACGGGTTCGTCCGCGGGTATGCGCCGCCGCATGGCCGAGCCTGCGGACGACGTGACGATGACCTTCGGCGGAACCGCGACGATGCTGCTGCGCATCGGCGCGTTCACGCTGCTCACCGATCCCAACTTCCTGCACCGGGGGCAGCGCGCCTACCTCGGCAACGGACTGTGGACCAAGCGGCTGACCGACCCCGCGCTGCAGCCGACGCAGCTGCCGGCGCTCGACGGCATCCTGCTGTCGCACATGCACGGCGACCACTGGGACCGGATCGCCACCGCGCGACTGGACAAGACGACGCCCGTCGTCACCACGGAGGACGCGGCCAAGCGGCTGAAGCGCCGGGGGTTCGCCGCGACCGCGGATCTGAAGCCGTGGCAGACGCACGAGTTCACCCGGGGCACCGACATCCTGCGGATCACCTCGGTCCCCGGCGTCCACGGCCCTGGCCCGCTCGCCAAACTCCTCCCGCCGGTGATGGGCAGCGTGCTGGAGCTGATCCGAGGTGGCGTCGCGGGGTCGGAGGTGACCTGGCGTGGCTACATCTCCGGCGACACCCTCTATCGGCCCTTCCTCGGCGAGGTCCTGGAGCGCTGCGGGCCACTGGACGTCGTGATCCCGCATCTGGGCGGGACCAAGGCACTGGGCTTGACCGTCACCATGGACGCGCGTCAGGGCGCGGACCTCGTGGAGCTGCTGAAGCCGCCGGTCACCGTGCCGGTCCACTACGACGACTACGACCGGTTCAAGTCCCCGCTCGGCGACTTCCTGGTCGAGGTCGGCCGGCGACAACTGCCCGGTGAGCTGCGCCCGGTCCAGCGCGGCGACACCATCTCGCTCCGCCCCTGACCGCGACGCGCGAGATCTGCACGGTGGTGGCCGTCAGGGCTGCGGACCACCGGTGCGCAGATCTCGCGGATCGGGTCAGCCGCGCGCGAGCAGCTCGTCGAGCTTCTCGTAGCCCTCGTTGACGCCGACCTCCATGCCGCTGGCCACGAAGGCGTCCCGGTCGGCGAAGGAGTCGACCAGCGACGTCGCGGTCAGCCGGGTGCGGCCGTCGCCGAGGTCCTCGAGGACCAGCTTCTCCAGGGCGACGCCGTCGGGCATCCCCTCCAAGGTGAAGGTCTGCACGATCAGCTCGTCGGGCCGCACCTCGTGGAAGCTGCCGTAGAAGCCGTACTCCTGGCCCTCCTGGATCGACACGTGGCGCCAGGAGCCGCCGGTGCGGCAGTCCCAGTGGTCGATGCGGTTCTGCGTGCTGTTCGGGCCCATCCACTGCGCGACCAGCTCGGGGTCGGTGTGGGCGCGGAAGACCAACTTCCGCGGAGCGTCGAACTCGCGGGTGATCCGCACGAGCGGGACGTCGGGGTCGGCGACGATCTGGGTCTCGTGGTGCCGCGTCTGGTTGCCGGTGCCGGTCATGACGGCGTTCCTTCCTGAGGTGATCGGGCGGGGTGCTGCGTTGCGGCGTCCGGCATGGAGCGCAGGACGTCGTCCAGCCGGCGGTAGCGCTCCTCGGCCTGACGCCGGTAGCGCTCGATCCACTTGGTCATCAGGTCGAAGACATTCGCCTCGAGGTGCACCGGGCGGCGCTGGGCCTCGCGGCTCCGGCTCACCAGGCCGGCGTCCTCCAGCACCTTGAGGTGCTTCGAGACGGCCTGAACCGTCACGTCGTAGGGCGCGGCGAGCTCGTTGACCGTGGCGTCACCGACCGCGAGCCGCGCCACGATGTCCCGCCGGGTGGGGTCGGCCAGCGCCGAGAACACCCGGGAGAGCGGATCTGCCGCCACGTTCTTCCTCCTCGTACTCAACCTTTCGGTTGAAAAAGAGGTTAGAGCGACGCCCGCCGTGTGGTCAACCTCTCGGTTGAAGAAGGGGCAGCGAGCTGAGAGCCGGGCGGCGACGTCCCGCCGGAGGGCGTCGGTGTCCACGGTGGTGGACGCGGAGTCCCGGACCACCTGGCGGCCGCCGACCCGGACGTCCCGGACGTGCTGCCCCGAGCCCGACCACACCAGGTGGGCGAGCACGTCGGAGGGGTCCCCCACCGGCTGGAGGACCAGGCTCCTGCTGTCGACGTGCACCAGGTCGGCCCGCCGGCCCGCCTCGAGCTGTCCCAGGTCCGGCCGGCCGATCGCCTCGGCCGCTGCGCCGGTGGCCAGTCAGCTCGCTTCGGCGGCGGTCAGCGCCGTCACCGAGCGCCCGGCCAGCCGGGCGAGGGACGTGTCCACCCGCAGGTCGGCTCCGTCGTTGGACGCCGGGCCGTCGGTCCCCACCCGCATACCCCGGCCGAGCATGGCGCGCAGCGGGGCGACCCCGCTGGCCAGCTTGGCGTTGCTCGCCGGGCAGGCCGTCACCCTGCCCCCGGAACAGCACCATCGGCGCGTGGAAGTGGATGTTCACCAGCCCCGGCACAGGACGCCGGACAGCTCGACGAGCTCGGCGTCGTCTGCGGGCGGGGCCTCGGCGGCCGGCCCCACCCAGCGGATCGTGCCGCCGTCCACGTCGACCACGACGTCCGGGACGACGGTGCCGGCACGGTCCCCCACGACGCCGGCGCGGGCGGTGAGCCGGTGCATGCATTCCGAATCCAGTGGCGCCCTCGCTGTGCAGCGCAGCGGCTGACGGGACCCGCCGATACCGTGGAGCCCATGTCACTCCTCGCCGCCGCTGCATCCGACGAGGGCGGGATTACGGGCTTCCTGCTGGACCTGGTCGACAGGCTCGGCGCGGTCGGGGTCGGCCTCAGCATCCTGGCCGAGACCGTCATCCCGCCGATCCCCAGCGAGGCGGTGCTCGGGCTGGCCGGTGTGCTCATCAACGAGGGTCGGATGTCCGTCGTCCCGGTGGTTCTCTTCGCCACCCTGGGCTCGATCCTCGGCGCGATCTTCTTCTACTACGTCGGCCTGGCGCTGGGCCCGCGTCGCTCGCACGCATTCCTCGACCGGCTTCCGCTGGTGGAGACCGCGGACGTCGACAAGACCTTCGCGTGGTTCGAACGGCACGGGCGGTCCGCGGTGTTCTTCGGTCGCATGGTGCCGATCGTGCGGAGCTTCATCTCGGTGCCGGCCGGTGTCGTGCGGATGCCGTTCGGCCAGTTCCTGGTCTTCACCGCCGCGGGCAGCCTGATCTGGAACACCCTGCTCATCGGCCTGGGGGTAGCGGCCGGCGACTTCGTGCGCGACAACCTCAAGTACCTGGACTACGCGCTCGTCGCCGCCGTCGCGCTCGGCATCGGCTACCTGGTCTACAAGCGGGCCAAGGACGTCCGCCGGCACCGGCGAGCGCGGGCCACGGGGCGGGGTGCCGACGACGCCGAGCCCGCGGCCGACCGACTGCCATGACTCGCGTCCGCCCCGAGGTCGTCGCCTTCGACGTCAACGAGACGCTGCTCGACCTGGCACCCGTCCGCGCGGCGCTGATCGAGGCCGGCCGCCCGGGCGAGCTGTTGCGCCCCGTCTTCGGCCGCACCCTGCTCATCGGGTTCGCCACGAGCATGACCGGTGGCTGGTGCCGGTTCCGGGAGGCGTTCGACGACGCGCTCGCCCAGGAGACCGACCTGGATCCGGCCCGCCGCGCGACCATCGCCGACGCCTTCGGCGAGCTCACCCCGCACCCCGACGTCGAACCGGCGATGCGCCGGCTGACCGAGGCCGGGATCCGGGTGATCACCCTGACGCACGGCTCCCCCGGCGTGGCCGAGGCCGGCCTGACCCGGGGCGGCATCACCTCGCTGGTGGAGTATTCCCTCTCCAGCGAGACCATCCGGGCGTGGAAGCCTGCGCGCGAGGTCTACCTCTGGGCTGCCGGGCGGTGCGGCGTCGCCCCGGACCGGATGGCCCTGGTGGCCGCGCACGGCTGGGACGTGCTCGGCGCGCAGCGAGCGGGGCTGACCGGGGCCTGGTTCCCCCGCGTGGAACAGGCCTATCCCGCGGCCTTCGAGGCGCCGCACGTCCTCGCGCCCGACCTTGCCGGTGCCGTCGACGGTCTGCTCGCCCTCCCGGCGTGAGCGAGCTCCGCGAGATCGACACCCCCCTGGGCCCGGCCAGGGCGCACGTCACGGACGGCAGGGGGAGCAGCGGCACCCTCGTCCTGGGCCACGGCGCCGGGGGCGGGGTCGAGTCGGTGGACCTGGTCGGGGTCACGTCGGAGGCCGCGGGGGCCGGTTGGCGCGTCGTACGCGTGGAGCAGCCGTGGCGGGTGGCCGGCAAGCGGATCGCGGCGGCACCGCCCAAGCTCGACGAGGGCTGGCGCGCGGTGCTCGAGCGGCTCCGCGCCGACGACGTGCTCAGCGGCCCGCTCGTGCTCGGAGGCCGCAGCGCGGGGGCGCGGGTCGCCTGCCGTACGGCGGCTGAGCACGGCGCCGACGGCGTACTGGCGCTGGCGTTCCCGCTCCACCCTCCCGGCAGACCGGAGAAGAGCCGAGCCGCCGAGCTGACCGCCGTCCCCGTCCCGCTGGTCGTCGTGCAGGGTGAGACCGATGCCTTCGGGAGCCCGGAGGAGGTGGCCGCTGTCCTCGACGGGCAGAAGGGCGCATCGGTCTACGCCGTCCCCGGCGACCACTCCCTCAAGAAGAACGTCGCGGTCGTCGCCGCCGCCGCGATGTCCTGGCTCGGCGAGCTCACCGCTTCCTGAGAACGGGTTCCGGGTTACCTCGGCGACGGACGGGCTACGGCTCGACGTCCAGCGAGGTGACCGTCACCCCGACGCCGAAACCACCACCCTCGAACGCATGAGCGGATCCACGGGCCGGGTCTGACAGCTTCGGGATGTCTGACCCACCGATACCGGCAGATCAGACCTCTACGACCGCGCATCCCGCCCGGTCGAGGAGTAAGCCCGTGCGGACGCACACGAGCAGCGCCGGCCAGCGATCTGCGAGCCGCTGCGCTGATCGACCTGCGGGAGGTCAGCCCCGCCGGCGACGGCGGCGCCGCACCAGCAGGGCGATCAGCAGAACGGCACCGGCCACCCCCGCGGCCGGAGCCGCGTACCGCGCCATGGCCGCACCGCCGGCGACCTCGAGCAGGTCGATGGGTTCGGGCTCCTCCTGCGGGCGCGTCACCACGCTGGGACCGGCGGAGGGCACGGTGCGCACCGGGCCGCCAGAGGCGGCCTTCCGCGGCGGTGCGGTGGGTCCGCTCGGCGGGCCGCTCGGTGCCTTCGCGGTCGGAGCGTTGGCGGCGGCGGCGCTCTCGGACGAGGCCGGGATCCGGTCTCCCGGTGCGGGCACGGCCGTGATGGGAGAGGTCTCGGCGGGGGCTGCCTTTGCCGGGGACGCCTTTGCCGGCGCTGCCTTTGCCGGGGCTCCCTTCGCCGGGGACGCCTTGGCCGGGGCTGCCTTCGCGGTCCTCTGCGGAGCTGCCTCGGTGGGCGCGGCCTTCTCGGCCGAGGTGTTCGTGTCCGCCTCGACCGCGCTGGTGACGCTGACCTTGTCCGTGGCCGCGGCTGCGGCCTTCTTCGTCCCCGCGGCCGCCTTCTTCACGGCCTTGCCGGCTGCACCGTCGCCGGCGGCCTGCTCCGCAGAGGCGGCGATCTCCTCGACCGCGCCGGTCGCCGTCGCCGCTGCCTTCTGCGCCGCGGTCTTCGCCCGGGCGGCATCACCCTGGGCGTCACCCTGGCCGAGCTGGGCCGCCAGCTTGTCGGCGAACTGGCCGAGCAGCTTGTTGCCCACGTCGGTCATGACGCCGCGGCCGAACTGCGCGGGGCGACCGGTGATGTTGAGGTCGGTCAGCACGTCGACGCGCGTGATGGAGCCCTCCGCCTGCAGTTTCGCCGTCACCGTCGCGGCGGCGGTGCCGTTGCCGCGCTGGTCCTTGCCCTTGGCGTCGATGACGGCGGTGTGTGCGGCCTCGTCCTTCTCGACGAAGGAGGCCTTGCCCTGGTAGGTCAGGTTGATCGGCCCGAGCTTGACCTTCACCCGCCCGGTGAAGTCGTCGCCGGCGACCGAATCGAGCGCCGCCCCGGGCATGCACGGCGCGATGCGCTCGATGTCGAGGAGCACCCGCCAGGCCTCGTCGACGGGAACGGGCACGGTGAACGAGTTCTCCAGTTGCACGGGCTGACCTCCTGGAGGGTGCGCACCGGCCGGCCCGCCCAGGAGTGGGGGGGCCGGCCGGTACGGACGGTTACGGACCCTGCGGCCCCGTTCAGGGCACCGCCCCGAGCGTGCGAGGGGTGGGGAGAACGGGGTCCTTCTGGAAACTACAGCCCGGCGGCCACCGTCACCGCACGGCGCGTGAGCACGGTGGCGAGGTGCTGCCGGTAGTCGGCCTGGGCGTTGAGATCGCTGCTCGGGCTGGTGCCCTCCGCCGCGTGCTCGGCAGCCGCGGCGACCGCCTCGCCGGTCGCCTCGACGTCGACCAGCGCCGCCTCCACCGCGTGCGCGCGCAACGGCGTCGGGCCCATGTTGGTCAGCCCGATGCGCGCCTCGGCGATCCGTCCCTCCTCCCGGCGGACCACCGCGGCCACCGCGACGATCGACCAGGCCTGCGCCACCCGGTTGAACTTCTCGTAGCGCATGCCCCAGGTGCCCCCGAGCTTCGGGACGCGGACCTCGACGAGCAGCTCCCCCTCCTCGAGCGCGGTGGTCAGGTAGTCGACGAAGAACTCCGTCGCGGGGACGGTCCGCCGACCCTGGAGCCCGGCGATCACGAACTCCGCGTCCAGGGCCAGTGCCACCGCCGGCAGGTCACCGGCCGGGTCGGCGTGCGCCAGGGCGCCGCCGAAGGTGCCCCGGTGCCGCACCTGCCGGTCGGCGACCGTCCCCGTCGCCTCGGCGATGAGCGGCGCGTACCGGGCGATCAGCGGGTCGGAGAGGACGTCGGAGTGCGTCGTCATCGCGCCGATGACGATCGCGTCCTCCTCCTCGCGGACCCCCCGCAGCTCGGCGACCCTGGTCAGGTCGACGACGGTCTCGGGGGCGGCCAGCCGCAGCCGCATGACCGGGATGAGCGACTGCCCGCCGGCGAGGATCTTCACGTCCTCCCCACCGGAGGCGACGGCCTCCAGCGCCTCGTCGACCGTCGTCGGGCGGGCGTAGGCGAACGGTGCGGGAATCATCGGTCGCCTCCCAGCGAGGACTCGTCGGTGGACACGCCCGTGGTGGTCTCGGTCGAGGCCCCGCCCCACGCGACGGTGCCCGCGGTGGCGCGACCCCCGCCGTCCCCGCCCTGGTGGATGGCCCGCCAGACCCGTTCCGGCGTGAGCGGCATGAGGATGTCCGACACGCCCAGGTGCCGGACGGCGTCGAGTGCCGCGTTCACCACGGCGGGGGTGCTGGCGATGCAGCCGGCCTCGCCGACCCCCTTGGCGCCGATCGGGTTCCCCGGTGCGGCATGGACGGTGTTGCCGGTGTCGAAGTGCGGCAGGTCCGCGGCCGAGGGCACCAGGTAGTCGACGAACGTGCCGGTCGTGAGGTTGCCGTCGGCGTCGTACACCGCCTCCTCGTACAGCGCCTGCGCGATGCCCTGGGCGAGGCCGCCGTGCACCTGTCCCTCGACGATCAGCGGGTTCACGACCACCCCGACGTCGTCCACCGACGCGTACTTGCGGATCTTCACCATGCCCGTCTCGGTGTCGACCTCCATGGCGCAGATGTGCGTGCCGTGGGGGAAGGAGAAGTTCACCGGGTCGAAGGTCGCCTCGGCGTCGATCGACGGTTCCATGCCCTCGGGGAAGTTGTGCGCCGCGAAGGTGGCCAGCGCTATCTCCTGGATGGACAGCCCGGTGCCCGGGGTGCCCCGCACCGAGAAGGTGCCGCCGGAGAACTCGAGGTCGTCCTCGTCGGCCTCGAGCATGTGGGCGGCGACCCGGCGGGCCTTCGCGACCACCTTGTCCGCCGCCTTCATGACCGCCGCTCCGCCGACGACCAGCGAGCGGGAACCGTAGGTGTCCAGGCCGCGCGGGGAGACGGAGGTGTCGCCGTGCAGCACCTCGACGTCCTCGAACGGCACACCGAGGGAGTCGGCGACGAGCTGGCTCCACGCCGTCTCGTGCCCCTGACCGTGCGGCGTGGAGCCGGTGACCACCTCGACCTTGCCGGTCGGCAGCATCCGGATGGACGCGTTCTCCCAGCCGCCCGCCCCGTAGGAGAGCGACCCCAGCACTCGCGAGGGCGCCAGCCCGCACATCTCGGTGAAGGTGGAGAAGCCGATGCCGAGCTGCACCGGGTCACCCGACTCCCGGCGACGGCGCTGCTCCTCGCGCAGCTCGGCGTAGCCGATCAGCTCGAGGGCCTGCCGGGTAGCAGTCTCGTAGTCGCCGCTGTCGTACTCCAGCCCGGCCACGGTGGTGAACGGGAACTCCTCGGCGTTGATCCAGTTCTTGCGGCGCAGCTCCAGCGGATCCATGCCCAGCTCGACGGCGAGCTCGTCCATGATCCGTTCGACGGCGAACGTCGCCTCGGGCCGACCGGCGCCGCGGTAGGCGTCGGTGGGCACCTTGTTGGTGAAGATTCCGCGGCACTCGAAGCGGTAGGCCGGGAACTTGTAGATGCCGGTGAACATGAACGCGCCCAGCACCGGCACACCCGGGGTGACCAGGCGCAGATAGGCGCCCATGTCGGCGAGGATGCGGCAGCGCAGCCCCTTCACGTTGCCCTCGCGGTCGGCGGCGATGTCGATGTACTGGATCTGGTCGCGGCCGTGGTGGGCCGACATCAGCGACTCGCTGCGCGTCTCGGTCCACTTGACCGGCTTCCCCAGGCGCCGGGCGACGAGGAGGCTGAGCACCTCCTCGGGCGTGACCTGCAGCTTGCCCCCGAAGCCGCCGCCCACGTCGGGCGCGACCACCCGCAGCTTGTGCTCCGGGACGCCGGTCACCATCGCCAGCATCACCCGCAGGATGTGCGGGACCTGCGTGGAGGACCACAGGGTGTAGTTGTCGCCCTGCGGCTGGACCACGACCGAGCGCGGTTCCATGAACGCCGGGATGAGCCGCTGCTGGACGAACCGGCGGCTGACGACGACGTCGGCGTCGGCGAACGCCTGCTCGGTGTCCACGCCCGTGCCGGCGTCCCCGGCGTCGAAGACGAAGGTGAAGCTCTCGTTCGACTCCAGGTGGTCGTGGCAGAGGCCGGTTCCCTGGGCCACGGCCTGCTCCATGTCCAGCACCGGCGGCAGCAGGTCGTAATCGACGTCGACGAGCTCGACGGCGTCCTGCGCGGCGCTCTTCGTGCGCCCCACGATGACGGCGACGGCCTCGCCGACGTGGTTGACCTCGTCGACGGCCACCGAGGGGTGCCCGGGGTTGACCATGTCCGGGGTGACCGGCCAGGCGCAGGGGATGGAGCCCTGCTCCTCCTTGAAGTCCTGTCCGCTGAAGACGGCGACGACGCCCGGCGCCTCCCGGGCCGCACTGAGGTCGACGTTCGTGATCTTCGCGTGCGCGACGGGGCTGCGGACGACGGCGAGGTGCAGCATCCCGGGCAGCACCATGTTGTCGGTCCAGGTCGTGCGGCCGGTGATCAGCCGGGCGTCCTCCTTGCGGCGGCGCGCCTTGCCGATCTCCTTCTCGGGGGTGGCCGTGGTCGGCTCCTCTGCGAGGGTCACGACTGCACCACCACGTGGGGAGCAGCCGCGGTGTCGACGACGGCCGGCGAGACGTGCCCGTTGCCGGCCGCCTCACCGCTGGAGGCGCTGTCGCTGGAGGTGGTGTCGCTGGAGGCGCTGCCGCTCATCTCCGCTGCTGCCTGCTGCACCGCGCGGACGATGTTCTGGTAGCCGGTACACCGGCAGAGATTGCCCTCGATGCCCTCGCGGACCTCGTCCTCGCTGGGCGCCGGGTTGTCCTTCAGCAGGTCGATGGAGGCCATGATCATCCCCGGCGTGCAGAACCCGCACTGGAGTCCGTGCATCTCGTGGAAGGCCTTCTGCACCGGGTGGAGGCTGCCGTTCTCCGAGATGCCCTCGATGGTCGTCACCTCGCTGCCGTCGGCCTGGACGGCGAAGACGGTGCAGCTCTTCACGGCCTCGCCGTCGAGGTGGACGGTGCAGGCGCCGCAGTTGCTGGTGTCGCAGCCGACGACGGTGCCCACCTTGCCGAGCTGCTCACGCAGGTAGTGGACGAGGAGTGTCCGTGGTTCGACGTCGTCGCTGTAGGACGCGCCGTCGACCCGCACGGAGATCCGGGTCACGAGAGGTCCTCGCCGGTGCTCGTCGCCCCCGCGGCCCAGGGTGCCCTGCTCCTCCATGACCCCGCACGCTCGGTCATTCGCCCTCCGCTCTGAGGTGTGGCCCCGGTCACTTCCGGAGTCCAGGGCGGAGTCTGTACTCCCAGGCCACGGTTAGGCCAGGCTCCGTGATCCCTATCGGCCCGCTCAGCCGGCCGGACGGGCCGAAAGTCCCGGAATACCGGGCTGACCAGCACGTCCGGCCGACCCGCGCGGCATGGGGCAACGTTGCAGGGTGGTTGCAGAGGAGCGGCTCAGCCGACGGGGACGCGGGCCGCCGCGGGTGCGCCGGCCGCGGTGGCGGCGGCCCGGTCCTCCCGTCGACGCAGCACCGCGGAGAAGGCCAGGGGGATCAATCCGGCCACAGCCAGCCCGGCACCGACCACACTGGGCGCCCGGTACCCGAGGCCGGCGGCGATCACCAGGCCGCCGAGCCAAGCACCCAGCGCATTGGCCAGGTTCAGCGCGGAGTGGTTGAGGGCCGCGCCGAGCATCTGCGCCTCACCCGCGGTCTCCATGAGCCGCATCTGCAGGCAGACGGCCAGCACGGAGGCGCCTACCGAGACCAGGAAGACGCCGACGACGAGCGCCCCGGGCGAGGATGCGGTGAGGGCCACGAGGGCGAGCAGGACGCCGAGGGAGATCAGGGCCCCGACGAGCGAACGGAAGAGCGCCAGGTCGGCCAGCCGCCCGCCGAGCGCCGTCCCCAGCACGCCGCCGGCGCCGTAGACCAGCAGGACCAGGGGCACCGTGCCGCGCGAGAGCCCGGCGACGTCGGTGATGACCGGGGCGATGTAGCTGTAGAGGGCGAACATCCCACCGAAGCCGACGATGCCGACCACCAGCGTCAGGAGGACCTGCGGCCGCCGGAGCGCAGTGAGCTCCCCCCGGACCGTGGCCTCGGGCCGTCCGGGCGACGACGGGACGACCGCGAGCACGGCGGCGACGGTGGCGGCCGCCAGGACGACCACCGCCCAGTACGCCGAGCGCCAGCCGAACTGCTGCCCGAGCCAGGTGGCCGCAGGGACACCGGTGAGCATCGCCGCCGCCAGGCCCAGCATCACCGAGCTGACCGCCCGTCCGCGCAGGCGCGGGGCCACGAGCGACGCGGCGACGAGGGACGCGGCCCCGAAGTAGGCGCCGTGCGGCAGGCCGCTCAGGAACCGGGCGACCAGCAGGGTGCGGTATCCCGGGGCGAGGGCGGACAGCGCGTTGCCCACGAGGAAGGCGGTCATCAGGCCGACCAGCAACGCCCGGCGCGGCAGGCGGGCACTCAGCGCCGCGATCACCGGGGCGCCGACGACGACCCCGAGGGCGTAGAAGGAGATGACGTGACCGGCCGAGGGGATGTCGACGCCGACGCCGTCGGCGATGTCGGGAAGCACGCCCATCGTGACGAACTCGGTGGTGCCGATGGCGAAGCCACCGACTGCCAGGGCGATCACGGCGACGACGACGCGCACCGTGCTCGGGGTCGGACGACCGGGGGACGGGGTCCCGGGATTCGGGGGCGCAGCACTCACTCCACCTGCCAAGTGCCCGGGTCCGGTACGCATTCCCCGGTCAGCGCGACCGGCGCACCCGCCTCAGCCGGAGCAGGTGCGCCGCCGCGGTGGCCCGACGCGGCGAGCTCGGCGGCAGCCACTCGAGGCAGGTCTGCCAGACCGCGATGTCGTCCCGGGCCTCGGGGAGCTCGGCGTAGCGCAGCAGCAGCTCGGGACGGCGGCTGCGCAGGACCGCCTGCCGGAGCAGCGCAGCCACCCGCCCGCGGGCGGCGGCGACCCCGGGCGCGCGCGAGCCCGGCAGCACCGCCCCGGGATAGCGCCCGAGCGCCTCGCCGACCGCACCGCGGGCCAGCAACCGGCGGACCTGGTCCACGTCGGTGTCGAGCCGCCCCATCAGGCGGTAGGGGCGGGAGCCGACGAGGTCGGCCCCGACGAGCCGGCGCAGCCGCGACAGCTCCGCCCGGACGGTCACCTCCGCGGCCTCGCCGGGATGGCACTCCGCGGCCAGGCGCACCGCCGTCCGCCCCTCACCGGCCGCGGCGGCCTCGGCGAGGAGGAGCAGCAGTTCGGAGTGGCGCAGCGACAGCTCCACCGGTCCCGCAGGCAGGGTCAGCCGGCCACGGTCCCGGCCGAGGACCTGCAGGCGCGGGGCCGGCCGCTGCGGCGGCGGACGCCGGCTCATGCCCCGCTGCAGTTGTTCCCGGTGCTGCCAGCGCAGCTCGGACTCCACCGCCGCGACCGTCGCCCGCACCAGCGTGAGCACGTGCGGGCTGGCCACGTGGTCGCCGCCGGTCACGTCGATCGCGCCCAGCAGGACGCCGGTGACCGGGTCGTGGACGGGTGCGGCCGAACAGCTCCAGGGCTGCACCGGCCGCCGGAAGTGCTCGCCGCCGTAGATCTGCACGGCGTGGTCGACAGCGAGGGCCGTTCCCGGCGCGTTCGTGCCGACGACCTCCTCCGCCCAGCGGGCGCCCTCGACGAAGTGCATGCCGGCAGCGCGCGAGCGCAGTGCGGAGTCGCCCTCGACCCACAGCATCCGGCCGCCCGCGTCGGTGACGGCGACGATCATCCGGTCGTCCTCGGCGTCCTCCACCAGCAGCCGGCGGATGACGGGCATCACCGGGGCCAGGGGATGCCCGTCCCGGTACGCGACCAGGTCGTCGTCCAGCAGGTCGAGCGGCGGCTCGCCGCCGTCGGGGTCGACGCCGCTGCGGAGCGAGCGCCGCCACGAGTCCCGGACGACCGAGCGCACTGCGTCGTCGGCCAGACCGGTGCCGCTGACGACCCGCTCGTGGGCAGCACGCAGCAGCCGGTCGTGGTCCGGGTCGGGCCGCCCCGCAGGGAGCGCCAGCCAGGGGTTCACAGCCGACGGCACGGGGCGCTCCGCCAACGGTGGCTCATGTCCGGACCATCGTGGCTGCTCAGCGGCGTTTCCACCAGCGATCCGGCTGCGGGCCAACCGGCCTCGCCGGCGTCAAGCGAGGCGGTCGGGTCGGCAGCAGCGCCCGAGGATCGCGCGCCCGGGAGGCACCCCTCCAGAGGCCGGCACCGTAGGCGAGGTCCTCCAGCCGCCGGGCGACGGCGAAACGGACCGGTCCCACCCGCGACCGGTGGGGCCACCAGGCGAGCACCGCGTCGGCGGTCGCGACGCCGAGCACCCACCGCCGGGCACGGCGAGACGTCAGCGCGGCCGACAGCGCCAGCGGCCAGTGGTGGCGCGTGACCGACCGGGCCAGCGCGCGGCCGGAGGCGCCCACGCCGCGCGTGACGAGGAGCGCGGCGAAGCCGGCCGGCGGCCGCTCCCCCGGTGCCGCCAACCGGGATGCGAGGCGGGCGACGGTGACGGCCAGGACGCCGGCGGCCGCCACCCGTCCCGCACGGCGCCCCGACAGGGCCAAGCCCCAGGCGAGCGCCGTCTCCGGTGCCATCACCAGGGGCGCGACGGCGCCGCCGTGCCGGGCGGCCAGGAGCGCGGCCCCCGTGCCGTAGAACGCGCGGCGGCGCAGCCACTCCCGGGTCGTCCCAGGGTGCTCGTGCGCCACCGCGGCGCCGGGCTCGTAGCGCACCCGCCACCCGGCCGCGGTGAGCCGCCAGATGAGATCGACGTCCTCCGCGACAGGCATGTCCTCGTCGAAAGGGGCCCCGAGTGCCGCCCTGCGGGCCAGCAGCGCAGCGCTGGGCACGTAGGAAACCGCGGAGCCGGGACGGACCGCGGCGGGGTGGGCCCCCATGTCGAGCGCGCTGACCGCGGCCTCGTACGGGGTGAACCAGCCGCGCCCGGCGTCGGGGAGCGCCACGATCCGCGGGGCGACGACGGCCAGCCGCGGATCGTCGAGATGGGGGCGCAGCCGCTGCAGCCAGCCCGGTCGGGGCACGCAATCGGAGTCGAGGAAGGCGACGAACGGCGTGGGCGCCGCCCGCAGGCCCGCATTCCGCGCGGCCGCCGGACCGCGGGAGCGGTCGAACCGCAGCACTCGCACGCCGTGCGCGGTGGGCACCGGGACCGTGGAGCCGTCGTCGACCACGATCACCGGCAGGTGCCTCGTCGCAGGGTCGGCGCGCAGGGCGCTCAGCAGCCGGCCGAGGCCGGCCGGGCGGTCCTTGACCGGGATGACGACGGTGACGTCGTGCGGCGCCGCGGCCGCCGGCAGATCGGGGTGACCCAGTCCGGCATCGAGCAGCCGCGCCGCGAGCGCCGCCGTCGTCGCGTCGCGGACGACCAGCCGGCCCGGCGCCAGCAGCTGCCGGGCCCGAGGAGACAGCCGCAGCAGCCGCAGCGGCGAGCCACCGAGGAGGGCCGCGCCGTCGTCCCGGGAGCGCGTCCGCGGATCGAGCCGGACGGCGAACCCGTCGGGCAGCCTCCGCTGCGGGGCGGCCGGGGCGGCGGCCGGGGTCAGCGCGTCGGGGACGGGGCCCGTCAGGTCGTGCGCCGACTGCTGTGCCATCGCTGTCCGTCCTCGTGCGGGGAGCCGTCCGCGGTGGCCGCCGACCGGCCCGACCCGCTGTCGCAGCGGCACAGTAGCCGCGGCCTCGAGGCTCCTCCCCGGCCGCAGGCAGGGCAGGGGACCGGGCCCCACTCCTCGTCTGGCTAGGTCAGCCTTACCTATCTGAAGGAGCGCGCATGTCGTCCCGATCCGCCCTCCACGGCGCCGCACTGCTCGCTGTCGCTCTCGTCGTCACCGGCTGCGGTGCCGGCGACGACTCCGACGCGGACACCGCGAGCTCGACCGCCGGCTCCTCGGGGGCCTTCCCGGTCACCGTCAGCACGGCTTTCGGCGACGTGACGGTCGAGGAGGAGCCGGCCCGCGTCGTCGCGCTCGGCTGGTCCGACGCCGAGACGACCCTCGCCCTGGGCGTCCAGCCGGTCGGCGCCAGCGACTGGCTGGCCGTCGGTGGTGAGGACGGTCTCGGCGAGTGGGTCGAGGGCGGCTACGACGAGGCGCCGGAGATCATCGGCACGATGGAGCCGAGCTACGAGGCGATCGCCGCGCTCGAGCCCGACCTCATCCTCGACACCCGGTCCCCGGCGACCGCGGAGCGCCACGAGCTCCTCAGCGCCATCGCCCCCACGATCGGCCAGCCCGAGGGCGTCGGCCCGTACCAGACCACCTGGCAGCAGCAGCTGGACATGGTCGGCCGGGCGCTGGGCAAGACCGATGAGGCGAAGGACCTGGAGGCCGAGGTCGATCAGGCCTTCGCCGACGCCGCCGCGGCGCACCCGGAGTTCCAGGGCACCGAGGTCGCCGTGGGCGCCTACACCTCCGAGGGTTTCGGCGCCTACGTCAGCGGCGACGCCCGGGTGGCGTTCATGGAGCAGCTGGGCTTCGAGAACAAGGCGGCCATCGACGACCTCGCGACCGGGAGCTTCTTCGTGCCGGTGAGCGAGGAGCAGGTCTCCCTGCTCGACGCGGAGCTGACCGTCGTGTTCCCGCTCTTCGTCGAGTCCTCGGAGTTCACCTCGAACCCGCTGTGGCAGGCCCTGCCCTCGGTGCAGGACGGGCACGCCGTCGTCCTCGACGACCCGACGATGCTCAACGCGTTCTCCAGCGCCTCGGCCCCCGGACTGCTGCACGCACTGGAGACCACGGTGCCGCTCTTCGCCTCCGCGCTCTCGCCCACCAGTCGGCCGGCGTCGTCCACGTCCCAGGCGCGGACGGCGGCGACCAGCCCCTCGGTCATCCGGCGCAGCAACGCCGCGCCCTCGGCGCGGGAGGCGCCGGCCGGATCGCCGAGCACACCGGTCGGACTCACCCCGCGCACGCCCTCGGCGCGCAGCCGGGGGAGGAGCGCGCCGAGCGGTGCCGTCTCTCCCGGGACGGCGCGGTCCTCCCGCACCCCGGCAGGTTCCACGTGCAACATCAGTGACGTCTCGGTACGGCCGGCGTGGGCGTCACCGCCGGGGACGCCGCAGGGGAACCAGGCGACGTCCCGGCCCTCCGAGCGCAGCAGCGGCACCGCGGCCCGCACGGCGTCCAGGTTGCCGCCATGCCCGTTGACGACGAGGACCCGGCCGGCCCAGCGACCGGCGGAGCGGCCGTACTCGACGAGCAGTCCGGTCAGGGCCTCGGTGCCGATGGAGATCGTCCCCGGGAATCCCTCGTGCTCCCCGCTGGCGCCGTACGCGAGCGCGGGTGCCAGGAGCGCACCGTCCAGCGCCGCCATGGCTGCCTCGGCGACGGCGCAGGCCACCGACGTGTCGGTGCCGAGCGGCAGGTGGTGGCCGTGCTGCTCCACCGACCCCAGGGGCACGACGAGCAGCGGCGCCTCCGGGATCTCCGGCCACACGGCGCCGGCCAGAGAGATCACCGGCGCAGCGTAGGCGAGGGCGCGGCATAGGCGGCGCCAGCGCGCAGACCGCGCTCACCTGAGGCGCTCTGATCCCCGGCCAGGGGCGCCTCAGCCCAGGTCGGCGCCCGCCAGTGGGGACTCGTCGCAGAGCTTCGCCGGGATCGCGGGGATGCCGAGCAGTGTCGGCCGGCCGCGGACCGGGCCGGTGTGCGAGTGGTCGACGGAGCTGCGCGGGGTGGCCAGCTCCTTGTCGCGGGCGGCCAGCGCCGTCTCGCCGTAGCCCTGCACGCACTCGGGGTCGGGGCCGTCCAGCGGCAGGCCGGTGAAGAACTTGGCCGCCATGCAGCCGCCGCGGCAGGCGTCGAAGTGGGCGCACTTCGTGCAGGCGCCGCCGGTCTGCGGGCTGCGCAGGTCGGCGAACAGCTCCGAGGACTGCCACACCCGCTGGAACCCTCCCTCGTCCCGGACGTTGCCGGCGAGGAAGTTCTCGTGGATGGCGAACGGGCAGGCGTAGACGTCACCGACCGGGTCGATCAGGCAGACCACCCGGCCGGCGCCGCAGAGGTTGAGCCCGGGGAGGGCCTCGCCGAGGGCGGAGAGGTGGAAGAACGAGTCGCCGGTGAGCACCTGCTCGCCGTTGGCGAGCAGCCAGGCGTAGAGCTCACGCTGCTGCGCCTGCGTGGGGTGCAGGCGGTCCCAGACGTCGGCGCCCCGACCGGACGGCCGGAAGCGGGTGATCCGCAGCTGGGCGCCGTAGCGGTCGGTCAGCGCCTTGAACTCGTCGAGCTGTCCGGCGTTCTCCCGGGTGACGACGACGGAGACCTTGACGTCGCGCATCCCGGCCTCGGCCAGGTTCTCCAGCGCCCGGACCGCGGTGGCGAACGAGCCGGTGCCGCGCACGCGGTCGTTGACCTCGGCGGTGGCGCCGTCCAGGGAGATCTGGACGTCGACGTAGTCGGTGCGGGCCAACTGCTCGGCGCGGTCCTTGTCGAGCTTGATCCCGTTGGTGGAGAACTTGACGCCGACGTCGTGGCCGATCGCGTAGTCGAGCAGGTGCCAGAAGTCCGGCCGCACAGTCGGTTCGCCGCCGCCGACGTTGACGTAGAAGACCTGCATCCGTTGCAGCTCGTCGATGACCGCCTCGGCCTCCGCGGTGGACAGCTCGCGCGGATCCCGCCGTCCCGACGAGGACAGGCAGTGCACGCACGCCAGGTTGCAGGCGTAGGTGAGCTCCCACGTGAGGCAGATCGGTGCGTCCAGGCCGTACTCGAACTGGTCGACCAGCCGGCCGCCGATCGGACGGGCCGGGCGCTCGGGCAGGACGGCGGTCATGAATCCTCCGGCTGGTCGGCCTGCCTGCAGGCGTCCGCTGCGAGCCTGCGAGTCGCGGGGGGCAGGGAGGTCCTTGCCTCGATCATGTTCGAGCGGGCCAGGTCGGCCAGCGCCTTCACGTACGTGCCGCGCTGCGCCTCCGGCACCCCGCAGGCGGTGAGGGTGGCGTCGGCGGTCGGGTGCTCGGCGAGCGCCTCGACGACGGCGACCAGGGTCCTCGACTTCAGGAAGGACAGCTTCCGGTTCCCGAAGTGGTAGACCAGCGCGCCGAACGGCTCCGGCCGCAGCGCCACCGACCGGGCCTTCTGCCACGGCAGCGAGGGGTCGAACGCGACCGCTGTGGTCGGCACGGGCGCGGGCTCGTCGACGGGGCGGCTCAGTAGACGCCGCACATGCCGTCGATCGAGACCTCCTCGACCAGCGACTCCTCGACGAGGGCGTCCTCGGCCGCTACGGAGGCCACGGCTACGGGGGCCTCGGTGACAGGGGCGTCGGTCTGGGGCGTCTCGGGCACGGGGGCCTCCGGGGCGGTCTGCACGGGTGGTGCGGCGGACGTTAGTGACACCGGGTGCCACTGGCAAGGCAGGGCCGATGGTGAGCCCGTCGGCCCCGACGGAGCGGCAAGATGGCGCTCGTGACCCCGACGACGCTGCCGGCCGGGCTCCCGGCCGAGCGGACGCGTGCGCGCGTCGAGCGGGTGGCACTCGACCTGTTCACCCTGCGTGGCTTCGAGAACGTGACCAGCGACGAGGTCGCCGACTCCGCGGGCATCAGCCGGCGGACGTTCTTCCGTTACTACGCGACGAAGGCCGACGCGGTCTGGGGCGACTTCGCCGGCCACGTCGCCCGGCTCGAGGCACTCCTGGCGGCCACCGATCCGGCCCAGCCGGTGCTCGCGTCGGTGTGCGCGGCCTACGTCGAGGTGAACGACTACCCCGACACCGAGCTGCCCCTGCTGCGCGAGCGGATGCGGCTGATCCTCGGCGAACCGGCCCTCCTGGCGCACTCGCAGCTGCGCTTCACCGAGGTGGACCGCGTCGTGGCCCGGTACGTCGCGACGCGGACCGCCGCCTCGCCCACCGACCTCGTGCCCCGGCTCGTCGCAGCGAGCACCCGGGCTGCCGCGACCACGGCGTTCGAGGCGTGGCTGGCCGACGACCGGTCGACCCTCGCCCCCCACCTGCACCGGGCCTTCGCCGAGATGGGCGCCGGTTTCCCGAGCCTCCGCCGCTGAACCGCTGCCGGCGAGGACCGTGCCCGGGACTGTGGCGCCGGTCTCCCCCCGCTAGCCTGACACCCGGTGCCAGCGACCCCCGAGGTCGTCCCAGCAGCCGGGCCCAGCAGGAGGTCGACGATGGCGGATCCGTGGTTCGAGTCGGTCGCCGAGGCGCAGCGACGCGCCAAGAAGCGGCTGCCCAAGGGGGTGTACGGCGCGCTGGTGGCCGGATCAGAGCGTGGGCTGACCCTCGAGGACAACCTCGCTGCCTTCGCGGAGCTCGGCTTCGCCCCACACGTGGCCGGTCTGGCCAACGAGCGGCAGATGGGCGTCACCGTCATGGGCCAGGCCCTGTCGATGCCGGTCCTCCTCAGCCCGACGGGTGTGCAGGCGGTCCATCCCGACGGCGAGGTCGCCGTCGCGCGCGCCGCAGCCGCCCGTGGCGTGGCGATGGGACTGTCCTCGTTCGCCAGCAAGCCGATCGAGGAGGTCGTCGCCGCCAATCGGCAGACGTTCTTCCAGATGTACTGGATCGGCACCCGCGAGGAGATGCTCGCCCGCATGGAACGGGCCCGCCGGGCCGGCGCCGCCGGGTTGATCGCCACGCTGGACTGGTCGTTCGCCTACGGCCGGGACTGGGGCAGCCCGTTCATCCCGGAGAAGATCGACGTCGAGGCCGTCCGCCGCTACGCGCCGCAGGTCGCACTGAAGCCGCGCTGGCTCTGGGACTTCGCGAAGACGAAGAAGCTCCCCGACCTCACGGTGCCGAACATGGTGGCCACCCCCGGCGACCCGGCGCCGACGTTCTTCGGCGCCTACGGCATGTGGAACGCCTCCCCCATGCCGACCTGGGAGGACGTCGCCTGGCTGCGCGAGCAGTGGGACGGTCCGTTCATGCTCAAGGGCGTCATGCGGGTCGACGACGCCAAGCGGGCCGTGGACGCCGGCGTCACCGCCATCTCGGTCTCCAACCACGGCGGCAACAACCTCGACGGCACGCCGGCCTCGATCCGGGCGCTGCCCGCGGTCGCCGACGCGGTGGGCGACCAGATCGAGGTGCTCCTGGACGGCGGCATCCGGCGCGGCGGCGATGTCGCCAAGGCCCTGGCGCTGGGCGCCAAGGCCGTCATGATCGGCCGGGCCTACCTGTGGGGTCTCGCGGCCAACGGGCAGGCGGGCGTGGAGAACGTGCTCGACCTGCTCCGGGACGGCCTGGGATCGGCGATGGTCGGCCTCGGCCGCCCCAAGGTCTCCGATCTGAGCCCCGACGACCTCGTCGTCCCGCCGGGTTTCGAGCGGCAGCTCGGGAACGTGGCGGTGGACAGCGCCCTGCGGGCGACCTCCCCCTCGCACCGCCGCCGCGAGGCCTGAGACCCCGCGCCACCGTCACCGGCCGAGCAGGCCGCCCAAGCCACCACCGCCCAGCTTCTTGACCAGGTCCATCGGGTCCAGACCGAACTTCGAGAGCAGCCCGGCGTCGCGATCGGTGTCGACCTGCCCGGGTAGCTCCTGGTCGGCCTGCTGGGCCTTGTCGTGGTCGCCCTGCGAACGGAGCAGCTGCAGGATCTGGTCCTTGTCGATGTTCATGTCCGCCGGAGTACCCCTCGACGGCCGGCGCGACCCCCGGCGCCCGCGGCGGAGCGGACGATGCGGTCGGGGCGGATCCGCACCACCGAGGCTCGTCCCATCCAGCGCCGCAGCGTGCCGGCCGGATCGTCCACGCCGATCTCCGTCCCGTCCTCCCGGCGCACCCGGAGGTCGGAGGTGATCTCGGCGGCACCGGCGCCGAGGACGTCGTCCAGGCGGCAGCGCCGTCCGTCGACGAGCACCTCGGGCTGCGGTACGAGCGCCCCCGCCAGCCGTCGGCCGGCCCCGCCACGCCGCTCGACCAGCGGCCCCGGCCTCAGCGGGGGCGTCCGGCTGTCGGTCGCCAGCCGGGCCACGGCGGGGACGTGACGGACGGCGGCCAGCACGCCCCGGCGGCCGACGTCCCCGCCCCGGCCGCCCCCGGTCATCAACCGGCCCAGCAGCAGGGCGATCCGGATGAGTGCCCGCGCGTGCGGCTCCCGCTCGGCCTGGTAGGTGTCGAGCAGGTCCTCCCTCGCGTCCCCCGCGAGGACGGCGGCGAGCTTCCACGCCAGCTGGTGCACGTCCCGCAGCCCGAGCCCGAGCCCCTGCCCGACGAACGGCGGGGTGAGGTGGGCGGCGTCCCCGGCCAGCAGCACCCGCCCGTCGCGCCAGCGGTCGGCCACCTGCGCCCGGAACGTGTACTCGGCGGCCCGGACGACCGCGAGACCCTCCGCGTCGACCGGGGCCACCAGCGCCGCCAGCCGGCCGCCCGCCGTCAGCTCGGCGGCCGTCTCCCCCGGGGCCATCCGGAACTCCCACCGGTACCGGTCACCGGTGACGGGCATGAAGGTCGCCGGCCGGGCGGCGTCGCACACCTGGTGCACACCCGGCCAGAGGGGCAGCGGCACCGGCGAGCGGACGTCGAGGACGAGCCAGCGGTCCGCGGGACCCACCTCGCGCATCGAGGCGCCGATGAGCCGCCGCACGGTGCTGTTGGCGCCGTCGCAGCCGAGCACCGCCGCCGCGCGGACGGACCGGTCCGCACCGCCGTCGCGGACCGACAGCACCACCGACCCGCCGTCCTGCAGCAACCCGGTGACCTCGACCCCGCGCTCGACACGGAGCGACGGGTGGTCGGAGGCGGCGTCGGCGAGCACCTCCTCCAGATCGGGCTGGTGCACCAGCGAGCCCTGCGGCCAGCCGTGCACACCGGCGGCGGGGTCGCGACGGAACTCGGCCAGCGTGCGGTGACGGCGGTCCAGCAGCCGGAGGCCCGCCAGCGGGCGGGTGCGGGCGAGGACCCGGTCGGCCACCCCGGTGTCCTGGAGCACCCGGAACACCTCGTCGTCCAGGTGGACGGCCCGGGGCAGCGGATAGGGCCCGGGGTGCCGCTCCAGCACCAGCACGTCGAGTCCCCGCCGGGCGAGCAGCAGCGCCGCCGTCAGCCCCACCGGCCCGGCGCCGACGACGACGACGGGGTCCCCGGGCACCGCGCCAGTCTCGCCGACCGCCGCACGGCGTTGCATCTCGCACGGCTTCTCGACAGTCCGAATTGACGGGGTGCGCGGCTCGTCAGCAGAGTGTGACCCACGGCACGGTACGGGCGGGTACCGCGCCGCTTCTGTGCAATCGATGACGGTCGACCGAAGGGACCTCTGTGAAGACCAAGGGCGCGATTCTCTGGGGCGTGGGCGAGGAATGGTCGGTGGAGGAGATCGAGGTCGGCGATCCCGCCCCGGGTGAGATCACCGTCGAACTCGCGGCCTCCGGTCTGTGTCACTCGGACGAGCACCTGGTCACCGGCGGGACGCCGGTCGCATCCTTCCCCGTCATCGGTGGCCACGAAGGCTCCGGCGTGGTCACGAAGGTCGGAGCGGGCGTGACCAACCTCGAGGAGGGCGACCACGTCGTCACCGCCTTCATCCCGGCGTGCGGCCAGTGCCCGCCCTGTGCGAAGGGCATGCAGAACCTCTGCGACCTCGGCGCCCACCTGCTCGGCGGGGTCGCCATCTCCGACGGCACGCACCGCGTCACCGCCAGGGGCCAGGGCGTCTCGCCGATGTGCCTGCTCGGCACCTTCTCCCCTACATCACCGTTCACCAGGCCTCGGTGGTGCGGATCGAGCCCGACATCCCGCTCGAGGTGGCCGCGCTCGTCGGCTGCGGCGTGACCACCGGATGGGGCTCGGCGAGCAAGGTGGCCGCGGTCCGACCGGGCGAGACCGTCGTGGTCATGGGGGCCGGCGGTGTGGGCATGAACGCCGTGCAGGGCGCGGCAGCAGCGGGCGCCCGCCACGTCGTGGTCGTCGAGCCGGTCGCCCACAAGCGCGACTGGGCCAGGACCTACGGCGCCACCCACTCCTTCGCGACGGCCGAGGAGGCCACGGCGGCGGTCAACGAGCTGACCTGGGGCCGGATGGCGGACAAGACGATCATCACGGTCGGTGACATCCAGGGCGAGGACATCCATGCCGCGCTCGGCCTCACCGGCAAGGGTGGCCGAGCCGTCGTCACCGGCATGGGGAACTACGCCAACGTCGACGTCAAGCTCAACCTGTTCGAGCTGACCCTGCTGCAGAAGGACCTGCAGGGCGCCATCTTCGGCGGCCTGAGCCCCCGGGCGGCGATCCCCGAGCTGCTGGCGCTCTACCAGCACGGTCAGCTCAAGCTCGACGAACTGGTCACCAACCGGTACAGCCTCGAGGAGATCAACAAGGGTTACCAGGACATGCGGGACGGCGAGAACATCCGCGGATGATCGTCTACGGCGACGCCGACCGCTGAACGACAGCGGCCGGCCGGAGCCCCGCGAGGCTCCGGCCGGCCGTTCGCCGAGCAGGATCGATCAGGCGGTGCCCATCATCGCCATGAGGTCGAGGGCATCGGCGGGAGCGGTGATGTCCTCCCCCTCGCCGCAACGGCTGAAGGACATCGTGCCGGGGGAATCGCCCTCGTTGTTCATCTTCAGGGATAGGCCTTCTCGGCGTCGGCGACGGACAGCGTGCTGCCGTCCTCCTGCTCGATCACCACGACGTCCGGGCCGTCGACCTCGTCGGAGCGGACGTCGTCCTTGACCGGGCTGCCCGGGTCGCGCAGATCGTCGACGAGCCCGTCGAGGGAGAAGTCGCGAACTCGGCCGCCGCATCCCCGGGGACGATCACCCACTGGCCGTCGAACATCGCCGCGGCGTCCTCCGGCATCCCGAAGGAGGCCCAGAACTCCGGCGGCGCCTGGAGGTACACCGCCCCGTCGACGCTGAGCAGCTCGATGTCGACGCCGCCCATCGTCAGGGAGCCGATCGCGTCCTCGCCCTGCAGGTGCAGGTCGATCTCGGCCTTCTCGCCGTCCTGCTCCATCGTGCCCGCCACGTGCACGGCGCCGGCCTTCTCGAGAGCGTCGGCGGCGGCGGTGGCGACGTGCGCCGGTCAGCGGTCCGGGCCCGCGGGTCGCCGCCGGGGCGGCGCGGTGAGGTCCACGAGTCCGTAGTCCCGGGCCTCCGTCGCGGAGAACAGCCGCCCCGACCGCATGTCGGACGCGACCTGCTCGACCGGACGACCGCAGGCCTCCGCCAGTCGCTCCTGGAAGCGACGCAGCCGGCCGGCGTGCTCGGCAGCGCGGGCCTCCACCTCCCAGCTCGCGATGCCGCCAGAAGCCCGGGGCTCCGTGAGCTGCAGGAGCGCGTGCGGCCCGGCGGTGCGGTGGTCGGCCACCGCGAGGAGCGCGACGGCCGCTCCGGTGAGGGTGCCCACGCAGGTGGCGTGCACCGGCACGGTCATGAGATCGAGGGCATCCAGGATCGGCAGCGCGGTGTCGAGATCCGCGCTCACGCCGGACAAGCGGAGCCGGACGGGGTCGTCCCCCTCCGCGTCGAGCAGGGCGAGCGCGGCCACGGTGTGGTTCGCCGTATCGGCGTCCAGTTCCCCGGCCAGCGCCACCACCCGCTGATCGAGGAGGCGCTCGCCCAACCAGTCGGGGGCGCCCACCAGCAACGCCGCGCTCGCCGACACCGGGCCGGGCCCGACCGGTCGCGGCTCGGGCAGCCACGGAGTGTGCCGTGGGAAGGGCGGATCGGGCGGCGAGGGCGGAAGGGGTGGCCATGTGCCAGTCGCATCAGTGCCCATGGATGCGCTCATGAGGACTCCTCGGACGGTCGGATCTGCCAGTCCACGGTCCGCCCCAGCGCGGCGGCGTACCGCTCCAGCGTCGACAGCCGCGCGTCGAGGCCGCCACTCTCCAAGCGGGCCACGGCCGACTGGGACGTGCCCATGCGCGCGGCGATCTCGGTCTGGCTGAGCTCGCTCTCCTGGCGGGCCCGGACGAGCTCGTCGATCAGCTCACGGCGGCGTCCCGACAGGCCCTCCAGGCCCGGGAACGAGGACCGGCGTCCCGACGACGGCATAGCGGAAACGATATACCTGATCCGCTATAGAAGGGACCCCTGCCCCCACCGTGGAAGGACCCCGTCCTTCCCACCCGTGGCCCCTGCAGGGGCCCGCCGTGAGCCTGCGAGCGGTGGGGGCAGGGGGTGGGCAGGGGGTCCTGTTTCAGCGGTAGGCGGTCCGGTGGATGGGGCCGTCGGTGCCGGCCAGCCGCTCCCCCGTGCCGCCCCAGCGCCTCGCGATGATCTCCGCCGCGATCGAGACGGCCGTCTCCTCCGGCGTCCGGGCGCCCAGGTCCAGCCCGATCGGCGAGGACAGCCGCCCGAGCTCCTCCTTGGACAACCCGGCTTCGGACAGCCGCGCCTGGCGCTCCTCGTGCGTGCGCCGCGAGCCCATCGCGCCCACGTAGGCGACCGGCAGCCGGAGGGCCACCTCCAGCAGCGGGACGTCGAACTTCGGGTCGTGGGTGAGCACGCACAGCACCGTCCGCTCGTCGATCCGGCCGGCGTCCACCTCGCGCTGCAGGTACCGGTGCGGCCACTCGACGATCACCTCGTGCGCGTCGGGGAACCGCTTGGGCGTCGCGAACACCGGCCGCGCGTCGCACACGGTGACGCGGTACCCGAGGAAGGCGCCCACGCGGGCGACGGCGGCGGCGAAGTCGATCGCGCCGAAGACCACCATCCGGGCCGGTGGCGCGAAGGAGTTCACGAACAGGGTGAGGTCGTCGCCCCGGCGCTCGCCGTCGTGGCCGACGTGCAGCAGCCCCGTGCGCCCGGCGGCGAGCATCCCGCGGGCGTCGGCGGCCACCGCGTCGTCCAGGCGCTGCAGGCCCAGCGTCCCGGACTCCCGGTCCGGCCAGAGGACCAGCCGGCGACCCAGCCGGTCGTCGGGCCCCTTCACCACGGTGACGACGGCGACCGGTTCGTGCCGATCCACCGATTCGGCGATCTCGCCCAGCTCCGGGAACGACTCGCGCGAGATCGGCTCGACGAAGACGTCGAGGATGCCGCCGCAGGTCAGGCCGACGGCGAAGGCGTCGTCGTCGCTCACCCCGTAGCGCTCCAGCGTCGGCACGCCGGTCTCGACGGCGTCCCGCGCCTCCTCGTAGACCGCCCCCTCGACGCAGCCGCCGGACACGCTCCCGACCGCGGTCCCGTCCGGCCCGACGAGCATCGAGGCGCCGGCGGGCCGGGGCGCCGACCGCCAGGTGGCCACCACGGTGCCCATCCCCACGGTCTCCCCCGCCTGCCACCAGCCGATCAGGTCGTCAAGAACATCGCGCATTCGAATGCCCCTCTCCGGCCTCGTCCCGAGGCTTGTCCCGAGCTTGCGAGGGACCAGCGGCCGCGTCCCGGGCACCGCCGCGAGCTTGCGAGTGGTGGGGAGGACGGGGTCCTTCCAGGGGTCCTTCTTCACGCATCAGACCGCTCCTCCCGTACCGACGGCGCCCTGCAGGGGATCCTCATACACGCTGGATCACTCCCGTCAGCTCCTCGAACGCGGCCAGGCTGTGCCCGGACACGAAATGGTCGACGGAGGGCAGGGCCGCCTGCATCCCACCGGTGAGCGGCTCGTACCCGGCCCGGCCCTTGTGCGGGTTCACCCAGACGACGGCGTGGGCCAGCCGCCGCAGCCGCACCATCTGCTCGGCGAGCAGCTCGGTCCCGCCCCGCTCCCAGCCGTCGCTGCACAGGACGATCACCGCGCCGCGGGCCGTGCCGCGCTGTCCCCACCGGTCCAGGAACGCCTTGAGCACCTCGCCGAGGCGGGTGCCCCCGGACCAGTCGGGGATCGCCGAGCCACTGGCGGCCAGAGCGCGGTCCGGGTCGCGCAGCCGCATCTCCCGGGTCACCCGCGTCAGCCGGGTGCCGATCGTGAACACCTCGGTCGTCACCGGCCGCGCGCGGACGGCGGCGTGCGCGAAGCGGAGCAGCGCGTCCGCGTAGGGCGCCATCGAGCCCGAGACGTCGATCAGCAGGACGACGCGCCGCGGCCGCGCCTGCCGGCGGTGGCGCAGCAGGCGGGTGACCTCCCCGCCGCTGCGCAGCGCCCGGCGCACCGTCCGAGCCGGGTGGACGGCGCCCAGGGGGCTGGCCTGCCGGCGCCGCGCCGGCCGCATCGGAGCGGCGGGCACGAGCAGGGCGAACAGCCGGCGCAGGTGCTCCCGCTCGGCCGGGGACAGCTGAGCCACGTCGCGGTGGCGCAGCACCTCGTCCCCGCCGGCCTGCACGGCGAGTTGGGGGGCCTCGGGATCGTCGTTGCCGTCCCCCCTGCCGGAGTCGAGCGGCGCCGAGGCCGCCAGCTGCACGTCCGGCCGGCCGGACGGTCGCGCGCCCCGGGGACGCTCACCGGCGAAGTAGGCGGCGAAGGCGGCGTCGTAGCGGTCGAGGTCGTCGGGTCCGCCGCACAGCGTGAGCCGGCCGGCCCAGTAGACCGCGCCAGGATCGAGGACGTCGAGCGACCCGAGCGCCGCGAGCATCGCTTCGACGCGGTCGGGTGATGCGGCGACCCCGGCATGGCGCAGGGTGCGCGCGAACCCGAGCACGGTGTCGACGACGTCCCGTACGGCCCCGTCCCGGCCCTCCTGCAGGGTCCCGCCGCGAGCCTGCGAGCGGTGGGGGGCAGGAGGGTCCTTCTGCTGAGCCTGCGAAGGGTGAGATGGACGGGGTCCTTCATCAGCCACCGAAGAGAGCCCCCCGGGCCAGGCTCTGCACCCGCTCGGTGTCCTCGCGGTACTTGAGCACCGCGCCGAGGGTCCGAGCCGCGAGGTCGGGGTCGAGGTCGCGGGCGCCGAGGGTGTGCAGCGCCGTGGCCCAGTCCATCGTCTCGGCGATGCCCGGCGGCTTCAGCAGATCCAGCGTGCGCAGCTTCGCCGTGGCGCGGGCGACCTCGCGGGCCAGCTGCTCGGTCACCTGGGGGAGCCGCCGGCGGAGGATGGCCACCTCCCGGTCGAACTCCGGGTGCTGCAGCCAGTGGTAGAGGCAGCGCCGCTTCAGCGCGTCGTGCACCTCGCGCGTGCGGTTCGAGGTGAGGACGACGAGCGGAGGCGTCCGCGCCCGGACGGTGCCGAGCTCCGGGATGGAGATGGTGAAGTCGGAGAGGACCTCGAGGAGGAAGGCCTCGAACTCGTCGTCGGCCCTGTCGACCTCGTCGACCAGCAGCACGCTGGGCGAGTCCTCCAGGGCCTGCAGCAGCGGCCGGGCGAGCAGGAACCGCCGGTCGTAGAGGGAGGCCTCGAGCGTCTCGGTGTCCGTGGTGGCGTGCGCGGCCTCCGCGGCGCGCAGGTGCAGCAGTTGCCGGCCGAAGTCCCAGTCGTAGAGGGCCTGGCTGGCCTCCAGGCCCTCGTAGCACTGCAGCCGGTAGATCGGGCGCCCGGTGATGCGGGCGAGGGCGTGCGCTAGGGCGGTCTTGCCGACCCCCGCCTCGCCCTCCAGGAACAGCGGGCGGTGCATCACCAGCGCCAGATAGGCGGCGGTGGCCAGGCCCTCGTCGGGGAGGTAGCCGGTGGCCTCGAGCGCGGACGCCAGATCGCCCGGCCCGGCGAATCCAGGGGCCGCTGGGTCGGGGACGGCGGCGACGGGCTGCACGGTGGGCTCGCTCACATGCGCGAGCATCCCATCTGCGTACAGCGGGGCCACATGCGGGAACGGCGGCCGGTCGAGTCTGGTCCTCGACCGGCTGCCGCCGTCGATGGCCCCCTTCCCGGGTCCCGCCCTGAGCCTGCGGAGGGCGGAGAGGAAGGGGGTCCTTGCTCAGATCCGCCGGTCGCGCGTCTCGTCGACGCCGTCGACCTCGATCTCCTCCTTGCGGAGCCCCTCGTTCACCTGGACCTGCTCGGTGACGGTCTCCTTGTCGAGGCGGACGCGCTCGACCGGCACGGCCTCCTTCTCCACGACCGGGGTCTCCTCGTGCAGGACGACCTCATGCTCTTCCTCGGAGATGGCCGGCCCGTCCATCGCGTTGCCGACGTTCGCGTCGGTGATGGGCTCACGCTCGACGCGGACCTCCTCGCGGGACACGGGGACGGTCTCGGTCACGTTCTCGGTCACGACGTACTTCCGCAGCCGCGCCCGGCCGGCCTCCTGCGAGCGGGTGCCCACGTTGAGGCGCTCCTCGGACCGCGTCATCGCGTCGTCCGTGGTGGGGCCGGAGGTGTCGTGGCCGACGGTGCCGCGGGTGTCGGTGTCGGTCGTCCCGGTGTCGGCCATGCCCGTCGTCGTCCCGGTGCCGGCCATGCCCGTCGTCGTCTCGGTGGTGGTCATGGTCTGCGCGGTGTCCGTGCCGCCGCCCATGCCGTAGTAGCGGTACAGCTCCTCCTCCTCCTGCGGGGAGAGGTGGCCCTCGGTGTCGATCTTGGGGGCGTCCTTCACCTGGTCCTTGCTCACGGGTACGCGCAGGCCGTCGTCGGTGAGGTCGGCGTTCCGGATCGGGACGAAGGACTCCTTGGTGCCGAACAAGCCGGTGCGCACCGTGACCCACTCGGGCTGACCGGTCTCGTCGTCGAGATAGACCTCCGCGGCCGAGCCGATCTTCTCGCCGGACTCGTCGTAGACGTCCTGGCCGATCACGCGGCTGATGGTGTCGGTGCCGATCATCGTCGTATCGCTCCTATCCATTGCACGGGGCTGGTGCGGTCACTCCAATGGGTGACCTCGATCAGGAAGGCGAAACGAGATCGGCGCCGGCGACACATCCGGCCGAGCGTTCGGCGCCGGAGGCTTCCCGTGAGGCACGGACACGGCAAGCCGATCCCCGCGGGCGTCCGTGCAGGTCACGGCCCAGAGGATGGACCACAACCTAGGCTCCGTTGCGAAAACCAACGAAACTGAACGCCTTGTCACGCTGCGCGAAACGTGATCAGTCGGGCGTGTCGCACAGTGGGCATCCGGCGCGTCCTGCGCCGTCCGTCCCGATGCCGTGCTCAGCATGTAGGGGTGCCTCCCCGCTCGCCGTACGACAACCTCGTCCACCCGCGCACCGTGAGGAAGCCGGTCCCTCAGGTGGAGGCGGAGAAGGATCTCGTCGTCGAGGATCCGAGCTCCGGATTCGTCGGTGCGGTGGTGCGGTGCGAGAAGGACGTCGTCCACCTCGAGGACCGCTTCGGGAAGGTGCGGGGCTATCCGCTCGGACCGGGCTTCTGGGTCGACGGCCGGCCCGTGGTGCTCGTGCGGCCCAAGCAGGCGGCGCCCTCGGGACCACTGCGCAGCGCCTCGGGGTCGCTCTACGTGGACAACGCACGGGCCCGGGTCGCCCGGGCGGGCCGGATCTACGTCGAGGGCAAGCACGACGCCGAGCTGGTGGAGAAGGTCTGGGGCCACGACCTGCGCATCGAGGGGGTGGTCGTCGAGCCGCTGCACGGCGTCGACGACCTGCCCGCCATCGTCAAGGAGTTCCGCCCCACCCGGGGACGACGGCTCGGCGTCCTGGTCGACCACCTGGTGAAGGGGTCGAAGGAGTCCCGCATCGCCGAGCAGATCACCGGGGAGCACTCCCTCGTCGTCGGCCACCCCTTCATCGACATCTGGCAGGCCGTCAAGCCCCAGGTCGTCGGCATCAAGGCGTGGCCGGTCGTCCCCAAGGGGCAGCCGTGGAAGGAAGGGGTGTGCGCCGCTCTCGGCTGGGAGGACGACACCGGCTACGTCTGGGCGCAGCGCATCCTGGCCCGGGTGAAGAGCTTCACCGACCTGGAGCCGGCCCTGCTCGGCCGGGTCGAGGAGCTCATCGACTTCGTCACGACGGATTAGCAGTGTGCCTCGCGCCGGGGGCCGGAGGCCTCCCGACGCCAGGCGCGCAACGGCTCAACGCGGCAGGGGGACGCTTCCCGCCCGCGGTGTGACGCGGAGCGTCACGGGATCCAATTGAAGTCGTCCGGGTTGGGGCCGGTGCGCTCACCGTGGTCCAGGGCGGAGATGGCCGACATCGCGGACTGGTCGAGCTCGAAGTCGAAGACTGCGAAGTTCTCCTCGATGCGGGAGCGGGTCACCGACTTCGGGAACACGACGTCGCCGCGCTGGATGTGCCAGCGGAGGGTGACCTGCGCCGGCGTCCGGCCGACCTGCTCCGCGATGCCCCGGATCACCGCGTCGTCGGCGACCTTGCCCTTGGCGATCGGCGCCCAGGCCTCGGTGACGATCTCGTGGTCGCCACCGAACGCGCGCAGCTCCTCCTGCGTCAGGTACGGGTGCACCTCGATCTGGTTGACGGCTGGTCGCACCTCGGCGGCGGCGAAGAGCGCGCGCAGGTGGTGCTGCTGGAAGTTGGAGACGCCGATCGCCTTCACCTGGCCGCCGGCGTAGAGCTCCTCCAGCACCTTCCAGCGCGCCACGAAGTCGCTCACCCCGGGCAGCGGCCAGTGGATCAGGAACAGATCCAGGTAGTCGAAGCCCATCTCGGAGAGGCTGGTGTCGAAGGAGCGGAGGATGTCGTCGCGCTCGAGCCGGTTGTTGTTGAGCTTGCTGGTGACGAAGACCTCGTCGCGGGGGATGCCGGACTCCCGCACGGCCAGGCCGACCTCCCGCTCGTTGCCGTACATCTGCGCGGTGTCGATGTGCCGGTAACCGATCTCCAGGGCGGTCGTCGTGGCCTTGACCGTCTCGTCCGGCGGGATCTGGAAGACGCCGAAGCCGAGCTGCGGGATCCCCACGCCGTTGTTCAGGGCGATCGTGGGCACGGATGTCACCGGGAGTTCCTTCCATCGGGGGTGCCGCCGCGCTCTGCGGATGCGCGGCCTACCGGCACGTCCCGCTACCCGGCCGCCGGGCGGTCAACCCACTCCCTTCCGTCCTGCGGGAACGCCCGCGGAGCAGCGCGCACACGGAGCAGCGGCGCACCGGCCAGGGCCACCACCGCCGCCAGCGCCGCCGCCAGGGCCGGGACGGCGAACGCGGCCTCGGCGCCCCAGCTGTCGACCGCGACACCGGCCAGCGCCGAGCCGGCCGTGACACCCAGGGTCAGGCCGGTCGTCGTCCAGGACAGGGCCTCGGTGAGGGCCGACCGCGGGACGCGGGACTCCACCAGCGACGTCCCTGACACCAGCACCGGGGCGATGGTGAGCCCGGCCAGGAAGCCGGCACCGACGAGCACGGCGAGGGAGCCCACACCCCACAGCAGTTGCGCGGCGGCACCGAAGAGGACGGCGGTCGCCAGGAACCGGCTGCTCAGCGTCCCCGGCAGTCTCAGCACGCCGTAGGCGAGGCCGGCCACCAGGCTGCCTCCTGCGTAGACCGCCAGCGCCAGCCCGGCGAACGCCGGCGCACCCTCGGCGTCGGCGAACCCGACGACGACGACGTCGACGGCGCCGAACACCGCCCCGACGGCGGTGTACGTGGCGGCGACGACCAGGACCGCCGAGGTCAGCGCGGCGAACCGGCGCACCGGGACGTCGGGATCGACCGGCTGGACCGCCGGCTCGGTCTCGCGCTGCCCGGCCAGCCAGAGACCGCCGACGGTCCCCAGCACGATGCCGGTCAGGAAGCCCGCCGGCGGGACGACGAGTGTGGCCAGCAGCGTGACCAGCGGCGGGCCGACGACGAACACCACCTCGTCGACGACCGCCTCGAGCGCGAACGCGGTCTGCCGGCGGTGCGCGTCCTCCAGGGCCGCGGCCCAGCGGGCGCGGACCAGCGATCCGATGTTGGGTCCGGCCGCCCCGGTCAGCGCAGCGAGGAGGAACCAGCTCCAGCGCGGTCCGTCGGCGACGACGACGCCGACGAAGCCGAACCCCGCCAGGAAGTAGGCCGCCATCGCCCAGCGGAGCACGGTCCCCTGCCCTCGGCGGTCCATCGCGCGGGCCCATTGAGGGCTGGCCACCGAGAAGCTCAGCGCGAGGGTGCCGGAGATGGCGCCGGCCAGCCCGTAACTGCCGGTCTGCCCCTCGACCAGCAGCAGGGCGCCGAGCCCCAACATCGGGATGGGCAGCCGGGCCACCCAGCCTGCGAAGGAGAAAGCCGTCGAGCCGGGGACGGCGAACAGGCGGGCGTAGGGGCCGAAGACGGTGCGGGTTGACACGGCGTTCTCGCGCTCTCTGGCCACGGGCGAGTGCGGGACGTCCTCCGCCGGTCTCTCGGGTGGCGCACCGAGCCTAACCGCGACGGGCGGACTTCCCGTCCGCATGTGTCGGCCCGCGCCACTACATTCAGCACATGACCAGCAGCCCGCTGCCCGATCCCCGGGTGCGCCCCTCGGCTGCGGCCGCCCCCGGGAGCGGCGGGCTGGTCGACCGCCACGGCCGTGTCGCGACCGACCTGCGGGTCTCGTTGACCGACCGCTGCAACCTCCGGTGCACCTACTGCATGCCGCCCGAGGGCCTGGACTGGCTGCCCAAGGTCGAGGTGCTCACCGACGACGAGATCGTCCGACTGGTGCGCATCGGGGTCGAGCAGCTCGGGATCACGGAGGTCCGGTTCACCGGCGGCGAGCCGCTGCTCCGGCCGGGTCTGGTCGGGATCGTCGCCGCCGCCACGGCGCTGCGCCCCCGGCCCGAGGTCAGCCTGACCACCAACGCGATCGGGCTGGCCCGGGTCGCGCCCGCACTGGCCGCCTCGGGGCTGGACCGGATCAACGTCAGCCTCGACACGATCGATCGGAACCGGTTCAAGCTGCTCACCCACCGCGACCGCCTCGACGACGTCATCGCCGGCCTGGCGGCGGCACAGGCGGCCGGGCTCACCCCGGTGAAGGTCAACGCCGTGCTGCTCCGCGGCATCAACGAGGAGGACGCCGTCCCCCTCCTGGACTTCTGCCTGGAGCGCGGTTACCAGCTGCGCTTCATCGAGCAGATGCCGCTGGACGCCCACCACGCCTGGACCCGCGGCGAGATGGTGACCGCCGAGGACATCCTCGAGCGGCTGTCGGCGGCGCACGCGCTCACCCCCGACACCGAGGCCCGCGGCTCGGCCCCTGCCGAACGCTGGCTGGTCGACGGCGGCCCGGCCACCGTCGGCGTCATCGCGTCGGTCACCCGGTCCTTCTGCGGCAGCTGCGACCGCACCCGGCTCACCGCCGACGGGCAGATCCGCAACTGCCTGTTCGCCCGCGAGGAGTCCGACCTCCGGACGCCGATGCGCGAGGGGGCGACCGACGCCGAGATCGCTGACCGGTGGCGGATCGCGACCCTGGGCAAGCTTCCCGGTCACGGCATCGACGACCCGAGCTTCCTGCAGCCGACCCGCCCGATGTCGGCGATCGGGGGCTAGCCCATGAGTGTCACCGTGCGCTATTTCGCCGGCGCCCGGGCGGCATCCGGTGTGGACACCGAGACCTGGGAGGCCGCCACGCTCGACCAGCTGGTGGGGCAGATCGTCGACGCGCACGGGGAGCGTCTGGAACGGGTGCTCACCGCCTGCTCGTTCCTCGTCGACGGAACCACCACCCGGGACCGCGCGTTGGCGCTGTCACCCGGAGCCGTCGTGGACGTGCTCCCGCCGTTCGCGGGCGGCTGAAGGAGGACCATCCTTCCCCCCACACCTCGCAGGCTCGGGGGACCCTGGAGGATGGCCGTTCCAGTAGGCACCCGGTCGGACGGCGACCGGGCGGAGGAGGAGCCATGAGCATCTTCGACAGAGCGAAGGCCAAGGCGGAAGAGCTGCTGGGCCGGGCGGAGCAGGTGTACGGGGAGTCGCACGGGGACGCCGCCGCCGCGGTCGCCGGCGAGGCGCACGTGCTGGAGGCCGAGGCGGAGGAGGAAGCCGCCGCACGCCAGGAGATCCGCCGCGACGACGACGGGCTCGCCGGAGCCCGCTGACCGGCCCGTGATTGCCGCGGGCGTGCCGCGGTAATAACGGACGGTATGGTTCCGAGTGGCGTCGCCGACGTCTCGCCGTGGACGGACTGGCTGTCCGCGGCCGAGGGGGCGCTGCGGTTCCTGCACGGGTACGCCGGGTGGGACCTGTGGGTAGTGACCCACGTCGAGGGCGATCGGCAGATCGTCCTGCGAGCGTTCCCGGAGGGGGCGGTGCGCCGGGGCACCGAGCTGCCGTGGGCCCAGAGCTTCTGCCGCCAGATGATCGAGGGCAACGCGCCGCGGGTCGCCACCGTGACCGCCGCCGTCCCCCAGTACGCCTCTCGCGTCTCCGGGTCGATCCGGGACATCGCCGCGTACGTGGGCGTCCCCCTGGTGACCGCCGACCTGGAGCTGTTCGGCACGTTGTGCGGCATCTCCTTCCGCGCGAAGCCGCGCAGCGCCGCCCGCGAGCTGCCCCTGGTGGAGATCACCGCCCGCATGCTCAACACCCTGATGGCCAGCGACCTGCCGGGGCCCGCCACCCGCAACCACACCGGAGCGGTCACCGACCTCGGCTGACCGCGCCGCTCGCCGTCGGCTCGGCGATGATTCCGGCAACCTTCGGAGGGGGACGAGCGTGCAGGCCGAACAGGTGACCGGACCGGTGACCCATCACGGCGAGGGCCCCGTCTGGTCGTCGCGGTGGGGCGGGCTGCGCTGGGTCGACATGCTGGCCGGCGACGTGCTCACTCTGGCCGGCGATGGAGCCGTCAGCCGCCGGCACGTCGGAACCGTCGCGGCAGCCGTCCGCCCGCGCCGCGACGGCGGCGCGGTGCTCGCCGTGGAGCGCGGTTTCGCCCTGGAGCACCCCGACGGCACGCTCACCGCCCTCGACCCGGTCTGGACCGACGACCGCATCCGCATGAACGAGGGCGGCTGCGACCCCGACGGCCGCTTCTGGTGCGGCTCGATGGCGTACGACCAGACACCGGGTGCCGCCGCGATGTACCGGCTGGACCCTGACGGCAGCGTGCGAATGGCCTTCGACGGCGTCACCGTCTCCAACGGCCTGGAGTGGAGCCCGGACGGATCACTGGCCTACTACAACGACACGCCCACGCACCGCGTCGACGTCTTCGACTACGACCGCGACGCCGGACTGACGGCGCGCCGTCCGTTCGTGACCCTGCCGGACGACGGCAACCCCGATGGACTGACCGTGGACGCCGACGGCGGGGTCTGGGTGGCGCTGTACGGCGGCGGCGCGGTGCACCGGTACGACAGCGACGGGCGGCTGGACGCGGTGATCGAGATCCCGACGGGGCAGGTCACCGCCTGCACCTTCGGTGGGGCGGAACTGGACCAGTTGTTCGTCACCACGTCCCGCCAGGGCCTGGAGCCGGACGAGGACCCGCTGGCCGGCTCCCTGTTCCGGGCGGTCCCCGGCGTGCGGGGCCTGCCGGTACGGGAGTTCGCCGGCTGACCCCCGGCCGGCGGTGGCGAGTCGCTACCTGACCGGCGCGTAGCGCGCACGCCTCCGGCGTGGCGGCCGAATCGTGACCGGTCCCACCGCCGACACGGCGGAGCCGGTCGTCGGTGGGCGAAGCTGGTCCCCGACCGTGCAGCGTCGCACCGTCACGCATCCGTGAGACCTCTCCCTCCGGGGCCTGCACCGAGCCCTCGGCCATCCGACGACCATGCGGAGATCCATCCATGACCCGATCCGACGACGACCAGACCGTCCTCATCGAGGAGGCCGGGCGCACCGTGGCCAGCGCCGAGGTCCGGCTCACCGGCGAACCGGGCGTCGTCCACTCCGAGCTGCACGTCGAGTCCGGGCAGTTGCCCGGCGGCACGCGGAGCCGGCTGGTGGACGCGGTCCTCGAGCACCCGCAGGTCGACGAGGCCGACCGCCTCCTGGCCACGATGCCGCTCGGCGACACCGAGATGCTCGACCGGGTCCGTGAGCGGTGTGACGACGTCGAGGCCCGCGCCGCCGGGGCGACCAAGATCGTCGCGGCCCGACTGGACCGCCGGGACGGATCACTGCCGTCCTAGGGACAGGCGACCCATTCCTCCTCGCCGTCGGTGAAGACCTGCCGCTTCCAGATCGGCAGCCGCTTCTTCACCTCGTCGACCAGCTCGGCACAGGCGGCGAAGGCCTGCCCGCGGTGGGCGGCACTGACCGCGCAGGCCAGCGCGATGTCGCCGATGCCCAGCAGGCCGATCCGGTGGGACACGGCGACGGCCTGCACGTCGGGGCGGGCGGCGAACTCCTCGGCCAGCTCCGTGATCACCGCGGCGGCCGTGGGGTGACCCACGTACTCGAGCTCGGTGACCGACCGGCCGCCGTCGTGGTCGCGGACCACGCCGGCGAACGAGACGACCGCACCAGCGGCCTTGTCGGCGACGGCGTTCTCGTGCTCGGCGACGGACAGCGGTTCGTCGACCACCCGGGCGATCACGGCGCCGAAGGTACTCCCGACGGTGGGACGTCGAGGTCGGTCGGGTCAGCGAGGCCCGTGCAGTCGACCTCGGTCACCTCGTGGTCGGCGAGGTACCGGCGGGCGCCCTCGTCACCGGTGGCCGTCTCGATCACGCCGGTCCAGTGCTCACGGCCCAGCAGCACCGGGTGGGCGCGGACGCCGTCGTAGGTCGCGACGGCCAGCGCGTCCGGTGCCGCGGGCGCCGCCATCCGCTGCAGCGCGTCGATCGTCATCCCCGGCATGTCGACCAGCAGGACCAGTGCGGCGTCGATCCGATCGGGCCAGCCGCGCAGCCCCTCCAGGCCGGTGCGCAGGGAGGAAGCCATCCCGCTCTCCCAGTCCTTGTTGGCCAGGACGACGGCACCGCCGAGGTCGGCTCGCCGCCAGACGTCGACCGCCTGCGCGCCGAGCACCACGAGGACCGGGTCGCAGACCTCCCGCGCCGTCCGCAGCGCGCGCTCGACGAGCAGGCTGCCGCCGTACTCGACCAGGGCCTTGGGCATGCCGTAGCGGCGGCCGCCCCCGGCAGCGAGGACCACGGCGGCGACGGTCGGAGCACTCATGCCTCCACCCTCTCAGGGGCCGTTGTGGCCACTATGGCCCCTGCTCAGCGCCGGCCCCCGCTCAGCGCTGGTAGACGGCGACCTCGGCGGCCTTCACCGTCGCCCACACCTCGGCGCCGGGCACGAGACCCAGTTCGGCGAACGCGCCGGCCGTGACGTCGGCGACCAGCGGCACCTCGCCGGCCAGCTCGCAGCGCACCGTGGCACCGTGCGGAGTGGCCCCCACCAGCCGGACCGGCCAGACGTTGCGCGGGCTTCCCTCGGGCCGGGCCAGGTAGAGGGCCACCGACTCGGGGCGGACGGCCGCGAACACCGGCCCGGAGGTCTCCTCCGCCACCGCGACCACTCCCCCGGCGTCGAGCCGGACGGCGCGCCCCTCCCCGGTCCCCGGCAGCAGGGACAGGCCGGCCAGGCGGGCGACGTAGTCGGTGCGCGGCCGCCGGTTCACCTCCTCCGGGGTGCCGGCCTGGACGACGCGCCCCTCCTCGACGACGACGACCCGGTCGGCCAGCGCCATGGCGTCCACCGGGTCGTGGGTGACCAGCACCGTGCTGCCCGCGAACGCCGCCAGGTGCCGGCGCACCTCGGCCCGGACGACGAGCCGGGTACGCGCGTCCAGCGCCGACAACGGCTCGTCCAGCAGCAGCAGCGCCGGCTCGCCCACCAGCGCCCGGGCCAGCGCCGCCCGCTGGGCCTGGCCGCCGGAGAGGTGCCCGGGTCGCCGGTCCCCGAGGCCGTCCAGGCCCACCCTCGTCAGCCACTCCCCCGCCGCCGCCCGGCGCTCGGCAGTCCGCACGCCGCGGGTGCGCAGCCCGAACGCCACGTTCTCCGCCACCGTCAGGTGCGGGAACAGCAGCGCGTCCTGGAAGACGACGCCCACGGAGCGCCGGTGCGCCGGCAGGTGGGTCCGCACCGGGACGTCGTCCCAGACCGCGTCGTCGACCGAGACCCGGCCGCCGTCCGGGGGCAGCAGCCCGGCGAGCACCCGCAGCAACGTGGACTTCCCCGCCCCGTTCGGTCCGAGGACGGCGAGCACCTCGCCGTCCTGCACCGCCAGCTCGACGTCGAGGGACAACGACCCGCGCTGCACGACGACCCGCGCATCGAGGGTCACCCCTGCGCCCTCCCCAGCCAGCGGTCGCGCAGCAGCAGCAGGGTGGCGAGGGAGACGGCCAGGAGGACGAGCGAGAGGACGATCGCCGCCTCCGGATCACGCTGCAGCGCCAGGTAGACCGCGAGCGGCATGGTCTGCGTCGTCCCGGGGAAGTTCCCGGCGAAGGTGATCGTCGCGCCGAACTCGCCCAGCGCCCGCGCCCAGCACAGCACCGCCCCGGCGGCCACCCCCGGCGCGACCAGCGGCAGGGTGACCCGGCGGAACGTCGTCCAGCGGTCGGCGCCCAGGGTGGCCGCGACGTCCTCGAACCGGGCGTCGGCGGCCCGCAGCGCGCCCTCGACGCTCACCACGAGGAACGGCATGGCCACGAACGTCTCGGCCAGGACGACGGCCGTCGTGGTGAACGGGATGGTGACGCCGAAGGCCTCGTCCAGCCAGCTGCCGACGATGCCCTGCCGGCCGAGGACGAGGAAGAGCGCGACGCCGCCCACGACCGGCGGCAGCACCAACGGCACGGTGACCAGCGCGCGGAGCACCGACCGGCCACGAATGCGGGAGCGCGCCAGCACCCACGCCAGCGGCACCCCCAGCAGCAGGGACAGCAGCGTCGCCAGGCTGGCCGAGACGATCGACAGCCGCAGCGCCTCACCGACGCCGGGGGCGGTGAGCTGCCGGCCCAGCGAGGACCACGGCGTCCGCACCAGCAGGCCCACGAGGGGCAGGACGAGGAAGGCGACGCCGAGGGCCGCGGGGACGAGGAGCGGCGGGGGGATGCCGGCGCCCTCCCGGGAGCGGCTCACGGTTCGAAGAACCCGGCCTCCGTGAGCACCTGCCGCCCCTCGTCGGAGAGCAGCAGGTCGACGAAGGCCCGTGCGGCGTCGGGGTTCGGTGCGTCGTCGAGCACGGCGACCGGATAGCGGTTCCGCGCCGCCTCGGCCTCCCGGAACGCCCGGGCGCCGACGGCATCGCCAGCGGACGAGACGTCGGTGCGGTAGACGAGCCCCGCGTCGACCTCGCCGAGCTGCACCTTGGTGAGCACCGCCCGGACGTCGTCCTCGTAGGTGTCCGGGACGTCGCTCAGGCCGGTCCGGTCCAGCACCTCGGCGGCGGCAGCTCCGCAGGGCACCTCGGGCGCACAGACCGCGAGGGTGACGTCGCGGTCCAGCAGGTCGGCGAGGCTCGGGATGCCGGCCGAGTCGGACCGGTCGATGCCCGCGGGGTCGTCCGGGGGGAACGCCAGCACGAGCCGGTTGGAGGCGAAGAGCTCCGCCTCCGGCGCCAGACCGGCGTCGACCACCCGGGTCATCTGGTCCTCGTCGGCCGAGGCGAAGACGTCGGTGGGCGCGCCCTGCTCGAGCTGAGCGGCCAGCGCCGAGCTGCCGGCGAAGTTGAACCGCACGTCGAGCTCCGGGTTCTGCTCCTCCAGTTCCGCCCCGAGCCGGGCGAAGACGTCGCTGAGGGACGCCGCCGCGAAGATCGTGAGCGTTCCGGTCGGCGCGGCGTCCCCTGCAGGGGCACCGCTCCGGACCGGCTGATCCGCGCCGTCCGGCCCTCCGCAGGCCGCCGCTCCGACCAGGACCGCGGCCGCGAGGAGCGCGAGGCGGGCCGTCACGGCACGTCCACGCTGACCTGTGTGGCCTTCACCGTCGCGACCGCCCGGACGCCGATCTCCAGGCCCAGTTCGTCGGCGGCCTCCCGCGACATCAGCGAGACCAGCCGGAACGGGCCGGCCTGGAGCTCCACCTGCGCCATGACCGTGTCCCGGACGACCCGGGTGACGATGCCGGTGAGCCGGTTGCGCGCCGACGACGGCGTCGTCCCGGGCTCCGGCGCCTCGCGCAGCTGCGTGGCGAACCGCGCCAGGTCCGCGCCGTCGATGACCCTGGGACCGGCGCCCTGGCGCCGGGCGGCGAGGCGACCACCGTCGATCCAGCGGCGGACGGTGTCGTCGCTCACGCCGAGCAGCGCGGCTGCTTCGGCGATCCGGTAGGCGGGCGGCACGGACGGACCCTAGATCCGCAGATGCGGACACGACAAGCCCGCACACCCCCGCAGGCGCGACTCGGTGAGCCTTTCGGTACGGAAGGACGTCTGCCGTGCCGCGCCCGGGGCCAGTTTGTCGATCATGGCCACCGGGCAGCGGGAGCCGGTGCCGACTGCATCCCCCAAGGACAACCCTGCCGGCAACTCGGCGTCGGTCCGGACGCGCCGCATCCGGGAATTCGCCCGCGACGTCCTCGGCTACGACGAGTTCCGCCCCGGCCAGGAGGCGGCGATGCAGGCGGTCGTCGCCGGGCGCGACACTCTCGCCGTCCTCCCGTCGGGTGCCGGGAAGACGGCGGTGTACCAGGTGGCCGGGCAACTGCTCGACGGCCCGGTCGTCGTCGTCTCGCCGCTGATCGCTCTGCAGCACGACCAGGTCGAGCGGCTGGCCGAGATCGAGGACCGCGCCGGCCGCGCCGCCCAGCTGAACTCCACCCTCTCGGCAGCCGAGCAGCGCGAGGTCCTGGAGTCCCTGCAGGACGGAACGGTCCGCTTCGTCTTCCTGGCTCCCGAGCAGCTGGCCAAGCCCGAGGTCGTCGACGCCATCGCCGAGGCGAAGCCGGCCCTGTTCGTCGTCGACGAGGCGCACTGCGTCTCCGCGTGGGGCCACGACTTCCGCCCCGAGTACCTGCGCCTCGGCGCCGTGATCGAGCAGCTCGGCCATCCGACCGTGCTCGCCCTCACGGCCACCGCGGCACCACCGGTGCGTGCCGAGATCCTCGAGCGGCTGGAGATGCGGGACCCGCAGGTCGTCGTCGCCGGCTTCGACCGTCCGGAGATCCGGCTGGAGGTCGACCACTACGCCGATGCCCATGGCAAGGACCAGGGCGTGCTCGACCGCGTACTGGGCGAGATCGGCGAGGGCCGCGGGCCGGGCATCGTCTACAGCGCCACCCGCAAGGGCACCGAGGAGATCGCCGAGCACCTCACCGACCGCGGCCTGCTCGTCCGGGCCTACCACGCGGGGCTGCGGAAGGCGGAGCGGGAGGACACCCAGCGGGCCTGGATGGACGACGAGCTCGACGTCGTCGTCGCGACCACCGCGTTCGGCATGGGCATCGACAAGCCCGACACCCGCTTCGTCATCCATGCCGAGCCCGCCGACTCGCTCGACAGCTACTACCAGGAGATCGGCCGGGCGGGGCGGGACGGGGAGCCCGCCCTCGCCGTCCTCGTCTACCGCCAGGAGGACCTCGGCCTGCGCCGCTTCTTCGCCGCCGGCGCCCCGGGCGAGGAGGAGCTGCAGCAGGTCGCGGGCCTGATCGCCGCGGCGGCGGCGGCCGGCATCGAGGACGGCGTCGACGTGAAGGACCTCCGCGAGGAGACCGGCCGGGGGGCCACACCCCTCGCCCGCGACCTCAACCTGCTCGAGCACGTCTCTGCTGTCGTCCTCGACGAGGACGGCTCCGCACACCCTGTCCAGGACGGGCCCGGACCGATGGAGGCCGCGGCAGCCGCCCGCGACCTGGCCGAGCAGCACGAGAAGGTGGACCAGAGCCGCGTGGAGATGATGCGCGGCTACGCGGAGACGACCGAGTGCCGGCGCCAGTTCCTGCTGGGCTACTTCGGCGAGCAGCTCGACGAGCCGTGCGGGAACTGCGACAGCGACACCTGCACCGGCACCGGCACCGCGGAGGAGCGCGCCGCCGCCGCGGAGGCCCGCGCGCACACCCCCTTCCCCGTCGAGACGGCGGTGGAGCACAGCGAGTGGGGGCCCGGGGTGGTCATGCGCGTCGAGGACGACCGGCTCGTCGTCCTCTTCGAGGAGGTCGGTTACAAGACCCTCGGTCTCGCCGCGGTGACCGAGAACGACCTGCTGCGCGCTCGGGCCTGAGCCCACCTCTTCGAGCTGCGGGTCCGCGCAGCTCCCGTGATCATCGAGACGACGGGCCGGCGCCCGGAACGACCGGGCCATGGCCCAGGACAAGGAGTGCACGCGTGAAGGTCCTCGGCATCAACGCTCTCTACCACGACCCGGCGGCGGCGCTCGTCGTCGACGGGACCGTCGTGGCCGCCGCCGAGGAGGAACGCTTCAGCCGGCGCAAGCACGGCAAGCGCCCGTTGCCGTGGAGCGCCTGGGAACTGCCGGAACTGTCGGCCGCCTGGGTCCTCGCCGAGGCCGGGCTGACGCCGGCCGACCTGGACGCGGTGGCCTACTCGTTCGACCCGCGGCTCATGCCCTCCCCCGAGGAGACCGGGCTCCACGACGAGGGCGACGTCATGCGGAAGATGTACGCCGAGAAGGCGCCGTCGTTCCTCGCCCACTACCTCCCGGGGCTCACCGAGGACCGCGTCCGCTACGTCCCCCACCATGTCGCGCACGCCGCCTCCGCCGGGCTGGCCGCGCCGTACCCGACCAACTCGGTGCTGGTCCTCGACGGCCGCGGGGAGGCGGTCAGCCACCTCGCCGGCCGCTACACCGACGGCGAGCTCGAGGTGCTGGCCAGCCAGGCCCTCCCCCACTCCCTCGGCCTGCTCTACGAGGACCTGACCGATCACCTGGGCTTCCTGCGCAGCAGTGACGAGTACAAGGTCATGGCGATGGCGTCGTACGGGAAGCCCCGCTTCGCCGCGGAGCTGGAACAGTTCATCCACGCCACCGGCGACGGCGGCTTCCGCACCGAGAAGATCGACTTCTCCGAGTTCGCTCCCCGCCTGGGCAAGGGCGACGAGTGGACCGAGGCGCACGCCGACCTCGCCGCGAGCGTCCAGCTGCGGCTGGAGGAGACGATGCTGGACCTGGCGCGCTGGTTGCACGGGCGCACCGGCGACAGCGCGCTCACCCTGGCCGGCGGCGTGGCGCTCAACTGCGTGGCCAACAGCCGCATCCACGCCGAGGGACCGTTCGACCAGGTCTGGGTGCAGCCTGCCGCCGGCGACGCGGGGACGGCGCTCGGCGGGGCGCTGTCCGTGGCCTCCGAGCTCGGGGACCGGACGGCACCGATGCCCGGCGCCGACCTCGGGCGCGGCTGGACCGACGAGGAGATCGAGGCCTGGCTGACGACGGCGGCCATCGACTACGAGCGTCCCCGCGACGTCGCCGACGCCGTCGCCGAGGTGCTCGCCAACAACGGGATCGTCGCCTGGTTCCAGGGCCGGTCGGAGTTCGGTCCACGGGCGCTGGGCCACCGCTCGCTGCTGGCCCACCCCGGCCACGAGGCGAACCTGGAGCGGATGAACAACGTGAAGGGCCGCGAGCAGTTCCGGCCGGTGGCGCCCATGGTGCTGGCCGAGCGGGCCCCGGAGATCTTCGGTCGCGGGCCGATCCCCTCGCGTTACATGCTCTTCGTCCACGACGTCGCCCCGGAATGGCGCGACCGGATCCCCACGGTGACCCACGTCGACGGAACGGCACGGATCCAGACGGTCGACCGCGCGGAGGAGCCGCTGGTGGCCCGCATGCTCGAGTGCTTCGAACGGCGCACCGGCCTGCCGGTGGTGGTCAACACCAGCCTCAACACCGCCGGGCGCCCCATGGTTGACGACCCGCGTGACGCGCTGGAGTGCTTCGGTTCCGCGCCGGTGGACCTGCTCGCGATCGGCCCCTTCGTGGTCCGGCGTTCCCGCTCGACGCTGGACGCCGCCGGTCGCTGAACCGGTCGGGGTCCTGCTCGCGAACGTCGGGCAGGCCCCGACCGCCACCCGCAGCCGATGAATTGTGCGCCACCCGATGGGACGACAGTTGTTACCGCCGGTGAGGACGGGGGTATTCCGGCATCGAGCCCGCCGCACCAGGCGGACGCACCTCCAGGAGGCACCAATGTCCGCATCCGGAAACACCACCGGCACGGCCCGCACCGTCCCGCAGATGCTCGCGCTCGTGTTCGGCGCGATCTACCTGCTGGTCGGGATCGTCGGCTTCTTCATCACCGGGTTCAGCGACTTCTTCGCCCACGACACGGGGAGGACTCTGATCATCTTCGAGATCAACGGGATGCACAACGTCGTGCACATCGTGATCGGCGTGGCCGGCCTGGTGCTGGCCCGGACGCTGGCCGGCGCCCGCACCTACGGGTGGCTCCTCGCCGTGGGCTATGGCGCCGCGTTCATCTACGGCCTCATCGCGATCAACAAGGAATGGGATTTCCTCAGCCTGAACTGGGCCGACAACATCCTGCACATCGCCACGGCCCTCGTCGGCCTGGTCATCGCCCTGATGCCGGTCCGCAACGCGGTGTCCGGCCGCTCGGCGCGCGCCTGATCCCACGCCGGCCGGGCCACCGGCCGGACACCCGCGAGCCGGGTCCCGTCGTCCCTCCGGGGGAGGACGCGACCCGGCTCGCGCCGTCTTCCGCGGCATGCCTGGCAGGAGCAGACTGGCCCGCACCGGCGGACAGTCGAGCAGGGAGCCCGGCCGCCGGGACCCGAGGGGCACCGCGATGGACGACGACCCGGTCCTGCGCAGCCTGGGCGAGGACCTCGCCCGGGACGATCCGCGGCTGGCCGCCCTGCTCGAGGGGGTGGACGCCGCCCCGCGTCGGTCGGGTGCCCCGCGCGTGCTCGTCCTCGTGCTGCTCACGTCCACCCTGGTGACCGTGGCGCTGCTGGTGTCGCCCACCGTCGCCCTCGGTGCGACGGCGATGCTGCTGGCCACCCTGTCGCCGCTGGCCGTCTGCTGGTTGTGCACGGTCGGCGACCGCCCCGCCCGCTGACCCGCCGGCTCCCTCGGGCAGGGACCCCGAATGCGACGGCCGTCACGTTCGCCGCTACCTTGCCGACATGGACTTCGCCCCCTCCGCCCGCGCCGAGGAAGTCTGCGGCCGCCTCTGGGACTTCATGCGTGAGCAGGTCTTCCCCGCCGAGCCCGTGTACGACGAGTGGCGGGCTGCCCGCGGCCACGACAATCACGAGCACCCGCCGGTTCTCGAGGACCTGAAGGTCGAGGCGCGCAAGCGCGGCCTGTGGAACCTCTTCCATCACGAGCTCGGCGGACTGTCCAACCTCGAGTACGCCTCGGCCGCGGAGATCATGGGCTGGTCACCGACGATCGCCCCGGAGGTCACCAACTGCGGCGCTCCCGACACCGGCAACATGGAGACGCTCATGTTGTTCGGCACGCCGGAGCAGAAGCAGCGGTGGCTCGACCCGCTCCTCGAGGGCGAGATCCGCTCCGGCTTCGCGATGACCGAGCCCGACGTCGCGTCGTCCGACGCCCGCAACATCCAGACCTCGATCGTCCGCGACGGCGACGACTACGTGATCAACGGCCGCAAGTGGTGGACCTCCGGCGCGGCCGACGAGCGCTGCCAGATCTTCATCGTCATGGGGAAGACCGACCCCGACGGCGCCCCGCACCGCCAGCAGTCCATGATCCTCGTCCCTCGTGACACCCCGGGGCTGGAGATCATCCGGCACCTGCCGGTGTTCGGTTACCAGGACCAGCACGGCCACTCCGAGCTCCGGTTCACCGACGTCCGCGTGCCGGCCTCGAACCTGCTGGCCGGCGAGGGCGACGGCTTCATGATCGCGCAGGCACGGCTCGGCCCCGGCCGGATCCACCACTGCATGCGCGCCATCGGCATGGCCGAGCGGGCGCTCGCGCTCATGGTGGAGCGGTCCAAGCAGCGGGTGGCCTTCGGCCGGCCGCTCGCCGAGCAGGGCACCGTCCGCGAGAGCATCGCGCTCTCCCGGATGGAGATCGACCAGGCCCGCCTCTACGTCCTCAAGACCGCGGACCTGATCGACAAGTTCGGGGCCAAGGGCGCCCGCACCGAGATCTCCGCCATCAAGGTCGCCGCTCCGAGAGTGGCCCTCGACGTCATCGACCGGGCGATCCAGCTGCACGGCGGCGCCGGGGTCAGCAACGACACGGTCCTGGCCCGCTTCTACGCGAGCGCCCGCACGCTGCGCATCGTGGACGGCCCCGACGCGGTACACCTCCGCGGGGTCGCCAAGGAGGAGCTCGCCCGGGAGCGCCCCTACAGCGGCTGACGGACGGGGCCGCAGGCGGCTGCCTGCGGCCCCGTCCGATCGTGTCGTACCCGCGTGCCACGGTGTCTCCGTGCCCCGGGACGCCACCGTCGAGCAGCTGCTCGACGACCACTCCGCCGCGGTGATCGCCACCGCAGCGGCTGCGCGCAGTCCTCCTCGAGGCGCATCCGCAGCTCGTCGAGCGCCCGGCCCGGCTGGCACTCGATCAACTACCGCCACCCCGACGCGGGCTTCGTGTGCGCGATCTTCCCGGCCGCCGAGCGCGTGCAGCTGGTCTTCGAGCACGGGGTCCGGCTGCCCGATCCGGAGGGCCGCCTGTCCGGCACCGGCAGGCAGGTGCGGAGCCTGGACTTCCCGGCGGGCTCGGACGTCGACGCGGCCGTCGTCGCGGAGTTCCTGGACCTCGCCGTCGAGCTGGGCATCGGGTTGCGCGCGCGGTGACCGGCTGCGGGGCCGCCTCAGGGGGCGAGGGTTCCCCCGAACCCGCCGCCGGCCAGCTTCGCCATGAGCTGGGTCCCGTCCAGACCGATCGCGTCGAGCGCGCCGCCGTCCCGGTCGGTGTCGATCTCGTCGGGTAGGCGGCTCTCCACCTGGGCCGCGGTGTCGTTGTCGCCCTGGGTGCGCAACAGCCTGACCAGTTCCTGCTTGTCGAGCTTCACGGGTCCTCCGTCCGTCGCCCCTCGGGCGTCCTCGCGAGTGTGGTGGGCATCACACAGCTCCGCAACGGCGGAACTCCGGAACCGGCCGGATCGCGATCCGGTCACGGCCGCGTTCATCCCGGCACCCCTCGGACGTCATAGAGGGTGACGAGGGGAGGCCCAGTGATGGCGCGAAACGACGGCGATGCCACGGTGCGCCTCTTCGACGGCCAGGGGTCGCTCCTGGCGAGACGCCGCTGACGGGCGGGGTCAACGGAGGACCGAGCCGGCGTCGATGACCGCCATGCGGCAGCTGGTGGAGATGGCCCGACTGCGCAGGTGAGGTGGCCGAGGGCCGGTCCGCCGTTCAGTTCCGCGCGGAGCGCCGGACCAGGAAGCCACCGACCCCGGCCAGGACGACGCCGAGCACCAGCTGCCCGATGCCGACCGCTGCCTGGTCACTGGCGAACCAGGTCACCGAGGAGACCAGCAGGACCAGTGCCACGCCGAGAACGAGCAGTCCGACCAGGCGCTCGCGGCGGGCGTTGCGGGAGCCGGAGGGAACGGGGGCTGACATGGCTCCCAGCCTGCCAGCCGCTCAGAGGCGGTGGACCAGCAGGATCTCCTCGCGGTCGTCGCCGGGGGCCACCCGGATGGCGCCGGGCACGCGACCGACCTCGGTGTAGCCCAGGCCGCGGTAGAACGCGTCCACGCCCGTGCCGCTCCGCGCGCCGAGGTAGAGGAACTCGAGGTCCCGGCTGCGGGCGATGTCGTGCACCCCGGCCATGAGCACCCGGCCGAGCCCCTGACCCTGGCGGGAGGGGTGGACCTGGACCCGGAGCACCGTCGCCCAGTGCCGGCGCAGCGGACTGGACGAGCCGACGAGGGTGGCGAACCCCGCCGTCGCGCCGTCCACGGTGAGCAGCGCCAGCACGTCGCGCTGCGACCGGACACCCTCGAGCAGCCGGTCGAGGACCGGCGCCACGTCGTCCTCGGTCACCGGGGGCACGAAGCCGACGGCGCCCCCGGCATTGGTCACGTCCGTCCAGCAGGACAGCAGCTCCTGCCGCAGGGAATCGTCGACATCGGACACGGCACGGACCTCGGCACCCACGGGTCCATCCTTGCGCGACCAGTCCCGCGCCTCGCGCACGAGGGCCTGTCAGGCAAGCTTCTACTTGCCTATTGTTCCGTCGTGGGCGACGTGTTCAAGGCCCTCGCGGACCCCACCCGGCGCGCCATCCTCGATGAGCTCCAGGAGCGGACCGGCCAGACCCTGTTCGAGCTCTGCGCGCGGTTGATCAGCAAGCACGGGGTCAGCTCGTCCCGGCAGGCGGTCTCCCAGCACCTGGACGTCCTCGAGGCCGCGGGCCTGGTGCGGACCCGCCGCGAGGGTCGCTACAAGTTCCACGACCTGGACACCTCGCCGCTGCGCACCATCACCGACCGGTGGCGGATCGACTCCTGAGGAGAACGACCATGCGGATCAACCTGGCCAGCGTCCTGGTCGACGACCAGGAGAAGGCGCTGCCCTTCTACACCGACGTCCTGGGCTTCGTGAAGAAGACCGAGGTCCCGATGGGCGAGCACCGGTGGCTCACCGTCGTGTCCCCGGAGGACCCCCACGGCGTGGAACTGGTGCTCGAGCCCGACGAGCACCCGGCGGCCAAGCCGTTCAAGGCGGCGCTCACGGCCGACGGCATCCCGTCCACCTCCTTCGCCGTGGACGACGTCCGCAAGGAGTACGAGCGGCTGAAGGGGCTCGGGGTCACCTTCACCCAGGAGCCGACGGAGATGGGGCCGGTGACGACCGCGGTCCTCGACGACACCTGCGGCAACCTCATCATGATCGCCGGCGCCTGAGGGCCCGGCGGCAACCCGGCCCGGCGACGTCGCCGAGGCCCGGCTGACCGACGCGCTGCGCACGGACGTCGGCTTCCTGCCCCGCCTGTCCCTGGTCGCCGTCCGCGACGACGTCGCCGGCCATGTGCTGGCGACCCGCGGCCGGCTGGACCCCCTCGGCGTTCCGGCCCTGGGACTGGGGCCGCTCGGCGTCCGACCCGAGGCGCAGCGCCAGGAGGTGGGCACTGCCCTGGTGCACGCCCTGCTCGCGGTGGCCGAAGCGTACGACGAGCGGGTCGTCGCCGTGCTGGGAGCCCCCGCCGACTACCGCCGGTTCGACTTCCGGCCGGCCGTGGAGCTCGGCATCACCGCGCCGGACCCGGCCTGGGGCGCGCACTTCCCGGCCCGGCACCTCACCGGACCGCCGGTGGGCGGCGCCTTCCGGTACGCGTCCCCGTTCGACCGTCTCTGAGGTCAGCCGCCGCGGGTCGGCGGCTCACCGGCCGCCCGTGCCTCCGCCGCGCGGGCCGGGTCGTAGGCGCAGGCGTCGACCACGTCGGCGGCCGGCGCCTGCGCCGGGCTCGGCGTCGCCGGTGCCGGCGCCGACGGCGTCGCGGAGGCGGGGACGTCGGCGGGCGGGGCGGGCGGCTCCTCCGTGGGCGTGGCGGGCAGCGCGATCGCGTCCTGGACGATCTGTCGCATCCGCGCGTAGTCCGGGTACGCCGGGTCGATCACGGTGGCGTCGAACACGACGCTGCGGACCCCCGAGTCCTTCACCAGGAATCCCAGGTCGACGAAGTCGTCGAGAGCGGATCGGGGGATGTCGGTGCTGACGATGTCCTGGGTGGTGGCCGCCAGTTCCTGGTACCGCTGCAGCAGGGTGACCGGGTCCGCGGCGTCGATGATCGCGTCGATCGTGCAGCGCTGCCGGTCCATGCGGTCGTAGTCGGTGAGCCCGAAGCGGCCGCGGGCGAAGTCCAGCGCCCGGGCGCCGTCCATGTGCTGGTCCGGCCCCGGCTCGATGTAGTCGTCCGGCAGCGCGCCGGTACCGGGATTGCCGCCGATCGGCACGTAGTAGTTCACGTTCACCGTGATGCCGCCGAGCGCGTCGACGAGCCGGCTGAACCCGTCGAGGTTGACCAGCACGTAGTAGTCGATGCTCAGTCCGAGCGCCTCGCCGACGCCGAGCTTCAGGAAGTCCGCTCCCGGGTCGTCGCTCGGGCCGAGGATGTCCGGGTACGCCGCCGGGCCGTTCCGGTAGACGGCGTTGAGCAGGCTCTCGCTCTCCGCGCCCGCCTCGAATCCCTCAGGGTAGACCTCGGCCAGCGGGCTGCCGGCCGGGAACGGCAGGTTCTCGAGGTTGCGCGGCAGGCTGAACAGCGTGGTCTCACCGGTCTCGGTGGCGATGCTGGCCACGACCACCGTGTCGGTGCGCACCCCTTCGCGGCCCTCGCCCCCGTCCCCGCCGAGGAGCAGGACATTGACCCGCTCCTTGTCGCCGAACGGGTCAGGGGTGTCGACGACCGTCGCCGACTTCCCGTCGTCGAACACCCCGGCGATCAGGTCCCGCTGCGTGAAGGCCAGCCTGCTCGCCAGCACCGCGGGCACCGCCACCACGGCGACCAGCAGGGTCACGACGAGCGCACCGAGGACGCGCCGGCCGCGGGGGGTACCGCCCGGGAGCAGCATGCGGTAGCCGGCGACCACCACGATCGCCCAGAGCAGGGCGACGAGGGTGATCCCGCCGACGATCCAGAGCAGCGAGTCGGTGTCGACGGTGGCCCGGACGGCGACCCGCCGTCCACCGGTCGCCAGCCATGCGCCGCCGCCCAGGAGGAGCAGGAAGACCAGAAGGGTGAGGACGCCGAGCCGCCGGCGCCCCGCGGCGAGGAACGCCGTCCCCGGGAGGATGGCGCCGAGCGCGGTGAGGCCCAGGGCGGCGCCGAAGGTCCGTTCCCGGTGGTGACGGGAACGGGGCGACCCGACCGGAGTGACCCCGTCCGGGGAAGCCTCGGCACGGGAATCGTTGCCGGCGCTCACGCGCCGGCCGTCGCCACGCGCTGCCGGACCATGCCTTCATGATCGCACCGACGGGCGCGCGGCGTCCCCGGAACGGCCGACCCGGGACCCGACGAGCCCCCGCACCGGGCCTGACGGCCTCCGCACGTGGTGCCGAGGGGTGAGCCGGGGCGGATCGGGGAACCCAAGGGGTGACCACGACCGTTGGTTACGGTGGCGTAAGTTACGTCAGCGTAGGTCAGGTCCATCCGGGAGGTCCCCATGCCACAGACACCCCCGCACGCAGCAGTGCTGACCGAGCTCGAGCCGGTGGTCGCGCAGAATCTGGACCGCCACATCAAGCTGGCCAAGGAATGGCACCCCCACGACTACGTGCCGTGGGACGAGGGCCGGAACTTCGCCTTCCTGGGCGGGGAGGACTGGAGTCCCGAGCAGTCCCGGCTGGACGAGACGGCGAAGGCCGCGATGTTCGTCAACCTGCTCACCGAGGACAACCTGCCCAGTTACCACCGTGAGATCGCCACCCGCTTCGGCCGGGACGGAGCGTGGGGCGAGTGGGTGGGCCGCTGGACGGCGGAGGAGGGCCGGCACGGCATCGCGATCCGCGACTATCTCGTGGTCACCCGCGGCGTCGACCCGGTCGAGCTCGAGCGGGCCCGGATGGACTACATGACCACCGGCTACGACTCCGGTGACAAGAGTCCCCTCGAGGCGGTCGCCTACGTGTCCTTCCAGGAGCTGGCCACCCGGGTCTCGCATCGCAACACCGGCCGAGCCACCGGCGACCCGATCGCCGACAAGCTCCTGGCCCGCATCGCGACCGACGAGAACCTGCACATGGTCTTCTACCGCAACCTGGTGACCGCGGCGTTCGACATCAACCCCGACGAGATGATGAAGGCCGTGGCCAAGGAGGTCATGACCTTCGAGATGCCCGGCGCGAACATGGCCAACTTCCGCAAGAACTCGACGATCATCGCCAAGGCCGGCATCTACGACCTGCGCCTGCACCACGACGAGGTGGTCAGCCCCATCCTGCGCACGTGGAAGGTCTTCGAGCGCAGCGACTTCGGTCCCGAGGGCGAGCGGGCCCGGGAGGAACTGGCCCAGTTCCTCACCGGCCTGGACGCCCAGGCGACGAGGTTCGTGGAGAGCCGGGAGCGGCTGCGTGCCCGCATGGCGGCCAAGGGCGAGATCCCCGTCCAGGTCTGAGCGGAGGCACCCAGGCTCCCGGGCGCGGCGCGGCGCGGCGGGGCGCCTGGCGGCGGTGTCGGCCGGTAGGCCGACAATGACTCGATGCGCCTCGCCACGTGGAACGTCAACTCCATCCGCAGCCGCGCCGACCGCGTGGCGGCCTGGCTGCAACGCAGCGACGTCGACGTCGTCGCCCTGCAGGAGACCAAGTGCCGGGACGACCAGTTCCCGGAGGAGCGCTTCGCCGACCTCGGCTATCAGGTCGCCCACGTGGGCTACTCGCAGTGGAACGGCGTGGCGATCCTGTCCCGCATCGGGATCGACGACGTGGAGATCGGCTTCCCGGGCCAGCCGTGCTGGGGTGAGGACCCGAGCACGGAGGCCCGCGCGCTCGGCGCCACCTGCGGCGGGGTGCGGGTGTGGAGCCTCTACGTTCCCAACGGCCGCACGCTCGCCGACCCCCACTACCAGTACAAGCTCGAGTGGCTGGCGGCCCTGCGCACCACGGCCGCCGGCTGGCTGACGGAGGACCCCACCGCCGCCGTGGCCCTGGTCGGCGACTGGAACATCGCACTGGAGAACGACGACGTGTGGGACATGGCCGTCTTCGCCCACTCCACGCACGTCTCCCCGCCCGAGCGGGCCGCCTTCCGGGCGATCCTGGAGGCCGGGTACGCCGACGTCGTGCGACCCCACACGCCCGGTCCGGGCGTCTACACGTACTGGGACTACACCCAGCTGCGCTTCCCCCGCCGCGAGGGCATGCGGATCGACTTCGTGCTCGGCTCCCCCGCGCTGGCCGGGCGGGTGACCGGCGCGCTCATCGACCGGGAGGAGCGCAAGGGCAAGGGTGCCAGCGACCACGCCCCCGTGATAGTCGACCTCGCCGACTGAGGCAGTGGGCTCCGTCCTGGGCTGTGACTACTGCGCAACGGCTGGTGACGGTCCCGGTCCCAGGATCGGGACGAGCTCACTCAGGCGGCGGGCACCATGCCGTGGGGGTCGGGCTCGGCCCCGTCTGTGCTCGAGGACGTAGCGTGGCCTCCCGTGCTCGTCCTGCTGCCGCCGTCGGAGACCAAGGCCCCGGGTGGCGACGGCGCCCCGCTGGACCTCACCGCGCTCACCGCCCCGGAGCTGACCGGGGTTCGTACGGAGATCGCCGAGGCGCTGGTCAAGCTCGCCGACGACGTGCCCGCGTCCCGCGCGGCCCTCGGCCTCTCGCCGAAGCAGGACGCCGAGATCACCCGCAACGCGCAGCTGTGGACCAGCCCCACGCGGCCGGCCCTGGAGCGCTACACCGGGGTCCTCTACGACGCCCTGGACGTCGGCTCGATGACACGGGCGCAGCGTGGGCGGGCCGACCGCCGACTCGCGGTCGGCTCCGCCTTGTTCGGTCTGGTCCGCGGTCACGACCGGATCCCGGCCTACCGGCTGTCCGCCGGCTCGGCGCTGCCCGGCCTGCCCTCCCTGCGGGCGCTGTGGAGGCCGGTCCTCTCCCCCGTCCTGGCCGACGTCGACGAACTCGTCGTCGACCTGCGCAGCGGCTCCTACGCCGCCCTCGCGCCCGTGCCCGGCGCCGTGACGGTGGACGTCGTCAGCGAACGGCCGGACGGCAGCCGGTCGGTGGTCAGCCACTTCAACAAGGCACACAAGGGACGGGTGGCGCGGCTGCTCGCCCTCACGACCGCGGAACCCACGGACGTCGTGCGCCTCAGGAGCCTGTTGAGGCGGGCGGGGTTGCACGTGGAACATGACGGGGGAACGGCACTGATCCTCGTCGTGCCGGCCTCCTGACGGGGTGACTAGCTCACGGATCGGTTGCGCGCAACGGACGACCCATGGCATAACTGTCCCGTGGCCGCGACGCGAACAACGTAGTCGGCGGCCCCGTAGGTCCCCGGCCCGCCGGGCGGAAGGGCATCGTGGATCGAACCGCAGACCGAACGCTCCCCGGGCCCCGGCACCCCGGCGAACGCTCGGCCACCGAACTGCTGCGCGATGTCGGCCGTCTGGACGAGTCCCGCCGGCTGCGGCCCCCGGCTGATGGCAACCCTGCCCTGGACCGCCTGGCCGCGCTCGCCGCCCGACTGCTCGGCGCTCCGCGCGGCCAGATCTCGCTGCTCAGCGACGTCCAGCTCGTCGCCGCCGGCGACGGCCTCGCGCCGGGCACGGTCGGCAGCGAGAGCCCGCTCGAGGACTCGCTCTGCACGGTGACCGCCACAGCGGCCGACGCCCTCGTCGTCCCTGACGCCCGGGCGGACGAGCGGGTCCGCGGGCTGCCTCCCGTCACCTCGGGCGAGGTGCGCGCCTATCTGGGCATGCCGCTGACCACGACCGGTGGCCGGACCGTCGGCGCCCTCTGCGTGTTCGGCCCCACGCCACGCGAGTGGTCCGACGACGACATCGCCACCCTGCGCCAACTGGCCGAGTCGAGCGTGACCGAGCTCGAGCTCTCCGCCCTCGTCCGGCAGTACGAGGGCGACCGGGTGCGCTGGGCGCTGGCCATCGATGCCGCCGGCATCGGCACGTTCGACTGGGACCTCGTGACCGGCCGACTGTGGTGGGACGACCAGCTCGTCCGCATGTTCGGCTACGACGTCGACGGCTTCGCCGAGACCATCGATGCGTTCAACGACCGGCTGCACCCTGACGACGTCGAGCGCGTGAGCGAGGCGCTCCAGCAGTGCATCGACACGTGCGGGGAGTACGACGCCGAGTACCGGGTGGTCCGCCCTGACGGCGAGACCCGCTGGGTGCACGCCCGCGGTCGCGCCCTTCCCGGTCCAGCCGGATCGGCCGTGCGGGTGCTGGGTGCCGCCTACGACACCACGGGCGAACGCGAGGGCGCCGCCCTCGTCACGCGCGTGCTCGAGGCGATGCCCGCCGGTTTCTACAGCCTGGACCGGGAGTGGCGGTTCACGCACGTCAACGCCGAGGGGGAGCGGCTGCTCGGCCGCAGCCGGGAGGACCTGATCGGGCAGGTCCTCTGGGACGCCTTCCCGGCAGCCGTCAACAGCATCTTCGAGGAGAGCTACCGCAGCGCCGTCCGGACGGGTCTGCCGATCTCCTTCGACGCCTACTACCCCGCCCCCCTCGACGGCTGGTACGAGCTGCGGGCGTGGCCGACCCCGGACGGGCTGTCGGTCTACTTCCTCGAGGTGACCGAACGCCGGCTGGTCCAGGACCAGGCCGCGCGGTCGGCGCAGCGGCTGGCGATCCTGGCCCAGGTCAGCGCCGAGCTCGCCGGCACCCTGGACGCCGCAGCCGCAACGGCGCACCTGCCGCGGGTCGTCGTCCCGTCGCTGGCCGACTTCTGCATCGTCACCGTCGTCGACCCCGACGGCCGCCCCCGGGACGTCGGCTCCTGGCATGCCGACCCGTCCTCCCGCGCCCTGCTCGAGAGGTACGCCGCGGTGCGGCTGGAGGCCATGCCGGCGACGTCCCCCCTGGCCCGCGCCCTGATCGGTGGCGAGCCGACGCGGGACGCCGGGGCGGCGATCGTGGACCTGCTGCCGCCGGGCGAGGCACGCGACCTGCTGGAGCTCCTGCGTCCCGGGACGGCGGTCGTCCTGCCGCTGCGCGGTCGCGGCCGGATCCTGGGCCTGATCACGCTCTACTTCCGCCCCGGTACCGCCATCGAGAACGAGGACCTCTCGACCGCGCAGGACGTGGCGGACCGGGCCGGGCTCGCGCTGGACAACGCCCGCCTCTACAGCACGCAGCAGCAGCTCGCCGAGGGCCTGCAGCGCAGCCTGCTCACCCAGCCCCCCGAGCCCGACCACGCCGAGATCGCGGTGCGGTACGTGCCGGCCGCCGAGGCCGCGCGCGTCGGAGGTGACTGGTACGACGCGTTCCTGCAGCCCGGCGGCAGCACCATGCTGGTCATCGGCGACGTCGTGGGCCACGACACCGCTGCGGCCGCGGCCATGGGCCAGCTCCGTGGCCTGCTCCGCGGCATCGCGACCTACAGCGACGCCGGCCCGGTCGAGGTGCTGCGGGGGCTGGACGCCTCGATGGCCACGCTGCAGGCCAGGACACTGGCCACGGCCGCGGTGGCCCGCTTCGAGCAGACCCCGGACGAGCGGGCGCGTGGGGTCACCCGGATGCGCTGGGCCAACGCCGGCCACCTGCCGCCGCTGGTGATCAACCCCGACGGCAGCGTCGCGGAGCTGGCCACCTGGACCGGTGACCTCCTCCTGGGGGTCGACCCGGAGGCCCGGCGGCGGGAGTCGGTCGTGGTGCTGGACCGCGGGGCGACCGTGCTCCTCTACACCGACGGCCTCGTCGAACGCCGGGACGCCGACCTCGACGCGGGCATGGTCCGGCTGCGCGATGCCGTCATGGACGTGGCGCACCTGCCGCTGGAGCAGCTGCTCGACGAGGTCCTCGAACGGCTCGTGGACGGCCACCCGGAGGACGACGTCGCGCTCGTGGCCGTCCGGTTGCACCCGCAGGACGAGCCGCGGCCGGCCCAGGCGGGGCCGAACCGGGTGCCCCCCACAGTGCCCCGGGAGCGCGGAACCGCCTGAAGCGGCCCCCTGCAGGGCCCCGTCGCGAGCCCGCGAGCGGCGGAGGGTCCTTCTACGGCGGTGGGGGCGAGAAGGCCCCGTCCCGAGGCTCGCCCCCGAGCGTGCGAGGGGGTGGGGAGGACGGGGTCCTTCGCTCAGCTCTTGTCGCGGCGGACGGTCGCCTTCCGGCCCTTGATCATCGTGGCCTTGAGGGCGCCGATGACCTCGTCGGCGGCGGACTCCGGCACCTCCACCAGCGCGAACCGCTGATGGATCTCGATCGCGCCGATGTCCCGGCCGGTCAGCCCCGTCTCCCCGGTGATCGCCCCGACGAGGTCACCGGGCCGGATCCCGGCCTCCCGGCCGGCGCCGACGAAGAGGCGGGCCGCCGGGCCACCGGAGGAACGCCGTCCCCTCGGCCCGTCACCGCGAGCGGCACCCTGCCCGCTCTCCCGCCCGCCCGGCCGCTTCCCCGCGTCGGGGCGGAAGGTGACCTGCGGGATCTCCTCGTCGTCGTCGGCCGCTCCCCCGGCCTCGTGCGCGAGCTTGACCGCCGCCAGCGCGACCTCCATCAGATCGAACTCGTCGGCCAGCGTCTCCACGACCACGCGGAACCGGTCGAGGTCGTCGCCGAGGAGGCTCTCGCGCAGCGCACCCCGCGTGAGATCCAGGCGCCGGGCGCGCAGATCGGCCACGGTCGGGACCGTCTGCACCGAGATGGGCGACCCGGCGACCCGCTCGATGGTCTTGAGCATCCGGTGCTCCCGGGGCTCGGCCAGCGTGATCGCCACGCCCTCGCGGCCGGCCCGGCCCACCCGCCCGATGCGGTGCACGTAGGACTCGGGCGCCGAGGGGACGTCGTAGTTGACGACGTGGGTCAGTTGCTCGATGTCCAGACCGCGGGCGGCGACGTCCGTGGCCACCAGCAGGTCGGCCGTCCCGCCGCGGAGCCGGCCCATCACCCGGTCGCGCTGCTCCTGGCTCATCCCGCCGTGCAGCGCCTCGGCGCGGTAGCCCCGACCGTTGAGGGTCTCGGTGAGGGCGTCCACCTCCTCACGCGTCCGGCAGAAGACGATCGCCGCTGTCGGCGCCTCGATGTCGAGGACCCGGCCGAGCGCGGCGGGCTTGGCCGCCCGCGGGACGACGTAGGCGGTCTGGCGGACCCGCGGGGCCTCCCCCGCCTGCGCCTTCTCCCGGGCGATGGTGATCCGGACCGGGTCGCTGAGGTGGCGCCGGGCGAGGGCGTCCAACCGGCGGGGCATGGTCGCGGAGAACAGCACGGTCTGCCGGCTCTCCGGCGTCTCGTCGAGGATCGCCTCGAGGTCCTCGGCGAAGCCCATGTCCAGCATCTCGTCCGCCTCGTCCAGGACGACGGTGGCGATCTCCCCCAGCTCCAGGCTGCCGCGGTTGAGCAGGTCGAGCGCCCGGCCCGGCGTCGCGACGACGACGTCGACGCCGGACTCCAGGCTGCGCAACTGCCGGACGATCGGAGCGCCGCCGTAGACGGGGAGGACCCGGGCGCCGAGCTCCCGGCCGTAGCGGTGCAGGGCCTCGGAGACCTGGACGGCCAGCTCACGGGTGGGCACCAGGACCAGGCCCACCGGCGCGCGGTCGGTCCGGTGGGCGGTCAGCCGCTGGAGCACCGGCAGGGCGAACGCGGCGGTCTTGCCGGTGCCGGTGGCCGCCTGGCCGAGCAGGTCGCGGCCCTCGACCAGGGGCGGGATCGCCTCCTGCTGGATGGGCGTGGGCTCCTCGTACCCGAGGGCCGACAGCGCCCGCAGCAGCTCCGGCCGCAGGCCGAGGTCGTCGAAGGTGGTGCCGTCCGTGCTCGTGTCTCGTTCGTCGTCCATCGCCCCTCATCGTTCCTCGGCGTCGTTCCCGCGCGCGAGCGGGGGCAGCGGCGGAGCGGAGCCGAGCATGGCAGGCTCGGCGGGTGACCCTCGACGACGACCTCTGCACCCGGCCCGCTACCGAGCTCGCCGCGATGGTGCGCGGCCGCGAGATCTCCGCGCGCGAGCTGCTCGACGCGCACCTGGAACGGATCGACCGGCTGAACCCGACGGTGAACGCCGTCGTGACCCTCGACGCCGACGGGGCGCGTGCCGCGGCAGACGCCGCCGACGCAGCCCTCGCCGCGGGCGAGGACGTCGGCCCGCTGCACGGGCTGCCGGTCGCGCACAAGGACACCCACGCCACCGGCGGCATGCGGACGACGTGGGGCTCGCCGCTGCACGCCGAGACGGTGCCGTTGCGCGACGAGCTCGTGGTGGCCCGGTTGGCCGCGGCCGGTGCGATCCGGGTCGGCAAGACCAACGTGCCGGAGTTCGCCGCCGGATCGCACACCTTCAACCCGCTGTTCGGGGCCACCCACAACCCCTACCGGCACGGGCTGTCCGCGGGCGGCTCGTCGGGCGGGGCCGCGGCCGCGCTGGCCGCCGGTCTGGTGCCCCTGGCCGAGGGCAGCGACATGGGTGGCTCGCTGCGCAACCCGGCCGCGTTCTGCAACGTGGTGGGTCTGCGGCCGACGCCGGGGCGGGTGCCGACCTGGCCGGCGGCGATGGGCTGGTCGCAGCTGTCGGTGCAGGGGCCGATGGGGCGGACGGTCGCCGACGTGGCACTGCAGCTGTCGGTGCTGGCCGGACCCGACCCGCGGGTGCCGATCTCCCTCTCGGACGACCCTGCTCGCTTCGCCGCTCCCCTGCCCGAGCGCCTGGACGGTCTGCGGGTGGCGTGGGCGCCCGACCTCGGGGGGCAGGTGACGGTGGATCCGGCGATCACCGCGGTGCTGGCGCCGTCCGTGGCGGTCTTCGAGTCGCTCGGCGCCGCCGTGGAGGAGGACTGCCCGGACCTGTCCGGCGCCGACGAGGTGTTCGGGACGCTGCGGGCCTGGCTGTTCGAGTCCTCCTTCGGCGAGATCTCCCGGCGCTCCCCCGAGAAGGTCAAGGAGTCCATCCGCTGGAACGCCGAGATGGGCGCGAAGCTCACCGGGCCCGACCTCGCCCGCGCGGAGCAGCTGCACACCACGCTCTACGAGCGGATGGTGGCGTTCTTCGAGCGCTACGACGTCCTGCTGGCGCCCACGACGCAGGTGCTGCCCTTCCCGGTGGAGATCGAGTACCCGACCGAGATCGCCGGCGTCCACCAGGACAACTACCTGGAGTGGATGCGCTCCTGCACGGTCATCTCCGCGACCGGCTGCCCCGCTCTCTCGGTACCCGGTGGGTTCACCGACGACGGGCTGCCGGTCGGTCTCCAGGTCATCGGCGCCCCGAGGGCCGACCGTCGCGTCCTCGAGGTCGGCCACGCATTCGAGCAGGCCACCCGCTTCGGCGAGCGCCGTCCGCCCGTCTGAGGGGTTCTACGGCTCTCTAGCGCCACAGCTAGAGAGCCCCATACTCACCCATAACCACTCGGCCGTCATGGCGGAAGGGGCTACTTCTCCGCAGGGCGGGGGAGGCGACGGGCCTGGCGGCGCTTGCGGAGCCCGCGCAGCGTGCGGACGGCGACCAGCAGCTCAGCCAGCTCGTGGCGCTCACCGGCCACGATGTCGGCGAGCTGCGCGGCCGAGCGCGACTGCGTGGCGTCCCAGGCCTCGACCCACGCCGCCACCAGCTCGTGCGGGTGGTCGGCGTCCGAGCTGCGGGCGCTCAGGACGTCCTCGGTCAGCGACGTGGTCTCCGCCGCCAGGTCGTCGCGCAGCGAGGCTCGGGCCATCGAGGGCCAGCGCCGGTCGCGCGGGAGTGCGACGACGAGCTCACGCAGCGGCACCAGCCCCAGCCGCTCGGCCACGCACTGCATGACCTGCCCGGCCAGCGCCACGGGTGCCCCGGTCCGCTCGGCGACGACCGCGAGGTCCAGCGCCGCCGGCAGCAGCGGCGCGGCCGCGACCTCGGCCGCCAGCTCCGTCGGCACACCGGACCCGTGCAGCCGGGTGACGCGGGCGGCGTACGCCTCCGCCTCGAGCCCGAGCAGCCACTTGGGCAGGGCCGCCCGGACGGCGGCGACGGGCGCGGCGAACCGGTCCCGCACAGCCGCGACCGGGGGAGCCGGGTCGGCGACGAGGTCGGGCTGGCGCAGCAGCCAGCGCGCCGTCCGCTCGGCCAGGCGGGTGGCCTCGGTGCGCAGCTCGACCTGGGTCGCCGCCGTCACCCGGTTGTCGAGCGCGCCCACGGCGTCCCACTGCCGGTCGACGTCGAAGACCGCCCGGGCCACGGCGTGTGCCCGGACCACCCGGTCCAGCGGGACGCCGGTCTCCTGCCAGAGCCGGAACAGCCCGGTGACCCCGGCGATGTTGACCGCCCGATTGGTCAGCGCCGTCGCGATGATCTCCCGCCGCAGCGGGTGCGAGGTGATCGCGGCGGGGAAGCGCTCGCGCAGCCGGCTCGGGAAGTAACCGGTCAGCAGGTCCTCGAGCGCGGGGTCGTCGGGGAGGTCGCTGTGCAGGATGACGTCGCCGGTCTCGAGCTTGGCGTAGGCGAGCAGCACCGACAGTTCCGGGCTGGTCAGCGCCTGTCCGTCGCGGCGGCGCTCGGCCAGCGCCCGGTCGTCGGGCAGCGCCTCGACACTGCGGATGAGTCGTCCCGAGCGCTCCAGTGAGCGGAGGAAGCGCTCGTGGGCGTCCAGCAGGCTGCGCGCCGAGGTGGCCTCGACGGCCAGGGTGGCGTTCTGGTCGTGGTTGTCGGTCAGCACCGCGGCGGCGACCTCGTCGGCCATCTCCCCCAGCAGCGCCGCCCGGCCGGCGGCGTCCAGCTCGCCGTCGTCGACCACCCGGTTCAGGGCGATCTTGATGTTGACCTCGTGGTCGGAGGTGTCGACGCCTGCGGAGTTGTCGATGGCGTCGGTGTTCACCCGGCCGCCGGTCAGCGCGTACTCGACACGGCCGCGCTGGGTCAGCCCCAGGTTGCCGCCCTCGCCGACCACCCGGACGCGCAGCTGCTCGCCGTCCACGCGGACCGCGTCGTTGGCCTTGTCCCCCGCGTCCAGCGCGCTCTCGGTCGACGCCTTCACGTACGTGCCGATGCCGCCGTTGAACAGCAGGTCGACCGGCGCCATCAGGATCGCCCGGATCAGCTCGACCGGGGTGAGCGTCGCGACGCCGTCGGCGAGGCCGAGCGCCGCACGCATCGGCTCCGAGACCGGGATGGCCTTCGCCGTCCGCGGCCACACGCCTCCGCCGGCGCTGATCAGCGAACGGTTGTAGTCCGCCCACGAGGAGCGCTGCAGCCCGAAGAGGCGCTTGCGCTCGGTGAAGGACGCCGCCGCGTCCGGTGTCGGGTCGACGAACACGTGCCGGTGGTCGAAGGCGGCCACCAGCCGGATGTGCTCCGACAGCAGCATGCCGTTGCCGAAGACGTCCCCGGACATGTCACCGATGCCGACGACGGTGAAGTCCTGTTCCTGGACGTCGATGCCGAGCTCGCGGAAGTGCCGGGTCACCGACTCCCAGGCGCCCCGGGCGGTGATGCCCATGGCCTTGTGGTCGTAGCCGACCGACCCACCGGAGGCGAAGGCGTCGCCGAGCCAGAACCCGCGCTCGATCGCCACGCCGTTGGCGAGGTCGGAGAACGTCGCCGTCCCCTTGTCGGCCGCCACGACGAGGTAGGGGTCGTCGCCGTCGTGCCGGACCACCTTCTCCGGGGGGATGACCTTGCCGTCCACCAGGTTGTCGGTGAGCGCCAGCAGGGCGCCGATGAACAGCTTGTAGCAGGCCTGCCCCTCGGCCAGGACGGCGTCGCGGGAGGCCGGGTGGGCGGGGTCGGACACCGCCGGCGGGTTCTTGACGACGAAGCCACCCTTGGCGCCGGTCGGCACGATGACGGTGTTCTTCACCATCTGCGCCTTGACCAGCCCCAGCACCTCGGTGCGCAGGTCCTCGCGCCGGTCGGACCAGCGCAGACCGCCGCGGGCGACGGCGCCGAAGCGCAGGTGGATGCCCATGACCCGCGGCGAGCTCACCCAGACCTCGCGTGCGGGCCGGGGCTCGGGCAGATCGGGAACGGCCGCGGGGTCGAGCTTGAGCGCCAGCGGGCCGCCCGCGTAGTAGGTGGTCCGCTGCGTGGCGGTGACCGCGGCGAGCAGCGAGCTGAGCACCCGGTCGGCGTCGAGGGATGCCACCTCGCCGATCGAGCCGCGCAGCGCCTCGACCAGCTCCTCCTGGCGCTTCGCCCTCCCGTTCACGCGGCCGGGGGAGAACCGGGTCTCGAACAGCAGCACCAGCCGAGCGACGACGTCGGGGTGGGCGGCCAGCGTCCGCTCGACGTAGTCCTGCCCGAACGGGAGCCCGGCCTGTCGCAGCCACTGCACGTAGGCGCGGATGACGGTCACCTGCCGCCAGTTGAGGCCGGCGAGCATGACCAGCGCTCCGAGCCCGTCGTCCTCCGCGTCGCCGCGCCACACCGCGCCGACCGCCTCGGTGAACCGCTCGGGCAGCGAGCGGAGCAGCGGCAGCTCGACCGGTGGGACCGCGACGCCGAAGTCGTAGATCCACGTGGGTGGCGCGCCGATGCGGTCGATCTCGTAGGGCCGCTCGTCGACGACGTCGACGCCCATGTTCTGCAGGACCGGCAGGACCTCCGACAGCAGCAGCCGCTGCCCGACCCGGTAGATGCTCAGCCGACGCTCGCCGGCCGCCGCCCCGGGCGGGGTCCACAGGCGCATGGACAGCTGACCCTCGGTCAGCCCGTCCAGCCGGGCCAGGTCGTCGACGGCCTGCTCGGCGGAGAAGTCCTGCTGGTAGGCCGCGGGGAACGCGTCGGCGACGCGGGCGAACACCTGCTCCGCCTCGGCGCCGTATCGCTCGTGCAGGGCGTCGGAGAGCTCGTCGGCCCAGCTCCGGGCCGCCGCGGCCAGCTCGGCCTGCAGCGACTCCACGTCGACGGCCACCGGTCTGGGGCCACCGCGCCGCCCCACCGGCACGCGGACGACGAAGTGCAGCCGCGCCAGCACCGATTCCGTGGACCGCGCCGTGTACTCGATGCTCGTGCCGCCGAGCCGGGACAGCAGGAGTTCCTGCATCGCCAGCCGCACCTCGGTCGTGTACCGGTCGCGGGGGAGGTAGACCAGCGCCGACCAGAACCGTCCCGTCGGGTCGCGACGCAGGAACAACCGCGTCTGCCGCCGCTCCTGCAGGTGCAGCACCGCCGTCGCGACCGGCAGGAGCTCGTCGGCCCCCACCTGGAGCAGCTCGTCGCGGGGGTAGGTCTCCAGGATCTCCAGCAGCTCCTTGCCGGTGTGGCTGTCGGCCGGGACACCGGAGCGGGCCACCACCTCGGCCACCCGCCGGCGCACCAGCGGGACGTCGAGGACGCTGCTGGTGTACGCGGCGGACGGGAACAGCCCGACGAAGCGGAACTGCCGCGCCCGGCCGTCCTCCTCCGGGAGGCTGACCGCGATCAGGTCCAGCCAGGCCCGGCGATGGACCGGGGAGCGCACGTCGGCCTTCGTGACGGCCAGCAGGTGCGGCACCGGGGAGCGCGTGGCCTCCGGTGTCGCGGTCACCGATTCGTTCATGTCGGTGTCGCTGCGGAGGACGCCGAGCCCGCTGCCGTGCACGGCTCGGGCCGTCGCCTTGCCCTTGGCCACCGCCAGCTCCACGTCGCGCGCACCCAGGAAGACGAAGTTGCCGTCGGCCAGCCAGCGGAGCAGGGCGGCGGCCTCGGCCGGATCGTCGGCGGGATCGCCGTCCGGGTCGGGTCCGGTGCCGGTCGTCGCCAGTTCGTCCAGGCGTCCGGCCAGCTCCAGGACCCGCGCCCGCAGGCGCTCGGCGTCCTCGTCGACGGCTCGGACGTCGTCGAGGACCGTGCGCAGCCCGGCGACGAGGTCGGCGGAGGCCTCCGCGTCGAGCGGGCCGTCCAGGACGACGGCCATCCACGACTCGGTGAGCGCGTCGGCGCCGCAGCCGACCGCGAGGCCGCTGTCGCAGAATGCCTTGATCTTCCCGCGGAGGTCCCGCTGCACCACGACCACCGGATGGACGATGTGGGCGAGCGCGAAGCCCTGACGGATCACCTCGGCGGTGACCGAGTCCACCAGGTAGGGCATGTCGTCGGTGACCAGCCGGATGACCGCACGCCCGTCGGGCAGCCGCTGTGCGTCGACGGTGGCGGAGCCGGGCGGGCGCACCTCGGCGAGCCGCAGGTGGCCGAGGGCGAGGTCGGCGAGTTCGGCCGGCTCGTGGCCGAGGACCTCGGCCGCCGGCTCGCTCCAGTAGTACCGCTGCAGCAGGACGGGCAGGTCGTCCTCGGTGCAGCCGGTGGGAAGGGGGCGCTGCCCCGACCGCGCCGCTTCGGCGGCACGGGCCAGGAGCCGACGCTTCTCGTCGCGGGCGGCCTCGAGCGCGGCGAGCTCGGTGAGGGAGCCGGTGGAGGAGGCGCCGTCCGGCCCGTGCACCGGGGTCTCGGGTACGACGGTGGTGCTGGCCATGTCAGGCCACGCTACTGCGTGGTGAGGTGCACGTCACGGCGGCGCAGCGGTCGTCATCCACCCGCGCCGCATCGCCGCCACCTGGGCCGTTCAACGGTCCAGCAGCTGGTCGGCGACCCACCCGGCGACGGCCAGGATGAGCCCGCCGAGGACGGCGGTGCCGAAGCCGTCGACGGTGAGGCGGTCGGTCAGCGCCGCGGTGAGCCCGAGCAGGGCCGCGTTGACGACCAGGAGGAACAGGCCGAGGGTCAGCAGCACGAAGGGCAGCGACAGCAGCCGCAGGATGGGACCCACGAGCGCATTGAGGACGCCGAAGAGCAGGCCGATCCAGAGGTAGGTGCCCAACTCGCCCAGAGGTCCCTCGGGGTTCTCGACGACGTCGAGCCCCGGCAGCACGTCGTACCGGGTGAGGCCGTAGAACACCGCCGCGAGGACGACCACCTTGAGCGCGAACTTGATCACAGCACCGACGCTAGCCGTGCGGAATCGCCGAGTGGGGGATCTCGGCCCAGCTAGCGCTCTCTAGCGTGAACGCTAGAGAGCGGCAGATCGGCCTCGACGACCGCCGCACGTCCGCGCGAGACGGCGGCCGCGCGCCCGGAGCCCGGGTGCCGGGACCGACGACGACACGCGCTAGGCGCTTCTACGGATCTCTACGGTTGTGGCTAGACAAGGCCATACGGTGCTCGACATGGATCCCGTGCGGAACCCCTACGCCCCGGGCGCGGGCCAGCGCCCACCCGAGCTGGCCGGTCGCGACACCGAGCTGTCGGCGTTCGACGTGGTCCTGGAGCGGATCGCCCACGGCCGCCCGGAGCGCTCCCTCGTGCTGACCGGGCTGCGCGGCGTCGGCAAGACGGTGCTGCTCAACCAGCTGCGCTCGGCGGCGATCTCGCGGGGGTGGGGCACCGGCAAGATCGAGGCCCGGCCCGAGCAGTCGTTGCGCCGGCCGGTCTCCTCCGCGCTGCACATGGCGCTGCGGGAACTCGGCCCCCGGCACCGCGACCAGGAGTCGATGGAGGAGGTCCTCGGCGTCCTCAAGGCCTTCGCCCAGCGCCAGGCACCGGAGAACGCCAAGGTCCGGGACCGGTGGCAGCCGGGCATCGACGTCCCCGCGGCGACGGGGCGGGCCGACTCCGGTGACATGGAGATCGACCTGGTGGAGCTGCTCAGCGACGCCGCCGGGGTGGCCGCCGACATCGGCAGCGGTATCGCCCTGTTCATCGACGAGATGCAGGACGTGCAACCCGACGACGTCTCGGCGATCTGCGCGGCCTGCCACGAGCTGTCCCAGCAGGGGGCGCCGCTGATCGTCGTCGGCGCCGGCCTGCCGCACCTGCCCGCGGTTCTCAGCGCGTCCAAGAGCTACTCCGAGCGGTTGTTCCGCTACCTGCGCATCGACCGGCTCGACCGGGAGGCCGCCGACCGGGCACTCCTGGCGCCCGCCGCCCGTGAGGACGTCGAGTTCGAGCCCGCCGCCCTCGACGCCCTGTACGAGACCGCCGACGGCTATCCCTACTTCGTGCAGGCCTACGGCAAGGTCACCTGGGACCTCGCGGCCTCCTCCCCCATCACCGCCGACGACGTGTCCATGGCCGCGCCGGTCGCCGAGGCCGAGCTGGCCGTCGGTTTCTTCGGCTCCCGCTACGACCGGGCCACCCCGGCCGAGCGCGAGTACATGCACGCGATGGCCGAGCTGGGCGGGCCGGGCGGCGCGGCGGTGGCGACGTCGGAGGTCGCCGTCGCGCTGGGTCGCAAGCCCGCGTCGCTGTCCCCCGCGCGTGACTCGCTGATCAAGAAGGGGCTGGTCTACTCGGCCGAACGCGGACAGATCGCGTTCACGGTTCCGCACTTCGGCCGTTACCTGCTCCGGCACCCCGACTGACCGCGGCGGGCTCGCCCGATCCCACGGGGCAGGACCCCCCACCGCCGTTCCGTGCCACCTTGGCAGCGACTGAACGCGTGGACAGAATCGGCCGGCTGGCCGAGCTGGTCGTCCCCGTCCTCACCGACGGGTGCATCGTCACTCTCGTCGACCGGGAGGGCCGGGCCCGCGACGTGGGCTCGTGGTACGGCGACCCGGCCCGGCGGGAGGTCGTGGACCGGTACGCCCAGATCCGGCTCGACACGCTCCCCGGCGATTCGCCGGTGGGACAGGCTCTGACCACCGGGACGCCGGTCACCGAGTCCGTCGACGCCGTCCTCGCTCTGATGGCGGACGGCCCGGCCCGCGACCTGCTGACGGCGCTGGCGCCCGCGACGGCCGTGGTGCTCCCCCTGACGGCCGAGGCCCGGACCGTCGGAGTCCTGACGCTCTACCAGGACGCCGGCCGGATCATGACCGAAGAGGACATGGAGATCGCCCGGCAGGTCGCGGCGGAGGCCGGCCGGGCGATCGCGCGCGTGCACCGGCAGAGCCAGCAGGCCCAGCTCGCCGAGGCCCTGCAGCGGAGCCTGCTCACCGATCCCCCCGCGCTGACTGGGGGCGCCGTCGTCGTCCGCTACGTCCCGACGGCCGAGGCCGCGCGGGTGGGCGGGGACTGGTACGACGCCTTCCTCCAGCGGGACGGCTCCCTGGTCGTGGTGATCGGGGACGTCGTCGAGCACGACACGGCGGCCGCGGCGGCGATGGGCCAGCTGCGCGGGTTGTTGCGCGGGATCGCCCACTACAGCAGCGCCGGGCCTGCCGAGGTGCTGCGCGGCCTCGACGAGGCGATCGTCCAGATGCACCATCAGACGCTGGCGACGGCGGCGATCGCCCGGGTCGAGTCCGACGGAGACAGAGGGCGCGCCCTCCGCTGGGCCAACGCCGGTCATCCCCCGCTCCTGCTGCTGGCCGCCGACGGCAGGGTGACGGTGCTGGGCGGGGAGCTCGGCGATCTCATGCCCGGCGTGGACGCGGGCTCCATCCGCACCGAGTCGGTGGTGCCGCTGCCTCCCGGGGCGACCGTCCTGCTGCACACCGACGGGCTGGTGGAGCGACGGGGCAGCACCCTCGACGAGGGGACGGCCGCCGTGACGCGGTATCTCCGGGATCTCACCGGCAGGCCCCTGGACGAGCTGTGCGACGGCCTGCTGCGCCGCATGCTCCGCGGCACCCCGCAAGACGACGTCGCCCTCGTGGCAGTGCGACTGGCGGGAAGCCACCCCGGCGGGGCAGGAACCACCCCGGCGCACGATTGACGGCGCAGCGTCGTGGGCACCCCGGACGTGGGCAGGATGCCGGCAACCGGGGGAGAGGGCTATGGGTCGACTCGCGTGGCCACTGCGCCCGTTACCGGACGGGCGTGGGGAGGTGTGGCGCTGGGACCTGAGCAACCTGGCCGAGCTCCCGGCGGCGCGCGCGGCACTGCGGAGCCGGCTCGGAGCGGTGGGTTTCCCCGTCCAGGACCAGGACACCGCGGGCGAGCGACTGGTGCTGGCCTTCGACGAACTCGCCTCGAACGCGCTCCGGCACGGTGCGTCCCCCGTGGTGGCGACCGTCATCGCCGGTAGCGGGGGATGGCTGCTGAACGTCAGCGACCGCGCCCCGGAGATGATGCCGGCGCCGGCCGTCGACCGCGATCCGGCCAAGGGAGGCCTGGGTCTGCACCTGGTCGCCCGGCTGTCGGTGGCCCACGGCTGGTACGTCGACGACGGCTGGAAGCACGTCTGGGCCTGCCTGCCCAGCAGCATCGAGAACCGTCAGCCCGCCCTGACCTGAGCACTGTTCCACGTGCAACCGAGCCGGACCGACGACGCCGTCGGGGACGGCGATCGGCCGCGGTGTCGTCCGGTAGGACGACGACGTCACGGGATGACGAGGGAGAGCGATCCCTTGCCGTAGCCCTGCACGTCGATGTCGAGGTCGATGCGGTTGAAGGCGGCCAGCATGCCCTCGATGTCGCCGGGAAGGTCACCGCCGGCGGCGTACAGCTTGTGCAGCTTCGAGTGCGGCGCTCCCGGGGTGTTGAACAGGGCGGACAGCACGTTCACCACCTCGTGGAGAGCCTCGATCTGCACGCCGCTGAGTTCGCCGTCCTCCTCGACGGCGTCCTGGCAGCCGCCGGGGGGCAGCAGGGCCAGGGCACCGCCGGTGTACGCGGAAGCGCCGAGGTCCATCAGGCACAGGGCGTTGACCGACATCTCGGGGGACACGTAGACGGCGACCGACACCGGCCGGTCAGGTGCTGGGGTGACCGGGGCACCCGGGGAGACGGTGACGTTGCGGCCGATCAGGGCCGCGAGCATGTCCCGGACGTCCTTCGGCGCCGGCAGCACGACGGTGCTCACGAGAGGACCCCGTCCAGGTGCTCCTTGAAGGTCTCCTCGGTGAAGGGCTTGGCGATGAGGAAGAGCGCGCCCGCGTTGGCCGCCTTCTCGCGCATCTCCGGGGAGCCTTCCGAGGTGACAAAGCCGAACGGCACGGCCGAGCCGGAGGAACGCAGGGCCTGGAGGCACTCGATGCCCGTCATGTTGGGCATGTTCCAGTCCGACAGGACCAGGTCCGGCTGGTCCGAGGACACCTTGGCCAGCGCGTCGGCGCCGTCCTCCGCCTCGACGATGTCGTGGTCGTCGTAACCGGCCTGGCGCAGGGTGCGGATGACGATCTGCCGCATGACGCGGCTGTCGTCGGCGACCAGGATCTTCACAGTGGCACCTCGTTCTTCTGCGGGTTGTTCTCGGGCGTGATGTGCACGGCTCCGGCGGAGCCCTGCACGGTGATGGTCAGTGACCGGCCGCGCCACAGGAGATCGACGCGGCAGGTGTCGGCCGGCGGCCCTGCGGCGGGGATGGACCCCAGCTCGGGCAGGCCGAGAGCGGACGGACCGGGGAGGACGGCCTTGACGTTGCCGCCCACGACGTTGGCGAGCTCGCCGAGGGCGTCGTGGACGTCCTCGGCGTCGAGCACCGGCGGCGCGTGCTCGGCCAGGAGGCAGCGGGCCAGCTCCTCGGCGGTCGCGCGGGAGCAGGTCAGGACGACCGTGCCCGTCCAGGGCCCCACGACGTCCACCCAGGAGCTGACGGCGTCGTCGGGCGGGCCACCGGGCAGCGGGACGAGGAACTCGTCATCGCCGATCAGGGCGGACCATGCCTCCTGGGCGATGCTCCGGACCGTCTCCTCGTCGATCAGGTCGGTGATCAGCAGAGGCGTGTCGCTGCTGCGGCGGCGCTCACCGGTGTCGTGGAACTCGTTCACGTGGTCTCCTCGCCGGCGCTGGTCCCCCGCGTCCGCGGTCGCCGTGTCGTGCGTGAGCTCGCCGGCCGGCTCACCGGACCACGTCCTGGGGAAGCAGGCCGAGCAGCGCGAGCTTGTCGCGGATGGCATCGGCGGTGAACGGCTTGATGACGTACTCGTGGGCGCCGGCCGCCAGGGCCCGCACGATCTGGCCGTGCTCGCTCTCCGAGGTGACCATCATGATCGTCACGTGCCGCCAGGTCGGGTTCGACCGGACGGCGGAGACGAACTGCAGGCCGTCCATCACCGGCATGTTCCAGTCGACACAGACGAGTTCGGGAACCCAGCCACCGGCGAGGACGTCGAGCCCCTCCCGGCCGTGACCGGCCTGTTGCACCTCGTACCCGAGCCCTTCGAGGATCCCGGCCACGATGCGCCGCATGACCTTGGAGTCGTCGATCACCAGAGCGCGCACGTTCACTTTCCCTTCAGCGGGCGGTAGGCGGAGCTGCGGCCGACGACGACCCGCTCCCAGGAGTCGTCCACTCCGAGCGTCGTCTCCGCCGCGCCGAGGAAGAGCCATGAGTCGGGGCGCATCAGCTCGCGCACGCGGCGAAGGATCGTCTGCTTCGTCGGCAGGTCGAAGTAGATGAGGACGTTGCGGAGGTAGACCACGTCGAACGGGCCCATCCGCGGCAGCGGCGCGGCGAGATTGCACTCGCTGGCGGTCACCATCCGGCGCAACGGCGCGGCCACCTCCCACTCGTTGCCGGCCCGCGTGAAGTGCCGCACGAGCATCGGCGCGGGCAGACCCCGGTTGATCTCGAGCTGGCTGAACCGGCCGGCGCGGGTCCGGGCCACCATCTCGCGGGAGAGGTCGGTCGCGGTGATGGAGACGCGGCTGGTGGCGTTGGGCAGCGAGTCCTGGAGCAGCATCGCGATCGTGTACGGCTCCTGCCCGCTGGAGCAGGCGGCCGACCAGATCTGCAGTCGCTCGTTCGGTCCCCGGGCTGCCAGCAGGGCCGGCATCACCGTGGAGGTGAGCGCGGTGAACGGGTCACCGTCACGGAACCACGACGTCTCGTTGGTCGTGAGCGCCTCGACGATGCGGCGGGTGCTGTCGGGGTCAGGCCGGTGGCGGACGGTCTCCACGAAGTGGGAGACGTCGGGCAGCCCCCTCTCCCGCGCCATGGGCAGGAGCCGGGCCTCGACGAGGTACTCCTTCCCCGGCTGGAGGACGATCGCGCTCTCCTTGTGCACGAGCGCGCGGACCCAGTCGAAGCTGGTCGCGGTCAGGGTCATCGGGCACCGCCCGCCACGGCCGCGGTGGGACGCGGGGCGGCGACACCGGCGAGGTGGCGGTTGATTGCCTCCGGGATGCGGTCCAGCGGTAGCACCTCGTCGGCGTAGCCGGCCTGGCAGACGGCGCCGGGCATGCCCCACACGACAGACGTGCCCTGGTCCTGGACGAGCACGGTGCCTCCAGCGGCGCGGATCTCGCCCGCGCCGTTGCGACCGTCGGCTCCCATGCCGGTCAGGACGACGGCCAGCACGGCGCCGTCGAACGCGGCCACCGCCGAGCGGAAGAGCGGGTCGACCGCCGGACGGCAGAAGTTCTCGGACGGGCCCTGGTTCAGGCCGGTGTGCAGTCCCTGCCGCCCGCTGCGGGATCCGGCGGGGCGGACGACGAGGTGGTGATCGCCCGGCGCCAGGTGGACGGTGCCCGGGACGAGCGGCGTCCCGTCCGAGGCCTCGACGACGCGGAGCGGGCAGAGCCGGTCGAGGCGCTGGGCGAACTGGCGGGTGAAGACCGGCGGCATGTGCTGCACGAGCAGGACGGGCACCGGGAGGGACGCGGGCAGCTGGGGGAGCACCCGGGCCAGTGCCTCCGGTCCGCCCGTGGACGAGCCGATCACCAGGACGGCCGGCTTCTTGCCGGGGCCGGTGCGGGGTGCCGGCGGGGGAGGCGGCGGCACCGGAGCCGCCACACGGGCGGGGCCGACCGGGCGGCCGGTGAGCGCCTTGATCTTCGGGATCAGCTGTTCGCGGACGCTCTCCATCGACTGCCCGACACTGCCGACGTTGGCCGGCTTGGTGACGTACTCGTTGGCCCCGGCCGAGAGGGCGTCCAAGGTGGCCGAGGCGCCGCGCTCGGTGAGGGTGCTGAACATGACGATCGGCACCCGGTTGCGGGTGGCGCGGATGGCACGCACCGCCTCGATGCCGTTCATCTCCGGCATCTCGATGTCCATCGTGACCAGGTCGGGTTCGAGCTGCTCGAGCTTGCCCAGGGCGATCCGGCCGTTGACGGCGGTGCCGACGACCTCGATGTCCGGATCGGCGGAGAGCACGTCGGTCACGATCTTCCGGACGACGACGGAATCGTCGACGACCATCACCCGGATCGGGTTCACGCGTGTCCTCCTGCTTCCCTGTCGGGCTCAGCCCGACAGGCTGTTCATTTCTGTATCGGCACCGGATCGCAACCCTTGAGCGGGGCCGGACATCCCATTCGCGGCGGCCGGGGGAGCGCCGCTGACATTGCCGTCACCAAGAGCTTCAGGTGCGGGCGAACAAAAAGAAAGCTCCCGGCCGAACTCGTTACACAATTCATCGGTGACCGTTACGGCGTCGTCGAATTAGCATTTCAGCCATTTGTCGACATGGCCGGAGCAGTGGGGCCCCGCCTCGGGTCGGTCATCGACGAACGCGCGTCGACCGACCCCCGCGTCGTCCCCGCGCCCCCAGCGCTCTACGACTGCGGTGACGACGACAGTGCTCGGGTCGCCCGATCCACGCCCGGGCGGGCCGAGCGCGCGCGGACGCGATCGGCGCCCCTCAGCCGCGAGCGACCCGCTCCGATGGTGCGCGCAGCACGGCGAGGGAGCCCTCGTCGAGCAGGTCGGCCATGGCCGTCCCCTGGACGCAGCCCGCGACGGCGTTCCAGACACCGGCGGCGCCGTCGTGCAGGTCGAAGCCGCCGTCCAGGAACGCCTGGACGGCGTGCAGCTGCGCCGTCGCCAGCGCCCGGGTCCGCCCGGAGACGTGCGCCGCCCAGGACGCCTCGTGCATGGCCGCGGCCCAGGGGCGGTGCCCGGCGCGCCCCTCGTCGACGGCAGCACGCCAGGCACCCCGGCCGGCCTCGTCGAGACCGCGGACCGCCTGCAGGAGGCCGGCCAGCTCACCGGCGGCGGGGCCGAGGTCCGAGCCGATCACCGGAACGGCCAGGTCACCACGCTCCACGGCGCTGTCGTAGGGCCCGGTGAGCTCGCGGCGGACCAGGGGCGGGAGCACTCCGGCGGCCCAGTACCCGAGGGCGGCGTCGGCCAGGACGTCGACGGCCTCGCCCCGCTCCTCCTCCGGCAGCCCGGCGGCGGCCGCGTGCTCGGGTCCCAGGACGTCGTCACGGAGCAGCCGCTCCAGCGTGGGGGCGTCGCCGATCGTGCCCTGCTCCAGCTGGGTGACCAGCACGGCCGCACGGCCCCCCGCCGCGGCGGCGTCGCGCACGTGCGGAACGGACGCGGCCATCTCGCGGGCGCGGCGGCCCCGGACGGCGCGCACGCCTCGCTCCTCGCGGGTGAGGCCCCGGCCGGGATGCGTCGCGGCCGCGCGGGAGAGCGTCGGGCCGTCGGCGCCCAGGCCGGTCAGGAGCACCCCGGCGACCGCCCGGCCGGCAGGCAGCCGCACCAGGTCGAAGCCGAGCGTCGCGGCACTGACCAGTGAGTAGGGCACGGCAGCGCCTCCAACCGGCGATCTCCAGAGTGGGTCAGACCATGCTGACGGTGAACCTCCGGTAGCGCCATGCGACCGTCACCCCTTCGCGGGAGGACGACGGGGTGACGGTCGCGTGTTCGGTACTTGTCCGTGTAGTGAAGGTTGCTCTCAGTAGCTGAAGCGAGACGCCCCGATGTTGGTGGCGATCTCTCCTCGCTCGTTCCTCGCTGCGATGCTCCCCCGGCCGTCGTCAGGCGGAGACGGCCCTCTGCACGTCCAGGGCCAGCAGCAGCTGGCCGTGCAGCTTGTAGGCGCCGCGGATCAGGTCACGGGCCTGTCCCTCGAGGGTGTCCGGCGGGGCCTCGAAGTCCGCGGCATCGACGTCGACGACGTCGGCGATGGAGTCCACCAGCAGGCTGACGGCCTCGCCGTGCAGCCGGACGACGATGATGACGGCGTCGGTGCCCTCGGGGCGCGGCGGCCGGCCGAGGCGCTCGCGCAGCTCGATCGCGGTCACCACCTGGCCGCGCAGGTTGATCAGCCCGGCGACGGCGGTCGGGGCGAGCGGCACGCGGGTGAGCTGCTGGCTGCGCAGCACCTCCTGCACGTGCTCGACCTCGATGCCGTAGAGGTCGCCGTCCAGCCAGAAGGTGGCCAGCTGCCCGCTGGTGGCGGGAGCGGTGGTACGGATGGGGGCGGTCACGTCAGACCTCCAGCAGAGAGGCGGGGACGCCGGCCGGCGTCGTGGCGGGGGAAGCGGAGTAGAAGGCCGGGTCGGCGGCCAGGATCGCGGCCCGGACGTCGAGCAGCTCGGTCACCTTGTCGCCGAGGACGGCGGAGCCGAGCAGGCCCAGGTCGTCGATGTCGCTGCGCACGGCGGCCTCGCCGTCCACGATGTCGAGGATCTCCTCCACGACGATGGCGACGCTGCGCCCGTGGTCGGCGTAGACGATGACCTCGAGGACCTCGCGGTCGGTCTCGCCGTAGGCACCCAGGTGCCGGTCGAGGCGGACGATCGGCAGGATCGCCCCCCGGTACTGGACGACCTCGCGGTTGCCGACCTTCTCCACCGCGTCGGCACGGACCTGCTCGAGGCGCGTCACGGTGTCCAGCGGGATGGCCACCCGCCGGCCGCCGCCGATGGCCGCCAGCAGCATCCGCTGTCGCTCGGTCTCGCTGGCGGCGGCAGCCTTCAAGGCGGCCTTCTGTGAATCCTGGCGCTCGGTGGTCTCGGTGCGCAGGGCGCGGCGGGCCAGCGCCTGCACGTCGAGGATGAGGGCCACCGTGCCGTCGCCGAGGACGGTCGCACCGGAGTAGAGGCCGATCGCCTTCATCTGACCGCCCACCGCCTTGACGACGATCTCCTCGGTGTTGATGACCCGGTCGACGACGAGGCCGAAGCGCCGTCCTTCCGAGCGCAGCACGGCGATGACCACGTGGCCGTCGTGCCGCTCGGAGGTCAGGCCCAGCACGTCGGTGAGCCGTACGAGCGGCAGCAGCTCGCCGCGGAGCCGGTAGACCTGCGCGCCCCCGACCTCCTCGACCGCGTTGGCGGCCTTCTCGGCGTCCAGGCTGACCAGCTCCTGGAGGCTGATCTGCGGGATGGCGTAGCGATCGCCGGCGCATTCGACGGTCAGCGCCGGGACGATGGCGAGGGTCAGTGGGATCCGCAGCCGGCAGACGGTGCCGCGGCCGGTCTCGGACTCGACCTCGATGGTGCCGCCGATGGACTCGATGTTGGTCTTGACGACGTCCATGCCGACGCCCCGGCCCGAGACGTTCGTGACCGCGGAGGCCGTGGAGAAGCCGGGCAGGAAGATCAGCTGCAGGATGTCGGCCGGGCTCATCCGCGACAGGGCGTCGGCGGTCAGCAGCCCGCGCTGCACGGCCTTGGCGCCGAGCTTCGCCGGGTCGATGCCGGCGCCGTCGTCGGCGACCTCGACGACGACCTGCCCGCTCTCGTGCCGCGCACGCAGGGTCAGGACGCCCTCCGCCGGCTTGCCGGCCTTCTTGCGGTCCTCGGGGGCCTCGATGCCGTGGTCCACCGAGTTGCGCACCAGGTGGGTCAACGGGTCCTTCACGGCCTCGAGCAGTGTCTTGTCGAGCTCGGTCTCCCGGCCCTCCATCTCCAGGCGGATAGACTTCTCCAACTGCAGACCGAGGTCCCGGACGACGCGGGGGAGCTTGGACCAGATGTGGTCGATGGGCTGCATGCGCGTCTTCATGACGCCCTCCTGCAGCTCACTGGCGATCAGGTTGAGCCGCTGGGAGGCGCGGATCAGGTCGGTGTCGGTCTGCCGGGCGACGTTCTGCACGATCTGGTTGCGGGTGAGGACCAGCTCGCCCACGAGCAGCATGAGCTCGTCGAGCAGGTCGACGTCCACGCGGATGGTGCTGTCGGCGACGCCGCGCCGGGCCTGACCGTCGCCACCGGCCGACGCGGCCTCGGTATCGGCCTGCTCGGCGGCGGGGGCCGGCGCGGCCGGCTCCTCCACAGTGCGCTCGGGCATGACTGCGTGTGCTCCCTCGCGCAGCTCATCGGTGCGGACGGCGACCGGGGTCTCCTCCACGGACCGGGCGGCGGGCGCCACCGGGGTCGTCGTCGCGCGCGAGGCCGGTGCCTTGCGCGCGGTCGTCTTCTTGGTAGCGGCGGCCTTGGCGGGCGCCTTGGCGGTCGGGGCCTTCGCGGGCGCCTTGGCGGTCGGGGCCTTGGCGGTCGCCGCCTTCGCCGGCGCCTTCTCTGCCGGCGTCGCAGCCCGCGGGGCCGGGACGACCGGTGCGGGTGCGGCCGTGGTGTCGTCCATGGCCGCGGTGATCGCGGCGACCACTCCGGTGACCTCGACGGAACCCTCACCACCACCGGCCTCGATCGAGGCGAGCAGCGCTCGGACGGTGTCGACCATCTGGAGCAGCACGCTGGTGCGCGCCGGGGTCAGGTCCAGCTCGCCGTCACGCAGCCGGGAGAGCATGTTCTCCCCGACGTGGGTCACCTCCTCCAGGCGGTTGAAGGCCAGGAAGCCGCTGGTGCCCTTGATGGTGTGGATCGTCCGGAAGATGCTGGAGAGCCGCTCGCGGGAACCGGGCTCCTGCTCGAGGGCGACCAGGTCGGTGTCCAGCTGGTCGAGGTTCTCGTGGCTCTCCACCAGGAACTCTTCGACGATGTCGTCCAGACCGTCCACCGTGTGTGCCTTCTCTCTCGCGTCGCGAACGGGCTCGGGGGGGCCCGCCCGGCTGGGTCATCGGCGGGCCGCCGGCGGAGTCACGGTGAATCCGTCGGCGGACCCGGCCGTCCTGCGTGTTATCGGCACCCGCGGTGCGGGTCCGGCACCCGCTTCCGCGGGGTGGTGCCTCAGTAGGTGAACGTGCCGACGGTGGCGCGCAGGTCGGCGGCCATCCGGGACAGCTCGTCGACGGCGGTGCGGGTCTGGGTCAGCGCCTGGGTGGTGGAGTCCGCCGCGGTGGACACCCCGGTGATGTTGCCGGCGATCTCCGTCGTCCCGTCCGCGGCCTCCTGCACCGACCGCGACATCTCGTTCGTGGTCGCGGTCTGCTCCTCCACCGCGCTGGCGATGGTGGTCTGCCGGTCGGAGATCTGCGCCACGATCGCGCTGATCTCCTCGATCGCCGCGACCGCCGCGGTGGTGTCGCCCTGGATCGACTGCACCCGGCGGGCGATGTCCTCGGTGGCCTTGGCGGTCTCCTGCGCCAGCTCCTTGACCTCGTTGGCCACGACGGCGAAGCCCTTGCCGGCCTCGCCGGCGCGGGCGGCCTCGATGGTGGCGTTCAGCGCCAGCAGGTTGGTCTGCTCGGCGATACTCGTGATGACCTTGACGACGTTGCCGATCTCGGCCGACGACTCGCCCAGCTTGGCCACGGTGGCCGTGGTGGTCTCGGCCGCGGTAACGGCGCGGGCGGCCACCTCGCTGGCCTCGGCGGCGTTGGATGCGATCTCCCGGATCGACGCGCCCATCTGCTCGGCACCGGCGGCGACGGTCTGCACGCTCCGGCTGACCTCCTCGGCAGCGCTGGAGACGACGCCGGACTGCGCGGCGGTCTCCTCCGCCGAGGCGGAGATCTGCGCCGAGGACGCCGACAGCTCCTCCGACGACGCCGCGACGGCGTCGGCCGACGCCGCGACACCACCCAGCACCGACCGGAGGTTTCCGACGGCGGTATCCAGCGCCTCGCCCATCCGACCCAGCTCGTCCCGCGTGGTGAGGCCGGCAGACCGCGTGAGGTCTCCCGCCGCGAGCGCATCCGACACTCGCTGGACCTTGCCGACCGCGAGCCGGATGCCCCGCGCGATCAGGAAACCGACGGCGAGCGCCGCTGCGATCCCCACGATCAGCACCACGATGGACAGGGTCCGCTGGCGTTCGTAGGCGTCCTGTGCTGCCGCGGCGGCGTCCTTCGCCTCGGCGGCCTCTATCTCCCGGACCTCGTCGAGGACCTTGTCCACGTCGCTGGCCAGGGGCGCCACCTGGGCCTCGTTCTGCGCCCACCAGCCGGCGTAGTCCAGAGTCAGGGCCAGCGGGCCGAGGACGGTCGTCCCTGCGCTCACGTACGCGTCGAAGTCCTCGACCGCCCCGTCCACCAGGGCCTGCTTCTCCGGGGTCGGGAACGACCGCGCGTAGGCATCGGCGGCAGCGTGGAACTGGTCGGCCAGCGCCGGGATGGTGGTGCTCGTGATCCGCTGGCTGTCGGCGTCCTCCGGCGTCAGGAGAGCATTGCGGGTGGCGATGCGCACCTGCGAGATGGCGTCCTTCATGTCGGCGGCCGCCGTGAGCCCCGCGATGTTGCTCTCGTACATCACCTGCGTGCGGTCCGCCGACGCGCCGAGGGCCGAGATACCCATGACGCCGATTCCGGTGGCCACGACGCCGGCGAGGCCGACGGCGGTCACGACCTTCGTACTGACGCCGCGATCCCCCCACCACGAGAGGGGTGACCCGGCGGACCTGCCGGTCGGAGCGAGCCGTGCGCCGCGAGACGTCTGGGCAGGGGGAACGGCGGTCATGGTGGAACTCCTGTGGGAAGGCCGTGCGAGGCGGGCGGGGCTTCGTCGCGCCGGGACGGATCGAACGAGTCGGTCCATCGAGTGGTGCGGAGGTGACGAATGGGAATGTAGGAGACATCCGGCCGCATCCTTTCAGTTTTCAAACGTGTCCCGATACATTCGCGAAGATTGATCGGCGACCGCATTCCGCGTGTCGACATGACGCCACTCTCTCGCCCGCGGAATCAGAACGGGGCGGCAACCGGTCGCCCGATTGCCGCCCGTTCGCGGGGATGGATTAGTAGATGAAGCGTCCGACGCTGGTGCGCAGGTCCGCGGCCATGCGGGAGAGCTCGTCGACCGCGGTACGGGTCTGGGTGAGCGCCTGGGTCGTCGACTCCGCCGCAGTGGAGACGCCGGTGATGTTCGTGGCGATCTCGCCGGTGCTGCTGGCCGCCTCCTGCACCGACCGTGACATCTCGCTGGTGGTGGCGGTCTGCTCCTCCACCGCGCTGGCGATGGTGGTCTGCCGGTCGGAGATCTGCGCGACTATCGAGCTGATCTCCTCGATCGCGGCCACCGCGGCGGTGGTGTCGCCCTGGATCGCCAGGACGCGCTTGGCGATGTCCTCGGTGGCCTTCGCCGTCTCCTGGGCCAGCTCCTTGACCTCGTTGGCCACCACCGCGAAGCCCTTGCCCGCCTCCCCCGCGCGCGCCGCCTCGATGGTGGCGTTGAGCGCCAGCAGGTTGGTCTGCTCGGCGATGCTGGTGATCACCTTGACCACGTTGCCGATCTCCGTCGACGACTCGCCGAGCTTCGCGATCGTCGCCGTCGTCGACTCCGCGGCGCTCACCGCCCGGGACGCCACCTCGCTCGCCTCGGCGGCGCTCTGCGAGATCTCCCGGATGGAGGCACCCATCTGCTCCGCGCCGGCCGCCACGGTCTCCACGCTCCGGGACACCTCCTCGGCGGCACCGGCGACCACGCCGGACTGCGCAGCGGTCTCCTCCGCCGACGCCGAGATCTGCGCCGACGTGGCCGACAGCTCCTCCGAGGAGGAGGCGACCGCGGCGGCCGAGGAGACGATCTCGCCGATCGTCGTCGTCATGGCCTCGGCGGCGGTGTTCAGCGCCTCGGCCATCTGGCCCAGCTCGTCCCGCCCGCGCACCGGCATCCGGACGGTGAGGTCACGGGCGGCCAGCCGCTCCAGGCCGGCCTGGACCTGTCGCACGCCGCGGACGATGCCGCGGGAGACAACCCACGCCAGCGAGCCGCCGAGCAGGAAGGCCAGCGCCGACACGATCAGCGAGGTGATGACGGTGTCGGTCTTCGCGTCGGCGACGTCGGCCTCGGTCTGCGCGACTCGGGCGTCGACGGACTCGACCAGCTCGACCATCGCCTGGTCGAGGACGTAGAAGACGTCCCACTTGTCCCCGTTGGACAGCGCGTCGCCCTCGTCGAGGCGGCCCTGCGCCCACAGGGCGAAGATCTGGTCGTTGTAATCGCTCATGGCCGTCCAGTTCTCCTGGATGACCGCGAGGCTTGCTTCCGCCTCGGCGTCGAGCTGGCTGCGGTCGATCTCGAACAGCCGCTCGAAGCCCTCGGCGCCGTCGCGGTAGTTGGCCAGGTTGTCGCCGTCGGGCGCGGCCGCCGTCTGGCCCCCGATCACGCGGGCGTTCCAGGCGGTGATGTTCTGCCAGTTGGCCGCCCACAGCAGGTCGTACCGGGCGGTCTCCACGGTCCGCTGCGCGGCCACCGCCTCGCTCGCCTCGACGTGCAGGTCGCCGACCCGCTGCGTGCCGACGACCCCCGACACGGTGGCGGCCACGGTGCCCAGGAGAAGGGCGGTGCTGACGGCGAAGATCCGGGTGGCGATGCCACGGTCGCGGTACCAGTGACGGCCGGGGCCGCCCTCCCGGAACTGTGACCCTCGTGCCTTTGACATGTGCTCTTTCCCCGTTCGCTCGAGTGTGTGCCGGGAGACCGCGGCCGCTGCGGCCGCTGTGGCGCGTGCTACGTCCGCATGAATGGTGCGGCTACGGACGGAGATTGCTTAGCGCTGAGACATGTGCGTCGCGAGTCGGCCGAAGATTGTCCGGTGACCGTTCTTTCGCCGACCAGTTGTCGACTCGGAATGGCGCGAAGCTGATGCACCGAGGTGCAGGGGAATGAAGAACGAGAAGCGCACGGCCCGAGGGCCGTGCGCTTCTCCTGATGCATTCCGGTCAGGGCCGGCGCGGTCGGTGCCGGCTCAGTAGGTGAACCGCCCGACGGTGGTGCGCAGGTCCGCCGCCATCCGGGACAGCTCGTCGACGGCGGTGCGGGTCTGGCCCAGGGCCTGCGTGGTGGACTCCGCGGCGGTGGAAACCCCGGTGATGTTGCTGGCGATCTCGGTCGTGCCGTCCGCGGCCTCCTGCACCGACCGCGACATCTCGTTCGTGGTCGCGGTCTGCTCCTCCACCGCGCTGGCGATCGTGGTCTGCCGGTCGGAGATCTGCGCGACGATCGAGGAGATCTCCTCGATCGCGGCCACCGCGGCGGTGGTGTCGCCCTGGATCGACTGCACCCGCCGCGCGATGTCCTCGGTCGCCTTCGCCGTCTCCTGGGCCAGCTCCTTGACCTCGTTGGCGACGACGGCGAAGCCCTTGCCGGCCTCGCCGGCCCGCGCCGCCTCGATCGTCGCGTTCAGTGCCAGCAGGTTGGTCTGCTCGGCGATGCTGGTGATCACCTTCACCACGTTGCCGATCTCGGCCGAGGACTCCCCCAGCTTGGCCACCGTCGCCGTCGTCGTCTCCGCCGCGGTCACCGCCCGAGCCGCGACCTCACTGGCCTCCGCGGCGTTGGACGCGATCTCCCGGATCGACGCGCCCATCTCCTCGGCACCCGCGGCCACGGTCTGCACGCTGCGAGACACCTCCTCCGCCGCCGAGGACACCACCCCCGACTGCGCGGAGGTCTCCTCCGCCGACGCCGAGATCTGCGCCGACGACGCGCTCAGCTCCTCCGACGACGCCGCCACCGCATCCGCGGACGACACGACCGACGACATCACGCCGCGCAGGCTGCCGATGGCCTCGTCAAGGGCGGCCGCGGTTCGGCCGACCTCGTCGGACTGGGTGACGCCACTCGTCCGCGTCAGGTCACCGGCCGCCAGGGCGGTGGCCACGTCCATCACCGCACCGAGCGGCCGCGTGATGCGCCGCGCCACGGCGAAGGCGACCCCGAGGACGACGAAGACTCCCAGGACGATGACCGCGATCATGATCTGCGTGGTCTGCGCCTGCCGGTCCTCCGCCGCCAGGCGGGCCACCTCGACCCGGTTCTCGAGCGACTCATGGAGGGCGTTCGTGAGGTCGATGAGCTCGTAGTAGACACCGAAGCCCTCGTTCAGGATGAGCGTGTCAGCCGCATCCGTGGTCGCGGCGGTGTTCTGGGCATAGAGCGCAGCGGCCTGCTCGTCCAGCGTGAAGAAGGTGTCCCACTTCGCGTCGATCTCGTCCGCGAGCGCGACCTCGTCCTCGGTGTACACCTCGGTGGGCGCCTTCGTCAGCTCGGCGCGCAGCCGCTCGCTGATGTCGAGGAAGCCGGCGCGGTTGCCACCCGGGGTCGGCTGCACCGCCGCGGCGGGACCGATCCTGCGCGCGTCCCACGCGTAGGCGACCTGCCAGCCACTGACGTCGGCGTTGTAGGTCTGGATGCTCTGCACGGAGCTCGCGGCCGCCTCGAGCGCCGACACCTCGTCCAAGCTCGCGCCGGCGCTGCCGAGCCCGTCGATGGCGAACGCGCCCACTGCGATGGCGGCTGTCATGCCGGCGGCGCCGACGGCGAGGATCTGGCCGCGGACGCCGAGACGCCGACTCCTGCGACTGGGGGTGATGCTCGTAGTCATGTGACCGGTGGTCTCTCTTCTTCTGCCGTAGCGGGTCGGGATTCGGGGCGAACGACGCCGGCGTGGAGGCGTGAGGCCACCGTGGTCTGCAGGAGACGAGTCTCGAGAGTCGCGGGCGTTGCAGAACCGAAAACTAGGCGATCGCTTCTCATGAATGGGCCCGTGGCGGACGTGTCGAAAAACGAGCCGCAAGATTTTTTGGTAACCGCTCCGGAATCGTCTACTTGGCGCTACGGGCCGCCCGAGGCATTCGCTCCCGGCTGAGCGCGAATGGCAGCCCACCGTATGCAGAGGAGCGCATGACCGGGTCGGTCATGCGCTCCTCGTCATCCGGCCAGCGCCGGTGCGGTCGATGCCGGCTCAGTAGGTGAACCGCCCGACGGTGGTGCGCAGGTCCGCCGCCATCCAGAACAGCTCGTCGACGGCGGTCCGGGTCTGGGTCAGCGCCTGGGTGGTGGAGTCCGCCGCGGTGGACACCCCGGTGATGTTGCTGGCGATCTTCAGCTCGCTCGCACGGGTGTGACACGGGAGGGGCGACGAGCGTCATCGGCGACCACGGTCACGTTCCGGCCGCTCCCGACACGAAACCGGGAGTGCTGTGTCTCAGGCCAGCAGGTCGGCGAGGCGCTCCAGCACCGCGAGGGCGCCCGCGGGATCGGGGACCCGGTGCCGGGCGTCGGTCTCGCCGTCCCCGACCTTGACCGTCACATCCGACGGGCCCAGGGCACGGAACCCGTCCTCGTCCGTGACGTCGTCCCCGAGGTAGATGGTCGAGGCGGGCGCGACCTCCGCGATGAGCCGGCGCAGGGCGGTGCCCTTGTCGGCGTCGGTCACCGCCACCTCGAGCACTTCCTTGCCGGGCTTCAGCGTCAGTGACGAATCGACGAGCGTGCGGGCCTGGTCCAGCAGCGCGGACGCCAGGGCGCGGTCGGCGACCTTGCGGACGTGTACCGCCACGCTGGCGGGCTTGATCTCCAGCAGGGCGCCCGGGGTGCCCTCGACCACCGGAGCGAGCACGTCCGCCAGGGCGTCGCGCCGCCCGGCGAGCTCGTCGGACAGCGGACCGTCGAACTCTGCACCGTGGCTGCCGACCCAGCGGTAGTCGCCCGAGAGCCCGCTGACGGTCTGCAGGTCGGCCATCCCCCGGCCGCTGACCAGGGCCACCGTCACCCCGTCGCACCGTGCGAGCCGGGCCAGCACGTCGGCCATGCCCGGCAGCAGCACCGCAGCCGACGGGTCGCCCACCAGCGGCGCCAGCACGCCGTCGTAGTCGCTGGCGACCAGCACCGGCCGCCGCCGCGCCAGGTCGGCGAGCGCGGCGTCCAGATCGGCAGGGAGGTCGATCATCCCTGAGCGCCGCCCCGGTTCATCGACAGCGGTGCCGAGGAACGGCCGACCTCCCTGCCGGTCGGCTGTCCGACCGCCTGACCGCGCAGCGCCTCGAAGAAGGAGCCGGCCCAGTGGTCCAGGTCGTTCTTGGCCAGATGGCGGCGCATGGCACGCATGCGCTTGGCGGCCTCCGCCGGCTCCATGCGCAGCGCCCGCAGGAGCTGGTTCTTCACGCCGGCGATGTCGTGCGGGTTGACCAGGAACGCCTGCTTCAGTTCAGCGGCCGCCCCGGCGAACTCCGAGAGCACGAGGGCGCCCCCGAGGTCACCGCGGGCCGCGACGTACTCCTTGGCCACGAGGTTCATCCCGTCGCGGTACGGAGTGACCAGCATGACGTCGGCAGCCCGGTAGAGCGCCGCGAGCTCCTCGCGCCGCATGGACTGGTTGAAGTAGTGCACGGCGGGGCCGGCGATGGAGCCGAAGACGCCGTTGATGTGGCCGACCTTCTGCTCGATCGTCTCGCGCATGTGCACGTAGTGCTCCACGCGTTCGCGGCTCGGCGTGGCGACCTGGACCAGCACGGTGTCGGGCGTCTCCACAGCGCCGTCCTCCAGCAGCTCCTCGAACGCCTCGAGCCGGACGCCGATGCCCTTGGTGTAGTCCAGCCGATCGACACCCAGGATGATCTTCGACGGGTCACCCAGCTCGGCGCGGATCTCCTTGGCTCGGGCCAGCACCTCGGGGGAGCGGGCCAGCTCGTCGAAGGCGGCGACGTCGATGGAGATCGGGAACGCGCGGGCGGCCACGGTGCGGCCGTCGTACTCGACGACCGGCCCCCGGGCCGGCAGGTCGTGCAGTCGTCGGGCCAGCTGGACGAAGTTCTGCGCCGCGGCAGGCCGCTGGAAGCCCACCAGGTCCGCGCCCAGCAGCCCCTCGACGATCGCCGAGCGCCAGGGGAGCTGGGTGAACAGCTCGTAGGGCGGGAACGGGATGTGCAGGAAGAAGCCGATCGTCAGGTCGGGCCGCTGCTGCCGCAGCAGGGCGGGGACCAGCTGGAGCTGGTAGTCGTGGACCCACACGATCGCGTTCTCCGCGGCGACGGCCGCGGTGCGGTCGGCGAAGCGCTTGTTGACCTGGACGTAGGTGTCCCACCAGGCACGGTGGTACTCCGGCTTCTCCACGACGTCGTGGTAGAGCGGCCACAACGAGGCGTTGGACATGCCCTCGTAGTAGCGGTCCACCTCGTCCTCGGTGAGTGACACCGGGATCAGCGACATGCCCCCGGACTCGAAAGGCTCCGGCGCCTCCCCGGCCGACCCCGACCAGCCCACCCAGGCGCCGCCCCGGCCGGCGACGAACGGCTCGAGCGCGGTGACCAGCCCGCCCGGGCTGCGCTGCCAGCGCGTGCTGCCGTCTGGATCGGTGACCTGATCGACCGGCAGCCGGTTGGCCACCACGACCACCGGGCTGTCCGCCCCCACGTCCTGCCCCGTGTTGTTCGTCATACCGCTCATGACCCTATCCGGACAGCGCGAACCCGGCTGCCCCAGCACCGATACAGAGCGCCACCGTGGCGACAAGGTAGGCCAGGGCATGGCCCAGGACGCGTTCTTCCAGCATGCGGACGACGTCGGCGCCGAACGTCGAGAACGTCGTGAGTGTGCCGCAGAACCCGGTGCCGACCAGGACCACCGCCCAGGCCGGCACGTCCGCCCGCCCGAGCAGGACGCCGAGGAGCGCGCTGCCGGCCACGTTGACGGCAAGAGTGCCGAGGGCCGGGTCCCGGCCCCCGCGGGCCGCCAGGCGAGTGACGAGCAACCGCACGGGCGCACCGACCAGCGCACCGACCGCCACCAGCAGCGGCGTCACCGAACCGCCCGCCGCACCGCCACCGCGCCCAGCCCGACCGCCGCGATCCCGCCGACGAGAGACAGCAGCATGTAGCCGACCGCCAGGGTGAGTGCTCCGCCGTCGGCCAGGCGCACCACCTCGACGGCAAAGGCGGAGTACGTCGTGTAGCCACCGAGGACGCCGACACCGAGGAAGGGTCGGGCCCAGGACGGCTCGGACGAGCGGGTGGCGAGACCGGCGAGCAGAGCACCGAGCAGGAAGCAGCCGGTGAGGTTGACCAGCAGGGTGGCCACGGGCCAGCCGCCGGGGGAGGGGAGCACCTCTGTCAGACCCCATCGGGCGAGGGCTCCGAGCGCTCCGCCGAGAGCCGCCAGCACGTACGCCATCGGCGCCGGACCTCCCTCTCCGCTCTCGGGCCGCGTCGGGCAGCATGCCCGAGGAGGGTCGCACGACGGCGGCCCCGTGCCGGGGAGGGTGTGGCCGTGGGACCGCTGCAGGGCGTACGGGTCGTCGAGTTCGCCGGGCTCGGACCGGGTCCCTTCTGTGGCATGCTCCTGGCCGACCTCGGGGCCGATGTCGTGCGGATCGACCGCCGTGGGGGCCGGGGCGGTCTGATCGGCACTCTGGGCGCGACGTCCCTGCTGGACCGTGGGAAGCGCTCCATCGCGCTCGACCTCAAGGACGATGCCGACCTCGCCGTCGTCCGGGCGCTGGTGGCGCGGTCCGACGTCCTGCTGGAGGGCTTCCGGCCCGGCGTCATGGAGCGCCTGGGCCTCGGGCCCGACGAGCTGCTGGCCTCGCACCCGCCGCTGGTCTACGGCCGGATGACCGGATGGGGTCAGACCGGGCCGCTGGCGACCACCGCGGGCCACGACATCGGCTACATCGCGCTGACCGGGGCACTAGGCGCCACCGGCCGGCCCGACGATCGGCCCGCGCCACCGATGAACCTGCTCGGCGATTTCGGCGGCGGGGGAGTGTTCCTCGCGCTGGGCGTCGTGGCGGCCCTGGTGCACGCCCGTGCGACGGGGGAGGGCCAGGTCGTGGACGCCGCGATCGTCGACGGCACCGCCGTCCTCACCACGATGATCCACGGCATGCTGGACGCCGGCGCCTGGCGCGATCGGCGGGGGGTCAACCTGCTCGACACCGGTGCGCCGTTCTACGACGTCTACCGCTGCCGCGATGGGCAGTTCCTCGCCGTCGGCGCGCTGGAGGAACAGTTCTACGCGGCACTGCTGGACGGCCTGGGCCTGGCGGGCGACGAGTCGCTGCCCGACCGCAACGACCCGCGGCAGTGGCCGGCCCTGCGCGACCGCTTCACCGAGCTGTTCGCCTCCCGGACCCGCGACGAGTGGTGGGCGGTGTTCGCGGGCACCGACGCGTGCGTCGCGCCGGTGTGGTCGCTGCTGGAGGCGACCCGCGACGAGCACAACCGCGAGCGGGGCGTGTTCGTCGAGGTGGACGGCGTGGTGCAACCCGACGTCGCGCCCCGCTTCTCGGTCACCCCCGGCGCCGTCGGCTCCGTCCCCGCGCCGGGCCAGCACGACGCGGAGATCCGCGCCGAGCTCGGCCTGGCCTGACGCGGCGTCGATCGGCAGGCAGGTCGTCGGTCACCGGCGCGCCTCCTCGTCGGCGGGCGCGGCAGCGGCGTCGACAGGTGCGGGGCGGCGGGAGGACCGGACCGGCTCGAGGTCGGCCTCCTCCTCGGCCGTGGCCACCCGGAACGGCGGGTCGGCCGGCGGCTGGAGGGCCGAGCGGCCCTGCCCGCGCGTGGCACGGAGACTGAGGGCGATCGAGCCGCCGATGAGAACCGTGATCACCGCCAGACTCACGGTCGTGGGCACGTAGAAGATGTCGACCTTCAGCAGCATCTTGATGCCCACCCACACGAGGACCAGCGCCAGGCCGGTCGTGAGGTGGACGAACCGGTGGATCAGGTCGGCGAGCAGGAAGTACATCGCCCGCAGGCCCAGGATGGCGAAGGCGTTCGCGGTGAACACGAGGACCGGCTCGTCGGTGACCGCGAAGATCGCCGGGATGGAGTCCACCGCGAACACGATGTCGGTGACCTCGACGAGCACGAGGACGGCCAGCAGCGGGGTGGCCAGGAGCACCCCGGCGCGGCGGACGACGAAACCGCTGGCCGTAGTACGCGTCGGTCATCGGGACGTACCGGCGGAAGAGCCGCAGCGCCCGCGGTGTGGGCATCACCGAACGGGCCGCGCTCGGCATCCTCCGCGACCTCGAGGAGGCGGGGTACCTGACGCGCACGCGCCGCGGGCGCCGCAACCACTACGACATCCGGCCGCACCAGCACTTCCGCGCAGTACGAGATCGACGGCCTCCTGGCGCTGCTGCGGCCGCAGTGACCCGCAGCTTCCTGTACCGAGAGCTCCGGCGGAGACCCGCCTTCTGTACCGAGAACTGGGGTCAGGGGCGGCGGGTCTCCGGGAAGAGCAGGTCGACGAACCGCTCGACGACAGGCTGCGGCTCGTGGTTGGCCAGCCCCGGCCGCTCGTTGGCCTCGATGAACACGTAGTCGGGCCCGTCGACGGCGGGCACCAGGAAGTCCAGCCCGGTGACCGGGATGCCCAGCGCCGCCGCCGCCCGGACCGACGCCTCGGCGATCTCGGGATGCAGCCGGTCGGTGACGTCCACGATGGTTCCGCCGGTGTGCAGGTTCGCCGTCTTCCGGACCTGGATGCGCTCGCCGCTGGGCGGGACGTCGTCCATCGACCAGCCGGCCTCCGCGACGACGTCGGTCGTGGTGTCGTCCAGCGGGATCCGCGACTCACCGCCCGTGGCCCTCTCGCGGCGGCGGCTGGTCGAGCGGATCAGCTCGGTGACCGGACGACGACCGTCTCCCACCACCTCGGCCGGACGGCGGACGGCGGCGGCCACCACCTCTCGGTCGATCACGATCACCCGCAGGTCGTCACCCTCGACGAGCTCCTCGACGAGCACGTCGGGGCAGAAATGGAGGGCGTGCGCGACCGCCCGCTCCAACCCGGCGGTGTCCTTCACGCCCACGGTGATCCCGCGCCCCTGCTCGCCGCGGGCGGGCTTCACGACGACCGCGCCGACCTCCCGCAGCAGGGCGGCCGCCTCCTGGAGCTCACCCTCACCGGCGAGCGCTCCCCGGGCGACGCGAACCCCCGCCCGCTCCATGATCCGGCGGGTGACGCGCTTGTCGTCGCACCGGCTCATCGCCACCGCGCTGGTGAACTCCGAGAGCGACTCCCGGGTGAGCACCGTCCGGCCGCCGACCGTCAGTCGCATCTCGCCCCACTCGGCATCGGTCACCTCGACGCGGACCCCGCGGCGCACCGCCTCGTCCGCGATGATCCGGGCGTACGGATTGAGGTCCGCGAGACCGGCCGGACGGGCGGCGAACAGCGGGGTGTTGATCGGGTTCTTGCGCTTCACGCAGACCGCCGCGACGCGCGTGAAGCCGAGCTTCCGGTACAGCTGGATCGCGCCGGAGTTGTCGTGCAGAACCGAGAGGTCGAGGTAGGCGCGGCCGCGACCCACGTAGCGCTCGGCGAGCACCCGGACCAGCGCCTCGCCGGTGCCGGGCGGGGCGTCCTGGGCGTGGACGGCCAGGCACCACAGGCTGGTGCCGCCCTCCGGGTCACCGAAAGCCAGCTGGTGGTCCACGCCCGTGACAGTGCCGATGATCGCTCCGGTGCGCTGGTCCTCCGCCACGAGGTAGGTGAAGGAGCGCGTGCGGTGGTTGCGCCACATGGTGGCGGTGTCGCCGACCACCATCCCGTTGATCGCGTAGATCTCGTTGATCCGGTCCATCTCGGCCTCGGACGTCACCGTCCGCACGAAGACGTCCCGGATCAGCTCGGCTCGCGGCCGGTACCGGTAGAGGTCGAGCCGGTAGGTGTAGCTGGGATCGATGAACAGCTCGTCCGGCGCCAGACCCACGAGCACGTGCGGGTCACGCGGGTAGATGCAGATGTCGCGCCGGCCGGTCTCCTCCGCCCGCAGCGCGTCCACGATGCCGCCCAGGTCGGAGAACGTCTGGCCGAACACCAGGCGGCCCCACCCGAGGTCGAGGACGACGTCGGTCTCCATGCCCTGCAGCTGGTGCTCCGAGGGCTCCTTCCACGACCGGCTGGTGAGGTCGGGGGTGGCGGCCACGGGCGTCCGGCGGCGGTGGCCGGCGAGCCGGGGTCTTCCGGTCACCGCGTCAGACCCCGTGCCCCTGGAGCCAGAGCTCCAGCAGCCCGAGCTGCCACAGCTTGTTCCCCCGGAGCGGCGTGAGCTCGCCGTTGGGGTCGGCGAGGAGCTCGTCGACGTACTCGGGACGGAAGAGACCGCGGTCGCGGGCGGCGTCACCGGTCAGGGCGTCCCGCACCATCCCGAGCACCTTGCCCTCGAGGTGGGTGATCGCGGGCACCGGGAAGTAGCCCTTGGGCCGGTCGATGACCTCCGGGGGGATGATCCGCCGGCCGATCGCCTTGAGGATTCCCTTGCCGCCGTCGGCCAGCTTCAGATCGGGCGGGCAGAGCGCGGCCAGCTCGACCAGGTCGTGGTCCAGGAACGGCACGCGGGCCTCCAGGCCCCACGCCATGGACATGTTGTCCACCCGCTTGACCGGGTCGTCGACCAGCATGACCTCGCTGTCCAGGCGCAGGGCGGCGTCGACGGCGGTCTCGGCGCCGGGCCGCGACATGTGCGTCCGGACGAAGGCCAGGCTCGGATCCTCGTCGAGGGCGTACCGGTCGGAGACGACCGAACGCAGCTGCGCGTGGTCGCGGTCGAAGAACGCTCGCGCGTACCTCTCGACGGCCTCCTCGCGGCCGACCCCGGCCAGCGGCGGGTACCAGTGGTAGCCCGCGAAGACCTCATCAGCGCCCTGTCCGGACTGGACGACGCGGATCGTCTCGCTCACCCGCTCGCTGAGCAGGTCGAAGGCGACGACGTCGTGGCTGACCATCGGCTCGGCCATCGCCCCGATCGCGTGGCCGAGGGCAGCCGACAGCTCGTCGGAGGTCACCCGGATCCGGTGATGATCGGTGGCGAAGTGCTCCGCGATGACGTCGGAGTACGCGAACTCGTCCCCCACACGCCCACCCACGGCCTCGAAGCCGATGCTGTACGTGGCCAGGTCCTGCTGCCCCTCCTGGGCCAGCAGGCCGACGATCAGGCTGGAGTCCAGCCCGCCGGACAGCAGCACCCCGACCGGGATGTCCGCCACGAGCCGCCGGCGGACGGCGACCCGCAGGGCCTCCTCGACGGCGTCCTCCCAGTCCCGGGTCGACCAGTTCGCGTGCTCGGGACGGCGCTCGTACCGCGGTTCCCAATAGCGGTGCTCGGTGCTCGAGCCGTCGGCCTCGATCACCCGTACGGTCGCGGGCGGCAGCTTGCGGACGCCGTTCAGGATCGTCCGCGGCGCCGGGACGACGGCGTGCCAGGTCAGGTAGTGGTGCAGCGCGACCGGGTCGATGGAGGTGTCGACCTCGCCCGCCGTCAACAGTGCCGGCAGGGTCGAGGCGAAGCGGAGCCGCTTCGGGGTCTCGGCCAGGTAGAGCGGCTTGATGCCGAGCCGGTCGCGGGCCATGACCACCCGGCCGGTGTCCCGCTCGTGGATGACGAACGCGAACATCCCGTGCAGGTGCGAGACGACGTCGGTGCCCCAGTGGTGGTAGCCCTTGAGGATCACCTCGGTGTCACTGTGGGAGAAGAAGCGGTAGCCGTGGCCCTCGAGTTCGGCCCGGAGTTCCCGGTAGTCGTAGATGCAGCCGTTGAAGACCGCGGTCAGACCGAGCTCGTTGTCCACCATCGGTTGCGAACCGCAGGTGGAGAGGTCGATGACCGAGAGCCGGCGGTGACCGAAGGCCACCCGGCCGTTGCTCCAGGAACCCTGGCCGTCGGGGCCGCGCGGGACGAGCGACTCGACCATGCGGGCGACCGCGGTCGTGTCGGCCAGTGACCCGTCGAACGTGATCTCGCCGCAGAGGCCGCACATGCGCTCAATCCAACCCCTGGGGTCCGAGCCCCGCGACGCGAGAGCGGCGCAGCGTGAGTCAGTTCACGCCCGCGTTGCAGAGGTTCCACGTGGAACAGCAGCGAGGGCGGCCCCTGCCGGGACCGCCCTCGCCGTCGTGCCCGTACCCGGGTCAGCCCCTGGGCTTGTCCTTCCCCGGCTTGGGTCGCGTGAGCTTGGCAGTCGTGCCGCCGCGGAGCTTCTCCACCGCGGCCACGACGTCCACCAGACCGGTGCCCTTGTCGAAGGACGTCGCGTACCCACCGACGGTCGTGTACGCCGCTCCGTCGGTGTACCGGTGCGTCGTGCCCTTCAGGGCCGCCTCGATCTCGGCCGGGGTGGCCGTCGGGTCGGCCTGGAAGAGCTGAGCGACGATGCCGGCGATGTGCGGTGCGGCCATCGACGTCCCGCTGATGGTGTTGAAGGTGCCGAGGTCGGTGAGCCCCGGACCGTTGCGGGGGTCCAGGCCGGTGGAGCAGATCGGCATGGTCAGTCGGCAGGACGAGGTGATGTTCTCGCCGGGTGCGGAGAGGTCCGGCCAGGTGGAGGGGTCGGACTCGGCGCCGCGCGAGGAGTAGTCGCTGACCACGCCGTCCCGGGTGCCGGTGTCCTGGTCGTAGTACGAGGCGACGGAGAGGATGCCGCCGGTGGGGTCCTGCCCGGGCGAGTTGGTCAGCGACTCCGACCCGTCGCCCCCGTCGTTCCCGGCCGCCCACACGGTGACGATTCCTTCGGCAGCCAGCGCCCGCTGCAGCTTGACGGTGGCGGACTTCGGATCGAACTCGCCGCCGCCGGACGGACCGTACGAGTTGTTCGTGACCTTGATCGGCGGGCAGACCGCCGCGGAGACCCCGGCGCCGCACGGCGCATCGTGGTTTTCCAGCACCCAGTTGAGCGCGGAGTCCGCGCCGACGATCAGCAGCACCGCCCCGGTGGAGATCGAGACGATGCTGGCGCCGGGCGCCGCACCGGTGAGCTCGCCGCCGTCGGTGAGCGTCGTCGGCCGGCCGCCGACGATGCCGCTCACGTGCGTGCCGTGCCCTCCCGCGGAGGTCGTGTCGGTGTCCAGGGAGCCCGGCACGCGGAGCACGCAGTCGGGGCCCGCACCGGACTCGATCAGGCAGACGCTCTTGAGGTTCGCCACGACCGCGCTGCTGCCGTCGGGGTTTCGGAAGTAGGGGTGCGTCGGGTCGATGCCGGAGTCGATGACCGCCACCGAGACCCCACTGCCGTCCAGCGCCTGCCCGTTCGCGCCGGTGAGCGTGGCCGCAGCCTCGGCACCGCGGGTGGCGGTGTTGGAGGTCTCCTGCGTGAACTCGATCGGGGTGTTGCCCTCGAGGTAGGTGACGCCGGGCTCGGCGCCGGCGGCCTCGATCTGGGCGGCCGTGCCGGAGGCGACGACGACACCGATGCGCTCGAACTCGGTGACCACCCGCATCCCCGTGGCGTCGACCGCGGCCCGCGCGGCGGCGATGTCGGTGCCGTGGACCAGGACCGTGGTGTCACCGGTCAGCGTGCTCAGCTGGTCGGCCAGGAAGTCCTGCACCGGGGCGGCGGACGGGGCCGCCTGGGCGGGCGCCGCGAGCAGGCCTGCCGTGACGACGGACAGGCCCCCCACCGCAAGGACTCGACGCAGTGACCGGTTCATGTGACTCCTCGCTGGGTGACGGCGACTGTGCGCTGCCTCAACGACGGACCGGCCGTCTGGTTACCCGGCGCTCCCCGCCCGCTCAGCGACACGCGCGAGCGCCCTCCGCGCACCGGCCGGCCGCCGCGCGACCACACCGACGAGCGAGACGACGCACATGGTCAGCGCCCCGGTCACCACGTCGAGCAGGTACGCGCTGAGCCAGACGTGCTTGGCGATCTCGAAGTAGCCGTCGCCGAGCACCGCCACGACGGCCAGCCCCAGGGCGCCGGCCGCCGTCACCCCCGACATCCGGGCCAGTCCGCGGGCGAGCGGCGGGCGGAGCAGCCCGGCCGCGGCACCGACGGCGATGCCGATCGTGGCCAGGACGCTGGGGAGCCACGGCAGGCCCATCCCGTCGAGCCACCGGTGCAACGCGTCCGCCGTGGCGCCCTGCTCGCCGACCGGCGACTCGGGTTCGGGGAGCGGGCGGTCCGGCGACCACGGCCGCGCGGTCAGGTAGGCCAGCCCTCGCCCGTGGGTGGCCTGCAGAGCGATTCCCACGGCCAGGGCCAGCGCGGCGGGGTGGCTCACCAGTTGCTGCCACGCCGCGGCGCGGATGCCGTCGGGGTCCGCGGCGATCCGGTCTGCCCCGGGAACTCCGCTGGGACCGTCTGGGTAGTAGGACCGGCCCGCGAAGGACGTGGCGTCCTCCGGCAGTCCGAGATCGTCCACCGCGGCGCGACCGACCTCCGGGAGCACGAGGGTGAAGACGAGGTTGTGGGCGTTCACCCCGGGATAGGCCCGGTCCTGCCACTGGAGTGCGGCCGAGATCGGCACCACTGATGCCGCCACGAGGGCCCCCGCGACCACGGGCCCCGGTACCCGCGCCAACCATCTCCGGCGCCCGGGCATCGCCACGGCGGTCACCGCGCAGACCGCCACGGCGAGGAGGAGCAGCGGCAGGTAACCGGGCTTGGCCGTCCCTGCCACGAGGCCGCCTCCCGCGGTCAGCAGCAGCGCCGCCCAGCGGGCGCTGCGGTGCCGCGGCCGGGTGACCGCCACCGCGGCCGTCCCTGCGCACACCGCGAAGGCGCCGACGAGGCCCGCCGGCTCTCCGTACGTGGACAGGAAGAAACGGGCGAAGTCGGCGTTCGCCAGAGGCAGCACGGCAGGGACGAGCACCAGCACCCGGACCAACTGGCCCGCGGTCGCCGCCCAGGCTGCGAGCGCGGACACCAGCGCGACGGCGACCGCATAGAGCCAGCCCAGCTCGGTGAGCGACCAGGGTCCGGTAGCACCCCCGAGAGCGAGCTCGAGTGCCGCGCGCGCCGACGACGGCGCCGCCAGCGGGCAGGGAGCGCCTCCGGCGACGAAATCCAGCACCACGCCGCCGACCCAGTTGGCGCTGCCGGTCGGCGTGGCGGGCACCAGTCCCGCACCGCAGTAGAGGCGCACGCCGTCGCCGTTGTCCGCCGCGCCGATCGGCCGCCCCGAGAGGAGGCCGGTGGCCGCGGTGACCGCGAGAGCGGCGAGCAGGCCCGCGAGCAGGCTGACGACGAGCCGGTCCCGAAGCCGGGGTCGGTGCCCACCGGGGGCGGCCGACTCGTGATCCGCCACGGCTGCCCTCGGCACGCCCGCCATTGAACGCCGGTCCACGCCCGAAGGGAGAGCCGGCGCACCGCCAGGCGTGCACGCCGGCCGGCGGGCCGGGACAGGGCCGGGTGTGTCCCCGACGTCCATGCCGTCGACCAGCATCCGGTCACGTCCACCGCCGACCCCACGGCGACCGAGGGGCCGCCCCCGCGAGAGGATGGCGGGGTGCTGACCGGCCCCCTCCCCGCGGATCGACGCCGGTGACGCCGTTCCTCGTCGGCACGGTCACGGTGGTCGCGGTGCTGGTGGTGCTCCTCGGGGTGCTCTCCACCGTCGCCGGCCGGCGGATCGGTCTGGTCCACCTGGCGGTGGCCGCGCTCCTGGAAGGCCTCCTGGTCCTGCAGGCGGGCCTGGCGGCGGCGGCGATGGCCGGTGGCGACCGGCCCGAGGACACCCCGACGTTCGTCGGCTACCTGCTGGGAATTCTCCTCGTCCCGGTGGCCGGCGTGCTGTGGGCGCGGGCCGAGCGGACGCGCTGGGCGGGCACCGTCCTGGCCGTGTCGGGTGCGGTCGTCGGGGTCATGGTCTGGCGGCTGCTGCAGCTCTGGGGAACCACCGGTGCGTGAGGAGCGTGCGCTGGGTGGGCCCGCCGAGAGCGCTGGATCCGGGACGTCGGGGCCGGGGCGGGTTCTCGTGGCCGTGTACGGCACCTTCGCCCTGGCCGCCGGCGCGCGGGCCGCCGTGCAGATCGCCACCCGGTTCAGCGAGGCGCCGGTCGCCTACCTGCTGTCTGCCCTGGCCGCCGCGGTGTACGTCGTCGCCACCGTCGGCCTCGCGCGCGGTCGACGCGGACGCCGGACCGCGCTGGCCGCCATCACCGTGGAACTGGTCGGGGTCCTCGTCATCGGGACGCTCTCCCTGGTCGATCCGGCCGCGTTCCCGGACGAGACGGTCTGGTCGGCCTACGGCCGCGGCTACTACTTCGTGCCGCTGGTCCTTCCGGTGCTCGGACTCCTCCTCCTGCGCAGGTCAGGCCGGGAACCGGCTCAGAAGTCACCGCCCCCGAAGTCACCACCGCCGAAGTCACCACCGCCGTAGTCCCCGCCGTTGTCGGCGCCCCCGGCGAAGTCCGCGTTCGGGTCGCCCCCGTAGTCACCGCCCTGGTCGCCGTAGCCGTCCCCGTAGCCCTGCGCGTAGGCCTCCTCGTCCCCGCCGCCGAACAGCCCGCCGTCCCCCAGCCCGGTGTCGAACAGCGCGTCCGCGACCGCCGTGCCGATGACGAGCCCACCGATGGTGCCCAGCAGGCTCCCGCCGATCATGCCGCCCATGCCGGGGCCGCCGTAGCCACCGCCGTACCCGCCGCCGTAACCCGGCCCGTAACCCGGCCCGTAACCGCCGCGGCCGTACCCACCGCCGTACCCGCCGCCATGACCCGGCCCGTACCCGCCCAGCGCCCGTTCCAGGGTGCCCGGCTGGCGCATCTCCGCCCGGGTGGCCACCCGGGCCAGCGTCTCGGGGTCGTCGGTGCGCGGGCGCTCCCCCGCGGGGACGGCGGCGGCGAGCTGGGCCAGGACCTGCTGCCGCTGGTCAACCGTGAGCTGGGCGAAGGCCTCCGCGTGGGCCTGCTCGATCTGCTCGGGCGGAGCGGTGCGCAGGAGGTACCGGTAGCGGGCGATCGCCTGGTCGCCGGGCAGCTGCTCCTGACGGCCGGCCTGCGCGGGCGCCCGATGCTCGGGTGAGGGGCCGTACTGCTGGTGGCCGTACTCCGACGCACGCGTCCGACGGCCGAGGAGTTGGTCGAGCAGTCCCATGGTGGTTCCTCTCGGGGTGGCCGCGGACGGGGTGACCGCGGTGACGAAGGGGCCGGTCCAGCGGTTCCCCCGGTGCGGCCGGCCCACACCCGGCCGCCTGTCCCCTGGACAGGTGGACACGGACGCCGTCATCGAGCACGTGGCTGGGACACGGTTAGATGACTCCGTGCCCTCCGAGCGCGATCGTCCCGGGACGTCGACCGCGCCCACCCCCGTGCCCGGGACGGCGGCCGAGCAGGCCGTGGGCGCGCTCGGATCCGGGGCGCCGCCCGACGCCACTCCCGGCTTCGGTCAGCAGGCGGGCATCGTCACCGCCGCCAGCGCCGCGGTGTCGGACCATGCCGGGACCGCGGGTGCCCAGGCCAGCCTGCCCGGCGTGCTGGCCGACGTGCCCGTCGCCGTCCTGGTGATCGACCAGAAGGCCAGTTCGGTCGTATACGCCAACAGCGCGGCCGTGCAACTGGCCGGCAACGTGGGCCTGCCGGTGGACGTCGACACCTGGGGTGCGGCGGTCGGGTTGACCGATCTCTCCGGTGCACCCCTGGCCAGCAGCAGCGGCCCCCTCTCCACGGTGGCCCAGGGCCGCCCGGTCGCCGGCGAGGCGGTGCGGCTGGCTCCCCGCACGAGCAGCGTGCCGGAGCGCGCCGACACCGCCGACGGGTCGGCCGACCAGCTGCTCTGGGTGACGGGCTTCCCCTTGTCGCAGGTCGACAGCCACCAGCAGCTCGCCCTGGTCGTCTTCCTGCACCTGGACCCGCCGGAGGAGGTCGCCGACCCCGAGGCCTACCTCCAGGCGCTGCGCGAGCGGGCGGTCACCGCCACCGACATCACGTTCACCATCACCGACCCACGCCGGCCGGACAACCCGCTGATCTGGGTGAACCCCTCGTTCACGCGGCTCACCGGGTACGCGGCCGAGGAGGCGATCGGCCGCAACTGCCGCTTCCTGCAGGGCCCGGCGACCGACGCCGGCTCCGTGGCGACGATCCGCAGCGCGCTGGAGACCAGGGAGACCGTCACGACGACGCTGCTGAACTACCGCAAGGACGGCACCGCCTTCTGGAACCAGCTGTCGGTGAGCCCGGTCTTCGACGGTGACGGCGAGCTGGTCAGCTTCGTGGGCGTGCAGACCGACGTCACCGAGCGGGTGCGGGTGGAGCACGAACGTGAGGCGGCGTTCGCGGCCGAGCACTCCGCCCGGCAGGAGGCCGAGCTGGCCCGCTCGGTGGCGGAGCAGGCGCGCCGGGACGCCGAGCAGGCGCAGGTCCAGGCCGAGCGCGCCCAGGAACGGCTGGCCCTCATGGCCGAGGCGACCAGCACGCTCATCGCGACCCTGGACATGTCGGAGCTGCTGGAACGGCTCGCCGGGCTGTGCGTCCCCCTGCTGGCAGACTGGGTCTACCTCACCCTCCTCGACGAGTACGGCGGGATCCGTGACGCCGTCGCGCGCCACAGGGATGGGCGGGAGGCCGACCTGCGGGAGTTCACCGCTCTGCACGTCATGCACCTGCCGCCGCATTCCCCGAGCCGGCGGAGCATCACGACGTCACAGCCGGTGCTCCTGGCCGAGCTGACGCCGGAGATCATCGCCGAGGCGATCACGTCCACGGGCGCCCGGGAGGCCTTCCACCGGCTGGGCGGCAGCTCGGTGCTGACGGTCCCGATGGTCGCCCGCCGGCGCACCCTGGGCGCCATCGCACTGGTCCGCGGCCCCGGCGAGCGGGCCTTCACCCGCGACGACGTCGAGCTCATCGAGGATCTCGCCGGGCGGGCCGCTCTGGCGGTGGACAACGTGCGGCTCTACCAGCGTGAGCACGCGGTCGCCGACACGCTCCAGCGCTCACTGCTGCCGGTCCTCCCGGAGGTGCCGGGCATCGAGTCGGCCGCCCACTACGTCAGCGCCTCGTCGGCGGCCGACGTCGGCGGCGACTTCTACGACCTGCTGGAGCTGCCGGACGGCTCGGTGGGCATCGTCGTGGGTGACGTCGTCGGCCACGACGTCGCCGCCGCCGCCACGATGGGACACCTGCGCGGCGTCCTGCGCGCCTGCATCTGGGACGCCGAGGACGCCGGGCCGGGGCACGTGCTGGCCCGCGTCGACCGGACGGTCCAGGGCCTGCGGGTCGCCTCGCTGGCCACGATGGTCTACGCGCGGGGGCTGCGTCCCACGGCACCGGGGCTGCCGTGGCGCCTCCACGTGGCCAACGCCGGTCATCCGCCGATGCTGCTCCGTTCCCCCGACGGCGCGGTGCGGGTCCTGGAGGGGATCACCGGCATGCTCGTCGGCGTGGACGCCGGGACGCAGCGCGACACCGTCGTCCTCGAGGTGCCACCGGGCTCGACGCTCATCGCCTACACCGACGGGCTGATCGAGCGGCCCGGCGCGGACATGGACCAGGGCATCAACGAGTTGTGCGCGCGGGTCGCCGCAGCGCCCGTCGAGGCAGGGCCCCGGGAGCTGTGCGAAGCCGCCGTGAGCGGGGCCCTGGACCACCGGGACGACGTCGCGCTGATCGCCGTCCGCTTCGGCTGATATGTGAGGTCGCCTGTCAAGAGGGCGTGGCGGGGCGCCGCCGGGGCTGGGTGCTCTGGCGGCGCCTCGTTTTTGTGCTGGCTTGAGTCGGCGTGGTGACGGGGTGGGCGTGTCGGTGCGACGCGCGGTCGATGCTGATATGCGCGGGTTGGTCACCGCAGGACGGCGTTCGGCAGGGGCGCTTCGGCGTGTCTGAGGTCGAGCGTCACGTCGTCGATCCGTGTGGTGGGTCGACGGCGTGGCTCACAGCCGAATCGCCGGTCAGGCCCCTCGCGCTGCTGCCCGTCGGTGGCCTACTCGAGCCAGGTCTGTGGTGGATGGTGTTCGGTCGGGTTGCTTCCGCTCCGCTGCCCTGCGGCGTCGCCCGCAGCCGGGGTCAAGGCTGGCCGCAGGCCACCCGAAGGGCTTGGCCTTGACTTCGGCGAGGACGGCGCCAGGCATCTGGCGGGGCGGGAGCAAGCTCCGGTGCCTCCGGTGGTCAGGTGTCGGGCAGGGTGGCCAGGGACCAGCACCAGCCGGCCAGTTCGCGGGCGATGGCCACGCAGGCAACGGTGTGCTTCTTGTGGTGCGCGGCGAGCCGGGTCCAGCGGTCGTGCAGGCGTTGGTTGCCGGCATGCCCTCGGGCCTGGGCGGCCGCGGGTGC
>NZ_FZNO01000038.1 GCF_900188025.1 Blastococcus mobilis
ACCGGGTCACCGTCTGCCCGCAGCGCATCAGCGCAATCGCCGCCGCCGCTCTCGTATTGACCTCACTCGACCGCGGAACCAAGTGAGAAAACCTCAGTACAGGCCCGGGTCGGGGAACTGGATCCGGTAGGTGAAGCTGCCCCCCACCGGGATCGGGGCCTGCGTCTCCTGCGGAACCCCGTCGTAGCGGTTCCCGAGGCGCAGTCCGTGCCAGTGCACGGTCGTGTCGACGTCGGCGTCGTTGGTGACGTGGACTGCGATCTCCGAGCCCTGCGGCACTCTCAGGGTGGGTCCGGGGACCGAGCCGTTGTAGCCGAGCACGCGCACGGTGGTTCCGGCGAGCCGCTTGGCGAGCGGGCCCAGCCGGAGGTCGAGCGTGTCCCCGTCGGCCAGCTCGAGCACCCGCGGGCGGGTGGCCTCGGGTAGGCCGGTGGTGTCGGTGGAGAAGAAGGTGTCCATGGCGGTTCCTCCTGAGACTGTTGCTGGGGAAGGCGTGGCGCCGTCGACGCTCCTGTCGACGGCGAAGCCGGCGGCGCCGATGGCGGCGGCGACCGCGCTGGGGGCCGCCGGACCGGTCACGTGGACCGTTCGGGCGGCGAGGTCGACCTCGAGGATCTGCACGCCCGGGACGTCGCTGACCCGGGCACTGATCGCCCGTACCGACTGCCGCGAGTTCATCGCCGGGACGTGGATCGAGATCATGGCCTTCTCCTGCGCAGGTTGGTCGGTGCAGACCTTGCGCAGGCGCGCTGTCCAGATGCTGTCCGACCGCTGACCGGACTTCCCCGGCCGGCCGCCATCTCGTTGTCCGTGCTGCGGGTGCGAGTCAGAATCGGCGCCGCGACAGGCCGATCGGACCGGGAGGCACGCGCATGGAGATCCGCGTCCTGGGGCCGGTCGAGGTGATCGTCGAAGGGCAGCTCCGATCACTGCCTGGTGGTGGGGAACGGGAGTTGCTCGCAGTGCTGGCGTTGTCGGCGGGCCGGGTGGTGGCCGTCCCCGCCCTGATCGATGCGCTGTGGGGCGAGGATCTTCCGGGCAATCCGGGCAACGCGTTGCAGGTGCGGGTGTCCAAGCTGCGGCGTGGCTTGAGCCTGGCCGGCGTGGACGGCGCGGTGCTCGTCACCCGCCCGCCGGGGTACCTGCTCGACGTCGATCCGCAGTGCGTCGACGCGATCCGCTTCGCCGGTCTGGTGGAGCGGGCTCGCGCCGCTGTCGGCGCGGATCCGGCCATTGCGGCGCGGCTGTACCGGGAGGGGCTGGCGTTGTGGCGCGGCGCCGCGCTGGCCGAGTTCGCCGACGCCCGGTGGGCCGCACCGGAGGTGACGCGGCTGGCCGAGCTGCATCTGGCGGCCCGCGAAGAGGTCATCGACCTGGAGCTGGCGGCCGGCCGGCACGCCGACGTCCTGGCGGAGCTGGAGGCGTTGACCGCCGCTCATCCGTTGCGTGAGCGGCTGCACGCCCGGCTGATGCTCGCCCTCTATCGCGCCGGGCGGCAGGCCGACGCGCTGGCGGCCTATCAGCGAGCCCGGGCGGTGCTGGACGCGGAGCTCGGCCTGGCGCCCGGCGCCGAGCTGCGCGGGCTGCAGGAGGCGATCCTGCAGCAGCGTGCCGACCTGCGGGCACCCGCCCGCGTCACCACCGCTCCCGCGCCACCGCCCCGCGGAGCGCGGACGCTGCCGCCCCGGCTGACGTCGTTCCTCGGCCGCGAGGACGATCTGCAGCGCGTCGGCGCGCTGCTGCAGGTCCACCGGCTGGTCACCGTCACCGGACCCGGCGGTGTCGGCAAGACCAGCCTTGCCGTGGAGGCGGCTCGCGGCGCCGGGGCCGGCGTGCCGGACGGCATCGGGTTCGCCCGCCTGGCCGGCGTCACCGACCCGGGCCAGGTGCCGCACGCCGTCCTGGCCGCCTTCGACGTCCGGGACGTGCCGACGGCGACGGCCGAGGACCAGTTGCTCGGTCACCTCCGTGAGCGTGCCGCACTCGTGGTCCTGGACAACTGCGAGCACCTCGCCGATGCGTGCGCGTCGCTCGCCGAACAGCTGCTGGAGTCCTGCCCGCAGATCCGGCTGCTTGCCACGAGCCGGGAGCCGCTCGCCGCGCGCGGCGAGGTCCAGTACGCGTTGGAGCCCTTGCCTGTGCCCGCCGACGACGGGCTGCCGGGCGATCTGGCGGCCAGCACCGCCGTCCAGCTCTTCGTCGACCGGGCGCGCAGCGCGGTGCCCGGCTTCGGCCTGCGCGAGGACAACGCGGCCGCCGTTGCCGCGGTGTGCCGGCACCTCGACGGCATCCCGCTGGCGCTCGAGCTCGCCGCCGCCCGCGTCGCTGCACTTCCGGTCGGTGAGCTGGCCCGGCGGATGGGCGACCGGTTCACGCTGCTGACGACGGGCCCACGCACCGCGGAAGCGCGCCAGCGCACCTTGAAGGCGACCGTCGACTGGAGCTACCAGCTGCTGACCGAACCGGAGCGGGTGCTGCTGCGCCGGTTGTCGGTGTTCCGCGGCGGCTGGACGCTGGACGCGGTGCCGGCCGTCGCCGGCGGCGCTTCCCTGGACCGTGCCGCCGTGGTCGACCTCCTCGGCCGGCTGGTCGGCCGGTCCTTGGTCGTCGTCGACCGAGTCGTCGTCGACGACGACGCCGGCCCGCGTTACCACCTGCTGGAGACCATCCGGGAGTACGCCTACGAGCGGCTGATGGAGTCCGGTGAGGAGGAGCAGGTCGCCCGGGCACACGTCCGGTACCTCACCTCGCTGGCCGAAGAGGCAGAGGCGGAGCTGCGCAGCGACGGCCAGGCCCGGTGGCTGCGTCGGCTCGCCGTGGAACGGGACGACGTCGACGCGGCGCTGGCCTGGTGCACCGAGCATGCCGCGGCGGAGCCCGACGCGGGCCTGCGACTGGTCGGCGCGCTGGGCTGGTACTGGTACTTCGCCACCCGGCCCGACGGCGGGCAACGGGTCGCCGCCATGCTGGCGGCCGCCCCGGCGGGCGCGCCGGAGGCGAAGGCACGGGCTCTGCAGGCACTCGCTGTCGCCGGACGGCCCGGAGCCTGCATCGTCCACCCCGCCCCCGACTGCGCAGCCGCCGTCGAGGTGAGCCGCAGGCTGTTCGCCGAACTCGGCGACGACTTCCGGACCGCACTGTCGGACACCCTGCTCGCCGTGGAGGCCATCGGGCATCCGGACCCGGCCGCGGGATTTCGGCTACTGACCGAGGCTGACCAGGAGTTCGCCCGGGACGGGGACGCCTGGTGCTCGGCGCTCGTGGATTTCGTGCGCATGGAACTGCACGCCGCCGAGGGGAACCTGTCCGAGGCCACGTCGGTCGGCCACCGGGCCCTGGCGGCCTTCCGCGCGCTGGGGGACTCGTGGGGTGTCTCGGCCATCCAGTTCCACCTGGGCATGGCTCTGCACCGCGCCGGGAAGCTGGAGGAGGCCCTGACCCTGTACGAGGGAGCGCTGAACAGCGTCCGGGACGTCGGCCTGGCCAACACCGTCCAGTACGCCCTCGCCGGCGCCGGGCACGTGACGCTGCTGCTCGGCGACACCGACCGGGCCGCCCGCCTGTTCAGCGAATCGCATGCCGGGGCCCGGCAACTCGGCGCCGAAGGCAACCCGCGGGCAGCTGTGGGCGAAGGTCTGCTCGCGTGCGAGCGCGGTGACTTCTCCGCGGCACGGGAGCACTTCGCGTGGGCGCAACGCATGCTGGCCGGCGTCAGCGAGCCGGAGTGGACGGCGACCGCCCTGGTAGGCCTCGGCCACGTCGCCGAGCGGGAGGGGGACCTCGCCGGTGCCGAGTCCTTCCATCGTCTGGCGTGGCAGACCGCCCCCGGCCACGCCGCCGCCCTCGAGGGCCTGGCGTGTGTCGCCGCCGCCCGTGGGGACGCCGCGGCTGTGGCACGCCTGCTCGGTGCGGCGGCCCGGTGGCGGGAGATGCGGCACCGACCCGCCTCCCGGCTGGAGCAGTTGGACGTCGACCGGGCCGAGCGCCACGCCCGAGCGCAGCTCGGCGACGCGGCCTACCAAGCTGCGCACGCAGCGGGCGCAGCCCGGCCGGAGGCCGTGGAGCTGGACAGCGCTGCCGCGGACTGCTGACGTCGACGGCCGCCGCGCCTCTGGGCGGCGGCTGGCCTCGTCGAGTCGTCACGTGCTTGCTATCAGCGGTGGGCGGTGCCCTTGTCCCGCCCGTGACGTGTCATCGAGTACCCGCGCCTCCGGCGCCATCACCTCCACCGCACGGCGGGCCGGCCGCTCGCGTACCGGCATGATCGCGCGTCCCACATCGGCTCACTGACGCGGGTGGACACGCGGTGAACAACGTCTGGACATTTCTGCATCGGTCTTCCGCGCCGGTATCACTGGGCGGGCTGGAGCTCGCTCTCGACGAGCCACTTGTGGTTGGTCATCGTCATGCCGTTGATCACGGTGTCGACCATGTAGACGGTCTCGTCGGTCGAGCTCTCGATCGTCGCCTCGGCGCCGTCCATGCCGGTCATGTGATCGGCGTCCAGGACGACCTCGGTGCCATTCTCGAGGGGTGGCTCCCCGGGGTCCTCCAGCTCCTCGTGGACGACCCACTTGTGGTCGGTGACGGGCGGACCGCCAGTGGTCGGCGCGAAGGTCACCGAGTACGCCGTCGTGTCGAAGGCGCCGGAGATCCTCGCCCCCGCCCCCTGCATGCCCGGCATGTGGTCGGCGGTGATGGTGACCGTCGTGCCGACGGGGTACGTGGGATCGGTCGCCGTCTCGATCCCCTCGGGCGGAGGACCACCGTGGGGATTGTGCTGAGGCCCGGAGCCACCGCCGGTCTGCTGGTGTGCCGAGCCCCATCGGCTGACTTCCGCAGGCCGTGTTCGTCTGGGTACCGCCCGATCCAGCGCGCCGACGGACGGCTGAAGTAGGGCTTCGGCGTCTGATCCAGGCACCGTCCACCGACACTCCCTGCCGAACTCGGCTGATGGGGGCCGGCAGCACGTGTTGATCACGGTGCCTGACTCCAGGGGCCGACGATCGGTACACCGCGCAGCAGCGAGCACCCTGTACGCGTGACCAACGACGAAGCCGAGACAGCGGCCGTTGTCGAGCTCGAACGGCTGCTCCTCCGTCCTGACATTCGTGCCGACCGCCACCGAGTAGAGGTGCTGCTGCACCAGGACTTCCAGGAGTTCGGCGCCTCGGGCCGCGTCTGGGATCGGGAGGCGATCGTCGATGCGCTGGCAGCGGACCCAGCGGCCCCTGGGCCTGCTGAGGCGTTCGCACCGGTGCGGCTCGCTGAGGACGTCGTCCTCCTCACCTACCGCGTGAGCGGAGAAGCCGGCTCGCTGCGCAGCTCGCTGTGGGTGCGCGACACTGCGGCAGGCTGGCAGCTGCGCTTCCATCAGGGCACGCGGATGCCGGCCTGAGCCCGCCGAACCAGGCACCGGTCATCAACGCTTGCTGCCGAGTCCGCCTCATGGTGTGTACGGACGAATGGGTCCGAGGTGCGGCCGCCGCGGCGTGCCGACACTCCGTGGACGTGTGACCGGTGGAGCTGAGAGGCGGCCGGAGGCCGGGACGAGGAGTCACGGGATGACGCGGTATTCGATCTCGTTCGATGACGGCGCGATGACGTTCCCGGCGCAGGACCTGCGCACCGTGGCCAAGGCCGCGCACGAGGTGGTCCAGGAGGCGGAAGACGCCGGCGCGTGGGTCTTGGGTGGCGGAGTGGAAAGCCAGAGGGCGAGCGTCGTGGCCACCGACGGGAGGGTCACCGACCGCCCGTACCCGGAGACCAAGGCGGTCCTCGGCGGGTTCGCAATCGTCGACGTGTCCTCACGCGAAGAGGCGCTGGAGTGGGCTGCCAAGATCGCCTCGGCGTGCCGCTGTGCGCAAGAGGTGCGGGGGCTCCTGCCCGACCCGACCGTCTGATCGACGCACACCCGCGGCGTCCGCAGCGGACGGCGTCGTCGCGCGGGACCACGCCGAGCCGGACCGTCGCGCGGACTCTCCACCGTCTGCGGCGCCACCCGGAAGACGTTCCAGACCCGGTTCTGGGCGGCCCGACCGATGTTCGGTCCGCCGCGGTGTCCTCGAGGAGGCCCCTTCGCCGGGGGAGCGGCTATCGGCGTGGACGCGGTCCGGCAGCTCAACGGGCATGACGGTTCAGCTCTGCGTCATTCGCGCCAGGATCGCGGTGGTCGTCGCATGGAGTACCCCTATCCGGGCCGCCTCCTCCAGGTGCAGCGGGCACAGACCGGAGATCGCGTCCTGGACGATCAGCGTCCGGTAGTCGTGCTCGCTCGCCCCGTACACGGTCGCCCGGGGACAGTTGGCGTAATTGCACCCGGCGACCACGACGGTGCTGACGTCGAGTGCACGCAGGTGAGCGTCCAGGGGCGTGCGGTGGAAGGCTCCCCAGCGCGGCTTCCACATCGCCCATTCCCCGGGCCCGAGGGGTTGCAGCTCACCGGCCAGCAGCTCGCGAGGCGACAGCCGAGCGTCGGGAGCAGGTCGCAGATCAGGAGCGATCTGCGACCCCGGGGAGCCGGGGCGTACTACCGGAGCCCCCGAGGCGATCAGCGTGCGGCGCGACAGGTCGACGTCATCGCCCTCGTAGAGACGGACGACGTGTACGACGGGACGGCCGGCGGCCCGGAAGCCACGGACGAGGCGCGAGATGGTCGGCACGACGGCGCTGGTGCCGGCGACGGGGCTGCTGCCCCCGTCGAGGAAGTCGATCTGCGTGTCGATCACCAGCAGCGCGGACCGATCCGGCTCGGGGGCGAGGTGCGCGTCGACGTCCGCCGGCCAGCCGGGTACCACGGCGTCACCTCCCGTCGGACGACGACTGCCGAGGACGACCGAGGAACGGCCCGGTCTCGTAGCGCCTTGACCTGCACCGACGCGCCCACCATGATGCCGGACGTGATGTGGATCACTCAAACGACCGTCATGCGCCATCCCTCTCTAGCGACGGCCCGGACGCCAGGATCCGCTCGATGAGGCTGGTGTCGTTCCACGGCGACGGCGACGGCGACGGCGACGGCGGCCTGCGGCTCGGTGTCGAGACCGGCGCCGGCGTCGCCGACGTCACCGAGGCCGCCGGGGACGGCAGTCGGGCATCGGTGCGGTCGCTCGCCGGCGGGGGCCAGGAGGCGCTGGAGTGGCTGCGGGGGGCGGCCGATTCGGCCTCGGACGTCGTCCCCATCGAGCAGCTCCGACTCGCGCCCGCAGTGCCCGACGCAGGCAAGATCATCTGTGTCGGCCTGAACTACCGCAAGCATGCCGCGGAAGGCGGCATGCCGGTGCCGGAGCGCCCGATCTACTTCGCCAAGTACGCGAACAGCCTGGCCGCCTCCGGCGAGGCGGTGGTCATTCCCGCCGTCACGGAGAAGGCCGACTACGAGATCGAGCTGGTGGCCGTGATCGGACGGCGCGCCAGGAAGGTGAGCGCGGACCGCGCGCTGGAGCACGTGTTCGGGTACGCGACCGGGAACGACCTGTCCGCGCGGGAACTGCAGATGCGCAGCACGCAGTGGATGTACGGCAAGGCGATCGACGGCTTCGCGCCGCTGGGACCCTACGTGGTGACCAGCGACGAGGTCCCCGACCCACAGGCGCTGGACCTGCAGTGCCGGGTCAACGGCGAGCTCCGCCAGAGCTCCAACACCAGGGACATGGTGTTCTCCGTGGCCGAACTGGTGAGCGACCTGTCCCAGGTCATGACCCTGGAGCCGGGCGACGTCATCTACACCGGCACGCCGGAGGGCGTGATCCTCGGCATGGCCGAGCAGGTCTGGCTGCAGCCCGGCGACGAAGTGGTCTGCGAGATCCAGGGCCTGGGGCGCCTGGTGACCCCGCTGGTGGCCGACCCCGGCTGAGCGCACCCCAGCGCTGGCACTGGTCAGCAACACCGCCGTAGCCGGTGGCGGCGCACCACACCCCGCACTACCGAGGAGAACTCTCGTGGAACCGTCGATCCTGTCGCTGCTGCCAGCTCTCGTGACGATCATCCTGGCGATCGCCACCCGGCGGATCCTGATCTCCCTCGGCGTCGGCATCGTGCTCGGGGCCCTGATGTACGCCGAGTGGGACGTCCTCGCCGCCCTCGAGTTCGTCCGGGAGGCGGCCTCGGGGCTCATCGTCGCCGACGGCGAGATCGCCGAGGAGGTCTACATCCTCGGCGCCGTCGTCCTCATCGGCGTCCTGTCCTCGCTCATCTACGTGTCCGGCGGTCTGCTCGCCTTCGCGTCCTGGGCCGTGCGGCGGGTCCGCACCCGCACCCAGGCGCAGTTCGTCCCGGTCGTGACGGGCATCGTGATCTTCTTCGACGACGCGTTCAGCAGCCTGGTCGGCGGCACCGTGAGCCGCTCGATCACCGACCAGCACCGCGTCTCCCGCGCCAAGCTGTCCTACCTGGTCGACTCGACCGCGGCTCCGGTGATCATCCTGGTCCCCATCTCCGGCTGGGCCGCCTTCATCGCCGCGACCATGACCGGCATCCTCGACGAGAACGAGGTCGACGGGCTCCACGGGTACGAGGCGTACCTGCAGTCCATCCCGGCGATGCTGTACCCGATCACCGCCCTGCTGCTGGTCGTCGCGGTGGCGTGGTTCAGCATCGACATCGGCCCCATGCGCCGGCACGAGCAGCGGGCGATCGAGCAGAACGTGCTGTTCGACCCCGCGCACGGCCTTCCGCCGGGTGAGACGGACCGCAACCTGCCGGTGCGCGAGGGCGGCCGCGTCCGCGACCTGGTCTGGCCCATCCTGACCCTGATCGCGGTCACGGTCGTCGGCGCACTGTGGATCGGCATCGCCGGGGCCGAGGGCTCGCTGGCGCCCATGGACATCCTGGCCGCCACCGACGTCATCCTGGCGCTGTTCTACGGCACCATCGCGGCCTGCCTCGTGGCCGCCGCCATGCTGCTGGTCCGGCGGACACCGGGCCGCGTGATCGGCAAGGCCGCGGTGTCCGGGGTGCGCTCCATGCTCTTCGCGGCCGCGGTGCTCTTCCTGGCCTGGATCACGGCAGAGGTGATCGGAGAGCTCGGCATCGGCGAGTACCTGGCCGGAGTGATCGACGAGGCCCTGCCACTGGCCTTGTTGCCGGTCATCCTCTTCGTGCTGGCCTCGTTCATCGCCTTCTCCATCGGCAGCACGTTCGGGACCTTCGGTCTGCTGCTCCCGATCGCGGCGGAGATCGCGCTCTCCCTCGACAGCGCGCTGCTCATCCCGGTATTCGGGGCGGTGCTCGCCGGGGCGATCTTCGGCGACCACACGTCGCCGCTGTCCGACACCACGATCCTGTCCTCGATCGGCTCCGGGGTGCACCTCATCGACCACGTCACCACCCAGCTTCCGTACGCCCTGGTAGCCGCGGCGGCGTCGGCGGTGGGCTACCTCGTCTCCGGCCTCACGGAGAGCACCGGCCTCGGGCTCCTGGCTGCGGTGACTGCCCTCGCACTGGCCGTCCTCCTGCTGAAGGGGCGTAGCGCCGTCCGGGGTGCTGAGTCGGAGAGCGCGCCGCAGGTGGGCGAGGTCAAGGGCTGAGCGCTGGGCGGTGGAAGGACGCCGCGAGGTCGTAGCGGTAGGTGGCTTCGTCCAGGGGGAGGTCAGTGATGGTGGCCTCCCCGCCGCGGCAACCGGCGCCCGGACGGAGGACCGGTGATCACGGGTTCACCGCTGAGGGCCCGATCCACCCGGGCCCGGTCCAGCTTGTCCGCCCCGCGCAGCGATCCGGTCGCGGGTCTGCCTCCCGACACCGTGTAGACGCGGCGGGCCGGTTGGGCGCACGACGGGCATGGGGCGGCCTGCGCGGCGTCCTGCATGTCGCGTCGCAGGTCGAACGGACCGCAGCGGGGACAACGGAACTCGTACAGCGGCACGGGTGGCTCCTGCCTGACGGGGGGTCGGGCCGGAACGGCGGCATCCCGCCGTCCCGGCCCTCGGGGATGGGTCAGTCCGCGACCAGCTCCCGGCCTCCGCCGGTGCTCTCCGGCAGGAGGTTACGGTCGAAGATCGACAAGGGGATGCTGAGCGAGACCGCACTGTTCGGGATGTCCACGACGCCGCCGATCCGGCCGTCGATGGGGGCGGCCCCGAGGAACAGGTAGGCCTGCTCGAAGGTCCAGTCCATCGCCGGCATCAGGAAGTTGATCGCGTTCAGGCAGGCCTGTCGGTAGGCGACGGTGGCGTTCATGTAGTAGTTCCGACCGTCTTCGACACTGATTCCCTCGAAGGTCAGGAATTCCGAGTAGTTCGGGCCGACGCGTCCGGGCTTGAAGAACGGCATGTTGGTCTTGTACCGGTCCATCCCGCCCTTGATGAGATCGAAGTGCAGGTCGATGAAGCCGGGCATCTCGATGGCACCGCAGAAGGTGATCTCCCCGTCGCCCTGGGCGAAGTGGAGGTCCCCGATCGAGAACAGTCCGCCTGGGACGAACACCGGCATGTAGACCCGGCTGCCGACCCCGAGGTCCTTGATGTCGACGTTGCCGCCGTGTTCCCGCGGGGGAATCGTGCGGCAGGCCTCGGCAGCGGCCCGCTCGAAGTCCGCCCCGCTCAGCCGGCCGAGAAGGGCATCCTTGGGCAGCGGCGGGAGCGCCAGCGCCGGAACCTGCGGTGCGCCGGGCGTCTCGCCGCCGTGCGCGGGGATGTCGCCGGTCACCCGGTCGGGGTTCTGGTCGATCAACGCCTGTTCGCGGCGGTTCCACTCGGCCAGCAGATCAGCGGAGGGTGCACAGCCGAACAGCCCCGGGTGGGAGTTGCCGATGAAGCGCACCCCCGGCACGTGGCGGCTGCTCGTCCAGATCCCGTCGAGATCCCAGATCGCCTTGGACGCCTGCGGCGAGTAGTCCGTGAGGAAGCCGCCGCCGTTCTCCTTGGCGAAGATGCCGGTGTACCCCCACGGCTGTTCCTGGAACGGACCGATGTTGACGATGTCGACGACGAGGATGTCGCCCGGCTCGGCCCCGTCGATCGCGATCGGGCCGCTCAGGACGTGGCAAGGATCGATGTTCATGTCGCGGATGTCGTCGGCGTCGTCGCTGTTGCGGACCTGGTCGTCGGTCCAGTCCTTGCACTCGATGCGGTAGGTGTTCCCCGGGGGGACCGTGTTGGCCGGCGGGATGTCCGGGTGCCAGCGGTTGTGACCGGGAACGGACTGTTCGGCCATGGGGACGCTGAGGTCCCGGTTGATCTCGAAGATGACGTCAGGCACTGGGGACTCCTCGGAGGGTGCGGCAGGTTCGGGCAGGACAACGGGCGGGCCCGCTTTTTCCTGGCGCGGTTGCGTTCTCACGGGCGCCAGGGCTCCCGTGACGCCGGTGCGTCGCCGTGCTCAGAAGCTGGACCGGGGAACGCCCATGCCGGGGTCGATCCGGGCCGGCCCGGACGCCGACGGAGCGACGTCGAAGTCGAAGATCGCGGTGGGGATGTACACCGTCGAGCACGAGTTGGGGATGTCGACGACCCCTGAGAGCCGGCCCTCGATCGGCGCTGCCCCGAGGATCATGTAGGCCTGCTCCGGGCTGTAGCCGAACGTGGTCAGGTAGTCGATCGCGTGGAGACAGGCCCGCTGGTAGGACAGGTGGGAGTCCAGATAGTGCTGCTGGTCGTCCAGGGTCACCGAGGTGCCGGAGAACGCCAGCCACCGCTCGTACCTCGGATCGACGTTGCCGGGCATGAAGATGGCGTTCTCACCCACGCCGTAGGTCTCCATGCCGCCGGAGATGAGATCGACGTGCAGGTCCATGAAGCCGCCCATCTCGATGGCCCCACAGAAGGTGATCTCGCCGTCCCCCTGCGAGAAGTGCAGGTCGCCCATCGACAGTTTGGCTCCCTCGACGAACACCGGGTAGAAGACCCGGCTGCCCTGGGTCAGGTTCTTGATGTCCTGGTTGCCCCCGTTCTCCCGGGGCGGCGCGGTCCGGGCGGCCTCGGCCGCCGCGCGCTCGAAGTCCGCTCCCTCCAACCGCCCGAGGATCGCGTCCTGCGCCAGCGGGGGAAGGGCCAGCGGCGGCACGCGGTCGGGGTCGGTGGCGATGAGGTCGGCTTCGCGCCGGTTCCAGCGCGCCAGGAGCTCCGCTGACGGCGCGGTGCCCATCAGGCCGGGGTGGACGATCCCGGTGAAGGAGACGCCGGGAAGGTGCCGGGACGTCGCCTTCTGACCCGAGAAGTCCCAGATGACCTTGTATGCGTCGGGGAACTGCTCGGTGAGGAAGCCGCCGCCGTTCTGGGTCGCGAAGATGCCCGTGTAGCCCCAGCCCTGTCCGGCGAGCGGGCCGGAATCCTCCTGCGGGATCGGGCCGACGTCGAGGATGTCCACGATCAGGAGGTCACCGGGCTGCGCGCCCTCCACGCGGATGGGGCCGCTGAGGACGTGCACGGTCGAGAGCGGCGCGTCACGGACGTCGTCGGCTGAGTCGTCGTTGTGGATGGCCCCGTCGAACCATTCACGGCAGTGCACACGGAAGGACTCCCCGGGGCGGACGGTCACCTCGGTCGGGATGTCTGGATGCCAGCGGTTGTGGCCGAGGTACTTCTGTTCGGTGAATTTCTTGGTGGAGTCGAGCGGGAACACGACGTCCGGCATGGCTGACCTCCTCGCGACGATGGGAATCCTTCGGAGTGGGGGAGGGGCCTCACCGCCGTCGGTGGGCCGGCGCGTCCGAGCGTCGGCCGGCGGCCTGCTCCTGACCCGCGGCGACGTTGCCGTACATCTCCGTGGTCCGCGGCTGAGTTCCGCCCGCCTGCCCGGGGTTCTCGCCCTCACGAAGTTCCGGCGCCGGGGCCGTCGCCGTGGTGGCTCGCGGTTCGCGTAGCCGGGGGTACAGGCCCAGCGAGAGCACGCAGAGGACCGCCAGGGCGATCGCCGACGTCGTGAGGTAGTCGTCCCACACCTCGGTCAGCAGCATGAACGCGGGCACGGCGGCCGTGATGACCCCGGCGACGATGGCGACAGCACCGGTGAATCGGGTCAGCTCCTCCCGCTTGAGGCCGAGAACGAGGAAGAACAGCGCCCACAGCACCGCCCAGTACAGCCAGATGACCCCGAAGGCAGGGTCGTCGAAGCGCCCGAAGTTGAGCCCGGCGTACACGACGGCGCAGACCGCGACGAACGCGGAGAACCAGCCCAGCCCGGTGCCGTCCAGGCCGCCGAGCAGGTTGAAACCGACGTACAGGTAGGTGAAGCCGAACAGGTAGAGACCCGAGGCGGAGAGAATGGTGTTCGCATCACCACCGGACGTGAAGATCAGATAGGTCGGCGTGATCACCTGCAGACCGCCGACGAAGAAGTTGAGCGGCGCGGCCGCGCGGGCGTCGACCCGCCCCAGCAGCATCAACCCGTTGACGATCAGAACCGCTCCGACGTACAGCAGTCCGACGCTGCCCATGTCGACCATCCCTTCGTACCGGTCGATGAGGTTCCTCTGTCCAGGTGTGTTCGTCGCGGCTGCCGCGTTCGACGGTCACGTCACGGGCGTGGCAGCCGACGCAGGGCCGGGTTGCGTCTCATGTCCGCTCGGCCACCACTGCGGGGTGGAGGCGCGGAGACGACGCCGGGTTCGTCGCGGGTGCGTTCGGTGGCGTCGATGAGCGCGCGGCGGGTCGACGAGCCCAAGGAGAGCCGCGGTGCCGTATAGCACCGCAACGCCGACGAGCCACACACCGGGCACGGGACGGCGGCCGCGGCGGTGCCGATGGGCCGGCTTTCCTCGGTGGTGCCGTGCTCGGCGCAGCGGTAGATGTAGACCGCCATGGCCACCTCCCGGCGCAGCTCGGACGCGAGGCCGTGTCACCGAACTGACAGCGGGACGCTCTACTCGCGCAACCAAGCGGTCAAGGGTGCAAACGGCCCGACAGGGACGGTGTGCGCGCCCAGCGGCGCGTCCTCACAGCGCGCCTGTCGCCCGAGCGATCAGTGACGCCGACGTGGCCACGGCGCACCGATCCGCGGCGAGGAGGACCGCGACCGGTCCGCTGCTCGGGGACGCCGGTCACCGAGCCGCACGGGAAAGGCGCACGAAGGACGTCGGCCAGCCCGACTTCGGTGCGAGGTGGCGCGGTGATCTCAGACGTCAACTGCCAGACGGTAGCTCTCGAGGGTGAAGACTGCGGCACGTCCATGCTGCCCACCGGGGCGACTCGGGCGAGGTCGTTGCGGAGCAGGTCGACGATCTTCAGGTTCTCGGCCCGCTCCTTGGCGCTGGACTGCAGTTGCCGGGCCTGCTCCCGATCCACCCCCGTGGTGTGGCCGCGGGCGGCCGTGCCCTTCATGGGACGGGTGCGAAGCCGGTCGCCGGTTTACTCAAGAACAGTTCGGGGCTGGCGCCGGCGATGACGTGCCGGCCCGGATCCAAGAAGGCGTCGTACCCGCACCGTTGAGCGAGGGCCAGATCGGCGTAGAGCGCGCGCACGTCGCCGTCCGCGTGCCCGCAGAGCCGGTCGGTCAGGTTGCACTGGTAGGTGTCGCCGGCCGCGATGTGCTGGCGTATGCGAGCGACGGCGAGTCGGGGCGGCCACCGCCAACGTCGGGTCGAGGTCGGCGGCCGCTTCGTGGGAGTCGTACCCGAGAGCCCAGTCGCCGACGGCGGTGGCTTGCCCGACCTCGGCCAGGACCGCGATCACCTCTTCGGGGCGCGAGGCGACGAGCACCTGGTGCGGCGGCGGAGATCGCAGCGCTCTGTCCGGGACCAGGTCGTCGGCCCGGGCCCAGGCGGTCACTCCGCTCATCCGAGCACGGGTCCTGGCGACCGGGGCTGTGCTCGTGCGGCAGCCACCGTCAGGACGGCGTCGACCGAGGAGCCGACGTCGTGCACCCGCACTCCCCATACCCCGGCCTGGGCGGCCAGGACGGTGATGGCGAGGGTTCCCGCATCACGCTGCTGCACAGGGCGGACCTGGCCCCTGCGGTCGGCCAGCAGCCGACCCAGGAAGCTCTTGCGGGATGCGCCCACCAGCACCGGGCACCCGAGAGCGACGAGCCGGTCCAGCCCGGCGAGCAGCGTCCAATCGTGGCCGGCCTCCTTGGCGAAGCCCAGGCCGGGGTCGAGGATCAGCTGGGCCGGGTTCACTCCGGCAGCCACGGCGGCCTCCGCCCGGGTGGTCAGTTCGGCCGACACCTCGGTGACGACGTCCCTGTAGTGGGCCCGGGCATACATGTCCCGGCTGTGTCCGCGCCAGTGCATGAGAACCCAGCGGACCCCGGTGCCGGCGACCACGTCGACCATGCCGGGATCGGCGCACCCACCGCTCACGTCGTTGACCATGACCGCGCCCGCCTCGATCGCCGCTGCGGCGACCTCCGCCCGGGTGGTGTCGACGCTGACGGGAACGCCGGCCCGGGACAGCTCGGTGATCACCGGCAGCACCCGTCGACGCTCCTCGCCGGCGCTGATCCGGCCCGCGCCCGGACGGGTGGACTCCCCGCCGACGTCGACGAGGTCGGCACCGGCGCCGTGCATGGCCAGGCCGTGCGCGACCGCGGCGTACATGTCGGGATAGCGACCGCCGTCGGAGAAGGAGTCCGGCGTGACGTTGAGGATCCCCATCACCCGGCACCGGTCGAGGGGCGGAGGGAACCACCGCTCCACCTTCCGCGCCGGTGCGACCCGTTCGACCCCCGCCAGGTCAGCCCGCACTGGTCGAGCTTCCCTTCTCCTGCAGGACGAGCAGGAGGTCGCCCTCGACCTGTTGCACGGGCTCGATGGCGGCCGGCGCCGGGTCCTCCCAGGAGAACGCCACCACCGTGCCGGCTCCCACCTCGTAGGCGGCCCGGAACGCCCGGACGGCGATCTCACCACGGTTGGCGACGAGGACCTTCGAGAACAACGGAACTCCCGGTGACGTCGAGTGCGGGTGGGGCGGTGTGCTCAGTCCCTCAGCACTCGATGACGTTGACGGCCAGCCCGCCGCGCGAGGTCTCCTTGTACTTGACCTTCATGTCCCGGCCCGTGTCCCGCATCGTCTTGATCGCCTTGTCGAGGCTGACCTTGTGGCTGCCGTTGCCCGAGAGTGCCAGCCGGGCCGCGTTGATCGCCTTGACGCTGGCGATCGCGTTGCGCTCGATGCAGGGGATCTGCACGAGGCCGCCGACCGGGTCACACGTGAGCCCGAGGTTGTGCTCGATACCCACCTCGGCGGCGTTCTCCGCCTGCGGCGGCGTGCCGCCGAGCACCTCGCAGAGCGCCCCGGCCGCCATCGAGCAGGCCGACCCCACCTCGCCCTGGCAACCGACCTCCGCCCCGGAGATCGACGCGTTCTCCTTGAACAGGATGCCGATCGCGGCGGCGGTCAGCAGGAAACGGACGACGCCGTCGTCATCCGCGCCCGGGACGAACCGCACGTAGTAGTGCAGGACAGCGGGCACGATGCCGGCGGCGCCGTTGGTGGGCGCGGTGACGATCCGCCCGCCCGAGGCGTTCTCCTCGTTCACCGCGAGGGCGAAGAGGTTCACCCAGTCCATCACGCGCAGCGGGTCGACCGAACCGGTGTCCTGGCTCAGCCCCTGGAACAGCGCCGGGGCGCGGCGGGGCACCTTCAGCCCGCCCGGCAGGACCCCCTCCCGGTGGCAGCCGCGCTCGACGCAGGCCTGCATGACCGACCACAGGTGCAGCATCCCGGCGCGGACCTCGGCCTCGGTCCGCCAGGCCTGTTCGTTGGCGAGCATCACGTCGCTGATCGACATCCCCTCGCGGGCACAGTGCTCGAGCAGCTGGGCGCCGGTGGTGAACGGGAAGGGCAGCGGGGTGTCGTCGAGGACCACCCGGTCGGCGCCGGTAGCCGCCTCGTCGACGACGAAGCCGCCACCCACCGAGTAGTAGGTCCGCTCGACGAGGACCGTGCCGTCGGAGTCCAGCGCCCGGAACACCATGCCGTTGGGATGGGCCGGCAGGGACTTGCGGCGGTGCAGCACCAGGTCGCCGTCGGCGTCGAAGGGCACCTCGTGCTTGCCGCCCAGGAGGAGGACGCCGTGTTCACGCGCCCGGGCGACGCGGTCGTCGGAGGAGTCGGTGTCGACGGTCGCCGGCTCCTCCCCCTCCAGGCCCAGGACGACTGCCTTGGCCGAGCCGTGGCCGTGGCCGGTCGCGCCCAGGGAGCCGAACAGCTCGGCCTGGATGCGGGCGACCTCGGGCAGCCGGCCGGCGTCGGCCAGGCCGTCGACGAACATCTTGGCTGCGCGCATCGGCCCCACAGTGTGCGAGGAGGAGGGGCCGATGCCGATCGAGTAGAGGTCGAATGCGGACAGCGCCATCACGGCACCCGCGGGCCGGCGTACTCGGTGATCGCGTCGAGCAGCCAGCGGGCCACGTAGTCGGCGAACGACGACCGGGGGAGGACCCGGTACGTCGTCGCCCCGGTCTGCCAGAGCAGGACCGGCACCAGACCGAGGGTGGTGGCCACCGCGGTGCCCGGCCCGAACGAGCGCGGGTGAAGGTCGGCGGGGCAACCCTTCTCCAGCGTCTCGCGGGCGGCGGGGCCGCTGAGCTCGAGGGTGGTCCGGTTGGCCGACACGTCCACCACGGCTCCCCGGTCACCGGCGAGCGCGTCGCGCAGCTCGGCCACCAGCGTGGCGGCCTCCGTGCCGGAGATCACCAGCCACTCGTCCGGGCCGAGCCACAGGACACCGTGCCGGCTGGACGACGTCACCTGTCCGCAGGCCTTGGGCAGTTCGGCACCGAGCCGCTCGCCGAGCCGGGCGAAGGCGGGGGAACCCGGGTCGACCCGAACGCTGACCATGGTGAGGAACGGCAGCTCGCGCAGCGCCACGCCGCGCTCGCCGGCGATCCGCTCGGTCTCCAACCGGTCGTGCAGGTGGTGCAGCGGGCTGCGCCGCAGGGTGGCCAGGTCAGCCATCACGCTTGGTCCCTTCCGGGTCGTAGAGAACGGGTTCGGCGACCGTGACCGGAACCAGGTCCTCGCCCACCGGCGCGAGGAGGGTCTGCCCTATCCGGTTGCGGCCGTTGGCGACCAGCGCCAGCGCGAAGGGCCGCTCCAGCGCCTGGCTGTGGTAGCTGGAGGTGACGTGCCCCAGCATGGGGACCGGCCCGTCGGCCGGGGTCACCGGCACGTCCTGGTCGATGACCTGGGTGCCTTCGGGCAGCCGGGTCGTGCGGTCCTCGGGCAGCAGGGCCACCAGGTGCTTGCGGTCCGGCCGGGCGGTGTCGTCGCGGCTGAAGGATCGCTTGCCGACGAAGTCCTTCTGCTTGGAGACGATCCACTCCATGCCGAGATCCTGCGGCGTCACCGTGCCGTCGGTGTCCTGCCCCACGATGGGGTAGGCCTTCTCGGCCCGGAGCACGTGCATGGTTTCGGTGCCGTAGGGCGTGATGCCCAGGTCCGCCCCGGCGGCGTACACCTGCTCCCACACCGCCAGCCCGTACCACCCGGAGACGTTGACCTCGTAGGCGAGCTCCCCGGAGAACGAGATCCGCCCGATGCGGGCGGGGATGCCGGAGGCGAGGGTCGTCTCGCGGAAGGTCATGAAGGGGAACGCCTCGTTGGACACGTCCAGGTCCGGCGCGAGCCGGGCGACGACCTGGCGGGACTGCGGCCCGACGACCGCGACCGTCGTCCACTGCTCCGTGACCGAGGTGAAGGAGACGTCCAGCTCCGGCCACTCGGTCTGCAGCCACTCCTCGAGCCAGTCGAGGACGCGCGCGGCGCCACCGGTGGTGGTGGTCATGAAGTAGCGGTCGTCGGCGAGGCGGAGGGTGACCCCGTCGTCGAAGACCATCCCGTCCGCGGTGCACATCACCCCGTACCGGGCCGAGCCCACCGGTAGCTTCTTGAAGGCGTTGGTGTAGATCCGGTTGAGGAACTCGCCGGCGTCGGCGCCCCAGATCTCGATCTTGCCGAGGGTGGAGGCGTCCATCATCGCCACCCCGGTGCGCGCCGCCCGGCACTCGCGGGCGACCGCGGCGTCGATGTCCTCGCCCGGCTGCGGGTAGTACCACGGCCGCAGCCACTGGCCGACCAGCTCGAACTCGGCGCCCCGTGCCACGTGCCAGGGGTGGGCCGGGGTGGTGCGCTCGGGGTCGAACAGGCTGCCCCGCTCGCGGCCCGCCAGGGCGGCGAAGGACACCGGGGTGTAGGGCGCCCGGTAGGTCGTCGTCCCGATCTCGCCGACCGCCGCAACCCCGAGGGCAGCGGCGATCACGCCGATCGCGTTGACCGCGGAGGTCTTGCCCTGGTCGTGGGCGGTGCTGATGGAGGTGTAGCGCTTCACGTGCTCGACGTTGCACATGCCGGCGCCCGTGGCCCGCCAGACGTCGGCGACGGTCTGGTCGCGCTGGAGGTCGACGAAGTGCTCGTCCCACTCCTCCGGGCCGCCGCTGCGGCCCGGGACCACCCAGAGCTGCCGGGTCGGGCCGGAGGAGGAGGGGGCGACGGCTGCCGGAACGGTTGCCTCGACGGGGAACCCCGCGGCGACCGATGCGGCGATCCCGGCCTCCGTGCCCTCCGCCAGACACCCGGCGAGGGTGAAGGTGCCCTGCGCCGAGCCGACCACATGCTGGTCGCGCACCGTGCTGTCGGGCACGAATGCCGCCAGGGCGTCGTCCCAGCGCAGCCGGCCCTGCCGCTGGCTGTGCAGGTGCACCACCGGGCTCCAGCCGCCGGAGACCGCCAGCAGGTCGCCGTCGAGCTGCTCGACGTCCCCGGTGAGCAGACCGTCGGCGTCCAGGCCGCTGATGAGGACGCCGGTGAGCCGCGGGTCGCCGAGCGTCTCCACCACGGCGCTGCCGGGAAGGACGCGGACCCCGGCCGCGGCCAGCTCACCGGCCCGGGCCGACAACTCCGGCCGGGCGTCCACCACGGCCACCACCTCCACGTCTGCGGCGACCAGGTCGGCGGCGGTGTCGTAGGCGCTGTCGTTGGTGGTGGCCACCACGACCCGCGCGCCGGCGGCGACCGCGTACCGGTTGAGGTAGCCGCGCACGGCGGAGGCGAGCATCACGCCCGGGCGGTCGTTGCCGGCGAACACCAGGGGGCGCTCGTGCGCACCGGTGGCGAGCACCACTTGACCGACGCGGACGTGCCACACCCGCTGCCGGGAAACGCCCCGTGGGGCCGGGCCGGGCAGGTGGTCGGTGCGGTGCTGGACGGCGACGACGTAGTTGTCGTCGTAGCTGCCGAAGGCGCTGGTGCGGGTCAGGACGACGACCTCGGGCGCCGACTCCAGCTCCGCGACGACTCGCGCCACCCAGTCCAGGGCCGGGACGCCGTCGACGGTCTCGCCGCGTCCCGAGAGGAGCGAGCCACCGGGCTCGGCCTGCTCGTCGACGAGGACGACCCGCGCGCCGGAGCGGGCCGCCGCGGCCGCCGCCGCCAGGCCGGCCGGACCGGCTCCGACGACGAGGACGTCGGCGTGCACGAACTTCTTGTCGTAGACCGCCTCGTCCGGCGTCGGGTCCAGCCGGCCGAGACCGGAGAGCGTCCCGGCACGGAGCCCCTCCACGAGGGACACCGTGGTGGCGGTCAGCATCGATTCCGAGACGTCGCCGCCGACCTGCACCAGCGCGTTGGGCTCCTCGACCCCGGCGGCGACGATCCCGCGGGGGCGTCCGCGGTAGATGGACGGGGCGACCTCGATGCGGCCGTTGGCCAGCAACGCCGAGGCGACGGTGTCGCCGGGGTGGCCGGTCAGCTCGACCCCGTCGACGGTGAAGCGCAGGACGGTGTCGCGGTCGATCCGGCCGCCGCTCGGCAGCCGGGAGGTCTGGTGGGTCACGGATCCTCCTCGCTGGTGCTCGTCGGCCACGTGACCGACGGTGCTGTGTTCATCGCGTGACCTTGCGTGCTCGGTCACGAGGACGTCTCCGGGGAGGTGCCCGCCATGGCGGCGTCGGGACGGGGGTCGGTGGGCTTGTAGACGGCGAGCACGTCATAGGTGACGGTGTCCCGGACCGCGTTGAACCAACGGCGGCACCCGGTGCTGTGCACCCAGCGCTCGGCGAAGGCCCCCTTGGCGTTGTCGCGGTAGAAGAGGTACTCCGCCCACTCCTGATCGGGCAGGTCGGCGGGGGTGGCGGGGTAGGCGACGTGCGCCTGGCCCCCGTAGTGGAACTCGGTCTCGTCCCGTGGCCCGCACCAGGGACAGGTCAGCAGCAGCATGCTGGCTCCTCGTGGACTTCGGGGTCAGTGGGCCACGGCGGCGGCGCCGTGCTCGTCGATGAGGGCTCCGGTGGCGAACCGCTCCAGCGCGAACGGCGCGTTGAGCGGATGCGGCTGCCCGGTCGCCATGGTGTGCGCCATCGTCCAGCCGGCGGAGGGGGTGGCCTTGAAGCCGCCGGTGCCCCAGCCGCAGTTGACGTAGAGGTTCTCCACGGGCGTCTGCCCGATGATCGGCGAGGCGTCGGGGGAGACGTCGACGATCCCGCCCCAGGTCCGGAGCACGTGCGCCCGGGCGAAGATCGGGAACAGCTCCACCGCGGCGGCCATCTGGTGCTCGATGACGTGGAAGGAGCCTCGCTGGCCGTAGCCGTTGTAGGAGTCCACCCCGGCACCCATGACCAGCTCGCCCTTGTGCGCCTGCGAGACGTAGACGTGCACGTGGTTGGACATGACGACCGTCGGGTGCACCGGCTCGTACAGCTCGGAGACCAGCGCCTGCAGGGGATGGGACTGGATCGGTAGCCGGAATCCGGCCCGCTCGGCCAGCACGCTGCTGTGCCCGGCCGCGGCCATGCCGACGACGCCGGCGGAGATCGGCCCGCGGCTGGTCTCCACGCCCACCACCCGGGCCCCGTCCTTGAGGAAACCGGTGACCTCGCAGTTCTGGATGAAGTCGACGCCCAGCCGGTCGGCGGCGCGCGCGAACGCCCAGGCCACGTGGTCGTGCTTGGCGATGCCGGCCCGCGGCTGGAAGGTGGCCCCGAGCACGGGGTACCGGATGTCGGGGGACACGTTGAGGATCGGGCAGATCTTCGCCACCTCGTCGGTGTCCAGCCACTCGGCGTCCACTCCGTTGAGCCGGTTGGCGTTGACCCGCCGGGTGGACTCCCGGACGTCCTGCAGCGTGTGCGCCAGGTTGAGCACCCCGCGCTGGCTGAACAGGAAGTCGTAGTCCAGCTCGGCGGGCAGCTGCTCCCAGAGCTTGAGGGCGAACTCGTAGATGCCTGCGCTCTCGTCCCACAGGTAGTTGGACCGGATGATCGTGGTGTTCCGGGCCATGTTGCCGCCGGCCAGCCAGCCCTTCTCCAGGACGGCGACGTTGGTCATGCCGTGGTTCTTGGCCAGGTAGTAGGCCGTGGCGATGCCGTGGCCGCCGCCACCGATCACGATCGCGTCGTACGAGGGCTTCGGATCCGGGTTGCGCCAGAGCCAGTCCGGATGCTCGGGCAGGTGGCGGGGATCGGTCTGCGCGCTCATGCCGTTGCCGCCCATGACAGGCCCCCGTTCAACCGGGGGTACAGGGGGAACTTCGCGGCGAGGGTCTCCACCCGGTCGCGCAGCTCGCCGGCGAGCTCGTCGGTGAGATCACGGGTGAGCGCGGTGGCGATGATGTCGGCGACCTCGCGGAACTCCGTGGTGCCGAAGCCCCGGGTGGCCAGCGCCGGGGTGCCGATGCGCAGCCCGGAGGAGACCATCGGTGGCCGGGGGTCGAAGGGGACGGCGTTGCGGTTCACGGTGATGCCGATCCGGTCCAGCCGGTCCTCGGCCTGCTGACCGTCCAGGCTGGAGTTGCGCAGGTCGACCAGGACGAGGTGCACCTGCGTGCCGCCGGTGAGCACGGAGATGCCGGCTTCCTGGACGTCGTCGGCCATCAGCCGGCCGGCGAGCACCCGGGCGCCGTCGAGCGTCCGCTGCTGCCGCTCGCGGAACTCCTCCGTGGCGGCGACCTTGAACGCGACCGCCTTGGCGGCGATGACGTGCTCGAGCGGGCCGCCCTGCTGGCCCGGGAACACCGCACTGTTGATCTTCTTGGCGAGTTCCGCCTTGCTGAGGATCACGCCGCCCCGTGGCCCGCCGAGCGTCTTGTGGGTGGTCGTGGTGACGACGTCGGCGAAGGGGACCGGGTTGGGGTGCAGGCCGGCCGCCACGAGGCCGGCGAAGTGCGCCATGTCGACGAGGAGGTAGGCGCCCACGAGGTCGGCGATCCTGCGGAACTCGGCGAAGTCGAGGTGGCGGGAGTAGGCCGACCAGCCGGCGACGATCATCTTCGGCCGGTGCTCGCGGGCGAGCCGCTCCACCTCCTCCATGTCCACGTGCAGGTCGGACTCGCGGACGTGGTACGGGACGACGTCGTAGAGCTTGCCGGAGTAGTTGATCCGCATGCCGTGCGTCAGGTGGCCGCCGTGCGCGAGGTCGAGACCCAGGATGGTGTCGCCCGGGTTCAGCAGGGCGAACATCGCCGCCGCGTTGGCCTGCGCGCCGGAGTGCGGCTGCACGTTCGCGGCCTCGGCACCGAACAGCGCCTTCACCCGGTCGATGGCGAGCTGCTCGATGACGTCGACGTGCTCGCAGCCGCCGTAGTAGCGGCGTCCCGGATAGCCCTCGGCGTACTTGTTGGTCAACACGGAGCCCTGGGCGGCCATGACCGCCGAGGGGGCGAAGTTCTCCGACGCGATCATCTCCAGCGTCGACTGCTGGCGGTGGAGCTCGGCGACCACCGCGGCATGCACGTCGGGGTCGAGCGCGCTGAGCTCGAGGTCGAGGATGTCGGCCACGGCCGTCCCTTCTCTGGCTGAGTTGGTATGCAACGTCGTTGCGTACCAAGCAACGTAGGTGTGCAACGGGCCACAGTCAAGGACCGCCATCGTCCTCGGCATCGCGCTCGAAGGGCGGTTGCTGCCGCTTGACAGTGGCGCAGACCACTTCTACCTTCGCAACCACGTTGCCGCAGACGCAACGCAGTCGGACTCGCACCAGTCAGTCGGACGCCGCTCCGCAAACCACCCGTCCAGGGGCGCGCGTACGGCATCGCATCCCGGCTCCCGTGCACCGACCGTCAGGGAAGAGGAGAACCACGATGTCCGTCACCGATCTCGAGCGCCTCAAGGTGATCCACAACGGAGAGAAGGAGCAGCACACCTTCTCGGTGGAGGAGATGGAGCGCCGGCTCTCGTCCCTCCGGAAGATCATGGCCGAGGAGGGCGTGGACGTCGCGCTGCTCACCTCGTACCACAACGTGAAGTACTACTCGGACTTCCTGTACACGTCCTTCGGCCGGCCCTACGCCTACGTGGTGACGGCGGACGACCAGTACACCGTCTCCGCGAACATCGACGCGGGCATGCCGTGGCGTCGCACCTACGGCGACAACGTGGTCTACACGGACTGGCACCGCGACAACTACATCTGGGTGATCCGCGAGAGCCTCCGCAGCCGGGGCGTCAAGCCCAGCCGGATCGGCGTCGAGGACGACACCCTGCCGCTGGAGATGCGGCAGAAGTTCGCCGCGGCGTTCCCCGACGCCGTCCTCACCGACATCTCGAAGGCGGCCATGCGCCAGCGCATGGTGAAGTCGGCCGAGGAGATCGAGGTCATCAAGCACGGAGCGCGCATCGGCGACCTGGGCGGCGAGGCGATCCGCGCGGCGATCACCGAGGGCGTCCCGGAGTTCGAGGTCGCCCTCGCCGGCACGAACGCGATGGTGCGGGAGATCGCCCGGACCTTCCCGCACACCGAGATCCGCGACACCTGGGTGTGGTTCCAGTCGGGCATCAACACCGACGGGGCGCACAACTGGCCGACGACCCGGCAGGTGCAGCGGGGGGACATCCTCAGCCTGAACTGCTTCCCGATGACCTCGGGGTATTACACGGCCCTGGAGCGGACCCTTTTCTACGGGGAGCCGGACAAGCGCTCGCTGGAGCTCTGGGAGATCAACGTGGCCGTGCACCGGGCCGGCCTGGAGCTGATCAAGCCCGGCATCTCCTGCGCCCAGATCGCGCACTCGCTCAACGAGATGTACATCCAGCACGGCCTGCTGCCCAACCGGACCTTCGGCTACGGCCACTCCTTCGGGGTGCTCTCCCACTACTACGGCCGGGAGGCCGGGCTGGAGCTGCGCGAGGACATCGAGACCGTCCTCGAGCCCGGCATGGTCGTCTCCATGGAGCCGATGATCATGGTGCCGGAGGGGCAGCCCGGGGCCGGTGGCTACCGTGAGCACGACATCCTCGTGGTGAACGAGAACGGGGCCGAGAACATCACGAAGTTCCCCTTCGGCCCGGAGCACAACATCCTCGGGGTCTGAACACCCCGGGCCGGCTTCTCCTCCCGGCCTCCCCGCACGGCGATGCCACGCCGCGAGCCTCCGGCTGCGGCGTGGCGTCGCCGGCGTCCGGACCACGACAATGGAGTTCGATGACCACCACCGGCAACCAGGTCGACCCCCAGGACGTCCCCGAGAACGGGGAGTCGCGCGGGATCTCCGTGCTCCAGAACGGCCTCGCCGTCCTGCGTGCCTTCGCGGTGGACGAACCCGTCCTGGGTGTCTCGGAGATCGCGGCGAAGGTGGGGCTGCACAAGAGCACTGTCTCCCGCATCCTGGCCACCCTCGAGCTGGAGAACCTGGTGGAGCGGGACCCGACCACCCGACGGTTCCGGCTCGGCCTGGGCGTGATCGCGTTGGCCGGGCCGCTGCTGGCTGACCTCGACGTGCGCCGGGTGGCCTATCCGGTCCTGCAGGAGCTCAGCCGCCGTACCGGCGAGACGGCGGCGCTCATGGTCTGGGACGGGGGTGAGGCCGTGTGCGTCGAGCAGGTGCCGAGCACCCACCAGGTCAAGCACACGACCCCGCTGGGAACCCGCTACAACACCGCCGCGAGCTCGTCGGTACAGGTCTTCCTGGCCCAGCTCGATCCCTTCACCGTCCGGAACCTCCTCATCAAGGGCGTGGTCGACCACCCCGGGCTCACCGAGGTAGCCCTGGACGCTTTCGTCGTCAGACTCCGGGAGATTGCCGAGCAGGGGTACGCGGTCAACTACGGCGAGACCTCGCTGGAAGAAGTCGGCGTGGCTGCTCCGGTGTTCGACCACCGGGGGGAGCCCGTAGCGGCGGTCCTGGTCTCTGCACCGCGGTTCCGGATCTCCACCGAGCAGCTCGGCCTCATCCGGGAGGCGGTCACCGGAGCCGCCGCCGACATCGGTTCCCGTCTCGGCGGCGCCTGAAGAAGGACCACTCTTCCCCCCACGCCTCGCACGCTCGGCGCGGGACCCTTAAGGGGGGGCCGCTCCAACACGTCGCGAAGCTCGTGGCGGGCGTCCTGGTCAGGTCGGCTGTTCGAGTCGCGACTGCTGGAGGCCGTGGCGCAGCCGCAGCGCCAGGTGCAGCGGCAGGACGCGGTCGGTGCCGGTCGGATCCCCGCCGACCATCCTGAAGACCCGATCCAGGCGGCCGTAGAGGGATTGCCGCTGCACGTGCAGGGCATCCGCAGTGCGCGTCTTGCTGCACCCGGAGTCGAGGTAGACCTCGAGCGTGTGCAGCAGCGTCTCGCGTTCGGCCGGCCGCAGTGCGAGCAGCATCGCCAGCTGGCCGCGGACGAACTGCTCGCGCCGGAGCCGGAGATCCTCGCCGCCGAGCAGGGACTCGATGGCGGTGGCCGTCGCATCCACCACCGAGCCCGGACCGTACGCGGACCGCTGCTGCACCGCCGACACCGCGAGCTCCATCGACGTGGACACGGACGCCAGGTCCGGGACGACGGGCCCGACTCCGACGACCACGGCGTTCAGGTCCCGCGCCCATTCCTTCACCTGGGCGACCAGTGCCGCGCGGCCGGTGGCCGCGGTCTTGCGGTCGGGCAGGGACAACACCGCACGGACCTCGGTCTCCGAGGTGTCCATCGCGATCCGGCCGTGGCGGCGGAGGAGTCCGTCGAAGCCCGGGAGGCCGGCGCTCGTGGCCGCGGTGATCAGGGCGATCGCCACCACTGGATCGGCGGGATCGAACCCGATGAGCTGCCCGAGGTGGATCAGCCGGGTGGGGTTCTGCGGGGCGCGGCATGCCGTCCGGGCGAGTTCACTGGCCGCGAAGTCCCGGGTCGACGGTGGGTGACTGCGCAGCAGGGCCAGCCCGATCGCCTCGCTGGCCCGCTCGCCGATGACCGCCAGGAGCTCCGGGTCGGTGTCCGGCCGGGGGTAGAGGATGAGGGTCGCCGCGTGCGCGCCCCGGACGCTGATCCGGGACGTCGTGCCGCCGACCGGGGGAGACGGTGACTCGGCCGGCAGGGCGTCCTCGGGGTCCGGGAACCGGGTGATCAGCCGACCGGCGCTGGTGAACAGCGCCGCCGGGACGCCGGTGCGCTGCACCAGCAGCTCCAGGAGCGCGCGGACGTCCCCGCCGTGCGCGAGGATGCCCGACAGCGCGTGCGCGAGCTCGCCGCCGTAGCGGAGCAAGATGACCGACTGGTTCACCAGTTCGGCGTTCACCGCTTCGGCCACATCGACGAACGGGATCCGGCGGCGTAGTTCGATGACCGGGAAACCGACGGCGTCCGCCTCGGTCAGCACCGCCTCCGGCACGGCGGAGAGTCCCGAGCCGATCTCGATCGCCACCCCGGCGACGTTGCGCTCGGCCAGCTGGCGTACGTACCGGCGCTGATCCGCTGCCGAGGCGCCGGCCAGCATCTCGCCACCGGTCAGCAGCAGCTCTCCGCCGCGCAGCAACGACGCGATCTCGATGACCTCGCTCGAGTGGATCCACCGCACCCTCCGCCGCAGGCCGGAGGACCCCGCGAGCACGAAGGGTTCACCAGGGGTGAGGCTTGGGTGAGCGAGCACGCGTTCCAGCGTCAGCTGCATGACGATTCGTCACCCCATGACCCGGACATGCCGGACAGGATGCATCTTGTCGCGTGTGATCTGCAACACCCACGATGTTGCGACCGAGAGCACATCCGTCGACCGGAGGCCCGCCCCATGTCAGCCGCAGCCAAGACCGAGCCGGCGTCCATTCACGACGTCGAGGAGCAGCTCCAACCGATCCCCGAGAGTTCCCGCACGACCAAGGTGTCCGGCCAGTTCTGGATCTGGTGCGGCGCCAACATCGCCCCGATCAACTGGGTTCTGGGTGCGCTGGGCGTGAACCTCGGCCTGGGCCTCGCCGACACGCTGACCGTCCTGATCCTGGGCAACCTGATCGGCATGGCGGTCTTCGGCCTGTTCGTGCTGATGGGGCAGCGGACCGGCGTGACCGGGATGGTGCTGGGCCGCGCAGCGTTCGGCCGCCGTGGCAACTACCTGCCCTCGCTGATCCAGGCCACCCTGTCCATCGGCTGGTGCGCGGTGAACACCTGGATCATCCTCGACCTGGTCATTGCGCTGCTCGGGCAGTTGGGCGTCGTCGACCCGGCGGCGGACAACTACGCGGCCAAGATCGCGGTCGCCGCGCTCCTGATGGCGATCCAGGTGGCGATCTCCTGGCTGGGGTACCGCGCGATCGCGGCCTTCGAGCGCTGGACGGTCCCCCCGACGATCGCAGTCCTCGTCCTCATGTCCGTCGTGGCCTGGTTCTTCCTCGACATCGACTGGTCCTACGCCGGCCCGGAGGGAGCCGTGCTCTCCGGAGGAGAGCGGTTCGCCGCGATGACCGCGATCATGACCGCGATCGGTATCGGCTGGGGGATCACCTGGTTCACCTACGCGGCTGACTACTCGCGCTTCGTCAGCACCCGGATGCCCCGGCGCAAGCTCTACTTCGCCAGCACGCTCGGCCAGTTCATCCCCGTCGTCTGGCTGGGCGTGCTGGGGGCCACCCTGGCCACCAAGAACGGTTCCGTGGACCCGGGCCAACTCATCGTCGAGAACTTCGGAGCGCTGGCGATTCCGGTGCTGCTGCTGGTCCTGCACGGGCCGATCGCCACCAACATCCTCAACATCTACACCTTCTCGGTGGCGACCCAGGCCCTCGACATCAAGATCCCCCGACGCAGCCTGAGCGTGCTGGTCGGCGTCCTGGCCATGGGGGTCGTGATCTTCTTCATCTTCCAGGAGAACTTCGCGACGGTCCTGGACACGTGGCTGATCGGACTGGTGGCCTGGGTGGCGACCTGGGGCGGGATCATGCTCGTCCACTACTACCGGATCGAACGTGGCCGCGTGCGCGTCGACCGTCTCTTCGACCCCGTGGGAACTCGCCGCCTGGCCGACGTGAACTGGGCCGGATACGTGGCCTTCTTCACCGGGATCTTCGCCACGTGGCTGTTCATGTACGGGCTGCTTCCCATCTTCCAGGGCCCGATCGCCGTCGGCATGGGCGGCGTGGACCTGAGCTGGCTCGCGGGCGGGCTCACGAGTGCGGCGGTGTACGCCGTGCTCGGCCCGATCGCCGCAGCCAAGTACGAAGGGATCGCGCCCGACGCCACCGTGCGTTCCGACGTCGCGACCCCGGCTCCGCGGGTCGCCCCTGTCGCGAACGCCGCCGGCACCCCCGAGGTGATCGCATGACGATCTCCTGGCCGAACGGCCACCGCGCGGCGGCGGCCTTCACCTTCGATGTGGATGCCGAGTCCTGCGTCCTGGCCCACGACCCGGCCGCGTCGTCGCGGATGTCCCTGATGACGCACCAGGCCTACGGACCCCGGGTCGGGGTGCCCCGGCTGCTGCGACTTCTGGAGCGCAGGGGGGTGACGGCGACCTTTTTCGTGCCGGGGTTCACCGCCGACACCTATCCGGACATGGTGCGCCAGATCCGCGACGCCGGGCACGAGATCGCCCACCACGGGTACCTGCACGAGCCGATGCAGGGCATCTCCGCCGAGGCCGAGGCCGAGTACATCGATCGGGGTCTCGAGGCCCTCGACCGGCTGGGCGTGCGGCCGGTGGGCTACCGGGCACCCTGGTGGGAGATGAACTGGCATTCTGCGGACCTGCTCATCGAGCGCGGCTTCCACTACGACTCGAGCCTTCTCGATGGGGACGTCCCCTACCGGTTCTCCGGGGAACTGGGGCAGGGCGATCTCGTGGAGATCCCCGTCGACTGGACCCTCGACGACTGGGAGCAGTACGCCTTCTATCCCGGATGGACCGGCAGTGGCGTCATCGAGAGCCCGGCGAAGGTGCACGAGATGTGGCTGCTCGAGGCGCAGGCCCACCACGCGGAAGGCGGCTGCTTCGTCCTGACCAATCACCCGTTCATCTCCGGGCGTCCATCGAAGGCAGCCGCGCTCGAGCGGCTGATCGGCGACGTGTGCGAGCTGGACGGAATGTGGGTCGCGACCCTGGGCGAGATCGCCGCACACACAGCCGCGACGGTGGGCGAGGTCCGCCGGATCAGGCGGGTGGAGTGCCCCGAGGGCTACTTCGACCGCCCGGCGACGCCGAAGGCGACCGCCAGCGCCCAGTGAGTCACCACTCCGACGTGAAGGCGCCCGGTCCGCAGCATGCGGACCGGGCGCCTTCCGTCGTGCACCGCTGGGCGTCGTCAGGCATGTTCGCCGATGTCCTCGAGCCACAGCTCCGGTCGTTCGGCGAGCATCCGCTGCATGAGCGCGATGCAGTCGGGGTCGTCGAGGACGTCGAGCTGGACGCCGTGCGAGCGCAGCAGCTCCTCGGAGGCCTGGAAGCTGCGGTTCTCCCCGATGACGATCCGCGGAATCTCGTACAACAGCGCCGTCCCCGCGCACATGTAGCAGGGCGACAGCGTCGTATAGAGCACCGATCTCCGGTACACCGACGCCGGCAGCCTCCCGGCTCGCTCGATGCAGTCGGTCTCCCCGTGCCGGATCGCGCTGTTCATCTGGACCCGACGGTTGCGCCCGAGGGCCAGCACCTGCCCGTCGTGAACCAGAGCGGCACCGATGGGGACACCGCCCTCTGCCCACCCCAGCCGAGCCTGTTCGACTGCCAGACCGAGGAAGTGCCGATCCTGGTCCAAGGGGGACAGGGACCGGGACGTACTGGGCGCTAGGTGGTCGGTCACCGGCGCTTCCCTCCACGTAGACGGACGAACGGTCGTGGTGCACATCATGCCGCCGGGCGCCGGTGGTGGTCGGGCGCCGCGACCGGCGCCCAACTGGGGGATCCAGGAGCCGCCGTCAGCAGCAGCAGTGGTCTCGCCAGTCGCCCGCGCGAAGTTTCAGCCGCTCAGCCGCCCGGCATCACGCGACGCTCGGCCTCCGCCGGGCCTTCGACCCGTCCGCTGCCTCGGTGCAGCCGGAGCGTCACGCCGTCGCACGAGTTGTTCGGCACGACGAGTGTCCACGTGGCGACCCGCTGCATACATCCACGGCTCCGGTCCACCATGAGCCGAGTGGTGGTCATCCCTGCTGGGCGTCTGTCTCTTCCGCGAACTCTCGGAAGGCCGCGAACGCGCGTGGACCGTACACGGTGGCCGGTCCACCGTTCATCGCAATGGTGACACCGAGCGCTTCGGCAACCTCCGACTCGGTCGCGCCGGTGCGCGCGGCGCCACGAGCGTGCGACGCGATGCATCCGTCGCATTCCTTGCTGACCGCGATGGCTAGCGCGATCAGTTCCTTGGTCTTCTCGTCCAGCGCACCCGCGGCGTATGCGGCGGCATGCATCTGCCGATAGCCGTCGTAGACCTCGGGGATCGCGCGACGCAACTCGCGGGAGGGTTCGCGGAGCTCCTTGTGAACGGCGTGGCCATAGCTCATGACGTGATGGTGACAGCCCTCCCCAGCCCGTCGCAGAGTCTCCGCGGCGGTGTGCTCGGCGGTCACCGGCCCGCCTCCGCAGACGCCTGACGACGATGGCCCCGCAGTCGCTGACCACGGGAGCGTCCGCCATGGAAGTGTCCGAGGGGCGACTCACGACATCCGCACACGCGTGTCGGGGTGGCCGGGAGCCGAAGAAGCAGCCGGTCCCCTCGGAGAGTCCAGACCGACGAAGTAGCCGTACGGACTGGGCGGTACCCCCTGGAGCGGGGTGGCTCGTAGTGCCGGCCGAAGAGCAGGGCGGCCAGTTCGGCGCGTCCGGCCACGCCGGCCTTGCCGTAGACGGTCCGGAGGTGGTCCCCGAGCGTGTGCTCGGTCATCCGGAGGCGGCGGGCCAGATGCGTGCGGGAGGCGCCCTGGAGGAGTCCCTCGACGACCTCGCGCTCCCGCGGGGTGAAGCCGAGGACCCGCATGAGCAGCGGTGACAGCTCGACCGGCCGGGGGCGCTCAACGACGGCGGCCACCGCTCCGTCCACGCCCTTGGCCGGAGAGCCGTGAAAGCTCAGGACGCCGCCCGGACCCGTGACCGTGAGCGATGCCGTCCCACGGGCACGCGTGGCGCTCCCGAGGTTCGCCAGCACGGTGAGGACCTGACGCTCGGGCAGGGCAGCGAGCAGGTCCTCCGCCGCTGCCGAGGTGACCAGCACGGCGTCGTCCTCGCCGAGGACGAGGGAGCCGGGCGGGGACCCGACCGCGGGGCTGTCGCAGACCGCTCGGAGCAAGGCCGTCCGGAGGGCGCGGGCGATCACCGGTGCGGCGGCCGTCGCCACCGCGACGTCCTCGGCCGTGAAGTGCCGCTCCTCGAACCGGTACAAGATGACCGTGCCCCACTGCTCGCCGTCGACCGCCAGCCGCACGCGGAGCTCGTCGTGGACGCCGGCCGGCTCGAGCAACTCGACGTAGCGGCGTACGCCCTGTGGCGCGGACACCGCCGTCCGCAGCGCGGCCGCGGTCACCCCGCGCCGGGAGAGGTCCCAGAAGGTGTGCGGGTCCCCGTCCGCTCACTCGAGCTGGAAGAGACGACGCTCCCGCGCCGCGCCGACGTCGTCGTGCGGCCCGCTCTCGAGGACGCCGAAGCGCGCGCAGCTGGTGCTGAGCGTCGTGGCAGGGTCGACGGTGCCCCAGGCCGAGCCCTCCGCGCCCACCGCGCGGCGCAGCACCGCGTCGGCCGCGGCGACGGTCTCGGCCAGGTCGGTGCCCTCGGTCAGGGCGCGCTGCAGCGCTTCGCGGACGCGGCGGCTGCGGCTGGGCACGCCGGGATCGTAGGTCGAGGGGCACTCGGGGCCCGTGGAACCGGGGATGGTGACGGCCCCGTCGTCGCGGCGATGGTGTCCACATGTCGCAGAGCACCCAGACCGCCGAACCCCGCGTCGTCCCGCCCGGAGCGGGCACCACCGCTCCCGCTGCCGCGCAGGGCCTGCCCACCATCGAGGTGAAGCTGAGCGGCGCCGACGGCGCCGGCTGCTCGCTCGTCGAGTACGACATCCCCGGTCGCTTCTCACCGCCCCCGCACCTCCACCGGCACACCCGAGAGGGGGCCGTCGTCTACGTGCTCGCCGGGGAGCTGCACTACTGGTTCGCAGACGGCGACGTCGTCGCCGGAGCGGGCACCCTGGTGCACCTGCCGCCCGGCGCCTGGTTCCGGTGGGCGAACGAGAGCGACGAGCCCGCGCGGATGCTGTGCATGTTCGCGCCCGCGGGCTTCGAGCAGTTCTTCCTCGACGTCATGGCCGAGACCAGGGCCGAGGGTGGAGACCTGCGGAGCGTGATCGGCCCCCTGCGGGCCCGCTACGGGGACGAGGACCACCCCGGGCACTGAGGTCGTGTCCCGGGGCCGTCCTCACCCAGCGCGGCGTCCCTGAACGACGACAGGCCTCGCGATCACTGACCGCGGGGCCTGTCTGCTGTGTCCGAGGGACGACCCGCTGAAGCACTCGAAGGCGGCGTCCGAACGGGACACGTGAACTGCCAGCCGTGCCCGGGCGGTTGGCCTTCCCTCACGCGTCGTCCTCACCTACCGTGCCGCAGGTCCGGTTC
>NZ_FZNO01000008.1 GCF_900188025.1 Blastococcus mobilis
TCGTCACCGTCCGTGCGCTGCGCCGGGCCGTCTGGCTGCTCTACCGCTGGGACACCCGACCACGATCACGACGCATCCGCTGACCTACTGGCGGGAGCTCTAAGGAGCCCGTGGTCGTTCTCCACCTTGTGCATCGCGGCCAGCTCGATGCCGGCGCCGATGATCGCCATCTTGCGCGCCGGCTCCGACTCGTCCAGCGGCGAGAGCGCCATGCAGATCCCACCGCCGGCCGCCATCGCCGAAGCGCCGAACACGAACGGCAGCCGGGTGTGGAACGCGTGCCACGACGGCACAGCCGTGTTGGCCAGCAGCACGCCGGTGTAGGTGGCCAGCGGCCCACCGAACAGCGCGGCCACCACTCCCCCGAACCGCTTCAGCCGCGGGAACCAGCCCAGCACCTCCACCGCCGCCGTCGCCCCGGCCGCCGCGCTGAACGGCGCCAGAATGTAGGTGCCCACCGACAGCGGCGACGTCGGCTTGAACACCCGCAGCATGTGCAGGAACCGCTCCGGCCGGCCCAGGTCATGGATGAGAAAGACCACCGACGCGAGCGACCCGCCGGCCGCGGTGAACCGCGCCACCCGGGTCAGCTTCGGCCGGCCGGTCACGTCGGCCAGCGCCCCGAGGATCGCCGACGAGCCGGCCGCCCCACCGAGGAACAGGTACAGCGGCACGTCGGGCGACTTCCACACCGGCGTCTTCACGATCTGCCGGCCGTAGTACGACGTGAACTCGACGTCGTCGACCATCGCGACCTCGCCGCGGCCACGCCCGCCGCCGCGACGACGGCGCTTGTGCGTGCGCTGCGTCGAAGCCCCCGAGTCGGCCTGGCGCCACCCGGCGCCCGGGCTGGTGATCCCGCCGGTCATGTCACCTCCGCCGCGAGCCGAGGATCGCCGTCACGGCGACCCCGACCATCATCGCCGCCGCCTTGCCCGCGGCCTTCCACATGACCGGCAGGTCGCTGCTGGTCACGATCGGGTCCGGCGGCAGGCCGTAGACCTCCGGCTCGTCGAGCAGCAGGAAGAACGCCGTCGCCGCCGACGCCGTCGTTCTCGTCGTCCGTACAGCCGGGCGGTCTCGACGCCCTGCGCCTGCAGCGTCGCCAGCCGGGTGTCGGCGCGGCCTGCAGCTCGTCGAGGTCGCGAACTGGACCGACTGCGTGGGGCAGGCGGTCGCGCACGCCGGCGTCAACCCGTCGGTCAGCCGGTCGTAGCACAGCGTGCACTTGAAGACCCGGCCGTCGTCCTTGCGCTGATCGATGACCCCGTACGGGCAGGAGGGCACGCAGTAGCCGCAGCCGTTGCAGATGTCGCCTTGCACCACGATGGTGCCGAACTCCGTGGGGAACAGCGCACCGGTCGGCAGACGTCCAGGAAGCCCGCGTGCGTGCGGAGCTTGCACACGTCCGGACGACATCAGCGAGCGGATCTCGCGGTCGGCCGAGTGCCCGGTCTGCGGATCGAACTCGCTCAGCGCCTCGCCGTTGAGGACGCTCGTCCGCGCTTTGGCCAGGCGCTTCCGGCCCTGCCACGCGAGGAAGCTCGCGTCACCCCATAGGCGATTGACGGCCTGACCGCGCCATCGGCCGCACCCCCGCGGCACCTTTTGATTACGGTGCGTCATGACACGGCCGAACGTCACCCCCCGACTGGGGAGGTCCCACGCATGCCGCTTCCCCGCTCCCCTACATATCGTGACGATCTTGAGCCATGACTCAGCGCGTGCGACTCGTCCTCGGGGTGGCCGACCACCCCTGCAGCCTGTGCGGCAAGGACGTGCCCCAGCTCGTCGAGTCCCGGAACGTGCGTCGGCTGCGCGACCGCCTCAGCCTCCACTGGGACCCGCATGTCCGGTTGACCGAGGTCTGTCGCGTCTGCGGCGGCCGGACGCGGGTCGAGCACGCCGGCCGCAGCGCTTCCAGCCGCTGAACGGCTGGCCCGTAGCTCCGAGGAGCCCTGCGCGGGCTGCGCGCCGCCGACGAACACGAGTTCTGGCCGACGAGCTCGGCTCCAACAGCTGAGTCTTGGTCGGCCACTGCACCGCTCAGTACACACCGCCGCAAGCGCGGGACGGCTTCTCCTCCCCCGCCGCCCCGTCACGGGCACCGGGGCGCTGCGCCGTGCCGACATCGCCACCGCCGCCAGGCTGGTCGGCGTGGACCTGGCCGGCCGGACGCGGCGGTCGATGTGGGAAGTCCCGTCACTGTCCGACATCTGTTGGGGCTACGGGACATCGGACTCCGGGTCGTCGGGTCCTCCGCCGCCACCCCTGCGCCGCTCGCGCACGGGTGGGGTTCCGGCGACGCCGAGCAGACCCGACAGGCCCGCCTGCTCGTGGTGGGCGGCTACCTCGCAGCCCTGCTCACCGCCCGGCCGGACACCCCGTGGGTCGCCGACCCGCTGGACATGGTGCTGCCAATTCTGGCCGCCGCGGCGCTCGACCGGCCGCTGCCGGCCACCCAGACCTTCCGCGCCCTCGTCAGGGTCACGCTCCCTGCGGAGCTGCTGGTCGACCTCGATCGCGAGGCGGGTCGTCGCGGTAGCAGCCGCAGCGCCGTTCTCGCCACCGCCGCCCGACGCGAGCTCGAGCAGCACGACCCGGCGGAACTCGACGCCGCGCTGGAGCGGGCCCGCGCCGCGATGGCATCGAGCGGATCGTTCGAGGCAGCAGATCTCGTTCGCGCTGAGCGCCACAGGTGATGCTGCTCGTCGACACCTCCGTCGTCATGAAGTGGGTGCACGAGGAGGGCGAGGCCGAGGTGGCTGCGGCACGAGCCCTCGACCGTCCGCTGGTCAGCGCCGACCGGAAGCTGGTGGCCGGAGGACTGGCCATCTCGCCGTCGGCGGCGGCAGCCGCTGACATCGGGTAACCCGCGCGCCTGCGAAAGCCAGGGGCGGCGACGCGCCGACCGCCGCGTGCAAGTGAAGCGAGCGGCGACGAATCACTGAGGGGGCATCCCCAACTGCCGTATGCCGCATGAGGGTGCGCGTGACGTAGACGATTAGCCGCCGCGGACCGGGCTGACGACAACATCGACATGCGCGGAGTGGTGGACACAAGCAGGTCACCGACGCCTACCTGGCCGGGCTGGCCCGGTCACGTGGCGGTCGGTTGGCCACCCTCGACCGGGCGCTCGCCGTCCTGCACGACGACGTCGCGCTGCTCCTCGACGCGGACGCTCAAGCAGGCCCTCGGCAACCGGACCGCTCCGAGCCACGTCCCTGTGGTGGCGGCCGGGGCCTCCAGCGCCGAGCGATCCGAAAGGCGCATTGGCGGAACGTGGCTAGCGTTCTGCCAGTGGAGACGACCATCGACAGCCTCGGTCGTATCGTCGCCCCAAGCCGTTGCGGGACGCACTCGGACTGACCCCGGCCACGGCCGTCGACCTGAGCCGTTACGGCGCCGGGCTGCAGCTCGTACCCGCTCGGCGGACCGCCCGGCTCACGAAGATCGACGGCGCACTGGTGGCGGAGTCTTGACCCCGATCACCGACGACGTCGTTTTCGGACTTCTGGACTCGGGGCGCCGCTGACGGCTCTGGCGTTCGACGGCCTCGTCGAGGTCGCCGAACTGGATGTACTGGGTGGGGCAGGCGGTCGCGCAGGCCGGCTGCAGTCCGTCGGTCAGCCGGTCGTAGCACATCGTGCACGTGAAGACCCAGCCGTCGTCCTTGCGCTGGTCGATGACGCCGTAGGGCCAGGACGCCACGCAGTAGCCGCAGCCGCAGCCGTTGCAGATGTCGCCCAGCACGACGACGGTGCCGAACTCGGTGCGGAACAGCGCCCCAGTCGGGCACACGTCGAGGCAGCCGGCGTGCGCTCCCCATCCTCGTAGACCGTCCTTGACAGCCCTGACCGTGAGCGCCGCGGCTCGCAAACACCGTGATCGACCCGAGGGTGGAATTCTGGATTCGGGGGCGACGAGGACGGCGGACCCGGCCGCGCACCCATGGTCGGCCGCGGGGTCCCCGGCTTCGAGTACTGCGGGGCGGAGCGGACCGCACTCCGTCGCCCGCTAGCGTGGCGCTCTCGGATCCGTCGAGGGGAGCAGCGCATGCCCAAGAAGCGCAGGAGGCCCCGCAAGCCGCGGATGCCCGATCACGGCGGGCCTCGCCGGCTGCACGCTGTGCGTACGGCGACGGCCGATCTTGCAGGGATGCGCGGCCCGTTCCTCGCATGGCTCGGTGCCCACGGCCTGCCCGCGCACATCGATCCCGCCGCGCTCTGGGACGAGGTCGTGGTAACGGTCGACCTCGCCGTCACCCGCGCCGGCCTCACCGACCTGCGCTCCTGGACGGCGCGGCAGATCGACACGCTGGCCGAGCACGCCGATGCCGATGAGAGCGAGGCCCTGACCACGCTCCCCCTTCTCCTGGCCTTCCTCGGGGACACCGGCCGCTGGAGTGCCACCACGGCCCAGCTCGACGCGGCCATCTCCGCAGCCGAGGAGGCCACCTCCCCGGTGCCGGAAGTGCTCGCCGAGCTGGCCGATGTCCACGTCGACCCCGAGACGGAGAACGCTGCGCTGCGTGCCCTCCCGGCGGTCGAGCGGGCCGAGGCGCTGCTGCGTTTCGTGCTGCCCCGCCGCCCGGTCACAACCACCGGCGCACTGCGCCGTGCCGACATCGCAGCCGCGGCAGACCTGGTCGGCGTGGACCTGGACGGTCGGACGCCGCGGTCGATGTGGGACGTTCCGCAGCTGGCCGACATCTGGGCGGCGATGCAGCAGGTCGGGCTACTGGTCGTCACGCCGTCGGAGGCGACCGTTTCACCGGTCGCCCACGGTTGGCTCACCGGGAACGCCGAACAGGCGCGGCAGGCCCGCCTGCTGGTGGCCGGCGGCTACCTCGCCCAGCTGCTCGACGCGCGGCCGGAGGCCCCCTGGGAGGCCGACCCGCTGGACACCGTGTTGCCGGCCCTTGCCACCGCGGCGGTCGGTCACCCTGTACCGACCGCCCAGGTACTGGGCGACCTCGACGCCCTCCTCGACGGCCTGCCGCCCGGAGGGACCGCAGTGCCCCAGCCCGGCGTCGGGCTCGACGCCCGGCTGATGCGGACGCTGGTGGCCCTGCCGGCGAGGGCACTGGTCCAGCAGTTGACCGCCGAAGGGTTCCTCGAGGTGTCCGACACGATCACCGCCGCTCCCGGCCTGCAGCGCGTGCTGGCCAGGGTGACGGCAGCCATGCTCGGCGCCCAGCAGCAGTTCGACTCCATCCATCGCGGTAGCCCGGACCTGCCCGCCCCTGACCCTGATCTCGCCGGCCAGGCCTACCGGCTGCGGATCGAGCTGGCCGACGCCAGCCCGCCGGTCTGGCGTGAGGTGCTGGTCGATCCGGGCATCCCCCTCGATGAGCTGCACGAGGTCATCCAGGTGCTGTTCGAGTGGGAGGACGCGCACCTCCACGAGTTCACCGTCGTCGGCCCCGGCAGGCAGACGGTGCGCTTCGGGCCGCAGGACGACGACGGCTGGATGCCGCGGGACGAATCGGTCGTGGACGAGTCGCGGGTCCGGCTGAGCCAGGTGATTGGGCCACGGCGAGGGAAGCTGCGGTACCTCTACGACTTCGGGGACGGCTGGGAGCACCTCATCACCGTCGTGGGCCGCGAGCCCGCGAGCGGGAGCTCGCCGCCCCGGTGCACCGCCGGCGCCGGCGCGGCACCGCACGAGGACTCCGGAGGGGTATGGGGCTGGACCGACAAGGTGCAGGCAGCGCGCGACCCGCGCCATCCCGAATACGCCGACATCCGCGACTGGCTCGGGCTCCAGGACGGTGAGACGCTCGATGCGGGCGCGTTCGACCTCACCGAGGTGGACCAGCGCTTGGCCGCGCTGCGTCGGTAGGCAGCGGCACGGCGGCCGCCGGCCACCCTCGACCGAGCGCTCGCCGTTCTGCACGACGACGTTGCCTGCTCCTGGACGCCTACGGGTGAACCGCACATCGGCGAGCTGAGCCGTACTCGGTGATCGGCTCACTGCAGAGGCGGTCGGATTACCGGCAGGTCCGTGCGGGGGAAGTGGTCGCCCACGCACAGCATCGGATGGCCCGTCTGTTCGGCGAGGGCATAGATGCAGCAGTCCCCGAAGTCGAGCGCGGCCGGATGCCGCCCCTTGCCGAATCGGCGCCAGGCGGCCCGCGCGCGTTCGACGAGCCTTCGTCGAACGGCACGATGTGGATGCGCGCATCTCGCAACGCGCGCCGAGCCATGCCCACGGCGGCCGGCACACGAGCCTCCAACACGATGCCGAGTTCGAGAGCTATCGGCGCCGCGATGATGCGATCCGTTGCCGAGCTGAGTCGAACCGACAGCCACTCGTGACCCGGTTCGCGCGTCAGTATCGCGACAATCGCCGATGTGTCGACGACGACGCCCGTCAAGCGGGCAACCCCCTGTCGTCGTAACCGATGATCTCCTCAGCGCTGCGGTCGTCGACGAGCGGCAGCGCCGTGTACTCGCCGGCCAGGCGATCGAGCCCGGCCAGGATGTCACCATGCTGCTGCACGCGCGCCAGCCGTTCCCGGAGCGCGGTGGTGACCGCTTGGGTCAGAGACTCGTTCGTGGCAGCGGTCAAAGCCCGCGCCAGGGCGTCAGCTTCTTCAGACTCGATACTCAGAGCCACGGCGGATTTTATACTGGCTTGCTGTTTTTAGAGCGGCTCATGGGCGGCCATCCGCTCGCGTTGTGGGACGACGACGTACTTCGGATCCTTGGTGCTGGCGATCCCGGCCTCGACACCCCGAAGCGGGTCAGCCGTGAGTCGGCCGCCAACAGGTGCCTGACGCAACCGCCCCGAGCCGATGACGCCGTACGGCCAGGCGGCCACGCAGCAGCCGCAGCCGTTGCAGATGTCGCCCTGCACCACCACGGTGCCGAACTCGATGCGGAACAGCGCCCCCGTCGGGCAGACGTCAAGGCAGCCGGCGTGCGTGCAGTGCTTGCACACGCCGGAGCTCATCAGCCAGCGGACCTGCTTGTCCGCCCCGCTCTGCCCGGTCTCGGGTCGAACTCGCTCAGCGCCTCCGCGTTGAGCACGCTCTGCCGGCGTTGGCCGAACCTGTCGGCTCCCGCGAGGAAGCTCGCGTAACCCGAAGGGCAGTGACGGCTCGGCCGTGCATCAGCGCATACCCGAACAGGGCCGTGCAACCACGCACCGTAACGGCACGTCCGGACGCCCGCCCCGGACGGGGGAGCTCGCATATATGCCGCTTGTCCGTTCCACTACGGATCGTGACGATCTTGAGCCATGACTCAGCGCACGCGTCTCGCCCTCGGGCTGGCCGACCACACCTGCAGCCTCTGCGGCAAGGGCGTGCCCAGGCTCGTCGAGTCCCGCAACGTGCGTCGGCTGCGGGACCGTCTCAGCCTCCGCTGGGATCCGAACGTCCGGCTGACTGAGGTCTGCCCCGTCTGCGGCTGCCGGACGCGGCTCGATCACGCAGGCAGCAGCGCTTTCCCCACTGAGCGGCACCCGTAGCCGGACGCGCCCCTCGCCTCACCCCGCCGCCACCGCAGTCCAGAGGCAGGGACGCCGTGGAAGGCGCATCCCGGTAGCTGAGGCATGAGCACCCAAGGGCTCGAGGCAGCAGCAGGTATAGAAAGGGACCATAGTCTCGGTAGACTTCTACCATGGGTCTCAACATCAAGAATGCGGAGGCCGAGGCGCTCGCGCGCCAACTCGCGACCGCAACCGGGGAGAGCCTCACACAGGCGATCACCGTCGCTGTCCGAGAGCGACTCGAGCGCGTGCAAAGCCGGGACACCGCGACGGCATCGCAACGCACTACCCGCATCCAGGAGATATCCAGGGAGGCGGCCGGCCGGTGGGTCGAGCCTTACCGCAGCGCCGATCACGGCGACCTGCTCTACGACGAGTCGGGCTTGCCCCGGTGATCGTCGACACCAGCGCGATCGTCGCCATCCTGCGGGGAGAACCCGATGCGGACACCTACATCCAGGCGCTGGCCACCGCCGGCGAAGCGCGCACGTCGGCTGCGACCTACCTGGAGACCGCCGTCGTCGTCGACGCCAACCGTGACCCCGTGCTCAGTGGCCGGTTCGACGACCTCGTGGCCGCCGTGCCGATCACCGTCGAGCCCGTGACGAGACAGCACGCGGACATCGCCCGCCAGGCCTACCGCAACTTCGGCAAGGGCAGCGGTCACCCCGCCCGGCTCAACTTCGGCGACTGCTTCGCCTACGCCCTGGCCCGCGCCACCGGTGAGCCGCTGCTGTTCAAGGGCGTCGACTTCTCGCACACCGATGTCGCCCCCGCCCTCGGGCGGTGACGGTCATCGTCCATCCCTGCTCAGCAACACGGTCAGCGGGTGATGGAGTACATGTCCGCCCTGCGGGCGGCCATGCGCTCGCGCTGGGGGACGACGATGTACTTGGGGTCCTTGGTGCTGGCGATGCCGGCCTCGAAGACGCCGAACCGGGTGAGCAGTGAGCCGGCCGCCAAGAGCGTTCCTGACGCAACCGCCCCGAGCCGGGTGCGAGCCACCGAAGACGAACGGCAGCCGGCCGTGGAACTCGTGCCACGACGGCACCGCGGTGTTGGCCAGCAGCACACCGGTGTAGGTGGCCAGCGGGCCGCCGAACAGCGCGGCCACCACTCCCCCGGACCGCTTCAGCCGCGGGAACCAGCCCAGCCGGCGGCGCCTCCCCCCTCCGGGTGATCCGGGGACCTGGAGCCCTGAACTCCGCCCGTTCCGCGGCCGATGTCTCGGACATGGACCAGCGGCCTCAGGATGCGGCCACGCGGCCGTGTCCGGGTCGCGTGCTGTCCCTGACGATCGGCCTGGTCGCGCTGTTCGCCACCGGGATCGGACAGCGTCCGGCCGGCGCGGCGTGGGACCGGACGTACGACGTCGTCCTCTACAACCTGCCCTACCTCGCCGCGGCTGCGGCGTGCGTGGTGGCGGCGCGCCGGGTGCGGACGGAGCGGGTCGCCTGGGCCGCGCTCGCCGTCGCGCTGACGCTGGGAGCGGTCGGCAACGCACTGCGCGTGCTCTCCGCCGGCCTGGACGGCGACGAACCGTCCTCCGCGCTCTCGCACGTGGTCACGCTCGCGGCCTACCTGGTCATGTACGTGCCCGTCGTCGTACTGATCCGCGCCCGGGTTCCGCGCTTCCACCCCAGCATGTGGCTGGACGGCGTCGTGGCCGCCCTCGGCAGCTTGTCCGCCGGGGTCGCCTTCCTCCTGGGCCCCCACCTCCGTACCGACTCCGGCGCGGCGCCGGTGACAGCCGTCGACCTCGTGGCACCGGTCACGACGGTCCTGCTCATCGCCGTCGTCATGGCCGTCGGCGGCATCCTCGGCGTGCGCCTCGACCGCACTTTCGTGCTGCTCGGCGCGGGGCTGGTCCTCATCTGCGTCTCGGACGTCATCCTGTTCGCCCTCAAGGTGCAGGGCGCCTACGTCGACGGCGGCCCGCTGGAACTCGGCTGGCTCGCCTCCGTCGTCCTTGCCGCCGCAGCTGCGGAGCGCGCGGTAGAACGACCGGCTCCCGTCGACGCCCCCGGCTCCCGCATCGGCTGGCGGCTGCTGGCCGTGCCCCTCGCCTGCCTCATGGCCAGTCTCGTCGTGCTCAGCCCGGGGTGGTCGCCGCCCGTGCCGGACATCGCGGGCTGGCTGGCCATCGGCTGCGTGCTGGCCGGCGTGGTCCGCATCGCCGTGACCTTCCGCGAGGTCCGCGAGTACAACCAGGTCAAGCTGGAGTCGCGGACCGACGAGCTCACCGGGCTCGCCAACCGTCGCGCGCTGCTCGAGCAGGCCCAGCGTGTCGTCGCCTCGGCCGGCCGGGAGCGGCCCGCCGCCCTGCTGCTGCTCGACCTCGACGGGTTCAAGGAGATCAACGACAGCCTCGGCCACTCCGCCGGTGACGACCTGCTGCGCCAGATCGGGCCGCGGCTGCGCAGCTCGCTGCGGTCCGACGACCTCCTGGCCCGACTCGGTGGCGACGAGTTCGCCGTGCTGATGCCGGCCGCGGAGCCCGCCGAGGCACGCGCGCTCGCGGAGCGGCTGCACGACCTGCTGCTCGCGCCGTTCACGGTGGCCGACATCCGGCTGCACGTCGGCGTCAGCATCGGCGTCGCGGCCACGCCGGCACCGGCCACGACCGTCCAGGAGCTGCTGCACTGCGCCGACGTCGCCATGTACACCGCCAAGCGCGCCCGCGAAGGCGTGCACGTCTACGTGCCCGACCCCGTCACGGGCACCGCCGGGAGCGACCGGCTGCGCACCATGGAGGAGTTGCGGACCGCCCTCGACGGGGACGAACTCCGCGTCTTCCTGCAGCCCCAGATGGATCTGCGCGACGGCCGGATCGTCGGCGTCGAGGCACTGGTCCGGTGGGACCACCCCACCCGGGGGCTGCTCCTGCCCGGCCACCTGCTGCCGGCGGCCGAGCAGGCCGGGCTCCTGCGGTCGCTGACCGACCGTGTGCTCGAACTGGCGCTCGCGGCGGCCGCCCGCTGGTGGCGCGACCGCTCAGTGCCGGTGTCGGTCAACCTGTCGGCGGGGAACGTCACCGACCTCGACCTGGCCGGCAAGGTCGCCGCCGCGCTGCACCGGCACGGCTTGCCCCCGCAGGCGCTCACGCTGGAACTGGTCGAGGACACCCTCATGGGCGACCCCGAACGCGGCCGGACGGTGCTCGCCGACCTGCGCCGGTCCGGCGTCCGCACGTCGATCGACGACTACGGCACGGGGTACAGCTCGCTGGCCTACCTGCGGCAGCTGCCGGCCGACGAGCTCAAGCTCGATCGCAGCCTGACCGCCGACGTCGACCGCGATCCACGGGCTGCGGCCATCGTGCAGAGCACCGTCGCGCTCGCCCACGCCCTGGGCCTGAGCGTGGTCGCGGAGGGAGTCGAGACTCTGGCGACCAGCACCACGCTCGCCCGCCTCGGCTGCGACGTCGCCCAGGGGTACGCGATCGCCCGACCCATGCCGGTCGACGACTTCCTGCGCTGGCTGGCTGCCTCGGACTCCGGGCTCATCGACGAAGCCTTGATCCCGCACCTCACCCAGGGCCTTGCTGCCGACTGACCTGGCTGGAGCGGCAGCCGCCCCTGTGATCCGCACGCCTGGCGCGACACGCCGCAGTCGGTCACCACAGTGCGTTGCGGACTGGGGACTATGTGCGTGTGACGCCCTCCTCCCCCGCTCGGCAACTGCCGGGAACCAGCCCCCTCACCTGGCGTGACCTCGCTCCGGAGATTCTCCGGCAGCGTCTGGTGATCGAGGGCGTTCCGGCCGGGCCCGTGGACGACGCGCAGATCCGGTCGTATCTCTCGGCGCTGTCCCGCGAGGTGGGCATGCTGCAGCTCCTCGAGCCGGTGACGCACCGCTCGGACCTGTACGGGTGGGCCGGCTGGATCCACTGGGAGACGTCGGGGGCGCACTTCTACGCCTGGGAGCAGCCGCGGCTGTTCTTCTCGGTGGACGTGTACACGTGCAAGGCGTTCGACGTGGACGTCGCCGTGGCGTTCACGGCCGACTTCTTCGCCGCCGGCACCATCGTCGCGAAGTCCTTCTGACATGACCCTCCGGCTGCTCGTGGCGCACTCCCCGGAGGAGCGCGACGCCGCACGACGGGTCGAGGCCCACGTCTTCCTGCAGGCGTTCGGCAACACGCCGGAGCTCATGGAGCGGGAGTACGGCCGGTACGAGGCGCGGTCGCGGTTCGTCGCGGTGATCGATGACGAGAGCGGCTCTGCCGTGGGTACCGCACGGCTGATCGTCGCCGCCGCCGCGAGCCCGGTGAAGACACTGGTCGACGTGGCGGGCGAGCCGTGGCACCTGCCGGTGGCGGAGAGCCTGGGCGCGGTCGGCCTCGCCCCCGGGACGGTGTGGGACGTGGCAAGCCTGGCCGTGGATCCCCGGTACCGCGCCGGATCGGCGGGTGCCGAGGTCAGCCTCGCCCTGTGTCATGGCATCTGGCGGTACGCCCGCAACTGCGGCGTTCCCGGCCTGGTCACCGTCCTCGACGATCGGGTGCACCGGCTGGTCCGCGCCATGGGCCTGCCCTGGTACCCGATGGTGGGGGCGACCTCCCGGCCCTACCTGGGCTCCCCCGCCAGCACACCGTGCGTCTTCGTCGTGCGGACGGCGGAGGAGGAGGTGTACGCGGCCCGTCCGGACCTGGCGCCGGCCCTCGACCACGGCCAGTTCCGCTCGATCACCGTCGACCCGGCCGACCTGCTGCCGACGCGCGGCACCCTCCAGGAGGCGCCGCCGACGGACCGGCCGGAACGATCGACGCCGCCGCGCCGGAACACCGCCGGATGGCGTCCGGCGACGTCCCGCCGGGCGGATCAGCTCGCGAACCGGACCCGCCCGTAGCCCCCGGACGCACTCCGGCCACCGGAAGCGCGCAGCCATCACAGACAGACAACCCCTTGGCATTGCGCTGGTAGCGTGCTGCCAATGGAGACCACCATCGACAGTCTCGGCCGTATCGTCGTCCCCAAGGCGTTGCGGGATGCGCTCGGACTGACCCCGGGCACCACCGTCGACCTGAGCCGTTACGGCGCCGGGCTGCAACTCGTACCCGCCGGGCGGACCGCCCGACTCACGGAGATCGACGGCGTATTGGCCGCGGAGTCGTCGACCCCGATCACCGACGACGTCGTGTTCGGGTTGCTGGACTCGGGGCGCCGATGAGCGTGCTGGCGTTCGACACCAGCGCCGCCGTCCCGCTGGTTGTCCGGTCCCACAACGCGCATCTCGCCGTCCGGCGTCGAGCGGACGGCCGATCGGCCGTCCTGACCGCCCATTCGCTGGCTGAGACGTACTCCGTCCTCACCCGGCTTCCGGGGGACGCCCGGGTATCACCCACCGACGCCGTCCGCCTGATCGCGGCCAACTTCGGCCCCGCGCTTCTGGTCCCGAGCGACGACCTCACGCACCTTCCGCGCGTCCTGGCCCCCTTGAACATCGCGGGAGGTGCGGTGTACGACGCACTTGTCGGGCTCGCCGCTCGGTCCGCGGCGGTTCCACTGGCGACCAGGGATGCGCGAGCCATGGGCACGTACGCCGCCCTGGGCGTCGAGGTCGAGGTCCTCAGCGAGGACTCTTGACCCGTCAGTCGGCGCCTCCCAACGGCACGCGGGAGCTAGCCCATCCGCCTCAGCCGTCATGAGGCCCAGGCCGTGACGTGAGATTGGCGGTCGGTGCACTCCCTCCTAACCGAGGGCGCCGCAGTGGTCACGTCAGTGCGTCACCGAGCGCACCTGACCGTTCCGCGCCGCCATGCGTTCGCGCTGGGGGACGACGATGTACTTGGGGTCCTTGGTGCTGGCGATGCCGGCCTCGAAGACGCCGAAGCGGGTGAGGAGCGAGCCGGCCGCCAATAGCGTTCCTGACGCAACCGCCCCGAGCCGGGTGCGCCCGCCCAGCACGGCCAGCCCCAGCCCCGTCGAGGTGCACGCCCTGGCTGCCCGCATGAATTTCCCCGGCCGGCCCTCGTGGTACGGCTCGGCGAGGATGCTGTCGCTGCCCTCGACCCCGCGGATGGCGGCCAGCTCGATGCCGGCGCCGATGATCGCCATCTTGCGGGCCGGCTCGGACTCGCTCAGCGGCGTCAGCGCCATGCAGATCCCGCCGCCGGCCGCCATCGCCGAGCCACCGAACACGAACGGCAGCCGGCCGTGGAACTCATGCCACGACGGAACCGCGGTGTTGGCCAGCAGCACGCCGGTGTAGGTGGCCAACGGGCCACCGAACAGCGCGGCCACCACCCCCCCGAACCGCTTGAGCCGCGGGAACCAGCCCAGCAGCTCCACCGCAGCCGTCGCCCCGGCCGCCGCGCTGAACGGCGACAGGATGTAGGTGCCCACCGACAGCGGCGAGGTCGGCTTCAGCACCCGCAGCATGTGCAGGAACCGCTCCGGCCGGCCCAGGTCGTGGATGAGGAAGACGACCGAGGCCATCGAGCCGCCGGCCGCGGTCAGCCGGGCCACCCGGGTCAGCGCGGGCCGGCCGGTGACGTCGGCGAGCGCGCCGAGGATCGACGCCGAGCCGGCCGCCCCGCCCAGGAACAGGTACAGCGGCACGTCCGGCGACTTCCACACCGGCGTCTTGACGATCTGCCGCCCGTAGTAGGAGGTGAACTCGACGTCGTCGACCATCGGCACCTCGCCGCGGCCGCGCCCTCCGCCGCGCCGCCGACGCTTGCCGGTCCGCTGCACCGCCGGACCGCGGTCGGCCTGCCGCCAGCCCGCGTCGGGGCTGGTGATCCCGCCGGTCATGTCACCTCTTCCGCGAACCGAGGAACGCCGTCACGGCGACCCCCACCATCATCACTGCCGCCTTGCCTGCGGCCTTCCACATGGCCGGCAGGTCCCGGGTGGTCACGACCGGGTCCGGCGGCAGGCCGTAGACCTCCGGCTCGTCGAGGAGCAGGAAGAACGCCCCCGCTCCCCCGACGCCGTCGTTCTCGTCCCGCCCGTACAGGCGCGCCGTCTCCACGCCCTGCGACTGCAGCGTCGCCAGCCGGGCGTCGGCGCGGGCCTGCAGCTCGTCGAGGTCCCCGAACTGGATCGACTGGGTCGGGCACGCCGTGGCGCACGCGGGCTGGAGCCCGTCGGTCAGCCGGTCGTAGCACATCGTGCACTTGAAGACCCGGCCGTCGTCCTTGCGCTGGTCGATGACGCCGTACGGGCAGGACGCCACGCAGTAGCCGCAGCCGTTGCAGATGTCGCCCTGCACCACCACGGTCCCGAACTCGGTGCGGAACAGCGCCCCCGTCGGGCAGACGTCGAGACAGCCGGCGTGCGTGCAGTGCTTGCACACGTCAGAGCTCATCAACCAGCGGACCTGCGTGTCCGCCCCGCTCTGCCCGGTCTGCGGGTCGAACTCGCTCAGCGCCTCCGCGTTCAGCACGCTCTGCTGGGCATTGGCCAGGCTGACGTCGTCCCCTGCTTCCGCCGGCGAGGGGCCGCTGCCCTGCCGGTCGTCGCCAGGGCGGCCGAACGTCGGCATCGGCAGGTCGACGGTGCGGCTCTGCTCGATGAACGCCACGTGGCGCCAGGAGTTGGCCCCCAGCTGCCCTGTGTTGTCGTAGGACATGCCCGACAGGCCCAAGGCGTCACGCACACCGTGGGAGTCGTCCATCGGCAGCGTGTTCCACTCCTTGCACGCCACCTCGCAGGCCTTGCAGCCGATGCAGACCGAGGTGTCGGTGAAGAAGCCCACCCGCTTCGGGTGCTCCTCCTCGTAGCCCGCCTCACCCTGGACGTCGGGCAGTGGCCCGAACAGGCGGTTGTGCGGATCGCGGCCGGTGAAGGCGGGGCTGGCCGAGCTGATCGTCACGCCGGCCTCCTCTCGTGGCGACGGGTCATCAGAGGGTCGATCCCTCGCCGGCGTCGGCGGCGACCGGGTCGCGGCCGTTCACGCCCACCCGTCCCGACTCCACCCCGGCCCGGCGGCGGTAGCTCTCGACGAACTCGAGCAGCTCGGGTCCGCGAGGGCGCCGCCCGGCGACGATGTCGCAGGTGCTGGCCTTCGACTCCTGGATGTGGGTGTTGGGATCCATCACGATGCCCAGCAGGTCGTTCGCCGCGTCTCCGGTGGAGATGCCCGCGTAGGACCAGTGGTACGGCATACCGATCTGATGGACGACCGTCCCGTCGCGCAGCTTGATCGGCCGGACCCGCTCGGTCACCAGCACCTTGGCCTCGACCGCGGTGCGGGCGCTGACCAGCGTGGCGTACTCGCCGTTGGTCAGTCCGCGCAGCCGGGCCAACTCCGGGCTCACCTCCACGAAGAACTCCGGCTGGAGCTCCGCCAGGTAGGGCAGGGTGCGGCTCATCCCGCCGGCCGTGTGGTGCTCGGTGAGCCGGTAGGTGGTCACCTGGAACGGGTAGACGTCGCTGCGGGTCGGGTTGGCCCGGTTCCAGGGCCCCTCGATCATCTCGAGAGTCGGGTTCGCCTGCTGCTTGTAGAAGGCGTTCTCGACCACCGACTCGGCCGGCTCGTAGTGCGTCGGCAACGGGCCGTCGACCACGCCTGCGGGCGCGAACAACCACGCCTTGCCGTCACCCTGCATGACGAAGGGGTCGTTCCCCGCCAGCGCGTCCTGTGCCTGCGCACCCTCCGGGGGCACGTAGTCCGGCCGCTTGTTCTTCTCGAAGTCCGGGACGTCGAGACCGGTCCACTCGCCGGCGTCCTCGTCCCACCACACGTACTTCTTGCGCTCGCTCCACGGCTTGCCGTCGGGGTCGGCCGAGGCGCGGTTGTAGAGCATCCGCCGGTTGAGCGGCCACGCCCAGCCCCACTCGGAGGCGACGGCGCCCTGCTCCTCGGCCGGCTTGCGCCGAGCAGCCTGGTTGACCTCGTCGGCGTACACGCCGCAGTAGATCCAGCAGCCGCCCGTCGTCGAGCCGTCGTCCTTCATCTGCATGTAGGACGACAGCGCCCTGCCGTCGGGCCCGGTGCCGTTGATCTCACGGAGCACTGCCTCGGCGTCCGGGTCCTGCGTCTCCCCGTGCACCGGGTAGTCCCAGGTGAGGTCGAGCAGCGGGCGGTCCCGCGGATCGGTGGAGTCCTTCAGCCGCTCGCGCAGGATGCGGCCGAGGTGAAAGTAGAACCACAGGTCGCTGCGGGCGTCGTCCGGCGGCTCGACGGCCTTGTCGCGCCACTGCAGCACGCGCTGCGTCTGGGTGAAGGTTCCTTCCTTCTCCACGTGCGTGGCCGCCGGCATGAAGAAGACCTCGGTGCCGATCGAGGCCGGGGACAGCTCCCCCGTCTCGTGCTCCGGGCCCTCCTTCCAGAAGGTCGCCGACTCGATCATCTGGAGGTCCCGGACGACCAGCCAGTCGAGGTTGGCCAGCCCGAACCGGTTCATCCGGCTGTTCGGGTGCCCGACGCCCGGGTTCTCGCCGACGAGGAAGTAGCCCGAGACCTTCCCCTTGATCATGTCGGTGATCGTCCGGTAGGAGCTGTGGTCGCCGTTGATCTTGGGCAGGTAGTCGAAACAGAAGTCGTTCTCCGCCGTCGCGGCGTCGCCCCACCAGCTCTTGAGCAGGCTGACCATGTAGGCCCGCTTGTTGCCCCAGAAGCCCGCCTTGCCGGCGGCGTCCGCCACGTACTCGTCGAGGCTCTGGTGCTGGAGGGCGTGCGGCATGGGCAGGTAGCCGGGCAGCAGGTTGAACAGCGTCGGGACGTCGGTCGAGCCCTGGATGCTGGCGTGCCCGCGCAGCGCCAGGATCCCGCCGCCGGGACGGCCGATGTTGCCCAGCAGCGTCTGCAGGATCGAGCAGGTGCGGATGTACTGCGCGCCGACGCTGTGCTGCGTCCAGCCCACCGAGTACACCCACGCCGTCGTCCGGTCGCGGTTGCTGTTCTCGGTCACCCACTTCGCGACCTGCTCGAAGACCGCCGGCTCGATGCCGCAGACCTCCGACACCATCTCCGGGGTATAGCGGGCGAAGTGCCGCTTGAGGATCTGGAAGACCGAGCGCGGGTGCTGCAGCGTCTCGTCCCGCTTGGGCTTCGACGGGATCGGCGGGCCTCCGCTGCCGGCGGCCTCGGCCCGGTCGGACTTCTTGACGTCCACGTGGTCGTCGAGCTGGTCCTGCTCCGCGGCCTCGGCCGGGTCCTCGGAGCCCGAGTGCGGGGGCTCCTCCGGCTCGTACTGCCAGCTGTCCTCGTCGTACACCCGGTTCTCCGGGTCGAAGCCGGAGAACAGGCCGCCGAGGTCCTCGGAGTCGACGAAGTCCTCGCCCACGAGCGCGGCCGCGTTGGTGTACGCGACCACGTAGTCCTTGAAGTACAGCTCGTTGTCGAGCACGTACTTGATCAGGCCACCGAGGAACGCGATGTCGGTGCCGATGCGCAGGGGCACGTGCAGGTCGGCGATCGCGCTGGTGCGCGTGAACCGCGGGTCGATGTGCACGATCTTGGCGCCGCGCGCCTTGGCCTCACCGACCCACTGGAAGCCCACCGGGTGGCACTCGGCCATGTTCGAACCCTCGATGACGATGCAGTCGGAGTTCGCCAGGTCTTCCAGGAAGTTGGTTGCGCCACCACGGCCGAACGAGGCACCCAGACCGGGCACCGTCGCGGAGTGCTATATCCGGGCCTGGTTCTCGATCTGGATAGCGCCGAGGGCGCTGTAGAGCTTTTTCATGAGGTAGTTCTCCTCGTTGTCGAGGGTCGCCCCTCCGAGGCTCGCTATCCCCATCGTTCGGTTGACGCGCTTGCCGCCGTCCTCGTCCTGCCAGCCCTTGCGGCGGGCCTCCAGCACCCGGTCGGCGATCATCTCCATCGCCGTGTCGAGGTCGAGGTCCTCCCAGTCCGTCGCGAACGGACGGCGGTACTTGACCGTGGTCACCCGGCTCGGGCTCGTCACCAGCTGCTTGCTCGCGCTGCCCTTGGGGCACAGCCGGCCCCGGTTGATCGGCGAGTGCGGGTTGCCCTCGATCTGGACGACCTTCTCGTCCTTCACGTAGACGTTCTGCGCACAGCCCACGGCGCAGTACGGGCACACGCTCTTCACGACGCGGTCGGCCGTCGCTGTCCGGGACACGGTGGCCTCGGTCGCCTTGCTGCGCGCGGCCTTGCCGCGACCCAGTGGGTCGGAGCCGGTGAGCTGCCGGTACACCGGCCAGCTGTCGAGCCAGGTCTTCACTCCCGGAACTCTGCCATCCGGAACGCCGTCTGGCGCGCCGGACCCCCGCGCGTGTTCGCCACCGCCTCCCTGCCCGGGACGGCCGACGGGCGACGCGACGCCAACGCGTGGCGGAGAACACGCCGCCAGGCGCGGCCGGCCGCTCAGCCCGGGACCTTCACCGCCCGCGAGGCCACGCTCCCGGCCGCCGGGATGTCGCCGGGCCGCGGCAGCGCGTCGGCGACCGGACCAGGCACCGCCTGCGTCACCGCAGCGGGCACCCTCACCGGCGGGGGCACCACCTTCGTCACCGGCGGGGGCACGGCCTTCGTCACCGGCGGGGGCACCACCTTCGTCACCGGCGGGGGCACGGCCTTCGTCACCGGCGAAGGCGCCACCTTCGTCACCGCAGCGGGCACCCTCACCGGCGGGGGCACCACCTTCGTCACCGGCGAAGGCACCACCTTCGTCACCGGAGCAGGCACCGTCACCGGCGCGGGCACCCTCACCGGCGGAGGCACCACCTTCGTCACCGGCGGAGGCACCACCTTCGTCACCGGCGGAGGCACCGCCTTCGTCACCGGAGCAGGCACCGTCACCGGAGCAGGCACCGTCACCGGAGCAGGCACCGTCACCGGCGCGGGCACCCTCACCGGCGCGGGCACCCTCACCGGAGGGGGCGCCGCCTTCGTCACCGGCGGGGGCACCGCCTTCGGAGCGGGAGCAGGCACCGCCTCCCTCACCGGCTCGCTCGCCGGCGCCAGCGGCGCCGGCGGGCCGGTCCCGGTCGAGTGCGGGCCCGTCGGCGTGCCCGCGCCGCGCGGGAGACGATCGGTCGGCTCCTGCACGGAATCGACCGGTCCCGCCTGTGGGGTGGGCTGGTGCGTGGCGTCGGCGGGGGCATCGTCGGCGCGCGCACCGCCGTCGCCCGGCCAAGGGGCTGGGCCGGACCCGGCCCGCGCATCGACCGCGGAGGCGACCGCGCCGTCGGACCGCATGCCGGCCATCAGCAGCGAGGCGCCATCCATGGCCGTGCCGTGCGCCGCCACCTGCGCCGTCGACCGTTCACCGACGGTCTGCTGGAGCAGGTCCCAGACGCCGCCGCCCCAGCCCCCGTCCGTCTCACCGTCACCCGGCGAGAACCGCTGGATCACCCGGGCGATGTCGGCCGCTCGTGGCCCATCCGGGCTCCCCGGCAACGCCGTCGACGGGCGGGGCTCCGGGGGGCGTTCCGCCAGCAGGTTCCCCCGCGGCTCCGGCGGTCCCGACAGCACGATCGCCATCACGGCGGCGGCCGCCATGGCGCCGCTCACCGCCAGCAGCGGAGGGGTGCCTGGCTGCTGCGCGGGGGCGCGATGCCGCGCCTGGTGCCGCGCGTCCCGCCGTATCTCGTTCCGGTCCCGACGCGGCCCCTCGTGCCCGTCATCGGAGTTCCGGCGCCGTCCCTGCAGCCGTCGGCTCATGTTCTCTCCCCACACCGCTGCGCAGAGGGGCTGGGTAGCACGGATTCCCACCCACCGGCCGGCGCGGGACCTCGAGTCCGTCCGACACGACGGGACGAGTGGTCGCGCGCTGCGGAACGCGATGGCGGGGACACCCCGAGCTACCCGGAGCTCACGCCCGTCGCGGCCCGTCCACGGACGCGAGCGGCCGGCGGGCGCAGCTCGTGGCAGACACCGCGGCGCCTCCGCCGTCCGCCCCCTTTCGGGTGACAGCGGGGGCTCTGCACTGAAGCGGCTCGCGGATGTTCCCGATCAGATCGTGTGAGCACCGCCCCCGCCATGGGGCAGCCAGCGGCTGCGTCCCCGGTCGCGCCCCCCAGCGGGCGCACCGGGCTGCTCGTCGTACCCGCCGTCCTGGTCGCCGTCGCCCTCGTCGTGGGTGGCCTTCTCTCGGGTCCCGCGGTCCTCGGACTGGTCCTGGCCGTCGCCGGGCTCATCGTGCTGGTCGCCTTCCAGGCCACGCTGTGGAGCCGGCAGCGCCGGCTCGCCGGCGACCTCCAGCGCAGCCAATCCTCGTTCCGCACGCTCGTGAAGAGCAGCGTCGACCCGGTGGTCATCCTCGACGGCGGGCTGCGGGTCACCTTCGCCTCGCAGGCCATCGCCGACCTGCTCGGTCTCGACCCTGCGTGCGCCGTCGGCGCCCCGGTCGTGGCGGCCGTCCACCCCGACGACCGGTCCGCCGTCCTCGACGCGCTGCGCGGCTCCCCGAGCGAGAGCGGCGAGCTCGCAGTCCGCACCGCACGGGCCCGGCATGCCGACGGCGGCTGGCGGCTCATCCAGGCCACCATCCGGGACCTGCGCGCCGACCCCGACGTCGGCGCGCTCGTCCTGTACTGCCGCGACGTCACCCCGCGGGTTCCGGCGACGGGCATCGACCCGGACCTGCACGAGTTCTCCCTCACCGACCCGGTCACGGGTCTGCCCAACCGGGCCGCGCTGGTCCGCCGCCTGGGCGCCGTCCAGCGAGGAGCGGGCGGCCCGTTCTCCCTCGCCCTCCTGCGGATCAGCGGCCTGGCCACCGAGATCCTCGCCCCGGACACCGAGACCGCCGTCCTGCGCGCGCTGACCGCCCGGCTCACGCGCGCCCTGCGCGGCGAGGACTGGCTGGCCCGCGGCACCGACGGCGACTTCGTCGTCCTGGTCGTCGGCAGCACTGCCGACGCCGAGGTCGTGGCCGCCCGCCTGGTGGCCGCCGTCGGCCCCGTGCCGATCCCCGGCGGTTCGCTCCGCCTGTCCGCCGTCGCCGGTGTGACCACCCTGTGCGCCGACGCCGACACCGGCGAGACCCTGCGTCGCGGCGACCTGGCCCTGCGCAGCGCGGCCACGGCCGGCCCGGGCTCGGTCCACCGGTACGACGACGCCCTGTGCACCGAGGAGGACCGCCGCGCCACCCTGCGCACCGACCTGACCGGCGCGCTGGCCCGTGGTGAGCTGCGCCTGGTCTTCCAGCCGGTCGTCGACGTCGTCATGCACCGCACCGTCTCCGTCGAGGCGCTGCTGCGCTGGCGGCACCCGCTGTTCGGCGACGTCTCCCCCACCGAGTTCGTGCCCCTGGCCGAGGAGTCGCCGCTGATCACCGACCTGGGCCGGTGGGTGCTGCGCGAGGCCTGCGCCACCATCGCCGCCCTCGGCGACGCGGGTCCGCACGACCAGGCCTTGAGCGTCGCGGTCAACGTCTCGGCCCGCCAGGTGCGCAGCGGCGAGCTCGTGCCCGACGTCATCCACGCCCTGGAGACCAGCGGCCTGTCGCCGTCCCGGCTCGTCGTCGAGATCACCGAGTCGGTCCTGCTCGACGACTCGCACGTCATCGAGGACCTCACCGTCCTGCGCCGGCTCGGCGTCCGCATCGCCGTCGACGACTTCGGCACCGGCTGGTCCTCACTGGCCTACCTGGTCGGCATGCCCGTCGACGTGCTCAAGATGGACCAGTACTTCCTGTCCGACGTCGAGCACGACCCCGCCCGCCGCGCGATGTGCCGGGTGGTGCTGCAGCTGGGCGCCAGCCTCGACCTGCCCGTCATCGTCGAGGGCGTCACCAACGAGGCCGTCCTCACGTTGCTGCGGGACATGGGGCACCGCTACGTACAGGGCTACGTCTTCGCCCGTCCGCTCGAGGCGGCGCAGCTGGCCGCCGGGGCCTGGGACATGAGCCTCCCGCTGCCCGGTGCCCTCCCCGAGATCCCGGCGGCGGCGTCGTGATCACGCTGCAGAGCATTCCCCGGAGCGTCCGCTGGACGGTGCCGCTGGGCCTGATCGGCCTGGCCCTCACCGTTCCGTTCAGCGCGCCCGACGGCAGCGGCATGCAGTGGGACGAGGCCGTTCTCGGCGGTGTGGCGGCCAGCTCGGCGTGGGCGGTCGTCCGGCTCATCCGCACCATGGACGCCCGGGCCGCCCTCCCGTGGCGGATCGTCGGCGTCGCCGCCCTGCTCTTCATGACCGCGCAGTGGCTGACCGCTGCCTTCCCGGGCCCGCAGCTGGACGGCTTCGGCCTCGACGACGTCCTCCTCTTCGCCGGCGCCTGCGCGCCACTGATCACCTGTGCGCTGCTGGCCCGCCGGGTCCGCCGCACCCGCTCGACCGCCCTCGTCGTCGACGGGCTCATCATCACCGTCGCGCTGCTCACCGTCACCGAGGTGCTCCGCACGCCGCTGGTGAACCCGGCCGGCGCCCCCGACGACCTGCGTTCGCTGGTCCTCGCCTACGGCGGTTACGCCGCGGTCATGCTCGGCGGCGGCGCCGCGCTGTGCACCGTCTCGACGGCAGCCCTGCGCCGCTCGGCCAGCATCATGATGGGCGCCGTCGGGTGGCAGGCCCTCGCCGCCTGCGCCGAGGCGATGGCCATCATCGAGCCCTCCTGGGTCTGGACGGCGACCTCGGACGTCGCCGTCGCCCTGGGCATGCAGACGGTCGTCGTCGCGGCGAGCTTCGCGCCGCGCCGGCGAACCAAGCAGACCGCCCGTGACTCCGCCCCACAGGTGAGTCGCCTGGGCCTGCTCCTGGTGGTCGGGGCCATGCTCAGCCTGCCGATCGCCATCGCCGTGATGGAGGTGCGCGGCGAGCCCCACCCCGTCGCCGCGGAGGCCGGCTTCGCCGTCGTCTTCACGCTCATGGCGCTGCGACTCGTGCTCCGCGTCCGTGAGGACGGCCGGGTCACCGCGGACCTCGTCCGCTCGGAGGACGACTTCCGCGAGCTCATCGAGGCCAGCTCCGACGGCATCGCCATCATGGACGGCGACTTCCGCCTGCTGTTCACCTCACCGGCCGCCCGCAGCCTGCTGGGGCTCGACTCGGACACCGAGGACGACGTCTCGCTGCTGGACCTCGTCGACCCGGCCGACCGCGACAAGGTCCACGCCGCCACCGTCGACGTCGCCGCCGGTGAGGGCCCGCCGCTGCACTTCCGCGTCGTGGGGGCCGACGGATCGGCCCGCGATCTGGAGGCCATCTCCACCGAGCGCCCGGGCAGCGGCCGCCGCGTGCTCTACCTGCGCGACGTCACCACCCGGCGCAGCCGCGAGCGGGAGCTCGAGCGCATGGCCTACACCGACCACCTCACCGGCCTGCCCAACCGCGCCATGCTCTTCGGCGAGATGGCGACGGCCGCGGACCACGACCGCTGTCTGGTCGTCCTCGACCTCGACGGCTTCAAGGCCGTCAACGACGTCGCCGGGCACGAGGCCGGCGACCAGCTGCTGGTCGAGGTGGCCCGCCGCCTGCACACCGTGGTCCGCGAGGACGACCTGGTCGCGCGCCTGGGCGGCGACGAGTTCGCCGTCCTCGTCGCCGGCAGTCTCGTCGAGGCCGAGGACGTCGCCCAGCGCATCGTCCACGCCCTGAGCGTGCCGCACCGCACCAGCGACTGGACCTTCGCGATCGGCGCCAGCGCCGGCGTCTCCGCGCTCGGCGCCGCCGGGGGCCAGCTCGCCTTCCGTGAGGCCGACGCCGCCCTGCGCGCGGCCAAGCAGTCCGGCAAGGGCTGCGTGCGGCTGGCCAATGTGGCGGACTCCCCCTTCGTCGTTCCGGATGCGGAGCTCGGGGCGCTGGTCGACGAGGGCATGCTCCACATCCGCCTCGACGCCGCCTGCGACGCCGACGGCCGCATCGCGATGCTGCACGCCGTCCCGGTCTGGCAGCACGTCCTCCACGGCACCGTCCGGGGCGCGGAGCTGTGGACCGCCGCCGAGCGGCAGGGCCGCTCGGCGGAGCTCCAGGGATGGCTGCTGCGGCAGGCCTGCCTCGAGATCGCCGGTCTGGACGACCGCATCAGCGTGGCGGTCAGCCTCCCGGCCGGTCACGTCCACCCCGACGGCCTGGCCGGCGAGGTCGAGGCCGCGCTCGCCGGATCCGGGCTCGCCCCGTCGCGACTGATCCTGTCCTTCACCGAGGAGACCCTGCTGACCGGCTCGGCTGCCCTGATCCCCGAGCTCGAGGCCACCCGCTGCACCGGTGTACGCCTGTGCCTGGACAACTTCGGCATGGGCCACAGCCTCTACGCCCTGCTCGCCCGGATCCCCCTGGACATGGTGCGGGTGGACCTGGCGGCGCTCGCCTCCCGTGACGACACCGACCGCGCCCTCCAGGTGCTGGCCGCCATCGTCGGGACGACGGCCGGCTTCGGCCTGACCGCCATCGCCGGTGGGATCAGCGCGCCGGAGCTCCGCGACGCCGTCCTCGCCACCGGCGTCGACCTGCTGCAGGGCCGGGGCCACCACGACCTCACCGCCGGCGAGGTGGCGGCACTGCGCACCGTCCCCGCCGTCTGACGTCGTCCGGCACCCGAGGGCCTTCGTGGCCACAATGGCCGGACGGGCCGTCAGAGTTTCCCCCCATTCCACCGCCGGCGTCCCCCAGAAGTGCGCAAACGCCTGGGAACTGTCCCTGGCCCGGCGTTTACTGACGCCGTGGCGAGCCTGGAGCTCCACTTCCTGGGCCACTCGACCGTCCGGATCGGGCTGGCCGGGCGGACCGTGCTCACCGATCCCCTCCTCGCCACGACGGTCGGCCTGCTCCGCCGGGTCGTCCCGCTGCCCCACCCCTCCACGTGGGCCGGTGTCGACCTCGTCCTGCTCAGTCACCTCCACGGCGACCACCTGCACCTCCCGTCCCTGCGCATGCTCGGGTTCGGGGTCCGGATCCTGGCCCCGCGCGGCGCCGGCACATGGCTGCGCGGGCGCGGGTTCCGCCGCGTCGACGAGCTCTCCGCCGGCGAGACGATCCGGGACGGCGACCTGCGCGTCACCGCCGTCCGCGCCGAGCACAGCGGCCACCGCTGGGGCCCGCGGTCCACGCACGGGCCCGATACCGAGGCCATCGGCTTCCTGCTCGAGGGGTCCGGCCACACCGTCTACGTCAGCGGTGACACCGGGCTCTTCGACCGGATGAGCCTGCTCGGCGAGCGCGACGTCGACGTCGCCCTGCTACCGGTCTGGGGCTGGGGCCCGACCCTTGGCCCAGGACACCTCGACCCGGTCGGTGCCGCGGACGCCGCCGCGCTGATCCGGCCGCGGATCGCCGTCCCCGTCCACTGGGGCACGCTGGCCCTCGCCGGCATGACGTCGATCCCCTCACCGCTGCGCGCCCGGATGCGACGCCTGCTGGTCGACCCGCCGCACGCCTTCGCCACGGAGGTCGCCGCGCGGGGTCTGCCCACGCGGGTCGTGGTCACCGCCCCCGGCTCGCCGGTCGACCTCTCGCTTCCGGCGGCGGCATGAACGCCGACCTGCTGGCGGCCGCGAGCGACGGGACCGCGATCGGCTACCCGCTGCTCTTCGGGCTGGTGCTGCTCGGCTCGGTCGTGCCCGTGGTGCCGACCGGAGCCGTCGTGGGCGCCGCGGCCGCGTTCGCCATGACCACCGACGCCCTGGGCCTGCCGCTGGTGCTCGCCGCGTCCACCCTCGGCGCGCTCGCCGGCGACCTGATCACCTTCGCGATCTGCCGCTTCGGCGGGCCCTCGGCGGTCCGCTGGGTCACCCGGGGTCAGCATGCGGAGCGGATCGACGAGGTGCGCGAGCAGTTCCGCCGGCACGGCTGGCAGATCGTGGTCACCGGCCGCCTGCTGCCCGCCGGACGGATCCCGGTCCTGGTCGCCGCGGGCGCCCTCGCGTATCCGTGGCGGCGGCTCGTGCCCGCATCCCTGCTGGCGACGTTCCTCTGGGCGCTGGCCTACGCGCTGCTCGGCGTCGTCAGCGGCGGCGTCTTCGACTCCCCGCTGGTGGCCACCCTGATCGCCACGGTGCTGGTGCTAGCCGTCGGTGGGGTCCTGAACGTCGTCGGCGCGCGCCGCCGGGTGCCGGCACCGGTGACGCGCCGGCCCGAGCGCTGCGAGTCCGCGTGACCGCGCCCCCCGAACGCGGCCGGCTCCTGCGCACCGGCCGCACGCTGGCCCGCGCGCTCCTCACCTGGGTCGCGGTCACCGTCGCGCTCGCGGCACTGAGCGATCGCGTGACCGGATTCGAGCTGCCGTCGTGGTGGCACGCTCCCGTCCTCGCCCTTCTGCTCGGCGTGCTCAGCGCCGTGGCCTGGCCACTGGTCATGCGGGCGGTCCTGCCGATCGCCTTCCTCACCCTCGGCCTCGGCAGCTTCCTGCTCTTCGCGGCGGCCGTGCTCGCCGTCTCCTTCGCCGTCCCCGGCGTGGTGGTGGCGAACCTGACGGTCGCGGTTCTCGTCGCGCTCACCATGGCCGTGGTCTCCGGCGTCGTCAGCAGCCTGCTCGCCGTCGACGAGGACGAGATCTTCTTCCGCCGGGCCCGGCGGCGCGCCCGGCAGGCACCGGGCGACGGCGACCGGCCACCTGGCGTGCTGTTCCTGCAGATCGACGCGCTGTCCTACGACACGGCGCGCCGCGCCGTCCGCGACGGCTGGATGCCGAACCTGGCGTCCTGGCTGCGGTCGGGCAGTCACACGTTGACCTGGTGGCACACCGACTGGAGTTCCCAGACCGGGGCTGCGGTCAGCGGCATCCTGCACGGCTCCAACCACGACATCCTCGGCTTCCGCTGGTACGAGAAGGACCGCGACCACGTCACCTGCGTCTCGCACCCGGTCGACGCCGCCGAGGTCGAGCGACGGCACTCCGACGGACGCGGGCTGCTCGCGGGGGACGGCGCCGGCCGCGGCAACCTGTTCACCGGCGACGCCCCGCACGTCAGCCTCACCATGAGCTCGCTGGCCCACGTCGTGCCGGCCCGCGCCCGCCGCGCGCGCCGCACCCGCGACCGGGTCGGCTCGGGGTACTACGCCTACTTCGCCAATCCGCTGAACGCGGTCCGCACCATCGGGGTCTCGGTCGTCGACGTGCTCCGCGAGCTCGCCGCTGCGGCCCGGGAACGGCGCGACGACGTGCGGCCACGCGTCAGCCGCGGCGGCATCTACCCACTGGCGCGGCCGGGGGTCACCGTCATCTCCCGCGACGTCGTCGTTTTCGCCCTGCTCGAGGACATGCTGGCCGGGCGCCCGGTGGTGTACGCCGACTTCCTCGGCTACGACGAGGCCGCCCACCACGCCGGCCTCGAGCGCGCGGACAGCCTGGCGGTGCTGCGGGGCATCGACCAGCAGCTGGGCCGCCTGCGCCGCGCCGGCGCCGTGGCCCCGCGCGACTACCACCTCGTCGTGCTCTCCGACCACGGTCAGACGCAGGGCTGGGCCTTCGCCGACCGGTTCGGGGAGTCGATCGAGGAACTCGTCGGCCGGCTGTGCGGCTCGGGCGCCCTCCCCCGCAAGCGGCAGAACACCGGGACGAAGAACAGCCGCCGGCCGGTGGAGAGCTGGCAGGTGACCACCGCGCTCGCCGAGAGCGCCGGCCCGATCGCCCGGCGGCTCCGCGACCGGGTGGAGCAGGCGGAGGCGGTCCGGCACGACCACGAGTTCGAGCGCGGCACGACCGGCGCGGTGCCGCGGGTGGCGCCGGGCGTGGTCTGCGTCGTCTCCGGCCACACCGCGATGGTCTCCTTCCCCGACCTCCCCGGACGCGTGTCGCTGGAGGAGATCGAGCGACACTGGCCCGACCTGCTGCCCGGGCTGGTCGACCACAACGGCGTCGGCTTCGTGCTGGTGCACTCCGAGGAGAGCGGCCCGGTGGTGCTCGGCCGGGAGGGGCTGCACCGGCTGGCGTCGGGCGTCGTGATCGGCACCGACCCGCTGCTGCCCTACGGCGAGCACGCCGCCGGCCTGGTCGCCCGGGTCTCCTCGTTCCCGCACTGCGCCGACGTCGTCATCAACAGCCGGTACGACCCCGACACCGACGAGGCCTCACCGTTCGAGCCGCACGTCGGCTCCCACGGGGGACTCGGCGGGCCGCAGCAGCGCGCCGTGCTCGCCTACCCCCGCGCCTGGACGCCGCCCGGCGAGATCGTCGGCGCGGAGCACCTGCACCGGGTGCTGCGCGGCTGGCTCACCGACCTCGGCCACCCCGAGCCCACGGGTGAGGGCGCCGCGGTCGGCGAGGACAGCCCGACCGCGCTCGGGAAGGTCCTCGTCCGCGCGGGTTCCGCCCCACCGGAGCCCGTTCACCGCACCCGGGAGGATCCGCGGCGGGGGCCCGACGGAGCGCGCGGCGTCGGAAAGCTCCTCGTACCGGAGCAGCAGCATGACGGCGTGCACGATCACGTCGATCGCGGCAGTTCCGAGGCTCATCGCTGACCCGCTCCGACGTGTCCCCGATGCGGTTCAGGATTGCCGGGAGCGACCGGGGAACGGGGGCGTCCGGGCCGCGCGGCTACGCCTCTCCCCGCCGGGGCATTCCGCGCAGCTGACCGGTCGCGACCAGTTGCTCCGCGACCAGGCGCAGCTCGGAGTTGGTCTGCATCGAGATCCGGGCCAGCAGCTGGAACGCCCGATCCGCGGGCAGCTTGTGGCGCTCCATGAGGATGCCCTTGGCCTGATCGATCACCGCCCTGCTCTCGATGGCGACCTGCAGGTGGTCCGCGAGGGCGTGCGCGTTCTCGTACGCGAACATGTTCGCCACCGCGACGCCGGCATAGGGGGCGAACCGACGCCCGGCCTCGCGGCTCTCCTCGTCGAAGGCGGCGGGCTCGCGGGCGTAGACGTTCAGCGCCCCGGCGATGCCCTCACCGAGCGGCAGCGGGATCGACAGCGAGCTCAGCGAGCCGTGCTCGACAGCCCGCTGCGCGTAGTCCCGCCACCGCGTCTCGACGCGCGCGTCGACCACCTCGGTGACCTCCCCGCTGCCGGCCGCGTGCAGGCAGGGCCCGTATCCCCGGCCGTACTGGCTCTCGTCGCAGTCACGTGCGAGGTCGCCGGTGAAGACGGCGGTCGTCGGCCGGTCGTTCACCAGCAGCGAGATGGAGGCCTCGCCGTGCCCGGGCATGACTACCTTCGTCAGCTCGACGACACGCTGCACCAGGCTCTCCATCGAGTGCTCGTGGAGAACCAGCAGGCCGAGCTCCTCGAGCGCCTGGGCCGCCGCCCCGTCGGCTGTCTCGCTGGTGGGCACGTCAGGCCTCCGGTCCACTGCACCGGGGGAGGCACCTCGGCCACAGGACTGCTCAGGCCCCGTGCGGGTGCGCCGCGATCTGACGCACGTTCGACGCGGGGACGACCCCAGCGCCTGTCCCGAGCCTACGCCCGGCACGCGGCGTCCGGGCGGGCTGCGTGGAAGAGCGCCGCCCGAGACCGCGGTGACGACGGTGCCGTGCGCCGGCGACGCAGCGGGTCATGGCTGCGACGGTGCGCGTCGTCCCCACGGTCCGGGCGGCTGTTCCCCCCGTGGTGCGGTACCGACTCTGCACGGCCGACCGCACGGGACCCGCTCGGCAGCCGCAAGGAATCCACAAGATGCCCGGGGGCGGAACGGCACCGTGCGATGACGAACACATGAACACCCGGGTGCCGTTCTGGCACCGGGCCCCGTCCTCGTCGACAGTGAGCCGATGAGACCCGACGCCCGCGCCTGGTTCCAGCACCGCACGTCGTCGGCCACCACCCTGGCCGCCATCGACATCGACGCCCTGCTGCGGGCCAAGCGCCGGGGCGGGCACCGGGTCAGCGTCGTCCTGCCGGCCCGGAACGAGGCGGCGACCGTCGGGCGCCTGGTCGCCACCCTGCGGGAACGCTGGATGCTCCGCCTGCCCCTGGTGGACGAGCTCCTCGTGGTCGACTCGGACTCCACCGACGCCACCGCCGACGTCGCCCGGGCCGCCGGCGCGGACGTCGTCGCCACCACCGCCGTACTGCCCGCCCACGGCAGCCGGCCCGGCAAGGGCGAGGCGCTGTGGAAGTCGCTGGCCGCCACCACCGGCGACCTCGTCGTCTTCCTCGACGCCGACCTCATCGGGGACGTCGCCCACTACGTGCCCGGCCTGCTCGGCCCGCTGCTCACCGACCCCCAGGTGCTGTACGTCAAGGGCTGCTACACCCGCCCGCTCGAGATCGACGGGCAGGTGGTGCCGGCCGGCGGCGGTCGCGTCACCGAGCTGACCGCCCGGCCGCTGCTCAACGCGCTCTGGCCGGAGCTGGCCGGGTTCGTCCAGCCGCTCGGTGGCGAGTACGCCGGGCGCCGCTCGGCCCTGGAGCAGGTGCCGTTCGTCTCCGCGTACGGCGTGGAGGTGGGACTGCTGATCGATCTGCTCCGGCTCGGAGGGCTCCCCGCGCTGGCGCAGGTGGACCTGGGCGTCCGCCGGCACACCTCCCAGTCGCAGGAGGCGCTCGGCGTGATGGCCGGGGAGGTCGTGTCCGCGATCCTCGCCCGCGCCGAGTCCGGGCGGCCCGGGCACCATCCGCTCACCGCCAGCGGACTGCTCACGCAGTTCCGGCACGACGGCTCCGGCTTCGTGCCCAGCAGTCGCGCCGTCGCCGTCGAGGAGCGGCCCCCGATGGTGACGGTTCCGGACTACCGCGCCCACGGGGCCGGGATGGCCGGCTGAGCACAGCGCTGGCCGGGGCCAGGTCTCGGCGTCCCGGCGCACGGGGAGACCCAGCTCGGCTGTCGCCGACCCGTCGGACGAGGGAAGATCAGTTGGTGCCGGTCGCTTGCCCCGCTCTGCTCCGGTGACCGCCCCGGAAGTGGTCGCCCACCGCGGGGCCACCGCGGGGGCGCCCGAACACACCCTCGCGGCCTACCGGCACGCGGCCGCGATCGGCGCCGACGCCGTGGAGTGCGACGTCCGGATGACCCGTGACGGGGTGCTCGTCTGCGTGCACGACCGGCAGATCAGGCACACCTCCAACGGCCGCGGGATCGTCTCGGCGCTGCACCTGGCGGAGCTCGAGCAGTTCCAGTTCGGCCCCCGCCGCCGCCGGAACCCGTGGGCCGACGACGAGATCGTCGCCGTCACCGACGAGCCCGACGTCGAGAACGGCCTGGTTCTGACCCTGGACCGGCTGCTCGACTACATCACCGCCACCCCCGGCACCGTGCGGCTGGCCATCGAGACCAAGCACCCGACTCGGCACGCCCGCAAGGTGGAGGAGGCGCTGGTGGCCTGCCTGCGCCGCTACGGCCTGCTGGGGAACGGGCGCCCGGTGGAATGGGCCGGCAAGCCCGCCGTCCGGATGATGAGCTTCTCCCAGCTCGCCGTGCGCCGGATGGCGGACCTGGCCCCCGCCGTGCCGACCGTGCAGCTGATCGGCAAGCGGCTGCGGCCGGTGCGGCGCGAGCTGCTCAACGGGGCCGCCACGGCGGTCGGGCCCGGCATCGGCCTGCTGCGCGCGGACCCCGCCTTCGTCGCCGACGCCCACGCCGCCGGTAAGGAGGTCCACGTCTGGACGGTCAACCGCGCCGCCGACCTGGACCTCGCTCGCGATCTGGGCGTGGACGTCGTCATCACCGACCGGCCCGACGACCTGCTCCACCGCCTCGGCCGCGGCGGCCTCACCGCCTGACGCGCCCACCACGTCGCGCGCCCACCGCCCGCGGCAAGTGGCGCGACGCAACCCGCCGACCAGCGGTCTTCGGTACGGCATCCTGCGCCGACGACCCACCGCGCCGGCGACCCGTCCGACGCCCGTCCAGGGGGCGCCCATGCGAGCTGACGTCCGGCGATGGCTCCACGACCGCACCTACCCGGGAAACCGGTGGGAACCCCGAGCCCTGCTGCGCGCCAAACACCAGCAGGGCACCACCGTCAGCGTCGTCCTGCCCGCGCTGGACGAGGAACGCACGGTGGGCGCCATCGTGACGTCCATCCGGAGAACGCTCGTCGAGGCCTGCCCCCTGGTCGACGAGCTCGTCGTCATGGACAGCGGCTCGTGCGACCGGACCGCAGCGGTGGCCGGCGACGCCGGAGCCCGGGTGGTGCACGTCGACACCGTGCTGCCCGAGCACGGCGGTGTGCCCGGCAAGGGCGAGGCGCTCTGGAAGTCCCTCCACGTCACCAGCGGCGACCTGCTCGTCTTCGTCGACGCCGACCTGGTCGCCTTCGATCCGCGGTTCGTCGTGGGCCTGCTCGGCCCGCTGCTCACCGACCCGGCCGTCGGCTACGTCAAGGGCCTCTACGACCGGCCGCTGACCACCACGGAGGGGCTCGTCCCCTCCGGAGGCGGCCGGGTCACCGAACTGCTCGCCCGCCCGCTGCTCAACGCGTTCTGGCCGGAGCTCTCCGGCTTCGTCCAACCCCTGTCCGGTGAGTACGCCGGGCGCCGGGAGCTGCTGGAATCGGTGCCGTTCGCCTCCGGCTACGGCGTCGAGTTCGGCCTGTTGGTCGATCTGGCCCGCGTGGCCGGCGTGTCCGCCCTGGCCCAGGCCGATCTCGGCACCCGCCAGCACAGCCACCAGTCCGACGCGGCGCTCGGCCGGATGGCGGGGCAGATTTTGCAGACCGCGATGGCCAGGAGACCGGGTGGCGGCGCCCCCTCCCCCGAGCTCGTGCAGTTCCTGCGGACCGAGGACGGCGTCGAGGCGGTCAGCTGGGACGTCGGCACCAGGGACCGGCCGCCCATGCGCCTGCTGCGCGCCGAACGGGGAGGCCGACGGCGGTGAAAGTGCTGATGGACGCCGGACCGTGGCTGCCCGTGCCGCCGAACGGCTACGGCGGCCTGGAGAACGTCGTCGCCACGCTGACCGCCGCGCTGCGGGCCCGGGGGCACACCGTCGTCCTGGCGACCGTCGGTGAATCGGACCTGCCGGCCGACGGGCAGGTCAGCGCCTTTCCCACCGGCCAGTTCCCCGTCCTCGCCGGTCCCTATCCGCAGGTCGTCGGCATCGCGCACGCGCACGAGCAGCTGGTGCTGCGGACCGTCGCCGAGCATGCCGAGGCCGGGGCGCCCTTCGACCTCGTGCACACCCACGTGGAGGTGGTCGGGCCGGCGGTCCTGGGAGCGCTGGGGAGCGACGGTCCGCCCGTGCTCGCCACGCTGCACTGGGACCTGCGCCGCAACGCCGACTTCTACCGGACCTTCGACGGGGGCGGTCGGGTGTTCTTCGCCGGCGTCTCGGACACGCAGCTGGCTCGGGCCCCCGCCGGTCTGCAGCGACAGGTCCTGGGGTCCGTCCCGCTCTCGGTGCCGATCCCGGCCGACCCGCCGCTGCCCCCGTCGGAACGGTCGGAGTTCGTGCTGGTCCTCTCCCGGATCTGCGAGCTCAAGGGTGCCGACACCGCCCTCCGGGCCTGCCGGGCGGCCGGCCTGCCCCTGGTGCTCGCCGGACCGGTGGCCGGCCTGCCCGACCCGGCGGCACTGGCGGCCGCCCGCGCCGACCCGCACCATCCCGCGCACACCCACCCCGACCTGTCCTGGTTCACCGAGCACGTGGAGCCGCTGCTGGACGACGGCGCCGCCCGCTGGATCGGGACGGTGGCGGGCGCGGAGAAGGCGCGGCTGGTGCGCGAGGCGCGCGCGGTCCTGTTCCCGATCCGCTGGGAGGAGCCGGGCGGAACCGCCGTCTGCGAGGCCCTGACCGCGGGGACGCCGGTGGTCGCGATGGCCCGCGGCTGCCTCCCCTCGCTCGTCGACCACGGCCGGACGGGCTTCCTGGCGACCGACGAGGCCGGCTTCACCGCAGCGCTGGGACGGCTCGGGGAGATCGACCCCGCCGTCTGCGCGGCAGAGGCGCGCCGGCGGTTCGCGCCCGCGGTCATGGCCGGGTGCTACGAGCAGCTCTACGCCGAGGCGCTGCGCCGCGCGGCCCTCGCGGCTCGGCCGGGCCGAACCGACGGCGCGGCCGAGAGCGGGTGACGCCGGCGTGCGCCGAGGGTGCTCATCGACCGCTCGCGCCGACCCGCACCGGGCCGTTCGTCCGCACGGACTCGGCGATCGCGCAGGCCACCCGGTGGGTGCACAGCGCCTCGGCGTAGTCGACCAGCCCGGGCGGGGCCGGGCGGCCGGAGAGCACGTCGACGAAGGCCCGGTCCACCGCGAGACGCCCGTCCACGGCCGGTTGCAGCTGCTCGTCCCCGTCGGCGCGGACGATCCGCAGCGAGGTCTCCGTCAGCTCGACGAGGACGCCGTCCGCGGCCACCTCGATGCCCGCCCGGCCCTTCGCCGCGAGCGTGCAGGTGGCGGCGAGCGTGCCCACCGCCCCGGACGCGAAGGCCAGGATCGCCGTCGTCGCGTCGGCGACGTCCCGGCCGGGAGCGGACGACGGCGCGGCTGCCGCGTGCACCTCGACGACCTCCCCGACCAGCACCCGGGCCAGGTCCAGCACGTGCGTGGCCTGCTCGACCACCTGCCCGCCGGAGAGCGCGGCGGTGCTCCACCAGGCAGGCGGGGGCACCTTGTCCTGCCAGGTGAGGCCGACCAGCCGTGGCGAGGACGTGGCCAGGACCTCCCGCGCGCGGGCGACGGTGTCCAGGTGCCGCCAGTGGTAGCCGGTCGCCGTCGGGACAGCGGATGCGGCCACCACCTCGGCCACCGTCTCCGCCACGGCCAGATCGGCGGCCAGCGGCTTCTCGACGAAGAACGGCAGGCCGGCCCGCACCGCACGGAGCTCCAGCTCGCCGTGCGCGAACGGGGGGACGCAGAGCCACACCCCGTCCAGTGACGCCTGCAGCAGCTGATCGACCGTGTCGACGACGGGGATTCCGAGCTCGGCGGCCAGCCCGGCGCAGGCGGCGGGATCGGCGTCGGCGATGCCGACGAGCTCGACGTCGTCGAACCCCGCCAGGGTGCGCGCGTGCCGGGCACCCACCCCACCGGCGCCGACGAGCCCGATCCGGACCCTCATCCCAGGTCGGTACCGTCGAGATCGGCCGCGAGATCGGCGGGAGTGTCGTAGATCGCGAGCGCGCCGGCCTCGCGCAGTTCGTCGTCCCCGAAGCCCCCGGACCGGACGACGACCGCCGGCATCCCGGCGTTCTTCGCCGCCTCGACGTCGTAGACCGAGTCGCCGATGACCATGCTCGGCGCGTGCGCCGGCTCACCGAGCTTCTTCAGGGCGACCTGCAGCAGGTCCGGCGCGGGCTTGGTGGATTCGACGTCCTCACTGGTGGTCCACCCGTCGGCGAGCTCCCGGGCATCGAGCAGGTCGAGAGCCCGCTCCACGTGGTGCGGCTTGCCCGAGCTGGCGAGGACCACCCGGTGCCCACGCTCCTTGAGCGCGACGATCAGCTCGCGGGCGCCGGGGAGCAGGGCGGTCTCGGCCATCATGGGGTCGACCTCCTGCACCCACCGCTCCCGGGCCTCGTCGCCGATGCGCTCCTCCACGTCGTCCCCGCCGAGCGCGGCCACCAGCTGGTCACCGCCCATGCCGATCAGCCGGTGGATCCGCCAGATCGGATACGTCTCGCCCAGCGACCGGAACGCCCGGTACCAGGCCAGGGCGTGCTGGTAGTTGGTGTCGACGAGGGTCCCGTCCACATCCAGGACGGCGATGCGCGCTTCGCTCATGCGCCCACCCCTGCCCACCCCCGAGCTGTCTGTACCGAAAGCGGAGCGCGGAGTTCCAGCTTTCTGTACAGAAGGCTCACGGGGAGTGGACGAGGAGGCCCCGGACGGTCTCGCCGGCGGCCTGGTCGCGGTAGCCCTGGTCGATCTGGTCCAGCGTGTACCGCCGGGTGATCAGCCGGTCCAGCTCCAACCGGCCCTCCTCGTGCAGGCGCAGCAGCATCGGGATGTCGCGGAACGGGTTGCACGAGCCGAACAGCGAGCCCTGGATGCGCTGCTCGAACACCGTCGCCAGCTGCCCGCCGAGCACGACGTTGCCCTCCTCGGGCCGGTCGGCGAGGGCCGTGAGCACCAGCGTCCCGCCCTTGCCCAGGGACGACGCCGCGCCGGCGTAGGCCTCCGCCGACATCTTCCCCACGGTCACGATCACCACGTCGGCGCCGGTGCCGCGCGAGAGCCGGCGGGCCAGGTCGGTCGCCTCGTCCGTGCCGGCGACGGTGTGCGTGGCGCCCAGCGACTCGGCGAATCCGCGCTTCATCGCGACCGGGTCGACGCCGATCACGTTCGTCGCCCCGGCGTGCACCGCACCCTGGACCGCGTTGACCCCGACACCCCCCAGCCCGACGACGACGACCGTGTCACCGGGCCGCACGCCGCCGGAGTACACCGCTGAGCCCCAGCCGGTCGGCACGCTGCAGGCGACCAGGGCCGCCGTGTCCAGCGCGATCCACGGGTCGATCCGCACGCAGGAGAACTCGCTGAGCAGCGTGTGGCGGGCGAAGGCGCCCACCATGCAGAAACCGCCGAGCGGCTCGCCGTCCAGCCGGAAGGGAAAGGTGCCGGTGGGCAGCTTGCCGCTGGCGACGGTGGCGCCCTTGTCGCACAGGTTCGAGCGGCCGGTGGCGCAGAACCGGCAGTGCCCGCAGGCGGGCAGGAAGCTGGTGACGACGTGGTCGCCCGGCGCGACGGCAGTGACGCCGGGGCCGACGGCCAGGACGACGCCGGACCCCTCGTGCCCGCCGACGATCGGGTAGCGACCGCCCGGGTTCGAGTGACGCAGGTGCTCATCGGAATGGCACAGCCCCGCGTACGCCATCTCGACCAGCACCTCGCCCGGGCCCGGGTCGAGAACCTCCAGCTCGACGATGTCGTACTCGGTCCCCGCCCGGCGGAGAACAGCAGCTCTGGTGCGCACGGCGGACATGCTGCCCGGGCCGGTGCCGGACGGCGAGGCAGGGCCCCTCGGTGCCGCTCGTGTCTCCGGCGGCACACCGCTTCCCGGCCGAGGAGGACGTCTTCTCGGCCGGCTGACGCCGGGCGCGGTCGGGAGCGTCAGATGCGAGCGGCCCCCGTGCGCACCGGCGCCCGCTCCGCGATCGGTAGCAGGACGTCGTCGACCAGCTGGGCGAGCTGCTCGTCGGTCATCATGCCGTTGGGACCGGCCGTGTAGCGCTGCCACCAGAAGGCCTGCACCACCGCGCCGAGCAGCGACAGCCGTTCCGGCTCGATCGGCTCGCCCCGTTCGGCCGCCCGCCGACCGAGCTCGGCGACGGCGGCGGCGAGCGGACGTACGAGCGCCTCGTCGAGGGCCGCGCACAGCTTCTCGTCGTGCCGCGCGGCACCGACGATGCTGGCGAGGGCGCGTTCCTCGCGGTCCAGGGGCCGGGTCCAGCACGCCATCAGGAAGATCAGGTCCTCCCGCAGCGAGTCGCCGCCCTCCGGCGTCGGAACGAGCCTGAACCGGCTGACCGCATGGTGGACCAGCGCCGCCATCGTGGGCCATCGGCGGTAGATGCCGGCCTTCCCGGCCCGGGCTCGGGTAGCGATCCGGTCGCTGTTGAGCCGACCCCACCCTTCCTCGGCGAGGATGTCCACCGTCACCGAGAGCAGTTGCTCGGACAGTTCCGAGCTGAGTGGCCGCCCAGGCGTCCCACTCATGACGGAAATCCGTGACACGACGTCATACGCACCGCGACATCCTGGCCCGTGGATCGGTTCACCACAATGACCAGGCCGGAGAATGTCAGCCGACCGGGGACGCAGGAGAGCTCCCGTATCCCGCTGCGCGTCGCCGCAGGTCGGCACGGCGTTTCGGGTCAGGCCCCCGCAGCGCTCTCGATCTGCACCTGCAGGGTGGCCCCGTCCTCGGACAGCCAGCCCTTGGTGCGGGCGGCACCGATCATCTCGTCCCAGCGCGCCTGCCAATCGGGAGTGGTCGCCCGTGACTCCGCCGCGGCCCGCAAGGCGGTCACGTCCAGGAGGGCGGTGTCACCGTCCGCGAGCCGGCCGAGACCGGCCTGCTCCAGCACCTCCGCGGCCTCCTCATCGGTGACCTGGCCCAGCGCCAGGTGCAGCCGGCCGAGCTCGTCGACGTCGACCAACCGCGCCTCCGGACGCTCCTCGGCGCCCGTCACCACCTCGACGATCACTTCAAGGACCCCCTTCTCCCCAGCACTCGCAAGCTCGCGCCGGGACCCGGCAGGGAGCCACGAGCGCGTCGGTCGTCACACATGCCAAGGAAACCGCGTGAAGTCGGGGTCGCGCTTCTCGAGGAAGGCGTCGCGGCCCTCGACCGCCTCCTCGGCCATGTAGGCCAGCCGGGTGGTCTCGCCGGCGAACAACTGCTGCCCGACGAGGCCGTCGTCGATGAGGTTGAAGGAGTACTTGAGCATCCGCTGGGCGGTCGGGCTCTTGGCGACGATCCGCCTCGCCCAGTCCAGCGCCGTGGCCTCCAGCTCCGCGTGCGGCACGACCCGGTTGACCATGCCCATCGCGTGGGCGTCCTGCGCGGTGTACTCGTCGCCGAGGAAGAAGATCTCGCGGGCGAACTTCTGGCCCACCTGGCGCGCGAGGTAGGCCGAGCCGAACCCGCCGTCGAAACTGCCGACATCGGCGTCGGTCTGCTTGAACCGGGCGTGCTCCGCACTGGCCAGGGTCAGGTCGGAGACGACGTGCAGGCTGTGCCCACCCCCCGCGGCCCACCCGGGGACGACGCAGATGACGACCTTCGGCATGAAGCGGATCAGCCGCTGCGCCTCGAGGATGTGCAACCGGCCGGAACTGCCCTGGCTGTGCTCGTAGCCGTACTTCCCCCGGACCCGCTGGTCCCCCCCGGAGCAGAAGGCCCAGCCGCCGTCCCTGGGGCTGGGGCCGTTGCCGGTGAGGATCACACAGCCGACGTCGGTGGACAGTCGCGCGTGCTCGAGCGCGGCGATCAGCTCGTCGACGCTCTGCGGCCGGAAGGCGTTGCGCACTTCGGGACGGTCGAAGGCGATGCGGACGACACCTGCGTCCACCGCCCGGTGATAGGTGATGTCGGCGAAGTCGAAGCCCTCGACCGGCCGCCAGGCGGAGCTGTCGAAGATCTCGGAGACGTCGTCGTGGGCGCTCATGCGTTCGAACCTAACGCGGGTCCCCCAGCCGGTAACGGCCGCGTCACTGGCCGAGCAGCCCGCCCGCCGCGCCTCCGACGGTGTCGGTCAGGCCGTCGACCACGTCGGTCGCGGGTTCCAGCGGGTTGGGTGGGCAGCCGCAGTCCCCGTCCTCCTCGGCCGGTGGCGGACCGTCCCCGCCCTCGGGCCTGGTGCCGCCCGCCGGGGCGGTGCCGGGGTCCGAGCCGCCCGACGGCCCTGACCCGCCGACCGGACCCGACCCGCCAGCCGGACCCGACCCGCCACCTGCCGGGCTCGCAGGTGTCCCTGCCGCGGTTCCGCGGCCCGTACCGCCCTCCGCGCCACCGCCACCGGCCGGTGCGCCGCCGATCCCGCCGGCACCGCTGGAGCCACCACCGGCGACACCGGGGTCGGCGGCAGCACCCCCCGGTGCGACGTTCGCGGTGCCGTCCACCGGGGGCGGCCCGGCCTCCGGAGACGCCGAGGACTGCGTGGCCACGCCCGCTCCCCCGCGCCCCGTGCCCTCCTCCGTGCCGGTCGCCGGCCCGCCGGTGAAGACGCCGTCCGGGACCCTGGAGGAGCCGTCACCGTCGTTGCCACCGGGCAGGAAGAGGGCCAGCGGCGCGGCGACGAGCAGGCCGGCACAGACCGTGCTCAGGACCAGGAGGATCCGGGCGCGACGGCGCTGGAGTGCGTGGTCGGCATGGCCGAGCCCGGGCGGTGCGGGGCGCTGGGCGCGATGCCGGTGACGGCGGGACAGGACCGGCTCCTCGGGTGTGCGACTGGACCAAGATCAGTGACCGCCTACCCACGCAGAGCCACCTCATGCGCCGCCACGCCGGACTAACCGCGCGCGTCCTCCAGCAGCGGGCGCAGCCGCGACAGCGAGGCCGCGAGGCCCGGGTGCAGGTCCACCTCCTCCAGTCCGGTGAGGGGCAGCCAGGCGACGCCGGTGCTCTCGCCGTCCAGCGTCAGGTCGGCGGCCTCGATCGAGCGGGCCGGGCGGGCGAGCACGGTCGTGTAGGACCAGCCGCCGTGGTCGTCGACCGAGCGGGCACCGAGGACGACGTCGTCCGGTGTCAGGCCCAGCTCCTCGCGCACCTCGCGCAGTGCGCCGTCGTCCGCCGTCTCCCCGTGATGCAGCGCGCCGCCCGGCGTCCCCCACGTGCCGCCGTGGTGGGACCACCAGGCGCGGTGCTGCAGCAGCACCTCGGGACCTCGCGCGCCGTCCCGGTGCAGGAGCAGGCCCGCCGCACCGGCGCGGCCCCAGTGCCGGTGGCCCTGGGCACAGACGGTCCAGCCGTCGGTCGAGGGGAGCACCCGTCCAGTGAACCCGGTCGTGCGCCGTGGTGCCGCGGCGCAGCGGGTGCTCCGCGGACGCTCGTGCTCCGGGTGCACCTGCACTCGGAGCACTAGGTTGCTGAACAGATGTTCTGCGCCCGCACGCCGTTCCGGGAGGACAACACCGCATGACCACCACGACGACCCTGGCCGAGGTCCCCGCCCTCCTCGGCACCGAGCTGGGCAGCAGCGACTGGCACGAGGTCACCCAGGACCACGTCAACCTGTTCGCCGAGGCGACCGGCGACCACCAGTGGATCCACGTCGACGTCGAGCGCGCCAAGGCCGAGAGCCCCTTCGGCGGCCCGATCGCCCATGGCTACCTCACGCTGTCGCTGCTGGCGTCGCTCTCGGCGCAGGTGCTCGTCGTCACCGACACGGTGATGGCCGTCAACTACGGCCTCAACAAGGTGCGCTTCCCGTCACCGGTGCCCGTCGGCTCGAAGGTGCGGCTGACCGCCACCCTGAAGTCGGTCGAGGAGATCGTCGGCGGTGTGCAGCTCGTGCTGGCCGCCGTCATCGAGCGCGAGGGCGGCGACAAGCCGGTCTGCATCGCCGAGCCGGTCTTCCGCTACTACGGGGGCTGACACCCGGGCGCGCCCGTTCCCACGCGCGTCGCCGTCTTCACGGGGTTCCACGCCGGCCCGCCGTCGGGCGCCGACCACGCGCACTGCCTAGCGTTCGCGGCATGGAGCACTGGGACGTCGTCGTCGTGGGTGGCGGGCCGGCCGGCGCCGCCGCCGCCACGGCCGCCCGTCGAGCCCGACCCGGGGCCCGGGTGCTCGTGCTCGACCGTTCCCGGTTCCCGCGCGACAAGGTGTGCGGCGACGGCATCGCGCCCGAGGCGCTCGACGTCCTCGCGGAGCTGGGGTTCGACACCGAGTTCCTGACCGAGGGGTACGCGGTCGTGCCCCGGCTGCGGCTGCGTTCCCCCGGCGGGACGACGGTCGAGCGGGTCATGCACCGCCCGGCCAGGGTGGTCCCGCGCGCCGTCCTCGACTCCCGGCTGCTCAGCGGGGCGCTGGCCGCGGGCGCGGAGTTCCGGCGGCACGTCGTCCGGCGGGTGGAGGTGCACCCGGCGCACGTCGAGGTCGACCGCTCCCTGACCGCCGGCGCCGTGATCGGCGCGGACGGCGCGGAGTCGGTCGTCCGCCGGGCGCTCGGGACGGCCCCGAACCGGCCGCACCAGATCGCGATCGCCATCCGCGGGTACGCCCCCGTTCCCGCGGGGTTGGAGCGCGTGCAACTGATCGCCACCACCGAGCAGCGGTGGCCGGCCTACGCGTGGTCCTTCCCGCTCGGCGACGGACGGGCCAACGTCGGCTACGGCGAGCTCGTCTCCGGCGACGTCGACCGGGCGGGGCTGCTGGCCGGGCTGGACCGGCTGCTGCCCGGGGTGGCGGCCGAGCAGCTGCGGGCGCACCGGCTGCCGCTGTCGACCGGCCGCCCGCGCCAGCCCGACGGGCGGGTGCTGCTGGCCGGGGACGCCGCCTCGCTGATCAATCCGCTCACCGGCGAGGGCATCTTCTACGCCGTCCTCTCCGGCGCGCTGGCCGGCGCCGCCGCGGTCGAGGGCGCCACGCCGGGCGCGGCCTACCGCCGGGCGTTGCGGCTGCGCCTGGGCCGGCATCTGCGCCACTCGTCGACGGCGTCCTGGGCCAGCCGCTGGCCGCAGGTGATGGACGCGGTCTTCCGTGCGGCGGCCGACGACCAGCGGGTCTTCGACGACGTCGTCGAGCTGGGCCTGGCCGACGGGCGGCTGACCGCCCGCACCCTCACCGCCGCCGCCCGCCGCCTCCGCTGACCGTCATCGACGAGGCATCGCGCGGAAGGCCGAGGTCCGGGCGGTGCCGTCGTAGCCACCCCGCGGGGCACCGAGACCGAACAGCGCGCCCACGGTCGGCGCGACGTCGACCGTCCGCGCCGGTTCGCCGACGACGACCCCGCGACGGACGGCCGGGTGCCCACCGGCGACGAGGAAGGGAATCGGCTCGGTGACCGGATGGCCGTGGTTGCCCGGGATCGGGTTGGACACCGGCGTGGTGTCGCTGAACCGCCAGCCGGCGCGCGTGAAGCAGACCAGGTCACCGGCCTCCGGCCCCAGGCGCAGCTCGTCGGGAGCGTGGACGGACAGCACACCGGGATGGGCAGCGACCAGGCGGCGGACCTCCTGCAGCCCGGCGTTCCGGCGGTTGGGCCGACCGGTCCAGTAGAGCAGGTCCGCGCCGCCGTTCTGGGCGATCTGGATGCTGTCCCGCAGCTCGGCCCGGGGAGCGAGCAGCTGCGCCACCGAGACGACGTTCGTCGCGATCGACCAGTCCATCGAGTGGTCGGCGAGGACGATCAGCACGCTCCGGTCCCAGCGCCCGGTGCTCCTCAGGTGGTCGACGAACCGGCCGACCTGGCTGTCGCTGCCGGCCAGCGCCGCCGTCCTGGCGACTCCGAGAGCGGGCCCGGTGAGGTCGCTGTGCCCGACCCGGTCGATGTCGCCCAGGTTGACGAAGACGAGGTTCGGGTCGAACTCGTCGACCATCGCGACGGCGGCGTCGACGGTGAACTGGTCGGGGGCGTGGCCGCTTCCCGGGACCACCGGGAACGGCTCCCAGCGGTGCGTGGCCCGGGTCCCGAAGATGCCGAACAGGTACTCCTTGGACAGCACCGTGCCCGTCGTCGCGCCCGCATCGTTCAGCCGCTCGATGAGCGTCGGGAAGCGCAGGTCCGACGGACGGTCCAGATCGCGGACGACCCCCTCCCGGCGGTCGAAGACGGAGTTGGCCGGCACGCCGGACCGGTCCGGGCGGACGCCGGTCATCATCATCACGTGGTTGGGGATGGTCTCCATCACCGGCAGCGAGCGCGCCGCGGCGAACCAGGTGCCCTCCTCGCGCAGGTCCGACAGCCGGGGCATGAGCAGCGGTTCCACCTCGCCCGGGCTGGTCCCGTCGACCACGAGCACGTAGACCCGCAGGTCGGGCCTCCCGGCTGCCCGCGCGCGCGGCGCCCCGACCGTCGAGGACAGGACGACGGCGGCTCCACCGGCCGCGGTGACCTGCAGGAAGCGGCGGCGGTCCAGCGTCGTCGTCCGCGGGTTCACGCCGGCCTCCTCGCCACCCGCTCGACCCGCTGCGTCCCCGCCCCGACGCGGTAGGACGTCGAGTGCACCGCGGCCGCGTGGGGGTCGGTGCGGTCGGTCAGGACGTACCAGTCCATCTGTGCCCCTTCCGGTGTCACCTCGAGCACCGAGTAGCCGTGCGAGTCGAAGTCGAGGTACTTGATGTGCGGATTGCTCGCCTTGAACGCCGTCTCCACCGCCAGGGAGGTGGTCCGTGGCGGTGTTCCGGTGATGTCGTCGAGGTTGTCGCTCGTGACCGAGGTGCAGACCAGCTCGACGCCGACACTGTGGCCGGTCACCGGGTACGTCGCACCGTCGGCGGGCAGGTCGCAGGCCCAGCCGGAGTGGATGTCGCCGGTGAGGAAGACGGTGTCGCGGATGCCGCGATCGCGCAGGTGGTCCAGGACCTTCGCCCGCTCCGCGGGATAGCCGTCCCACTGGTCGACGTTGTACGGCAGCCCGGCCACGGGAGGCGCCTGGGCGTCGACCAGCGTGGCGATCCCCGCCGCCGTCCGGGTGTCCAGGGTGCCCGGGAAGCGCACGGGCGCGATCATCACCGGGTTGCCGACCAGCTTCCACTGCACCTGCGGGTCGGCCAGCCCGTCGAGCAGGAACTGCAGCTGCTCGGGCCCGGTGAGGGTGCGGTCGGCGTCGGCCAACGCCGGATCGACCGGCGAGGCAACCTGCTCGTCGCGGTAGGTGCGCAGGTCCAGCAGCGACAGGCTCGCCAGCCGGCCGAACCGGAACCGCCGGTACAGCCGGCCGCCGGCGGTGTAGCGCACCGGCATCCACTCGGCGTAGGCCTGCTGGGCATGGGACCGCCGGGCCGGCCACGGCCCCTCGGCGCCGTCCGTGTGGTTCTCCGCGCCGCCGGACCACGCGTCGTTGGCCGATTCGTGGTCGTCCCACGTGACCACCCATGGCGCCGCGGCGTGCAGGGCCTGCAGGTCGGGATCCTGCTTGTACTGCGCGTGCCGACGGCGGTAATCGGCCAGTGTCGTCATCTCCCGTGGCGGGTCGTGCGGCCGGACGACGACGTCGCGCGCCTGGTACTCCCCCGGTGCGTACTCGTAGAGGTAGTCCCCCAGGTGCAGGACGAGGTCGAGGTCCTGGCGCGCCGCGAGGTGCCGGTAGGCGGTGAACCAGCCCGCCTGGAGGTTGGCGCAGGAGACCACCGCCATGCGCAGCCGCGCGACGTCGGATCCGGGAGCCGGGGCGGTCCGGGCACGTCCCACCGGTGAGGCCACCCCCTGGCAGCGGAACCGGTACCAGTACTCGCTCCCGGGCGCCAGACCCGTGGCGTCCACCTTCACCGTGTGGTCCCGCTCCGGACCGGTGCGCACGGTGCCGGTGCGCACGATCCGCCGGAACTGCGGGTCGGCCGCGACCTCCCAGGCCACCGGGACGACGGGACCCCGGTTCGACCCGGGGTCGTCGCCGGGCCGCGGCGTCACCCGCGTCCACAGGACGACGGCGTCGGGCAGCGGGTCCCCGGAGGCGACGCCGTGGGCGAAGGTGGGGCGGACGGGGCCGGCGGCAGCCGGCTCGGCCGTGGCGACCGCCAGGCCGACGCCGGTGACGACCCCGAGCTGGAGGGCGCGGCGGCGGGAGAGGTGTCCCTGCGACGTGGTCACGGGATGTCCATTGAGCCGGCGGGCGCAAGGTTGCGCTGTCACGGCGATGTTCATGGTCCGTTCAGCGGGCCGCCCCCGTCTGCTCCGGCGAGTTCTCGGGGCGGCCGCGTCGAGGTCACGTGCCCGTCATCCGCCGGCGGGACGCTGCTCGCGTCGAGGGCCGGCCCCGGCCCTTCCGGCCCGAGGAGCGTCGTGACCGCTGCCCTGCCCCGCGTGCCCGTCGTCCCACTTCCCCGCTCGCCCGTCTCGCCGCCGCCGGGCCCCGAGCGCGCCGACCAGACCACTCAGCAGCACCGACGGCTGCGCTGGACCGCCACGCTGGCCGGCGTCCGGGCGCGGGCGTCGATGGTGCCCGCGGGGTCGGTCCGCCGTCGTCAGTCCCTGCAGCTCTGCAGCGCCGCGCGCCTGCTCACCGCGGTCGGGATCCGCGTCGTCGTCGTCCAGCCGCCGACGCCCTGGCCCCGGGACCTGCCGGGCCGCCTGGTGATCGGCAACGAGGCAGGCCTGCTCGGCGAGCTCGCCCTGCTGACCGCCGTCCCGAGGACGACGCAGGGCTGGACCGCCGTGGCCGACCGCGTCCTGCCGGTCGGGAGGCCGGTGCCGGCCCCCGAGCAGGACCCTTCGCACGCGGTGGCGTGCCCGGTCACCGTGGCCTACCGGACGGCGCACGGGCCGCTGCCCGTCCCGCCCCGGACCCTGAACGAGGTGGTGGCGATCCGCGGCCTCGTCATCGAGGTGCGGCTGCTCGCGGCGGGTCGGGACGTGCCGCGTGCCGTCTGACACGTTCCCGGCCGGGCATGCCCAGCGGGTTCCTCCTGTTGCCCTCCGTAGGGTCCGCGGCACCTGGATCAGTGACGCCGCGTGTGGACCCGATCCGACTTCCGCCGACCGAAGGCCTGTTCCTCCCTGTGAGTGTTCCTCCGCAGCACCCCGCCCGACGCCCTGAGTCGCGTCGCCGTGAGCGCGGCACGGCGCGCGACCTCCGCACCCGTGACGACGACCGCGCCGCCGCCCGCATCGAGAAGCTGGCCCAGCAGAGCTGGGTCGCCGGCGCCGAGCCCGAGCTCCCCGTCCGGACCACCCGGCCCGAGCACGTGGTCTTCCACCTCGGGCCGACCAACTCCGGCAAGACCTACGACTCCCTGGTCGCGCTGGCCGAGAACCGCTCCGGCGTCTACGCCGCACCGCTGCGCCAGCTGGCCCACGAGGCCTACGCGCGGCTGTCCGCGCAGCTGCCGCCGGGCACCGTCGGCCTCTCCACCGGCGAGGAGGAGATCGACCCGGACGCGCCGATCGTCTGCTGCACCGTGGAGAAGGCGCCGATGCGCGGCGACCTCCTGGTCCTCGACGAGTCGCACTGGGTCGCCGACCCCGACCGCGGCCACCACTGGGCCCGGCTGGTGCTGACCGGTGACTACCGCGAGATGCACCTGATCTCCGCGGCCGAGGCCTACCTGCTGCTCAAGCCGCTGGTCTCGGACGCGAAGAAGATCACCGTCGTCAACCACAAGCGCCTGTCGCGTCTCGACGTGCTCCGCGCCCCCGTCCGCCCGGAGGGCGTCCGTCCGCAGACCCTCGTGGTGGCCTTCTCGCGCAAGGCCGTCTACGCCGTCGCCGCGGCGCTGGACCCGCATCGGCGCGGCAAGGTCGGCGTCCTCTACGGCGCGCTGCCGCCGGCCACCCGCCGCGAGGTCATCGACGGGTTCACCCGCGGCGAGACCGAGGTGCTGGTGACCACCGACGTCATCGGCCACGGCATCAACGTGCCGGCCACGACGGTGCTGTTCGCCGAGACCACCAAGTTCGACGGCGTGGAGCGGCGGCCGCTGCGCACCTGGGAGACCGCGCAGATCGCCGGCCGGGCCGGCCGCTACGGCCTGACCGGGCACGGCAGCGTCGGCGTCCTCGCCGGGGTCACCGGCCTGCGGGCCGACGCCGGACTCCTCAAGGCCGGCGCCGAGGTCGCCCGCGGGGACGCGATGAGCGACCTGCCCAAGCGCGCCCCGCGGCTGCGGCCGGAGCTCGACGACCTCGGCGCGTTCGAGCCGGTCGACCTGCCCGAGGCCCTGACCCGGTGGATGGCCTGGGCACGCGCGGCCACCAGGGACCAGTCGATGACCGCCGACGACGTGACCAGCCTGATCGTCCGGGTGCACGCGCTGCTGCCGTTGCTGCGCGGCCCGCTCGGCGCCGCCGGTGACCTCTGGACCGTGTGGCGGCTGATCAACCTGCCGATCGACTACAACCCGCCCCGGCGCACCCGCTGGCTGGTGCTGGCCAAGGCCGCACTGCAGTCGGCCGTCGGGCAGTCCGTCGCCCCCGAGACGGTGCTCGAGCCGCTGCCGGACAAGGGCACCGTGGAGGACTACGAGCAGGCCGCCGCCGCGGCGCGCGACGCCCAGACCCTGCTCCGCTCCTTCCCGGGCGTCGCCGGACTGACCAGCGAGGACGCCGCCGAGGTCGAGGAGGCCGCCGCGGCCAGGATCACCGAGCTGCTGCCCGCCGCCATCACGCTGTCGGCGTCCGGGCGCTGCACCTCCTGCGGCGCCGGGATCGCCCCGTGGTTCAGCACCTGCCGCGACTGCTCGGTGGGCACGGCGAGCCGCGGCCCGGGGCGCGACCACCACCGGGGCACCCAGCACCACGACGGACACGGCCGGCATCCGCGACCGGCGCGCACCGGCGGTCGCGCATCGGGCGCCGGCGGTGGTCGGGCGGCGGCGTCCGAGGGCGGACGGCGGGGCCGCGGCTCCGGCTCGTCGTCCCAGGGCACCGGTGGCCGGCCCGGGGCGGCGCGGCCCGGCCGCTCCCGCTGACCCCCGGCTCACCAGGAGCGTGTGCGCTGCCGCCCCCTTTCCGGCCCTGGAACCGGGCGCCGGCGCACACGCTCGTCCGGTCGGCGGACGCGGAACGGCCCGCCGGCGGGGTGCCGGCGGGCCGTTCGCGGTGCTAGGAGTTGCCCGGGATCAGTTGACCCGCACCTGCATGAAGCTGTCGTGAGCACTGGTGCTGACCACGGTGATCTTCGTGCCGGTCTTCGGGACGTCGACGCCGGTCCAGCCGTTCGCGTCGGGCTGCTCGCCCGGAGCCACGTACCAGTCCTTGGTGTCGTCGAACGTCGGCACCGCGGCGAGGCCGCCGTAGGTGCCGGCCACGCCCGTGTCCGGGTCGTGCAGGGTGATCGCGTCCGTCGCCTGCCGCCCGAAGGTGGAGTCGTAGGACTGGATCCGGGGCCGCCAGCTCTCGCCGTTGGTCCGGTCGGTGCCCTCGTCGTCCGTGGGCTCGTAGATGAGACCCGGGTGGGCGTCGACGGGCAGGACCAGCCCGCCGCCGGGGTGGACCCGGACGTTGTTGTCGGCGTACTGCTGGTTCCAGTAGCTGATCAGCAGACCGTCCTGGTAGGGCAGGCGCTCGGCCCAGTCGGGCTGGCTCGGGTCGCCGAAGTTGTACGGACCCGTCTTCAGACCCGCGTCGTACCCGGTGTAGGCCCGGTTCTCCGCGATGTAGGCGTTGAAGAACTCCTCCGTCGTGGTGCCGGTGGTCTGCGTGAAGCCGTCCATCGTCCACGAGGTCACCGGGGTGCCGTCGATCGCCACCGCGTCGGCCATGAAGCCCGGCTCGCTGGCCGCGCCGTCGGTCCAGTACCGGAAGCCGACGAGCGCACCCGCCGGGACGCCGGACAGGTCTGCCGTCAGGCCGACCCACTCGCCGTCGGTGCTGCCGGTGATGCCGTGGCCGAAGTTCTGGCCGTTGTCGTCGGTCGTGGTCGACCGGTTCGTCGGGAGGGACGTGAAGGTCTTGCCGCCGTCGGTGGAGTAGACCGCGTAGGCGTAGTCCCAGTCCTTCTCGATCTCGTAGTTGACCTTGGCGGTCAGCTGCTGGGCGTCCGCCGGCAGCGCGGTCAGCATGCTGTTGTCGAGGTCGTCACCCTGGCCGGAGTACCAGAAGTCGGGGCCCTCGAACGGCGTCCCGACGGTCGTGGTGACCTCCTTGTCGGGCAGCAGGGCGATCAGCGCCTGCGCCTGCTTGGTGTTCGCCGTCGACGGGCCGAGCTTGGTGTTGGCCGTCGCGCCGGGCAGCACCTTCTCGTAGTTCAGCCAGCCCAGCTGCAGCTTCTCCCACGCCCCCATGTGGATCGGCCGGGTGCCGATGCCGCCCTCGGGGGTGCCGTTGTTGCCGTAGGAGCCCGACGACATGAGGGTCCAGAAGGCGGTGCTGTTCTCGCCGCCGGAGGTGTCGTAGAGGTCCGGCAGGCCGAGGTCGTGGGCGAACTCGTGGGCGAAGACGCCGACGCCGCCGTTCTCCGGCTCCACGGTGTAGTCACCGACCCAGTACTTGGACTGGCCGACCCGCGCGCCGCCGAAGGGCACGGTCTCGCCGTCCACGGTCGGGCCGCCGGCGCCGATCCGGGTGGTCTGGTTGTACCAGCGGTGCGACCAGATGGCGTCCTCACCGAGGACGCCGCCGCCGACCTCCTCGCCCATGCCCGAGTGCACGGCCTGGAAGTGGTCGATGTAGCCGTCGGCCTCGTCGAAGTTGCCGTCACCGTCCTGGTCGTAGCGGTCCCAGACGTCGAACTGGGAGAGGTAGGTGTCGATCTCCTCGGCGGTCTTCCCGGCGGCGAGCTGATTCTCGTACCAGCCGTTCATCGTGTCGTTGACGAAGCTCCACGCCCTGGAATCGCGGTCGTTCGCCCCGTAGTCGGCGCCGGTGCCAGGGACCTGCGTCCAGTCCTCGACCTCGCCGGTGACGGTGTAGCGGCCCGAGGAGAGCTCCTCGTAGAGGTTGGCGACGGAGTTGACGCCGGCCTCGGACGAGTAGAGCAGTTCGTCGAAGTAGGGCTGCGAGAAGTCCTCGGTCCAGATGGTGGTGTTGTCGACCGAGCGGTCGGGCTCGGCGATCTGGTTGTGCGGCAGGTCGCTGAACTCGCCGAGGACGGTCCAGATGGCGTCGGTGTCCTCCTGCGCCAGCTCGACGTACTGGCCCTTGGCGACCTGGACCACCTTGTTGTCGCCCCGCGGCGTCGCCTCCCCGGCGAGCACCTGCTCGATCGCCGCGGCGCGGAGGTCGCGCTGCTTGTCGCTGAGCGGGCTGGGCAGGTCGTCGATGCGGGCGGGGGCGTTGTCCGGGGCGTTCTCCGGCGGGGCGGCGGTCGCGGTCGCCGGGACGGCCGCGAGCAGCGCGGTCCCCATGACGACGGCCAGTGTCTTCTTCAAGAACTGTTCTCCTGAGTGAGGAAAGAAGGTCGGCCGGCCGCCCGGCAGAATTACCGGATCGCACTGACGGGTGACCGGGCGTCACATTAGGTTCGCTCACTAACCATGTCCAGAGAGTCATTAGACGATGACGGCGAGTCTCCCGCGGCACGCCGAGAGGGGCTCGGAGAGGCAGCTCCGCGCGCCGTCACGAGCAGGTGACGGGCAGGGCATGCCACACGTGGGCCCTGCTACGTGCGGCGTCCCCGATCACTCGTCGTCAGTGCTCGGTCCCGGCCTCGTGGCTACCGTCCCCCGACCCCGCCAGGAACCGTGCGAGGAGTACGGCGAGCTGCTCCTGCTCCTCGGGTGCGAGCGGAGTGAGCAGCCGGCGCTCGTTCTCCAGGTGCCCCTCGACGATGTCGTCGACGAGGGCCAGTCCGTCGTCGGTCAGGGCGACGAGCACGTTCCGTCGATTGCTCGGATCGGTGCGCCGCACGAGCAAGCCCTTGTCTTCCAGGCGGCTCAGCCGGTTGGTGATCGCAGCTGAACTCACCATCGTGCTCTCCGCGAGTTGCCCCGGCGTCAGCGTGAAGGGCGCGCCCGACCGTCGCAGGGTGGCAAGGACGTCGAACTCTCCCGCCTGAAGGCCGTGGTCGGCGAAGTAGGCGCGGGTCGTCCGACTGATCAGCTCGCTCGCTCGGGAGAGCCGGCCCACGACCCCCATCGGCGCCGGGTCGAGGTCGGGGCGCTCTCGTCGCCACTGCTCCAGGTAGTCACTGACCCGATCGCGTGCCACCGATCTACCTTTCGACGTCGAACCGTTTGATATGGAAGATAACACGCCCTACGTTCTGTTTCGGATCAAACCTTTCGACATCGAAGGATGGGCGGTATGGCATGGCACCGCGGGCCTGGGGCTTGGTCGCCTCGACGGCGTTCGCGCCGGCTGTATGGGGCACCACCTACGTGATCACGACCGTGTGCCTCCCCGACGACCACCCGCTGTGGTCCGGGCTGCTGCGGGCCCTGCCGGCGGGACTCCTCGCGCTGGCTATCGGCCGGTCCCTGCCCCGCGGTGACTGGTGGTGGAAAGCGTTCGTGCTGGGCGCGTTGAACATCGGGGCGTTCTTCCCCCTGCTGTTCGTCGCCGCCTACCTCCTGCCGGGGGGTGTCGCGGCGATCTTCGGCGCGACCACTCCGCTCACCGTCGCGGCCCTCGCTGTTCCCCTCCTGCGGGAACGGCCCACGGGCTGGCGGCTGTCCTGGGGCGTGCTCGGCGTGGTGGGCGTCGCGCTGATGGTCCTCGCCCCCGACGCCGCACTGAGCCCGATCGGCGTCCTCGCCGGGATCGCGTCCACCCTCTGCATGGCGCTGGGCACCGTGCTGAGCAAGCGCTGGGGCAGACCCACCGGGCCGGTGTCCTACGCCGGCTGGCAGCTCACCGCCGGCGGCCTGGTCATCCTGCCCATCGCGCTCCTGGTCGAGGGGCCGCCGCCGGTTCTCGACGGCGCCGCCATCGCCGGCTACGCGTGGCTGAGCCTCGTCGGCGCGGGACTGGCCTACGTCCTGTGGTTCCGGGGGGTCGGCCGGATGCCTGCCGGTGCGGTCGCATTCCTGCCCCTCCTCTCCCCCCTGGTCGCCGCCGTCCTGGGGTGGGCGGTCCTCGACGAGGCGCTCACTCCCGTTCAGGGCACCGGCTTCGCCCTCGCCCTGCTCGCTGTCGCCTACGCCCAGCAGACACCCTCACGCGTCGCCCGCCACCAGCTCGTACTGAAGGAGGACACCGCATGTAGATCCTGATCGTCGGAGCCACGGGCAGCAGGCGGCGGGCCGCGCGGAGACCTCCGGATGTCATCCCCGTCAACGGGACCGGTCGGGGGCGGCCTCGGTGCGGGCGTCGCTCCCGTGCCGGGCCGCGCTCCGGTAGGCCACTCGGCCCGGGGCGGCGGTCACGCCGTGGACGACGACGCTGGCCACCACCACCAAGCTGCCCGCGGCCAGCACGGTCGGGTCGACGGCCAGCCGCTTCGCCTCCAGCGCGAGGTAGAACAGTGCCGAGACCCCGATCGGGCCGAACCACCCCATGTACAGGGCGTCCGGCCAGCCCAGCCGCAGCGGACGGCGCAGGGCCAGCAGGACGGGCAGGCGGCGGAGAAGGAGCACCGCCACGGCGAGGACCGGGCCGCGCCACCCGAGGTCGGCCCACGCCTCCCACGGCAGGGCCGCGCCGACGCCGATGAACAGCGGCAGGACGAGGAACCGGTTGACCGCCTCGTCGATGGGCACGTCCGACGTCCGCTCCGAACCGGTGCTCACGCCGTTGAACGTCAGTCCGCACACGAACACCGCCAGCACACCGTCCACGTGCATCAGCCCCGACAGGCCGAGCACCGTGAAGGCAAGGACGGCGGTGAACAACGCCAGCGGGCCGGGGTCGGTGGATCCGTGCTCCTCGCCGGCGCGCAGCGCCCGTCCGCCCAGCCAGCCGGTCAGCAACCCGACGGCGACGGCTCCGGCCACCTGCCAGAGGGACTCGAGCGCGGCCTCCGCTCCGGTCAGCGGACCGGCGATCGCCACGGCGCCGAGCACCAGGGGCAGCGCCAGGCCGTCGTTCGCGCCGGACTCCAGGGAGAGGACCTGCCGGTCCCGGGCGGGGAGGTCCTCCTCGGCCGGGCCTCCGGTGACGACGCTGGATGCGAGCACCGGGTCGGTCGGGCACAGCGCGGCGCCGAGCAGAACCGCGGCTCCCAGCCCCACACCGAGCACCCACGCCGACAGGCCGGCGGTGATGACCGCCATGAGGGGCATGGCGACGGCCAGGAGGATCACCACCGGTCGGATCCGCGACCGGACCGCGCCCAACGGATAGCGCAGTGCCACCGCCATCACCGAGATGGCCAGCAGGAGCCGCGTGGCGGTGTGCAGCCAGGTGTGGTCCTCGGTCAGCGGCCGGACGTCGAGCAGCCCGGCGACGGCCGGGCCCAGGGCGATCCCGGCGAGCAGGCCCAGCAGCGGCTCGGAGACCGGCAGCCGCCGCAGGCGTTCGGACAGGGCAGCGACGCCGAGGGCGATGAGCCCGCCGACGAGCAGCAGGAGGTCCGTCGTCATGCCTGCCCCATGCCCGCTGCTCGACGGTGCGATGCGGGGGAAGTTGACGTCTCCGGTGGCGCGCCGGCCCGGTGCCGGTCGTCGAGCAAAGACAGCAGCGCAGTCCCTCTGAGCGAGCCCGCCCTCACGCCGCCGGTGATTCCCCGCGCACGGCACCGGGCCGCGGCATCAGCCGAGGCTGCTGATGAGGTCCCGGCAGGCCTGCTCGCAGCGGCGGCACGCCTCGGCGCACACCCGGCAGTGCTCGTGCATCGACGCGTGCTGCTCGCACTCGTCCCCGCAGGCCTTGCAGGCGGCGGCGCAGGCCTCGAGCACCGCGCGGGTGAGGTTGGCGTCGTAGCCGGTGTGCCGGGACAGCACCCGGCCGGTGGCGTCGCAGACGTCGGCGCAGTCGGCATTGGTGCGGATGCACGTGGTGAGCTCGGCGACCATGTCCTCGCTCAGGCAGGCGTCCGCGCACGCGGTACAGGCCTGGGCGCACTCGAAGCACGCCTCGATGCAGGCACGCAGCTTCTCCCGGTCCACCCCACCGAGGTCCTTGGGGTAGGTGTCGAGCATCTGGGCAGCGACGGTCACAGCAGACCTCCTCGTCGTACCGGCGGCGGGACGTCCGTATGACCCGCGGCCTGCGCCGGTCCCCGACCACTACCCCGCAGCCCCGTGACCCTGCACGGCGTCATGAGTTCGACATGACGACCACTGTCGTCTCTGCGGCGTCCCGCCACCACGCCGCCCGGACGTAGCCAAAAGCAGGAGCCCGGACCCGCGAATCGTGGGTCCGGGCCATGCCGGTGTCCTGCGACATCACCCAGCGGAGGGCGTGGGATTCGAACCCACGATGGGTGTTACCCCATAGCGGTTTTCAAGACCGCCGCCATCGGCCACTAGGCGAGCCCTCCTGACCCGGACGAGGCTAGCCGTCCCGCCTCCCGACCGACGACCCACCGCCGAGCGGAGCGATCAGCGCAGCGCCGTCACCAGGACGCAGCCGGTGGCGCCGTAGGGCTCCACCACGAATCTCAGCTGCGCCAGGACGTCGGCGATGGTGGCGTTCATCAGGTCTTGCACGGCGTCGTCGGCCGCGGCTCCGCGCACCTGGTGCAGGCTCATCCGGTCGTGCGGGCGCCAGCTCACCAGGACACCGCGCAGACCGGGCTCGGGGACCAGGCAGACGCCACCGGCCGCATCGCGCCCCCGGAGATCCTGCAGCGGCAGACCGGCCTCGACCACGGCCGCGGTCACCTCCACGACCAGCGTGGTCAGCGGATCGGTGTCGGACAGCAGCGCGTCCCAGTCCTCCGGCAGCCGGTCCAGCTCCGCCCCGAGCTCAACCAGCCAGGCCCGCTCCGCCGGGGACGGCTTCACCGCGACAGATCCGTCTTCCCGCCGGGCGCCGAAGACACTGACGGCGGTCAGCCCGTCGGCCAGCGCGGCCCAGTCGGCGTCGATCTGGTCGGCGAACGGACCGGCCAGAACCTGCGCCGACTCCCCGACCAGCCACCAGGCGGGCCCCCCGGTGGGCGGCGCCGGAGCAGGACGGACGGCGAGACCGACGGACTGCGGCTGCGCCTGCGCCTCCGCGGCGCCGACCGGGCGGCTCGGGGCACGACCACCCGCGGGGTGGGCGCCCCTGCTGTGCGCGGCCGTCCGCTGCGGTGCGCCCGCCCCGTTGCGCTCGAACTCGTAGCGGGCCGTCGAGCTCGTGCCCAGCGCGACCACCACGCCGGTGAACAGGAGAAAACCCAGCACTGCCACTGCCGGCCACACCAGCGTCGCGCCCATGGTCACGGGAGGACTCCTCAGCACCATCGCCGCGGCCGGGAAGTGCCGCGAACTGGGGCGAAAACTACGGTCCGGCGCAGCCCGGCCCGCCGGTTGCGACCCGCTCCGGACCGGCCCGTCACCGGATCGTTGCGACAGCCCCGAGCGGCGGACGGTGACCCGTCTCACCGGGCACCGTCTTGTCGACATGCGGCGCCCTCACCAGCGGAAACGGCCGGATTCCGGCGTACGGTCATCTCGCCGGCGACGCCGCTCCGGCGTGTCGGGTCGCTGCTCCGGCGGGTGTGGCCGACGGGTCGGTCGCCGATCAGCTCGTCGGGGTGGTCGTGACCCCCTCGGGGGTGTCGTCGGCGACGGGGATACCGACGACGCCGTGCAGGTGGCAGGCCGCGAGCTGCCCCGGTGCACCGGCCGGCTGCAGCGCGGGGTCGACGTCCGGGCAGGGCTCGAAGACGTACGGGCAGCGGGTCCGGAACCGGCACCCACTGGGGACGGCGGACGGCGAGGGGACGTCGCCGCGCAGCACGATCCGCTGCCGGGCACGTTCGCGTGCCGGGTGCGGCACCGGGACGGCGGACAGCAGAGCCTGCGTGTACGGCATCTGCGGGTCCGAGGCGACGGTCGCGGCGGGCCCGACCTCCACCACCCGCCCCAGGTACATGACCGCGATGCGGTCGGACAGGTGCCGGACGGCGGACAGGTCGTGGGAGATGAACAGCAGCGTGAGCCCGAGCTGCCGCTGCAGCCGGCGCAGCAGGTTGAGCACCTGCGCCTGCACGCTGACGTCGAGGGAGGCGATCGCCTCGTCGCAGACCAGGAAGTCCGGCTCTCCCGCCAGGGCCCGCGCGATGCCGACCCGCTGGCGCTGACCGCCGGAGAACTCGTGCGGGTAGCGGCTGGCAACGGCCGGGTCCAGGCCCACCATCTCCAGCAGCTCGCCCACGCGGGCCGCGCGCTCCCGTCGTCCCGACCGGAGCTTGTGCACCTCGAGCGGCTCGGCGACCGTCTGCGCGACCGTCCGCCGGGGATCCAGCGAGGCGAACGGGTCCTGGAAGACCATGCCGGCGCGGCGGCGCATCTCCTTCAGCCCGCGCCGGTCCAGCGCGGTGACGTCGGAGCCGTCGAAGGTGATCCTCCCGCCGGTGGGCGGCACCAGGCGCAGCAGCGCGTTCCCCAGCGTCGACTTGCCACAGCCCGACTCACCGACGAGCCCGACCGTCTCGCCGCGGTGGATGTCGAGGTCCACGCCGTCGACCGCCCGCAGCACGCCGCCGCCCGTGCGGCGCAGGCCGACCGACCGCACCGGGAAGTGCACCTCGAGGCCCCGCGCCGAGACCAGGACGTCGCTCATGGCTCGCCTCCGGACTCGTTCCGCTCCTCGGTCGCTGTCCCCCGCAAGCGGGAGGTGCCCCCAGCCTGCGGCGATGCTCGCTCGCCCGTCGCTCTCGCGTCGCTCACCGGACCTCCTCCGAGCACCACGTCGCGGCCCGGTGCGGCAGCTCCCGGCCGAAGTGGCCACTTCGGCCGGAACCGACCTGGACGAGCGGGGGCTGCTCGGTCTCGCAGCGCGCATCGCCTCGCACCGGGCAACGCGGCCAGAACACGCAGCCGGCCGGCAGGTCGGTGGGCGGCGGCGGCAGGCCCGGGACCGTGGTCAGGTCGGGCACCTCGCCGCCAGGACCCACCGGTGCGGCCAGGTCCGGCAGTGAGCCGAGCAGGCCGCGCGTGTAGGGGTGCGCCGGGCGCTCGAGGACGTCGTCCACCGTGCCGTCCTCGACGCAGCGGCCGCCGTACATGACCAGCACCCGGTCGGCGATGCCGGCGACGACGCCGAGGTCGTGGGTGATCCAGATGACGCCGGTGCCGTGGTCGGTCTGCAGCCGCTCCACCAGGTCGATGATCTGCGCCTGCACCGTCACGTCCAGCGCCGTCGTGGCCTCGTCGGCGATGAGCAGGGCTGGGGAGTTGCTCAGCGCGATGGCGATCACGACCCGCTGGCGCATGCCGCCGGACAGCTCGTGCGGATAGCGGTCCAGCGCGCGCTCCGGATCGGGCAGGCCGACCTCGCCGAGCAGCTCGGCGGCCCGGCGGCGGGCGGCTGCGGCGTTCACGTCGGCGTGCGCCCGGAGCCCCTCCACGATCTGCCTCCCGACCGTCAGCACCGGGTTGAGCGACGTCATCGGGTCCTGGAAGACCATCCCGGCGCCCGGCCCGCGGACCTGCCGGAGCCGCTCGGGCGGCATGCTGAGCAGGTCCTCCCCCTGCAGCAGCGCCCGCCCGCTGACCGTGGCCACCCGCTGCGGGAGCAGACCGAGCAGGGCCAGCACCGAGACGCTCTTGCCGCTGCCGGACTCCCCCACGACGGCGACGGTCTCCCCCGGCCCGACGCTGTAGCTCAGCCCGTTGACCACGTGCGCCGTGCCGCGCGGTGTGCGCAGCTGCACCCGGAGGTCGTCGACCTCCAGCACCGGCGCCGTCATCTGGCACCGCCGGCCATGAGCGTGCGCTGCCGCGGGTCGAGGACGTCGCGCAGGCCGTCGCCCAGCAGGTTGAAGCAGAGCACGGTCAGGAAGATCGCCATACCGGGGAAGAAGGCGAGCCACCAGGCGATGTCGATGAACCCGCGCCCCTCGGCCAGCATGAGCCCCCACGAGGGGTTCGGCGGCTGGGTGCCCAGCCCGAGGAAGGACAGCGCCGCCTCGGCCAGGACTGCGAAGGCCAGGCTGATCGAGGTCTGCACGATGATCGGCGGCGCCGCGTTCGGCAGCACGTGCCGCGTCAGCAACCGGAGGTCCGAGGCGCCGACGGATCGCGAGGCCCGCACGTAGACCTCCTCCCGGACCCCGAGCACGCTGGCCCGGGTGACCCGGGCGAAGACCGGGATGTAGACGATCCCGATGGCCAGGGCGGTGTTGCCGGATCCGGGGCCGCGGACGGCGAGCACCGCGATGGCCAGGAGCACCGCCGGGAAGGCGAACAGCATGTCCATGATCCGCATCAGGACGTCGTCCACCCAGCGACCGTAGAAACCGGCCAGCAGCCCGATCAGGCTGCCGATCACCAACGCGACGGCGACCGCGAGGAACCCGACCCGCAGGGAGACGGCGGCACCCAGGATGACCCGGCTGAAGATGTCCCGGCCGAGGTCGTCGGTGCCGAAGGGGTGCTCGAGACTCGGCGGCTGCAGCCGGTCCTCGACCGAGATCTCGTTGGGGCCGGTCGGCGCCAGGGCCTCGTCGAAGACGGCCACGAGGACGATCAGCAGGAGGAGTGCGCCGGAGACGGCGGCGGCAGGATTCCGGGCGAGCAGCCCGAGCGTCTCCCGCCACCGCGGCCGGGCGGCGCGCTGCGTGGAGGGGATCCCCGCGTCGGTGGCGGTCGGCGACGGCGCCGGCTCCGGGAGGGGCTGGCCGGTCATCGGCGGATCCGCGGGTCGATGGCGGTGTAGAGCAGGTCCACGACCAGGTTGATCACCAGGAACACCACGGCGAACAGCAGGATCGCCCCCTGGAGGACCGGGTAGTCGCGGGCCTGGACCGCCTGCAGCGCCAGCTGGCCGAGCCCGGGCCAGGCGAACACGATCTCGACCACGACCACGCCCGACAGCAGGTAGGCCAGCTGCACGCCCGTGACGGTGACGAGGGGCAGCAGGGCGTTGCGCAGCACGTGCCAGGTGAAGACCTGGCGCGTGGGCAGCCCCTTGGCCTGCGCTGTCCGCACGTGGTCGGCACCGAGGGCCTCCAGGACGCTGGACCGGACGAACCGGGTGATCACCGAGCCGGACACCACGCCGGTGACCAGGGCCGGCATGAGCAGCCGCTGCGCCCAGCCGAGCGGGTCCTCGGTCAGCGGGACGTAGCCGCCGGAGGGCAGCCAGCCCAGCGTCCCGGCGAAGACCAGGATCAGCACGATCGCCATCCAGAACTCCGGCACCGAGATGCCGATCTGGCTGAGCACCGTGGCCCCCCGGTCCACGAGCGAACGGGGCCGCAGCGCCGACAGGGTGCCCAGCGGGACGGCGATCAGCAACGCCACCAGGATCGAGGCGAAGGCCAGCGTCAGCGTCGCCGGCAGCCGCTCGGCGATCAGCGAGGTGACCGTCTCCCCGCTGCGGAAGCTCACGCCGAGGTCACCGGTGAGCGCCGCTCCCGCCCAGCTGAAGAACTGCTCCACGAGCGGCTGGTCGAGTCCCGAGCGCTCACGCAGGGCGTCGTAGGTCTCCTGGGAGAAACGCGTGCCCAGCGCCAGCCGGATCGGGTCGCCCGGCACGAGATGCACCAGGGCGAACACGATCACGCTCACCCCCGCCAGCACCACCACCGACTGGCCGGTGCGGCGGAGCACGTAGCCGTTCAGGGCAACTCCACGTCCTCGAAGTTGATCGCCTTGTCCGCCCGGATCTGGTAGCCGGACAAGCCGGGCACCCACGCCTGCACGACGTCGGGGTTGTAGAGGTACAGGTAGCTGACGTCGTCCACGATCAGTTGCGCCGCCTGGTCGTAGATCTCCTTGCGGGCGTCCTCGTCGGTCTCGGCGGCCCCCTGCTGCAGCAGCCGGTCGACCTCGGGGTTGCTGTACTTCTGGTAGTTGTTCGCCCCCCCGGTCACGTGCTGTTCCTGGTAGTAGGCGGCCGGGTCGAGGTTGCCCAGCCAGCCGAGCAGGAAGGCGTCGTAGTCGCCTTGGCCCTGCCGGTCGAGCCAGGTGGCGAAGTCCAGCGTCTCGATGTTGACGGTGATGCCGACCTCCTCGAGCTGGCCCGCGATCACCTGCGCCGCGGTGACCGTCTCCGGGAACTCGTCGGTGACCATGAGGCCCATCGTGAGCGGCGTGGAGACGCCGGCCTGCTCCAGCAGCTGCGTGGCCTGGTCGGGATCGTGCTCGAACGGCGCGTAGTCGTTGTAGAAGAAGCTGTCCTCGGGGATCGCCGTCTGGTTGGGCTGCGCCGCACCGAACCACGCCGCCTCGGCGACCGCGGCACGGTCGACCGCGAAGGAGATCGCACGCCGGACGTCGCGGTTGTCGAAGGGCGGGCGGGCGTAGTTCATGGACATGTACCAGTAGTCGACGCTGGGAGTGGTGGCCAGTTCGACGGCGTCGTCCCCCTCCAGCGACTCGATCTGCTGCGGCGGGATGTTGTCGGTCCACTGCACCTCACCGTTCTGCAGGGCGGTGAGCGCTGCGGCCGGCTCGGTGATGTAGCGGAACTCGACCCCCTCGACGTTCGGCGCACCGCCCCAGTGGTCCTCGTAAGGAGCCAGCACGGTGCTCGTCGCGTCGGAGCTCTCCAGCGTGAACGGCCCGGTGCCGACCGCTTCGGTGGTCAGGTCGACCTGGTCCGCCGCCCCCTCGGGCAGGATCGCCATCCCCTTGAAGGCGCCGATCCGCTCCAGCAGGTTGGGGGTCGGCTGGCTGAGGGTGATGACGACGGTCCGCGGGTCCGGCGCCTCGACCGACGCGACGTTGGCGAACCGGTAGGCGTTCTGGAGCTCCTCGTCGATGATCCGGTTGTAGGAGTAGACGACGTCGGCGGAGTCGAACTCGCTGCCGTCGTGGAACGTCACGCCGTCGCGGAGGGTGAACGTCCAGGTCAGTCCGTCCTCGCTGGTCTCCCAGTCCTCGGCGAGGCTGGGCTCCATGGTCAGGTCCTCGGCGTTCGGGACGACGAGGGTGTCGTAGACGTTCTCCAGCACCTGAAAGCTCGGATAGGCACTGGTCTTGTGCGGGTCCAGCTGGTCCGGCTGGGCGCTGACCGCCGCCACGAGGGTGTTGCCTCCGCCGCCACCACCGCCGCCACCGCCGGTGTCCACGCTCTCCCCGCCACCTCCGCACGCGGTGAGCGCGAGGGCGCCGGCTGCGGCGAGGGCGAGTGGTCGGCTGGCGCGCACAGTGACCTCCGGGGGCCGGGAGACGTCGTCCTGCCGTCCGACCATGGCCCCACCCACGCCGATCGGCTACCCGAATACGGCCCCGAACAGGATCGTTGCCACTTCGAGATGTGCCGGCCTGCATCCCTGCCGCCTTCCGACGGCGAGCCGAAGCCTGTGGTCAGGCTCACACTGGGGGCTTCGGATCGTCATACGGAAGAGGTGCCGCATGACCGACGCCCAACCCACGAACCGCGTCCGCGTCCCGCGCGACCGGGAGCACGACTACACCGACGAGATGGCGCACAAGAGGCAGGCGTTCGTGGCCGAGCACACCGGCGCCGGCCTCGACCACGTCGGGAAGTACTCCTTCGACCCCGCCGTCCTGCCGGGCAACGTCGAGAACTTCACCGGCGTCGCCCAGGTGCCGATCGGCCTCGCCGGACCGCTGAGCGTGCGAGGCGAGCACGCCCGGGGTGACTTCCTGATCCCGCTCGCCACGACCGAGGGCACCCTCGTCGCCAGCTACAACCGCGGCATGCGCCTGATCGGCGAGTGCGGCGGCGTGCGGACGACCGTGGTCGACGACCACATGCAGCGGGCGCCGGCCTTCATGTTCGACGACGCCCTGCAGGCCCGGGAGTTCGGCCGCTGGGTGGACGAGCATCTCGACGGCATCCGTGCGGCCGCCGAGGCGACGACGCGGTCCGGCCGGCTCACCTACATCGGGCAGCACCAGATCGGCCCGCTGCGCTACCTGCGGGTCAACTACACGACCGGCGACGCGGCCGGGCAGAACATGACCGGCAAAGCGACCCTCGCCGCCTGCGAGTGGATCCGGGAGAACCACCCCGACCACCCCCGGTACGTGCTCTCCGGCGCCATCGACACCGACAAGAAGCACTCGCAGATCAACATGCTCATGACCCGCGGGAAGCGGGTCGTGGCCGAGGTGACGATCCCGAACGAGGTCCTCCGGCGGATCGCCGGCGTGGACACCCGGCAACTGTTCGAGTACCGGCAGATCGGGATGGCCGGGGCGTTCATGTCCGGCGCGGCCTACAACGGCGCGCACGCCGCCAACGGCCTGACCGCGATGTTCATCGCCACCGGCCAGGATGTCGCCAACGTCGCCGAGTCGCATTCCGGCGTCACCTACACGCAGTTGCGCGACAACGGCGACTACTACTGGTCGACGACGCTGACCTCGCTCATCGTGGCGACCTACGGCGGTGGGACGGGGCTGCCCACGCAGCGGGAGTGCCTGGAGATGCTGGGCTGCTACGGCAAGGGCAAGGTGCAGAAGTTCGCCGAGATCTGCGCCGGCGTCGTCCTGGCCGGCGACATCTCACTGACCTCGGCCATCCTCGCCGGCGACTGGGTGACCAGCCACGACTCCTTGGGCCGCAACCGTTAGCGCACCGGCCGCCGAGTCACTGGTCGACGGTCACATCGTTGAAGGGCAGGCGGGGCTCGACCCACGGGAAGACGACGAACAGCAGCAGTGCAACGACCGCGAGCACGAGGACGACCGCGGTGAGGGCCCTGACCGCCGTCCCGCCCGGGAGGTGGCGCCAGATCCAGCCGTACATGCGTGAGTCCTTCCTCATCGCCCGGACAGTGCGGCGGGCCCGTTCGGCAGCTCCGCCTTGCTGATGGCTCCGCCGTCGAGAGACGCGTGGATGATCAGGCGCTGCCGCGCCGAGTACCTGGGATGACACGTGGTCAGGGTCAGGTACGCCCCCGTCGGCGCCGCGTTCTGGGCGGCGTACGGGGTCGGGGAGAGCACCTCGACGTCCTCCGGACGGACGATCCGGCGGCCCGGGATGCCGCTGGCGTCGGCGGTCACGTCGCCCGTCGCGACGTCCCCGAGCATGCGGTAGACGAACCAGCTGTCCGCCGTCTCCACGATGATCGGGTCGCCGGGAACCAGCAGGTCCAGTTCCAGGAACGGCGATCCCTTGCCGACCCGGTGACCCGCGAAGGCCACGTTCCCCTGCTCGCCCGGCATCGCCGTCCCGGGGTAGTGTCCCGGCCCCTGCGACAGCTGCTTGTCCTCGGTGCCCTCAAGCACGACCCGCTCGTAGTCCGGGCCCAAGCGCGGGATGTGCAGGACGGCGAAGGCGTCCCCCACCTTGCTCTCGTGCACGGGCACCACCGCCGCGGGCGGCCGGTTCCAGTCGTCGCGCAGCTGCTGGGACAGCTGGTCCTGCGTGCGTTCGGTGAGCAGATCGGTCACGAAGAGCTCGTAGACGACGAACAGGAGGACGACGAGGCCGCCGGTCACGAGGACCTCGCCGAGCGTCCGCGCGACCGTGCGCCAGCGCACGGGGTGGGCGGCAGGGCCGGGCCTCGCCAGATTGGCTCCCCCGGGTTCGGTGCTCGGCATGTACGTCCTCGGTCGGCGAGTGTCAGGTCGATCCAGCGGGTGACGCCGGCAGGCCCGGGACCTGCTCCGAGCGGAGCGGGCCCGGGCCACCGGGCATGCGATCAGGCGGACGGGCGGCGGCGCGAGGCCACGATCAGTCCCGCCCCGAGCCCCAGTGCCGCCGTGCCGGCGACGAGCGGACCCGCGGCGGAGAAGCCGGTGTTCGGCAGTCGCTCCGTCGCTGTCGCCGTCGCTGTCGCCGTCGTGGCGAGCGCTGCCTCGGTGACCGTCGCGGTGCCGGACGCGCTGACGGTGACGTCGACCCGGAGGTGCCGGACGTCGCCCTGCGGGTCGACACCGGTGACCACCAGACTGTGCGCGCCCGCCGGCAGGTCGCCGGGGATCGTCACGGTCACCTCGAACTCACCGTTCTCGTCCGTGACGAAAACGCCGAGCTCCGTCGGGGTGGAGTAGGCGATGGCCCGGATCGTCGAGTTCGGCATGTAGCCAGAGCCCTTCAGGACGACGGTCTTCCCCGCCGTCACGGTGGTGATCGGGCCCGACGCACCGACGAGGTCTGCGTCCTTGGCCGGGACGGTCGCCGGCATGTCCCCGAGCGGGACGACTGCGGAGTTGACCCAACCGTAGTCCCCGACGTTGCCCTTGTCGTCTACTCCCTCGACGTAGACCGCGTAGTCGACACCGGCGGGCACCTCGGCGGTGCACGTATGCACGGACGCGCTGACCTCGCACAGGTACACCTGGAAGCCGTCCACCTCGTCGCCGTGAAACGCCCACACCTGGTACCCCGTCAGCGGGTAGGTGCCCGGCGCGGCCGTCGGCGACCAAGAGATGGTGAGCTCCGACGGCCCGACCTTCGCGGAGACACCGGTGGGCTTCCCCGGCCGCTCGAACGGCGTCGTCTTCTTCACCGCAGAGGCCGCGCTCGGACCGGCCGAACTCGTCACCCGGACGCTCACCCCGTACTCCCGGCCGTTGACCAGGCCGGTCAGCCACAGCAGGGGCGTCGCCATGCCGTGTGTCGCACCGCCCGGGACCGTCGTCCACGGCCCGCCGTCGAGGCTGTACTCGTACCCCGTCACGGGCGCGACGCCCGGCCCCGGGCCCAGCGGGCCGCCGGATCTTCCCCAGACGCTCAGCTGTCCGGGGCCGGGGACGACGGAGATCTCCGGAGCGGGGGGAGGCGTGTTCAGCGCCTCGCAGGCGTAGCCCTGACCCGTGATGGACCCGGGTCCGGCGACTCCGGGCGCCGGCGTGGTGGCGAAGTCGGTGATCACCGCAGCGCTCGGGGAGTCAGGCACGTGACCGCCGGCGCCACCGCCGGCCCCGCCGCCGAAACCGGCGAGGGAAGACAGGAAGACCTGGCCGTTCTTGAGGACGAGGGAGGCTGCACCTCCGCCACCGCCGCCCGTCGCGATGTCGCCGTTCGCGCCGCCGCCCTGACCGACGGTGTTCGTCCCGCCCTGGCCCCCCGCCGCGTGGTCGGCACCGGCGCCGCCGGGCACGAGCGTGTACTGGTCGCCGGGAGCCACGACCGTCGTCACGATTCGTGGGTTCGCGTTCTGGCCGCGCAGGTTGGTGTCGCCGAACCCGCCCGCTCCGCCGGTGATCGTCCACTCGATCGAGCAGACGTCCGACGGCACGGTGATGGGTGAGTTGCTCTCCGAGAAGGTCCAGCCGGTTGGGCCGGCCTGGGCGGTGCCGATGGCACCCAGGAACACGGTGGAGAGCCCGAGGGTGCCGGCGGCCAGCAGGCCGGCAGCCCGACGGGCGCGATGCGGGGGAAGCACGATGGACTCCCGTCCGAGGACCCGGGGCGCCGGGCGCGTCGTCCGGCGTCCGGACCCCCGAAGTCGATCACCACGGAGATCACGAGAACCCGTGGCGAAACGACCGGATGCGGAACGTGTCGAAACCGTTACCCGGCATCACCATCCCTCGACAGCGGCATCGACAGGTCGACGGCCGGGTGCGCGGCTCGCGTCAGCGCCCGCAGGCGCCGAGCAGGTGTCCGCGGCTTCCCCCGTCAGAGCGGGCGGATCGTGCCGACGACGTGCTCAGAGCCGCTGCTCGCGTTGCGGACGGCGGCGTCCCAGCCGCCGTCGGCCTGCGCCGTCGACAGGGTGACCGTCGAGGGCAGGAACAGCGGCTTGCGGAAGGCGACATCGACGCTCAGCGCGTCCGGCAGCCGGCCCGCCAGCGCGCCGAGCACCCGGGCCTTCACCCACATGCCGTGCGCGATCGCCCGCTTGAACCCGAACGCCTTCGCGGTCAGCCCCGACAGGTGGATCGGGTTCACGTCGCCGGAGACCTTGGCGTAGCGGCGTCCGGCGTCGGCCGGGACCCGCCAGGTTGCCGCCACCCGGTCCAGAGCGCCCACCGACACCTCGACGTCGGCGGCCGGCGCGCCCTCGGGCGCCGTCGCCCCGCGCGCCAGGTACGTCGACCGCGAGCGCCAGACCTCCTGTCCGCCGGCGGAGACGGTCGCGCACAGGTCAACCGTCGCCCCGCTGCGGTGCGCGGCGAACCGCTCGGCCCAGACCTCCAGGTCGAGCGGCTCGCCGGCCCCGATGGGGCGGACGACGTCGATCCGGTTGCGCACGTGCACGAGCCCGGGCAGCGCCAGCGGGAACGAGCGGTCGCTCATCAACGCCATCTGGAGGGGGAACGCGAGCATGTGCGGGTACGTCGCCGGCAGGACGTCGTCCAGCGGCAGCCGGCACACCCGCGTGTAGGCGGCGAGGTGCGCGGGGTCGACCGCGACGCCCTTCCGGGCGAGGCGGTCGGTGGGCAGGTCCCCGCCCCGCCCCCACGCGGTGACGGCGGCCTTCGCGTACAGCGCCCGGAGGTTGGGCGCCTCGTCCAGCACCGTGACGGCCATCAGGCCCCCAGCAGCGACTGGCCGCACACCCGCACGGTCTGGCCGTTGACCCCGCCGCTGCCCGGCTGCGAGAGCCAGGCGATGGTCTCGGCGACGTCGACCGGCAGCCCGCCCTGCTGCAGCGAGTTCAGCCGCGAACCGACCTCGCGGGTGCCGAACGGCATCTTCGCGGTCATGTCGGTGACGATGAAGCCCGGCGCGACGGCGTTGATCGTGGCACCCCGCTCGGCGAACTGGGGCGCCCAGGCGCGGACCATGCCGATGACGCCGGCCTTGGACGCCGCGTAGTTGGTCTGCCCGCGGTTGCCCGCGATGCCCGACTGCGAGCTCACGCAGACCACGCGAGCGCCCGGCCTCAGCACACCGTCGGCGTCCAGCAAGGCCTGGGTGATGTCCAGCTGCGCCTGCAGGTTCACCGCCATCACCGAGTTCCAGCGAGCGGCGTCCATGTTGACCAGCAGCTTGTCGCGCGTGATCCCGGCGTTGTGGACGACGACGTCCACGCCGCCGTGCCGCTCGCGCAGATGCTCGATCAGCCGCTGCGGCGCGTCCTCCGCGGTGATGTCGAGCTGCAGCGCCGTCCCGCCGATCTCGTTGGCGACCTCGGCCAGCTTGTCGCCGGCCGCCGGGATGTCGACCGCGACGACGTGCGCGCCGTCCCGCGCCATGACCGTCGCGATCGCGGCGCCGATCCCCCGGGCCGCGCCGGTGACGACGGCGACCTTGCCGGCCAGCGGCTTATCGGCGTCCTCCTCCGCCGGCAGCTCGGCGGCGGTCACGGACATGACCTGGCCGTCGACGTAGGCCGACCGGCCGGACAGGAAGAAGCGGACCGGGCTCGCCAGCGACCCCTCGGCGCCCTCCGGGACGTGGATCAGGTTCGCCGTCGATCCGGCGCGGAGCTCCTTCGCCACGGACCGGACCAGTCCGTCCAGCGCCTGGCGGGCGGCAGCCTGGGCCGGGGAGTCCGCCTGGGACGGCGGGTCGGCCAGGATCAGCACGCGCCCGGTGGCCCGCAGCCGCTTGATCGCCGGGGCGAGGAAGTCGTGGGCGCTGGCCAGGTCCGCCGGCGTGCGCAGACCGGTCGCGTCGAGGATGACCGCGGCCGGCTTCTCGCCGTCGGTGGCGCCGTCGGCAGTGACCGGCGACTGGACGTGGACGCCCTCGGCCTGGAGCAGCTCGGTCAGCGCCTTCCGCAGCCGCCCCTCCCCCGCCGAGCCGATGACCGCCGGGCCGGGCAGCAGCGGCTGACCGGGCTCGTAGCGGCGCAGCACCGCCGGCCGGGGCAGGCCGAGCTGTTTGGTGATGGTGGTGCCGAAGCCGGAGTTCGCGAAGTCGCGATACCAGTCACTCACGGGGCTCTCCTTCCGAGAGGGACTTTCTGTACCGAAGTCCCGGCTCCGCCAGGGACTTTCGGTACAGAAAGTGCGGGGGTCAGGACTCGAGGATGGCGACGACGCCCTGGCCGCCGGCGGCGCAGATGGAGATCAGTCCGCGCTTGCCGGGACCCGCCTCGTGCAGCGTCTTGGCCAGCTGCGCCACGATCCGGCCGCCGGTCGCGGCGAACGGGTGACCGGCCGCCAGCGACGAGCCGTGGACGTTGAGCTTCGAGCGGTCGATCGAGCCCAGCGGAGCGTCGAGGCCCAGCTTGTCCTTGCAGAACGCCGCGTCCTCCCAGGCCTTCATCGTCGCGAGCACGGTGGAGGCGAACGCCTCGTGGATCTCGTAGAAGTCGAAGTCCTGCAGGGACAGTCCGTTGCGGGCCAGCATCACCGGCATGGCGTAGACCGGCGCCATCAGCAGACCCTCGCCGCCGTGCACGTAGTCCACCGCGGCGGTCTGCGCGTCGACCAGGTGGGCGAGCACCGGCAGACCCCGCTCGGCGGCCCACTCGTCGGACGCCAGCAGGACGGCGGAGGCGCCGTCGGTCAGCGGCGTGGAGTTGCCCGCCGTCATCGTGGCGCCCTCACCCGTGCCGAAGACCGGCTTGAGCTTCGCCAGCTTCTCGAGCGAGGAGTCCGGCCGCAGGTTGTTGTCGCGGGCCAGTCCGAGGAAGGGGGTGACCAGGTCGTCGAAGTAGCCGCGCTCGTAGGCGGCAGCCATGTTCTGGTGGGACCGGACGGCGAGCTCGTCCTGCTCCTCCCGGCCGATCTCCCACTCCTCGGCGGTGATCGCGGCGTGGTCACCCATCGCCAGGCCGGTCCGCGGCTCCGCGTTACGCGGGATCTCCGGCACCAGCTGCCCCGGCCGGATCTTCGCGACCGCCTTGAGCCGGTCCTGCAGCGTCTTGGCGTTGCTCAGGCTGATCAGCACGCGACGCAGGTCGTCGCCGACGGCGAGCGGGGCGTCGGACGTCGTGTCCACGCCACCGGCGATGCCGGACTCGATCTGCTCGAGGGCGATCTTGTTGGCGACCAGGATCGCGGCCTCCAGGCCGGTCCCGCACGCCTGCTGGACGTCGTAGGCCGGCGTCGTCGCCGAGAGCCTGGAGCCGAGCACCGACTCCCGGGTCAGGTTGAAGTCGCGCGAGTGCTTGAGGACGGCGCCGGCGACGACCTCGCCCAGTTGCGCACCCTGCAGGCCGAAGCGGGCGACCAGCCCGTCGAGCGTCGCGGTGAGCATGTCCTGGTTGGACGCCTGCGCGTACGCCGTGTTGGAGCGGGCGAACGGGATCCGGTTCCCGCCGACGATCGCCGCCTTGCGAGTCGCCGGCTTCGAGGTGTCAGCCATGGGGACCTCCGGGGGTCGGGGTGGGGTGGCCGGTACTCAGGGTACGCGGTACTCTCGGTGACATGAAAGCCGAGGCGGTGAGACCTCCGTCGCAGGACAAGATCGCCCACGGTGGCAAGCCGCGCGAGTCTGAGCCGCTCGAGCACGGCGGCGAGCGCCGCGAGTCGGAGCCGCCCGAGCACGGCGGCGAGCGCCGCGAGTCGGAGCCGCTCGGGAACGGCGGCGAGCGCCGCGAGTCGGAGCCGCCCGAGCACGGCGACGAATCCGGCGAGCTGACGTCGTCGGCGCGCCGCGATCGCCGTGACTCGCGGTGGGACGAGCACCGGCGCGCGCGTCGGGAGCAGCTCGTCGATGCCGCCTTGTCGGCGGTGAGCAAGCACGGTGCCGGCGTCGGCATGGAGGAGATCGCGGCCGAGGCCGGGACGAGCAAGACCGTCGTCTACCGCCACTTCGCCGACCGCGCCGACCTCCACGTCGCCGTCTGCAACCGGGTGGCCGAGCAGCTGCTCACCAAGCTGCGCGTGGCCATGGAGACCAGCGCCCGCCCCCGGCAGATGACGACCGCGGCCATCGACACCTACCTGGCCTTCCTCGAGGCCGATCCCGAGGTCTACCGCTTCGTCGTCGGCGGCCACAGTGGCCACTTCGGCCCCCATGGGGCGGCCGGTCCGATCGACAGGCTCTCCGATCTCGTCGGTGAGCAGGCCGCGGCGCTCATGGCGGTCGCGCTGGACCAGGCGGGCCAGGACCCCGCAGCCGCCGGCGCGTGGGGCCACGGCCTCGTCGGGCTGGTGCGGTCGGCCGCGGACTGGTGGCTGCGCGCCCAGCAACCCATGCCCCGCGGCGAGCTCGCCGCCCACCTGACCGATCTCGCCTGGACCGGCCTGTCCGGCGTCGTAGCACCCGCACCCCCGAGCAAGGAGGACACGTGACGACCAGCCTGCCCGCCTCCGTGGACCCGACGGCCCTCCAGGAGATCCTGGACGGCCGATGGGCGCACGTGCGCCGCGACGCCCGCGAGAACCTCCGCGACCCCGACTTCCTGCCCGTCTACGGCGAGGCGATGCAGGAGGCCCGCGATCGCGTGACGCGAGCCGCCGCGACGCTGGCCCGGTCAGGACGGGTCGGCTTCGGTTTTCCCAAGGAGTACGGCGGCGAGGACGACGCCGGCGGCTCGGTCACCTCCGTCGAGATGCTGGCCTTCGTCGACCTCTCGCTGATGGTCAAGGCCGGCGTCCAGTGGGGGCTGTTCGGCGGCGCGCTCCAGCTGCTCGGCAGCAAGCGCCAGCACGACGCCTACCTGCGCGACGTCATGAGCTTCGACCTGCCCGGCTGCTTCGCCATGACCGAGACCGGGCACGGCTCCGACGTCCAGCAGCTGCGTACCACCTGCACCTACGACCCCGAGACGCAGTGCTTCGACCTGCACACCCCGCACCAGGCCGCCCGCAAGGACTACATCGGCAACGCGGCCAAGGACGGCCGGATGGCGGTCGTCTTCGCCCAGCTGATCAGCCGGGGCAAGAACCACGGCGTGCACGCCTGGCTGGTGCCCATCCGTGACGAGAACGGCAACCCGATGCCGGGGGTGACGATCGGGGACGCCGGCCCGAAGGCCGGCCTCAACGGCGTGGACAACGGCCGGCTGACGTTCGACCACGTCACGGTCCCCCGCGACATGCTGCTCGACCGCTACGGGCAGGTCGCCGAGGACGGCACCTACACGTCCACCATCGAGAACGAGACCCGCCGCTTCTTCACCATGCTGGGCACTCTCGTGCGCGGCCGGGTCAGCGTCGGCGGTTCCGCGTCGTCTGCCACCAAGCTCGCCCTCGACATCGCCGTGCGCTACGGCGACGTCCGCCGTCAGTTCGCCGCTCCGGGTGAGGAGCGCGAGATCGTCATCAACGACTACCTGGTCCACCAGCGCAAGCTGCTTCCGGCGCTGGCCACCACGTACGCCCTGCACTTCGCGCAGGAGGAGCTGGTCAGCACGATGCACGACGTGCAGACCGCCGTCCACGTGCACGGCCAGGAGATCGACGAGCACGCCCAGCGCGAGCTGGAGTCCCGCGCCGCCGGGCTCAAGGTCGCCCAGACCTGGCACGCCACGAGGACCATCCAGCTGTGCCGCGAGGCGTGCGGTGGCGCGGGCTACCTCCAGGAGAACCGGCTGCCGCACCTCAGGGCCGACACCGACGTCTTCACCACGTTCGAGGGCGACAACACCGTCCTCCTGCAGCTGGTCGCGAAGGGCCTGCTGACCGGCTACCGCGACGCCTTCGGCTCGCTCGAGGGCTGGGGCAAGGTCGGCTTCATCGCCGACATGGTCCGCGAGACCGTGCTGGAGCGGACGGCGGCCCGCGCGCTGATCGCCCGCCTCGTCGATGCCCTGCCCGGCCGGGACGAGGACGACATCCCCATGCTCGAGCGCGGCTGGCAGCTGAAGATGTTCGAGTTCCGCGAGAAGCACGCGCTCGAGGGCGCCATCCGGCGGCTGCGCAAGAACTCGACGACCGAAGGCATGGCGCCGTTCGACATGTTCAACGACGTCCAGGACCACGTGCTGAAGACGGCGCAGTCGCACATCGACCGCATCGTGCTCGAGGCGTTCGTCGCCGGCGTCGACCGCACCACCGACCCGGCCGCCAAGCAGCTGCTCGACACCGTCTGCGACCTGTACGCACTGTCGACCATCGAGGCCGACAAGGCATGGTTCATGGAGCACGGTCAGCTCACGGCAGCCCGCGCCAAGCTGCTCACGGGCACGGTCAACCAGCTGATCAAGCAGCTGCGGCCGCACATCATCACGCTGGTCGACGCGTTCGGGATCCCGGCGGAGTGGAAGGCCGCGAGGATCCTCGAGGAGGAGGCCGACCGCCAGGAGGCGATGGCCGCGCGCGACGCCGAGCTGAAGGCCGGCGTCGGCGAGGGCACCCCCGAGGGCACCGCCACCGACCTGGAGGTCGCGCCGGCGCAGTGATGAGCCGATCATCGGCGGGTGGTTGCTGCCGCCGTGGCGGACAGCCACTCGCCGATGATCGACCCGCTGCCGCGGCGGTGAGCGCTCAGACGCGGGGCTGCAGGCGGATGGCGAGAACGGCGACGTCGTCGTGCGCGTCGGGCAGGAACAACCTTTCGAGGACCCGGTCGCAGAGCTCCTCGAGCGGCAGCCCGCCGATCTCGCGTAGCACGGCCACGAGCTCGTCGGTGCCGGCGTCGATGTCCCGGTCGCGCCGCTCGACCAGTCCGTCCGTGTAGAGGAGGACCGTCGCTCCGGGGGCCAGCTCGACGACATGGTCCTCGCGGACCGCCTCCGGCGAGACCCCGAGCAGCAGGTCGGCCGGCTTCTCGTCGAGGAGGCTCACCTCCCCGTCAGCGCCCAGCAGGACCGCCGGCGGGTGACCGGCGTTGGCCCAGCGCAGCTCCGTGCGGCCCGAGTCCCCGCCGTCGGTCTCCAGGCGGGCGACCAGCGCGGTGGCCATGGTGTCCAGCGCCAGCCCCTCGACGGCGCGGTCCACGCGGCTGAGCACCTCGGCCGGCGTCCCGCCGCTGGAGTAGCTGATGCCGCGGAGCAGCCCGCGGACCTGTCCCATCGCCGCCGCGGCGCGGGTGTCGTGGCCGACGACGTCGCCGATGGCGAGCACCGGCTGGCCACCGCGGTCGAAGAAGGCGTCGTACCAGTCACCGCCGATCTCCGCTCCCGCGGCGGCCGGCACGTACCGGACGACGATCTCGCAGCCCTCGATCCGCGGCGGCTCGGTCAGCATGCTGCGCTGCAGTGCGTCGGCCAGCGCCCGCTGCTGGCCGTACAGGCGGGCGTGATGCAGCGCCAGGCCGGCCCGGCGGCCGATCTCCATGGCGGTGTCCACCTGCGCCTGGCTCAGCGACCCCCGCTCCTCGCCGCTGAACAGGCCCAGGGCGCCCATGATCTGTCCCCGCGCCACCAGGGGGACGACGGTGCCGGAAGCGGCGCCCAGCTGGGCCAGGGCCGCACGGACACCCGGGTCCGGGAGCGCCCGCTCGACGTGCTCCCAGTCGATGACGGGCATGACCAGCGGACGACCCGTGGCGGTCACCACCCGCGCGCCGGACTGGTCGGTCATCACCGCGACCATCGAGCGGACGTAGGTCTCCAGCTCGGCCCGCCGCGAGGGGTCCCGGTGGGCGCAGGCCAGCTCGTGCAGGCGGCCCTGCTCGTCGGTGACCACCAGCCAGCACCAGTCGCCGAGCTCGGGGACGACGAGCTCGGCCAGCTGCTCCACCTGCTGGTCGATCTCCAGCGTCCCGGACAGCACGCGGCCGGCTTCGGCCAGCAGCTGCAGCCGCTGGTTGGCCGCCGCCATCGCGGCGACCGCGTGCGCTCGCTCGGCGTCGGCCTGCAGCCGGGAGACGCTCAGCGCGATCTGAGCGGCGAGCGCCTCCAGGACCTCTACGTCGTCGGCGGCGAAGGCATGCTCGGTCTGCCAGAGCGGGACGAACGCCCCGAGCACGCGCCCCTCGATCCGCAGCGGCAGTGCCGCCACGGCCTGGACCCCGAGGACCTCGATGCCCTCGCGCGTGGCCGGGAACCGGTCGAGCATCTCCTCGGCCGAGGCGAGCAGCACCCGACGACCGTGCATCGCGGCGTACTGGGTGGGCTGCTTGTCGTCGAGCTCCATCTCGATGCCCTTGACGGGGTAGTCCACGTGCTCCTGCACCTCGTCGGCCAGCTGCCGCGTCATGTGCAGCCGCAACGGCCCGCCGGCGGCATCGAAGATGGCGAGCGCGCTGGACTGCGCGCCGAGCACCTGCGCGCCGCGCTGCACGATCTCCGGGAGGTCCTCCATGCGGGTGGCGTTGGCCAGTTCGACCGCGACCTCGGCGATCGCCGTGGCGCGATGGAACGCCGCGAGCCGCTGCTCGGCCTGGTGGCGGGCCTCGGTGACGTCGATGACGGTGCCGAGGACACGGACCGGTTCGCCGCGCGAGTTCCCCAGCACCCGGCCGCGGGAGACGATCCACCGCACGCCGCCGTCGTTCCGGACGATCCGCGTCTCGGTCGTGAACTGGCCGTGTTCCTCGATGGCGGTCCGCATGGCTTCGGCGAGGGCGGCCTGGTCCTCGGGATGCATGCGCTCCCGCAGCATCCGGTCGAACGACTCGACCTTCGTGGCGTCGTCCAGCCCGAACAGCTGAGCGCACCGCGTGTCCCAGAACCCGGTGTCGGTCCGCAGGTCCAGCTCCCAGATCCCGATCGAGCTGGCCTCGAGGGCGATCTCCAGCCTGACCCGGGAGGTGCCGACCGCTGACTGCGCGGCAGACAGCTCGAGCTCGGCGACCACGGACGCAGCGAGCTGCAGCAGCAGTTCACCGGCGTCGGGGGACCACTTCCGGGGCACCGGGTCGTAGACAGCGAGGGCACCCACGACGTGCCCGGAGGCGGCGATGAGCGGAGCGCCGAGGTACGCCCTCACCTGACCCGACGTGACGGCGGGGAGGTCGACGACCCGAGGGTCGGCTTCGGCCTCGGGGATGTCGAGCGGGGCCCCCGAAGCGACGACGATGGCCGACAGCGCTCCCGTGAGCAGGGCCGGCCCGCCGATCACACCCTCCGGTAGCCCGTGCCCGCCGACGACGACGTCGTGGTCGGTGAACAACGTGACCTTCGCGTGGTCGACGCCGAGCAGCCGCGACGCGAGGCCGGAGAGCCGGTCGAAGGCGGCCGGTCCCGGAACCTCGAGCAGCAGCCGGCGGGCGACGGCGATCCGTTCGGGGTCGTGCAGGGGATCAGGCCCGGAGGAACTCTGCGCGGACACCTGCACCCCCCTCCGCACCCCCTGCGAGCGCGACCGGCCGGGCGCTCATCGAGGCTAATGCTGACACGGCGGCCCGCTGATCCCCGTGATGCCGCCGAGCGGAACCGCCGGCGGCCTCCCCCAGTGGGGTGACAGCGTGGCCGCCCTCGTGCGCCCCGTGCGTCAGTGCACTCTCGGCGAGGAGACCCCCGGGGTCCCGCCCGTCGTGCTGGTCGGGTCGCACGGCGAACCCACGGCGCTGCTGCTGAGCGATCCGCGGACGGCGGAGGTCTGCACCGCCCCGGTGTCCCTGCGCGTCCACCCGACGACCGACGTCACCGAGGCGCTGGAGCGGGCACTCACCCGCACTGCCGTCCTCCGCTTCGATCCCGTCGTGTGCACCGACCGGACCGGTCACGTGCTGGGGCTGCTGCGGATCGAGGACCTCGCGTCCGCCGCCCGGAAGAGCCGCTGACCGACCCCACACCCCGGCCGGACGTACGACCGCTCACCAGACGAGGAGTCCCCCCATGAAGACCTTCGCCTGCGGAGACGTCATCCCCGGCTGCGGCGCCCGCTTCTCGGCCGCCGACGAGGACGGCATCTTCAGCCAGGCCGCCGCCCGCGCGGCCGCCGAGCACGGCGTCACCGACATCACCCCGGAGCTGATCCAGTCCGTCCGGAACCACATCGTCTCGGCCTGACGGGGCGCGCCGACCCCGCCGCCGACGTTCCCGCAGGTGGTACGGGTGGGGTGCACGAGTCGTTCGCAGGCCTTCCAGGGACCCCTGGCTGGCGAGACCCCCGGGCGACATGGCACGGTGCCCGGGGTCCGGCCTCTATCAAGGCCGGATGTGCCCGAGCCGTCCGCGCCCCGTGCGCGGATACCGGGAGGCCCCCCATCGGGGGACGGAGCCGGCCGCGTGCCGAGCCCTGGCACCTGCCACCGCACACACGAGAGGAACCTCATGAACAAGGCCGAACTGGTCTCCGCCATCGCCAAGCGCGCCGATGTCCCGGCCTCCACCGTGGACTCGGTCCTCGCCGGGCTGCAGGACGAGCTCGTCGACGCGATCACCCGCGGCGAGAAGGTCGCCGTCTCGGGCCTGCTGACCGTCGAGCGCACGCAGCGCTCGGCGCGCACCGGCCGCAACCCGCAGACCGGTGAGTCGATCGACATCCCGGCCGCCAACACCGTCAAGGTGACCGCCGGGTCGAACCTGAAGAAGGCCGCGAGCAACGTCCCGGTCTGATCCGGCCTCCGGGGCGAGATCGCGTGATCTCGCCCCGATCGGCGGCCCGGTGCGGCGAGATCGCGTGATCTCGCCGCACCGGCGCCACCTCCGCCGTCGGGCGGCCAACTGACCCGTGTGGTCCGGCTCACAGCACCGTGGGCCAGGATGCCGGTGCAGGCGCCGCCCGACGGCGGACGGCGTTCCGGGTACCGGAGGTTCATGTGCGCAGTGATCTGACCGTCAGCACCGATCCCGCCGAGGTCGGTCTCGACCCCTCCCGGCTGGGCCGGGTCGACCGGCGGCTCGCCCGCTGGGTGGATGACGGGCAGCTGCCCGGCTTCCTCGTCACCGTCGCCCGGCACGGCAAGCTCGTGCACGTCGGCCGCCAGGGATTCCGGGACGTCGAGAACGGCCTGCCGGTCGAGGACGACACCCGCTGGCGGATCTTCTCGATGACCAAGCCGGTCACCTCGGTCGCGGCCATGATGCTGTACGAGGAGGGCGCCTTCGAGCTGAACGACCCGATCTCGAAGTGGCTGCCCGAGTTCGCCGAGACCCGCGTCTACGTCGCGGGTTCCGCACAGAAGCCGGTCACGGCCCCCCAGATGGAGCCCATCCGGGTACGGCACCTGCTCACCCACACCTCGGGCCTGACCTACGGCTTCCACCACGCCCACCCGGTCGACGCGATGTACCGGGCGATGGGCCACGAGTGGGGCACCCCGCCCGGCGCGGACTCCGCCGAGGTCTGCCGCCAGTGGGCTTCGGTCCCGCTGGCCTTCCAACCGGGCACCGAGTGGAACTACGGCGTCTCCACCGACGTCCTCGGTCGGCTGGTCGAGGTGCTCTCCGGACAGCCGCTCGACGAGTTCTTCGAGCAGCGGATCTTCGCTCCCCTGGGCATGCACGACACGTCGTTCGGCCTGCGCCCCGAGGACGACGCCGACTCGCTGGCCCGGCTGTACGGCGCCCTCCCCGGACAGCCCGGCGGCGCGCCGACCGGATACGCGTTCCTCGAGGCGTTCGACGCCGCGGCGCACACCAAGCCCGCCTTCCTGGCCGGTGGCGGCGGACTGGTCTCGACCGCCGGCGACTACCTGCGGTTCGTCGAGCTGCTCCGCCGGGGCGGCTCCTACGACGGCGGGCGCCTGCTCGGCTCGCGGACGATCGCCCACATGGTGCGCAATCACCTCCCCGGGAACCAGGACCTGGAGACCTTCGGCCGGCCGCTGTTCGCCGAGACCCCCCTGCGTGGGGTGGGCTTCGGGCTGGGCTTCTCGATGGTCATCGACCCGGTCCGCTACGGCAGCGTCGCCAGCCTGGGCGACTACAGCTGGGGCGGCGCGGCGTCGACGGCGTTCTACGTCGACCCGGTCGAGGACCTCACCGTGACCTTCTACACCCAGCTGCTGCCCTCGAGCACGCTGCCGATCCGCAGCTACCTGCGCGGTCTGGTCAACCAGGCCCTCGTCGACTAGGCCCCGTCCAGGGGCCCGCCCTGAGCTTGCGAAGGGTGGGGAGGACGGGGTCCTTTCTCAGAGGTAGCGGCGGTAGACGACGGTGGCGGCCATCGCCGGCTTGGTGCCGCCCTCGACCTCCATCGTGACGCCGAGGTTCATCGTGATCCCGCCCTCGAACGGGGTGGCCGCCTCGAGGGTCGCCCCGGCCCGGACACGAGCGCCCACGGGCACCGGCGAGGGGAAGCGCACCTTCTCGGTGCCGTAGTTGACGCCCATCCGGAAGCCGGTGATCTCGACGATCTGCGGCATCAGCGACGGGATCAGCGACAGCGTCAGGTAGCCGTGCGCGATGGGGCCGCCGAACGGGCTCTCCTTCTTCGCGCGCTCCGGGTCGACGTGGATCCACTGGTGGTCACCGGTCGCCTCGGCGAACTGGTTCACCTGTTCCTGGGTGATCGTCACCCAGTCGCTGTAGCCGAGGTGCTGCCCGACCAGGCCCTGCACGCCCTCGATGCCCTCGACCGTCGTCTGCGCCATGGAAGTCCCCTCCCGTTCGATCTGGTTGGCTGACTCCACCACACGGCGGAGGACGACGGGGAGAACGGGTGCTGCGGCTGGGCGGACTGGACGTGCCGGACGGCCGGCTCGTCGTGATGGCGATCGTCAACCGCACACCCGACTCCTTCTACGACCGCGGCGCCACCTACGAGCTGGCCGCGGCGGTCGACCGGGTGGACCGGGTGGTCGCCGAGGGCGCGGACATGGTCGACGTCGGCGGCGTGAAGGCCGCGCCGGGCGACGATGTCGACGCCGCGGAGGAGATCCGCCGGACGGTCGACCTGGTCGCCGCGATCCGGGCCGCGCACCCCACGCTGCCGATCTCGATCGACACCTGGCGGGCGGAGGTCGCTCGCGAGGCCCTGGCCGCCGGAGCGGACGTCGTCAACGACGCCTGGGGCGGCGTGGACCCGGAGCTGGCCGGGGTGGCCGCCGAGGCCGGTGCCGGGATCGTCTGCACGCACGCCGGCGGGCTCCCGCCACGGACCCGCCCGCACCGGGTTGCCTACGACGACGTCGTCGCCGACATCGTCGCCCGGACGACGGCGCTCGCGTCGGCGGCCGTCGCGGCGGGTGTGGACCGCGAGCGGGTGCTCGTCGACCCCGGGCACGACTTCGGGAAGAACACCCGGCACTCGCTGGAGGCCACCCGGCGCCTGGACGAGCTGGTCGCCACCGGCTGGCCGGTGCTCGTCGCGCTGTCCAACAAGGACTTCGTCGGCGAGACCCTCGACGTCCCGCTGGAGGAACGGCTCACGGGGACCCTGGCCGCGACCGCCGTCAGCGCCTGGCTCGGAGCGCGCGTCTTCCGAGCCCACGACGTCGCCGCCACCCGGCAGACGCTGGACATGGTGGCCTCGATCCGCGGTGACCGTCCCCCCGCCCGCACCGTCCGCGGCCTCGCCTGAGCAAGGCCCCCTCTGCCCCCACGCCCCGCAGGCTCGGCGCGGGTCCCTGCACCGGGGCCGTCCTCCCCACGCCTCGCACGCTCGCAGCGGTACCCGGGAAGGGTCCGCGGGTCTAGCCTCCGCCGCGTCAGGGCCAGGCCGAGCCGGGAGGTGGCGTCATGAGTGGCCGCGTCGTGCACTTCGAGATCCCGTTCGACGGGGACCGCGCCCGCATCTTCTACAAGGAGGTCTTCGACTGGGCGCTGGGCTTCGCCGCCTACTTCACCGATCCCGAGGGCAACGTCGTCGGCCTGTGGGGGACCGCTCGCCCGACCTGAGCGGCGGGTGGGGCGCCGGGCGCACGGCCGCTCGCTAGGTTGCCGGGCATGGCCGCCACCGGGTTCCACACCGCCGACGAGCTCAACGCCCTCCTCCCCGGCACGCTGCCGGGCCTGCTGGGGCTGGTCATCACCGCGCACGAGCCCGGCCGGCTCGACGCCGCCCTCGATGTCCGCCCCGAGCTGCTGGCCCCGAACGGGTACCTGCACGCGGCGACCGTCGTGGGCCTGGCCGACACCGCCTGCGGGCTGGCCACCCGTGCGCTGCTGCCCGAGGGGGCGTCCGGTTTCACCACGGTCGAGCTCAAATCCAACTTCCTCGGCACCGCCCGCGACGGGCGGATCACCACCGTCGCGACCAACGTCCACGCGGGGCGGACGACGCAGGTGTGGGACGCCGTCGTCACGAATGCGGGCTCGGGAAGGACGATCGCGTTGTTCCGCTGCACGCAATCGGTCCTGTGGCCCCGGTAACGCCGATCCGGCCGAAAAGGGCGGACTCGCAGGTGACCCGCTTATGGCGTGGAACACCCCGGATGTGAGACTGGCGCCACACCAGCACCCCAGGAGGAGCGCCCGTGGCCCTGACCAGCCCGTATCCCGATGTCGAGATCCCGAACCTGTCAGTGCCCGAGTTCGTCCTCGCCGCGGGCAAGGAGCGCCCCGACGCCCCCGCGCTCATCGACGGCCTCAAGGGCGACGTGATCACGCACGGCCAGCTCTCGGCCTACGTCGAGCGCGTCGCCGCCAACCTGCACGCCCGCGGCCTGCGCAAGGGCGACGTGGTCGCCGTCTTCTGCCCGAACACGCCCTGGTACCCGGTGGTGTTCCACGGGATCGCCGCGGCCGGCTGCGTGATGTCGCCGATCAACTCGCTGTACACGCCCGAGGAGATCGCGTTCCAGCTCAAGGACTCCGGCGCGAAGACCCTGATCACCATCTCGCTGTTCATGGACCGCGCCGCGGCCGCCGTCGAGAAGTCGCCGGTGGACGAGATCGTCGTCCTGGACGGGATGGAGGGCCACGCGAACCTGTTCGACCTCCTGGGCGCCGACGCCCCCGCGGTGCAGGTCGACATCGACCCGGCCGACGACCTGGTCACCCTCCCCTACTCCAGCGGCACGACCGGCCTGCCCAAGGGGGTCATGCTCACCCACCGCAACCTGGTGGCCAACGTGGCGCAGACCCGCGCGCTCATCGATCTGCAGGAGGAAGAGCGGATCATCGCCGTCCTGCCGTTCTTCCACATCTACGGCCTGACCGTGCTGATGAACCAGGGCCTCCAGTGGGGCGCGACCGTCGTCACCCTGCCGCGGTTCGACCTGGAGGACTTCCTCCGCACGATCCAGGAGTACAAGATCACCCGCGCCTTCGTGGCGCCTCCGATCCTGGTGGCCTTCGCCAAGCACCCGCTGATCGACCAGTACGACCTGTCGTCGCTGCGGTCCATCCTCTCCGGTGCCGCGCCGCTGGACGAGCAGCTCGCCCTGGCGGTGGAACAGCGCCTGCGCAAGGGCGCCGACACGGGCGTCACCGTCGCCCAGGGCTACGGCATGACCGAGCTCTCGCCGGTCTCGCACACCACGCCCGACGAGGGGCACGAGCCCCCCGGCGCCGAGGGCTACCAGGTGCCCAAGGGCTCGGTCGGCTTCGCCATCCCCAACACCGAGTGCCGGCTGGTGGACCCCTCCACCGGGAAGGACGCCGCGGAGGGCGAGCGGGGCGAGCTGTGGATCCGCGGCCCGCAGGTCATGAAGGGCTACCTCAACAACGAGAAGGCCACCGCCGAGACCGTCGACGCCGACGGCTGGCTGCACACCGGCGACGTCGCGGTCGTCGACGAGCACGGCTGCTACACCGTCGTCGACCGGGTCAAGGAACTGATCAAGTACAAGGGCTACCAGGTGGCCCCCGCCGAGCTCGAGGCCGTGCTGCTCGGGCACCCGGACGTCGCCGATGCCGCCGTCATCGGCGTGCCCGACAAGGAGAGCGGCGAGGAACTGCCGAAGGCGTTCGTCGTCCGCGCTCCGGGCTCGGAGCTCTCCGAGGATGCGGTCATGGCGTTCATGGCGGAGAAGGTGGCCCCGCACAAGAAGATCCGGTTCGTCGAGTTCATCGACGCGGTGCCGAAGTCGGCGGCTGGGAAGATCCTGCGCAAGGACCTCAAGGCCCGCGCCTGACAGAGGAGATCCCCTGCCCCCGCCGCTCACAGGCCCGCGGCGGGACCTTGCAGGGGCCATCCGGCGTCGGGGTCACCGGACAGCGTCGTCCGGTGGCCCCGGCGCCGTGATCGTCCCGGGCGCCGGCAGGTCAGCCGGCCGGTCCGCCGTGGGCGGGATCGACGGACGGTCAGCGCCACCCCGAGCACGCCCACCACGAGCAGGAACAGGCCACGCCCGACCAGGCCCCAGGCGAGGCCGTCGAGCGCCGGGGCAGTCGGCCACCGGCCGTCGGTCTCCGGCGCTCCCCGGGTGGCCGGGCAGGGCGGCGCGTCGTCCCGCTGCCTAGGGTCGGGACATGCGCGCTGTGACCGTGACCGAACCCGGTGGACCCGATGTCCTGGCGTGGGCCGAGGTACCCGACCCGGTCTGCGGACCGGACGAGGTGATCGTCGACGTCGCGGCCACCGCGGTGAACCGGGCCGACCTCCTCCAGCGGCAGGGCTTCTACCCGCCTCCGCCCGGCGCCAGCGACATCCTCGGGCTGGAGTGCAGCGGCATGATCAGCGAGGTCGGCGAGGGCGTGACCGGCTGGTCGGTCGGTGACGAGGTGTGTGCGCTGCTCGCCGGAGGGGGCTACGCCGAGCGGGTCGCCGTTCCCGCCGGGCAGCTCCTCCCGCGCCCCTCGGGCGTCGAGCTGGCCACCGCCGCCGCCCTTCCGGAGGTGACCTGCACGGTCTGGTCGAACGTCTTCCTGCTGGCGGGCCTGCGCCGCGGCGAGAACTTCCTGGTGCACGGCGGCTCCAGCGGCATCGGGACCATGGCCATCCAGCTCGCGGCCCGTGCCGGTGCCCGCGTCTTCACGACAGCCGGGACGGCGGCCAAGCTCGCCGTCTGCCGGGAGCTGGGAGCCGACGTCGCCATCAACTACCGCGACGAGGACTTCGTGGAGCGGGTGGCCGAGGAGACCGGTGGCGCGGGTGTGGACGTCGTGCTCGACAACATGGGCGCGAAGTATCTCGGCCGCAACGTCGAGGCACTGGCCACCGGCGGTCGCCTGGTGTCGATCGGGATGCAGGGCGGGACGAAGGGCGAGCTGGACCTCGGGAAACTGATGCGCAAGCGAGCGTCGGTGCACGCGACCACGCTGCGGTCCCGGCCGGCGACGGGCCCGGGTGGCAAGGCGGAGATCGTCGCGGTGGTGCGGCACGACGTATGGCCCGACGTCGAGCGCGGCGCCATCCGCCCGATCGTCGACCGCCGGCTGCCGATGGCCCGGGCCGCCGAGGCGCACGCCGTGGTGGAGGCCAGCGAGCACATCGGCAAGGTGCTGCTGCTGTCCGGGGACTGAGCGCGGCTCAGAACGGCACCCGCACCAGCTCCCGCCCGCCGTCGCCCAGCAGGACCACCTCGGTCAACGCGGAGCGGGAGATGTCGGTCCAGCCCCGCCACCGGCCGTCCCCGGCCTCCGAGGTGGGCCACTCCCCGGCCGGGTGCCGGCCGCCGTCCCGGTCGACGGCGACCATGCGGCAGATCTCACCGGGGCGCAGGCCGGCCACGGCGACATCCAGAGCGATGCCCTCGTCGAGGGTGCTCGCGATCACCGTGGCTCGGACCGGCCCCGCCGAGGCGGTGACGCTCTGCTCCCCCGACCCGGTGGCCCAGACGGTGACGCCGGCCCCGACGCCCAGAACGGCGAGGACCGCGGCCGCCACCAGAGCCAGGGTGCGCCTCCGCAGGCGGCCGGGCCGCCGCGCGTCGGCAGCGGCGGCCGACACGCGGGCGAACAGGTCCGGGGACGGCGCCACCGGCACCGGGTCCAGGTCCTCCACGCGGACCCGGTCCAGCAGAGCGGGCAGCGACCGGAGTTCTGCCAGTTCGGCCGCACAGTCCGGACACGCGGCGACGTGCTCCTCGACGCGGCGCCGCTCCTCGGGCTCCAGCCCACCGAGGACGTAGGCGCCCAGGCCGGTGGCGGCCGGACCGGGACAGGTCACGTCGTCACCCCCCGTTCGGCCAGGGCCAGCTTGAGTGCCCGCAACGCGTAGTAGCAGCGGGACTTCACGGTCCCGGATGGGACACCCAGCACGCCGGCGGCCTCCGCCACCGTCCGTCCGCGGTAGTACGTCTCGACGATCACCGCGCGGTGCTCCTTCGACAGCGACTGGAGGGCATCGGTGACGACGATCCGGTCGAGCGTGCTCTCGATCCGGTCGAGACCCGGTACGGCGTCGAGGGCAGCGTCCCCCACCTCCGGCGGCCGAGCCCGGCGGGCCCGGTGGGCGTCGATGGCCAGGTGCTGGGCGACGGTGAACAACCACGGTCGGACCGGCGCGGCGGTCGGGTCGAGCCGGTCCAGGTGCCGCCAGGCGCGGACCAGCGTCTCCTGCACCAGGTCCTCGGCCAGGGCGCGGTCGCCGTCGCAGAGGCGGAGCGCGTAGGCCAGCAGGGCGAGCGCATGCGCGTCGTAGAGAGCGCGCAGCTCCCGCTCGCCGGTCTCGCCGAGGAACCCCATCGGCACTCCTCGGGATCGGGACTCAGTATGCGGGCGGATCGGCCGGCGCGGCGGTCGCGGTGACCTTGCTCCCGTCGGGGGCCACGACCCACCAGACGCCCTGCACGCCCTGACCGGTCGTGTCGCCGGGTGCCACGTCGCTCTGCCACAGGTACAGCGGATATCCCTCGAGGGTGACCTGCAGCGTCCCGTCGTCCCGGGTGATCGTGCCGACCTCCCCCGACACGCCGTCGGCGGTGGGGTTCTCGGATTCCGCGACGACCGGCGGCCACGCCTGGAGGCAGCCGCCCGTGCAGGCGCTCGTCCCCGAGCCCGGCGTGTCCTTGTCGAAGACGTAGACCGTCATGCCCTCCCCGTCGACGACGATCTCGCCGAGACCGGTGTCCGCGACCCCCAGCACGCGGTCCCCGACAGGCGCCGACGTGCTCGCGTCCGGTGTTGCCCCACCGGCCTGACCGGCGCCCTCGTCGTCGGAGCCGCACCCGCTGAGCACCACCACCCCCACTGCCAGAACGGTGCCCAGGATCGACGTCGTGCGCATAGGGACCCCCTCGATCGCCGGGTCCGTCCAGCACGGGCACCGACATCGGAAGACACGGATCGCAGCCCCTGACGGTTCACCCGGGGGTCTGCCGGTTGCGCGGCCGTCCCTCGGCCTCACGCGCGCCGCCCTCCCGCCCTGGCGTCCAACGCCTCCGGGGAGAGGGCAGGATGGACGCCATGACTGCACCCGGGAACAGCAGCCCGCGCCCTCAGCAGGTCGTCGTCGTGGGACCCGACGGGCAGCCGGTCGGCACCCTGCCGATGCCCGACGGCGGCAGCCCCGAGGACGACGGGGCCGGCATCAGCGGCATGGTCGAAGAGCCCGCCAAGGTCATGCGGATCGGCACGATGATCAAGCAGCTCCTCGAGGAGGTGCGGGCCGCGCCCCTCGACGAGGCGAGCCGCAACCGGCTGCGGGACATCCACGCGGCCTCGATCCGCGAGCTGGAGGAGGGTCTCTCCCCCGACCTGCGCGAGGAACTGGAGCGCATCACCCTGCCGTTCAGCGAGGGCGAAACACCCTCCGATGCCGAGCTCCGGATCGCCCAGGCACAGCTGGTCGGCTGGCTGGAGGGGGTGTTCCACGGCATCCAGACGGCACTGTTCGCCCAGCAGATGGCCGCGCGTGCACAGCTGGAGGAGATCCGCCGGAAGGCACTCCCCGGTGGCCAGGCTCCCCATGGTCAGCAGCCGGACTTCCGGCCCGGTGGCGGCCAGTACCTGTAGAACGGTCGGCCTACCGGCCGACACCGCGGCCAGGTCCCCTCCCGGACAGAGCTGAGCCGCTGCCCGTGTCCCGATCGGGGAGCCTCCGGCCCCCGCGACCGGTCCACCCCTGACTCACGACGGCGCCGGACCCGCGAAGGGTTCGGCGCCGCCGTCGTGGCCCCCCTGCAGGGGGAGAGTGCGTCAGAGAGCAGCGAGGAAGGCGGCGACCCCGTCGTCCTCGTTCGTGCCGGTCACGTCGGTGGCCACGGCCATCAGGTCGGGGTGCGCGTGCGCCATCGCCACGGCACGGCCGCCGGCCGCCCGCACCCACTCGAACGCGGCGATGTCGTTCGGCATGTCCCCGAAGACGACGACGTCCTCGGGGCCGACGCCGTGATGGGCGGCGACGGTCGCGAGGCCCGATGCCTTCGTCACCCCCGCGGCGGAGATCTCGGCGAGAGCGTCCGTCGAGGAGTTCGTGACCGTCGCCTGATCGCCCACGACATCCTCCACCAGTGCGACGAACTCGTCCCGCGGCAGGTGCTCGTGCCGGGCCAGCAGCTTGGCCACCGGCTGGGCGACCAGCTCGTCCAGCGTCGCCTCGGCGACGCCGGGGGCGTCGACGTCCCACCGCGGCTTGTAGATGGGTTCGTGACGGAACTCCAGCCCGTACTCGACCGCGAACCAGGTGTCGGGTTGTCGGCGGCGGAGCTCGGTGGTGAGCGACTCGAGGACGTGGGGGGGCAGCGGTTCCTCGTGCACGATCTCGAACCGCTCCAGGTCGAGGAGCACCGCGCCGTTGCAGCAGACCGCCGTGCCGTAGCCGAGCACGTCGCGGATCCGCCGCATCCAGCGCGGCGGCCGGCCGGTGGCCAGGACGACCGGGACACCGTCCGCCCGCCAGCGCTCGAGCTCGGCGACCGTGGCCTCACTCACCGTGTCGTCCCAGCGCAGCAGGGTGCCGTCCATGTCGCTGGCGATCAGCCGCGGCTTCCAGTCAGACATCGCCGAGGACCGCCTCGAGGTAGCGGGCGACGCCGTCGGCGTCGTGTCCGCCGGTGACGCCCGTCGTCGCCGCGCGGACAGTGGGGTGGGCGTTGGCGACCGCGATGGCCCGCCCTCCGGCCTCGGCCACCGCCGTGATCATCGGGAGGTCGTTGGGCATGTCCCCGAAGACGAGGACGTCGCCGAACCCGACGCCGTAGCGCTCCAGCGCGATCGCCAGCCCGGTGGCCTTGGTGATCCCGGGCGGGAGCACCTCGATGAAACCCAGCCCCGCATGCGTGACCTCGGCGTCGGCCGGGTGGACGACGCTCCTGGCCCGCGCGAGCAGTTCGTCCTGCCCGAGCGTGGACGAGCGCAGGAAGACCTTGAGGACGGCACCGGCCGGCAGCACCTCGTTCCGGGGCAGCAGGTGCGCCGGCTCGGGATAGGGCCAGTCGAACCCGTGCTGCACCCGCAGCGGGCCGGAGATCTCGCTCTGCTCGGCGGCGTCCTCGACGGCCACGACGAGCTCGCCGGCGACGTCCTCGATCGCCTCGATCACGGCCTGCGCCTGGTCGCGGGGAAGGCCGACGGTGCGCAGCACCTCGTCGCGCTCCAGGTCCACGACGAACCCGCCCTGGGCGAGGACGGCGATGCCGCGGCCGTCGAGCGCGACGCGGACGCTGTCCAGGAGGCGCGGTCCGCGGCCGGTCACGCCGACGACCGGGATACCGGCGTCCCAGCAGGCCTCCAGGGCGGCGCGGGTGCGCGGGGTGACCTCCCCGGCGGAGTCGAGCAGGGTGCCGTCGAGGTCGGTGGCGACCAGCTTGGGCCGCCAGGAGCCCAGGTCGCGGTCGCGGAGCTCGACCACCCGGTCCCCATCGGGCAGGACGCCGTAGGCCGTGAGCGCTCTCGGCCGGTCACCGCTCATGCGGCCGGGGGCGGGACCGGCGCCGCCAGCGTCATCCCCGGGGTGAGCGCCTCGACACCGCCGAGCCAGGGCCGCAGCGCCACCGGGACGTGCACCGAGCCGTCGGCCCGCTGGTGCACCTCCAGCAGGCAGGCGATGGTGCGGGCGATGGCACAGAGCGTGCCGTTGAGAGTGGCGGCGGTCTGCGGCTTGCCGTCGGCGTCGCGGTACCGGATGTTGAGGCGGCGGGCCTGGAAGGTGGTGCAGTCCGACGTCGAGGTGAGCTCCCGGTAGGTGCCCTGGGTGGGGAACCACGCCTCGATGTCGTACTTGCGGGTGGCGCTCGTGCCCAGGTCACCCGCGGCGATGTCGACCACCCGGTAGGGCAGCTCCAGCGCCTGGAGGAACTCCTCCTCCCAGGCGAGCAGCCGCAGGTGCTCGACCTCGGTCTCCTCCGGCCGGCAGAAGCTGAACATCTCGACCTTGTCGAACCAGTGGACGCGGATGATGCCGCGGGTGTCCTTGCCGTAGGAGCCCGCCTCGCGGCGGAAGCAGGACGACCAGCCCGCGTACCGCCGCGGCCCGGCGGAGAGGTCGAGCACCTCCTTGGCGTGCATGCCGGCGAGGGCCACCTCGGAGGTGCCGACGAGGTACAGGTCGTCGCGCTCCACCCGGTAGACCTCCTCGTCGTGCTCGCCGAGGAAGCCCGTGCCCTCCATCGCCTCCGGCTTGACCAGCGCCGGGGCGATGACCGGGGTGAATCCCGCGGCCACCGCCCGGCTGATCGCCAGCTGGGCCAGCGCGAACTCCAGCAGCGCGCCCGGGCCGGTGAGGAAGTAGAAGCGGGCGCCGGAGACCTTCGCGCCGCGCTCCATGTCGATGGCGCCCAGCGCCTCGCCGATCTCGATGTGGTCGCGCACCGTGAAGTCGTAGGCAGGCACCTCGCCGACGGTGCGCAGGGTCACCGCGTCGTCCTCACCCCCGGGCGGGACGTCGGGGGCGACGACGTTGGCGATCTTCAGGTGCGCCTCGCGCAGTGCGGCGTCGGCGGCGCGCTGGGCCTCCTCGGCCTCCTTGACCTCGGCGGCCAGGGCCTTGGCCCGGTCGAGGACGGCGGGCCGTTCCTCCGGCGTCGCCTTCTTCACCGCCTGGGAGGCGGTCTTCTGCTCCGCGCGCAGGTGGTCGGCCCGGGTCACGGCCTCTCGGCGGGCGGTGTCGGCCTTGAGCAGTTCGTCGACGAGGGTCTCGTCGGCACCGCGGGCCCGCTGGCTGGCACGGACGAGGTCGGGGTTCTCACGCACGAGCCGCAGGTCGATCACTCCACAACTTTCTCATCCTCCGGATGAGACCGCGGCCAGCAGCCGTACCCCTGCTGCGACGAGTGCCTCCGGCTCCCGCGCCGGGAGGCCTCCGGCCCCCACCACGCGGAAGCCCTCGCATGCGGCTCACCTCGGGGACAATGTCCCTATGCGCTTTCTGGACGGCTCACGCCCCGCCCACGACCTGACCTACGCCGACGTCTTCATGGTCCCGGCGCGTTCCTCCGTCGGGTCCCGGCTCGAGGTGGACCTGACCACGCCGGACCGGGTGGGGACGACGATCCCGGTCGTCGTCGCCAACATGACCGCCATCTCCGGACGGCGGATGGCCGAGACGGTCGCCCGCCGCGGAGGGCTCGCCGTCCTGCCGCAGGACATCCCGGTCGACGTCGTCAGCGAGGTCGTCTCCTGGATCAAGTCGCGGCACCCGGTCTACGACACCCCCATCACGCTCGCTCCCTCCTCCACCGTCGCGGAGGCGCTGTCGCTGCTGACCAAGCGCGCGCACGGGATCGTGGTCGTGGTCGAGGACGGCTCCCCGATCGGCGTCGTCACCGACGGCCAGTGCCAGGGCGTGGACCGGTTCACCCAGTTGTCGGAGGTCATGACCCGGGACCCGCTGACCATCCCGGCCGGCACCGACCTGCCGAAGATCTTCGACGTCCTCTCCGATGAGCGGGTGAGCGCGGCTCCGGTCGTCGAGGGTGACCGGCTGGTCGGCGTGATCACCCGCAAGGGCGCACTGCGATCAGCGCTGTACACCCCCGCCGTGAACGAGGACGGCGTCCTGCTCACCTCCGCGGCGGTCGGGATCAACGGGGACGTCGCGGGCAAGGCCGGCGCCCTGCTGGCCGCAGGTGTGGACGTGCTCGTCGTGGACACCGCGCACGGCCACCAGGAGAAGGCGATCGAGGCGCTGCGCGCGGTGCGCGCGGTGGCGGGGTCGACGCCGGTCGTCGCCGGCAACGTGGTGACGGCGGACGGCACCCGCGACCTCATCGAGGCCGGCGCCGACGTCGTGAAGGTCGGCGTCGGACCGGGCGCCATGTGCACCACCCGGATGATGACCGGCGTCGGGCGCCCGCAGTTCTCCGCGGTCGAGGAGTGCGCGGAGGCGGCGCGCGAGCTGGGCAAGCACGTCTGGGCCGACGGCGGGGTCCGGCATCCCCGCGACATCGCGCTCGCGCTCGCCGCCGGTGCCGCGAACGTGATGGTCGGTTCCTGGTTCGCCGGCACCTACGAGAGCGCCGGGGACATCCACGACGACGGCTCGGGCCGGCTCTACAAGGAGAGCTTCGGCATGGCGTCGGCGCGTGCGGTGAAGGCCCGCACGTCGTCGCAGTCGGGCTTCGAGCGGGCACGCGCCGGGCTGTTCGAGGAGGGCATCTCGTCGTCCCGGATGTACCTGGATCCGGCCCGTCCCGGCGTCGAGGACCTGATCGACCAGATCGTCGCCGGCGTCCGCTCGTCGTGCACCTACGCCGGCGCCCGGACCATCGACCAGCTGCACGAACGCGCGGTGCTGGGGGTGCAGAGCGCGGCCGGCTACGAGGAGGGCCGGCCGTTGCCGACGTCCTGGTGAAGCCCCTTCCGCAGGAGGTCTTCGAGGAGCTGGTCGCCGACGCCCTCGACGAGGTGCCGGCGGAGCTGATGAAGCTGCTGGACAACGTCGTCGTCCTCGTGGAGGACCGGAACCCCGACGAGCCGGACCTGCTCGGGCTCTACGAGGGATTCGCCCTCACCGAGCGGGGCTGGCACTACGGCGGCGAGCTGCCGGACCGGATCATGATCTACCGCGAGGCGATCTGCGACATCTGCGAGACCGAGGACGACGTCGTCGACGAGGTCACGATCACCGTCGTCCACGAGATCGCGCACCACTTCGGCATCGAGGAGGAGCGCCTCCACGAGCTCGGCTGGGGCTGAGGCCTCCTCCAGGGCACCGCCTCGAGCTTGCGAGGGGGGAGGAGGAGGTCCTTCGAGTAGCGTGGGACGACGTGCCCGAGAACATCGCCTCCGTCGGCAAGCTGCCGATCAAGATGCTGCACGACCGCATCCTGGTGGCGCTGCGCAAGGAGGACGGCGACCGTCGCTCCAGCGGCGGCATCCTGATCCCCGCGACCGCCCAGGTGGCCAAGCGGCTCGTCTGGGGCGAGGCCCGCGGCGTGGGCGCGTCGGTGCGGCAGGTGAAGGTCGGCGACCAGGTGCTCTTCTCCCCCGAGGACCAGCACGAGGTCGAGGTGCACGGCGAGGACCTGGTCATCCTGCGCGAGCGCGACGTGCACGCCGTCGCCGCCGAGCGCATCGAGGAATCGACCGGCCTCTACCTCTGACGAAGGACCCCCTCGCCCCCCACTCTTCGCACGCTCAGGGCGGGCCCCTGCGAGGGGGCCGCACGGTCACGGGGCGCCGCGGGAGTGGCGCATGATCACCCCGGTCATGTCCTCGAGCCACCGCCGGACGAGGGCCAGCTCCTCCTCCGTGTAGTCCTCCATCGCGGCCGAGAGGTCCCGCGCCAGACCGCCGAAGTGCTCGGCGCCGGCCGCCATCGCCGAATCGGACAGCTCCAGGCCGACGCGGCGCCGGTCCTCGGGGTCGCGCACCCGCCGCACGTGGCCGACCTTCTCCAGCCGGTCGACCAGTGCGGTGACCGAGGCCGAGCGCAGGTCGACGGCCTCCCCCAGCCGGCCGGCCGTGAGCGCCTCCCCGCGGCGAGCGGCGTCCATGATCGCCACGAGCGCCCGCACGTCGGTGCGGTTGAGGCCGTGCAGTTCGGCGAATCGCTGGCCGACTGCATCCAGTTCGACGTTGAGCCGGCGAAGGAGGAGTGCGATCTCCTGACGCGCGGCGGCGGCATCCCGATCCAACCCGCACCTCCGTCCCTCGCGCCGGGCCCGGCCACCCGTTAATATCTCGACGATCGAGATTATCGACCATCAAGGGACAGCATGCCTCGCCGTCGCTCCCTCCGCTGGCTCCTCCCTCTCGTCGTCCTCCTGGTGTGGCTGGTCGGCGCGGGACCACTCACCGTCCTCGGCGCCAAGCTGACCGGTCTGCAGGAAAACGACGTCGCGGCGTTCCTCCCGGACAGCGCGGAGTCCACCCGCGTGCAGCAACTCCAGGGCAGCTTCCGACCCGAGGAGTCGATCCCGGCGGTGCTCCTGTGGGAGAACACGGACGGCGTGGACGAGGCCACCCTCGCCGAGATCGGCGACCGCGTCGCCGCGGCCGAGCGGGTCGCCGAGGAGGCGGACGCCCTCGTGGGCCGGGCGTCCCCACCCATCCCCTCCGACGACGGGCAGGCCGTCCAGGCGCTCCTCCCGCTGAGCCCGGACCTGGGCGACGAGATCGTCACCGTGGTGGAGGACCTCCGGGCGGCGATCGAGGTCGAGGGCACGGACGCCTTCGTCACCGGCCCCGCGGGCATCTTCGCCGACTTCGCCAACGGATTCTCCGGGATCGATGGGCTCCTGCTGCTCGCCGCCTTCGGCGTCGTGCTGCTCATCCTGCTGATCGTCTACCGCAGCCCGATCCTGCCCCTGCTGGTCATCGGGACGGCGGGGCTGGCGCTCACCGCGGCCAACGCGGTCGCCTATCTGCTCGCCGACGCCGGCGCCATCACCGTCAACGGCCAGAGCCAGGGCATCGCGGCCATCCTCGTCGTGGGCGCGGCCACCGACTACGGCCTGCTCCTCGTGGCCCGGTTCCGCGAGGAGCTGCGCCGCGAGGCGTCGAAGTACACCGCCATGCGGATCGCGCTCCGCCAGTCGTGGGAGCCGATCGTCGCCTCGGGCGCCACCGTCGTGCTCGGCGTCCTCTGCCTGCTGTTGTCCGACCTGGGCTCCAACCGCGGCCTGGGCCCGATCTCCGCGGTCAGCGTCACCCTCGCCGTCGTCGCCGCGCTCACGTTCCTGCCGGCGGCGCTGACCCTGCTCGGCCGCGCCGCCTTCTGGCCCTTCCGCCCGAAGTACGGCGTCGAGCCGGCGGAGGGACGCGGCTGGCAGCGGGTTGCCCGCCTGGTCGGCCGCCGGCCCCGCCGCGTGCTCGCGATCAGCGTCCTCGCCTTGATCGCCGCCGCCGTCTTCGCCCCCACCTACGACGCCGACGGCATCGCGTTCTCCGAGGCGATCCAGGGCGAGTCCGACGGCGTCGCGGGACAGGCGGCCCTGGGCCGCCACTTCGAGGCCGGCGTCGCCAGCCCGGCGGTCATCGTGACGCCGGAGGCGACCTGGCCGGCCGTCGCAGAGGCGGCGGAGGCGACCGACGGCGTCGCGTCGGTGACCCCGTTCACCGGCGAGGGCCCGCCGGTGCCGGGTGCCGGCCCGGTCGTCGTGGACGGACAGGTCCGCCTGGACGCCACCCTCGACGTCGCACCGGACAGCGTCGCGGCCATCGAGACGGTGAAGACCCTCCGGACGACGCTCGACCGGGCGGACCCGTCGGCGCTGGTCGGCGGCGAGACGGCGAACAACCTCGACGCCCGCGAGAGCGCGGCGCGCGACCTGCGGGTCATCGTCCCGGCGGTGCTCCTGGTGATCACGATCGTGCTCGCCGTCCTGCTGCGGTCCCTGGTCGCTCCGCTGCTGCTGGTCGCCACGGTCGTGCTCAGCGTCGGCGCCACGGTGGGGGTGGCCGCCCTGCTGTTCGACGGGGTCTTCGACTTCCCGGGCAGCGACCCCGGCATCCTGCTGATCGGGTTCGTGTTCCTCGTCGCCCTCGGGATCGACTACAACATCTTCCTGATGACGCGGGCCCGCGAGGAGTCCCAGCAGCACGGCGCGAAGGCCGGCGTCCTCCGCGCGCTCGCCGTGACCGGCGGGGTGATCACGTCGGCGGGGATGGTGCTGGCCGCCACCTTCGGCGCCCTGTCCGTCCTGCCGCTGCTGTTCCTGGTCCAGCTGTCGTTCCTGGTGGGCTTCGGCGTCCTGCTCGACACCTTCGTCGTCCGGTCGTTGGTCGTGCCGGCCGCCGTCGCGATCATCGGCGACCGGGTCTGGTGGCCCAGCAGGATGGCCCGCCGCCCAGCGCCCGAGCCGGAGCCCACCCTCGAGCGCCAGGCGGCACGGGCCTGACCTGAAGCTCGCGCCACCGCCGCTGTTGTCGAAGACCGACAACAACGACGCCACGGACGATGCGGCGCAGCCAATGACCGCTTCCGTGATGACTGCCACAGTCCTGCCATGCATCCGACAGGGACACGGGGCAGCCAGTGACCGGTGCGCTGATCGACGTACACAGCCATGTGTATCCGCCCTCGCTCGTCGACTACTTGCGAGGACGCGCCGAAGCACCCTTCATCCGAGATCTGGAGGGCGGGCCCCGGTTCTGCCTGTTCCCCGGTGACCGCGGCGTTCCGGTCACCGCTGAATTCACTCACCTCGACGCGAAGCTCGCGTTCATGTCCGACGCCGGTATCACGCACTCGGTCGTCTCACCGGGGAACCCCTGGCTCGACCTACTCCCCGGCGCCGAGAGCATCTCGCTAGCCGGCGCCGTCAATGCCGAACTCGCCGAGATGGCGGATCAGGCGCCCGACCGGATCTGGGCGATGGGCCTGCTGCCCAACGACACGGTGAGCAGCGCGATCGAGACGCTGGAGGAGCTCGCGGAGCAACCGTCGATGGTCGGCGTGATGGTGGGCACCCGAGTCTGCCGGTCACCGCTCGACGCCCCCGAACTGGAGGGCCTGTGGGCGGCCGCCGCATCGGCAGGCCTGCCGATCTTCGTGCATCCGGCAGCTGGCCTGGCGCCGGAAGCGACCCGTGGGTTCGGGCAGGCGCTGACCCTGGCACTGGCCTTCCCGTTCGAGACCACGGTGGCTGTCGCCCGATTGGTTCTGGCGGGCACCTTCGAGCGCCATCCCGACCTGCGGGTCGTCGCCGCCCACGGCGGGGGGGTGCTGCCGGCCCTGGCCGGTCGGCTGAAGCGAGCCCTCGAGGTGGAGCCATCCGCCGATCAGGCATCGGTGCGGAGCATGCCCGAGCGCGCACCCGGCTTGTACGTCGACTCCATCTTGTTCTCACCTTCGGCGCTGCGGTTGTGCGCCGACGTCCTCGGGACCGATCGGGTCCTCTTCGGCACCGACCACCCCTTCCCGATCGCGGACGCCCGTGGTGCCGCCATCGACCTCGCCGACGCCGTACAGGGCGAGGACTACGAGCGGATCGCCTGCCGCAACGCCATCGAGCTGTTCGGGTTGCCACTCGAACAGCCGACGGATCTGGAACGCACCTCCGCAGTCGCCATCACCAGAGGAGACCGGGCATGAGCAGGAAGCAGGGGCGAGACAAGACGCCGCCGAAGCGGCCGGTGGCGGCCGCGGCGAGCGCCGGGTCTACCGGCAACGGCCACGGGCCGACACCGAACACCGGCGACGAGAACGTCGCCATCCTGTACGACCTCGACGACCGGCCCTCCCCGCCGAAGATGATCCTGTTCGGCTTCCAGCACGTGATCGTGGCGTTCGCCGCGATGATCGGTGTCCCGCTCACATTCGCGGCGGCCGTGGGGCTGGAGCCCGGCGAGGAGCGCGTCCTCGTATCCGGCGTGCTCATCGCCGCGGGCATCGCGACCATCGTGCAATCGCTGGGCATCGGGCCGCTCGGCGCGCGGCTGCCGATCGTCAACGCCGCCACTTTCAAATTCATCGGCCCAATGCTGGTCGCCTACAAGGCCGGCGGGTTCCCCGCGCTGTACGGCGCGGCCCTCATCAGCGGCCTCATCACCTCGATCCTCGGATTCTTCGCCGGTGCACTCCGGCGGCTGTTCACCCCCTTCCTGATCGGCTGCTTCCTCGTCGTCATCGGGATCAGCCTGATGCCGATCGGACTCCGGAACTTCCTGTCCGTCGGCAAGCCGTACGAGGGTTCCGGCACGGCACTGCTGGTCGGCGTGGTCACCCTGGTGGTGATCGCCGTGCTCGGCTGCCTGGCCTCCAAGCTGTTTAGACCGGTGTCGGTCCTGCTCGGCTTCGCCGTCGGGTACGTGCTCGCGGCGATCGTCGGGCTGATCAACTTCGACGGCGTCCGGGACGCTCCCTGGTTCGGCTTCGTCACGCCCTTCGAGCTGGGCACCCCGTCGTGGCCCGGTGTGGCCGTGGTGGTCGCGATGACCGTCGTCTACCTCGCCACCTTCATCGAGACCCTGGGCGACTCAACCGCTGTAGCCACGATCCTCAACCGGCGCCCCACGTCCCGGCAGCTGCGCGGCGCCCTCATCGTCGACGGGCTGGGCGGTCCGCTCGCCGGTGTCACCAGCGGCCTGCCGATGACGACCTACGGCCAGAACGTGGGCCTGATCCGGCTCACCGGCATCGGCAGCCGATACGCCGTCGCGACCGGCGGGGCCGTCATGGTCCTCTTCGGCCTCGTCCCGAAGTTCGCTGCGCTGGTCGCCGCGATGCCGGCGCCAGTGCTGGGCGCCGGGCTGATCATGACATTCGGGATGATCGCCAGCGAGGGCGTCCGGCGGCTGGCCGGCAGCATGGCCACCCCCCGCAACGCCGCCGTCCTCACCCTCGGTCTCGCCCCCGCAGTGGGCCTGCACGCGATCGCGCCGGAGCTGCTGCAGCAGCTCCCCGAGGTCATCCGGCCGCTGCTGTCGGACCCGATGGTGGCCGGCTTGCTGATGGTCCTCGTCTCGCAGTTCGTCCTGCCGGGCCGCCAGCGCGAGCCAGGGGACGTGGAGCCGCAGCCGACGGCGCCGTCGCCAGCCGCCGACGTACCTGACACGGCCGCCGACCGATCCCACCCGGCCACCGACGGGCCGGACACGGGCGGCGGCGGGTCCCGCGCGGGGGCTGGGGAGGCGGCCGCTGGCGAGCAGAGGTGATCGCGGTGCTGGGTTCCGCAGTCACCCGCGTCGAGGACCGGCGCCTGGTCACGGGGCAGGGCCGGTTCCTCGACGACCTGGGCGCCGACGCACTGGCCGCCGCCTTCGTGCGGAGCCCGCACGCACATGCCCTGGTCCTCGACGTCGACGCCTCCGACTCCGTCGACGTCGAGGGCCTGGTCGCCGTCTACACGTGGGAGGACCTCCCGGGGCGGGCCGCTCAGCCGATCCCGGTGAGCCTGCCTCATCCCGGACTGATCGCTCCCCGAACCGGCTACGCGCTGGCGAACGGCGAGGTGAACCACCTGGGCGAGCCGGTCGTCATGGTGGTGGCCCGCGACCGGTACATCGCCGAGGACGCCGCCGAGCGGATCCGCGTGACCTACGAGCCGCTGGCCCCGGTGGTGGGGATCGAAGCGGCCCGGCACGCGGAGACGCGGGTGCACGACGACGTCCCCGACAACGTCGCGGGCGTGATCCGCCAGGAGTGCGGGGACGTCGACGCGGCGCTCGCCGCGGCCCCCCACGTCCTGGACCTCAACCTGGACATCGAGCGGAGCATGGCAGCGCCGCTGGAGGGACGGGGGGTCCTCGCCCGGGTCGGTGAGGACGGCCGGCTGGTCATCCACACATCGACCCAGGTGCCGCACGCCGTCCGCGCCGTGGTGGCGCACCTACTGGGCCTGGCCGACGCCGACGTCGACGTCGTCACCCCCGACATCGGCGGCGCCTTCGGGCTCAAGGGCGTACGGCCGTGGCCGGAGGAGATTCTCGTCCCGCTGGCCGCGCGCCTGCTGCGGCAGCCGGTCAAGTGGGTGGAGGACCGCCGCGAGAACTTCATCGCCAGCGCGCAGGAACGCGCGCAGCGGCAGCACGTGCGCGTCGGTTTCGACGACACCGGGCGGGTGCTCGGCTATGACATCGACATCTGCCACGACATCGGCGCGTACTCCCAGTACGGGCTCGTCGTCTCGCAGAACACCTCCTCGCACCTGCTGGGGCCCTACGCCGTGCCCGCCAAGCGGGCCACCGTCACCGCGCTCTACACCAACCTCGTCATGGTGGCGCCCTACCGGGGAGCCGGACGGCCCGAGGCAGTCTTCGCGGTGGAGCGGATGATGGACCGGGTCGCCGACCACCTGGGCATGGACCGGGCCGCAGTGCGCGAGGTCAATCTCATCCCCACCGACCAGCTGCCCTACGGCCACGGGTTCCGCGGCCAGGACGGCCGCGAGGTCGTCTACGACTCCGGTGACTACGCCGGGGCGCTGAAGGCACTCAAGGATCTGGTCGACTGGGATGACTTCGAGGGCCTTCGCGCCGCGGCCCGCCGCGAGGGGCGCACCGTCGGCATCGGCCTGGCCGCGTACGTGGAGAACACAGGGCTGGGGCCGTACGAGGGGGCGCGGGTGCACCTCGCCCCCAACGGTCGCGTCTCGGTGGCTACCGGCATCACCAGCCAGGGCCAGGGGCACGAGACCGTGCTGGCCCAGGTGGTGGCGTCCGAGCTCGGCGTAGCCCTGGGGGACGTCGATGTCACCACCGGGGACACCCGGGGCATTCGGTACGGCGTCGGCACCTACGCCTCGCGGGGCGCGGTGGTGGCGGGGAGCGCGGTCGCCCGGGCGGCCCGGAAGATCAAGGAACGAGCACTCCAGCTCGCCGCCGATGCCCTGGAGGCCGACCCGGACGACCTCGAGCTCGTCGACGGCGTGGTCCGGGTGAAGGGCACCCCCTCTGTGGCGCTGCCGCTCCGGACGGTCGCCGCGCTGTCTAATCCCCTGCGGTACTCCTTCGACGAGGAGGCCCGGAACGCGTCCCGGTTCGCGCGAGCTCTCGCCGAGGACCAGCCACCGCTGGCCGACGAGGCCGCGCCGGGCCTGGAGAGCCTCGCCTTCCACTCGCCGGTCCGCTCGACCTTCGCCAACGGAATCCACGCCGTGGTGGTGGAGACCGATCCGCGGACGGCGGAGATCCGGATCCTCCGGTACTGCGTGGTCCACGACTGCGGTCGAGTCATCAACCCGCTCATCGTCGAGGGACAGATCCACGGAGGCGTCGCGCAGGGCGTGGGCGGCTCCCTCTACGAGCGCATGGCCTACGACCAGGACGGGCAGCTGCTCAACGCCTCGTTCATGGACTTCCTCATGCCCTACGCGACCGAGGTGCCGCCGCACATCGAGATCGACCACCTGGAGAGCCCCTCGCCGCTCAACCCGCTCGGCGTCAAGGGCGCCGGTGAGGCCGGCGTGATCCCGGCGGCGGCCGCTATCGCCAGCGCGATAGAGGACGCCGAGGGCTTCCGCATCGAGGCGATGCCGTTGAGTCCGGACGGGCTGTTCCGCCTGCGTCAGCTATTCGCAGCGGGCGAGATCGAGCCCCTGCGCCGGGAGCGGCGGTAACGCGGGGAAGATGACCGCCGAGCGGCGCGGTCACGGGCGGGAGACTCGATGAGCAACGAGGTGCAGGTAGGCGACCTGCTCGATCTCCCGACGCTGGCCGGCACCACGGTCGTCGCGGGCAGTTCCGGTCTGGAGCGGCGCGTCTACAACGTCAGCGTCGTCGCGGGCACCGAGATAACTCAGTGGGTGAAGCCCGGGGCCGCCCTGCTCTCCACCGGGCATCCTCTGCGTGACAGTGCAGACTCGATGTGCGATGTGATCCGGGAGCTGGATGCGCGCTCCGTGGCGTGCCTGGCGATCCGCCTGGGAAGCTACCTCGACGACTTCCCACCGGGGCTGCTGGAGACCGCGGAGGAGGTGGGCCTGCCCGTCATCCGGCTGACCGACTCCTTCGCCTTCGACGACATCATCATCGACGTCCTCCGCCGCATCAACTCCGCCCTGCTCGCCGACCTGGACCTGGCCGAACGCGTACACGCGGCGCTGTCCGACATCGTGATGAGTGGAGGGACCGCCGGCCGGGTGGCCAGCGAGGCGGCACGACTGCTCGGCGCGGAGGTGAATCTCCTCGATCCGATCGGCGGGGCGATCCCGCCGTCAGAGGCTCAGGGCACGCCGTCCACGGGCGACTGGCGGGCCCTGGAGTCCTCGGCCCGCGACCCCCGCACGGGCACCGAGCCGTTCGAATACGTCGTGCTGCGCCTCGGGGGTCCCGCCAATCTGCTCGGCTACCTCACCGCCCGGCGAACCGACCGTCCGTTCAGCGCGGTGGAGGTCCGGGCATTGGAACGTTCGGCCGCAGTGGCCGCCCTCGCCCTGTCCCAGCAGGCTGCTGTGCGGGACGTCGAGGCGCAGTTCCAGAGCGAGATACTCACTCGTTTGCTGCGGGGGGAGTTCGACGAGGTCGACGCCGCCGCGAGCCGCCTCCACGAGCTCGGCTGGCGGCTGAGCTGTCCGCTGGTTGTCGCGGCGATCGGCGTCTGGCCCCTCGACGGCCGCCGGCTGCGTGACCCCCGAGCGGTGCTGTGGTTGCGCTCCACTGGTCTGGCCCTGCTCCGCCAGGCCCTACAAAGCCCGTCCGGCACCGGAGCCAGCGGCATGGTCGGCCACCATCTCACCGCAGTCCTCCCGGCGCCCGACCGCCCCCGGCTGGAGGACGCGCTCCAGTCGGTGATCGACAAGTTTCACCGCCGGACGGCAGAAGAGCTCAGCCACGGCATCAGCGCCGGCCTGAGCGCCGACTGCTCGGAGCTGCAGGACGCTCCGCGGGCCCTCCGCCAGGCGCTGGTCGCGGTGCGGGCGGGCGGACGGCGATCCCGGCCGTCCCGGCCGTGCTCGTTCACGGAGCTCGGCGCCCTCGGCCTCGTGCTGGCCGCGGCCGGAGACGACGACACCGCGGATCTCGTCGCCCAGGTGCTCGCGCCTCTGGACCGGCTGCCCGCCCGGGAAGCGGACGGGTTGCTCGCCACCTTGCGCGCGCTCGTGGCCGAGAACATGAACTTCGTCGACGCGGCACGTGCGCTGCACTGCCACTACAACACCGTTCGGCACCGCGTGCACCGGCTGGAGGAGCTGCTCGGACCGTTCTCGACGGATGCCGACCTGTGGGTGAACATCTCGCTGGCGCTGCGGCTGCGTGAGTTCGCGGCGGAGAGCGGCTAGAGCCGAGCCGCGACGCGCGGTGTCGGTTCTCGACATCCGGCCGGCCCGCGCCGGTGAGTCCTCGACGTTCCGCTACCCGAGCCGCACTTCTAGCGTCATCGGCGTCCCGCGCTCGACCGCGGGACGCCGCCGACCGCGAGGAGACCGGGATGACCACCCCGCCGCCCGCCGCTCCGGGAGTGCTCGAGTGCGAGGGCTTCGAGCTCGTCGGCTACTGCGACCTGGACGGCCGGCCCGGGTTCAAGCTCGCGCTGCACGAGCGGGACGGCCGATGGCTGCTCTACACCGGTCACCTCTGGGAGAGCGGCTGGTCGGTGGTCGACGTGACGGACCCTGCGAACCCCACAGTGGTGCATCGGATGAGCGGACCCGACACCACGTGGACCATCCAGGTCCAGGCGGCCGATGACCTGCTCGTCACGGCCCTGGAGCGGCCGGTGCCGGGCTGGGGGGTCCCTGAGGGGGCACCGTTCGAGGAAGGCGTCGTGCTCTGGGACCTGTCCGATGACCCGGCGAAGCCGCGCCCGGTCGGCCGGTGGCGCACCGGCTCGTACGGGACGCACCGCAATTTCTACGCCGGTGGCCGGTACGCCTACCTAACGGCGGCGGGCCCGGATCAGGTCGGCCAGTGCCTGGTAATCCTCGACGTCTCCGATCCTGCCGAGCCTCGGGAGGTCTCGCGCTGGGCCTGGCCAAACCAGATTGGCCCCGATCAGCCCGCGCTCGCCTACCTGCACGGCCCCGCCTACGTCGACGGTGACCTCGCCTACCTGCCCTACGGGCGCGTAGGTCTGGTCGTCCTCGACGTCTCCGAGGCGACCGACCCCCGCCTTGTGGGGCTCCTCCGGTTCGGCGACCTCGGCAGCTTCCTCGGGTTGCATTCGGCCGTCCCCGTCCCGACCGCCGCGTGCTGGTTGCCAACAGCGAGGCCATCGAGGAGGGCGGCCGCGAGCCGCTCAACTACGTGTTCGTCGTCGACGTCGCCGATCCCGCGGCACCCCGCGTCCTCAGCTCGTTCCCGGTCCCACAGCCCCAGCTCGGCCTGCCCTACGCCAGTTACTACGACAAGGGCGGCCGCTTCGGCCCGCGCAACCAGCACCATCACCAGGGCAATCCCGCACACTTCCAGCTGCGTGACCACGTGCTCCTGACGTACTTCAACGCGGGTCTGCGGCTGTTCGACATCAGCGACCCGCGGGAGCCAGTCGAGGCCGGCTGGTTCGTCCCGGAAGACCCCGCGGAGCGCCGCGGCGTGCCGCCCACGGAGCTCGTCACGCAGTTCGAGGACGTGATCGTCGACGCCCGCGGCTCCATCTACTGCACCGACAAGAACCACGGCGTCTTCGTCCTGCGCTACGGCCCGGGATTGCGCTGACCCACCAACCAGCACCCTCGACCATCGGAGGAAATCGGTGCCCGACGCGAAGCTGATGCAGGTTCTCCGCATCCACGCCGGCCGGCTGGTCGGCGACGGGCTGCCATTGCCCGACGTGCAGGCCGCGGAGAGCCGGCTGCAGTCTTGGGAGGAGTGGTTCGACTTCTGGGCCGCACGGGGAGCGGCGTACGAGGCGCTCGGCGACGATGCCCTGGCGGCGGGGCACAGGCTGACCGCCGGCCGGCTGTTCTGGTTCGGCTCGATGGCCTACCACTACGCGCAGTTCCTGTGGTGGCAGGACCCGGAACGGAAGACGTCGGGCCAGCGGGAGAAGGTCCACCTCTACGACCGGGCTGCCCCACTGCTGCGTCCGCCCGCGCGGCGGTTCGCGGTCCCCGTCAACGGCATGGAGGTGCCGGGGTTCCTCCGTCTCCCCGAGGGCCCGGGCCCGCACCCCTGCGTGATCCTTCTCGGGGGACTGGAGAGCACCAAGGAGGAGAGCCTGCTGTTCGAGGAACTGTGCCTCGAGCGCGGCCTGGCCACCTGTGCCTTCGACGGCCCCGGGCAGGGCGAGTTCATGGTGCAGAGCCCGCTCCGGCCGGACTTCGAGCGGTTCACCTCCGCGGTCGTCGACTTCCTCCTGGACGAGCCCGCCATCGCCGGGGACCGGATCGGCGTGCTGGGCCGGAGCCTCGGCGGCTACTACGCGGCCCGCTCCGCCGCCTCCGACGAGCGGCTGCGCGCGTGCGGGGTGTGGGGCGCGTTCTTCGACCTGTCGTTCTTCGACGACCTGTCGCCCAGCGCGGCAGCCGGCTTCGCCTACGTCGCGGGCTACCCCGACCCCGCCGCCGCGCGGGACTTCCTCCAGCGCTCGATCGACCTGTCCGACGTGGCGGCGCAGCTCCGGTGCCCGACCTACGTCCTCCACGGCGGTGCCGACGACCTCATTCCGGTGGCGCAGGTTGACCGCCTCCGGGACGCCCTGCCGTCGGATGCGGACGTCGTCTGGGACATCCCGCCGGAGGGCAATCACTGCTGCCACAACTTGCACCACCTCGTGCGCCCCCGGATGGCCGACTGGCTCGTCGATCGGCTGACGTCCTGACCGGCTAGCAGGCTCTCCCAGTGCCGCGACGTGGCGGCCGACGGAGAGCCCGGGCTCAGCCGGTCTGACGGTTGCCGGGCCCGCTGGTCACCGGCAAGGTGGACGGATGGGAGCGCTGCGCGTGGCCGTCCTCGGACCCGGCGGCGTCGGCGGCCTGGTCGGGACCCTCCTCGCCCGGCAGGGGCACGCCGTCACCTGCCTCGCCGGCCCCGGCACCGCGGCGCACATCGAGCGCCACGGGGGCTGCGGCTGGTCAGCGACCGGTACGGGGAGGTGACCGCACCGGCCTCCGGCGCCGAGCTGCTGACCGAGCCGGTCGACGTGTGCCTGGTGACGCCGAAGGCGACCCGGCTGGAGGAGGCGCTCGACCGGGTCCCGGCCCCGGCGGTCCGCGACGCCGTCCTGGTGCCGCTGCTCAACGGCCTCGAGCACATGGCGCTGCTCCGCCAGCCGCTGCTCCGCCAGCGCTACCCGGATGCCCGCGTCGTCGCGGGCGCCATCCGCCTGGTGGCCAGCCGGACCGGACCGGGAGCGGTGCGGCACGAAGGGAGCCTGGCCGCCGTCCAGCTGGCCCCGGGCGCGGAAGCCCTCGCCGCCGCGCTGGCCGACGCCGGGCTCGACGTCGCCGTCCGCCCCGACGAGACCGGGCTGCTCTGGGACAAGCTGGCCTTCCTGGCCCCGGTCGCGCTGCTCACCACGACGCTCGACGCGCCGCTGGGCGCCGTCCGCAAGCAACTCGGGGACGACCTGCGCGCGCTCGTGGAGGAGGTGGCGGCGGTCGCCCGGGCCGAGGGGGCGGACGCCGACGCCGCCGCGACCCTCGCGTTCATGGCGACCGTGCCCGCCGTGATGACCTCCTCGCTCCAGCGCGACACCGCCGCCGGCCACGAGACCGAGCTGGAGGCGATCGGCGGCGCGGTGCTGCGCGCCGCCGATCGGCACGGCGTCGACGTCCCGGTCACCACCCGCGTGGTCGAGCACCTGCGCGCCCGCCTGGCGTGAGGCGGGGTCAGGCCCGGGCGCGGATCGCGGCGAGCCAGGCGTCGGCCTCGGCGAAGGCGGGGTCGTCCGCCATCGCTGGCACCGGCCGGTTCTGGCGGCCGTCCGCCCGCGGGTAGGAGCCGAGGAAGCGGACGTCCTCGCACACGCGGTGCAGCGCGGCGAGTGCCTCGCCCACCCGGCGGTCGGCCACGTGCCCCTCGCAGTCGAGGGAGAACGAGTACACCCACTTCCGCTCCCGGGTGGGCCGGGACTCGATCCGGGTCAGTGAGATGTCACGGACGGAGAACTCGCGGAGCACGTCGAGCAGCGCGCCGGTCCGGTCCTCGACGACGACGACGAGCGAGGTCTTGTCGTTGCCTGTGGGAGCCGGCAGGACTCCGGCCGGCTCGACGAGGACGAACCGGGTCGCCGCCCCGGGGTGGTCGGCCAGATCCTCCACCACGGGGACCAGGCCGTAGCGCTCGGCGGCGATCGGGGCGCAGACGGCGGCGTCGTACTCCCCCGCCGCCACGGCCTCGGCGGCGGCGGCGGTGGACGACGTCGGCAGCGGGACGACGTCCGGGAGCAGCTCGGCCAGCCGGCCGGCGGTCTGGGCGAGCGCATGCGGATGGCTGGCCACCGAACGCACGGCGGAGAGCTCGGTCCCCGGGCGGGCGGCCAGGACGAAGACGACGTCGAGGAAGACCTCGCGGGTGATCACCAGCGGCTCGCCGTCGGCCAGCCCGTCCATGGTGGCCGGCACCGAACCCTCGACGGAGTTCTCCAGCGGGACCAGCGCCGCGTCGGTGTCCCCCGAACGGACGGCGGCCAGCGCGGCCGGGACACTCGGCTGGGGGTACCTGGCTCCCTCCGAGGAGGCAACGGCGATGCTGAGCGCTGCTTCGGCGAAGGTACCCTCGGGCCCGAGATAGGCGAACCGCGTCGGCGGCGTACTGGGTGACATCCCGGGCATCCGACGAGGGTAGTGCGGGCGGGTGGGGCAGGTTCCCCACCCGGGGGAACTGCCTCGTCACCGGCAGACCCGGCCGTCCGGCGGCTGGCCGACCCGTCAGTGGAGGATGTGTGGTCCCCAGCCCGGCCCGTGTCGCTTCCGGCGACCTGACGGCCGCGCTGTGGCGCCTGCTGGACGCGAGCTCGCGCGAGGACTCCACCACCTTCCTCGCCCTCCTCGACGAGACCGAGACGACCCTCGGGGGGACCACCGAGCCGCGGTGGACGGCGTGGCGCCACGCGCTCGCCGCGCGGCGGGGACTGCTCGAGAGCGACCCGGAGGCCGCGGCCGAGGCGGTCTCGGCCGCCCGCGACGCCCTCGACACGTGCCCGCCGTCGGCGGAGACCGCCCTGACCCTGGCCTACCTGGCCCACGTCGAGGTCACCGCCGACCACTTCGACGCCGCGATGCTGCTGGCCGTCGACGCCAGCCTCCTGACCGAGGGCCCCACGGCCGGTGAGCCTTCCCGCGCCCTCCACCAGGCCCACCGGTGGCTGTCGCTGGCCCTGTCGGGGCTGGATCTCGAGGAGCTGGCCGTCTCCCACGCCGGCCGGGGCCACCGGATCGCCGCCGTGCTGCCCGATCTCGCCGACCAGTGGCAGCTGCTGCAGCTGGCGGCCCAGCAGCACGCCGAGCTGGCCCAGACCCTCCGCCGACGCGGCGACTCCGAGCGGGCCCGCGCGCTGGCCGCCGTCGCCATCGCCCAGGCGACCGAGGCGCGCGAGATGGCCTGGGAGCCCGACCCGGCGGACGCCGACCTGCTCGACGTCGTCCAGGCGTGGGCCATGACGTGCACCGACGAACTCGACCGGGCCCTGGGCCCCCTGCGCCGGGTGCGCCGCCGGGTCCAGCAGCACGGCGGGATGTGGCTGCGCGGGTACACTGACCTGGCCCTCGCCCGCCTGCTGGTGCGGATCGCCCGCCGCGACAACGACGACGAGTACGGCGAGGAGGCGGTCGGCCTCCTGGTGGACGCGGCCGGCGGCTTCGTCGCGTCGGGCGACCGCCGCCGCTACCGGCAGTGCCTGCTGGAGCTCGGCCAGAACTCCGCCGACCTGGGCCGGCCCGCCGAGGCCCTGCACTGGCTGGAGGCATACCGGGCCGACACCGGCCGGGCACATTCCCGCGGCCGCGAGATGTGGGCGGAGATGTTCGTCCGCCGGAGCCGGCTCCGGGAGGCCGAACGCCAGGCGGCGCTGCTCCGCCGGCACGCCCTCGAGGACCCGCTCACCGGCCTCGGCAACCGGCGCAGCGCCGAACGCCGGCTGGGCGCCATGCGGCTGGGCGAGGAACCGCTGTCGCTGGCCGTCGTGGACGTGGACCGGTTCAAGGAGGTCAACGACGACACCTCGCACACCCACGGGGACGCCGTCCTGCGCCGGGTGGCCGACCTGCTGCGGGAGCACAGCCGGACCGGTGACGAGGTGTACCGGTGGGCGGGGGACGAGTTCCTCGTCGTCCTGCCGACGGCGACCGAGGCACAGGCCGTCGTCGTGATGGAGCGGCTGCGGTCGGCCGTCGCGGCCGCCGACTGGTCGGACCTGATCCCGGGCCCGGTGACGGTGAGCATCGGGGTGGCGACGGCGCCGGCGGTCGACGAGGGGCAGCCGGCGACGGTCGTGGGCTGGAGGGCACTGTTCGACACCGCCGACCTCAACCTGTTCTCCGCCAAGCGCAGCGGCCGCAACCGCGTGCGGGCCCCGGGCGGCGCGCCGGGCGAGGACGAGTCCGACGACCCCGCGCGGGACCCCGCGTGACCCTCTCCGCCTGGGACGCGTGGGACGCATCGGACGGGGGACGGCGCGTTTCCGAACATGTGCTCGACACCGGCACCTGCTCCGTGCACAGTGCGCTCGTGCCGCCCGGAGCTCTGCATCATCGGGTGACCGCCGCCCTGGCGAACTGGCAGCTCGACGACGCCGAGGAGATGCTCTCCGGGGTCGAGCGGGAACCATCGCCCTACGTCGTCGCCGATCCGGCCGACGACGCGTCAGGGGACGCCCCCGGTTCGCTGGGCAAGGCCTGGGCCGACACCCTCCGGGCCGAGCTGCTGGTGCGCCGGCTGCGCGTCGCCGGTTTCACCCTCGTCGGCGATCCGGTGACCGCCGAGTCCTCCGCCGACGAGGCCCTGGACCTGCATGCCGGGGTGGCCGACCTCATCGAGGGCACCGGCGAGGAGGGCGACCCCCGGTCGGAGTCCGCCACCCGGGCCGCGCTCGCGATCGCGCTCGTCCGGTCGGCGAAGGCAGCGTTCGACGCCTCCGACGACCACCTGCAGCGCGCCGCCGGCCTGGCCCGGCACGCGCGGATCGAGCTGCTCTCCCGGCGCATCGACGCCGCCATGGACGAGGCCGTGGAGGCCGCGAGCCTGCTCGACCCGATCCTGCCGCCCAGCGCGCTCCTGGTGGAGACGCTCGGCACCCTCGCCGGGGTGCTCGCCGACCTCGAGCTGATGCCCCTGGCGCTGGACTACCAGCGGCGCGCGCACGAGGCCGCCATCACCGCCGCCACCGACCCGGACGCGCTGGGGTGGGCGGAGGACGGGGGTCCTGCCGAGGACCCCGACGTGCTGGTCGCCACCACGGCGACGTGCCTGGGCGAGCTGTGCGCGGAGCTGGGCGAGGGGCTGCTCGACGACGGCATGCCCGAGTCCGCCGGGGCGCACTTCGCCGAGGCCCGCGCGCTGGCCGAGAAGGCCCTCGAGTTCCTCCCCCCGGACAGCGCCGGGATCGTTCCCGCGCAGGTCGTGCACGGCTGGGCGCTGGTCGGGCTCGGCGAGCACGCCGCCGCGGTGGGCCCGCTGCGCGCCGCCGTCCGCACGACGTCGGCCACCGCGGACCGCGCACAGCTGGCCTCGGCGCAGCTGGCGCTGGGCCGGGCCCTGCGCCGGGAGGGCGACGTCGGCGAGGCCGACGAGCACCTGGTCTCGACGTTGAACCTGGCCACCGAGCACGGCCTCCCCCGGCTTCGTCGCGCCGCCCTGCGCGAGCTGTGCACGCTGCACGCCGAGCTGGACGACGCCGGCCGGGCCCTGCCCTACCTGCAGGCCTACCTCGCCGACGAGCTGGACCGGGTCGACGAGCGGCGCACCCGCTGGGTCGAGCTGTTCGGCCGGCGCAAGAGCCTGCTGGAGACCGAGCGCGCCGCAGGTCAGCTCCGCCGTCAGGCCTACGAGGACCCGCTCACCCACCTGCCCAACCGGCGCTACGCCGAGGCCCGGCTGGACGGGCTGCTCTCCAGCGGGGCGGCGCCCGCGCTGGCCGTCGTCGACGTGGACCGGTTCAAGTCCATCAACGACGCCATCGGCCACCCCGGCGGCGACTCGGTGCTGCGCACGGTCGCCGAGCTGCTCATCGAGGGCGTCCGCGACACCGACGAGGTGTGCCGCTGGGCCGGCGACGAGTACGTGGTCCTGCTGCCGGACACGACCGCCGAGCAGGCCGAGCGGGCCCTGGAGCGCACCCGCCGCAAGGTCGCCGCCTACGACTGGGCGCAGTTCGGCCTCGACGTCCCGGTGACCATCAGCGTCGGGATCGCGTCGGCGGCCCGCGGCGACGACCGGCGGACCCTCTTCGCCGCCGCCGACGGCGTCCTCTACGACGCCAAGCGCAGCGGGCGCGACCGCGTCGTCCGCCTGTCGGGGGTGACCCAGACCCGGGCCCCCGCGGCCAGCCCGCTCGACGCGCTGTTCGGGCCGCCGCCGGTCGCCGCCGACACGGCGGTGGACGCCGACACGACCGTCGGCGGTACCGCGGAGGACGACGCAGCGGCCGTTACTGTCGCCGCCGTGCAGCCGTCCCCGCTCCAGCCCGGCCCCGCCCCCGACGAGGCCGCCGGCTTCGCTCCGCTCCTGGTCGAGGCGCGCCCGGTCGACCCGCCGCTGGGCACCGGCAGCGCGACCGAGCCACTGCTCGGGCCCGTCCCCACCGCCGGGCCGGTTCCCGTGACGCCGATAGTCGAGCCGGCGGCGGCCCCGCGCCCCCTGGCATCGGCCGAGCCCGAGGTCATCTGGGCCACCGGCCGCAGCACCGAACAGGTCCTGGTGCTGGTCCGCGAGGCCCGCCGCGAGCACCCCGACCGCCCGGCGCTGGTGCTGCGCGCCGCAGCCGAGACCCTGGTGGCGCTGGCCGGCGAGCACCACGCGTACACGACGATGGACGCCGCTGCGATGGCCGCTGCGGTCGGCCCCGTGCCCGAGCCGGTGGGCCGCGTGCACGTGCTGTGCGCCGGTGGCGCCGACACCCCCGTGGCCGCCGAGGCCGCCTTCGTCGCCCGGGTCACCGGCACCGAGGTTCTCCGGATGGACGACGTCGCCGGTAGTCGCATCCGCGGTGTGCTGGCCGACGGCTCGCTGTTCGGCGACGCGGACTGCCTGGTCGTCGTCGCCGGTATGGACGCCGCGCTCGCCGCGATGGTCGGCGCCATGGCCGACGTCCCCGTCGTGGCGGTGCCGACGTCGACCGGCGCCCCGAACGCCTTCGCCGGGCTCGGCGCGCTCATGACGATGCTGAACTCGGCCGCGCCGGGCGTCGCCATCAGCAACATCGACAACGGCTACTCCGCGGGCGTGTTCGCCGCGAGAGTGGCTCGCCGAGCCCGCTGAGGGGTGTGGACCCGGCGCGGGGGCCGGAGGCTCCCCGGCGGGGACACGGGCCGCGGTTCAGGTCGACCGGGGTACGGCACCTGGCAGTGTGATCCGGAGGATCACGATGTCATCGCCTTGAAGCGCAGTGTCTGCCCGGGTCGCAACTGCCCGCACCGGTCGACGTCACTGCGGATCGGCTCGTCGGCCACGTAGCCGATCACCGGATAGCCGCCGGTCACGGGGTGGTCGGCCAGGAACAGCACGGGCAGGCCGGACGGCGGCACCTGCAGCGCACCGCGGACCATTCCCTCGCTGGGCAGCTCACCACCGCGCAACCGTTCCAGGGGCGTGCCGTCCAGCCGCAGACCGACCCGGTTGCTCTCGTCGGTCACCGTCCAGACCTGCCCGGTCAGCGCCGTCCAGCCCGCGTCGCCGAACCAGTCGGCGCGTGGCCCGGGCAGCACCGCCACGGTGACCTCGCCGCCAGGGATGTCGGGGACCGGCGCCACGTCGACCCCGGGCACCGGCTCGATGGGGGCGCCGATCGGCAGCACGTCGCCGTCGGCCACCGCCGCCGGTCCCAGCCCGGACAGCACGTCGGTGGCGCGCGACCCGAGCACCGGGGGGACGTCGATACCCCCGCGGACGGCGAGGTAGGTGCGCAGCCCGGTCTCGGGGGGCCCCAGCCGCAGCTCGGTGCCGCGCCGGAGCGGGGTGGGCGCGGCATGCGGGAACGGTCCCGCGCAGCGCGCGCCGGTCGTGACCACCATCAGGTCGGCCTCCGCCCGCACCGCCAGCCCGCCGTAGGTCGCCTCCAGGACCGCGAAGTCCTCCGGGTTGCCGACGAGCCGGTTGGCCTGCCGGTACACCGACCGGTCACAGGCACCTGAGCGCACGATGCCGAGCGCGGCCTGCCCGGGCCGGCCGGCGTCCTGCACCGTGGTGAAGGGACCCGCTCTCAGCACGGTGAGGGCGCGCGTCATCGTGAGCCCGCGTCGACGAAGCGCACCCCGACCCCGGGGCGCAGCAGTGCCGGGGGATCGCGGTCCAGGTCGAAGACGGCGACATCGGTCCGCCCGATGAGCTGCCAGCCACCCGGGGACTCGCGCGGGTAGACGCCGCTGAACTCACCGGCGAGCGCGACCGACCCCGGTGGCACCTTGGTGCGCGGCGTCGACCGGCGCGGCACGTCCCACTGACCGCCGGGCTGGGTGAGGTAGCCGAAGCCGGGGGCGAAGCCGCCGAAGGCGACGATCCACTCCTTGCCCGTGTGCCGGTGCACCAGCTCCTCCGGGCTCAGGTCCAGCAGCCCCGCGAGGTCCTCGAGGTCCTCCCCGTCGTAGTGCACCGGCAGCTCGACGACCTCCCCGCCGGCCCGGGCATCGGGCCGCGGCGTCGCGGCCCGGACGGCGTCGGCCACCGCGGACAGCGAGGTCCGGCCCGGACCGGTCACCAGCAGCACGGTGCGGGCGGCGGGGACGATGTCGACCACGCCGTCCGGCGGCTGCTCGGCGAGCGCGGCGTAGAGCGCGAGGACGGCGTCCAGATCGTCCAGCTCCACCAGCAGCGCCGTGCTGCCGCTCGGGAGGACCCGCATCACGGTGCGAACGGGGTCAGGGCCGCGCCGGCCGCCGTCAGCGCCTGCCGCACCTGGCGGGCGATCTCGACCGCACCGGAGGTGTCGCCGTGCACACAGATCGAGTCCGGTCGCAGGGTCAGCGAACCGCCGTCGACGTCCTGGATCGGCTCTCCGGCGGCCATCGCGACACAGCGCCGGGCGATCTCGTCCGGGTCGTGCAGCACCGCACCGGGCAGCCGCCGGGACACCAACGTGCCTTCCGGCGTGTAGGCACGGTCGGCGAAGGCTTCGTGCACCACGGTCAGCCCGGCGTCGGCCGCCTGCCGCAACCACGCCGAGCCGGGCAGGCCCAGCACCGGCAGCGTGCGGTCGTAGGCGAGGACGGCGCGGACGACGGCGGCCGCCTGCTCCTCGTGGTGGACGATCGCGTTGTAGAGCGCACCGTGCGGCTTGACGTAGCACACCCGCGAGCCTGCGACGCGGGCGAAGGCCTCGAGCGCACCGATCTGGTAGATCACGTCCGCGGTCAGCGCGTCGGGCTCCATGTCGATGAAGCGGCGGCCGAACCCGGCCAGGTCCCGGTAGCCGACCTGGGCGCCGATCGCGACACCGGAGTCGACGGCCCGCGCGCACACCCGGCTCATGATCGAGGGGTCGCTGGCGTGGAATCCGCAGGCGACGTTGGCGCTGGTGACGATGTCGAGCAGGGCGTCGTCGTCACCGAGCGTCCACTGCCCGAACCCCTCGCCGAGGTCGGAGTTCAAGTCCACGCTGGGCATCTTCCACTCACGAGAACAGGTCGATGACGGGGCGGATCGAATTGACCGCCAGGTAGATGGTCAGCAGCCAGGCGGCCCAGCCGATGACCAGCAGCCACCGCGGGTACCGGTAGCCGTTCAGCAGGTCGGCCCGGCGGGTCGCCACCCACAGCAGCACGGCGATGCCGATCGGCAGCAGGAGCCCGTTGAAGGCGCCGGCGAACACCAGCAGGGTGGTGGGGGCCGCGCCGGCCAGCACGAACGCCAGCGTCGTGACGGCGATGAACGCGCAGACCAGGATCGTGCGGGTGCGGTCGCTGGTGTGCGTGCGGGAGGTCACGAACGACACCGAGGTGTACGAGGCGCCGATCACGCTGGTGATCGAGGCGGCCCACAGGACGATGCCGAAGACGCGCAGGCCGACCTCGCCCGCCGCCTGCTGGAACGCGTTGGCCGCCTGGTTCTCCACCCCGAGGTCGGCGCCACCGGTGACCACGCCCAGGATCGCCAGGAAGAGGACGACGCGCATGATCCCGGTGATGATGATGCCGGTGATCGAGCCGCGGGTGATGTCCCGGACGTGCGCCGGCCCGGTGACGCCGGAGTCGAGCAGCCGGTGGGCGCCCGCGTAGACGATGTAGCCACCGATGGTGCCGCCGACCAGCGTCGTGATCGCCAGGAAGGAGACCTCCTCGGGAAGGACCACGTTCTTCAGCGCCTGGCCCACGGGCGGGCCGGAGGTGATCGCGATGTAGGCGGTCAGCACGATCATCAGCAGGCCGAGGACGACCACGATCCGGTCGACGGCCACCCCGGCACGCTTGCTGAGGAAGATGCCGATCGCGATGAGGGCCGACAGCGCCCCGCCGATCCTCGGGTCCAGCCCGAACATCGCGTCGGTGCCCAGCCCCGCGCCGCTGACGTTCCCGACGTTGAACACCAGGCCGCCGATCAGCAGGAACCCGGCCATCACCCAGCCAAGACCTGGGAGGACGAGGTTGCCCAACTCCTGGGCGCGGCGGCCGGAGACGCCGATGACCCGCCACGCGTTCATCTGCAGGGCGATGTCGATGACGATCGAGACGGCGATCGCGAAGGCGAACGCGACCCCGAGTTGGACGGTGAACGCCGTCGTCTGGGTGATGAAGCCCGGTCCGATGGCCGAGGTGGCCATCAGGAACATCGCGCCCAGCAGGGTGGACCGGGTGCTCGAGGCGAGCCTCCCCGACGGCGCAGTGGCGGTGGGCTGGTCCGATGAGTGCGACATGGGCGCTCCTGGAGCCTGTGGTCGGCTCGGCCGGTGGACCGGACGTCACGCGGATCGATCCCGACGGCGGGACGGCTGTGCGCTTTCGCCTGGTGGTCGCCGACCGTAGGTTCGAGTCGCCCACCCGGCAATTCGAGCCGTCCGGAGGAGCCTCCCGTGACCGCCACCGCCGCTACCACCGCCGCAGCCACCCCCGCCACCCCCGCCACGCTCGCCGGCCGAACACCGGCCGATGCCCGGGCCCGTTACCGCGCGGGCCTGGCGGTGCCGAGCTCCGGAGAGGCACCCGGCTTCACCCAGGCCAACCTCGTGGTGGTGCCCCAGGACTGGGCCTTCGACATGCTGCTGTTCGGGCAGCGCAATCCGCAGCCGGTGCCGATGCTGGACGTGACCGACCCGGGCTCGTTCCGCACCGTGCTCGCTCCCGATGCCGATCTCCGGTCCGACCTGCCCCGGTACCGCGTCTGGCGCGACGGTGAACTCACCGACGAGCCGACCGACGTCACCGACCTGTGGAGCGACGACCTGGTCGCCTTCCTGATCGGCTGCAGCTTCAGCTTCGAGACCGCCCTGCTGGACGCCGGCGTACCGGTCCGCAACATCGAGCAGGGCCGCAACGTGTCGATGTACCGCACCAACCGCGCGTGTCGACCGGCCGGTCGGCTCTCCGGACCACTGGTCGTGTCGATGCGCCCGGTGCCGGGGGAACACGTCGTCACCGCGGTGCAGGTGACCGGGCGGATGCCGCAGGTGCACGGGGCACCGGTGCACGTGGGCGCCCCCTCGTCGTTGGGCATCGCCGACCTGGGGCAGCCGGACTTCGGGGACCCGGTCGACTTCGCCGACGGGGACGTCCCGGTGTTCTGGGCCTGCGGCGTCACCCCGCAGGCGGCGCTGATGGCCTCCCGCCCACCGTTCGCGATCACGCACGCACCGGGGCACATGTTCGTCACCGACGTCCCGGATGCGGCCTACCGGCAATGACTCCGTGATCCTCCGGATCACACCGCCATGACACCGTCGTCCTCCGGACGACACCGCGGCCAGGTGCCGTCCCCCGCTTGCGCTGAGCGGTTGCCCGTGTCCCCATCGGGAGCCTCCGGCCCCACGACGGGTCCACCCCAGTCGCCTGCCGTTCCCCACCTGGTAGACGGCATGATCGGCGCATGATCGGGTGGCTGGACCTCTCCGCCGGTGCGTCCGGGGACATGCTGCTCGGCGCGCTGGTGGATGCCGGGGTGCCCCTCGAGGTCCCGGCCGGCGCCGTCGCCGCGCTGCCGGTGGAGCGGATCCGGCTGGTCACCGAGTCGGTCACCCGGCACGGGCTGGGCGCGACCCGGGTGCACGTGCAGGCGCCGACGTCCTCGGCACACCGCACGTGGGCGGACGTCCGTGCGCTGCTCGGGCAGGCGGCCCTGCCCGGGCCGGTCCGCGACGGCGCCCTCGCGGTCTTCGAACGGCTGGCGATCGCCGAGGGCCGGGTCCACCGGGTCTCCCCCGACGACGTCCACTTCCACGAGGTCGGAGCCCTGGACGCGCTGGCCGACGTCGTCGGGGTGGTGGCCGCCTTCGAGCACCTCGGGCTGTCCCGCCTCGCCGCGTCGCCGATCACGCTGGGCAGCGGCACGGCCCGTGGCGCGCACGGCGTCGTCCCCATCCCGGGCCCCGCGGTGCTGGAGCTGCTGACCGGCGTCCCGGTGGTGGCGGGCGCGGTCGCCGCCGAGATGTGCACCCCCACCGGGGCGGCGCTGGTGGCCGCCCGCGTCGGCGAGTGGACGACGCTGCCGCCGATGCGGGTCGAGCGGGTGGGGGTGGGCGCCGGTGGGCGGGACCCGGTGGAGCTGCCGAACGTCGTCCGGCTGGTCCTCGGCGAGCCGGCGCACCCGCAGCCGGCGAGCCCGGTCGTCCTGGAGGCGAACATCGACGACCTCGACCCGCGGCTGTGGCCCGGCGTCCTGGACGCCCTGTTGGCCGCCGGGGCCTCCGATGCCTGGCTGACCCCGATCCTGATGAAGAAGGGCCGCCCGGCGTACGCGCTGTCGGTGTTGTGCCGTCCGGAGCTGGTCGACGAGGTGGAGGCGGTGGTCTTCGCCACGACGTCGACCATCGGCATGCGGGTCGTCCCCGTGGGCAAGGTGGCCCTCGAGCGGGTCCCGGCCTCGGTGGAGGTGCTCGGCGCCCGGGTGGGCGTGAAGGTGGCGGTCGCGGGCGGGCGCGTGGTCAACGTCAGCGTCGAGTACGAGGACGTCGCCGCGCTGGCCCGCGACGCCGGCGTTCCGGTGAAGGAGGCCCTGCGGGCGGCCACCGCCGCCGCCGAGGCCGCCTACCCGGTCATGCGGACCTGACCCCGGACCACGTCACCGAACGCGACTGGACCGCATCGCGTAACCCATGGACGCATCCTGCCCGGCACCACGGACAGCTCGGCGGCGCACCGCTTGCCTCAGACGACGGGATCGGACGGGCAGCGGCCGTGGTCGGTTGCCGGCCGGGAACCGCGCTCGACATCGGCGTCGGCCCGCGCGAGCAAGGCCACTGCGTCCCGGAGGACCTCCGGCGGATGGGTGAACGGCAGCCGGAGGCGGTCGTCCAGGGCGTGGCCCGTGCCGAAGAGCGGCCCGGCGGCGAGCCTCAGCCCGTAGGCCTCGGCTGCGGTGACCAGCGCGCGGGAGCGCGCCGACGGCAGCCCGCACCACAGCACCATGCCGCCGGCGGGCTCATGGACCCGCCAGGCGGGCAGCCGCGACCGCAGTTCCCCCACCAGCGCCTCCCGGCGCTCGCGCAGGGCCCGCCGGTGGTCGCCCAGCGCCGCGTCGGCGCCGTCCAGAAGGGCGCCCGCGGCCAGTTGCTCCACGACCGGGCCGGCCATCGTCGAACGGACGGCGACCGCGGTCAGGCGCCGCACCGTCTCGGCGTCCGCACGCACCCAGCCGATCCGGAGGCCACCCCAAAACGTCTTGCTCAGGCTGCCCACGGAGACGTGTCCCTCGCCGAACGCGGCCAGGGGCGGCGGCGGTGGGGTGTCCAGCCACAGCTCCGCGAACGTCTCGTCGACGACGGCCGTGGTGCCGGCGCGGCGCAGCGCCCGGGCGAGCCGCTCACGGCCCGCCGTGTCCAGCAGGCGCCCGGTCGGGTTGTGGAAGTCCGGCATCAGGTAGGCGCCCGCCGGGCGGACGGTGCCCAGCGCCCGCTCGGCGGCGGACAGCCATTCCTCCGGCTCGTCCGGGTCGAGCGCCGTGGGCAGCACACGCAGGCCGAGGGCTCGTGCCACGTCCAGCGCATTGGGATAGGTCGGCTGCTCCACGAGCAGCCGCTGGCCCCGGCGCAGCAGGGTGTTGAACGCCGTCCCGACACCGTGCAGGGCGCCCGCCGTCACCAGGACCTGCTCCGGCGTCGTCGGCAGCCCGCGCCGGCCGTATCCCTCGGCGATCCGCGCCCGCAGGTCCGGGAGCCCGGCCGGGTGGTAGCCGTGCTGCGGCAGGTGTCGCGGGAGCTCCGCGAGGGCGGCGGCGAAGGCCGCGGGAACCGACGACGGAGCCGACGGCGCGGCGTGGGCCATGTCGATCGTCCCGTCGTCGACCGGTGCAGGCACCCAGGCGCCGCGGTGCGGGCCGGCCGGCAACGCCGCGAACGTGCCCGACCCCTGGCGGGCCGTGGCCCAGCCGTCCTCCCGCAGCCGGGCGTAGGCGGCGGTCACCGTGGCCCGGCTGAGGGTCAGTGCGGCGGCCAGGTCGCGTTCCGCCGGCAGACGGGTGCCCAAGGGCACCCGCCCGTCGGCCACGAGCGTCCGCACCCGCTGGGCCAGGGCGGCGTAGCGGGGCGGGCGCTCGCCGTCGAGGTCGCCGACGAGGTCCGCCAGCTGCCGGGCCGAGGTCGTCTCCACGCCACTACCTTCCGATTGGCCTGTGGTCAGCAGGCCAATCATGGGCCATCCTCGAACCGTGCTCCAGCCCTCTCGCGGCGGCCGCTCGCTCCGTGGCCGCCAACTGCCCCGCCGCCTCGTCCAGCTCTACGCCGGCCTGATGCTCTACGGCGTCTCCATGGCGCTGATCGTGCGTTCGGCGCTGGGCAACATGCCGTGGGACGTCCTGCACCAGGGGCTCGCCGACCGGCTGGGCTGGTCGATCGGCACCGTCGCCATCGTGGTCGGCGCCCTCGTGCTGCTGGGGTGGATCCCCCTGCGCCAGCGGCCCGGGCTGGGCACGGTGAGCAACGTCGTCGTGCTGGGGCTGGCCCTCGACGCCACGCTCGCCGTCGTCCCGGCCCCGTCGTCCCTCCCGCTGCGGATCGGGCTGCTGCTGGCAGGCCTCCTGCTGAACGCCGTCGCCACGGCGGCCTACATCGGCGTCCACCTCGGCCCGGGACCGCGCGACGGGCTGATGACCGGCCTGGTCCGTCGCACGGGCCGCTCGGTGCGGCTGGTGCGCACGTCGATCGAGGTGGTGGTCGTGGCCGGAGGCTGGTTGCTCGGGGGCACGCTCGGCCTGGGCACCCTCCTGTACGCGGTGGCCATCGGTCCGCTGGTGCAGGTTCTGCTCCCCTGGCTGTCCGTGAGCCGGACCTACCCCGTCACCCCTGCTGGGCGCCCCACTCCGCCAGTCGCCGCTCCGCCTCCTCCGGGCTGACGCCCTCGACCCTGGTCATGACCGCCCAGCGGTGCCCGAACGGGTCGTGGACGGAGGCGAACCGGTCGCCGGTGACGAACGTGTCGGGCTTCTCCCGGACCGTCGCGCCCCGCTCCACCGCCTTCGCGAAGACGGCGTCCACGTCGGACACGTAGATGCAGGCGGAGCCGCTGACCGCCTCGCCGTCCCGAGTGGGGCTGACGAGGCCGAACTGCTCGTTCGGGTCGCTCAGCTGCAGTCGCCCGTCGCCGAAGTCGAGCTCGGCGTGCATGACCGTGTCGCCGGGCCCGTCCATCCGGCTCACGAGCGTCGCCCCGAAGACCTCCACGTAGAAGCCGATGGCCTCCGTCGCCGGGGAGCAGACGAGGAACGGCGTCAGGGTGGTGTAGCCCTCGGGCTTTCCATTCGTGATCGTCATGTCCCCGATGCTGCCTAGGCTGCGGGGGTGGCGTCTTGGAAGAACGCGACGATCGACCGGACCGCCACCCTGCGCGGCATCCTGCGCCCCGTCGAGACCGCCGCACGCACGGACCTGCGCCGCGACGCCCCGGTCAGCGAGCCGCTGCGGCCCTTCGTCGAGCGGTACTGGTCGGTGCGCTGGGACCTCACCGGGCAGCCGCCGTTCCGCTCGGAGGTGCTCAGCCATCCCAGCGTGAACCTGTCGGTCGAGTCCGGCACCGATCCGCGCTTCGGCGTGGCCATGCCGGCCGTGCTCCTGCACGGCGTCGTGACCCGCCGCTTCAGCATCGACCTGACCGGCTCCGGCCGGGTGAACGCCGTCAAGTTCCGCCCCGGCGGCTTCACGGCGCTCACCGGCGCCCTGCCCGCGCGCAACAGCGTCGCGCCGCTCGGCCGCGAACTGGGGATCCCGGCCGAGCGGCTGCTGATCGACGTCCTGGAGCCGGAGGACGACGACGACCGCGCCGCCGTGCTCGACGCGTCCCTCGCGCCGCTGGCCACCGAGCCCCCGGACGCCTATCTCGACCTGCTGGGTCTGATCGGCGCGATGATCGAGGACCGGGAACTGGTCCGCGTCGACCAGGTCGCGGCGCTGGGCGGGGTGAGCGTGCGATCGCTCCAACGGCTGTTCGCCGGATACGTGGGAGTCAGCCCGAAGGCGGTGCTGGCCCGCTACCGGTTGCAGGACGCCGCTGCCGCGATCGACGCGGGCGAGGTCCACGACCTGGCCGGCCTCGCGGCCTCCCTGGGGTGGTTCGACCAGGCCCACTTCAGCCGGAACTTCCACGCCGTCGTCGGTGTCACTCCGTCGGCCTATCTGCAGCGAGCTCGGCAGGCACGCTGACCCGCAGCCCGGACCGGACGACGGGCACGACGGCGAGGACCAGGACGGCGACCGCGGTCGCTCCGCCCACCGCCCAGGCGGCGAACACCAGCAGCGACCCGAGCTCGATGCCCAGGCCGGCGACCGAGGTGATCGTGGCGCGGTGGGGGCTGTCGATGCGGTCCTGCAGCCGGGCCTCGGCGGCCACCAGGACCGCGAGGTAGAGCGCGTAGAACACGCAGAGCGCGACCAGCCCGGCCAGGACCGGCAGCACGACGGCGGCCAGGCACAGCCCCGCGGTCCCGAGCAGCACCGGCAGCGCGCGGTCGGGCAGCCGGGCCGCCCGACCGCCCAGGGCGGCCCCCAGCGCACCGGCCAGCGCCACGGCCAGGACCGCGAAGGGAACGCCGGTCACCGGCACCCCCTGGGCCGCCGCGAGCACCGGGAAGTACTCCTCGACCGCGTCCAGCGCGCCGATCAGGGCAACCGCGAGCACCGTCAGCCGCAGCGCCGGCGTGCGGACCGCCTCGCGGACCCCCTGGCGCAGCGTGCCGGCCAGGGACGTCTCGCCGTCCGGGACCCGCGCGGGCTCCGGGAAGCGCAGCGCGAGCAGCGCCGCGAGCAGGCACACGCCGACGCTCACCCAGCCGACCAGCCGGTAGCCGCCCAGAGCGAAGAGCGCGCTCGCCGCGAAGGCCGTGGGGACCTGGACGAGCAGCTCCGCCGCGGTCATCCAGCCGTGGACGCGACCGAAGGAGTCCGCGGCCTCGACGTCGGCCAGCGCGTCGTGCACGAGCGCCTCGCTCGCGCCCGACACCAGCGCACCACCGACGCCCCAGAGCACGAAGCCGATCGCGAAGGCACCGAACGCGGGAGCCGCCGTCCACACCACGAAGCCGGCCGCCTGCAGGACGCCGGCCAGGACGACGACTCCCCGGCGGGACCAGCGATCGGCCAGCGCTCCGGCGGGGATCTCGGTGATGAAGCCGGTGATCGACCAGACGGCGAACAGGATCGAGATCGCCACCGTCGACAGCCCGGTGTCCAGGAAGAGCAGCGCGTAGAGCGGGTAGTAGGGCACCAGCTCGGAGAGCGCGGCCCAGCCCACCGCGAGACGAGCGAGCGGCCGTGCGGCGGGGGGAAGCGGGTTCGGGGACGGGCGTCAACGGAACGGCATGTGCGGAGGCTAACGCCGCCGGGTCCGGGTCCGCAGCCGGTTTCGGCGAACCGCTCGATTACGGTGACGGCGACGAACCAAGCTGTCCGAGCACCGCCCGGCAGTGCCGAGCGGAGGAGAGTTCTCGTGGACCTGTCGGTCATCGCGACCGCGTTCATCCTGGTGCTCCCCGTGGAGCTCCCCGACAAGACGCTGTTCGCCAGCCTGGTCCTGGCGACCCGCTTCCCGCACTGGCCGGTGTTCCTCGGCGTCGGGGCGGCGTTCGGCCTGCAGGTCGCGATCGCCGTCACCGCCGGTTCCCTGCTGTCGCTGCTGCCCGAGGCACTGGTCAGCAGCGTCGTGGCGCTGCTGTTCCTCGTCGGCGCGGTCATCCTCTGGCGCAGCGCATCGAGCGGCCCGGAGGACGAGGAGCTGGCCGAGACGCCGGAACACCCGTCGTTCCTCAAGGCAGCCGCCATCTCCTTCGGCGTCCTCTTCGCCGCCGAGTGGGGCGACCTGTCCCAGCTGGCCACCGCCGGCCTGGCCGCCCGCTACGACGAGCCGCTGTCGGTGTTCGTCGGCGCGTGGGCGGCGCTGCTGGTCGTCTCCGGGCTGGCGGTGTTCCTGGGCAAGAAGCTGGCCGACCGGCTGCCGATCACGCTCATCCGCCGGGTGGCCGCAGGGCTCTTCCTCCTCTTCGCCGTGTTCGCGATCGTCGAGACCGTCCGCGCGCTCACCTGACCTCTACGGTTCCGCCATGGACTTCCGGGCGACGGTGGTGCTGGGTGGCAAAACGGCGACGGGCATCCAGGTGCCCGACGACGTCGTGACGGCGCTCGGTTCGAGCAAGCGCCCCTCGGTCGTCGTCACCGTCGGCGGCCACACCTACCGGACGACGGTGGCGCCGATGGGCGGTTCCTACTGGGTCCCCCTGGCCGCGGAGCACCGGGAGGCGGCCGGCGTGCAGGCCGATCAGCAGGTCGACGTCTCCATCGAGCTCGACACCGCACCGCGCGAGGTGCCGCTGCCCGACGACCTCGCCACGGCCATGGACGACGCGGCGCGGACCGCATTCGACGCGCTGGCCTACTCGCACCGCAAGGAGTGGGTGCCGTGGGTGGGGGAGGCGAAGAAGCTCGAGACCCGCGCCGCCCGGATCACGAAGACGGTGGAGTCGCTGCGCGCCGGTAAGAAGACCCGCTGAGGGCTCGTCCGGCCGGCGTGGGCGCACGCCGCCAGGACGGAGACCGGCGCCGCCGGCACCTCGACGCTCCCCGTCGCAGTGACGCGTGAAGATGCCGGACGCGCGCACCTTGTGCCGGGTGCGGGTGCGGGGTCAGGGTGACGCCGTCGTCGCCGCTCGTCGGGCCGGGAGCGACGACCAGCGGTCGCGTCGAGCCGGGAGACGTCGGATGAGAGCCGTTCGCCTGCACAGCTACCACCAGGACCCCTCGATCGACGAGATCCCGGAGCCGGAGCCGATCGGACCGCTGGACGTCATCGTCAGGATCGGCGGCGCCGGGGTATGCCGCACCGACCTGCACATCATCGAGGGCCAGTGGGCGGAGGTGCAGAACCCCGACCTCCCCTACGTGCTCGGCCACGAGAACGCCGGCTGGGTGCACGCGGTCGGTGAGGGCGTCACCAACCTGGCGGTCGGCGACACGGTGATCCTCCATCCGCAGCCCAGCTGCGGCCTGTGCCTGGCCTGCCGGGCCGGCAAGGACATGCACTGCGAGAACGCCTTCTTCCCCGGCCTGTCGAACCACGACGGGGGGATGGCGGAGTACCTGCGCACCACCGCCCGCGCCTGCGTGAAGCTCGACCCGGGAACCGATCCCGCCGACGTCGCCGCGCTCGCCGACGCCGGGATCACCGCCTACCACGCCGTCCGCAAGGCGCTGCCGCTGCTGCCCCCCGGCACGACCGCGGTCGTGCAGGGCGCGGGCGGGCTGGGGCACATCGGCATCCAGTGCCTGGCCGCGCTGTCCGCGGCGCGGATCGTCGTCGTCGACCGGAACCCCGACGCGCTGGGGCTGGCCGGGAAGATCGGCGCGACGCACACCGTGCTCGCCGACGGCAACCAGGTCGAGGCGGTCAAGGACCTCACCGGCGGAACCGGCGCGCACGTCGTCTTCGACTACGTCGCCGAGCAGGGCGCCGAGATGGACGGCTGGAACATGACCGCCCCCGACGGCTCGTACTTCGTGATCGGCTACGGCGGCGAACTGCGCATCCCGACGCTCGACATCATCTCCACCGAGCGGAACATCGTCGGGAACATCGTCGGCACCTACACGGACCTCGCGGAGCTCATGGTGCTCGCCCAGGCCGGCAAGGTCACCCTGCACACGCAGAAGTACCCGCTGGACCAGGCGGTCGACGCCCTGCACGACCTCGACGCCGGCCGGGTGCGCGGCCGCGCCATTCTCGTCCCCTGACCCGGCTCGACCGGAATTTTCGGCAATCGATGCGAGAGGTGCGGAGTCCATGTACGAGAAGGATGGCGACAAGTACTTCGTCGTTGACTCACACATGCATTTCTGGGATGCCAGCCGCGAGAACTGGGTCCAGGGCCGGGAGCAGTACGCCAAGGGCTGGATCGACTGCTTCTACGGCTACCACCAGCTGGCCCCGCCCGAGACCCACTGGGACTACGAGCACTACCTCAGGGTCTCCGAAGAGGACCTGATGAAGGACGTCTTCGAGGACGGCCACGTCGACAGGGCCATCTTCCAGTCGACCTACCTGAAGTACTGGTACCGGGACGGCTTCAACACCGTCGAGCAGAACGGCTCGCTGCTGGAGAGGCACCCCGACAGGTTCATCGTCAACGGTCGCTTCGACCCGCGGGACGGCGAGGCCGGGCTGAGGCAGCTCGAGGAAGACGCGCGCCGCTGGAACCTCAAGGGCGTCAAGGTCTACACCGCGGAGTGGCACGAGAACGGCTCGCGAGGGTGGAAGCTCACCGATCCGGAGTCCTACCGATTTCTGGAGAAGTGCCGGGAGCTGGGCATCAAGAACATCCACGCCCACAAGGGCCCGACGATCTGGCCGCTGGACAAGGACGCCTTCTCGATGGAGGACGTCGACCGGACCGCGACCGACTTCCCCGACCTGAACTTCGTCATCGAGCACGCCGGCATCCCGCGGATCGACGACTTCGCCTACATGGCGGTGCAGGAGCCCAACGTCTACGCGGGCCTCTCGGTCGTGATCGGCGCGCACATGCATGCCCGGCCGAAGACCTTCGCCCGCTTCATGGGTGAGCTGCTGTTCTGGGTCGGCGAGGACCGCATGACGTTCGGGAGCGATTACAACATCTGGACGCCGAAGTGGCAGATCGAGGGCTTCGTCGACTGGCAGATGCCCGACGACGAGGCGTTCTCCGACTACCCGCGGCTGACGACCGCGACCAAGAAGAAGATCCTCGGCCTCAACGCGGCCAAGCTCTACGGCATCGACGTGCCGGCGGAATGCCGGCTGCCGACCTCGGCCGGCGAGCAGGAGCAGCCCGGGGAGCAGCTGCTGACCGAGGCGGCCGCGGCGGGCTCACCGGCGTGAACCTGCGGGACGCCGTCCGGCAGGCGCTGGGGACGGTGCTCGATCCCGAGATCGACGAGCCGATCACGGATCTCGGTTTCGTGGCCTCGTGCACCGTCTCCGGTGACGGCGTGGTGACCGTGCGCCTGCGGTTGCCGACGTTCTTCTGCGCGCCGAACTTCTCGTTCCTCATGGTCGCCGACGCCTACGACGCGGTGTCGGCGGTCGAGGGGGTGACCCGCGCGGAGGTCCTGCTGGAGGACCACCACGCGGCCGCCGAGATCAACCGCGGGATCGCCGCCCACGCCGGGTTCGTCGAGACGTTCGCCGGCGAGGCCGCTGCCGAGCTGGACGAGCTGCGGCGGTACTTCCTGGAGAAGGCCGTCGTCGCCGGGCAGGACCGGGTCGCCCGGCCGCTGGTGGATGCGGGTGCCGGCCCCGACGAGCTGGCGTCGCTGACCCTCGGGTCGGTCCCCGGCTCGCCGGCGCTCGACCGGCTGCGCCGGCGGCGGACCGCCCTCGGGCTGCCGTCCGACGACGGGGCGCCGCTCCTCCTCCACCCCGACGGCAACCCGGTCGCCGCGGAGCAGGTGCCGCTGCACCTGCGCCGGGCCCGGCTCACCCGGCTGGGCATGGAGGCGAACGGAGAGCTGTGCACGAGCATCCTCAGGACGCGGTACCGGGGCACGCTCGGTACCGGCTGAGCTCTCAGGTGGGGTCTCCGGTGCGCGCGACGAGCACCCGGAACAGGTTCTCCAGCCGGTACCCCCCGCCGGCCGTGCGGTAGGGCTCCAGCCGGTCGAGCACGGCCGTGCGCAGCGTGGCCGGGTCCGTCCGGCGCGCCACCGTGCGGCCCAGGGCGGAGGCGAACAGGGGCCGGAGCAATTCGTCCTCGTCGGCGTACTCGAAGGGGACGACCACGTCGTCGAGGTGGTCGACCACCAGGCCGGCGCGCTCGGCCATCTCGCGCAGCAGCGCAGGCTCGCTGACCCGCGGGTCGGGGGACGGGCGGCGCGGGCCCAGCCACGGCGCGAGCGCCTCACCGAAGATGCGGACGTCGCACTCCCGCTCGCGGCCCCACACCGTCACGGCCACGATCCCGCCCACACGGGCTGCGGCCCGCAACACCGCGAGCGGGTCGACCACGTGCATGAGCAGTTGCACCGCGGCGACCACGTCGAACGGGCCCGGCGGAGGGTCCAGCGCGTGCCGCACGGCGAAGACGCCCTCGGGCACCTCGGCGGCGGCGCGGCCGACGGCCGCCGGGTCGGTGTCGATCCCGGTCACCCGGGCCCCGCGGTCGGCCGCCGCGCGGGCGAGCAGCCCCGCACCGCACCCGAGGTCGAGCACGCTCGTGCCGGGTCCGACCGCCGTCGCGTCGAGCACGGCCGCGTACAGGGGTGCCCCCCAGCCGCGCGGTCCCTCGCCGCTCACCCCCTCGACCCTATCCGCGCCGCGCGCCGCGGATCACGTGGTCGGTTCCGCTGAGGCACCGAGCTGGTCGCGCTGGATGCCTCAGCCCCGCGTGACCAGGCCTTCGGACACCAGCCAGTCCAGCGCCACGTCGGCGGGGTCCTCGCCCTCGACGTCGACCCGCCGGTTGAGCTCGATCATCACCTCGTTGGTCAGCAACGGGGTGATCTCGGCGAACACGCCGGCGATCTCCGGGTGCTCCTCGAGCGTCCCGTTCAGCACCACCGGCGCGACGTTGTAGGCCGGGAAGTAGCCGCGGTCGTCCTCGAGGACCGTCAGGTCCAGGGAATCGATCCGGCCGTCGGTCGTGAACACCTCGCCGAAGTTGCAGACGCCGCCGTCGGTGGCGGTGTAGACGGCGCCGGTGTCCAGGACGCTCACGTTCTCCCGCGGCACCCCCTGCGGGTCGCCCAGCGGGATGCCGTAGGCCTCGAGCATCGGCTCGAACCCGTCACCGCGCGTGGCGAACTCCGACTCCACGCAGAAGGTCCGCTGCTCCACCGGCAGCGCGGCGATGTCCGAGAGGCTGGCCACGCCACCGAGCTCCTCGACGGCCTCACTGCGGACCGCGAAGGCGTACGTGTTGTTCATCGGCGCCGGCGGTAGCCAGGTCAGCCCGTTGGCCGCGTCGGCGTCCCGCACCGCCTCGTACTGCTCCTGTCGATCGGGGATGCCCTCGGGCATCTGCAGGTAGTTCAGCCAGCCGGTTCCGGTGTACTCCCACTGCACCTCGACCTCACCGCCGAGCATCGCCGCCCGGGCCGGGGCCGCGCCGGGGATGCCGCTGCGGTCGGTGACGTCGAACCCGGCGACCTGCAGCGCGATCACGGCGACCTTGCCGAGGATGAGCGCCTCGGTGAAGTTCTTGGTGCCGACCACGATCTCCGCCCCGTCTGCGCCGATCGGTCGGATCGTCCCCGGCTCGGCCTGCGGGACGAAGGTGTTCGCGCTCTGCAGCCCGCATCCGGTGAGGAGCGTGGCGGCCGCCAGCAGCGCGGCGGCGGCGAGAGGGGAACGCATCACAGTCCCTTCGGTCGGGCGACGTGCTCGACGACCCGGCCCAGCCAGTCCACGGCGAGGGCCAGCAGCGCCACGAGCACCGCACCGCTGATCAGCAGCGAGTTCAGCGACAGGGTGATGCCGGTGTTGATCAGCACCCCGAGGCCCCCGCCGTTGATGAAGGTGGCGAGGGTGGCCGTACCGACGAGCAGGACCAGGGCGGTCCGGGCGCCGGCCAGCATCACCGGCCCGGCCAGCGGCAGCTCGACGCGGAACAGGACGGCGGTCCCGCTCATGCCCATGCCGCGACCGGCCTCGACCAGGCGGGGGTCGACGCCCTGGATCCCGACCATCGTGTTGCGCAGCACCGGCAGCGCCGAGTAGACGACCAGCGCGACGATCGTCGTCCAGAAGCCGAACCCGAGCCAGGTCGCCAGCAGCACGAACAGCCCGATCGCCGGCGCGGCCTGCCCGACGTTGGCCACACCGATGACGGCCGGCGTGAGCCGGCGCAACGCGGGCCGGGTCAGGGCGATGCCCAGCGGGATCGAGATCAGCAGGACGATCGCCGCCGAGACGACGGTCAGCGACAGGTGCCGCAGCGCGCTGTCCCACAGCGTGGCGGTACCGAGCTGACGTGCCTCGGTGTCGGTGAGGGTGGCGTTGGCCCGCCACAGCAGGAAGGCGAGGAGGCCGACGGCGACGAGGAGCGGCTGGACGACGAGGGCTCGCCAGCCGCCGGGGGCCGTCCCGGCTGCCTCCGTGCCGGGCTGCGCCGGGGCGGCCTCGTCCCGGGCGTCCCCGGCCGCGACGCCGCGGGCTGAGGGTGTCGCCGTCGTCATCCGGCCGTCTCCTGCCGGGTTCGCTGGATGGCGTCCATGATCATCTCGATCGTCACGACGCCGGCCAGGCTGTCCCGCCGGCCGAGCACCACGGCACCGCCCTGGCTGGCGGCGAGCATGGTGTCGAGGGCGTCGTTGAGGGTGGAGCCGAGGCCGACCACCGGCAGCTTCTCGTCGACGGTCGCCGGGATGGCCGCCATCCGGCTCACCTCGGCGAGCGTCGGCCAGCTGATCGGCCGGCCGCGCCGGTCCAGCACGACGACGAAGTCGTCCCCTGCCGCCCGCGCCCGCGCCACGGCGTCCGCCGCGTCGTCCCCGACGGACGCCGTGGTCACCGGCCGCAGGTGGAGGCTGTTCACCCGGGTGAGGGTGAGCTGCTTGAGGGTGGCTCCAGCACCCACGAAGTCGGCGACGTACTCCTCGGCCGGCGCGGCCAGGATCGCCTCCGGGGTGTCGTACTGGACGATGCGCGCACCGACGTCGAAGACCACGATCCTGTCCCCGAGCTTCACCGCCTCGTCGAAGTCGTGGGTGACGCAGACGATGGTCTTGCCGAGCTCGTCCTGGATCCGGAGCAGCTCGTCCTGCAGCCGCTGGCGGGTGATCGGGTCGACCGCTCCGAACGGCTCGTCCATGAGCAGCACGGGCGGGTCGGCGGCCAGGGCCCGGGCGACGCCGACCCGCTGCTGCTGACCGCCGGAGAGCTCCTTCGGGTAGCGGTCGCGGTACTGCTCCGGGTCGAGGCCCACGAGGTCCAGCAGCTCGTCGATGCGCTCGGTGACCCGCTGCTTCTCCCAGCCGAGCATCCGCGGGACCATCCCGATGTTGGTGGCCACCATCATGTGCGGGAAGAGACCGCCGGCCTGGATGACGTAGCCGATCCGGCGCCGCAGCCGGTCCGGGTCCTGGTTGGTCACGTCCTCGTCGCCGAGGTGGATGCGCCCGCTCGTCGGCTCGATGAGCCGGTTGATCATCTTGAGCAGGGTCGTCTTCCCGCAGCCGGACGGGCCGACGAACATGACGGTCTCACCGGCAGCGATGTCCAGGGTGACGTCGTCGACGGCCGGCCGGTCCTGGCCGGGATAGCGCTTGGTGACGTGCTCCAGACGGATGGGCACGCCACTGACACGGCGGGCCGGGGCTGGGGGTGCCGACGGCACGGGCAGGGTCTCAGACACGGATTCCCCTCGGGGTGGTCAGGCGCCCCACGAGGAGGAGCAGCAGGTCGAGGACGAGGGCCAGGACGACGATCGCGATCGTCCCGGCGAGTGCGGAGTTCAGGGCGTTCGCGCCGCCCAGCCGGGACAGCCCGGTGAAGATGAATCCCCCGAGCCCGGGGCCGAGCACGTAGGCGGCGATGGCCGCGATCCCCATGACCATCTGGGTGGAGACCCGGATGCCGGCGAGGATGACCGGCCAGGCCAGGGGCAGCTCGACGCGCACCAGGGTGGCCAGCCGGCTCATCCCGATGCCGCGAGCGGACTCGACCACCGAACGGTCCACGCCGGCCAGGCCGACGACGGCGTTGCGCAGCACCGGGAGGGCGGCGTAGAAGGTCACCGCGATGACGGCCGGGGTGATCCCGAAGCCGAACGGCGCCAGCAGGATGCCCAGCAGCGCGAAGGCTGGGATGGTCAGCCCCACCGCGGACACCCCGTTGGCCAGGGAGGTGGCGGCCGCGCTCCGGTAGACCAACGCGGCCAGCAGCAGCGCGATGAGGGTGCCCAGCAGCACGCACTGCAGGACCAGACTCACGTGTTGGAATGCCTGGTAGGCGATCTGCCCACGTCGGTCGAGGACGAACTCCCACATCGCGGGCAGTTCCTCTCCGCGCCCGGCCACGTGGGACCGGGCACTGTTCTGGCATGGGTCTGCGCCGGCAGCCCCGCTGCCGAGGATCCATGACCGCGCCCCCGCGGGCCTCTGCAGGGGACGACCGGGGAAGCGCGAACAGCTCCGACGACGCCACACGCGCCGTTCTCAAGATCAACGGTGGCACAGTCGCCGGAGGCGCGCGACTTCACGTACGCGCCGTTCCCCGAAAGGGTACTTGACCCTGACGCAACGTCAGGCCGCACGCTCGTCCTCGTCGAGGAAGGGAGGACCCGGTGAACGTGGGCGAGGTCGCCGCACTGGCCGGCGTCGCGGTGCGCACGCTGCACCACTACGACCGAATCGGACTGCTGTCGCCGTCCGGGCGGACGGCGGCCGGCTACCGGCGGTACTCGCCGGCCGATCTGGACCGGTTGCACCAGGTGCTGCCCGGCCCGCATGCAGGGACCCGCGCCGAGCCTGCGAGGCGTGGGGGGCATGCGGGTCCTTTCGCTGCGCCGGCAGCTGCGGGACCGGTTGGAGCGGACGCAGGCGATGGTCGCGGCCGTCGAGAAGGAGATGGAGGCACGGCAGATGGGGATCTCACTGACCCCGGAGGAGCGCTTCGAGGTGTTCGGCGAGCACGACCCGGCGGAGTACGACGCCGAGGTCGAGGAGCGCTGGGGCGAGACCGACGCCTACGCGCAGTCGAAGCGGAGGACGGCGGCGTACACCAAGGACGACTGGGTGCGCATCAAGGCCGAGGGCGACGACGTCGAGGCCCGCTTCGCCGCCGCGCTGCAGGCCGGCGTCGCCCCCGACTCGGAGCAGGCGATGGACCTCGCGGAGGAGCACCGGCAGCAGATCACCCGGAACTTCTACGACTGCCCGCCCGAGATGCACGGCGGCCTCGGCCGGATGTACGTCGAGGACGAGCGGTTCACCGCCCACTACGAGCAGCGCGCTCCGGGTCTGGCGCAGTACGTGAGCACGGCCGTCCAGGCCAACGCCGCCCGCCAGAGCTGAGGCGTCCGATCACTGCGCGCTGATGCGCAGTTCCGAGCCCGGAAGTGCGCATCAGCGCGCACCGTCGGATCCTGGTGCGCCGTCCGATGCCACGCCCAGCAGGGCGCGCCGGACCCCGGATGGAGCCGGCCGAGGCCACCCGTCATCCTGTCCACAGATGAACGACATGTGGGCGCTGCTGCGCCGTCCCGGCGTCCAGCGCGGGGTGCGGGCGGCGGTCGCCGCCGGGCTCGCCTGGCAGGTGGCGGTCCTGCTGCCGCCGCTGCTCTCGGACTACGCCTACTACGCACCACTGGGCGCGGTCATCGCCGTCCACCCGACGGTCGCGGACTCGGCGAGCGCCGCCTGGCGCAGCGTCCTGGCGATCCTGACCGGCTTCGCGCTCGCCGTCGGGGTCTACGAGCTGACCCGCTCGGTGCCGACCGCGCTGACCATCGCGCTGATCGTCGCTCTGGCGGTGCTGATCGAGCAGTGGCAGCTCTGGCGGGAGCAGGCGAGCTGGGTCAGCTTCGCCGCCGTCCTGATGCTGACCGTGGGGCGCGACGATCCCGAGGCCTACGTCCTGCGATATGCCGGGCTGACCCTCCTGGGCGCAGCGATCGGCGTCCTGGTCACCACCCTGCTGTTCCCCCCGCTGCAGCTGACCCGCGCCGTCGAGCAGATCGCCCGCACCCGCTCCGTCCTCGCTGCCCACCTGCAGGACATCGCCGAGACACTCCGGCACGGCCAGGTGCCCGATCCCGCCGAGTGGACCGGCCGGAACCACCGGCTGGAGCACGAGCTGGACCGGATGCGCGCGGCCGAGGCGCAGGTCGAACGCGCCCGCCGGGCCAACCCCCGGGCCCGCCGCTGGCACGGGCGGGCCGAGAGCATCCGCGAGGACTCGCGCGCCGTCGACCGCGTCGCCGTCCTCGTCGACGACCTCGTCTCGCTGGTCGTCGAGTTCCAGCCGCACCGGCGGGGCGTCGACCAGGTGGACGCCGGGACCGGCTGGGTGCTCGCCGAGGCCCTGGACGCCCTGGCCGGCGTCGTCTGCACGCCGCACCACACGACCGACGGGGCGATGCCCGACGAGCGCGACGCCCAGATCGACCGGGCCTTCGACGCGCTGCACCGGCTGGTCGGCCTGCTCCGGAACACCACGGTGTCCGCCGACGAGGGCTTCTTCGCCCTCGGCGCGGTCGCGGTCGGGGTCCGCCGCAGCCTGGCCGCGCTCCATGCGGAGCAGCGGCAGCACGCGACGGCCTGACGGCTAGAGCTCCTCGGCCAGCACCTGCTCGGCGGCGGGCACCGCCCGCTCGCGGTCGGCCGGCACCAGGCCGAAGCGCGTGCGGCGGTCCAGCAGGTCGGCGACGGTCCGCGCACCCTCGTACCGGACGGCGAACCGCAGCTCCCCCACCGTCTCCGGCCGCCCGGCCACCACGACCGCAGGGCCCAGCGCCTCGACGACCGGCGCCTCGGTGCCGTACCGCGCCACCAGGCGGCCCGGCGCCGCCACCCGCTCCAGCGCCGGCCGCGGCGCCGCTCCCACCAGCGGAACGCGGGCGGTGATCGACTCGGCAGCTCCGCGCCCGAGCCGCGCGACGACGGCATCCACCGTCTCCTCCGCCATCGCCCGGTAGGTGGTTAGCTTTCCGCCGACCACCGTGAGGACCGGTCCGTCCCACTGCAGCAGGTGCTTGCGGGAGAGGTCCGCCGTCGCATCCCCGGGGCCCGCCCCCGCCGAGGCGGGCAGCACCAGCGGCCGCAGGCCGGCATAGGCGCCGACGACGTCGTCCCGGGCGAGCGGCTCAGCCAGGACCTGGTTCACCGTCTCCAGGAGCTGCGCGACCTCGCCGTCGCTGGGCACCGGGTCGTCGTCGGGCACCGGGCCGTCGACCGGCTCGTCGGTGAGCCCCAGATAGACCAGCCCGTCGGCCTGCGGCAGCGCGAAGACGTAGCGCGACCGCGACCCCGGCAGGGGCACGGTCAGCGCGGCGGACGGCGAACCGAGCACCGAGCCGGGCACCACCAGGTGCGAACCGCGGGAGGGAACCAGCCGGATGGACGGCGCCAGCTGCTGCGCCCACACCCCCGCGGCGTTGACGACCACGCCGGCCCGCACCGTGAACGCCTCGTCGTCCACCTGCACGTGCACGTCGGCGCCGTCCACCGCCGTCACCGCCGCGCCGGTCAGCACCCGCGCCCCGTACGCGGCGGCCGTGCGGGCGAGGGCGACCACCAGCCGCGCGTCGTCCACGAGCTGGCCGTCCCAGAAGACGACGCCACCGCGCCCGGGCCGGACACCCGGGACGAGCCGCGACACCTCGTCGGCCGAGACCCGGCGGGTGAAGGGCAGGGAGCGCGGCCCGCCGGGGACCGACAACCGCACGGCGTCGCCCAGCCAGCCGCCGGCGGCTGCCAACGCGGTCACGTCCCGGCGGGCGACGTCGGGGACCAGGAAGGGCAGCCGACGCACCAGGTGCGGCGCGGTCGAGCCCATCAGGACTGCGCGCTCGCGGGCGCTCTCCCGCGCCAGCCCGATCTCGCCGTGCGCCAGATAGCGCAGGCCTCCGTGCACGAGCTTGGACGACCACCGGCTGGTGCCGGCGGCGAGGTCGGTGCGCTCCAGCAGCACCACCGACAGCCCCCGGCTCGCGGCGTCCAGCGCCACGCCGGCGCCGGTCACGCCGCCACCCACGACGACGACGTCGGCGGTGGTCCCCGCGACCTCCGACAGATCCCTCGCCCGGCGGTCCGGAGAGAGCGTTCCGGGCAGCAGGGCGGTCACCATGATCGCTCCGAGAGCAGCACCGGCAGACTGTAGCGGTGGCAGAGCAGCCGGAACTCACGATCCAGGGCTGGGGACCGACGTCCCCCGCCTCCACCGCGGCACCGCAGCAGGCCGACGGCGACCTGAGCAGCACGCTGCCCAAGGCCGCCCGTCGCTACCTGGGGAGCGAGCTGGGCTGGTCCCCACGCCCGACCCCACCGGTCCCGGTCGAGGACATCCGGCTCGCGCCGTCCCGGCTGCCCGAGGAAGCCCGCACCCGCCTGATCGGCCTGCTGGGCGAGGAGAACGTCCGCACCGACCGGGAGTCGCGACTGCGCCGGGCCGGCGGGAAGAGCTACCTGGATCTCCTCCGCCGCCGCGAGGGGGACGCCTCCGACGCCCCGGACGCCGTCGTCCTCCCCGGCACCACCGAGCAGACGGCCGCGCTGCTCGCCGCGTGCAGCGAGCTGGGCATCGTCGTCGTCCCCTTCGGTGGGGGCACGAGCGTCGTGGGCGGGCTGGCCGGCGTCGACCCCGACGACCGCCCGTCCATCGCCGTCGACCTGTCCCGCATGTCCTCGGTGCAGGCCCTCGACGTGCCGTCGTCCCTCGTGACCGTCGGCCCGGGCATGCGCGGCCCCGCCCTGGAACAGGCCCTGGCCCGCGAGGGGCTGACCTTCGGGCACCTGCCGCAGAGCTGGGAGTACGCCACCCTCGGCGGCTACGCGGCCACTCGCTCGGCCGGCCAGAACTCCACGGGCGTGGGCCGCTTCGACGAGCTCGTCACGGGGCTGACGCTGGCCACGCCGTCCGGCGTCCTCGAGCTGGGCCACCCGCCGGCGACCGCGGCCGGCCCCGACCTGCTCGGCGTCGCCCTGGGGTCGGAGGGCACGCTCGGGATCATCACCGAGCTGACCCTGCGGGTCCGCCCCAAGCCGGCGGCGTGCTCGTACGAGGGCTGGTCCTTCCGGTCGTGGGCGACCGGGCTGGCCGCCCTGCAGCAGCTCGCGCGGCTGGACCTGCTCCCCGACATCGTGCGGCTCTCCGACACCGACGAGACCCGCGCGAACCTGCTCATGGCCGCGGGCACCGGGGCCCGGGCCCTGCGCGGCAGCCTCAAGCTGCGCGGGCACGCCGACGGCTGCCTGCTCGTGCTCGGCTGGGAGGGTCTGCCGGCACTGGTCCGTGCCCGGATGCAGTGCGCGGCCTCCGTGCTGCGGGACGGCGGGGCGATCCGCCTCGGCCGGAAGGTCGGCGAGTCCTGGAAGAGCCACCGGTTCCAGGCGCCGTACCTGCGCGACAAGCTGATGGACGGCGGCCTGCTGGTCGAGACGCTGGAGACGGCCGCCACCTGGACGGCGCTGCCCACCGTCTACGACGCCGTCCGTCACGCGCTGCGGGAGTCCCTGACCCGCGCCGGACGACGTCCGCTGATCATGAGCCACGTGTCCCACGGCTACGCGACGGGCGCCTCGCTGTACGTGACCGTGCTGGCCGACCGCGACGACGCGCTGCCCATCCAGCAGTGGCTCACGGCCAAGCGGGCGGCGACCGATGCCCTGCTGGCGGCCGGGGGCACGCTCACGCACCACCACGCCGTCGGCGCCGACCACCGCCCCTGGATGGAGCGTGAGGTCGGGCCGCTCGGTGTGGAGGTGCTGCGCGCGGTCAAGGAGCGGCTGGACCCCCAGGGCATCTGCAACCCCGGCGTCCTGCTCCCCGAGTGAGGCCCCGTCCTGAGCCTGCGAGCGGCTCGTGGCCCCGTCCAGAGGCTCGCCGCGAGCCTGCGAGCGGGGAGGAGGACGGGGTCCTTCCAGGGGTCCTTCCAGGGGTCCTTCCAGGGGTCCTTGCTCAGCGGGTGGTGGCGATCCCGCCGTCGACGGGGATGACCGAGCCCGTCACGTACGAACCGGCCCGGCTGGACAGGTAGACGACGACGCCGGCCATGTCGTCGGGGCGTCCGATCCGGCCCAGCGGGGAGCGGGCCGCGATCTCCTTGCCGAACGCGTCGAGGGTGGCGGCCATCATCTTCGACTCGAACGGCCCGGGGGCGACGGCGTTCACGGTGATCCGGCGCGGTCCCAGCTCCTTGGCCAGCACCCGCGTCAGGTGGTGCAGCGCCGCCTTGCTCGAGGAGTACGAGTACGTGTGCATCGGGGGGACGTGCAGACCGTCGATGCTGCCCACGTTGACGATGCGGGCAGGGTCGTCGTCGGTGCCGGCCTCCTCCAGCAGCGGCAGGAACGCCCTGCTCAGGAAGAACGGCGACTTGAGGTTGAGGTCGACGACCTTGTCCCAGGCCGACGAGGGGAACTCCTCCAGCGACGGCGCCCCCCACGTGGCACCCGCGTTGTTGACCAGGATGTGCAGCTCGTCCTCCCGCTGGCCGACCTCCTCGGCCAGCCGGACGCATTCCTCCTCGCGGGAGAGGTCGGCCGGGATCGACACGACCTTGCCGTGCGAGGAGAGCTCGGCGACGGCGGCGTCGCCGGCCTCCGCCTTGCGCGAGCTGATGTAGACGCGGGCTCCGGCCTGGAGCAGGCCCCGGGCCATCATCAGCCCGATGCCGCGGGTGCCCCCGGTGACGACGGCCACCTTGCCGGTCAGGTCGAACAGATCCACGGGGTACCTCCGGTCGGGATGGCCTGCCTCGCTGCCGGCCGCCGTTCCGCACACTATCCAGCGGTTCGGGGGCATGAACGGGCGGCGAGATCCCTCCCTGTGTCAGCCTCTGTTCATGATCGCCTCATCGCCCGACGCCCCGCTCATGGGCGCCTCCAGCGAGGTGGGCCGGCTGTGCACGGTTCTGCTGCACCGCCCCGGGCCGGAGCTGCGGCGGCTCACCCCCCGCAACAACGACCAGCTCCTCTTCGACGGGGTCCCGTGGGTGGACCGCGCACAGGAGGAGCACGACGCGTTCGCCCAGGCGCTGGCCGACCGGGGGGTCGAGGTGCTGCACCTGGACCGGCTCCTGGCCGAGGTGCTGTCGTTCCCCTCCGCCCGCGCCGAGCTGATCGCCGCCGCGGTGGACGACCCGCGGCTGGGCGCGACGCTGCAGCGGTCGACCACCACGCACCTGTCGGGCATGGACCCCGAGCAGCTCGCCGGCACCCTGATCGCCGGGCTGGCCCACGACGAGCTCCGCGGGGGCAGGGGACTGGCCTACGAGGTCATGGAGCGCGGTGACTTCGTCGTGCCCCCACTGCCCAACCTGCTGTTCACCCGCGATTCCTCGGTCTGGGTCGGCGACCAGGTGGCGGTGACGTCGCTGGCCATGCCGGCGCGGCACCGGGAGAGCACGATCACCGCCGCCGTCTACGCCCACCACCCGCGGTTCGCCGGGGTGAACCAGCTCTACGGCGCGCACCTGGAACATCTCGAGGGCGGTGACGTCCTGCTGCTCGCCGAGGGTGTCGTGGCCGTGGGGGTGGGTGAGCGGACGACGCCCGGGGGCGCGGAACGGCTGGCCCGGCGCCTGTTCGCCCGGCGCCTGGCGCACACGGTGCTCGTCGTCCCGATCGCGCAGCAGCGGGCGACCATGCACCTGGACACCATCGCCACGATGGTCGACGTCGACGCCATGGTGATGTACCCCGCCGTCGCCGACTCGCTGGTGGCCTGGACGGTCACCGCTCCCGACGGCTCCCCCGACCTCCCGGCCGACGACGCCGACGTCACCGAACTGGCGGTGGCCGGTCCGCAGCCGTTCCTCACCGCGGCGGCCTCGGCGATGGGCATCGACCGGCTCCGGGTGATCGACACCGGGCTCGACCCGGTGACCGCCGAGCGCGAGCAGTGGGACGACGGCAACAACACCCTGGCCCTGGCGCCGCGGCTGGCCGTGGCCTACGAGCGCAACACGGTGACCAACGCGGCGCTGGAGGCGGCCGGCATCGAGGTCGTGCGGATCGCCGGGTCCGAGCTCGGCAGCGGCCGCGGCGGTCCACGGTGCATGTCCTGCCCCGTCGCCCGCGACCCCCTCTAGGAGTTTCTGCACCGGAAGTCCGGCCCCACCGAGGGACTTTCTGCACCGGAAGTCCGGCCCCACCAAGGGACTTCTGTACCGAAAGTCCCGCGGCGTGGCGGTGATCACTACGCTCCCCCGGCAGCGCCCACCGCTGGTGGCGCAGCGGGAGGGGACCAGGGTGACGGGGACGGCGCGGGCGACCGGGCGGATCGCGGGCATCGGCGGGGGGCTGGTCGGCTATCTCGTCTTCGTCGAGTTCACCAGCGGCGTCCTGCAGGGCTACTACATCCCGCTCCTGTCCGACGTCGCCCGGCACCTGGGCTTCCACGACGCCGACGTGAACTGGCTGGAAGCGGCGCAGCTGATGCTGTCGGCGATCGCGGTGCCCGTCCTCGCCAAGCTGGGCGACCTGCACGGCCACCGCCGGATGCTGCTGGTCTCGGCGGCCGTCACGGCGGCGGCCACCGTCGTCCTCGCCGTAGCCCCCAACTTCGCCGTGTTCCTGGTCGCGTGGGCGCTGCAGGGCGTCTACGCCGCCTGGCTGCCGCTGCAGGTGGCCCTGACCCACCACCGATCCCGTCGCCTGGTCGATCCCGCGGCGCAGACCCGGCGGGCCACCGGCCTGATCGTGGCCGCCCTGCAGCTGGGTGCGATCGTCGGCGCGCTCGGCGGTGGGCAGATCGGCAGCGCGTTCGCCGGGCAGTTCTGGCTCGTGCTGCTCGCGCCCGGGATCCTCGTCGTCGGCGTGTGCGTCGTCGTCCAACTGCGGGTGCCGGAGAGCGAGGACCGCGAGGCGGGCGCCGTCGACGCCACCGGGGCGGCGCTGCTCAGCGTCGTCCTGCTGGTCATCACCGGCGGGCTGACCTTCGTCCGGGTCAACGGGACGGGCGAGCTCTGGCCGTGGCTGGTCACCGCCCTGGGCCTTCTCCTGGTCGTCCCGTTCGTCCGGTACGAGCTGAGCCGCCCGGACCCGCTCGTCGACTTCCGTGTGCTGCGCAGCCCCTCGATGTGGCCGGTGCAGCTCACGGCGGGCCTGTTCGGCGTCAGCGTCCTCGGCGCCCAGGGTCCGCTCTCGACGTTCGCACGCACCGACCCCGAGGTCTACGGCTACGGGCTGGGCCTCACGACCAGCATGGTGTCGATCGTCATCGGCGGCTACGTCATCTCGATGCTGCTCGGCGCCGGCCAGTTCTCGTGGATCTCGGCGCGCACCAGCCCGCGGACGACGCTCATCGGGGCGGCGGTCCTGACCGGCACGGGCTACCTGCTGCTGGTCCCCTTCCACGGGTCCCTGCCCCAGGTGCTGGCTTCCATGGTGGTGGCCGGGCTGGGCTCGGGGGCGCTGGTGGCCGCTCTGCCGGCGGCCGCCGCCGCTGCGGCCCCGGCCGGCCGCACCGGCGTGGCCACCGGCCTGACCAACACCACCAAGGTCCTCGGCGGGAGTTTCGCCTCGGCGACCTTCGCCGTGGCCCTGGCCTCGGGCGCTCCCGTGCTCGTCGACGGCTCGGAGGGGACGGCGGGATCCCTCAGCGGCTACGTCACCGTGTGGGTCGTCTGCGGGGTCACCGCCCTCGCGGCGGCGGTCGCGCTGGTGTTCGTCCCGCGGCTCGCCTTCTCCGATGACCCGGAGGCCGCGGATCTGCGGTCGGTCGCCCCCGCGACCGGACCAGCTCGGGAGGAGGACGCGTGAGAACCGCTCTGGTGGCGGCGGCGTGCGGTGCCGCGGTGTCACTGGCGGCGCGGCGCGTCGCCCGGTTCCGCCCGCCCGACGTCACCCCCGACCCGGCCGACCTCGACGGGCTGGACGCCGACGCCGCAGCGCGCCGGTTGGCCGAGCTCGTCCGCATCCCCACGATCTCCTCGCGGCAGCCCGCGGAGGTCGACACCGCTGCCTTCGAGACCTTCCGTCAGCGGCTGGTCGAGCTCTACCCCCGGACGCACCGGGCACTGGAGCGGGAGGTGCTCGGCGACGGCGCACTGCTCTACCGGTGGGCCAGCGGCATCGACTCGCCGCCCCTGGTGCTCATGGCCCACTACGACGTCGTGCCGGTGGCCGGCCAGCCGTGGTCCCGCGCTCCCTTCTCCGGGCTGATCGAGGACGGCCTGGTCCACGGGCGCGGCGCCATCGACGACAAGGGCGCCCTCGTGGCGATCCTGGAGGCGGTGGAGTCCCTGGTCACCGCCGGGTTCACCCCGGCCCGCGACGTCTACCTCTCGTTCGGCAACGACGAGGAGGTCGCCGGCGTCGGCGCCCAGCTCGCCGTCGAGACCCTGACCGCGCGCGGCGTCCGCCCGTGGGCGGTCCTCGACGAGGGCGGCGCCGTCGTGAGCGGTGTCTTCCCCGGTGTCCCACGGCCGACCGCCGTCGTCGGACTGGCCGAGAAGGGGCTCCTGGACGTCGAGCTGGTCACCACCGATCCGGGCGGCCACGCCTCCGCCCCGCTGCGCGGCGGCGCCCCGGCCCGGCTGGCACGGGCCATCCTGAAGATCGAGGACAACCCCTTCCCCGCCCGGCTGCACGACGTCGTCCTCGGCATGGTCGACGCGCTGGGCCGGCACTCCCCGGTCGGCTACCGGGCGCTGTTCGCCCACGCGGAGTACCTACGGCCGGCGCTGGCGGCGGTGCTGTCCCGGGCGAGCCGGGAGGCCAACGCACTGGTCCGGACCACGGTGGCGATCACCCGGCTCGAGGGCAGCGGCGCCGCCAACGTGCTGGCGACCCGGGCCCTGGCGCACGCCAACATCCGGATCGCCCTCGGCGAGACCGTCCAGTCGACCGTCGACCGGCTGCGGCGGGTCATCGACGACCCGGGCGTCGAGCTGCGGGTGGTCTCGGGCAACGATCCCTCGCCGGTGTCCCGGGCCGACAACGAGGCGTTCGCGCTGGTGAGCGCGGCGGTGCGGTCGGTGTACCCGGACGCGGCGGTGGCGCCCTACGTCATGGTGCAGGCCAGCGACGCCCGGCACTTCAGCCAGGTGTGCGACAGCGTCTACCGGTTCATGCCGTTCGACCTCAGCGCCGACGAGCTCGCCGCGCTGCACGCCGCCGACGAGCGCATCTCGGTCGCCGCGCTGCATCGCGGTGCCGGCTTCTTCCGCTACCTGCTGCGCCACCTCTGACGCTTTCGACCGCGAGCGAACGTTGCCCCCTGCCCCGGCAGAGGACCCACGTCGTCGGGTCTGGTACATGCGTACACAAAAAGTGGTACGGTCGTACCTGTCTGATTGGTTCGGGCGTACCACCTGGAAGGACGTCGCCGGCATGGCATGGGCACTGGTGATCGTGGCGGGGCTGTTCGAGACCGCCTTCGCGGTCTCGCTGAAGCTGTCGGACGGCTTCAGCCGGCTCTGGTGGACCCTGGCCTTCCTCGTCTTCTCGGGGATCAGCTTCACGCTGCTCTCGATCGGCCTGCGCAGCCTGCCGGTCGGGAGCGCCTACGCCGTGTGGACCGGGATCGGCGCGGCGGGAACGGCCATCGTCGGCATGGTCTTCCTCCGCGACCCGGTGACGACGCTGCGGCTGCTGTCGATCCTCCTGATCGTCGCGGGCGTGGTCGGGCTGAACCTGTCGCCGTCGTCGGCGCACTGACCATGGCGGCCGCAGCGGGCGGGGCGCGTCCGGCCACGGCGAAGGGCGCCGCGCGCCGCGAGGCGATCGTCGCCGCTGCGGTGGCGATGCTGGCCACCGACGGCCCGGACGCCGTGTCCCACCGTTCGGTCGCAGCCGCCGCGCGCGTGCCCCTGGCGGCGACGACGTACTACTTCGGCTCGCTGGACGACCTGCTGGTGGCGGCGGTGGAGCGGGCCGCCGACGACGAGCTGGGTGCGGTCGCGGAGCTGGTCGAGGCACTCCCCCGGCGCAGTCGCTCGACCCGGTGGGCGGCCGAGCTCGTCGTCGGCATCGTGCTGGGACCGCGGCGGCGCAGCGATGCGGACCTCCAGGCCCACTACGAGCGGTTCCTCGCCAGCGGCCGGCACCCTGCTCTCCGGCCGGTGCTGCAGCGGGCACGGGCACGGGTCGACGCGCTGCTCACCGAGGCGCTGGACCGCTGCGGTCACGGCGACGCCGACATCGAGCACCTGGTCGCGGTCCTCGACGGCACCGCGATCTCGGCACTGGTCGAGGGGGACGGCTCGGCCCGCACCCGCGCCCTGGCCGCCGTCCGGGACGCCCTGGAGCGATCCCCCCGCTGAGCGGCCCACCTGGCCGATGTGGCCACGTCGGCCGGGGACCGGGGGTCAGAGCCGCTGGGCCAGCCGGTGGTAGGCCGCGCTCCAGCGCAGCTCCCTGGCGAGCGACCGCCGGGTGGTGTCGGCATCGATGAGCACCAGCTCGGTGGAGAACACCTCGGCCAGGTCGGTCAGCTCGTCGGCGCCGAGCTGCGTCGTCAGGACCGTGTGGTGCGGCCCGCCGGCGGTCAGCCACCCCTCGGTCGCCGTCGGGAAGTCCGGCCGCGGCTGCCAGACGGCGCGGGCCACCGGCAGGTTCGGCAACGGCTCGTCCGGCTCGACGACGTCGATCTCGTTGGCCACCCAGCGGAAGCGCTCACCGAGGTCCGACCAGCCGATGACGACGCCCTCGGCCGGAGCCGCGGTGAAGACCAGGCGGGCCGGGTCCTCGCGGCCGCCGATCCCCAGCGGGTGCACCTCGAGCCGCGGCTTCTCGCCGGAGATCGTCGGGCAGACCTCGAGCATGTGGGCCCCGAGGATCTTCTCGCTGCCCGGCTCCAGGTCGTAGGTGTAGTCCTCCATGAACGACGTCCCGCCCGGAAGGCCCGCGCCGGCGACCTTGAGCACCCGCAACAGCGCGGAGGTCTTCCAGTCACCCTCACCGCCGAAGCCGTAGCCGTCGGCCATCAGCCGCTGGACGGCGAGGCCGGGGAGCTGGCGCAGGCCGCCGAGGTCCTCGAAGTTCGTGGTGAACGCCCCGAAGCCGCCGTCGACCAGGAACGAGCGCAGAGCCGCCTCGATCCGGGCCTGGTACCGCACCGCCTCGTGCTGCGCACCGCCCGGCCGGACGTCGGCCGACATCTCGTAGAGCTCGGCGTACTCCTCGACCAGCGCGTCGACGTCCTTGTCGGGCACGGCGTCGACCACGGCGACCAGGTCGTTGACGCCCCACGTGTTCACCGACATGCCGAAGCGGATCTCCGCCTCGACCTTGTCCCCCTCGGTGACCGCGACGTTGCGCATGTTGTCGCCGAAGCGGGCCAGCTTCAGGCCGCGGGCCGCGGCCGCACCGGCAGCCGCCCGCGCCCACGAACCGACGCGCGCCCGCACCCGCGGGTCGGACACGTGCCCCGACACCGTCGTCCGCGGCACGCGCAGCCGGGTGAGTAGGAAGCCGTACTCCCGGTCGCCGTGGGCGGCCTGGTTCAGGTTCATGAAGTCCATGTCGATCGTCGCCCACGGCAGGGCGGCGTCGGCCTGGGTGTGCAGGTGCAGCAGCGGCTTGCGCAGCGCGTCGAGACCGGAGATCCACATCTTCGCCGGGGAGAAGGTGTGCATCCAGGTGATGACGCCGAGGCAGGCGGCGTCCTCGTTGGCTTCCCCCATGGCCCGCCGGATCGCTCCGGCATCGGTGAGCACCGGCTTCCAGACCACGCGGACCGGCACCTCGCCGGCCTCGTCCAGGGCGGCGGCCACCCGCTGCGACTGCGACGCGACCTGCTGGAGGGTCTCCTCGCCGTACAGCCCCTGGCTGCCGGTCAGGAACCAGACCTCGGAACCGGCGAACGGCTCTGCTGCCACGGGGGTGTCCTTCCTCAACGTTGTCCGTACACGTTCTGGTAGCGCGCGTGCAGCGAGTCGATGTCCGGCTGCGCGATCGGGATGGGCTCCCCCAGCTGGCGGGAGAGGTGCACGGTGCGGGCGACGTCCTCCGTCATGACGGCGGCCTTGACCGCCGCCTCGGCCGACGGCCCGATGGTGAAGACGCCGTGGTTCTGCATGAGCACCGCCCGCGAGCGGGAGCCCCGCAGCGTCGCGACGATGCCCTGGCCGATGGAGTCGTCCCCGATCAGCGCGAACGGCCCGACCGGGATCGGACCGCCGAACTCGTCGGCCATCGCCGTCAGCACGCACGGGATCTCCTCACCGCGCGCCGCCCAGGCCGTGGCGTACGGGCTGTGCGTGTGCACCTGCCCGTGGACGTCGGCCATGCTGCGGTAGACGTAGGCGTGCGCGGCGGTGTCGGACGACGGCGCCTTGCCCCCGTCGACGACGTTCCCGTCGAGGTCGCAGACGGTGATGCCCTCCCAGGTCAGCTCGTCGTAGGAGACCCCGCTCCCCTTGATGACGAAGAGCTCCTCACCCGGGACGCGGGCGGAGACGTTGCCGGCGGTCCAGGTGACCAGCCGGTAGCGGGTCAGCTCCGCGTGCAGTGCGGCGACGTGCTCGCGGAGCCCGCGGTGGGTCCCCCGCTCGGTCGGGGTGGGCTCATTCGGGGCCCCCGCGTGGACGTGGAGCGCCAGCGGAGCGTTCTCGTGGGGTGAGCTCATGCCGGCTGCTCCTCGATCAGGACGGCGGAGGTCGTCTCCGTGTCGGCGGTCTGCGGCGCGGCCGGCCGCTGGCCGACCCCCACGTGGTCCACGGCGGCCCGCTCGACCGGGAGTGCGGCGACGTACCGCTGCATGAACGCGTCGAAGCCCTCGACGTCGTCCGGGTCGGGCTCGGCGGTCTGCAGGCTCGTGCCGGTGAAGACCGTGGTGTCCAGGTAGCCCGCCAGGCTCCGTTCCGGCGAGCCACTGGTGGCGAAGGCGGCCAGGACGGCGACGCCCCAGGCACCCCCCTCGCCGGCGACGTCGCCGACGGAGACAGGGGTGTCGATCGCAGCGGCCAGGAAGCGTTGCGCGACGCCCTCGGTCTTGAACAAGCCGCCGTGCGCGAACATCCGGTCGAGCCGTACGCCCTCGGTCTTCTGCAGGACGTCCATGCCGATCCTGAGCGTGGCCAGGGAGGCGAACAGGTGGGTCCGCATGAAGGTGCCGAGGTCGAGCCTGCTGTCCGGGGACCGCAGGAAGAGCGGCCGGCCCTCCTCGAGGTCGGTGATCGGCTCCCCGGAGAGGTAGTTGTAGGCGAGCATCCCGCCGCAGTCGCTGGCACCGCCCAGTGCGGCGGCGAACAGCGTCTCGAAGACCTCCGACGGGTCCACGTCGGCCCCCAGAGCCTGGGCGAACTCGGCGAACAGCCCGACCCAGGCTTCCAGCTCACTGGCCCCGTTGTTGCAGTGCACCATGGCCACCGGGTCCCCGGCCGGTGTGGTGACCAGGTCCAGTTCGCGGTGCACCCCGGCGAGCTCGTGCTCGAGCACGACCATGGCGAAGATGCTCGTCCCGGCGGAGACGTTGCCGGTGCGCGGAGCGACCGAGTTGGTGGCGACCATCCCCGTGCCCGCGTCACCCTCGGGGGGGCAGAGCGGGATGCCGGCGCGCAGCCGCCCGGTCGGGTCGAGCAGCGCCGCGCCCGCTCCGGTGAGCGTCCCGGCCGGCTGGCCGGCGAGTGCGATGGCGGGCAGCAGCTCGGCCAGGGTCAGCTCGACCCCGGCCTCGGCGGCCAGCTGGTCGAACCGGGCCAGCATCCTGGCGGAGTACTCCCCGGTGTCACCGTCGATCGGGAACATGCCGCTTGCATCCCCGATGCCGAGGACCTTCTCGCCGGTGAGCTGCCAATGCACGTAGCCGGCCAGGGTCGTCAGGTGGTCCAGTCGACCGACGTGTTCTTCGCGGTCCAGGATCGCCTGGTAGAGGTGCGCGACGCTCCACCGGTGCGGGATGTTGCAACCGAACTCCGCGCTGAGCCGCTCGGCTGCGCGACCCGTGTTCGTGTTGCGCCAGGTGCGGAACGGCGTGAGCAGCGCACCGTCGGCGTCGAACGCGAGGTAGCCGTGCATCATCGCCGACACGCCGAGGGCGCCGACTCCTGCCAGCTCGAGCCCGTGGCGTCGCCGCACGTCGTCGGCCAGGGCCGCGAAGCTCTGCTGCACCCCTGTCCACACGGCGTCCAGCGAGTACGTCCAGAGCCGGTCCACGAACTGGTTCGCCCAGTCGTGGCTGCCGACGGCGAGCGGAGCGTGATCCGGGCCGATCAGCACCGCCTTGATCCGGGTCGACCCGAGCTCGATCCCCAGGGCCGTGCGACCGCCGGTGATCGCTGCGCCGGCATCCATCGTCATGTCAGGAGACCCTCTCGTCCTCCGGGGACAGGCCTGTTTCCAGCGATCCGCTCGACCGCGGGACGCGGCACGCGGCCGCCTGTCAGCGTTGACACAACCGGTCGCCTCATGCCTGGGCCCGGGCCGGACCGGTGCTGGACCGCACCACCAGGTCCGGGGGGACCGGGTCCGGATGCAGGCTCTCCCCCTTCATCCGGGCGAGCACGAGCTGCACCCCCCGGCGTCCCAGCTCGGCGAAGTCCTGCCGCACCGTGGTCAGCGGCGGGGTGAAGTAGGGCGCCTCCGGAAGGTCGTCGAAACCGACGACGCTCACATCCCCGGGGACGTCCAGGCCCTCCTCGTGCAGGGCTGCCAGCAGGCCCAGGGCCATCTGGTCGTTGGCGAGGAAGACCGCGGTCACGTCCTCACCGGCGCGGATGCGGGCGGCCAGCCGACGCCCGGCGGCGTGCCCGGCGGCCGGGGTCCAGTCACCGGGGAGGCACTCCGGAACAGGGGCGCCGACGGAGAGCAGCTCGGAGCGCCACCCCTCCATGCGGCCGCGCGCCTCCTGCGAGTCCGCCGGGCCGGAGACGTGGTGCACCGTCCGGTGGCCGAGAGCGAGCAGGTGACCGGTGGCCAACCGGGCACCGGCCTCCTGCTCCACGCCGACGGCGGGACGGTCTTCCGCCCCGCCCACCTGGACGGCGACCAGCGGCACCGGCGGATCGAGCGCGCGCAGCGCCTCCGCGGCGTCGTCGTAGGTGGAGAGCGCCACGATGCCGTCGACCCGCTGGGCGACGAAGGTGTCCACGGCCTCCCGCATGGCGGCGGCGGTCGCGTCGTCCAGGATCGAGACGCTCAGCGAGTAGCCCGCAGCCCGCGCGGCATTCTCGAGTCCGAGCATCGTCTGCGCCGGCCCGTACTGGTTGATCTTCACCGTGACCAGCCCGATGGTGCGGGTGGACCCGGTGACCAGGGCCCGCGCCGCGATGTTGGGCCGGTAGCCCAGCTCGGCGATGGCCCGCTCGACCCGCTCGCGGGTGTGCGGCGCGACGTTCGGGTGCCCGTTGATCACCCGGGACACGGTCTGGTGGGAGACCCCCGCGAGAGCGGCGACGTCGGACATCACCAGCGCACGGGCCACCACCCCGTCGGGCTCCACCACTCTCCCCTCTCCGCGACCGGGCCGGACGCCGCGGTCCGCGACCGCGGCGTCCGGCTCGCGGCTCAGCGGGAGGCCCCTGCGCGCCGCTTGTTGTAGACGTCGAAGGCGACCGCCAGCAGGAGCACGAGGCCCTTGACGATCGACTGGATCTGCTGTTCGACGCCCATGAGCTGCATGCCGTTGCTCATCACGGCCATGATCAGGCCGCCGACCATGGCACCGACGACCGTACCGACGCCACCGGTGACGGCTGCGCCACCGATGAAGGCGGCTGCGATCGCGTCGAGCTCGAACATGTTGCCGGCCGCCGGCTGGGCTCCGTTGGATCGCGAGGAGTAGATGATCCCGGCGACCGCGGCGAGGAAGCCCATGTTCACGAAGATCCAGAAGTTGACGACCTTCACCTTGACGCCGGAGAGCTGCGCCGCGGCCAGGTTGCCGCCGATGGCGTAGATCTGCCGGCCGAAGACGGTGCGCTTGGAGATGATGCCGTAGGCGATGACCAGGACCGCCAGGATGATCAGCACGATCGGCAGGCCGCGGGCGTGGGCGAGCTGCCAGGCGAAGTACATGACGACGGCGCCGACCAGGACCACCCGCCCGACGAACAGCGGGAAGGACTCGACCGGCTGCTCGTACTTGATGCGCGCGACGCGGGTGCGGAAGCCGCTGACCGCGTACCCGGCGACGGCCACCGCACCGATCAGCAGCGTGAACGCGTCGTACCCGTAGCCGCCGAGCAGGCCGTTGAGGAAACCGCTGGCAACCCTGCCGTACTCCTGCGGGAACGGTGACAGCGAGATGTTGTCCAGTACCTGCAGCGTCATCCCGCGGAACAGCAGCATGCCGGCGAGGGTCACGATGAACGCGGGGATGCCGACGTAGGCGACCCAGAAGCCGTGCCACGCGCCGACGGCGATACCGACGGCGAGCGCGGCGACCACGCCGACCCACCACGGGAAGCCCTGCTGGATCACCAGGACGGCGGACACCGCGCCGGTGAGCGCGACGACGGACCCGACCGAGAGGTCGATGTGTCCGGCGATGATCACCAGGACCATGCCGATCGCCAGCACCAGGATGTAGGAGTACTGCAGGACGATGTTGGTGATGTTGCCGGGGCTCAGCGAGACCCCGTCGGTCAGGACGGCGAAGAGCGCCACGATCGCGACGAACGCGACGTAGATGCCGCTGGTCCGCAGGTTGCGGGCGATCAGCGCACGCAGGTCGCTGGTCCCGGTGTGGAGGGCGGCGGCGGGCGCCGGCTCCTTCGGCGTCGGGTCGGCCTGCGGGGTCGTGGTCGTGGCCATCAGACGGACGCCCTTTCCTTGGTCATCAGTTCCATGAGGCTCTCCTGGGTGGCCTCGGTCACCGGCAGCTGACCGGTGATCCGACCGGCCGACAACGTGTAGATGCGGTCGCAGATGCCGAGCAGCTCGGGCAGCTCGGAGGAGATGACGACGACGGCCTTCCCGGCCGCTACCAGCCGGTTGATGATCGTGTAGATCTCGTACTTGGCGCCCACGTCGATGCCGCGGGTGGGCTCGTCGAGGATGAGGACGTCGGGGTCGGTGAACAGCCACTTCGACAGGACGACCTTCTGCTGATTGCCGCCCGAGAGCTTCCCGACGATCGCCATCACGCTCGGCGCCTTGATGTTCATGCTGCGCCGGCTCTCCTCGGCGACCTTGGTCTCCTCGTTGCCGTTGACCCAGCCGCGCCGGGACAGCTTGCCGAGGGCAGCCGCGGAGACGTTGCGCCGGATGTCCTCGATCAGGTTGAGCCCGTAGCGCTTGCGGTCCTCGGTCGCGTAGGCGATGCCGCGGTCGATGGCCTCCGCGACCGACCGCGCCTTGACCTCGTTGCCGTGCATGAAGATCCGGCCGCTGATGTCCCGGCCGTAGGAGCGGCCGAAGATGCTCATCGCCAGCTCGGTGCGCCCGGCGCCCATCAGCCCGGCGATGCCGACGACCTCGCCGGCACGCACCGAGAAGCTCGCCCCGTCGACGACCTTGCGGTCCTGGGTGGGGTGCCAGACCGTCCAGTCCTCGACCCGCAGCACCTCCTCGCCGGGGTGCGACTCCCGCTCGGGGTAGAAGCTCTCCAGGTCGCGACCGACCATGCCGCGGATGATGCGCTCCTGGGTGACCTCACCCCGGTGCAGGTTGAGCGTCTCGACCGTCTTCCCGTCCCGGATGACGGTCACGTTGTCCGCGACAGCGGTGATCTCGTTCAGCTTGTGCGAGATCATGATCGAGGTGATCCCGCGCTCCTTGAGCCGGCGCAGCAGATCGAGCAGGTGCGCGGAGTCGCTGTCGTTGAGGGCGGCGGTGGGCTCGTCGAGGATGAGCAGCCGCACGTCCTTGGAGAGCGCCTTCGCGATCTCCACCAGCTGCTGCTTGCCCACGCCGAGCTGGGCGACCGGGGTCACCGGGTTCTCGTCCAGGCCCACGGAGGCCAGCAGCTTGGCCGCGTCGGCGTTGGCGAGGTTCCAGTCGATGAGGCCACCGCGGCCGCGCCGCTCGTTGCCCAGGAAGATGTTCTCCGCGATCGACAGGTACGGGACGAGCGCGAGCTCCTGGTGGATGATCACGATCCCGACGTGCTCGCTGTCCCGGATGCCGGAGAAGTGGACCGACTGCCCGTCGTACACGATCTCGCCGTCGTAGCTGCCGGTCGGGTAGACCCCCGACAGCACCTTCATGAGCGTGGATTTACCGGCGCCGTTCTCACCGCAGATCGCGTGGATCTCGCCCCGGCGCACGGCCAGGGAGACGTCCTCGAGCGCCTTCACGCCCGGGAAGGTCTTGGTGATCGAGCGCATCTCCAGGATGTTGTCGTCCATGGACTCCGTCGTCCTCAGGCTCGTCATGCGCGTACGGGCGAGGCGGGTGCGCGCGGCGTGCGATGTTCAGAGTGTGGGGCTTGCCCAGCCGTTCGTCGTGATGAGTGACGGCCGGGGTGGTGCGGCCGGACCCGGCAGCGATGGCGCCACCGGGCCCGGCCGGTCATGGTGCGGAGATCAGTCGGCCTGGCCGGACTCGACCTCTTCCGCCGTCCAGTAGTCCGTTTCGATCAGCGCGGACTGGATGTTGTCCTTGTAGACGGTCTCGACGGGCAGCAGGTAGGAGGGCACGACCTTGACCCCGTTGTCGTAGGTCTTGGTGTCGTTGGCCTCCGGCTCCTTCCCCTCGAGGAACGCCTTCGCGGCGACGACGGCCTGCTCGGCCAGCAGTCGGGTGTCCTTGAAGATCGTGGAGTGCTGGACACCGTCGTCGATCAGCTTGACCGAGGCGATCTCGGCGTCCTGACCGGTGACGATCGGCATGGGCTGCGCGCCACCGTCGGTGGTCGGGCCGTAGCCGGCGTTCTGCAGCGCGGTGATGATCCCGCGGGACAGGCCGTCGTAGGGCGAGAGGACGCCGTCGACGCGGGTGCCGTCGTTGTAGTTGGAGGTCAGCAGGTCCTCCATGCGCTTCTGCGCCGTCTCCTGCTGCCAGCGAAGGGTGGCGGCCTGCTCGATCGCGGTCTGGCCGGACTTGACGATCAGCGTGCCGTCGTCGATGAACGGCTTGAGGACCGACATGGCGCCGTCGAAGAAGAAGAACGCGTTGTTGTCGTCCAGCGAGCCCGCGAACAGCTCGATGTTGAACGGCCCGGTGGCGTCTCCTTCGCCGCCGTCAGCGGTCTTGAGGCCCAGGCCGGTCAGCAGGGCGTTGCCCTGGGCCTCGCCGACCTTGAAGTTGTCGAAGCTGACGTAGAAGTCGACGTTCTCGGTGTCACGGATCAACCGGTCGTAGGAGATGACCGGGATGTCGGCGTCCGCTGCGGCCTGCAGCTGGCTGCTGAGCGCGGTGCCGTCGATGGCCGCGATGATCAGGGCGTCGACGCCCTGGGTGATCATCTGGTCGACCTGCTGGGACTGGGTGGGGATGTCGTCGTTGGCGTACTGGAGCTCGACCTGGTAACCCTCGTCCTCCAGCTGCTCCTTCACCGAGTTGCCGTCGGCGATCCACCGCTCGGAGGTCTGGGTCGGCATCGAGACGCCGATCGACTGGTCCCCCGCCTCGGAGCCGCCCCCGGAGCCGCTCCCGGCGCCCTCGCCACCACAGGCCGTCAGCGCGAGCGCCAGGGTGGCGGTCGCGGCGGTCAAGCCGAGCTTCCTGCTCACGTTTGATCTCCTCTTTGAGACATCTGCTGCCACTCGACCCGGCGCAGGCCCGCGGATCCGCGAGCGCAGTAAATGTGAGCGCTAACAAGCAGTGCCGTCAACCCCTGCTCGCCCGCTGGTAGTCACTTTCGCGTAACGCTCGTGACACCTTGGCGTGCTCTGGGTCGCGCAGCGTCTCGAACCCCGGCGCGCCGTCGCCCGGCGTACTCCTGGGCGCCGGGAAGCCCGGGGGTCAGCGCAGGGTGATCTGCCGCGAGATCAGCCCCGCGCGGGCCCGGCGCTCGTCGGAGGACAGGGGCTCGGTGATCGTCAGGGCCCGCTCCAGCCGCGCCTGGAACTCCTTGGCCGGGCCGGCCCAGTCCTCGGCCGGGGTGTCGGCGGGCAGGTCCCACACCGGCACGACCAGCCCGAGCGCACGGAAGGCGCCGGCGTAGCGGGTCCCCTCGCCCAGCAGGATCTGCTCCGACGCCGACAACCGGGCCAGCGCGTCGAGGAGCTTCTCCTCAGGCTCGGGCCGCACCCAGCGCAGGTGCGCCCGCTCGTCGCCCGGTCGCACCCAGTAGGCCGCCTCCAGCCCCGCCAGCCGCACGGTGGGCAGGATCGCCTCGTTGGCGTGCTCCAGGCCGGCCAGCGCCGCAGGGGCCGGGTCGGTGCCCTCCAGCCAGAACCCGAAGTCGTCGTGCACGGTCACCTCGAACGGTGCCGAGAGGTCCAGCAGCTCCTGCAGGCGGGGCCCGGCCGAGCCCGCCGCCCCGATCGGGCCGGGGTCGACCGGCGCGCCCGCCGGGGCCTCGAGTGCGGCGGCGAGCGCCGTGCCGATGTCGCGGCTGACGTCGTCGGAGGAGGTCTGCATCTGGACGCCGAGCAGGATCTCCCCGCTGGCGCGGACCAGGGCGGGGGTGCCGCCGGGCAGCACGCTGGCGAGGGTGACCTCACGGCCGTCCGTCGTCCGCAGGGTGGCTGTCGCCGCCGGCACCAGCTCGCGCAGCGCGACCCAGTCGACCTCGCCGGGGAGGCCCTCGAAGGGCCGCGTCACCGGCGGGGCGTAGCCCGAGCCGTGGCAGTGCTTGTAGCGGCGTCCCGAGCCGCACGGGCACGGGGCCTTCGGGTTGACGCCCTCCGGCGCGGCAGCGGCGGGAGCGGAGGAGCGCTTGCGGGAAGCCATGCGGTGCAGCGTAGGGGGACCGCCCGCGGGGTCCGCCCGCGAGATCTGCCCGGGGACGGCGTGAGGACCGTCGTTACCGCGCTTCCTAGGCTCGCTCACGTGACCGCTCCCGCCGCACCGCTCGACCTCACCGACCCCGCCGTCGTCGCCGATCCGTACCCGGCCTTCGCCGAGGCGCGCGCGGTCGCGCCGGTGCAGTGGCACGAGGGGCTGGGGCTGTGGCTGGCGTTCACCCACACCGAGGCCAATGCCGTTCTCCGCGACCGGCGACTGGGCCGCATCTGGGCGGACAAGCAGCCGGCCGAGCGGTTCGGCAGCTTCAACCTGATCCACCGCAACGCGATCCTGGAGATGGAGCCGCCGGACCACACCCGGCTGCGCCGGCTGATCAGTGCGGCCTTCGCCCGGGGACACGTCGAGCGGCTGCGGCCGTGGGTGGAGGACCTCGCGCGCACCCTCGTCGACGGGCTGGTCGAGCGGTCGGCCGGCGTCGAGCCCGTCGACGTCCTGTCCGGGATGGCCGAGGAGCTCCCGGTGGCCGTCATCGCTGAGCTGCTGGGCGTGCCCGATACCGACCGGCCGCTGCTGCGCCCGTGGTCGAACGCGATCGTCAAGATGTACGAGTACGGGCGGACGACGGAGACGGAGGACGCCGCCGAACGCGCCGCCGACGAGTTCGTCGCCTACCTGCGCACGCTCGCCGCCGAGCGCCGTCGGGCCCCCGGCGAGGACCTGCTCTCCCACCTGGTGAGCGTTCGCGACTCCGAGGGCGACCGGCTCACCGAGGACGAGCTGGTGACCACCTGCATCCTGCTGCTGAATGCCGGCCACGAGGCGACGGTGAACGTGAGCGGCAACGGCCTGCTCGCGCTGCTGGAGCACCCCTCGGAGCTGACCCGGCTGCGGGAGGACCCGAACCTGCTGCCGACGGCGATCGAGGAGCTGATGCGCTTCGACTCCCCGCTGCAGCTGTTCGAGCGCACCGCGACCGCGGACGTCGAGATCGGCGGCATCACGGTGGAGCGGGGGCAGAAGATCGCCGCCCTGCTGGGCTCGGCGAACCACGACCCGGCGGTCTTCGACGCCCCGGAGGTCCTCGACGTGGGGCGCACCGACAACCCGCACATCTCCTTCGGGGCCGGCATCCACTTCTGCATCGGCGCACCGCTGGCGCGCGTCGAGCTGCAGGCCTCGTTCGGCGCGCTCCTGGCGCGGACGTCGCGCCTGGAGCTGGCCCGCCCGGCGCGCCGCCGTCCGGAGTTCGTCATCCGCGGCCTCGCCGAGCTGCCCGTCGTCCTCACCGCCTGACCGTTACGGAATCGAGACGCCACGGTGTAGGTCGTCGCGGCCTCCTCGCCGCGTGTTCCTGGTGAGCTGGCGGCGAGGAGGGCGCGTGGACCGATCGGAAGACGACTGGGCGGACGAGTTCCTGTCGGCGGACGACGCCGACCGGCCCGAGGTGACCGCTCGACGTCGCCGGCTGCGCATCCTCCTGCTCGCCGTCGCGGCCGCGGCGCTCCTCATCGTCGTCACCACGCGGCGCCGGGCGTGCTGACCGCCGTCATCGCCGGGATGGTCGACGCTTTCCGCTGAGGCGCTGGTCATCTGTGGAAGGTGAGCCTGGTCACTGGCACGATGCGGTCATGCGCGGCCTGATGCAGGACACACCCCTGACCGTCGACTCGATCTTCCGGCACGTCGAACAGCACTACGGCGACGGAACGATCGTCACCAACAACCCCGGTGGCGTCACCCGGGCGACCTACGCGGAGTGGGCGCAACGCACCCGCAAGCTGGGCGGGGTCCTCGACACGCTCGACATCAGCGCCGACGGCCGGGTGGGCACCTTCGGCTGGAACAGCCAGCGGCACCTGGAGCTGTACTTCGCCGCCCCCTGCACCGGGCGCGTGCTGCACACGCTCAACGTGCGCCTGTTCCCCGAGCAGCTGACCTACATCGCCAACCACGCCGAGGACGAGGTCATCTTCGTCGACCGCACGGTGCTGCCCCTGCTGTGGCCGCTCATCGACACGATGAAGACGGTCAAGCACGTCGTGCTCATGGACGACGGCGGCGGCAACGAGATCCCCGACGACCCGCGGATCCTCGACTACGAGACGTTGCTGGCCGAGGCCGAGCCGGTGGACTTCCACGTCGAGGACGAGAACCTGGCCGCCTCGATGTGCTACACGAGCGGCACCACCGGGAACCCGAAGGGCGTGGTCTATTCGCACCGCTCGACGTTCCTGCACACGATGGGCGTGATGGCGCCGAACGCGTTCGGCCTGGGCATCCGCGACGTCGCGATGCCGGTCGTGCCGATGTTCCACGCCAATGCCTGGGGCATCGCGCAGGCCGCGCCCGCCGCGGGCGCCTCACTGGTCATGCCCGGCGCGATGATGCAGCCCGAGAACCTGGCCAAGCTGATCATCGAGGAGGGCGTCACCTTCACCGCCGGCGTCCCCACCATCTGGCAGGGCGTGCTCCCCCACCTAGCCGGCAAGCCGCACAAGCTGCGCGACATCGGCTGCGGCGGTTCCGCCGTCCCCAAGGCGCTGTCGGAGGCCTACCGCGAGCAGGTCGGGCTGCCGATCCTGCAGGCCTGGGGCATGACCGAGACCCACCCCGTGGCGTCGTCCGGGGTGCTGCCCAAGCGGTACGAGGACGCCGACGACGAGACCAAGGCGACCCAGCGGGCCCGGGCCGGCATCCCGTTCCTGGGCGTGGAGGCACGGATCGTCGACGCCGACACCCTGGAGCCGCAGCCGTGGGACGACACGGCCACCGGCGAGCTGCAGGTGCGCGGCCCGTGGTGTGCGCAGGAGTACTACCACCCCGACGCCGGCGTGACGCTGACGACCGAGGACGGCTGGATGCGGACCGGCGACGTCGCCGCGATGGACGAGTACGGGTCGATCCGGATCGCCGACCGCACCAAGGACCTCATCAAGTCCGGCGGCGAGTGGATCAGCTCGGTCGACCTGGAGAACGCGATCATGAGCCACCCGGCGGTGAAAGAGGCCGCGGTCGTCGGCATCCCGCACCCGAAGTGGGACGAGCGCCCGCTGGCCGCCGTCGTCCTGAAGGAGGGTGAGACGGCAACGGCCGACGACATCCTCGAGCACATCAAGCCACTGGTGGCCAAGTGGTGGATGCCCGACGCCGTCGAGTTCATCGAGGAGGTGCCCAAGACCAGCGTCGGCAAGTTCTCGAAGAAGGATCTGCGCGCGAAGTTCGCCGAGTACCAGCTCAAGACCTGAGGCCCGGAGCGGAGGACGGTGGCTCACCCCGGCGGAGTTCAGCCGCTGAGGGCGATGCCCCGGAGCACGAGGGAGAGCCCGACGACGAGCACCAGGGCGGCGGTGACCACGGGCGCACCCCGCGCGATCCGGACGAGCCAACGGGCCCGGGCCGGGTCGGTCAGCCGCCGCGCCAGCCTGTCGCGGAGCCGTACGAGGGTGAGCCCGACGACGGTCAGTGTGCCGGCCATGCCCAGTCCGTAGGCGAACACCAGGAGGACGCCGAAGACCGTCCGGCCCAGGCCGATCGAGGCGATCAACACGACCAGGGCCGACGGGCTGGGTACCAATCCACCCGCGACGCCCATCCCGATCAGGCCGCCCCGGCCGGACCCGTGCACGTGCCCTCCGGCACCGTGCCGGTGGCGGTCCGACCACCAGTCCGCGGGATCGTGTCCGTGCGCATGGTCGTGTCCGTGCGCATGGTCGTGTCCGTGCGCATGGTCGTGTCCGTGCGCATGGTCGTGTCCGTGCGCATGGTCGTATCCGTGCGCATGGTCGTGTCCGTGCCGCTGATCATGGCCGTGGTCGTGGCCGTGCTCGTGGGCGTGCTCCCGTACGGATGCCGACCGGACGTGCGCACGTCCCACAACCCCGCTGAGCGCAGGCACCCCCGCGGCGAGCGCCGGCTCGGGCAGGTCCTCCACGGCGGGCAGCCCGGCGCCCCGCGCGCGCAGCGCCCCGCGCAGCATGACCGCACCGATCACGGCGACGAGCGTTCCACTGGCCACGCCGAGCCAGCGCAGCATCTGCTCGCCAGCCAGTGTGCTGGACAGCGAGATGGCCAGCCCCAGTACGAGCACGCCGACGGTATGCGTGGCGGTCACGGTGGCGCCCACGGTCAGCGCGTCCCGCGGGCGGCCGCGCCGTCCGGCGAGGTAGGCGGCCATGACCGTCTTGCCGTGGCCGGGCAGCAGGGCGTGCCCGCAGCCGAGGAGCACGGCGAGGAGGACGGCCACCACGCCGACGATGGGCGTGAGTTCACGGTCGCCGATCATCGACTGCAGCCGCCGGTCCAGTGCCGCCATGGCGGTGCTGAAGGTGTCCCCGGATCCGACCGGGACCGACGAGCCGGCGCCGGTGTTCTCCCCCGGTTCGGTGGCCACCTCGAAGGACCGGACGTCGACCGGCGAGGACAGCAGGTCGTCGGGATAACTCCGCAGCTGGTCGGTGATGCTCCGGACGGGGACCGGAGAGTCGAGCAGGCGCACCCCGGACCCGTCGGCGGTGATCTCGCGCCAGCCGACCCGGTCGCTCAGGTAGTCGTCACGGAAGGCCACCGTCGACGGGTCGGCCAGGTCGGCCTCGGCGGTGAGCTCGCAGGTCAGCCGGAGGGTGGGCAGCCCCGCCGCGCCGGGCACGATCTCGGCGGTGCTGTTGCGCACGGTCCAGGAAGCCAGCACGTCGTCTACCGTCAGCCGGACGGCATCGGCCAGCGTGCGGCATTCCTCCGCCGCGGCGTTCCGCAGCTGCCCGGCCGTCGGGTCGCCGCCTGGCGCGAGCGCCGGCAGCGCCTGGGCCGTGGGGATCTCGGCGCGGTCGACGACGGCGAGCAGGTCGACGCCGTCGGGCCTCAGCACCAGCCCGTCGTAGTGGTTGACCGTGAAGTTGCCCAGCGGGTGCGCCTGTGCCCCTCCTGCCGGCACCAGCACGACCAGCGCGGCCCCGACGACGGCGATCAGAGCAGCGCGCCGTCTCACGGGCGGCCGCCGAGGTGGGCCAGCAACTGCGCGGCCCGTGGGGCGTGCAGAGGGGAAAAGTACGGGTTGGTGTCGAGCGCCTCGGTCAGCGTCGCCCGCGCCTGGTCGGTCCTGCCGAGGGCGGCCTCGATGACCCCGCGGTGGTACAGGAACAGCGGATTGCGGCCGCCGAGCGAGGTGGCCGCCCGGGCATGCTCGAGGGCTTCCGCGTCCCGGCCGGAGCTGTGCAGCGCCCAACCCAGGGCGTCGTGCGCGTCGATGTTCTGCCGCGCAGCGAATTCGGCCTCGGCGGCTGCCACCGCCGTCGCCGGGTCGCCGTGGTCGGCGGCGAACAGCGCGGTGCCCAGGTGGTCCTGCACACCGCTCGCCTCGAACAGCGAGCGGATCGTTTCCACCAGGGCGAACTGCTCCTGCGCCTCCTCCTCGCGGCCCAGCGCGGTGAGGTACTCGCCGAACTCGACCAGGTGCTCGGGCAGCGGCCGCGCGGCCACGACGGAGCGGAAAGCGGCGACGGCGGCGTCGTCACGGCCGCGAGCGGCCAGGACCCGCGCCTGGCCCAGCAGCAACGTTGCCTCACCCGGGTCCTCGGCGAGGCCGGCGGTGAAGTGGCGCTCCGCCCCATCCAGGTCGCCCCCGGAGAAGGCCAGCGCGCCGAGATAGGCGCGACAGAACGCCTCGTCGGCCGGCGCCCGAGCCGCAGCGAGGGCCTGTTCCAGCGCTGCGGCGGCGTCGTCCCGATTCCCGTGCAGTTCCGCGTTGTAGGACGCACGGGTGAAGGAGGCGATGCCCGGCTGCAGTTCCAGCATGCGATCCAGCGCCGCCGTCGCCCCGGCGTAGTCGCCGAGCTGATGGCGGGCGTCGGTGAGCACGCCCCACGCGGATGCGCCGAACGGATTGAGCTCCAGGGCGCGGCCGGCCAGGTCCGCGGCTCTCCGGAAGTCGTGCCGGGCGTTGGCCAGGGCGCCGAGACCGGTCAGCGCGCGGTCGTTGTCATCGGGGCGGAGGGCCAGCGACTCCTGCAGCGCTCCCTCTCCCTTGTCGTAGTAGGTCGGGTCCGCCGTGATCCGCGCCTGCTCCACGTAGGCCGACCCCAGCTGCGCCCAGGCCGACCAGTCGCCCGGCACCTCGGTCAGCCGCTCCTGGGAGGTCTCGATCAGTTCGATCACCGGGTCTGCGGCCGGCGCAGCGGTCACGCCCCCGGCCACCGTGCCGGTGCGGTCGTCGCGCCACGCCGTGTTCAGGGCCGTCGCCGTGAGCACCAGCAGCACGACGCCGGCGACGAGGAAGCCCAGCGCCGTCCGTCTGCTCACGATCGTCTCCTCACGACCGGCCGTCCTGCCGACCAGCCCCGGACAGCCGGACGCGCACCATGGGCGGAGCCGGGCATGATCAAGTCCCTTCTCGGCGACAGCCGACGGCCGTGGGGTGCGGCGGGCGCCACACCCCACGGCCTGGTTCAGCCCTGCGGATCAGGCCCGTGCGGGGAGACTGCCCCTCACCGGGACTCGTCCGCGGAGCAGCGACGCGCTGCCCGCGGCCAGCAGGAGCAGCGCCGCGGATCCGGTGACCGCCGGGATCAACGTGCCGTCGAAGCCGCCGGCCGGACCTCCCGTGCCGGGGGCCACTGCGGCGCCGTCCCCGCTGCCGTTCACCTGGTTGACCGAGTCCGTGTGCGGTGCGGCGATGTAGGGGAAGGTGGAACTGAACTCGGCGTCGTTGTGCGGCACCTGGTCCCCTTCCTTCAGCGCCTCGAACGCGGCCTGCCGGTCGGCGGGCACGTTGCTGACGTCGTAGATGCCCTCGAGGGCGAGCAGCTCGATGTCGACGACGTCATCGGCCAGGCGCCGACCGTTCGGGAAGCCTTGGATGTCACCGCCGATGACCCCGAGCCGGCTGGCTGCCTCGAGCGGTTGCATGTCCAGGCCGGTCGGCCGGGTGATCGACATGTTCAGCCGCAGCATTTCCGACGGCTGGAACATCGCCGCGCCGGCGTTGAGCGCCTGCGAGTTGAGGTCGACGTCGATCGGGTTGGGAGTGGCCGGGTCGCCGTCGACGTCGACGACGTCACTGCTGACGATGCCGGTGAGGAAGACCTCGAAGAGGTCGAACCGCGGCGTCGGTGGTGCCGGGATGCCGTAGATGGCCTCGATCAGCCGCGGCACCTCCGGCTCGAGCACCCGGGCGACGACGGCGCCGCCGGCTGCCTCCGCGTCGGCGGCGGGCGGGATCGAGTTGAACGCGTCCTTCAGGCCGGCGGGGACGACGACCTCGTTGACCAGCGGCTGGCCGAGCCGGGACACCTGGGTGAAGCCCTCGGACCCTGCGGCCGCCGTGCCACTGGCGTTGCGCAGCGTGGGCCGGGTCGTGGTGCTCCAGACCCCGATGACCGGGTTGGCTTGGGCGTCGTTGTGGATCGCCACCTCTGACTTCGGCACCTCGAGCACGATGCTGTTCACGTTGTAGCCGGCCAGGGTGTCGTTGCCCCGCTCGGAGAGGTCTCCTCCGTACAGCAGGTCGAAGACGCGCAGGTCGAGGAAGAAGGGGTCCTCGGTCTGGGTGGTCAGCGTGCGGCCGCCACCCCCGACGTCGGTGATCGCCGGGTTGCGCAGGTTCTCGACGTAGTCCTGCGCGGACCCCATGCTCGCCGGCCCGACGTAGGACGGTGCGACTGGACCCTGGGCGACCGGCTCGCCGAACGTCGCCCCGCCATCGGTGCTGACGTCGAGGGTGAAGGACTGCCGGAACAGCAGGTTCTCGTCGTCGAGGGAGGTGACCGGGCCGTTGTTGAACAGGAACGTCTCCTGGCCCCGGAGGTCCTCCGTGGTGAACTGCCACCGGTAGATGTAGTCGGCGACGGCGTCGCCGTCGTTGTCGATGTTGATCAGGTACTCGGCGTCGTCCGCCCACGGGTAGAAGTTGGGTCCGCCGTTCGGCTCCTCGAAGGGGATCCAGTTGGCGATGAACGTGACGTTGTGCGGGTTCTCCGGACTCGAGAACGCGTACACGTCGGTGTTGTCCACGAGTGGGTCGTTGAGGATCAACGGCGCCTCGCGGTGGCTCGACGCTCCGGCAAAGCCGGGTATCAAGCCGATGACGGCCGATCCTCCGAGGACGCTCCCCGCGGCGAGGAGTGCGGTGGCCCGCCTCCTGCTCGTGGGGGTCTGCTGAACGCGCATGGATGTCTCCCCTCCCCGCGGACGCGGGGTCCCATCGACACGGACGTCGCAGCCGGTCGGTGTGGAAAGGCCACCTAGCGGCGGGCAGGAGTGCGGTCGTGGCACGGCCTGGAGTGACCGCCAACGGTCCTGCTGCGAACGCGAGGAACGTAAGCTGCGTCACACGTCGGCGTGATCCAAAAGCGCGCAATCTGATTGCGTCCCGGCCTGTCGTCGCAGTGAGTCACGGTCTTCGGACGCCGGATCCCTTCGCCGACCTGAACAGGCCACCGCCCGCGTTCCGTGGACAGCGGGGAGTGAACGCGGACGGCTCGGAACTGGGCGAGTCCGGGCCTCCGACGTTCAGTAGCGGGTCAGCCCTCCGTCACCGGGCGACGGCTCCCCGTCCTGCCGCTCGGCTCACGGGACGCCCGGGCGGCGCCGCTGATCGGGGAGAGCGATTCGACTGTCAGCGCACGAAGGGGGGCTCGCCGGTCTCGCTCACCATGGGGCGGCCGGCGGCCTCCCATTCGCCCATGCCACCGCCGACGTTGACCGCGTCGAAGCCGTTCTGGTTCAGCCACGCGGCCACCCGGGCGGAACGCCCGCCGCTGCGGCAGGTCACGTAGAGCGGATCACCCTCCGGGACGTCGTCCAGCCGCGCGGGGACCTCGCCCATCGGGATGTGGGTGGCGCCCTCGATGTGGCCGTGCACCCACTCGTCGTCCTCCCGGACGTCGAGGACGACGGCGTCGTCGGGGAGGTCGCTGACGGAGACGGTCGGCACCTGCTGCGGCATCACGCCGTCCATCGTGGCACGGCGCGCGGGACGCCGAACCGCGCACTGTCAGGATGGGCGGGATGACCGCTGCCCCGCCTCCGGTGCGCGAGCCGGCCTGGCCGCTGTCCCGCTCGGCGATCGGCCTGTGGGTCACCGAGGGGGTCATCAGCAGCGTCTCCCTCGGGATCGCCGCGACCCTGTTCGCCACCTTCGTCGCACCGGACGCCCCCGCCCCGTTCCCCCTGTTCCGCTGGCTGATCCCGGTGGCGGTCCTGGTCTACGCCGTCGTCGTGATCGGCATCCGCCCCTGGGTGCGCTTCCGGGTGCACCGCTGGGAGGTCACCGCCGAGGCGGTCTACACGCTCACCGGCTGGCTCACCCGGACCTGGACGCTGGTGCCGATCTCCCGCATCCAGACCGTCGACGTCACCCGCGGCGTGCTGCAGCAGCTGTTCGGCCTGTCCACCGTCGCAGTGCTGACGGCGTCGTCGCAGGGCACGGTCCAGGTCTGGCACCTGGAGGCCGACGTCGCGCAGCGGGTGGCCGACGACCTCGCCCACCGGGCCGAACAGGTCCGCGACCAGGCCACATGACGCCGCCCCCGGCGATCGGCCGGCGAACCTCGCCGCGCATCGTGCTGGTGCACACGGCGACGTTCCGCCAGGCCCGTCAGTTCGTCCCGGCGATCATCCCGGTCGTCGCGGCCACCGGCCTGGGCGGGGGCACGATCACCGTGGTCGCCCTGGTCATCGGCGTCACCCTGCTCTCGCTGGCCACGGCCGCGATCTCCTGGTGGCGGTTCACCTACCTCGACGGCCCGGCTGCCGTCGTGGTCACCCGCGGTCTGCTGTCGCGATCGGTGCGCACCGTTCCGAACGACCGCATCCGCGGCGTCGAGGTGGAGGCGGGGCCCCTGCACCGCCTGTTCGGTCTGGTGCGGGTCCGCATCGACGCCGCAGCCGGATCCGCCGACAAGGACGAGGAACTCGTCATCGACGGCGTGAGCCGCGCCGAGGGCGACCGCCTCCGCGTCGCCGTCCTCACCCACCGGTCCACCCCACCGCCGGCCGAGCACGGCGAGCCCGAATCCGACGAGCTGTTCGCCCGCTTCGACAACCGTTGGCTCCTCTACGCGCCGCTCGTCGGGAGCTACCTGGCCGTGCCACTGGCCGGGGTGGGCGCGCTCCTCCGGCTCGCCCAGGAGCTGCCGGAGCGCTTCCGGCCCGACGTCGACGGGGTCGAGATTTCCGGTCTCCAGATGCTGCTCGCGGTGCTGGGGCTCTCCCTGGTGCTGCTGCTCGGGGGATCGATCATCGGTGCGGCGGTCGTCAACTGGGGTTTCCGGCTGACCCGGCAACGCGGATCGCTGGTCGCGACGCGCGGGCTGGTCACCCGCCGGCACACCGAGCTGGAGATCGACCGGATCCGCGGCTGGACGCTGTCCGAGGGCCTGGGCATGCGGTGGGTACGCGCCGCGCGGGTCAGCGCGCTGGTCACCGGGCTGGGGGACGCCGCCCGGCGCGGGCAGCTGCTGCCGATGGGGCCGCGGGACGAAGGCCGGGCGCTGGGCGTCCGCCTCGTCCCGGACCCGGGGCCGCTCCTCCGGCACCCCCGGGCCGCACGCCGACGACAGATCGTGCGCGCACTGGTCAGCGGCGCTGTGGTCACCACGGCCGGGGCAGTCGTGACCCTCCTGCTGGGCTCGTGGTGGGTGCTCGCGGCCGGCCTCACCATGCTGGTCCTCGGTGTGCCCATCGGGCTCGGCCGGTACGCCGCGCTCGGCCATGCCGCCGGAGGGACCTCGTTCGCAGTGCGCAGCGGGTGGGTGGTCCGCGAGGAGGCCGTCCTGCAGCGCCGCGCCGTCGTCGGTTGGCAGGTGCGGCAGTCGCCGTTCCAGCGGAGGGCCGGCCTGGCGACGGTTCTCGCCTGCGTCGGCGCGGGGCGCGGCGGCTACGCGGCCGTCGACATGGCCGCCGCCGAGGTCGCCCGGTTCACCGCCGCCGCATCCGACGACTGGGCGGCCACCTTCACCGCGCGAGCGGGGTGACGCTCTCCGGGCTGCGCAGCAGGTCCCGGGCCAGCGCGACCGCCGCCTCCGGGTGGTCTCCCGACAGCAACCCGATGGCCGCGAGCACGTAGCGCCGGTCCACGAGCACCGCCTTGCCGTTCAGCACGCTCCCCGCGCCACCGCCGTCCCCCGCCAGCCGGGCGAGAACCTGGTCCACGGCCGCCGGGTCGGCGTGCCGGAAGACGCCGCCGGACAGCACCACCAGCCGGGCCGAGCGGGCACTGGCGCCACCCGGCCCGTACGCCGCCTCGGCGCGCAGGTGCCGGCGCAGCGCCACGCCGGCGGCCGCCTCCCCCAGGGTCAGGGGGTCGTCGCCCGGTTCCGGCAGCCCTTCGGCCGCTGCGGCCGCCCGCAACGCGGCCACGCTCCACGAGACGCCGAGGTCGCCCTCGACCGTGCGGCGCCGGGCCGGCACCCCGACCGCCTCGCGGCCCAGCGTCGCCTGCTCGGCGTCCGGGTCGGGCACGCAGTACACGTCGGTGGTCGCCCCGCCCACATCCAGCGCGACGACGGAGACCTCCGCCGGGGCCAGCACCCGGGCCAGCACGGTCACGCCCTCAAGCACGGCGTCCGGGGTCACGGCCCGGACCCAGGACCGCAGCCGCGGGTCGGTGGACAACCGGTCCCCACCGATCACGTGCTCCAGGAACACCGCACGGATCGCCGCCCGCGCCGACTCGGGGGCCAGCCGGCCGATGTCGGGCAGCACGTTGTCCGCCTCGTGCACCGGCAGCCCGCCGCCGCGCAGCACCGCCGCCACCTCGTCCCGCACCGCGGCGTTGCCTGCGAGGACGACAGGGACGGACCACGGAAGGACCCCGCTGCCCCCCGGCACTCGCGCGCTCGCGCCGGGACCCTGCAGCCGGGCCGAAGAGGCCAGCGCCGCCGCGTTCGCCCGCAGCACCGACGCCTCGCCGCCGTCGGTTCCGCCGACCAGCAGGACGACGTCGGGCTCGGCGGCCCGAAGGGCGGCCAGCCCGGTTGCGTCCTGCACCCCGGCGGCGACGTGCACCACCCGAGCGCCCGCCGAGAGCGCGGCCCGGTGCCCGGCCTCGGCGCTGATCAGCTCCTCGTACCCGACGACCGCCAGCCGGAGCCCGCCCCCGGCGCTGGAGCAGGCGATCACCGGGGCCTCCGGGAACCCGGCGGTCGCGGCCAGGACACCGGCGACGACGTCGTCGAGGGTCGTGGGTGCCTGTGCGGTGGCCAGGAGCTTCCCGCTGACCGGGTCGACGAGCGCGGCCTTGGTGAACGTGGAGCCGATGTCGACGCAGGCCAGTGTCATGCGCGGACGAGCCCGGCCTCCGCCGCCCCGGCGGTGAGCGCCTCCAGCCCGAAGGCCTGCACCGGGCCCATCGCGCCGGTGCCGAGGACGCCCTGCTCGGCGGCGCGCGTGGCGCCCCAGGCCAGGATCGCGGCGGTGAAACCGTACGCCTCGGGCCCGTCCACCTGCACCCGGCTGACCAGGGCGCCGGAGGCGTCGCGCACCTCGGCGAGGGTGTGGGTCCGGGCGCCGTCGACCGTCGTCTGCGAGGGCGCCTCCGCCACCCGTCTGCCGATGACGCCGGCCAGCTTCTGGACGGCGACCGGCGCCCCGGGCACCCGGCCGAGCAGCCCGGTCAGCGGGGAGAGCAGGTGCGCGGGGCGGGTCAGCGGGCCGAACCAGTCCAGGTGGACGCCGATCTCGCGCAATGTCGGCGCAAGCGACGGCATGGTCAGGTGCTCGGAGCCACCCACCGACAGCCCGCGGCGAGTGCGGCCGTCGATCTGGAACTTCCACATCCGGCGGCCCGCGCCCTGGGTCTCGAGCCGCCCCCCGGTGAACGCGAAGCCCGGCTCGCTGACCACGCCGATCAGCGAGGTGAGGGTGCCGCGGGAGAACGCCTGCCCCGACACCCCGGACATGCTGTAGCCGACGTCCAGCCGGTGGGCGCGGTCGCCGGCCTCGGCCAAGGCGTGCGCCGCGGCCAGGTTGCCGGGCACGTAGTCCAGGCCGAAGGCAGGGATGAGCGCCGCACCGTTCGCGGCGGCGCGCACGCCGTCGTCCTCGAACACCCGGCGGACGAACGGCGGCTCGCCGGTCGAGTCCAGGTAGACGGCCCCCGCCTCGACGGCGGCGTCCACGGCGGCACGGCCCAGCTGCAGGAACGGTCCGACGGTGGTGATCAGCACGTCACCGCGGTCGAGAAGCCCGCGCACGGACCGGGGATCGGTGACGTCGGCGTGCGCGGTCTCCACCCCGCCGAGCCGCTCCGCGAGCGCGGCCAGCCGCCCGGGGTCGCGGCCGGCCAGGACCGGCCGGGCGCCACGGCCCACCAGGGCCTCGGCGGTGCGCGCCCCGGTGTACCCGGTGGCGCCGAACAGGACGATCCGCGCAGTCACCCCGCGGACCCTATCCACCGCCCCGGCGGCGCGTGACGATCACCGGGGCGGGTAGCGGGGCTCGGTGGCGTCGCGCGGGGTTCAGCCGGCGGGGCGGCCCGCGCCCCCCGCATCCCGGCCCAGCCCCACGCGCCCGGCCAGGGCTGCGGCCTCCACCCGGGTGGCGACGTCCAGCCGCCGCAGCAGATGGGCCACCAGCCGCTTGGTGGTCCGCTCCGAGACGTGCAGCGTCGTGGCGATCTCGACGGTGCTCGCCCCGTCGGCGATCAACCGCCACAGCCGCCGCTCGTCGGCGGTCAGTCGTTCGGCGATGCCCTGGTCACCCGTCGGCCGCGCGTCCGCGAGCAGCCGGCGCAGGAGCGCCTCGGGCACCACCGACCACCCGTCGAGCACGGCCAGCAGCGGCCGCACCAGCATCTCCGGGTCCGCCGTCTTGGGAAGGAAGGCGGCCGCGCCTGCGCGCAGGGCTTCCAGCGCCGCGTCGGCCTCGCCCAACCCGGACAGCGCCACCACGCGCACCAGCGGGTCGGCGCGGCGGACGGCGGCGATGGCCCTCGTTCCGCCCGGCGGCGGCATGTGCAGGTCGACGACGGCGACGTCCGCGTGGTGCCGGCGGACCAGCGCGGCCGCCGCGGAGGCGTCCTCCGTCGTCCCGACGACACGGACCCGGCCGCCGCTGAGCCCCGGCAGCAGCAGGCCCAGCCCACGGCTGAACAGCGGGTGATCGTCGATCACCACCACGTCCACCGGCGGTCCAGCAGCGGCGCCGTCGTCGGTCTGACCCACATCGCTCCCGTCGGTCGGCGGCTCCGGCGCTGCCCGACCGGCCGCCCCGAAGAGGTGCCCGTGACGCTGACCGCTGACACCCCGGCACGCCGCCGGGACCCCGGCCTGCTGGTCGATCTCGCCCGCGTGCTGTGGGCGCACCGTCCCAGGCCCCGGCGGGCCGCCGACGACGAGGAGTCCCCCAGCACCGACGACGCGCTGGTCCGCGCCCTGTGCCACGACATGCGCAGCCCACTGGCCTCCCTGGAGGCGACCCTGGGGTCGCTCGGCCGGACGTCGGAACACGCCACCGAGATGCTCGAGCTCGCCCGCGCGCAGGCCGCCCACCTGTCCTCCCTGCTGCGGACGGCCGACGCGACCGGCGGGGCCGTACGTCGCACGGAGCCCCGGGTGCTGCGCGACGTCGTCCAGGCCGCCCTCGCCGCCTCGGGCCTGCCGAGGCGGCAACTGACCGCCGAACTGGTCGGCGACGTAGGTGACGTCCCGGTCGCGGACGCGCGGGTGCAGCGGATCCTCACCAACCTGCTGGAGAACGCCCACCGGCACGGCGGCGGCGCGTCGGTGGGGCTGCGCCTGAGCCGGCGATGCAGCTGGGTCGAGCTGGCGCTGACCCAGGCGGGCGTCCCGGCCGACCGGGTGGTCGGCCACCTCAGGACCAGGCAGCCCCCGCTGGACCTGACGGGGCTGGGTCTGTGGTCGGTGCAGCGGCAGACCCGCGAGCTGGGCGGCCGGGTGGTCTGGCACGGCGACGGGGCCACGTTCACCCTCGCCGTCCAGCTGCCCGACCGCTGAAAGAGGGACGTCCTCCCCGCCCCTCGCCCGCTCGGTGCGGTGCCCGGAGAAGGGCCACAGGTTGGCACCCCCGGGCCAGGGGACGGCACGGGCGGGCCACCCGGCGCGGGCAGAACGGCGGTGTGCCCGCGTCCGCGGGCACACGACGCAGAGGAGACCCCGTGTTCACCCACACCCATGCGCTGCAGTACGAGGCCAAGCCCGACGGCCCCGACCCGGACTTCGCGCGGAAGATGCAGGAGGTCCTCGGCGGGCAGTGGGGCGAGATGACCGTAGCCACGCAATACCTGCTGCAGGGCTGGAACTGCCGGCTGCCCGGCAAGTACAAGGATCTGCTGCTCGCCATCGGCACCGAGGAGCTGGCCCACGTCGAGATGATCGTGACGATGATCGACCGGCTGCTCGACCACATCCCGCTGAAGCCCGACTCCGCCGACCGCACCAAGGAGGCCGCCGCCGGCTACGGGCAGCACAACCCGCAGCACGCGATCGTCAACGGCGCGGGCGCCAGCTACATCGACAGCATGGGGAACCCGTGGACCGGCGCGTACGTGACCGCCAGCGGGAACCTGATGGCCGACTTCATGTACAACGCGACGGCCGAGATGCAGGGCCGGTTGCAGGTCGCCCGGCTCTACAACATGACCGACGACCCGGGCGTCAAGGACCTGCTCCGGTTCCTCATCACCCGTGACCACTACCACCAGCAGCAGTGGCTGGCCGCGGTCGAGGAGCTCAAGGACGACGGCCTGGAGGGCATCCCGGTGCCCGAGGCGTTCCCGCTGGAGGAGGAGGTCGCCGACCTCGGCTACGTGTTCATCGACGCCTCCGACGGGCCCGAGGCCGCCGCGGGCCGCTGGGCGTCCGGGCCCTCCGTCGACGGCCGCGCCACGTTCTCGGCCCGTCCGATCGAGGCCACGGCGGACGCCCCGATCCTGCCGCCCGGCGACCCGCGGCTGTACCCGACCCCGCAGACGACGGGTCAGAACTTGCTGCAGAAGGCCAAGGACATGCTGACCTGAGGCCTGGCCTCACCCACTTCCCTGCGCCGTCGCCGTGCCGGCGGCCCCTCCCCTCGCGGGCCGGGCCGCCGGCCGGCGGGACGCCCCTTCAGGAGGTCTCGCCGTGCACCTGCACCTGCCCCACCTGCCCGTCCCGCTGGTGATGCTCTCGTTCGTCTACGCGACCGCGATCGCCGTCGCCCTCGCGCATTCGGGCCGCCCGACCCTGGGCGCGCTCGTCGTCCTGGCCGGTCTCACCGCCCGCTGGGTGGCCCGGCACCGTCGTTCGGAGGCCCGGGCGACCGTCGCCGTCCTCCCGGCCGAGGTGGAGCCGTCCCCCTCGACCGCACCTGCCTGATCCCCACCCCAGCCCTGTCGTCGCCGTCCCCCCGGCATGCCACGGGGACGGCGACCACGAGCCTGGGGTCGTGGCCGGGCCGCGAACACCTCGCCCCGACAGCGCGCGAGGCGCGCATCCCCGTACGGGGATGCGCGCCTCGACGGTGGCCCCGTCCCGGGCCCCGCCCCGAGATCGCGACGGGTGGGGAGGACGGGGTCCTTGCTCAGTGCGCGACGGCCTTCTCCGCACCGATGCCGGTGAAGGCACGCACCTCGAGTTCGGCGTTCTTGAGCTCGTCGGGCCGCTCCTTCGACAGCTTCGTGCCGAGCCAGCCCAGGAAGAACGAGAGCGGGATCGACACCAGCCCGGGGTTGTTGAGCGGGAACCAGGCGAAGTCCACGTCCTGGATCAGCGAGGGGCTCTTCCCCGTCACCGGGTTCACCGGCGCACCGGAGACCACCGGTGAGAAGAGGATCAGCCCGACGCAGGCGATCAGCCCGCCGTAGATCGACCACAGCGCGCCCTGGGTGGTGAACTTGTTCCAGAACAGCGTGTAGAGGATCGTCGGCAGGTTCGCCGAGGCCGCGACCGCGAAGGCCAGCGCCACCAGGAAGGCGATGTTGATGCCGGCCTGCAGCGCCAGGATGCCCAGTCCGATGGAGACCGCACCGATCACCACCGCGGTGATCCGCGCGACGTGCACCTCCCCGCTGCCGGTCACCTGACCCTTCTTGATCACCGACGCGTAGACGTCGTGCGCGAACGACGCCGATGCGGTGATCGTCAGCCCGGCGACGACCGCGAGGATCGTCGCGAACGCCACTCCGGCGATGATGCCCAGGAGCACCGTGCCGCCGAGTTCGAAGGCCAGCAGCGGGGCGGCGGCGTTCACCGCACCCGGCGCACCGAGGATCGTCTCCGGGCCGACGAGGGCGCCGGCGCCGTAGCCGATGACCAGGCTGAACAGGTAGAAGATGCCGATCAGCCAGATGGCCCAGACCACCGACCGGCGGGCGTCCTTGGCCGTGGGCACGGTGTAGAAGCGCATCAGCACGTGCGGAAGACCCGCCGTCCCGAGCACGAGGGCGAGGCCGAGGGACACGAAGTCGAGCTTCGACGTGTCCGTTGCGCCATACTGCGCGCCGGGAGCGAGGACGTTGCGCCCCTCGACGGCGTTCTCCTGCGCGCCGCCGAGCAGCGCCGACAGGTTGAAGCCGTACTTGCCCAGCACCCAGACGGTCATCACGAAGGCGCCGAAGATCAGCAGTGTGGCCTTGATGATCTGCACGTACGTGGTGCCGCGCATGCCGCCGACCAGCACGTAGAAGATCATCAGCGCACCGACGGTCGTGACGACGACGGCCTGCGCGGCCTCGCCGGTGACGCCCAGCAGCAGGGTGACCAGGCCGCCGGCGCCCGCCATCTGGGCCAGCAGGTAGAACAGCGAGATCACCAGGGTCGAGATCGCCGCCGCCATGCGGACCGGCCGCTGTCGCATCCGGAAGGCCAGGACGTCGGCCATCGTGTACCGGGCGGTGTTGCGCATGAGCTCCGCAACCAGCAGGAGCGCGACCAGCCACGCCACCAGGAAGCCGATCGAGTACAGGAAGCCGTCGTAGCCGTAGACGGCGATGGCGCCGGTGATGCCGAGGAACGAGGCCGCGGAGAGATAGTCGCCCGCGATTGCCAGGCCGTTCTGCGTCCCGCTGATGTTGCGGCCCGCGGCGTAGTAGTCGGCAGCACTCTTGTTGCTGCGACTGGCGCGGAACGTGATGACCAGCGTGATCAGGACGAAGCAGCCGAAGATCGAGATGTTGATGAGCGGCTCACCGATGGTGGCGCTCTCGGCGGCGAGAAGGTCAGACACGGGTCGCCCCCTCGGTGTCGGTGGTGGCGGCACCGGCCGTGCGGTACTCGTGGTGCTCGAGGCGCTCGCGCATCTCGTCGGAGATCGGGTCGGTGCGCCTGTTGGCGTGCGCCACGTAGAGGTGCGTGATCGCGAACGTGGTCACGAACTGCGCCAGGCCGAGCAGGAGCCCGAGGTTCACGTTGCCGAAGACCCTGGTGGCCATGAGATCGGGCGCGTACGTGGAGAGCAGCACGTAGAGCAGGTACCAGGCGAAGAACGCGAACGTCATCGGGAACGCGAACGCGCGGAACCGCTTCTTGAGGTCCACGAACTCAGGAGAGTTCTGGGCCCCCAGGTACTCCTCGGGCGTCAGTAGCCGTCGTTCGTTCGGTTCGCTCACGGGGCACTCTCCGGTCGGTGCGGGGCGGCCAGCAAGGGATGTGACCGCCATCACTGTAATTGCAACCGACCGGGGCCGGAGGTCGCAAACCGACGACGGGCGTCGCGAGAACGCTCGATACCCGGAACGCCCGCGTAACGCAGCCGCTGTGGGCTCACTCCGGGAGGAGCTCCGCGCCGCACGACGGGCAGATCGTCGGCGGGTCCTCGTCGGCCAGCCGCCCACAGGCCTGGCACACCCGCCGTAGCCAGCACGCGGGGTCCCCGCCGTCGTCCTCCGGTTCGCCACGAGGCCTGCCGGTCTCGGTCATGCGACCGTCCTACCGCAGACCGGGGCAGGACGCGCGGCTCCCCCGTGGCCGCGATCACCGCCTGAGTCCCACGAGATCTGCACACTCGTGCCCATCAGCACCTGATGGCCGCGAGCGTGCAGATCTCGCGGGTCGTTGCTCGCTTTTCACGAGCAGCACAGGTTCGGCTGGGATGCTGGGGAGCGTGCCGTCCCACGTACTCCGCCGCACCGCCCTGACCGCCGCCGTCCTCGCCGGGCCCCTGGGTTGGGTGACCGCCGCCGCCTGGGGCCTGCCCACGGCACTCGGCGCGCACCGCCGTCGGCTCCGCCCGGTGGTGGCCGGCTCCCCGCACTTCGCCGACGGCAAGTTCCACAACACGATGGAGACCCCGGCCCTCCCGCCGGCCAACGCCCGCAAGGGGATGCTCCGGCAGCTGCACGAGGATCGGCACGTCGGCCTGCCCGGTGGTCCGATCCCCCTCGCGCACGCCGAGCTGCCCGCCGAGGCGGCCGAACTCGCGGTGACCTGGTTCGGGCACGCCAGCGCCCTGCTGGAGGTCGACGGGCAGCGGGTCCTGGTCGACCCAGTGTGGGGGGATCGGGTGTCCCCGTCCCCGGTGTTCGGGCCCGCGCGGCTGCACCCAGCACCGGTGCCGCTGGCCGAGGTCCCCCCGGTGGACGCCGTGCTGATCTCCCACGACCACTACGACCACCTCGACCTGCCGACGGTGCGGGCACTGACGGCCTCGCAGACCGCGCCGTTCGTCGTCCCCCTCGGCATCGGCGAGCACCTGCGCATGTGGGGTGTACCCGACGACCGCATCGTGGAGCTGGACTGGGACGAGAGCACGACCGTCGGCGCCCTGACGCTGACCTGCACGGAGGCCCGGCACTTCTCCGGCCGCTTCTTCTCGCGGGACACCACGCTGTGGGCCTCCTGGGCGGTCACCGGCCCGCGGCACCAGGTCTTCTTCGGAGGGGACACCGGCTACACGCCCGCCTTCGCCGGGATCGGCGCCCGCCTCGGCCCGTTCGACCTGACGCTGCTCCCGATCGGCGCCTACAACGACGCCTGGCACTTCGTCCACCTGGACCCGGAGGAAGCCGTCCGCGCCCACGGGGACCTCGGCGGAGGGGTGCTCCTGCCCATCCACTGGGCCACGTTCAACCTGGCGTTCCACCCCTGGGCCGAGCCGGTGCAGCGCCTGCTGGCCGCCGCCCGGCGGGTAGGGGCGCAGGTCGTCGTCCCGCGGCCGGGGCAGCGGATCGACGTCCTGGACCCGCCGGCGGTCACCGACTGGTGGTCGGCGGTCGGATCGGGGGCCCCGGCCGACGACGACGCGGTCCCGACCAGCCCCGTCGGGGCGCGGACGGCGGTCCAGCGCCTGCTCGGCCGGTCCGCGGACTGAGCTCAGCGCAGCAGCTTGGACATCCGCCGGTCGGCGAGCGGCTTGCCGCCGGTCTGACAGGTCGGGCAGTACTGCAGCGAGGTGTCGGCGAAGCTGACCTCGCGGACGGTGTCGCCGCAGACCGGGCACGGCAGGCCGGTGCGGGCGTGCACCTGGAGTCCCGAGCGCTTCTCGCCCTTCATCGTGGCCGCCTTCTGGCCCTGCTGACGGTCGAGCGCGTCGGTGAGCGTGGCCCGCATCGCGTCGAAGAGACGGACCAGTTCGTCGTCCTTGAGCTTGTCCGCGCCCTTGAACGGTGAGAGCCGCGCAGCATGCAGGATCTCGTCGGAGTAGGCGTTGCCGATGCCGGCGATCAGCGTCTGGTCGGTGAGCGCACCCTTGAGCTGGCCGCTGCGGCCGGCCATGAGGGCAGCGAACAGCTCACGGTCGACCTCGAGGGCGTCGGGTCCGAGGCGGGCGATGCCCGGCACCTCGGACGGTGAGCGGACCACGTAGACCGCGAGCCCCTTGCGGGTGCCCTGCTCGGTGAGGTCGAACCCGTTAGGCGGCGTCCCGTCTTTCGATTCAAGGTGCACGCGCAGCGCCAGCGGGCCCTTGCCCGGCTTGGGTGGGGCGGTCGGCAGCCCGGTGCGCCAGTGCAGCCAGCCCGCGCGAGCCAGGTGGACGACCAGGTGCAGGCCGGAGACGTCGAGGTCGAGGAACTTGCCGTGCCGGCTCGCACCGGCGATCTCCAGGCCGCCGAGCGCGCTCAGCGGCGGATCGAAGGTCTTGATCGCCTGCACCGACGCCAGATCGGCTCGCGCGAGCACGTGGCCGACGGCGTTCTCGCGGAGGAACGCGGCCAGCGCCTCCACCTCTGGCAACTCGGGCACCCGGCCATGATCCACGCATCCCTCGCCCGCGGGGGCCGAAGTGGCCACTTCGGCCGTTCGAAGGGCCCGATCGGGTGCCCCCCCCGAGGGTGCGAGAGCCGCTCCGGACGCGGATCACGCGCAACCTACCTACGCTCGGGCGGTGCCCTCCGCGCCGCTGTGGTTCGACCGTGCAGCCTGACCAGACCAGGCGCCTCGAACCCGGAGCGCGGACGCGGACAGCTCGCGCCGTGCTGTGGCCACTGGCCGTCGGATCGCTGATCCACCTGCTCGTCCGCTCGGCCACGGGGACCGCCTCCGACCTGGCGATCCTCTGGCGCAGCGGCGCCAGCCTGGCCGACGGCGGGCCGCTGTACGACTCGGACCTGGAGTTCATCTACCCGCCGCTGGCCGGCTGGCTGCTCGCACCGCTGGGCCTGCTCCCCTTCCGCGACGCGGTGGTCGTCGTCGTGGTGGCCGGGATGGCCGCCGTGGTCGCCGCGACGGTACTGCTGCTGCGCCTGGTCGGAGTCCGCGCGGACTCCGCCGTCCTGCCCGGGGTGCTCCTGCTGCTCGCCCACAGCCGGCCCCTGATGGGACTGCTGGACCAGGGCAACGTCGACACCGTTCTCCTGCTCGCCGAGGCCGGCGTCATCGCCCTGCTCCTGGCCCGCCACGACGTCTGGGCCGGTGCCCTGCTCGGCACGGTGTGCGCGGTCAAGCCCACCCTGATCCCGGTCGTACTGGCCCTCGTCGTCCTGGGGCGGGGACGGGCCCTGCTCGCGGCGGCGGTCAGCGGAACGGTGCTCACCGTGCTCGGGCTGCTGACCGTGCCGGACCGCGACGTGTTCTTCACCGGCGTCCTGCCGCTGCTCGCCGGGGGCAATCGCGACCAGCTGGCCCCCTTCAACCGGTCGATCCACGGCGCCGCCGTCGAGCTCGGGCTGCCGGCCTGGCTGGACGCGGGGCTGCGGGTGGCCGCGTTCGCCGTGGCGTGCTGGGTCGCCTGGCGCCGGCGGTCGGGCCCCATGGCACCGCTGGAGGTCGTGCCCCTGCTCATGCTGGGCACCCTGCTGGCCTCCTCCTTCACCTGGGCCAACTACGGCATCTACCTGCTGCCGCTCCTGGTGACCGTGGGCCGGCGGGACAGCCTGGTGCGCACGTGGCCGGCGTGGACCGGGGTGTACCTGTTCGCCACCCAGGACGCCTGGCACGTGGAGGACCTGGCCGAACTGCCCGACACGCTGCTGCGCCTGCTGCCGCTGTGGGGCTGGCTGCTGCTGCTCGGCGCCTGTGCCGTGGCCGCGCACCGGTCCAGCACCGGTCGGGGTGGCGCCGAGCCAGGACCACGCGCCGACGCGGAGATCGCCCGCATCATGACGGCGGAGTCCCCACGACGAGGCAGCGCTGCCTCCTCCCGGTGATCCCACGGCAGCACACCGGCCACCGGACCGGCGCCGCGCCCCGACATCCCCGGATCAGGAGACTCCTGGCCCGAGACCCCGCCGTTCAGGCGGGCGTGCTCTCGATCCCGGTCACCTCGGCGGTCGCCCCCGGCTCGTGACGGGCCTGGTCGGCGACGGCGGCCGCGACCGCGCTGGCGACCTCGGGGTCGAAGACGCTGGGGATGATGTAGTTCGCGTTCAACTGGTCGTCCCGGACGACACGGGCCAGCGCATCGGCCGCGGCCAGGAGCATCCCGTCGCTGATCTCGGTGGCGCGGGCGTCGAGCAGCCCCCGGAAGACGCCCGGGAACGCGAGCACGTTGTTGATCTGGTTGGGCAGGTCCGAGCGGCCGGACGCCACGATCGTCGCGTGCTGCCGGGCCCGCACCGGGTCCACTTCCGGCGTCGGGTTGGCCATCGGGAAGACGACGGCGTGCTCGTTCATGCGCTCGAGGTCCTCGACCGCCAGCACGTTGCCCGCGCTGACGCCGATGAAGACGTCGGCACCCTCGAGCGCATCGGGCAGCTCGCCACGCACGCACGACGGGTTCGTCCGCCGGGCCAGCTCGAGCTTGGCCGGGGGCAGCCGGTCGTCGTCGGGGGACAGGATGCCCTCGCGGTCCCAGACGAGCACCTGCCCGGCGCCTGCCTTCAGCAGCAGGTGCACGATCGCCGTCCCGGCCGCGCCACCGCCGGCGACGACGATCTTCACGTCGGTCAACTGCTTGTCGACCACCCGCAACGCGTTCTTCAGCGCGGCCAGCGCGACGATCGCCGTCCCGTGCTGGTCGTCGTGGAAGACCGGGATGTCGAGCCTCTCCCGCAGACGCGCCTCGATCTCGAAGCATCGCGGCGCGGCGATGTCCTCGAGGTTGATGCCTCCGAAGCCAGGGGCGATCAGCTCGACCGTGCGCACGATCTCGTCGACGTCCTGGGTGTCCAGGCAGATCGGCCAGGCGTCGATGTCGGCGAACCGCTTGAACAGCGCCGCCTTGCCCTCCATGACCGGCATCGCCGCACCCGGCCCGATGTCACCGAGGCCCAGGACGGCGGAGCCGTCGGTGACGACGGCGACGGTGTTGCCCTTGATCGTCAGCCGGCGGACGTCCTCCGGGTGGTCGGCCAGCGCCAGGCAGACCCGCGCCACGCCGGGGGTGTAGGCCATCGAGAGGTCGTCGCGAGTCTTCAACGGAACCTTGGAGGCGACCTCGAGCTTGCCCCCGAGGTGCAGCAGGAACGTCCGGTCGCTGACCTTGCGGACGGTGACGCCGGGGACGTTGCGCAGCGCCTCGACCATCTCTTCCGAGTGACTGGCGTCGGCGGCCGAGCAGGTCACGTCGACGGTCAGTCCGTCGGAGCGCGAGTCGACGACGTCGATGGCGGTCACGGCGCCACCGGCTTCTCCCACCGCGGTGGCGATCCGCCCGATGCTGGCCGGATCCCCGTCAGAGGTGAGCCGGACCGTGATCGAGTAGGACGCGGAGGTCACCGGTCCCCGGGGGACGGCGGCGGGCTCACCCAGTGCGGTGTCGTCGGCTCCGGCGGACGGCGCGATATCAGTGCTCATGACGAGGCCATGCTCTCACTGGTAGCCGCCCGTGGTCGGGTCAACCGGCCGGGCGAGAGGCGTGACCTTCAGCTCTTGCCTTGAGCCCAGCGCAGAATTGGCGGAAGGACGGGTTGAGGTCCGGGGTGCTGCGCCCGAGCACCCAGGCGAGCGGGCCCGAGTGGTCCTCGCGCACGGTGAGCACGGTTCCGCCGCCCTCCACGGCGTCCAGCGCGTACGTGCGCTCGATCACGGCGAGCCCGAACGGGAGACCGGCACGCCAGCGCATGACCTCCTGCGGGCGGATCTCGGTGACGGTCGCCGAGAACGGGCGGTTGCGGATCATGGTCGCGTAGACGGTGAGCGGCTCGCCGAGGGCGACCCGACCCTCGACGCGGTCCACCCCGGAGTCCCAGTCCCGCCAGCCGCCCACGTCGGTGAGCAGAGCCCACACCTCGGCGGGGCTCGCGTCGATCCGGGTACCGGCCTCGAAGCACCTCACTCCGGCAGTGTGCGCCGGACGGTGGCGTACGGCCAGGGCGTCAGGCGCGCAGCCGGGGCGGGCGGAGGTCCAGCGCACGCCCGGCCGCGGCCGCCGAGGCCAGTCCCCGCGCCCAGGTCCGGAGCGCCGCGACCCCGATCCCGTGCGGGGGCTCGGCCGCGTACGGCGCGATGTTCCCCGCCCCGCGCTCCAGCAGCGTCGCCGCGCCCCTGCTGTTCCCGCGGGCGGCGTGGGTGAGCCCGACGGCGAGCTGGGCCAGCCCGCGCCACAGCTGACGCTCACTCTCCGGCGCGGATTTCCAGGCATCCTCGAGCACCTCGTGGGCGTGGAAGGGGCGACCGGCGTCCAGCAGCTCCTGCGCCTCGGCCAGTGCCCGGTCCGGCGGGCGGACGACGCCCTCCGGCGCCCGCTCCTCGCCCACCGCGCCGTAGGGCAGCGGCCGGCCCAGGGCGTCGCGGGGGCGGGCGTTGCGCGCCCGCCCCGCCGGGTCGCGGTCCCGCTCGGTGCTCACCGGCCCAGTCTGCCCCGGCAGATGGCCGACGACCGATGCATCCGCGGCACCCGGGCCCCGGGAAGGAGGGGTGACAGGCAGTTCCGTCCCAGGAAGGAATCCCCCCGTGAGCCCGATCCGCACGTCCCTCCGCGCCGCCGGTGCCGTCGGCGCCGCCGGCGCGCCCGTTCTCCTCGCCACCCCGGCCACGGCCGCGGACACAGCGACCGTCTCCGTCCTGCACGGCGTCCCGGACACCCCGGTCGACGTCTACGCCAACGGCGAGCGGCTGATCGACGACTTCCAGCCGGGCACCCTGACCGACCCACTTCAGCTGCCCGCGGGCTCGTACGACCTCGCCCTCTACCCGGCCGACGCCCCCGACGCGTCGGGCAACCCCCTGCTGTCGGCCGACGGCGTCGCCGTGCCCGCCGGCGCCAACGCCACCGTGGTCGCCCCCTGACCGCGGAGGGCCAGCCCGCCCTGACGCCGTTCGTGAACGACGTCTCGGCCGTGCCGGCCAGCCAGGCCCGGGTCACCGTCCGGCACACCGCGGCAGCTCCCGCCGTCGACGTGCGGGCCGGTGGCGCCGTCGTCGTTCCCGGTCTGGAGAACCCTGGCGAGGCCAGCCTGACCGTTCCCGCGGGCACGGTGAGCGCCGACGTCGTCCTCGCCGGCACCGACACCGTGGCCATCGGCCCGGCCGACCTCACCCTCGCCGAGGGCACGACGACCGTCGTCTACGCGTGGGGTTCCGAGGGCGCCGGCTACGAGCTGGCCGTCCAGACGATCAGCGGCGGGCACTCCCGCGCCGTCCGGCGTCCCTGGTGGCAGCGCCGGCCTGATGGACGAGGGCTCGCTGCCGATGCCGGTCGCGGCCCTGTCGCTGGCCGGCCTCGCCGCCGCCGGGATGGGCGCGCTGCGCCTGGCCCGCAGCCACGGCTGACCCGCACCTCACCGACGAGGACCACCGTGCGTCCCGCCGTCACCACCGTCGTCCTGGGTCTGGCCCTCGCCGTCGCCGCTCCGACGGCGTGGGTCCTGACCCGGCCGGAGGTGACGGCGGGCCCATCGGTGGAGCAGGTCGTCGGGACCTCGCCGGCGTCGGAGGCCGGCCGGGGGATCGGCACGGCGGCACCGGACCATCCGCCGGCGGTCACCGCGCGCCCCGCGACGCCGGCCGCCCAAGAGCAGCCACCCCCGCCGGTGCGGCTGGCGATCCCCGCGCTGGGGGTCGACTCCGCCGTGGTCCCCGTCGGCGTGGAGCCCGACGGGCAGATGACCATCCCCGCCGATGTCGACCGGGTCGGCTGGTACCGGTTCGGCCCGGTGCCCGGCGTCGACGGCTCGGCGGTGATCGCCGGGCACGTCGACGACCGGGAGCAGGGCCCGGGCGCGATGGCGCCGCTCCGGGACGCAGCGGTGGGCGACGAGGTCGTCGTCACCGACGCCGCCGGGACCCAGACCCGCTGGCGGGTCGTCTCCCGCGACCTGATCCGGAAGCAGGTGCTGCCGCTGGACCAGTTGTTCGCCCGCGACGGACCGCCTCGGCTAACCCTGATCACCTGCGGTGGCCCGTTCCTGCCGGAGTTCGGCAGCTACCGCGACAACGTCGTCGTCGTCGCCGAGCCGCTCCCGTGAGCGAGATGCTTGCCGTCCGGCCAGTACGGCTGGGTAGCGTTCACTCCGTGGCCGAGTCGGGTCAGGCGCAGCGCAGCGCCGCGCAGCCCGACGACCGGGAGATCGGCCGGCGCTTCGCGGCCGGCGACGAGCAGGCGCTCGCGCTCGCCTACGAGCGGTGGGCCGGCCAGGTGCACGGGATGGCCGTCCGGGCGTTCGGACCCGGACCCGACGCCGAGGACGTCACCCAGCAGACCTTCGTCTCGGCCTGGACCGGCCGCGCGGGCTACCACCCGGAGAAAGGGCCCCTGCCCGCCTGGCTGGTCGGGGTGGCCCGGCACAAGATCGCCGACACCTGGGCCCGCCGCGACCGGCAGCGGCGCGAGACCGAGGCGGCCGTGTCGGACCTGCAGGCCGGGCCGTCCGGGCGGGTCACCGCCGGAGTCGACACGGAGATCGCCGACCGGATGCTCGTGCTCGACGAGTTGGACCTTCTCGGCCAGCCGCAGCGCGGGATCATCGAACTGGCGTTCTTCGAGGACCTCACGCACGCCCAGATCGCCGCCCGCACCGGGCTGCCCCTGGGCACCGTGAAGTCCCACATCCGCCGCACGCTCGAACGACTCCGGACCAGGTTGGAGGTGGACGGTGCAGCACTGCACGCCTGAGCAGCTCGCGCTCGCCGCGCTCCGCGAGCCCCTGCCTGCCGAGGACTCCGCCCACCTGGCCTCCTGCGATCGCTGCCGCGCCGAGGTGCGGTCCCTGCAGCGGAGCGTCGACGCCGTCGCCGTTCCGCAGTTGGCAGCCCCGGGCGCACCGGTCGCGCCTCCGCCCCGGGTCTGGGAGGCGATCGCCGCGGCCACCGGCGTGTCGGCCACCCCCCGGGCCGACGCCGTCCATGCGCCGGCGGCGGTGGCCGTCGCCGGGGCCCCCACGCCACCGGCCGGGGACGCCGACGTGCTGCCGTTCCGCTCCCGGCGACGCTCCCTGCTGCTCGTCGCCGCCGCCGTGCTCGCCGGCGCCGTGGTCGGCGCCGGTGCCGTCGCGGTGGTGCAGGGCCGGGAGGACGGCGGCGAACCCGTCACCGCCGTGGCGCTGGACCCCCTCGCCGGCAACGAGGCGTCCGGCCGCGCGGAGGTGGTCGTGCGGGACGACGGATCCCGCGTCGTCGAGGTGGAGCTCGACGCACCGGCGCTGGACGACGAGTACTACGAGATCTGGCTGATCGACCGCGAGGTGGCCGGCATGGTGCCGCTCGGCGTCGTCCGCCCCGGCACGCAGACCTTCGAGCTGCCGGCCGACCTCGACCTCGGGGAGTTCCCGCTGGTCGATGTGTCGGTGGAGCCGCTCGACGGCGACCCGACCCACTCCGGGGTGTCGGTCGCGCGCGGGGAGCTCGACAGCTGAATGAGGCGCTCGCCTAGCGTGCTCCCGTGAACGACACCCCGTTGCTGCACGAGGACCTGGGCGCCGCCTGGCGCAAGGCCCGCCCCCGGCCGGCGGGCCGGCACCTCGACAGCGCCGCCTCCAGCCGGCAGACCCACCGGGCGCTGGAGGCCGCCGCCCACCACGCCCGGCACGAGGCGGAGCTCGGCGGTTACGTGGCCGAGGCCGCCGCCGACGACCTGCTGCAGCAGGGCCGGTCGGTGATCGGCGGGCTGGTCGGGATGGCGGCGGCCGACGTGGCGTTCGTGGAGTCGGCACAGGCGGCGATGGTCGCGTTGCTGACCGGCTGGCGGCTGCCCGCCGGCTCCCGCGTGGCCTGCCTGGCCGGGGAGTACGCCCCCAACATCGCCCAGCTGCGCGCCTACGGGCTGCGCCCCGAGCCGCTGCCGGTCGACGGCCTGGGCCGGGCCGACGTCGACGGCGTGGCCCGGTTGCTGGCCGCCGACCCGCCGTCCTTCGTGCACCTGACCCACATCCCCAGCCATCGCGGGCTCCTGCAGCCCGCCGCGGAGATCACGGCGCTGTGCCGTGCGGCCGGGGTGCCACTGGTGGTGGACGCGGCGCAGTCGCTCGGCCACGCCGACGTCGACCTGGGTGCCGACGCCGTCTACGGCACGTCCCGGAAATGGCTGGCCGGGCCCCGCGGCGTCGGGTTCCTGTGCGTGCGGCCGTCGCTGGCGGCGCGGCTGGTGCCGGTGCTGCCCGAACCCGAGGGCGTCCCACCCATGCGGGCGTTCGAGTCCGGCGAGGCCCACGTCGCCGGCCGGGTCGGCCTGGTGGTCGCGGTCGGTGAGCACGTCGCCGCCGGTCCCGACCGCGTCCGGGAGCGGCTGGCGTCGATCGGCCGCATGACCCGTGAGCTCCTGGACGGCCTGGGTGGCTGGCACGTCGTCGAGCCGGTCGACGAGCCGACCGCGACCACCACGCTGCGTCCGCCCGAAGGCGTCGACGTCGTCGGCGTCCGCAGCCGGCTCCTGACCGAGCACGGCATCGTGGTGAGCGCGATCGGCCCGGAGCGGGCACCCGGCGAGATGACCGGCCCGGTGCTGCGCGTGTCCCCGCACCTCGACGTCGCGCTCGAGGACCTGGAAGCCCTCGCCACCGCCCTCTAGTACTACAGCCGCACTTCGAGTCGGTGTTCCCGGGTTGCGTAGTGGCAGCGGCGGGCGCGGGCCTGGTGTCTGCGTCGCCAGTGTGACCAGTGCAGGA
>NZ_FZNO01000023.1 GCF_900188025.1 Blastococcus mobilis
CACCGTTAGTGCGTGAAACAGCACCCGATCCAGCGCATCCGCGCAGCTCAGCGACCTGCCGACGAGATCATCATGACGCCGTGAGCCAACTCAGGTCAGGTGTCGACGCGACCCGTCTCGTAGGCCCACATGACGATCTCCACGCGGTTGCGAGCATTGAGCTTGCGCATGAGAGCGGCGATGTGCGTCTTGACGGTGCTGAGGCTGATGGACAGCTCGTCGCCGATCTCGCCGTTGGTCCGCCCGCGAGCGGCAGCAAGCAAGACCTGTTCCTCTCGAGCGGTGAGCGCCTCGACAGGCTCGGGTGGCATCGACCGCGAGCGCCTGTTGGCGAAGGAGGACAGGAGCCGAGCCGTGATGCTCGGTGCGATCAGGGCGTCGCCACGGGCAGCGGCATGGACGGCCTGGGTGAGCATTTCCGTACCGGCGTCCTTGAGCAGAAAGCCGCGGGCGCCTGCCTTCAGCGCGCCGTAGACGTAATCGTCGAGGTCGAATGTGGTGATGACAACGACGGCCAGAGGATCGGCGACGTCGGCTCCGGCGAGTTGCCGAGTGGCCTCGATCCCGTCGACCTCGGGCATGCGGATGTCCAGCAGGCACACGTCGGGGCGTAGCGAACGGGCCATGGCGATCGCCTGCCGGCCGTCGGCGGCTTCGCCGACGACGGCGATGCCCGGTTGGGCGTCGAGGATCATGCAGAGCCCTGCCCTGACGATGTCCTGATCGTCAGCGACGAGTACGCGGATCGTCATGACGCGCGCACCGTCCGAGGAAGCGAGGCGTCGACACTCCAGCCGCCGCCTGGGTCAGGTCCGGCCCGCAGGGTGCCCCCGAGCAAGCTCGCCCGCTCAGCCATGCCGCGCAGCCCGTATCCATCTTGCGAGGGGCTGGTCGTACTCGCCTCGCCGTCGTCGTGCACCCGCAGGTGCACCTGGCTGCGGCCGGTGGTGACGTCCACGCTGACGTGGGTGGCGCCTGAGGCGTGCCGGGTCGCATTGGTGACCGCTTCGGCGGCGATCAGGTAGAGGGCGGTGCTGACCGCTGGGTCGATGGCCTCGATGTCACCGGCGACCTGCACGCGGACGCCGAGCACCTCGCCGCCGGGACGAGCGAGTCGTTCGACGTCCACCACCCCCCGCCGGGGGGCGAGATCGGCGTCCGTTCCGTCACGAAGCACGCCCACGAGGGCTCGCATCTCCTTGAGCGTCCGGGACGCCTCTTCTTCGATGGTGATCAGAGTGGCCAGCGCGCGCTTCGGATCTGCAGCCGACAGCGCGCGACCTGCCTGTGCTTGGACGGCGATGGCCGAGACGCGGTGGCCGACCGTGTCGTGCAGCTCGCGGGCGAGCTCGTTGCGCTGGCGCAGCCGCACCTGCTCGATCTCGCGGTCGTGGCTTCTGGTGCGGTAGCGCACTGCCGCGCCGAGCGCGGCCGAGAACAGGAAGAAGCCGTAGCCGGCGACCATCTCCGCGGGTGAGGCCGGGTTCGCGATGAGGGTGACGGGTAGCCAGATGAGGATGATGCCGAGTCCGAGGACAGCCTCGCGACCTGCCCCCCAGCGCAGTAGGGCGTAGGGCAGTACGAGCAGCCCTGCGATGCTCTGCAGGCCGGTGGCATCGATGGCCACGATCCTGGCGAGGTCGAAGGCGAGGACGGCTCCGAAGGCCACGGCGACCGCGGCCAGCGGCCGCGTGCGCCGCCACAGCAGGCACGCCGCGACGACGACGCTGACACCGACCACCACAGGCGCCCATGCCCTGTCGTCGCGCAGCAGCACCTCGACGAGCGAGATCGCGACGAGACCCGAGAAGAGCGCCCAGTCCCGCCAGACCCGCACCGGCGGGCGCGCGGGGCGAGGCTCAGCCCAGATCCCAGCAAGCATGCTTCCCCCTCCCGGCCAACGTAGAGGGGCCGCCGCTCGGACGGATCAGCCGAAAGTACTGCGGATGTGCCGTCCCTGCGGCCAGGACGGCTGGAGCCCGCAGGCGGATGTGCCCGCCGCCGGCATCCGTGAAGGTGGAAGCACCCACCCAATCAAGGCAAGGAGCAATCTGATGAGAACGCCTCAATCCCACACCGCACGAGAAAATCTGCCATCCCGCAGCGCGCTGGAAGATCTGCGCATGCCCCTGCAGGCCAAACTCGCAGCCGCATGGACGAGCTTCATGTTCCTGTACATCTACGTCGACTACCTCGCCCTGTACAAGCCCGGCTTCATCGACGAAATCCTGGTCGGCGTCGTCCATGAGTTCGACACCGGCCCAACCTTTGTCGCCCTTGCGCTCACGCTCATGGCCATCCCGATCCTCATGATCCTGCTCTCCATGACACTGCCCGCCCGTGTCAACCGCGCCACCAACCTCGTCGTGGCAACGCTCTACATCCCCGTCTCGATGTACAACGTGGCCGGCGAGGAGTCCTGGACCTACTTCTACTTCTACGGCCTCTCCATCGGACTCGAGGTGCTACTTCTGGCCTTCATCCTGCGCGCCGCCTGGACCTGGCCCCGGACCGCCCGAGCAACCGTGGAGCACGCACGCGTCCGAGCGCACGCATGAGCTCGGGTCTGCCCGCCGTGGCCCGCCGCTGCGTGCTGGTCGCCCGGTTCAGTGGCGACGGTGCACGTCATCCACGGGCCGGGGCCTCCGGAAGCAGACCGAGGGGTGCCTCGGATGGGGCTACGACGTGGCCGTCATGGTGCTGCACATCCACCGTCACTCCCGGAAGCCGGGTTCTTCTGGTAGCGGCCCGTCGTCGGCGCCTGCTCAGCCCCCGCCCACGGCGGCCCCAGACGGGAGCAATCTGATGACAGAGACCCAGCAGCCTCCGTTCGACCCGCTGGGCAGCGTGACGTGGCCGGTCAGGACCGCCCGCCTGCTGCTCCGCCGCGCCGAGCCCCGTGATGCTGAGGCCACCTGGACGTACCGGCAACTGCCCGAGTTCGCCCAATGGCAGTCCGGCGCGCCGGCCACTTTCGCGACGTACGCCGCGCAGTTCGAGCAGCCCGGATCCTTGGCCAAGACCCTGGTGGTCGAGCTCGACGGGACAGTCATCGGCGACCTCCTGATCTCGGTTCAGGACGCGTGGGCGCAGGACGAAGTGACGGAGCAGGCGCGCGGCGTACAGGCCGACCTCGGCTGCGGCCTGCACCCTGCGCACAACGGTCATGGCTACGCCACCGAAGCGCTCGGCGAAGTGCTCCGGCTCTGCTTCGACGAGTTACAACTCCGCCGCGTCACCGCCGACTGCTTCGCCGACAACACAGCTTCCCGGCGGCTCATGGAGCGGGTAGGCATGCGGCGCGAGGCGTACACCGTTCGGGACTCCCTGCACAGGTCCGGGGCGTGGCTGGATGGAACGGCCTACGCGCTGCTGCAAGAGGAATGGAGGCGGAAAGGCCCCCTTCCCTTCATTGTCGCCGAGTGTCGTTCCTGCAGGTCAGGACCGGTGCAGGGTGACACGTCCTGACGGCTGGTGCAACGGCGTGTCGCCGAAGTTGTGAGCATTCTGTGAGCAGGGGCAGTGCCTGTTTCTCCGTCAGGCGATCTTGCAGCCACCACGCCGGCCGAATCGGAGTGCGAGTCGCCGGCGTGAGCGAACTGCTGTCCTGAGCTTGCGCCTCTCCCCGTCGTGCTCCGGCGGGTCTTGGCTAAGAGGATGACCTGCAGTCGAGAAGCGATATCGCCCTTGCTCAACAACTCGGCCAGAATCAAGCTGAGCTCCAATAGCAACCAGCAATTTCCGTCAATGTCCAAGTCTTTACTGAAGAACGGCACGCATGCTACCAATAGGGGTAGTCCGGGCCTCGCTTCGCGGGGCCCATCGCCGTTTCTAGGGGTGACCTGTTGGTCATTGTTGGGTGGCGTTGAGAATGCGCGGTGGAATGAAGGTGTACGCCGGGTCGGCGGCGGCCGCCCGGGCGTATCTGGAAGCCGACCGCGGCCGGGCCGATGACTACTACCTGACCGAGGGCACCGGCCTGGCCCGCCGCTTCGTGGCCCGCGACGGACGGGTGGCCGAGCCGGCGCCGCTCACGGGAGAGACCTACGAAACCTGGGTGGCCGGCCGCGACCCGGACACCGGCGACCCACGGGGGCGGCTGCGGACCGACGAGCGCGCGGTGCGGTTCGTCGAGGTGGTGGTCAACGGCCCGAAGTCCTGGTCACTGGCCGCCGCGATGCACTACGACGTCGCGGACGCCTACGACGCCGCCCAAGACCGCGCCGCCGTCCAGATCGTCGGCTGGCTCGCCGACCACGCGACGACCCGGGTCGGCCCGCGTGGCGGCCAGGTCCAGGTGCCGGTGGAGATGCTGGAGGCGGTGTCGGTGCGGCACTACACCTCCCGCGCCGGAGACCCGCACCGGCATCTGCACCTGCAGATCGGCGCCCGGGTGTTCGCCGCCGAACAGTGGCGCGGGCTGCACACCGTCGGCGTGCGTGACTTCCTCGCCGCCATCAACGGAATCGGGCACGCCGCGGTGGCTTGCGATCCGCAGTTCCGGACCGCACTCGCCGCGCACGGCTACACCCTGGACGCGACTGCAGAAATACAGGAGCTTTCCGACTATGTGGGCCCGTTCAGCGCGCGGGCGGCACAGATCGGGCGCAACCTGGACCGCTACGAACGCGACTGGATAGCGGCGCACCCCGGAGAACAGCCCGGTCCGGCGCTGCGGCGGGCCTGGGACGCCCGCGCCTGGGCCGAGGGGCGCCCGGACAAGGTCATCCCCCGCTCCGGGACCGACCTCGTGGCATGGTGGCGAGCCGAGCTGGGGTCACTGGGCTATCTCGATCCCGCCCACCCCGTCTCACTGGCGCCGACTCCGATCGGCGTGCTCGATCGCGAGGCTGCCGTCGACACCGTGCTGAACCGGCTGGCCGCCGGCCGCTCGGCCTGGAACGCGGCCGACGTCCGCGGCGAGGTCGAGCGGCTGATCGCCGCGGAGGGCATCGTCGCCGACACGGCGGTGCGCCTCGAGTTGGCCGAGGACCTCACCGCCCGCGCTCTCGACCGGTGCGTTCCCCTGGTGGACCGGGAGGGAGTGCCGGAACACGTCCGGTCCTGGACCTCGCGGCCGGTGCTCGACGTGGAGGCCGACCTGCGCATCCGGTTCGCCGCCCGCGCCGGTCAGCCACCGCCGGGTGCACCGCGGCTGGCGCCTCTGCCGGCCGGCGTTGTCGGGGGCCTGGACCCCGGTCAGGCCGCCGCGGTCGCCTGCCTGGCCGGCGACCGGCGGTTGATGGTCGTGGAGGGCGCGGCCGGGGCGGGCAAGACCACCACGCTGGCCGCTGCCCATGACCTGCTGCAGCGGCAGGGACGGCGGCTGATGGTTGTCAGCCCGACGCTGAAGGCCGCCCGGGTCGCCCGCGCGGAGGTGGGAACGAGCGCCGGGTCTGCAGCGTCGCTCGTCTTCGCCCACGGCTGGCGCTGGAACGAGCACGGCGAGTGGACCCGACTCGTCCTCGGTGAGGTCGACCCGGTCACCGGCCGCATCCACACCGGGCCGGCGGAGGGGAGCCGGCTGCGGCCAGACGATCTGCTGATCGTCGATGAGGCCGGCATGCTCGACCAGGACACCGCGCGCGCTCTGCTCACCGTCGCCGACGAGGCCGGGGCGCGGCTGGCGCTGCTGGGGGACCGCCACCAGCTCGCCGCGGTCGGCCGCGGCGGTGTCCTGGACCTGGCCGCCGCTCAGGTCGACCCGGCCGCCTGCCTGACATTGGAGTCGGTGCACCGCTTCACCCGCACCGACAGCACCGGCCAGTCGGTTCCGGACGGTGAGTACGCCGAGCTGACGATCGCGATGCGGCGGGGTGACACCCCGGGTGTGGTGTTCGACGCCCTCCTCGCCCGCGGCCGGATCCACCTGCACCCCGACCACGCAGCGCTGCGGGACGCGCTGGCCGCGACCGCCGCCCACGACCCCCAGGCGGCCGACGTCGCAGTGGTGGCGGACACCCGCGAGCAGGTCAACGAGCTCAACGCCGCCATCCGCAACCGGCTGGTCACCGACGGCCGCGTCGACGACGTCCAGGTCGTGACCACGCGGGCGGGTCAGCGGATCGGCGCCGGCGACCGGATCGCCACCCGGCGCAACGACCGCGACCTGGAGGTGGCCAACCGAGACACGTGGACCGTCACCGCGGTCGGCCGACGCGGTGGGCTGCTGGTCACCGCCGGCACGGCCACCGGTGACGTCCCCCGGGGCGATGTCACCCCGGCCGGCGCACGGGTCCGGGTGCTGCCCGCCGACTACGTCACCCGGCACGTGGAGCTGGCCTACGCCAGCACCGCGTACGGCGTGCAGGGTGACACCGTTCCCGCCGCGCACGTGGTGATCGGTGACCAGACCGGCGCGGCCTCGGCCTACGTCGGCATGACCCGCGGACGGTTGTCCAACACCGGGCACCTCGTCGCGGCCGACGTGGCCGAGGGCCGGGCTCAGTGGATCGCCGTCTTCGGGCGCGACCGGGCCGACCTCGGCCCCGGTCGCGCGGCCGAGCTGGCCGCTCGCGAAGCCGCCCGCGAACGCCAGAACCGGTCGCTCGACCGGACGGCAGCCGCTCGCTCGCGGCCGGTCGCATCGGAACAGAGCGTCCCCCGGCCCGAGGCGGAGCGGCGGGGACCATCCCTCGCCCGTGGAGGCGCCGCGCCGGGCATCGGTCGATGAGCAGGGGCGCCTCCACCGGCCGGCCGCGGGCCCGGACACCGGCAACAGGAGGAGGACTAGAGAATTTCGGAAGCCATCGGTGGTCGGCTGTCACCAATCGCGCGCAAATGGCGCCTTCTCCCGTGAGGGAGCACAGCCCATCCGAGCCCAACGGAGCCAGCCATGACCGACGATCCCGCCCGCCGCGAGCCCGAACTGTTCACCATCGCCGAGGCCGCCGAGCTGCTCCGCGCCTCCGTCGCCACGCTGCGGTACTGGCGCCACCTGGGCACCGGCCCCCGCAGCTTCCGCCTCGGCCGCCGCGTCCTCTACCGCTACGACGACCTCCGGAGCTGGACCGACGCCCGGCATGGCGAGGCCGTCCCCGGCCCAGGAAACCGGCCGTGAGCTGCCCGACCGCCGGCGCGGACAGCAGTCCACAGAATGCGGTCAGCCCACCAGAGAAGCAGGCGGCTGACGGCAAGGTGGCTCCCGTGATCAGCGCGCCGGTGATGGAGCCCCGCCTCCGCAGTCCGCGGCCCGGGATCGAGGAGATGGAGGTGGTCGGTGATGGCCTCGATCGCGAGGAGGCCTGACGGCACGTACCGGCCGCGGTACCGCGACGAGCACGGCAAGGAACACGCCCGGCACTTCAAGCGCAAGGTCGACGCCCAGCGATGGCTCGACGAGGTCACCGCGGCCGTGCAGACCGGCACCTACGTCGACCCCAAGCGGGCCAGGACGACCGTGGGCGAGCTGGCCGACGTCTGGCTCGCCGGGAAGATCAACCTCAAGCCCACCAGTCGTGCCCGCTACGCCGACGTCCTCAAGACCCACGTCCTGCCGCGCTGGGGGAACATCGCGCTGATCCGGGTGACCCACGGCGACGTGCAGGCCTGGCTGTCCGAGCTCTCCGACCGGGGGCTGGCCGGGGCCTCGGTCCGCAAGGCGCAGGGCGTCCTGTCCGGCATCCTCGGCCTCGCGGTGCGCGACCGGCGCCTGGCCGTCAACCCCGCGCTCGGCGTGGCCCTGCCCCCGATGCAGGAGAAGCGCCGCCGGTACCTGACCGCCGAGCAGCTGGAGGCGCTCGCCGACGCTGCCGGGCCCGGCCGGGTCGCCGTCCTGGTGCTCGGCTACTGCGGGCTGCGCTGGTCGGAACTGGCGGCGCTGCGGGTGCGGCACTTCGACCTGCTGCGCCGGCGGGTGCTCGTCGAGGAGGCGGTCACCGAGGTCGACGGCTCCCGCCTGGTGTGGGGCACCCCCAAGACCCACGGCCGCCGCTCGGTGCCGCTGCCGCGGTTCCTCGTCGACGAACTCGCCCGGACGGTGGTGACCCGCCCTGCCGACGAGCTGGCCTTCCCCTCGCCGCAGGGCGCGGTGCTGCGCAACCGGAACGCCCGGTCCGCCTGGTTCGACGCCGCGGCCCGGGCCATCGGAGAGCCCGGACTCACGCCGCACGAACTCCGGCACACCGCGGCGTCGCTGGCGATCAAGGCCGGCGCCAACGTCAAGGCGGTGCAGCGGATGCTCGGGCACGCGTCGGCGGCCATGACCCTGGACCGCTACGCCGACCTGTTCGACGACGACCTGGACGACGTCGCCGACCGATTGGACGCCCTGCGGGCGTCGTCCCGCGGACGAGTTGCGGACTTTTTGCGGACTGGGACCCCTGCGGAGGGCTCGTTCGAGCCGTCGCCGGAGATGAAACCCCAGGTCAGAGAAGTGGAGACGAGGGGAATCGAACCCCTAACCCCCGCCTTGCAAAGGCGGTGCTCTGCCAATTGAGCTACGTCCCCGGCGGGCTGCGGGCAGCCCGGGTGGTTCAGCGGTTGGTGGGTGTACTCACGGCGTCGGGACCGCGCGTGGCCTCGTGCCACAGGTCGGCCTCTGCCTTGCCGCCCGAGCGCTTCCGCACGGCGGCCAGGGCACCGGCGGCGACGGCGGCCAGGGCAAGCTTCTTCAGCACGCGGGGTACCTCCTCGACCGCTCGGCGCACCGCCGGGACGGTGACCGCTACGGCGCTCGGCGCCGGAGGCTTGTGCAACCGGCGAGCTGGCACACGGGTGGGCCTGGGAGGACTTGAACCTCCGGCCTCATCCTTATCAGGGATGCGCTCTAACCATCTGAGCTACAGGCCCGTGAACCTCGAACAGCTTACCTGGAGGCGGCAGACGATCTGACGCCACCCCCGGATCGCGCCGAGTGGGCCCCGGAGGGGGTCCGGCGCAGGCGCGACTCCACGGCTCAGCTCACGCGGGGGACGGCTCGTGGCCGCGGTGTCGTCCGGAGGACGACGGTGTCCTAGTCGCGCTCGGAGAGCGTTACTTCCAGGCCGCCGACCAGGTCGGCGCAGAGGTTGTAGATGAACGTGCCGACCGTGCACAGCGCCGTCATCAGCACGATGTTGATCGCGCCGATGACCGCGGCACCCCAGAACACGACGCTCCACGTGACGACGTCGCCGCCGTTCTCCGCCCCGGACGCCGAGCCGATCTGCCCGAACAGGTCGTTCAGGGTGTCGAAGACCCCGAGCGTGCTCAGCACGCCGTAGAGGATGCCGACGGCGACCATCCAGATGAAGAAGAGCGCGATCGACAGGACCAGCGAGATCTTGAGCGCCGACCAGGTGTCGATGTGGCGCAGCTGCAGCCGTGCCCGGCGCGGGCCACGACCGCCGGAACGCGACGGCGCACGCCCGGCGGTGCGCGCACCGGCGGCGCTGCCACCCTCGGCCCCGGCCGTCCCCGGCCCCGTTCCGGTCGACGGGGAGACGCCGGTGGACGGGGAGACGCCGGTCGACGGCGGCACGGGGGGAGCGCCCGCGGGGCCGCCGGTCGGCTGCCCGGTGGGGGCACCGGTCGGGGTGGCGGCCGTGGCCCCTGCCGGCGTGCTACCGATGGCAGGCGCCTGGGCGCGCTGGCTGCCCGTCGTGGGGATCGCCTGTGTCGCCGAGACCGGCGGAGCAACCGCGGGGGCCGTGCCGCTCGGCGCGGCGACGTCCCCGGAGGGGGACTCGGTGCGCACCGAACCCTGCGTCCGGTCGCTCATGCCAGTCTCCCCATCCCCGGGCGGCGCAGGCCGCTCCCCAGCGGGACCGGGCTGGTCCCGCTGCCATCTTCACCAGATTAGGCGTCGGGCTCGTCGTTGTCCGTCGTACGGGCGATTGCCACGATCGTCACGTCCTCCGGCAAGTTCATGAGCTTGACACCCATCGTTGCCCGGTCCTTGTTGTGCCGGACGCCGTTGACCGGCGTCCGGATGACGCCACCCCCCGAGGTGATGGCGTACAGCTCGTCGCCGAGGGTCACGGCCAGGGCCCCGACCAGCGCACCCTTGCGGGCCTTCGGGTCGGCGGTGAGCACGCCCTTCCCGCCGCGCCCCTGGTTCGGGTAGTTCTCGATGCCCGTGCGCTTGGCGAAGCCGCGCTCCGTGGCGACGAGGACGTCGACGCCCTCCTGCACGACCATCATCGACAGCAGCCGGTCGTCGTCGCTCAGCGAGATGCCACGCACGCCCTCGGTGGCCCGGCCCATGGGGCGAAGCGCGGTGTCGTCGGCCTTGAACCGGATGGACATGGCCTTGCGGGTGACCAGGAGCAGGTCGGACTCGTCGTCGATCAGCGCCGCGCCGACGAGCTCGTCCCCGTCCCGCAGGTTGATCGCGATGACGCCGCCCTGGCGCGGGGAGTCGAAGTCGGTCAGCCGGGTCTTCTTGACCTGCCCCTTCCCGGTCGCCAGCACCAGGTACGGCGCGACCGAGTAGTCCTTGATCTGCATGACCTGGGCGATCCGCTCGTCCGGCTGGAACGCGAGGATGTTCGCCACGTGCGCGCCCCGGGCGGTGCGGTTGGCCTCGGGCAGCTCGTAGGCCTTGGCCCGGTAGACCCGGCCCTTGTTCGTGAAGAACAGGATCCAGTCGTGGGTGGAGCCCACGAAGAAGTGGTCGACGATGTCGTCCTGCTTCAGGGTCGCGCCCATCACGCCCTTGCCGCCACGGCGCTGCGAGCGGTAGAGGTCGCTCTTGGTCCGCTTCGCGTAGCCGGTGCGGGTGATGGTGACGACGACCTCCTCCTCCGCGATGAGGTCCTCCATCGACACGTCGCCCTCGTTCGCCACGAACTTGGTGCGGCGGTCGTCGCCGTACTTCTCGACGATGTCGGCGAGCTCGTCCTTGATGATCTGCCGCTGCCGCGCCGGGTTGGCGAGGATGTCCTGCAGGTCGGCGATGCGGGCCTCGATCTCGGCCAGCTCGTCCATGATCCGCTGGCGCTCGAGGGCGGCCAGCCGGCGCAGCTGCAGGTCCAGGATTGCCGTCGCCTGGATCTCGTCGACGTCGAGCAGCGCCATCAGCCCGGCGCGCGCCTCGTCGGCCGACGGGCTGCGGCGGATGAGCGCGATGACCTCGTCGAGGTGGTCGAGAGCCTTGGCGTAGCCGCGCAGGATGTGCGCGCGCTCCTCGGCCTTGCGCAGGCGGTACCGCGTGCGCCGCTGGATGACCTCGATCTGGTGGTTGACGTACTCGCGCACGAGCTCGTCGAGGCGCAGCGTCCGCGGGACGCCGTCGACGATCGACAGCATGTTGCAGCCGAAGGTCGTCTGCAGCTGGGTGTGCTTGTAGAGGTTGTTCAGCACGACCTTGGCGACGGCGTCGCGGCGCAGCGTAAACACCAGCCGGCGGCCGACGCGGTCGCTGGACTCGTCGGCGATCTCGCTGATGCCCTGCAGCCGGCCGTCCTTGATCGACTCGGCGATCGACTCGGCCAGGTTGTCCGGGTTGACCTGGTAGGGCAGCTCGGTGACGACCAGCTGCACCCGACCCTTGGTGTCCTCCTCGACGGTGACCACGGCGCGCATGCGCACCGAGCCCCGGCCGGTGCGGTAGGCGTCCTCGATGCCCTCGCGGCCGACGATCAGGCCGTGCGTCGGGAAGTCGGGGCCCTTGATCCGCTCCATGCACGCAGTGAGCGCCTCCTCGGCCTCCGCGTCGGGGTGGTCGAGCATCCAGAACACCGCCTCGGCGACCTCGCGGAGGTTGTGCGGCGGCATGTTGGTTGCCATGCCGACGGCGATGCCGGCGGAGCCGTTGATCAGCAGGTTGGGGATGCGCCCGGGCAGGACCAGGGGCTCCTGGTTCTTGCCGTCGTAGTTGGGCTGGAAGTCGACGGTGTCCTCGTCGATGTTGGCCAGCATCTCCATGGCCAGCGGCGTGAGCCGGGCCTCGGTGTACCGCATCGCCGCGGCCGGGTCGTTGCCCGGCGATCCGAAGTTGCCCTGCCCGTCGACCAGCGGGTAGCGCATGGCCCAGGGCTGGGCCAGCCGCACCAGCGCGTCGTAGATCGAGCTGTCGCCGTGCGGGTGGTAGTTACCCATCACCTCACCGACGACGCGGGCGCACTTGACGTAGCTGCGGTCGGGGCGGAAGCCCTGGTCGAACATCGCGTACAGGACGCGGCGGTGCACCGGCTTGAGGCCGTCGCGGACCTCGGGCAGCGCCCGGCCCACGATGACGCTCATCGCGTAGTCGATGTAGCTGCGCTGCATCTCCTGCTGGAGGTCGACCGGCTCGACGCGGTCGCGGAAGGGGGTCTCCGTCACGGTTCAGGTCTCCACAGGTCGGTGCACAGAGGTGGACAATCGAAGGACCCCTTGCTCCCCACCACTCGCACGCTCGCGGCGGGTCCCTGCAAGGGGCCGGGACTACACATCGAGGAACCGGACGTCCTTGGCGTTGCGGGTGATGAAGCTGCGGCGCGCCTCGACGTCCTCGCCCATGAGCACGCTGAACAGCTGGTCCGCAGTCGCGGCGTCCTCGAGCGTCACCTGCAGCAGGATCCGCGTCTCGGGATCCATCGTGGTCTCCCACAGCTCGGTCGCGTTCATCTCGCCCAGACCCTTGAACCGCTGGATCGCGTCGTCCTTGGGCAGCTTCCGGCCGGCTTCCGCGCCGGCCTTGAGGACGGCGTCGCGCTCGCGGTCGGTGTAGACGTACTCGTCGCCGTGCTTGCCGCCCCACTTGATCTTGTACAGCGGCGGCTGGGCCAGGTAGACGTGCCCGGCCTCGACCAGCGGCCGCATGAAGCGGAACAGCAGGGTCAGCAGCAGGGTGCGGATGTGCTGGCCGTCGACGTCGGCGTCGGCCATCAGGACGATCTTGTGGTAACGCAGCTTCGACAGGTCGAACTCGTCGTGGATGCCGGTTCCGAACGCGGTGATCATCGACTGGACCTCGGCGTTCTTGAGGACCCGGTCGATGCGCGCCTTCTCGACGTTGATGATCTTGCCGCGGATGGGCAGGATCGCCTGGAACATCGAGTCGCGGCCGGACTTGGCCGACCCGCCGGCCGAGTCGCCCTCGACGATGTAGATCTCCGAGGCGCGCGGGTCGGTGGAGCGGCAGTCGGCCAGCTTGCCCGGCAACGAGTTGTTGCTCAACAGGCTCTTGCGGGCCAGCTTGCGGGCGTCCTGCGCCGCGCGGCGGGCGCGGGCCGCCGACGAGGCCTTGTTGATGATCGTCTTGGCCTCGGTCGGGTTGGCCTCGAACCAGTGCGCGATCTGCTCGTTGCAGACCTTCTGCACGAAGCCCTTGACCTCGGTGTTGCCGAGCTTGGTCTTGGTCTGGCCCTCGAACTGCGGGTCGCCGATCTTGACCGAGACGATGGCGGCCAGGCCCTCGCGGATGTCCTCGCCGGTGAGCTTCTCGTCCTTGGCCTTGAAGAGCTTCTTCTCCTCGGCGTAACGGTTGACGATCGAGGTCAGCGCCGCGCGGAAGCCCTCCTCGTGCGTGCCGCCCTCGTGCGTGTTGATGATGTTGGCGAAGGTGTACACCGACTCCGAGTAGGCCTCGGACCACTGCATGGCGACGTCGATCGACATGCGCATGTCGTTCTTGCCGGTGCCCTCGGCGGAGAAGCTGATGACCGACTTGTGGATCGGCGACTTCTTGGCGTTGATGTGGCCGACGTAGTCGATCAGGCCGCCGTCGTACCTGTAGGTGATCTCGGTGGCCTCGAAGGCCTCGGCCTCGGCGCCCGGCTCGGGAGCGGCCTCGGCGAGGGTGACCTCGTCGGCGATTCCCGTCTCCACCTTGCTGTGCCCGGGACGCTCGTCGCGCAGCACGATGGTCAGGCCCTTGTTGAGGAAGGCCATCTCCTGCAGCCGGCGGTTGATCGTGTCGAAGGAGTAGTTCGTCGTCTCGAAGATGTCGCCGTCGGCCCAGAAGGTGATCGCGGTGCCGCGCTTCTTCGTGGGGCCGACCTTCTCCAGCGGGCCGGGCTTGGCGTAGGCGTAGCTCTGCTTCCACTCGGTGCCGTCGCGCCAGACGTTGACGTCGAGGCGCGTCGACAGCGCGTTGACCACGGTGACGCCGACGCCGTGCAGACCGCCGGAGACGCCGTAGCTCTTGCCGTCGAACTTCCCGCCCGCGTGCAGGACGGTCATGATCACCTCGACCGTCGGCCGCTTCTCGACCGGGTGCATGTCGACCGGGATACCGCGGCCGTTGTCCTCGACCCGCACGCCGCCGTCGGCCAGCAGGGTCACCCGGACGGTGTCGCAGTAACCGGCCAGCGCCTCGTCGACGGCGTTGTCCACGACCTCCCACACCATGTGGTGCAGGCCGCGCTCGCCGGTGGAGCCGATGTACATACCGGGACGCTTGCGCACCGCCTCGAGACCCTCGAGGACGGTGATCGAGCTGCCGGAGTAGGCGTTCTCCGGGGCAGCGGCGGTCTTCGGTCGAGCGACCACGTGGGGCCTTCCTTTCGCGCAACCGGCACGCTGCTCCCCCAGTGCGGACGAGGGAGCGCGACGGCGCAGAACGGCACTGAGCCGGTTGCTGGCGGTTTCTCCTTCCAAGGATACCGGGTCCACCGACAGGAATGCCGCCGTCCACGCCCTCACGTCGTGTCTGAGCCTCTCAGGGCTGGTCGGCCACCATCGGTCTTGCCCCCGGGAGGGACACGCCGTTCTGGGGCGGCTGGCACCGCCGGTCCTCATCGGCGGGCGCGGCGGCGGCGGTGAACGGACACTCGGACCATGTCCGCCGCTGCTCCCACCGACCACACGGGCCCCGCGTCGGCGGCGCCGCTCACCTGTCTGGTGACCGGCGCGACCGGTTACATCGGCGGACGCCTGGTGCCGGAACTGCTGGCCGCCGGGCACCGCGTGCGGGTCCTGACCCGCTCCCCCGAGCGCCTGCGCGACCGGCCGTGGTCCGGACAGGTCGAGGTCGCCCGCGCCGACGCCACGGAACCGGACGAGGTCGCGGCCGCCTGCGTCGGGGTGGACGTCGTCTACTACCTGATCCACGCACTCGGCTCCGGGCCGGCGTTCGAGGAGACCGACCGGCACTCCGCCCAGGTCATGGCCCGTGCGGCACGGGAGGCCGGTGTCGGCCGTCTGGTTTACCTGGGGGCGCTCGAGCCGCGCGGCGAGGAGCTGTCCCCGCACCTGCGCTCCCGCACCGAGGTGGCCGAGATCCTGCTGGCCTCCGGCGTCCCGACCGCCGTGCTGCGCGCGGCGGTGGTGCTCGGGTCGGGATCGGCGTCCTTCGAGATGCTCCGCTACCTGACCGAACGGCTGCCGGTGATGGTGACGCCGCGGTGGGTGCAGAGCCGGATCCAGCCGATCGCCGTCCGCGACGTGCTCCGGTACCTGGTCGGCTGCGCTCGGCTGCCGGCCTCGGTGCACCGGGCCTTCGACATCGGCGGCCCGGACGTCATGACCTACGCGGAGATGATGCAGCGGTACGCGGTGGTCGCCGGCCTTCCCCGTCGCCGGATCGTGCCCGTCCCCCTGTTCACGCCGTCCCTGTCCAGCCACTGGGTCGGCCTGGTCACGCCGGTCCCGGCCGGCATCGCCCGGCCGCTGGTCGAGTCGCTGCGCAACACCGTCGTCTGCGGGGAGCACGACATCGCCGCCTTCGTCCCCGACCCTCCGGAAGGGCTGCTCGGGTTCGACGAGGCGGTGCAGCTGGCCGTGGCCCGGGTCCGCAGCTCCGCGGTGGCCACGCGGTGGTCCGGCGCCTCGGTGCCCGGCGCTCCCTCCGACCCGCTGCCCACCGACCCGGACTGGGCCGGCGGCAGCCTCTACGTCGACGAGCGGACGCGCGCGACCACGGCGACACCCGACGCGCTGTGGCGGGTCGTGGAGGGCATCGGCGGAGACACCGGCTGGTACTCCTTCCCGCTGGCATGGGAGGTCCGCGGCTGGCTGGACCGCCTGGCCGGCGGGGTGGGCCTGCGCCGGGGGCGGCGCGATCCGCGCGACCTCTACGTCGGCGACGCCCTCGACTTCTGGCGGGTCGAGGAGCTCGACGAGGGCCGGCTGCTGCGGCTGCGGGCGGAGATGCGGCTGCCCGGCCTCGCCTGGCTCGAGTTCCACGTGGAACACGACGACGGTGGCGGGAGCACCGTGCTGCGGCAGCGGGCGACCTTCGCCCCCCGCGGGCTGGCCGGACACACCTATTGGTGGGCCGTCGCCGCCTTCCACGGGATCGTCTTCGGCGGGATGCTGCGCGGCATCACCCGCGCCGCCGAACAGCCCGCCTGACACGGAGCAGCGGCGGGCGCAGTCCCGGCCCTCCTGCAGGGGCCCGCCGGGAGCCTGCGAGCGGTGGGGGCAGGAGGGTCCTCTTTCAGACCAGCAGCTGGGCGGTGGCGAGCTCCCGGTAGAGCGGACTGGTGTCCACCAGTTCGCCGTGGGTCCCCCGCGCCACCACCCGGCCGCGGTCGAGCACCACGATCTGGTCGCTGTCGAGCACCGTGGACAGCCGGTGGGCCACGACCAGGAGTGCCCGGTCGGCCGACGCCGTGGCCAGGGTGTCCCACAGCAGACCCTCGTTGCGGGCGTCGAGGCTCGCGGTGGGCTCGTCCAGCAGCAGCACGTCCGGCCGGGCGAGCAACGACCGCGCGATGGCCAGCCGTTGCCGTTCCCCGCCGGAGAGCAGCACGCCCTCGTCACCGACCGGCACGTCCAGCCCCCGGGGCGAGCGCCGCACGACCTCGGTGAGACCGACGTCGGCCAGCACCCTCCACAGCTCGGGGTCGGAGGCGTCGGGCCGGGTGAGCAGCAGGTTGTCCCGGATGGTCCCGGCGAGCACCGGGGCCTCCTGCTCGACGTAGCCGAGCCGCGCCCGCAGCGCCGCCCGCGGGAGCTCGCGTACGTCCGTCCCGGCCCACCGCACGACACCGCCGTCCAGCGGGTAGAAGCCCTCGATCAGCGCCAGGATCGTGGACTTCCCGGCCCCGGACGGACCGACCAGGGCGACCCGGCTGCCCGCCGGGACCTGGAAGGACACCCCCTGAAGCACCGCCGTCCCGTCCGGATAGCCGAACGTGACGTCCTGGAGCTCCAGCAGTGGCGGGCTGCCCACCGTGTCGACCGGGGCCGCCGCGGCGGCGGCCGCGGGGCGCTCCGGGCGCTCGTCGTCCTCCGGGGGGAGGGCCAGGATCTCCTGCACACGGGACAGCGCGCCGAGCCCCGTCTGGAGCTGCGTCCAGGCGCCGATCGCCTGGCCGAGCGGCATGACCAGGAGGAACAGGTACAGGATGAAGGCGACCAGCTCCGCCACGCTGATCGAACCGTCGGCCACCCGGTAGCCGCCGACGCCGAGCACCGCCAGGAACGCGCCCTGGACGGCGATCGACCCGGCGGGTGAGACCAGCGCCTGCAGCCGCGCCACCCGGACGCCCGCCTCGAAGGCCCGCTCGGCGCCGGCCCCCACCGCTGCGACCTCACGGGCCGTGGCGCCGCTGGCGCGGATCGTGCGCACCGCCGACAGCGCCCGCTCGACCGCCGCGGTCATGGCACCGACCTCCTCCTGCGCCCGCTGCGACAGCCGCCGGACACCGCGCGACACCAGCACGACGGTGGCCAGACCGACCGACACCGAGACGACGGTGACCAGGAGCAGCCAGCCATCCACCAGGGCCATGGCCACCAGCGCGCCGACGGCGATGACCACCGAGCCCGCCACCTCGACGACTCCGGCGGTGACCGTCGCGCGCAGGAGGGTCGTGTCCGCGCCGACGCGCGACATCAGGTCACCGATCCGCCGCCGGTCGTACTCGGCCACGGGGAGGCGCAGCAGCCGGTCGGCGAGCGTGCGCCGGGTGGTGAGGACGACGCCCTCCGCGGTGCGCTGCAGCAGGTACTGCTGGGCGGCACCGAGCGCCGAGGCCGCCACCAGGACGACGACCAGGAGGCCGACCGACGGCAGCAGGGACTCCCCCGTCCCGACGACGTCGACGACCCGGGCGACCAGTGCGGGCTGGGCGAGCGCGCCGGCGGCGGCGACCAGGGACAGCCCGGCCGCCAGGACGAGCGGGCGCCGATGCGGGTGCAGCAGCGGCAGCAGCTGCCGCAGTCCGGCGGACGGCTGCACCGGCTCGACCGACCGCCCGTCGCTGGTCAGGGGATCGGTCGCTTCAGTAGCCGGCGGCGAGGGCACCGACGATCGCGGTCAGCAGCCGGCTGTGGTGCTCGATCAGCTGGGGACGGTGGCCGTCGAGCCGGACCGCGGCGAGGTGGCCGGCACCGGTCCAGAACTCGTCACCGTCGTCGGTGCCCAGCAGCAGCCCCTGCACCGCCGGGTCCTGGACCAGGCGACGTACCTGGGGCCCGTCCTCGGCGGCGAGGAGTTGCCAGCGGCTGTCGAACGCCTCGTTCCCGCTGACCACCGGGAGCAGACCGCCGGTGCGGTGCTTCCACAGCCGCGTCGGGGAGAGCCGGAACGTCGGCACGGCGCCCAGCATCGGCGCCGCGGTGATCGCGTACTTCGCCACCCACTGGCGGCCCACCGGATAGACGACGTCGAAGGCGACGAGCTCCACCGCACCCGCCCGGCCGCGCAGCACCCCGGCCGGCCGCGCCTCCTTGCCCGGCCGCACCGGCGCGGTCTCCAGCAGGCCCGTCAGGACGGCGTCCTCGGGACCGCTGCCGTCGGTGATCGTCCAGCCGTGCTGCAACGCCCAGCTCTGCGCCCCGAGCGGGTCGCCCTCGTAGGTGAACGCCCGCTCCATCTCCGGATCCCGGGCCGTCTGCCGGGAGCCGAACAGGCCGCCGCGCGGCCGGTCGGGGGCGGAACCCGGAGGGGGCCCGGGGGGCGGGGAAGCGGGGGGCGGGGAAGCGGGGGGCGTCCAGGACGGGTCGACCTCCGGTGACCGATCGCGGTCAGGGGAAGCCGTCGGCAGGTCCCAGCCCGGCGGCCGCCAGGTCTCGCGGTCGGAGGTCTGGTCGCTGTCCCTGGGTCGCTTCCTGCGGTCGGCGATGTTGGGCTCGACCCCGTCCTGCTCGCCGCCCAGGTGGGCCGGTTCCTGCCAGTGGCTGCCGTCGTCGCGGCGGCCCTGGAAGGCGTCGTCGGGGTCGGGGTCGCGCGGGCTGCTCATCGCTGCCTCTCGATCATGGGGCGTCCTATCCGTACGTGTCGCGCGGTCCCCGCCCACGCACCGAGCGTGGGCCCTTCTTCCAGCTGGGGGCCGTCGGTCCGACAACGCGCAGCCGGGTCACGACGTCCCCGCCGACCTGGGCACGCAGCTTGCCGAGGATCGACGGTGCCAGCAGCCGCAGCTGGGTGGCCCAGGCGGTGGACTCCGCCACGATCAACAGCTCGCCCTCGGTGAGCGTCTCCGGGCGGCAGTGCTCGGCGATGTCGGGCCCGACGAGCGCCGACCAGCGCCCGAACACGGCACCGACCCGGGTGCGCTCGGCCCAGTCCTGCTCCGTCACCAGCGAGTCGACCAGCCGGCCGAGGGGCTGCGGGTCGTCGGCGCCGGGCCCGGCGCCGGTCCATGTCCGGCGCGGGCCGGCGATACGACGCCGGGTGGGTTGCGGGCGCGCGGCCGAGGCCGCCCGCGCCGCCTCCAGCGCAGCTCGGGCGATGTCACTGGGCCGTGCGGGCCGCTCGTCGGTCACGGCACCCTCTCCTCACCCACCGGGACCGCGTCCTTGACCATGACGGCGAAGCCGTCGGCGACCTCGACACGGGCACCGCGCAGCTCGGCAGGCACGTCCTCGAGCACCGCCGCGGTGATCAGCGTCTGCTCGGCCGAACGGGCAACAGCGGCCAGCGCCGCGCGTCGCTCGGCGTCGAGGGTCGCGAAGACGTCGTCCAGGATCAGGATGGGGTCCTCGCCCTCACCTCTCAAGAGGGCGAACGTGGCCAGCTTCAGCGCCAGCGCCAGCGACCAGGACTCGCCGTGGCTGGCGAACCCCTTGGCCGGTGCGGGCCCCAGATGGATGACCAGGTCGTCGCGGTGCGGCCCGACCAGCGTCATCCCCCGGTCCAGCTCGTCCGCCCGCCGCTCGGCGACCCGCTGCTGCATCGCCGCAGTCAGCTCCTCGGCCGAGCACACCCGGGCCCCGGGGGACACGGCGGCGCCGTCCCCGGCGAGAGGGACGGTGGCGGAGTAGCCCAGCCCGGCCGGCGCGGCCCCCTCGCCGGCGACGTCGGCGTAGGCCTGCGCCATGTGCGGCGCGAGGTCGGCGATCAGCTGCAGCCGGGCGGCCAGGAGCTGCCCGCCCAGGTCGGTCAGGTGACCGTCCCAGACGTCGAGGGTCTCGATCGCCTTGCCGCGAGCCAGGCGCGCGGTCTTCAGCAGGGCGTTGCGCTGCTTGAGCACCCGGTCGTAGTCGGCCCGCACCCCGGCCAGCCGCGGCATGCGGGTCACCAGCAGATCGTCGAGGAAGCGGCGCCGCTCGGTGGGGTCGCCCCGGACCAGAGCCAGGTCCTCCGGGGCGAACAGCACCGTGCGGACGAGGCCCAGCAGCTCACGTGGGCGTGGCAGCGGGTTGCGGTTGATCCGCACCCGGTTGGACCGGCCCGGATTGATCTCGATCTCGACCAGCAGCTCGCGGTCACCGCGCCGCAGCGCAGCCCGCACCACCGCCTGCGGATCGCCGTGGCGCACCATCGGCGCGTCGCCGGCGACCCGGTGGCTGCTCATCGTCGCGAGGTAGCCGACGGCCTCGACGAGGTTGGTCTTGCCCTCGCCGTTGCGGCCCACGAACACCGTGGGCCCCGGGCCCAGGGCGAGATCCACCCGCTCCCAGCTGCGGAACGACCCGAGCTGCAGATGCCGGACGTACATGTCAGCAACGGCCGCCCTTCAGGGCAGGCCGTGTCCGGGGCACCGCCCCGAGCCTGCGAGGGGTCTTGAGGCCTCGGTGCAGGGTCCCACCGCGAACTTGCGAGTGGTGGGGGGCAGCGAGGTCCTTCAGGGGGTCCTTCCCCGAGGCGTGGGGGGAAGGGTGGTCCTCTTTCATGCCGGGCGCTCGGCCTCCCGGGCACGGACGACCTGCACGGCGTGCCCGCCGAACTGCTTCCGCAGCGCCGCGACCGCCTTCATCGTCGGGGAGTCCTCCTGCCGGGAGACGAAACGGGCGAACAGGGAGGCCGCGATCGTCGGCATCGGGACGGCGTTCTCGATGGCCTGCTCGACGGTCCACCGTCCCTCGCCGGAGTCCTCGGCGTAGCCGCTGATCTTCTCCAGCCCCGGGTCCTCCTGCAGCGCGCGGACGAGCAGGTCCAGCAGCCACGAGCGGATGACGGTGCCCTGGGTCCACGACGCGACGACACCGGGGACGTCCTCGATCAGGTCGACGGCGGCGAGCAGTTCGTAGCCCTCGCCGTAGGCCTGCATCATCGCGTACTCGATGCCGTTGTGGACCATCTTGCTGAAGTGCCCGGCGCCGACCGGCCCGGCGTGCACGAAGCCCGCGCCCGGCAGTTCCTGGCCCGACTCGTCCACCGGCGCGGGCGGCCGGAGCGCGTCGAAGATCGGCTGCACCTTGGCGACGTCGTCCTTGGTGCCGCCCACCATCAGGGCGTAGCCGTTCTCCAGGCCCCAGACGCCACCGGAGACGCCGGCGTCGATGTAGCCGATGCCCTTCTCCCGGCACAGCACGTCGTGGACCTGGTCGTCGGTGTACTTCGAGTTGCCACCCTCGACGATGACGTCGCCCGGGCTCAGCAGCCCGGCCAGCTCCTCGACCGTGGCCCGGGTCGGGTCACCCGCTGGGACCATGACCCACACGACCCTCGGCGCGGCCAGCGCCTCGACCAGGGCGGGCAAGCTGTCGACGTCACGCTTGTCCGCATCGTGGTCGTATCCGACCACTTCGTGACCGGCGCGGCGCAGCCGCTCGGCCATGTTGCCGCCCATCTTGCCCAGCCCGATCAGTCCCAGCTGCACGACGGCGTCCCCTCTCAGCGTTCCCTCGGAAGTCGGTGCTTCATCGTGCTCGTAGTTCCCCGGCCCTGCTGCAGGGGCCCGCCGCGAGCCTGCGAGCGGTGGGGGGCAGCAGGGTCCTCTTTCAGCCGGGCAGCCGTACCGGCATGATCAGGTAGCGGTAGCTCCCGCTGCGCTCGGCCGGGCGGTCGTCGTCGTCGGCCGCCGGCTCGTCGACGCCGGAGAGCACGGCGGGCTTCAGCGGGCTGGTGAAGTCCATGCGGGCCCGCTCGGTGTGCACGGCGGCCAGTCCGTCGAGCAGGAACGTCGGATTGAAGCCGATGGTCAGCGGCTCGCCGTCGAACTCGACGTCGCAGCGCTCCTCGGCCTGCCCCTCCTCGTCGGTCCCGCCCGCGCGCAGGGTGACCTGACCCGGGGTGAACTCGCACCGCAGCGGGGTGCCGCGCTCGGCGACGAGGGCCACGCGCTTCGCGGCGTCGGTGAACAGGCCCACGGGAAGCGTCGCGTGCGAGTTCGACTCGTTCGGCATGATCGCGCGGTACTTCACGAACTCCGCATCGAGGAGCCGGGTCGTGGTCTGCCGGTCCTTGCCCGACAGGCCCAGGATGCCCTCACCGGAGCTGCCCGAGGACAGGGAGAGCACGATCTCCGGCCCGCTCGTCAGCGTCTTCGCCGCGTCGGCGAGCGTCCGCGCCGGCACGAGCACCGCGGCGGACACCCCCGAGGTCTCCGGGCGCCACGCGAATTCGCGCACGGCCAGCCGGTAGCGGTCGGTGGCCGCCAGGGTGATCAGGTCGTCCTCGATCTCCAAGCGCACGCCGGTGAGCATCGGGAGGGTGTCGTCGCGACCGGCGGCGACCGCGACCTGTCCGACCGCCTCGGCGAACACGTCGCTGTCGACGAGGCCGGCCGACGAGGGCATCGACGGCAGAGACGGATAGTCCTCGACCGGCAGGGTCGGAAGGCTGAACCGTGCGTTGCCGCAGGTGATGGCCAGCCGGGGGCCCTCGGCGGTGATGTCCACCGGGTGCGGCGGGAGGGCGCGGGTGATCTCGGCCAGCAGGCGGCCGGGCACCAGGACGCGACCGCTCTCGGTGGCCTGCACGTCGACCTCCGCTCGTGCGGACACCTCGTAGTCGAAGCCGGAGACCGACAGCTGGTTCCCCTCGATCTCGAGGAGGATCCCGGCCAGGACCGGTACCGACGGCCGCGGCGGCAGGCTGCGCGCCGTCCATGCGACGGCGTCGGCGAGCACCTCACGTGCCACCCGGAACTTCATCTCTCGACCCACCCCAGCTCTGCGTGCCGCCCCTCTCGCGGGGACGGCTCCTCATGGACCCGGCAACTGGGCGCAGGTGCGCCCGGCGTCGGTGCGGTGTTCATCGTGCCTGCTGGAGTCCCCCGGGGGGAAACCCCGTCCCTCGATGAGCTGGTCCTCCCCCTTCCCGGGCAGCACGGCGAGCTCGATCCGGTGCCCGGATCCGTTCCTCGCTGCGCTCCTCCTGGGGCTCCCAGGAGCAGCGTCCCCACCCAGAGTGGGGTTCGAGAAACTCCGAGATAACTCCCTCATCCTCGTCATCACGGGTGTGGATGTTGGGGATCGGGCTCGTTCGTGCTGGTCAGCGGCCGGTTCGCCCTGTTGGCCTCTTGTGGGTGGTCAGCGTCCTCCTGTTGTCGACACGTGGACATCTCGACGGCTGTGCACCGTCGCCTCGCCGTGTCCACCCTGTGTCCCCTGTGTCTCCCGGCTGCATCCCCAGGTCGTGCCCAGGTCCCGGGGGCGACCGCCCACCGGGATCGCGGCCGATCGGCGGGCGCGGCAGCATCGCTGCAGGTCAGCGGCCTGTCACGACCGTCGACCCGGGGTGCGGGGCACGGTTCGCGGGCCGAAGTCCGATGACCGGCCGTGACCCGCCGGGCACGGGATCTCCCCAGCCTGTGCACATTCCTGGGGACAACTTCTCGATGAGTCGATGACGGTCACCGGTCGGACACCGGTGGCTACCGCGTTCGTCGAGGGCACTGCCTGTGTCGACATCTGTCCACCGCTGTGGACAACTCCTGGGACAACAACCCTGTCGTCCTCCGGACGGCCCCGCGGCCAATGGCCGTCCCGCAGGCCGTTGAGCCGTTGAGTCGCGCCTGCGCGGACCCTCCGGGCCCACTCGGCACGACAGGTGCCGTCCCCGACCCGCTCGGAGCCACTACCCCCGACCGGTGCGGTCCGGACGGCCCCGTCCAGGGAACCGCCCCGAGCGCGCGAGGGGTGGGGAGGGCGGGGTCCTTCTACTGCCGAGCGCGGCTCTTGATGCGGGCGGTGAGCTCGGTGACCTGCGTGTACGTCGCGCGGCGCTCGCTCATCAGGTTGGTGATCTTCTTGACCGCGTGCATGACCGTGGTGTGGTCCTTGCCGCCGAAGGAGGCGCCGATCCGCGGCAGGGAGAGCTCGGTGAGCTCCCGGCACAGGTACATGGCGATCTGCCGGGCGTTGACGAGGGTCCGGCTGCGGTTGGATCCCTGCAGCTCCTCCATCGTCACGGAGAAGTACTCCGCGGTCGCGGCCATGATGATCGCCGCGGTGATCTGCGGACCCTGCTCGTCGCTGATCAGGTCCTTGAGCACCAGCTCGGCGAGCGGCAGGTCGACCTGCTGCTTGTTGAGGCTGGCGAACGCCGTGACCCGGATCAGCGCGCCCTCCAGCTCGCGGATGTTGGTCTGCACCTTGCTGGCGATGAACTCCAGCACCGCGTCGGGCACCTGCAGGCGCTCGCCCCACGCCTTCTTCCGGAGGATCGCGATACGGGTCTCGAGGTCGGGCGCCTGGACGTCGGTGATCAGACCCCACTCGAACCGGGTGCGGAGCCGGTCCTCCAGCGTCGTCAGCTTCTTCGGCGCCCGGTCGGAGGTGATCACGATCTGCTTGCTGGCGTTGTGCAGCGTGTTGAACGTGTGGAAGAACTCCTCCTGCGTGCGCTCGGCCCGCTCGAGGAACTGGATGTCGTCGATCAGCAGGAAGTCGATGTCCCGGTAGCGACGGCGGAAGTCCTCGGCCCGGCCCGAGTGCACCAGGTTGATGAACTCGTTGGTGAACTCCTCGGTGCTGACGTAGCGCACCTTCACGTTCGGGAACATCCGCGCCGCGTAGTGCCCGATGGCGTGCAGCAGGTGGGTCTTCCCCAGCCCGGACTCCCCGTAGATGAACAGCGGGTTGTAGGCCCGGGCCGGCGCTTCCGCGACGGCCACGGCCGCGGCATGGGCGAACCGGTTGCTGTTGCCGATGACGAAACTGTCGAAGACGTACTTGGCGTTCAACCCGGGAGTCAACCCGGCCGGGCGGCCCGACTCCGGACGGCGTCCCCGGCCCGTCCCACCACCGGTGGCCCGGCCGCGCTGCTCCGCTGCAGGACCGTCGAGGTCGAAGGGCAGGACGTCGGCCGACCGGCCGTCGTCGGAACCGCCCCAGTCGCGGCCGGTGCCCGGTTCGGCGCCCCACGTCGTGGTCGCCCAGTCCTCGGGTGCCCCGCGGTCGACCGGCGCGCGGTCGGGCGGGCGCAGCTCGCGCACCTCGGGGTCGACCCGGGCGGTCACCTCGTCCGAGGATTCCCGATCCCAGGGCGCGGATCGGACCGCGTCGGTCCGGACGCCGAATGCGCTGCGCCCGTCGTCGGCGCGGTCGCGGCTGGCGCGGTCCTCCTCGGCGCGCCGTGCTTCCAGCGCTGCCTCGGCCGCCGACCACGGACGGCGGGTCGGCCCCTCGTCGCGGGACTCGGGCGCCGACTCCGGTGGCGAGTCCTCCAGCTGCACGGCGACGCGGATGTCGCGACCGAACTGCTCGGACAGCGCCTCGGCCAGCACCCGGCGCATGCGCGACTCGAGCACGGTCTGGGTGAACTCGTTGGGAGCAGCGAGAACGGCGGTGTCCTCCACCAGGCCCAGTGGGCGGGTGAGGTTGAGCATCGCGTTCTGCTGAGGGGACAGGCTCGTCGCCAGCCGCTCGCGGATCTGGTCCCAGACGGTCGCCAGGTCCAGCGTGGCATCGGCCATGCCGTTTCTTCCTCCCGATGGTGTCGACCCCGGCGGTTCCGGGTCCTTCCGGCGCACCCGCTCGTCCGCTCGCGCCCGGCACCTCCGACACCGGGCGGCGGTCGGCCGGACCACCCGTTGTGGATGAACGGACGCACTGCGTCCACACGGGTGTCCACAGGCTGTGCACGCCCGGCGACGGATGCTGCCCGGCCTCGCTCCGGGCACGGCCCCGTCTGCATCTCTGCAGGTCAGGGGCCGGTTCGGACGGACGAACGGACGATTCGGCGGTCGGTTGACCGACGGGGTCGGCCCGCGCGCCGTGACCCTGTCGTCCGACGCGGAGCGACGGCGACGCTAACAGCCCCGTCCACAGCCCGGCAACGCTCGGCCGCCGCGCCCCGGCGCGGCGGCTGCGGCGTGCCGCTCGCGGCGGGGTCCCTCTCGGGGGAATCATCGGTGGTCGCGATCCGCCCGGTCTCCGGCAGCAGCGCATCCTCGGCTATGCTGGCGGGAGTCTGTGGACGGTTCCGGACGCCGTGTCCATCCGTGCAGCCCCGCTGCGCAGATGGCGGGTGCAGTGTTCCGCTCCGCAGTGACCAGCTTTCGGGGTCGTCGGGATGCGGCACGTCGCCGTGGGTTCCGGCCACCCTCCGCACGCCCGCCTACCGGCGGGTGTGCACCGCCGATGTCGTGTAGTGGGAGTACCTCGTGAGCAAGCGCACGTTCCAGCCGAACAATCGCCGCCGGTCGAAGACCCACGGCTTCCGGCTGCGGATGCGCACCCGCGCGGGCCGGGCGATCCTCGCCGGCCGTCGGCGCAAGGGTCGCGAGAAGCTCTCCGCCTGACGTGTTGCCCGCGCAGGCACGCCTGCGCCGGCGTCCGGAGTTCACCGCGGTCGTCCGGTCCGGCAGGCGCGCCGGGCGGCCGACCATGGTGCTCCACTACCTCTCTGAACGGCCCGAGCAGTCGGGCGGTGGTCCTGTGTCCGATGCTCATGCGTCGAGCACCGTGCCCCCGCCCGGCGCCCGGGCCGGTTTCGTGGTCGGCAAGGCTGTCGGCAACTCGGTGGTCCGCCATCGCGTGACCCGGCGCCTGCGCGCGGTGGTGCGGGAAGAACTGCACCGGCTGCCCGGGTCGGCCGACCTCGTGGTCCGTGCCCGCCCGGAGGCCGGGACGGCGTCGTCGGACGTGCTGCGCCGCGACCTCACCGCCGGCCTCGACCGGCTGCTCGGCAGCGGGGTCACCCGCTCATGATCGCCAGAGCGCTGATGTCGGCCATTCGCTTCTACTCCCGGGCCATCAGTCCGGCACTGCCGCCGCGCTGCCGCTTCCATCCCACCTGCAGCGCCTATGCGGCCGAGGCCGTCGAACGCCACGGGGCCGCCCGCGGGACGTGGCTGGCGCTGCGCCGGCTCGTCAAGTGCGCCCCCTGGCACCCCGGCGGCGTCGATCTCGTCCCGGGGACCGACCGCCGTCCCGGAACCGGAGAGGCGGGTCACTCGTCGAGCACAGCGGTGCCCGCCCCGGGAGCCACCGCCCGACGTTCCCACCGAGCCACCCCGCGGGACCTCCGCCGGGCGAACGAGGAGTCCTCCGTTGCTTGACTGGTTGTACACCGCGATCTCCTGGGTGATGGCGCGGTGGCACTCGCTGTGGAACCTCGTCTTCGGTGACCCCCCTCCCGAGTCGGGCCTGGGTGGCCTGACCTGGGTCCTGGCGATCGTGTTCCTCGTCGTCACCATCCGGGTGATCCTCTTCCCGCTGTTCGTCAAGCAGATCAAGTCGCAGCGGGCGATGCAGGAGCTCCAGCCGGAGATGGCCAAGCTCCGCAAGCAGTACGGCAGCGACCGGCAGGGCCTGAGCCAGGCGATGATGGCGCTGCAGAAGGAGCGCGGGGTCAATCCGCTGGCCGGCTGCCTGCCGATCCTGCCGCAGATCCCGGTCTTCCTCGCGCTCTTCCACGTCCTCCGCAGGCTCGCCCCCGGCAAGGAGGGCCTGTACAGCTGGTCCGACGAGCTGACCGACGAGGCGGCCAAGGCAAAGCTCTTCGGCGCGCCGATCTCGTCGTCGTTCAACATGGACGGCGCCAAGGAGCAGGCGATCCTCGACATCGAGGGCGTCACCTACACGAACATCCGCATCGTCGCGTTCGTGCTGATCGTGATCATGTGCTTCACGACGTACTTCACGCAGAAGCAGATCATGAAGCGCTCCGGCCCGGTCGAGGGTCAGGCCGCGATGGTGCAGAAGATCCTGCTGTACGTCATGCCGGCCGGCCTGTTCGTCTCGGGCTTCCTCTTCCCGATCGGCGTCCTCCTCTACTGGTTCACCAACAACCTGTGGACTCTGGGCCAGCAGTTCTTCATCCTGCGCAAGATGCCCCCGCCCGGATCCGACGCCGCGAAGGCCAAGGCCGCCGCGGAGAAGCCGGCCATCGACCCGAAGACGCTGGCCCCCAAGCCGGGTGCCAAGCCGGTCCGTCCCAAGGGCGGTCGCCCGGCCACCCCGCCGACCACCCCCCCGGTCGGCGGAAGCGCACCGTCGGCGGACGGTGGCACCGGGAACGGCAGGCCGTCGGGCGGGAAACCCGGGGGTTCGACCGCTGCGGGTCAGTCACCGCCGAACCGGGGCAAGCGCAAGCGCCGCTGACCCGCTTTCCGCGTCCTGACCGACGCCCGCCGGCTCCGCCGGCCCACCGACCACCGGGTTCGCCCGGCCGCCCGCACCGACCTGGGAGGAACCCCCCGTGAGTGCTCCGCAGCAGCCCACCGACGGCGCGCAGCCGACCATGCTGACCGCTGAAGCCACCAGCGACACCGTCCTCAGCCCGTCCCCCGACGCCGAGGCCGGCAGCGGAGACCCGGCCGAGTCCGCGCTGCCGGACGCCGACGCGATCAGCGACGATGCCGTCGTCGAGCCCGTGACCACCGGGACGGATGAGGCCGAAGGGGACGACGACCTGCTCGTGCGGGAGGGGGACGTCGCCGGCGACTACCTCGAGCGCCTGCTGGACATCCTGGACAAGGATGGCGACATCGACCTCGACGTCGAGGGCGACCGCGCCTCGGTGGCGATCGTCGGGGGAAAGCTGACCGACCTCATCGGTCCCGACGGGGCCACGCTGGAGGCTCTCCAGGAGCTGACCCGGCTCGCCGTGGCGCAGTCCACGGGCGTGCGCAGTCGCCTCATGCTCGACATCGGTGAGTTCCGGGCCAGGCGCCGTGCCGACCTGACCGCGTTGGCCGGGGAGACCGCCCGCCGGGTTGCAGCCAGCCGGCAGCCGGAGCGTCTCGCGCCGATGAACCCCTTCGAGCGCAAGGTCGTGCACGACGTCATCGCGTCGTCCCCGGGGGTGCACAGCGAGTCCGAGGGCGAGGAGCCGAACCGTCGCGTCGTGGTCCTGCCCGACAAGTGACCGCGCGTGCCGCCCCGGCAGGGGACGAGCCGCCGCCGCCCCCACCGAGCGCGGAGCGGGTGTTCGCTGGCGCTCTGCCGCTGGCCGAGGAGTACGTCGCCCGGCTCGCCTCCGGCGGGGTCGTCCGGGGCCTGATCGGTCCACGGGAAGTGTCCCGGCTGTGGGAGCGGCACGTGCTCAACAGCGCCGCCGTGGCCGAGGCCGTTCCCGAGGGTGCCCGCGTGGTCGACGTCGGCAGCGGGGCCGGCCTGCCGGGGATCCCCTTGGGGCTCGCCCGGCCGGACGTCGCCCTCACCCTGGTCGAGCCGATGGCACGCCGCGTGGAGTTCCTCGAGGAGGTCGTCGCAGCCCTCCCGCCGGAGGGTCGGCGGCGCTGGCGGGTGCTCCGCGGGCGCGCCGAGGAGCGTGCCGTGGCCGCCGCGGTGGGCGAGATCGACGTCGTCACCGCACGGGCCGTGGCGCCCCTGCCGCGGCTGGTGGGCTGGTGCCGCGGCCTGATGCGACCGGGCAGCCAGCTGGTCGCCCTCGTGGGCGCCCGCGCGCTCGAGGAGCTCCCGGGCATGGTCGCCGAGCTGGAGGCGGCAGGAATGCGGAACGTGCATCCGCGGGCCGTCGGCGCGGAGCTGGGCAACGCTGCCACTACCGTGGTGGTCATGACGCGCGGGGCACGGTGACGGCGCCCGCGCACCCGACGCCCGGTCGCTGTTCCACGTGGAACGGGTGCAGCCACTCGTCACCGGCGTTCCACGTGAAACGGATCGGCAGGAAGGACCCGCGATGACCGACCCCGGCGAACGGCTGCGCAGCAGCCTCGCTGCCGACCAGTCGTCCTCCGCCTCCTCCTCCAGCGGCATGGCCGACTTCGACAGCCCGATCGCCATGGAAGCCCTCAGGGCGACGCGGGTACTGCACGCCGCCGACCAGGATCCGTTCCCCGCACCGAGCCGGATCCGGGTCATCACCATCGCCAACCAGAAGGGCGGCGTCGGCAAGACGACGTCCACGGTGAACCTGGGCGTGGCCCTGGCCCTCTACGGCCTTCGCACGCTGGTCATCGACCTCGATCCGCAGGGGAACGCCAGCACCGCCCTCGGCGTCGAGCACACGGTGGGCACTCCCTCGGTCTATGACGCCCTGGTGGGGGACAGCTCGCTGGGCGAGGTCGTGCACCCGACGACGGCGAGCCCGAAGCTGCTCTGCGTGCCCGCCACGATCGACCTGGCCGGCGCCGAGATCGAACTGGTCTCCGTGGTCGCTCGTGAGCACCGGCTGCGCCGGGCGATCGAGGCCTACATCCACGCGCTCCCCGCGGAGCAGCGACCGCACTACGTGCTGATCGACTGCCCGCCGTCCCTCGGGCTGCTCACGCTCAACGCCCTGGTCGCCGGGGACGAGGTGCTCATCCCCATCCAGTGCGAGTACTACGCGCTCGAGGGGCTGGGCCAGCTGCTCAACAACATCGATCTCGTGCGCCAGCACCTCAATCCCGGGATCTCGGTCCGGACGATCCTGCTCACGATGTACGACGGCCGGACCAAGCTCGCCGACCAGGTCGCTGACGAGGTGCGGAACCACTTCGGGGACCTGGTGCTGCCGGCGGTCATCCCCCGCAACGTCCGGGTCTCCGAGGCGCCGGGCTACGGGCAGTCGGTGCTCACCTACGACCCGGGCTCCCGAGGCTCCACCAGTTACGTCGAGGCAGCCCGGCAGCTCGCCGAGCGTGGGGCCGCGTTGCCGCCGCTCGACCGCTCCGGCATGGCCGGCGTCACGGCCGCTCCCCCGGTCGCCGCCCTCTCCGTCGACGACGGGGAACAGCACGCAGTCAGTACGCAGGAGAGCCAGTGAGCAACCCACGGGTGAGCGGAGAGCGGTCATGAGCAAGCGCGGCGGACTGGGCCGGGGCCTGGCGGCCCTCATTCCCACCAGCGCTCCCCCGGCCGAATTCCCGGCAGCGGCCGCACCCGCGACGGCAGCACCGCCGTCCGCCACGCCGGATGCTCCGGCGGTCGCGCTGGTGCCCGCTCCCCCGGCGGCCGAGTCGAGCCCCGAGATGACGCGCCAGCCGACGCCCCTGACGATGCCCGAGACGGCCACGCCCGCAGTGGACGACGGTGTCGGCGCGGTCGGCGTGCCCGGCGCGCAGCTCCGCGAGGTGTCGGTCTCCGACGTCGTCCCGAACCCGAAGCAGCCTCGGCAGGTCTTCGACGACGAGGCCCTGGAGGAACTCAGCCACTCGGTGCGCGAGTTCGGTCTGCTCCAGCCGATCGTCGTCCGCGAGACCGCCCGGGACGACGGCGGAGTCGGCTACGAGCTCATCATGGGCGAGCGCCGGCTACGGGCGGCGCGTGCGGCCGGTCTGGACACGGTACCCGCGATCATCCGGGACACCACTGACGACGCCATGCTCCGCGACGCGCTCCTGGAGAACATCCACCGCGTCCAGCTCAACCCGCTGGAGGAGGCCGCGGCCTACCAGCAGTTGCTGGAGGAGTTCGGGGCCACCCACGAGGAGCTCGCCAGCCGGATCGGCCGCAGCCGCTCGCAGGTCACCAACACCATCCGCCTGATGAAGCTGCCGGTGAAGGTGCAGACCCGCGTCGCTGCCGGTGTCATCTCCGCCGGTCACGCCCGGGCGCTCCTCGGCCTACCGGACGCCGAGGCGCAGGACGCCCTCGCCACGCGCATCGTCGCCGAGGGGATGTCGGTCCGGGCCACGGAGGAGGCGGTCGCGATGGCCGCCGCCGAGCGGCCGACCGCCAAGCGCCGTGCCCGCAACATCAGCGCCCCGGGGGTCGAGGAGCTGGGGTCCCGGCTGTCCGACAGGTTCGAGACGAAGGTCAAGATCCAGATCGGCCGCGCCAAGGGTCGCATCGTCGTCGAGTTCGGATCCGTCGACGACCTCCAGCGGATCATCGGCGTCATGGCCCCGGAGATCACCGGTCGCCGCCCCGAGGCCTGATCTTCGACCGCCCTCACGATGAAGGCCGACTTCCGTCACTGACGGAAGTCGGCCTTCGGCCCAGGGCCAGGGCCGGGCCCCTGCAGGGGTCCTACTACGAGGGGTGGGGAGGACGGGTCCTCTTCAGTGCGCGGACGCCGCCCGCCGACCGAGCAGCTGGGCGAAGACCTCACCGAGGTCGAAGCCGGCCGCCTCCAGCGCCATGGGGAACATGGAGGTCTCCGTGAGCCCGGGCGAGACGTTCACCTCGAGGAAGTGCACCGCACCGTCCGGGGAGACGATCGCGTCGGTGCGGGACAGGTCGGCCAACCCGAGCGCCTGGTGCACCTGGACCGCGAGCGCCGCGGCGCGCGCAGCGACGTCGTCGGAGACGCGCGCCGGCACGTGGTACTCGGTGAGCCCGGGGGTGTAGCGCGCGGTGTAGTCGAAGACCCCTGACGCGGGGACGATCTCGACGGCCGGCAGGGCCTGCGGCCCCTCCCCCAGGTCGACGACGGAGATCGCGAGCTCGGTGCCCTCGATGTAGCGCTCCACCATGACCGTGTCGCCGTAGGCGAAGCAGCTGACCATCGCGGCCGGCAGCTCCTCCACGCTGCTCACCTTCTGCACCCCGAGCGCGGACCCGCCGGATGCCGGCTTGACGATCAGCGGCAACCGGAGCCGGGCGACCATCAGGTCGAGCACGGCACCGGCACCCAGCTCCCGGAACGTGCTGTGCGGCAGCGCGACCCAGTCGGGCGTGGTGGCCCCGGCGGCGCGGACGACGGACTTCGCGGCCGGCTTGTCCCACGCCAGCCGGCACGCCGCGGCCGGGGAGCCGACGTACGGGACACCGGCCATCTCCAGCACTGCCCGGAGGGCGCCGTCCTCCCCCGTCGCCCCGTGCAGGGCGATGAACACGGCGTCGGCGGGGGACGCGGCCAGGCCCGGGAGGAGGTCGGGGTCGGCGTCCCGGATCTCGGCGTCCAGGCCGGCACGGGTCAGCTCCTCCACCACCTGGGTGCCCGAGGAGAGGCTGACCTCCCGCTCGAAGTTGAGCCCCCCGCTGAGGACGACGGCCCGCAAGCCGGAACGCGCCTCCCCGGCCGGTGCGGCGGCGGATGCGGGGGCGGTGTCGCTCATCGGCGGTCCTCGTAGGTGTCGCTGTTGGCCGGCCCGACGATCGTCTCGGCCGCGTCTCCGGCGCCGGGGCGGGCGATGGCGCGGAAGGTGCCGGTGTCGACGGTGTCGAAGGTGGAGTGCAGGTCCAGCTCGGCCTCGATGACGCGAGCCAGCCGGCGCACGCCCTCGCGGATCTGGTCCGGCTCGGGGTAGCAGTAGGACAAGCGCATGAACTCGCGACCGTTGCCGTCGGCGAAGAAGCCGATGCCCGGCACGTACGCCACGTGCGCGTTGACCGCACGCGGCTGCATGAGCTTGGCGTCCAGCCCGTGCGGCAGCTTCAGCCACACGTAGAAGCCGCCGTCGGGTCGGGTCCAGGCGGTGCCGGCCGGCATGAGCGCGGCCAGGGACTCGAGCGTGGCGTCGCGGCGTTCGCGGTAGAGCTCGGTGAACAGCTTGATCTGCTCCCGCCACGGCTGGGTGTCCAGATAGCGGGCGACGGCGTACTGGGTCAGCGACGGGGGGCAGAGCACCTGCGCCTCGGTGGCCAGCACCAGCTTCTCCCGGACGGCGAGCGGCGCGAGCACCCAACCGACGCGCAGGCCCGGGGAGAACGTCTTGGAGAACGAGCCCAGGTAGACGACCCGCTGGTTGTTGCGGGCCCGCAGGGCGCGCATCGGCTCGTGCTCGAAGCCGAGCAGACCGTAGGGGTTGTCCTCGATGATCAGCAGGTCGTGCTTCTCGGCGATGGCCACGATGGCCTCGCGGCGCGGCTCGGAGAGGGTCACGCCGGCCGGGTTGTGGAAGTTGGGCACGGTGTAGAGGAACTTGACCCGGTCGCCATTGGCGCGGCAGTCGACGAGCGCCTCCTCGAGCGCCTCGGGGATCAGCCCGTGCTCGTCCATGGGGACGTGCCGGACGCGGGCCTCGGCCGCCTGGAAGACGCCGAGCGCCCCGACGTAGGAGGGGCCCTCGGCCAGGATGACGTCGCCCGGGTCGCAGAACACCCGGGTGACCAGGTCGAGCCCCTGCTGCGAGCCCACGGTCACGACGACCTCGCTGGGTGAGGCGTCCGTGATCCCTTCCAGGGCCATCACGTCGCAGATGCGCTCGCGCAGCCGAGGATCGCCCTGGCCGGAGCCGTACTGCAGGGTCTGGGCGCCCATGCCGGACACGAGCTCACCGATCATCGAGCCCACGGCGTCGAGGGGCAGGGCGGTCACCGCCGGCATGCCGCCGGCCAGGGAGACGACCTCCGGCCGGCTCACCACGGAGAACAGTGCCCGGATCTCCGAGCTCTTCATGCCGTGGGTGCGTGCTGCGTACCGGTCGGCCAGGGGGTCCAGCCGCGGGTGCCGCGGCACGACATGGGGATGCGCACCGTGCGTCAGGTGCGTCCCCGGCTGACCGGAACCGGCAGGCGAGCCGGACGGGGTGGTAGGCACCTTCACGAGTGTAGGGAGAGGCGTCGTCGCCTCACCGACTCGCCCCAGGAGCAGCCGGCCCGGGGTGACCATCAGGAATCGCGCAGGCACGATGCAGCGGCTCGGCGGCCGGGGGACGGCTCGTGGCGGCGGTGTCGTCCGGAGGACGACAGCGTGATGCCCTCCGACCCCACCGGGCGCGACCAGTCGGTCAGACGCCCGGCAGGACGAACGTTCCCGTGGGGGGGTCGGCCTCGGCGGGCAGGTAGAGGCGCTGGACGGCGGCGAGGACCGCGGAGGCGATGGCGCTGCGCACCCGGGCGTCGAGCAGCAGCAGGCGGTCGACCGAGTGGGAGAGGTAGCCGCAGTCCAGCCGCACCGCCGGCATGCGGGTCATCCGCAGCAGGTCCCAGGTCTTGGAGTGCGAGCCCAGGTCGAGCATGCCCGTGCGCGCGACGACCTCCCGGCGGGCCAGGTTGGCGAACTGCTCCCCGACCGTCGAGGACGCCCCGGAGCCGGTGCCGTAGTAGTAGCTGGCGACCCCGCGGGCGTGCTCGGAACTGTGGGCGTCCAGGTGCAGGGCGATGAACAGGTCCGCGCGGGCGTCGTTGGCGAAGGCGGTGCGCTCGGCCGGAGACGGGTTCTGGTGGCGGCCCCTCGTGAGGTACACCGTCGCGCCCGCCGCCGCCAGCCGTCCCTCGATCCGCGAAGCGAGATCGAAGACCAGGTCCGCCTCGGTGGTCTCCCCCTCCGTGTAGCCGGTGTCCTCGCCGCCGTGCCCCGGGTCGACGACGATGCGACGACCGATCAGGTGCGGCCCGCTGTCCACGAACGAAGCGCTCTGCCGGAGCAGCTGTGGCCGACCGCCGGTCACCTTGCGCCCGAGCTGGCGCAGCGCACGCAGGGTGGCCGGGCCGCACGTGCCGTCGGCGGTGAGCCCGTAGTCGCGCTGGAAGGCCCGCAGGCCGACTTCCGTCTCGGGACCGAAGACGCCGTCCACCGGTCCGGCGTCGTAGCCGAGCTCGTGCACCCGCTCCTGCAGGCTGATCACGTCGTCGCCCCGGATCGGCCGCTCGGGGTCGTAGCGCAGGAGCCGGTCACCCAGGGACCAGCGGGCCTCGTTCAGCGCGCGGTAGGTCTCCTCGCCGACCCGGCCGTCGACCGAGAGGCCGCGCACCTGCTGGAAGTGCCGGACGGCCAGCTCGGTCGCGGCGTCGAACTCGGCGTGCTCGAGGATCGGCTCGGCGGCCGTCATCCCGCCCGTGGCGCCGTCGGCAGGAAGGAGGCCCAGGCTGCGCAACGCGGCGTGGACGTCTGCCACCGCCGGGCCACGGTCGCCGAGCCTCAGGATCTGCATGCGGCTGTCGGTTCCCATCGTGGAGCGATTGTCGTCCCCCCCTGTCCGGCCGGCCCGGTGGGGGCCCCGGAACGCCGTCGGGCCCACCTGTCCGAGTGGGACGGGTGGGCCCGATCAGGCCGTGGCCCCCTGCAGTGCCCCGACGCGAGCTCGCGAGTGGCGGAGGGCAGGGGGTGTTTGTCAGATGTAGTCGGCGAGGTCGCTCAGAATGGCGCCCTTGGGCTTCGCTCCGATGATGCTCTTCACCGGCTTGCCGCCCTGGAAGACGGTCATCGTCGGGATGGACATGACCTGGTAGTCCCGGGCGATCTGCGGGTTCTCGTCGATGTTGAGCTTCGCGATCGTCAGCTTGTCGCCGTGCTCGGCGGCGATCTCCTCGAGAACGGGGGCGACCATCTTGCAGGGGCCGCACCACTCCGCCCAGAAGTCCACGAGCACGGGCTTGTCGCTGCCCAGCACATCGCTGGCGAAGCTGGTGTCGGTGACCGTCACAGTGTTGCCTGCCATGGGTCGTTCTTCCTCTCGTTCGACTGCCTGACGTCCTGTGGGGTCAACCCGCAGAACGGTGGTTCTATGCCCGGAAGGACCGCCCTGCCCCCACCGCTCGCGAGCTCGCGACGGGCGCCGGCACGGCGGCCGCTAGCGCTCGTCGAACGTCTCGGCGAGCCAGCGCTCGGCGTCGATCGCGGCCGCCGCACCCGTGCCGGCCGAGGTGATCGCCTGGCGGTAGATGTGGTCCACCACGTCACCGCAGGCGAAGACGCCGTCGATGTTGGTGCGCGTGGTGGGGTGCTCGACCTGGATGTAGCCCTCGTCGTCCAGCTTCAGCTGGCCGGCGAACAACTCGCTCCGTGGGTCGTGACCGATGGCGACGAACAGGCCGGTGACCGGCATCGTCTCGGTGGCGCCGCTCTCGACGTCGGTGATCTGGACGCCGTCAACGGTGGTCTCGCCGAGCACATCGGTGACCTGCTTGCCCAGCGCCCAGCGGATCTTGGCGTTGTCCTGCGCGCGCTTCTGCATGATCTTGGACGCGCGGAGCTCGGGCCGCCGGTGGACGACGGTGACGCTCTTGGCGAAGCGGGTGAGGAAGGTGGCCTCCTCCATCGCGGAGTCACCACCACCGACGACCACGATGTCCTGGTCGCGGAAGAAGAAGCCGTCGCAGGTGGCACAGGCCGACACACCGCGGCCCAGCAGACGCTGCTCGTTCTCCAGACCCAGGTAGCGGTACTTGGAGCCGGTGGCGACGATCACGGCGTGGGCGCGGTGCACCTCGCTGCCCACCTTGACGATCTTCGGGTCGACGGTGAGGTCGACCTCGGTCACGTCGCGGGCGACCAGCTCGGCCCCGAAGCGCTCGGCCTGGGTGCGCATGTCGTCCATGAGCTGGGGACCCTGGATGCCCTCGGGGAAGCCGGGGAAGTTCTCGACCTCGGTGGTGGTCATGAGCGCGCCGCCGAACTGCGATCCTTCGAACACCAGGGGGTGGAGGTTCGCGCGGGCGGCGTACGTGGCCGCGGTGTAACCGGCGGGCCCGGAGCCGATGATGATGAGGTCACGGATGCCGTCGCGCTCGGCCGGCGGGATCACGGGGTCCTCGATCTCGCCGGTGGTCACGGCGGGGCCAGGGCTGGGATGGTTCGTCACGGGCGGCACAACGAGGATCGTAGGGGCGGCATTCCCCGGCCTCCTGTCAGCGACCCCCTCCCGGGACGGGGTCCTTCCACCTTCCTCAGCCGGCTGCGTGGACGGTGACCTCGGCGATGTCCGCGGAGAAGCCGTTCTCGCTGGGCACCAGCCCGGTGATCCAGACCAGCACGTAACGGGCGGAGACCGGCTCCTCGAAGCTGAGCTGCGTCTCCTCCTCGACCGTCCCGTCGGCGGCGACGGCGAAGTCGTCCAGGTCGCCGTCGGGGGAGTTCCCGGTGCGGATCTCCACCGTCGCACCGGGGGCGGAGCTGGTGAGGGTGACCGCCCCGAGCTCCTGCTTCTGCCCCAGGTCCAGCAGGAGCCCGACGCCGTCCTTGAGGTTGCCGAAGGCCGGTGAACCGCGGTACTCCAGGGTCGACCATGAGGTGGAGGGGTCGCCGTCGAAAGCACGCGGGACGGCGCGGGTGTTCTCGGGCTCGCCGTCGCCGCCCGGGTCGTACACGGCGCCCGAGGCGATCGGCACGGTCTCCCCGGCCGGGACGGCGGCGCCCCCCGTCTGCGGCGCGGGCGCGCTCACCGAGGGGGTCGAGCCGGGAACCTCCTCGACCTCCCCGGCGACGGACAGCACCTTGTCGCCGATCCACCAGGCGAGCGCCACGACGATCAGCAGGGCGAGCAGCGGCAGCGCGATGAAGAGCATGCGGCGGCGCTTGGCCGCGTCGTCGTCGAGATCGTTCTCACCGGTGGCCGGCCCCTCGTGGTCCGCTGCGTCGCCGAGCACCGCGAGGGATTCGTCGTCGTAGCGGTCGGGGGTGGCGGAGACCGACCCGGCGTAGGCGCCGGTGGCCGGGGCGACGGTGTCGGCGTCGATCGTGTCGCCGCCGAGGGAACCGGGGGCCGGCGGGGCGCTGGTGACCGGCCGCACGGGAGGAACGGGCGGTCGCGCGTGCGGGTGGAGACGGACGGGCTCGGCGCTCGCCACGGCGCGCGTCGCGCCCCCGCCGTCGGGGTGGTCGGAGGCCTGGTCGGGCCGGCGGTCGCGCAGCCGGCGCAGCCAACCGCTGTCGGTCTCCTCCGCGCGGGCGGCCGGGGTGAGGGGGCCGGGGCGGGACCGCTCCGCGAGCAGCGAGGCCATCGCGGCGACGCTGGACAGGCCCTGTCCCGGTTCGGTGGACCGGGCGCGGCGGACCAGCGCCACGAGGTCCGACGGCCCCGAGACGGTGCGCGGCCCGGGGTGGGCCGGGTCCAGGCCGGTCAGACAGGCCTCGAGGAGTGCGCCGAGGGCGGCGATGTCGCCGTCGATGCTGCCGGTCGCGGCGGGAACGGCCCGCAGGCCGACGAGGCCGTTCGGGCGCAGGACGACGTTGTCGGGGGTGAGCCCGCCGACGGCGAGGCCGACCCGGTGTGCTTCGGCGACCCCCTCGGCGAGGCGTCGCAGCACCGTCCGGGCCTCGCGATCGGGCATCGGGCCGCGGGCGAGCCGCTCGGCGAGGGTCTCGCCGTCGATCCACTCGTTGACGACGTAGGCGGCGCCGCCCGGGGTCTGCGGGTCGCCGGAGCCTTCGGAGGCGTCATAGACCATGGCCAGAGCCGGGGTGGCCAGCCCGCCGGCGGTCAGCGCGCGGCTGATCCAGGCGTGTGCGGCGGGGCCGGCCGGGGTGTGCACCCGGATGGCGACGTCGCGGTTGAGGACGCGGTCCTTGGCCCGCCAGCACTGGATGACGCCGGTGGGAGTGGGCTCGTCGGGGCCGACCTGGTCGAGTGGGCGGTAGCGGTCGGGAAGGCCGGTGGTCGTCGATGTCATCGACACTGTCGACCTCCTGTCCTGTTCCGACCGCCGGCGCGAGCGCTCCGGAGACGGCGGCGTCACATCCCGCGTGGGTCCGGTCATCCGCGTCCCGTCCGGGCCCTGATCGCTGCCAGGGGCTGCTTGATCTCCGGGACGCGGGCCAGCACCAGACCCGCGAGCGCCACGCCGCCGATGACCACGGTACCGACCAGCACCGTCACGAGCGAGCCTGTGGCGGACGTGCCGACGAGGTCATCGGTCACGTTCCGGACGAGCAGCCCCGCGCCGCCCGCGATCAGCGCGGCCGCGGCCATGCGCAGGACCGGCCCGAACGTCTCCCGCGTGCGCAGGCCGCCGAGCCGGCGGCGGAGGGCGACGTCGCCGATCACCCAGCCGACCACGTAGGTGATGCTGGTCACCAGCATCAGGCCGGCGACGACCAAGTCGGGCCCGACGACCGCCGGGACGGCCAGCAGCAGCGGTACGCGGACGGCGACCATGCCGATCTGGATCAGCGTCGGGGTGCGGGCGTCCTTCATCGCGTAGAAGACCCGCAGCTGGAGCAGCGTCACCGCCATGGGCAGCAGTCCGAAGGCCCCGATGGCCAGGGCCGTGCCGATCCCCGCGGCCTGTTCGGCCGTCGTCTCGCCCCGGGCGAAGGCGAGGACGCCCAGTGCGGGGCCGAGGACGATCAGCGCGGCGGTGACCGGCAGGAGCCCGAGGGCGGAGAGCCGGGTGCCGAGCGAGAGGTCCTGGATCACGGCCGGGAAGTCGTGCCGCGCAGCGGCGCGGCTCATGCGGGGCAGGAGCGCGGTGAGGAGTGCGACGCCGATGATCCCGTAGGGCATCTGGAACAGCAGGCTCGCGTTGGCGAACGCCAGCGAGCCCAGGCCGCCGGCGCGCCCGGCGGCGTTGGCGATGCGCATCGCCACGGCGACGCCGATCGCGCTGACCGCGGAGTACCCGATCACCCAGAGCCCCAGCGTGCCGGCCTCGCGCAGCCCGGTGTTCTTCAGGCCCCAACGGGGACGCACCGGGACACCGACGCCCCGCAGCAGCGGCAGCAGGACCAGCGCCTGGACCGCGATGCCGAGCGTGGTGCCGATCCCGAGCAGCCAGACCTGGCCGGGCGTGATGGTCACCGGGGTCAGCTCCCCGGGGCCGCCGGCGGCCAGGAAGAGCAGGCCGGTGGCGATCACGACGACGTTGTTGAGCACCGGCGCCCACGCCGGCGGCCCGAAGACGCCGCGGGAGTTCAGGATCGCCTGGGCCAGGGCGCCGACGCCGTAGAAGACGATCTCGACCAGCAGGATGCGGGCCAGCCAGTTGGCCAGCCGCACCTGTTCCGGGTCGTCCACGATGCCGTAGAGCCGGGTCAGGAGCGGAGCGGCCAGGATGGCCACCGCCGTCACGACGACGAGCCCGCTGAGCGCGATCGTGCTCAGCCGCTGCGCGTAGGCCGTGCCGCCGTCGCTGTCGCGCTCCTGGGCGTGCACCAGCAGCGGGACGACGACGGAGGCGAGCACGCCCCCCAGGAGGAGTTCGTAGACGATGTTCGGCAGGGTGTTCGCGGTGTTGTAGGCGTCCCCGACCGCGCCCACGCCCAGCGCGGCGACCAGGACCATCGTCCGGAGGAGGCCGGTGATGCGGGAGACGAGCGTGGCGACCGCCATCGTCCCCGCGGCGCGCAGGATCCCGCCCGCCGCACCCGGTGCGCCCTCGCGCCGGTCGGCGTCCTCGTCGGTCTCCGCTGCCGGCCCGCGCGGGACCGGGGGGAGAGACGTCATCACCTGCGTGTGGCTGTCGTCCGCGGCAGGCACCCAGCGCCCCCGGGCCGCGCGCAGGGGCGGCAGGGGCGGCAACGGCCGTGGCACGGGCCGTGGCGCGGGCTGCGGGGATCCGTGTGTCGGGTCGGCGAACGGCGCCGACGGCGGCGGAGCGGCGCGGTAGGGGGGAGGCGGCAGGGCCGGGCCGTCGGCATTGGCGGGGGCCCGGCGAACCGGTGGAGGTACCGGCGGGCGCCCGCTGCGCACGTCGTCCTCGGCCAGGCCGCCCGGGTCGGGGGCCACGGGTCGTTCGTCCTCCGGATCGGCCCTCACACCGGGCTCCGGTTGGGCGGTGGCTGGAGGGCGGCGCCCTCCGGCGCTACCGCCGGCGGAGCGGCGTCCGCTGCCGCCCGGCGGCGCCGGAGGACGAAGTGGACCAACCGGCGGAGGAAGAGCAGGCCGAGCAGGGCGGCCGCCCCCACGGTGATGATGAGCGAGATCGGGCCGTACGCGGTGCTCTTGACCTGCAGGGAGATCTGGTCGCCGAGCGGGCCGCCGGCGGGCGTCGTCAACTGTGCGCGGACGGCGAATCCGCCGGACTGGTGCACCTCGGTGGGCACCTGGAGGGTGGAACGCTCACCCGGGGCCAGCGTCTGGAGGCCGATCTCCCCGATGGACAGGCCACGGCTCCCGCGGGTCCGAACGTCGAGCAGCACCTGCACGGTCACCGGGAGGTCGTTGCGCACAGTGAGCACGAGCGGCGCCTCGCTGGAGCCGAGGCTGTAGGTGCCATCGGCCGGGGCCAACAGCGTCACCTGGCCGCGCAGTTGCTCCAGGAAGGTGCGCAGGGAGTTCGCGACCGCCCGCATCTCCTCGGGGTCGTCCCGGCGGCCTGCGGACGCGGCCCGCGAGATCGCCGCGTCGTAGCTGCGCAGGGCGGTGTCGGCGTCCCCGACCACCGCACCGGCCAGGTCGTCCCGGACCGCGACGCCCGCCACCACATCGGCCATCCCGGCGGGGTCCAGGCCAGGCGCGTCGGCCGGATCGGCGAGCTCACCGGCCGGCGCCGCGGCGCCGGCGGACAGCTCCGCCACGGTCGACGGGCGCAGCCACGGCAGGCTGCCGATGTCGGTCATCATCGCGCCGGCGCCCTCGGGCACGGCGTCCACCTCGCGGGGCGGGGCGACCAGCACGGTCTGTTCCGTCCCGTCCGGAGCCTGCATGGTGAGGGCGGCGAGCTCGGCGAGGTAGCGCTGCTCAGCCATGCGCGCGCCACCGGCTGCCTCCTCCACGGAGCTGACGAGACCACCCAGCCCGGGGTCGGCGACGAGGACGTCGAGCGGCCCCTCGGCGGTGGCCACGGTGGTCCGGGCGGTCGCGGTCGGGTCGGAGAGGCCGACCGCGTCGTCCCCGTCGGTCAGCCCGCCCGCGCCCAGGACGACCTGGCCGACACCGCCGGCCTGCAGGGTCGGGAGGGTGCCGGCGCGGAACGATCCCCCCGGGGCCCAGGCGAGGTCCGTGCGCGGCTCGACGTCGAGGGCCTCGGCGAGGATGGCCGCTCCGGCACCCTCCGCCGACTCCTCCGTCTCCGGTGCTGCGGCGTCCGTGGGCCCCGTGGCGGAGGACGTCGCCGCGGCACCGTCCTCGGTCGGGGTGGTCCCCGGTGGGTCCTGGGCGGTTCCGTCGGGCGTGCCGGGCAGGCTGCGGGTGAGGACGTCGGGAATCCCGGCGCCGACCAGAGCGTCGGCGTCCACGTCGCCGTAGGGCAGGGCGACCACCGGGTGGACGGCCGCGACCGCGGTGAGTCGCTCGAGGAACGCCGCGGCCGCCTCGGTACCCCGTCCTGCCTCGCCGCCGACCTCGTAGGGCCCGCCGGCCATCAGCTGCAGCTCCTCCACCAGCGCCGGGTCGACGGCCAGCGTCACCTCGATCGGCGGCGCGTCGCTGCCGCCGGCCGGCAGCCCGCCGGGCAGCCGCTCGATCACGGCCAGCGCACGGTCCAGGCGTCCACCGGTGTCGACGGACTCGGCGAGCCCGTCGTCCCGGAACCCGCCCGAGGGCTTGCGGTGCGAGGGCTCGGCGATGGGCCACAGCCAGGCGACGGCGGTCCGTGTGGTGGGCACCGGCGGCTGCTGCACCACGTACGTGGGCAGCTCACCGACCCGCCGCTGCTCGACGCCGTCCACGGCCCCGTTGACGTTGAGCAGCACCGGGTAGACGCCGTCCTCGGCGAGCCGGAGTTCCTCGGCGGGCAGCGTGTAGTTGAACGCGAGCTCGTCGCCCGGGGCGAGCTCGCCGGGAACCTGCTGGAACGGCGGCACCACGGCGGTCGCCGGGTCGGGGTCCTCCTGATCGGCGGCCAGCTCGGCGCGCGTCGTGAGGACGGCGCCGCGCTGCAGCCGCAGGCTCAGATCGGTGATCGTGGTCGGCCCCGTGTTGGTCAGTGTCCCGGTGACGGTCACGACCGACCCGGGGGTGATGGTCCGCGGCTCGAAGCGGCCGACCGCGATCCGGACGGGCCGGTCGACATCGGTGGCGACGTTCGGGGCTGCGCTCTCCGCGGGAGCGGCCACGACCGGGATGTCGGCGGGCGCGGCGAGCGCCGGCGCGGCGGGGACGCCGAGCGCCAGACCCAGCGCGGTGACACCCACCGCCGTGGCGGACAGGGGGGCGGCGGCGGCGCGGAACAGCGCCGTCCGCGTCACCACACCTCCTCGCCGGCGCTCACCGGCCACCTGACGCGGGGCCGTGCCGTGCCTGTCTCGACCTCGCACGCCCGGTCAGGCGCTGTCGGCCAGCAGTGCGGGCGCGCGCTCGACCAGTGCTCGCTCGTCGGCATAGGCCAGCCGGCCACTCAGCTCGTCGAGGGGGACCCAGGCGACCTCGGTCACCTCGACGTCGGCATCGGACAGGGCGCCGCCGATCGCGCGAAGGAGGAAGTGGTGCACGGTCTTGTGCACGCGCCGGCCGTCGGCGACGAACCAGAAATCGATGATTCCCAGCGGAGCGACGACCTCGCCGACGATCCCGGTCTCCTCCGCCACCTCGCGGACCGCGGTGTCCGCGGGGGTCTCGCCCGCCTCGATGTGCCCCTTGGGCAACGACCACAGGAGCCTGCCCCGGCGGTCGGTGCGGCCGATGAGGGCGGCGCGGGGCCCGGTGACACCGTCGTCGGCCACCACCAGGCCCCCGGCAGACGTCTCGTCGACCCGGCGCAGCCGGCGGCCGGGGCGCCCGCGCCCGCCCGTCCCAGCCATACCAGGAGGGTAGCGCGCGTCCGGCGACAGCTCAGGGAGCATCGCAGCGAGGAACGAGCTCAGTGGCCGCGCTGCAGGGTCCCGCCGCGAGCGAGCGGTGGGGGGCAGCGGGGTCCTTACGCGGAGCGCGGAGCCGGACCAAGGCGGCTGAGCGACGGCACTAGTCTGGCTGGTCGTGTCCGCAGAGCCCCCGCGTCCCACGACTGAGCCCGCGAGTCGTCCGCACGCCGAGCCGGTCCCCCCGGCCGTTCAGGCGACGGTGCGGGAGCTGGTCGACCTCTCCCCCGTCCTGACCGAGCTCGGGCAGCGCTTCACCGCCGCGGGTTTCGAGGTCCACCTCGTCGGAGGCTCGGTACGGGACGCGTTGCTCGCCGCGGCCGCGCCCGCGCACGACCCGACCCACCCGCCCGGCGACCTCGACCTCACCACCGACGCGCGCCCCGAGCAGGTCCTCGAGCTGCTCCGCGGATGGGCCGGTTCCACGTGGAACACGGGCATCGCGTTCGGCACGGTCGGTGCCGAGGTCCGCGGATCGCGGCTGGAGATCACCACGTTCCGGGCCGACCGCTACGACCGGGAGTCCCGGAATCCGGAGGTGGCCTGGGGGAACTCGCTGGTCGACGACCTTCGACGTCGGGACTTCACGGTGAACGCCATGGCGGTCTCACTGGGCCCCGACCGGACGGTGACCGACCCCTTCGGAGGTCTGGGCGACCTGATGCGCGGGCGGCTGCGCACGCCTGGTCCGGCCGTGGAGTCCTTCGCCGACGACCCGTTGCGGATGCTGCGCGCCGTCCGGTTCGTGGCCCAGCTGGGCCTCGTCCCCGAGGACGACGTCGTGGCGGCGATGACCTCGCTGAGCGGTGAACTCGGCCGGATCACCCCCGAGCGGGTGCAGGCGGAGCTGTCCAGGACGCTGCTCCAGGACGCCCCGAGGGCGGCGCTGGAGCTCTTCGTCGACACCGGGCTGTCCGACGTGGCGCTCCCGGAGCTCTCCGCCCTGCGGATGGAGATCGACGAGCACCACCAGCACAAGGACGTCTACACGCACTCGCTGACGGTGCTGGACCAGGCCATCGCTCTGGAGAAGGCCGACGCGGAGGCGCCGTCGCCGGACCTGGTGCTCCGGCTGGCCGCGCTGCTGCACGACATCGGAAAGCCGGCGACCCGCCGGCACGAGCCCCGCGGGCGGGTGTCCTTCCACCACCACGAGGTGGTCGGCGCCAAGCTGGTGCGCAAGCGGCTGACCGCGTTGCGGTACTCCAAGGAGATCGTCGAGGCGGTGTCCCGCCTGACCTTCCTCCACCTGCGCTTCCACGGGTACGGCTCCGGCGAGTGGACCGACTCCGCGGTCCGCCGGTACGTCACCGACGCCGGAGACCTGCTGCCCCGCCTGCACAAGCTGGTGCGGTCGGACTCCACGACGCGGAACAAGCGGCGGGCGGCCGCGCTCTCGGCCACCTACGACTCGCTCGAGGCGCGGATCGCCGAGATCGCCGAGAAGGAGGACCTGGCGCGGGTGCGCCCGGACCTCGACGGCAACGCGATCATGGAGATCCTCGGACTCCGCCCCGGTCCGGATGTCGGGCGCGCCTGGCAGTTCCTCAAGGACCTGCGGCTCGAGCGAGGTCCCCTCGACCCGGACGACGCCGAGGCCGCGCTCCGGGACTGGTGGGCGGCTCAGCAGGACTGAACCTGCCTCCGGACTGCAGGTAGCGCGGCGTCCTGCCGACAATCCCGACGTGGACGACCACGAAACCGCCGGCGGCGAACCGGCCGGACCGGTACCCACCTCGCCGACCGGACGGGTGCCGGAGTGGGTGCTCCACGAGGCGGCCGGCCGACCGGTGCAGTCGGTCCCCTGGCGCTCGGACAGGGCGGGGCCCGCACGGCGCCGCGGCCGCACCGTGCTGCGTGCGCTGGTCGTCGTCCCGCTGGTGATCCTCCTGAGCCTCGGCGCCGCCGTGCTGGTGGGTCCCAGCTCCTGGCCGTGGAGGCCGGTGGCGCCCGAGGCCGCACCGCCGGCGGCACCCTCGGTCACCCCGCCGACGCTCACCACACCCCCGGACCGGCCGACCGCGGGCCGCGAGGCGGCCCGCAAGCCGCTCGGTCGGCCCCTCCCGGCGCCACCTGAGGGAGGCGCGCACGCCTTCATCGCACTGCAGGCCGACGGTGTCACGCCGGTCGCCTACGACCCCTGCCGCCCGGTGTACTACGTCATCCGCCCCGACAACGCCCCCGCAGGTGGGGATCAGGCCGTGCACGAGGCGTTCGCGCGACTCTCGGAGGTGACCGGTCTGCAGTTCCGCTACGACGGGGTCAGTGACGAGTCCACGACCCTCGACCGGCCCATCTTCCAGCCCGAGCGGTACGGGGACCGGTGGGCGCCGGTGCTGGTCGCCTGGGAGAGCGAGGAGCAGAACCCGGCGCTGGCCGGTGACACGGTCGGTCAGGCCGGCAGCGTGGCCGTCTCGCTCGGCGACGGGCCGCGGGTCTTCGTCACGGGAACGGTCTCCCTGGATGCCGGCCGGATGCCGGAGATCCTGGCCATGCGGGACGGCGCCGCCACCGCGCGCGCGATCATCCTGCACGAGATCGGCCACCTGGTCGGCCTTGCGCACGTCGACGACGGGGAGCAGCTCATGTACCCGGAGGCGCGGCGGGAGGTTCCCGACTTCGCGCCCGGCGACCTGACCGGCCTGGCCGTCCTGGGCGACGGGCCCTGCGTGCCGGAGCTCTGACCGGCGGTCAGTGCTGCCCGGCCGTGCGGAGGTAGGCGATGGCGGCCAGCAGGTAGCCGACGGCGACCCCCACCGGCACCGCCGAGGAGACGCCCGACTCCGGCAGGATGGCGGCCCCCACCCCGAGCGCGAGCACGAACGTCATGTTGAAGAGCGTGTCGTAGACCGAGAAGACCCGTCCGCGGTAGTCGTCCTGGACCGTCTCCTGCAGTGTGCTGTCCACGCAGATCTTGACCGCCTGGGCCACGAACCCCAGCAGCAGCCCGGCCAGGACGACGGTGACGGGTGAGAGCCACGGACCGAGTGCCGCCTGGACCACCCCGCCACCGGTGAGCAGGAGCGGGATCCACTGCGTGGTCCCCAGGCGCCGCACGGCGGGAGGCGTGACGACGGCGGCGAGGAGCGTGCCCAGGGCGGCGGCGGCCACGACCTGCCCCAGTCCGAGGATCCCGCCCGGGAACAGCCCACCCTTTTCCTCGAAGGTGTTGCGGTAGAGCAGCAACGTCATGAGCGTGAAGACGCCGTAGTAGAGCCGGTGCAGGCCGATCGCCAGGAGTGCGGCGGCCGCCGGGGGCCGGGCGGCGACGTGCCGCGTTCCGGCGACCATGCCCAGGAGCGTGTCCCGGATCGAGTCGCCCGCCGACATCGGGACGGAGCCGGCCACGTGGTCCGGCCCCAGATGGGTCCGGGAGAACCTGCCGACGACGGCCGCGGCGCCCAGGTAGGGGACCGCCGCCGCAAGGGCCATCGCGGCGTAGCCGGCGTTCCCCGAGCCGATCCCCTCCAGCACCAGGACGGCGACGGTCCCACCGGCGACCGTGGACACTCCTCCCGACGTCGTCGACAGGGCGTTGGCCGGGACGAGGGACGCCTCCTCGGTGGTGTGCGGGAGACCCACGGACAGCGCGGAGAGGACGAACCGGTTGACCGAGAACACCGCCAGCCCGGCCGTGTAGAAAGCGGCCCCCTCCACGCCGCCGAGGATCAGAGCCGCGACGACGGCCACCAGTCCCGCCCGCACCACGTTGGCGCGCAGCAGCACCTGCCGGCGACTCCACCGGTCCAGCCAGACGCCGGCGAACGGCCCGACGAGGGAGTAGGGCAGCAGGAGCACGGCGAAGCCGGCGGCGATGTCGACCGGGTCCGCGGCCCGCTGCGGGTTGAACAGCACGGTGCCGGCCAGCGCGGCCTGGAACACGCCGTCCCCGAACTGGCCGAGCAGGCGCGTTCCCAGCAGCCGGCGGAAGTCGCCGCGGCGCAGTACGTGGGCGACAGGCGTCCCGACCTCCGGCACGCGGCCACCCTACGGTCCGCGGACCGCCACACCGCTCGGCTCCGACCAGCCGGTTGTCGAAGGGGTGGAGGGATGTCCCTCCGGTGCGCGTCGGTGGGGCACACTGGTCGGGATGACCCCGGCGCCCTCGTCACCCGACCCCGAGTCCGGTCCGCCAGCGCGGCCCGCGACCGGTCGCAGGCGCGCCCCCGCGGTTCCTGCCCTGGCCATCGGCTCCCTCGACGACGTCCGTCCGGGGGCCCTGCTGGTGGCCATGCCGGCACTCAGCGATCCCACGTTCGCGGGCACGGTGATCTACGTCCTCGACCACTCCGACACCGGAACACTCGGCGTCGTCCTCGGCCGCCCCAGCCAGGTCGAGATCCGCGACGTGCTGCCCGGCTGGTGCGACGTCGCCGTCGACCCCGGGGTCTTCCACGTGGGCGGGCCCTGCGAGACCGACACGGCACTGTGCCTCGCCGTCTCCCCCGGCGCCGTCGCGACGGGGGACAGCCCGTTGCGCCGCGTCGCCGGTGACGTCTACCTGGTGGATCTGGACAGCGACCCGGCGGACCTGGCCGAGGAGCTGAACGGGTTGCGGGTCTTCGCCGGGTACGCCGGCTGGTCCCCCGGCCAGCTCGCGGGGGAGATCGCCGAGGGGGCGTGGGCCTGTGTGCCCGGCCGGCCGGGTGACGTGCTGAGCCCGGCGTCGGGGCCCGATCTCTGGCGTCAGGTGATGGGCCGGCAGACCGGCCGGCTGGCCGTGCTCTCCACCGCCACAGCGGACCCATCCGTCAACTGAGGGGTGCCGTGATCGCCCCGATCTGGTAGGAAGGACTCGGGAGAGGGCGGTCTGGGGAAGAGGCCGCCCTCTCCTTTTACGTCTGCGTCCCCGTCCCGGGCGGCGGCCCCTCCGCGGGCTCCCGCCGCGAGCTTGCCGACGGTGGGGGCAGGGTCCTCCCTCAGATCCCCAGCGAGGCCGCCACGTCGGCGTGCTGGGCCGCGTCGGCGGTCTCCTCGTCGGCCGGTAGGTCGATCCTGCGGGTGCCGTGCTCGGACAGGGTGATCGTGACGTCGAACTCGGTGTCGGCGAGCGTCGTCACGAACTGGGTCAGCAGGTCGTCCGCAGCGGCCACGGCGACGATCTGGCCGTCGGGCAGTCCGAACAGGGTGGCCAGGCGGCTGTCGATGGAGCGCTGGCCCTGCCAGGTGTAGTCGCGGTCGAGAAAGGCGCGCGGGTCGTCGGCCGTGTGCGCCGACAGGTTCAGGACCACCTCGATGAGGACGTCGACCAGCACCGGTGTCCCGTCCTCCGTGCCGGTGCTCACCGGACGGCGCAGATAGGCCGCCTGCGGGGCGCCGCCCTCCGCGAGGGCGTCGGTCAGGCCGGCGACGTCACCGACCCAGACGTCCTCCGACGTGAAGAAGAGGGTGCGGGTGTCCTCCGGGCGCCCGTCAGCGAAGCTGGTCACCGCCTGCGCCCGGCCGACGTCCTTCCGGAAGTCCACCGAGCCGGTCAGGGTGAGCAGCCGGTCCTCGCCGTACGGGGCGGTCACGACGAAGTCGGCACCGCCGCGCTGCTCGTTGCGCTGCAGGAGGGCGGCCAGTGCCGCCGCCTCTTCCTCGGTGACCGGGTCGCCGGCCTTCCGCTCGGCGTGGCCGCCGGTGGTGCATCCGGTGAGCAGCGCCAGCGTCAGCCCCAGCGTGAGGGGCAGGAGTCGGGCGCGGGACGGCATGCGGTGCAGCGTATGCAGCAGCGGGCCGATCCCCCGGTACGACGCGACAGCGAAAGGACCGCCCTGCCCCCCACCACTCGCAGGCTCGCGGCGGGGCCCTGCAGGGCGGCCGCTGACGATGGTGGGGGGAGAGGGGTCCTCCTGCTAGTGGTCCTGCCTGTTAGTTCGTCGGCGTATCCGGCAGCCAGGCGGTCGGGTCGTTGAGATAGAGGCCGCAGGCGCAGTCCAGGGCCTCCTGGGGGGTGCCGGCGGTGTCTCCGCTGGGTAGGTAGCTGTCCTGGTAGTCGTCGTGGCTGGCTCGGTAGAGGGCGAAGCCCCAGCGGCTGGCCGACCCGGAGTAGCGCAGCCGGAACAGCGGCAGCACCTCACCGTCGGGCAGGCGGCCGTCGACGTAGGCGAACTGGCCGCGGAAGCGGACCTCGACCTTGGCCAGCGCCGGCCAGCGTTCCCGGGCGTGGGCGTTGAGCCGCTGGCCGAGACTGGTCTTGGTGGAGGTCGGCGGGGTCGGCATTCGTCGATCCTGCCGCGTTCAGGCCGCCAGCGCGGAGGTGTCGGCGGGCCGGTGAGCGTCGATGCGGCGCAGCAGGTCGGCCAGCTCGCGTCGGCCGAAGCGCCAGTCGAACGGGGTGGCGGTGGCGTTGAACCGGGGCTCGAAGGCGGTCAGCCGTTCGGCCAGCGCGTCGAGGTCGGCGAAGTCGGCCGGTCGCAGCACCTTGCGCCCGATGATGGAGAAGACGATTTCGATCTGGTTCAGCCAGGAGGCGTGCACCGGCAGGTGCACCAGGCAGGCGGTCGGCCAGGCCGCGCGCATCCGCTCAACCGAGCGTGCGCCGTTGTGCGACGAGCCGTTGTCCACGATCCAGAACACCCGCGCCGCCGAGGCGTAGGGCTCGGTGGTCATCACCTTCTCCACCAGCTGCCCGAACGGGGCGATGCCGGTGGTCGGCGCGATGGTGCCGAGCAGCTGGGCGCGGTGGACGTCGTAGGCGCCGAAGTAGGCCAGCGTGCCACCGCGGCGGTACTCGAACTCCACCCGCCGGGTACGTCCCGGGCCGGGCGGCAGCTCCGGATGGCGGCGGCGCAGGGCCTGCAGCTGGGACTTCTCGTCGGCGCTGATCACGTATTCGTCGTCGCCGAGCTCGACGCCGTGCCAGATCCGGGCGTAGAGGTCGAGCACCCGGGCGGCCTTGGCCGCGAAGTCCGGATCGCGGGGGAAGATCCAGGAGCGGTGCTGCCAGGGCTTGATCGCGTCGTCGTGCAGCCAGCGGCGGACCGTGGACGCCGACACCGACACCGTCAGTCCCTCGGCCACCGCCTGGGCGGCCAACTCCGCCGAGCTCCACCGCGACAACGGCACGTCCCGCGCCTCGGGCGGCTCGCAGGCCATCGCCTTGACCTCGGCGACCACCGGCGCCGGAAACGATCGTGGCCGGCCCGAACGCGACCGGTCGGCCAGCCCGTCCAGACCTGCCTCGGTGAACCGCTGGCGCCACCGGCTGACCACCCCGACATGCACGTCCAGCCGCGCGGCGATCGCGCTGTTGGACTCGCCATCGGCGGCCAGCAACACAATCTTGGCCCGGACCACCTCGGCGAAGGGCGCGGTGTAGGTACGGGCACGCGCCTCGAGCACCGCCCGATCCGCCCCGGACAACACGATCACGAACGGGGACTGACGGGTCATCGCAAACCAGGCCTCCGCGCAGGCACAGCAAGATCACGGAGGCTCGGCGCTTCCCCTCGCCGAGACGAACTCAACTTACGACGCTGTACTTACGGGCGCGACCACTAGCGCTCGACGTCACCCCTGATGAACGCCTCGACGGCGTCGCGGGCCTCGCTGTCGTCGTACTGCACCGGCGGGCTCTTCATGAAGTACGACGACGCAGACAGGATCGGGCCGCCGATGCCGCGGTCCTTGGCGATCTTCGCGGCGCGGACGGCGTCGATGATGATCCCGGCCGAGTTCGGGGAGTCCCAGACCTCGAGCTTGTACTCCAGGCTCAGCGGGACGTCGCCGAACGCGCGCCCCTCGAGACGGACGTAGGCCCACTTGCGGTCCGAGAGCCAGGGCACGTGGTCCGAAGGGCCGATGTGCACGTTGCCCACGCCCATGTCGCGGTCGACCTGGCTGGTGACCGACTGGGTCTTCGAGATCTTCTTGGACTCCAGGCGCTCGCGCTCGAGCATGTTCTTGAAGTCCATGTTGCCGCCCACGTTGAGCTGCATCGTCCGGTCCAGCTGGACGCCGCGGTCCTCGAAGAGCTTGGCCAGCACGCGGTGGGTGATGGTTGCGCCCACCTGGCTCTTGATGTCGTCACCGACGATCGGCACCCCGGCGGCGGTGAACTTGTCCGCCCACTCCTTGGTGCCGGCGATGAAGACCGGCAGCGCGTTGACGAACGCGACACCGGCGTCGATGGCGGCCTGGGCGTAGAACTCCGCGGCGTGCTGGGAGCCGACGGGGAGGTAGCAGACGAGGACGTCGGCGCCGGACTCCCGCAGCGCCGCGACCATGTCGACGGGCTGCTCGTCGGACTCCTCGACCATCTCGCGGTAGTACTTCCCGAGACCGTCGAGGGTGGTGCCGCGCTGGACGGTGACCCCGAGCGGCGGGACGTCGCAGATCTTGATCGTGTTGTTCTCGCTGGCGACGATGGCCTCGGAGAGGTCACGGCCGACCTTCTTGGCGTCCACGTCGAACGCGGCGACGAACTCGATGTCGGAGACGTGGTACTCGCCGAAGCGGACGTGCATCAGCCCCGGAACGGAGGTGCTCGCGTCCGCGTCGCGGTAGTAGTGCACGCCCTGCACGAGCGAGGCGGCGCAGTTCCCGACGCCGACGATGGCGACCTTCACTGATCCCATGACTCTCCTTCTCCCTGGACCGGCTGGCCCGTGTACGTGAACCGCGAGCGGTCCGGTGGTGACTGTTGACGGGGCCGGACACCCCGTCGCGTGCTCAGGCGGGGTTCGACCGATCCCCGTCGGGTGGGTCGGGCAGCGCTGCTGCCCCCGAGGTCCCGGACGCCTCACGGCGTTCGGTGTCGATGAGCTCCGAGAGCCAGCGGACCTCCCGGTCCACCGACTCCAAGCCGTGGCGCTGCAGTTCCAGCGTGTAGTGGTCGAGGCGCTCCCGGGTCCTCGCCAGTGAGGACCGCAGCCCTTCCCGCTGCTGCTCGACGGTGCGACGGCGGCCCTCGAGGATCCGCAGTCGCACGTCCGAGGCCGTGTGGCGGAAGAAGGCCAGGCGGACGCCGAAGAGCCCACCGTCGTCGTAGGCCTCCGGGCCGGTCTGGCCCACCAGCTCGTGGAAGCGCTCCTTCCCCTCCGCGGTGATCGTGTAGACCACCTTCCCGCGGCGGCCGGTGAGCGGCGGTGCGTCGGCCGGCAGCAGCGCGTGCGGGTCGGGCTCATCGGTGGAGATGAGCCCGGCTGCGCGCATCCGCTTGAGCGCGGGGTAGAGGGAGCCGTAGGAGATGCTCCGCATCCCGCCGAGCACCTCGGCCAGTTGTTTGCGCAGTTCGTAGCCGTGCATCGGGGACCGGTGCAGCAGGCCCAGGATGGCGAACTCGAGCATTTCGCCCTCCTGGACCCGTGTCCTCGATGTATCGGGACGATACATTGCGTCGATGGGTCAGCGGAAACCGGCCGCGGCGCGGACCCCGTGGGACGGCGGGCCTCCCGCGTCGTGGACAGGCCGCTGGCCGGGCCGAGTGCGTACATTGGCCGCCGTGCCCGGACGTCGATCCGTCGTGGACTACTCGCTGCAGCGGCGAGCCGTGCTCGCCGACGTGTACGCGGGCCGCACGGGTCTGTTCGAGGTGTGCGACGCCAGCCCCTACCTCTCCCGGGCGGCGAAGTACCACGGCGAGGTGACCTCGGTCGCTTGCCCGGTCTGCCGCAAGGAACGCCTGACGCTCGTGAACTACGTGTACGGCGACCACCTCGGACCGACGTCCGGGCAGGCCAAGACCGAGGTCGAGCTCGCACGGATGGACGCCGCGCAGGAGGAGTTCACGGTGTACGCCGTCGAGGTGTGCCGCAGCTGCGGATGGAACCACCTCGACTCCTCGTACGTCCTGGGTGCCGAGCCCGTGCCGGGGCAGCAGCCCCGCCGGGGACGGCGTCGGGCCGCCACGGAGTAGGCCTCGGCGCCGGGAGGTCGGCCGTCCCGGCAGCCCCTCCGGTCGCAGCAGTCCCCACCGGGCACCGCTGCGTGGGGTCCTCCCCCGCTCCCACACCTGAAGACGCCACGCTCACGGACAACGCTCACGAACAACGCTGCGACCGGTACACCGGCTCGCCGACGAAGACTGAAGACAGACCTGACAGAGAGGGGGTCCTCGTGCCACACGACGAGACCTCGCCCGTCGCGCCCCGCGCCGGATCGGTCCGCCGTCCGCCGCCCGCGCGGACCAGGAGCACCGGCGGAGGTGGCCGTGGATCGGGCCGTCCCCCGGCCGGTGGCCGCGCCCGCACGACGGCCGCCCGCTCCGGCACGCCGACCCCACCGCGCCCCGCGGGTGGCCGGCCGGGCGCCCCGGGCGCCAAGGCCTCGGCCGGCAAGGCCAAGGGTGCGGCGGCCCGGAACACGAAGCAGAAGCGCAGGCGCAGGCTGAAACTCGCCGGTGCGCTCGCCGCCGGGATGCTGGTCCTGCTCGGCGTCTTCGTCGGTGTCGTCTACGCCAGCACCGACGTGCCGAGCCCCGACTCGATCACCACCGCGCAGACGACGGTCATCTACTACTCCGACGGCACCACCGAGATGGCCCGTCTCGGCGACGAGAACCGGACGAACGTCGCCCTCGACCAGATCGCGGAGCCTGCGCAGCAGGCCGTGCTCGCCGCGGAGAACCGGAGTTTCTACACCGACCCGGGCATCTCCCTCACCGGCATCACCCGAGCCACGTGGAACAACCTCACGGGTGGCTCGACCCAGGGTGGCTCGACCATCACACAGCAGTACGTGAAGAACGCGATCCTGCAGAACTCGGACCAGACGTTCAGCCGCAAGTTCCAGGAGCTGTTCCTGGCCATCAAGCTGGACAACAACTACACCAAGAAGCAGATCCTCGAGAACTACCTCAACACCATCTACTACGGCCGCGGCGCCTACGGCATCGAGGCGGCGGCCAACACCTACTTCGGCGTCCCCGCCGCGCAGCTGACCGCCCAGCAGGGCGCGGTGCTCGCCGTCCTCATCCGCAGCCCCTCGCGCTACGACCCCGAGGTGAGTCCCGAGGACGCCCAGGACCGCTGGGGCCGGGTGCTCGACGCGATGGTCGAGGAGGGCTGGCTGACCGCCGAGGAGCGCGCGGCGTCGGTGTACCCGCCAGTGCTGCCGAAGGCCGGATCGTCCCTGGGCATCCCCACCGGTCCGGAGGGGCTGATCGTCAACCGGGTGCTCTCCGAGATGGAGAACAAGCACGGCTACGACGAGCAGCAGATCCGCGCCGGAGGCCTCCGGATCACCACCACCGTCGACGCCGGTGCGCAGAACGCCGCGGTGACCGCCGTGAACGAGGTCATGGACGGGGAGCCGGAGGGCCTGAGGGAGGCGCTCGTGGCCGTGGACCCGCGCACGGGTGGTGTGCGGGCCTACTACGGCGGTGCGATCGGAGCCGGCGACGGCGCCATCGACTACGCCCGCGCGCAGCGCCAGCCCGGCTCGTCGGTGAAGCCCTACGTCCTGGCGACGGCGCTCGAGCAGGGCATCAGCGTCACCGCCCGCCGGGACGGGAGCTCGCCGCAGGAGTTCCCGGACCGCGAGAAGCCGGTGGTGAACTCGGGCGGCGCCTCGTGCTCTTCCTGCACCCTGCAGGAAGCCATCACCCGGTCGCTGAACACCACCTTCTACGGACTGGCCTACGAGGTCGGCCCGGAGAAGGTGGCGGATGTGACGCGCAAGGCCGCGGGGCTGCCCGACGTCTGGGAGGAGGGCAACGACCTCCTGGTCGGGCGACCGACGCTGGCGAACCCGACCACGGGGAACGTCGGTTCCTCGATCGGCATCGGTGAGTACGAGATGCGACCGATCGACCAGGCCGTCGGCTTCGCCACCCTGGCCAGCGGTGGCATCCAGCGCGATCCCCACTTCGTGGCGAAGGTCGCCAACAACGAGGGCGCGGTCCTGCTGGAGAACGCCGGCGACCCGGGCGAGCAGGTCATCGACCCCGCCGTCGCGTCCGACGTGACGTACGCGATCAAGGGCGTGGCCTCCTACTCCAAGCGTGCTCTCGACGGCGGGCGCGAGGTCGCCAGCAAGACCGGCACCCAGGGGCTGAACGCCAAGGACAACTCCGACGCCTGGATGGTGGGATACACGCCGTCCCTGTCGGCGGCGGTCTGGATGGGCAACGACAACCCGAACGAGCCGATCGTCAACGCGCGCGAACAGATCATCTACGGCTCGGGTCTGCCCGGCGCGATCTGGCAGCAGTTCATGAACACCGTGCTCGCGGGCACGCCGAAGGAGGACCTGCCGGACAGGCCGTCCATCCGGGGCGACTCCGGCGAGGGCGTCCCGGAGCCCACCCCGACCCCCACCCCCACGCCCGAGGCGCCCGAGCCGACTCCCACCCCCACTCCCGAGGCGCCGGAGCCGACCCCGACCCCGACGCCGACCCCGACGCCGACGCCGTCCGTCGTGGTGCCACCGGGAGGCGAGGGCGACGGGAACGGCGACGGCAACGGGAACGGCAACGGGAACGGGAACGGGGGCGGTGTCCCCGGGCTTCCCGGGGAGCCGGAGGAACCCGAGAGGCCTCCGGGCGGCTGAGCCGCCTCGGCGCCGCGGTCCCGCACACTGGGCTCGTGAGCACCACCTCCACGGACCCCTCCGGAACGTCTTCGGAGGGGTCCGTGCTCGTTCCACGTGGAACGAGCACGCCCGGTCCCGGCGACCCGATCCGACCGGACCGGGTCGTGCCCTCATGGGTCGACCCGGTGGTCGCCCAGGCCAGCGAGGCAGTCGGCGGTCCGTGGGGCCGGCACGCGGTGACCGGCCGTGCGCCCTTCTGGACGCCGCTGCGGGTGTGCCTTCTCTTCGTCACCTCCGTCCTCGCGGTGGCATGGGGCAAGCAGGCCCCCTGCGCGAGCGGTGACTGGAGCGGATCCCGCCAGTACACGCACCTCTGCTACTCCGACGCGGTGCCGCTCTTCGGCAGCTACGGCCTCGATCAAGGCGCGCTGCCCTACCTGGACGCGACCGTCGAGTACCCGGTGCTCACCGGTGCGTTCATGGTGCTGGCCGCCGCCGGTGCGCGGCTCTACGACGGCGTGGCCGAGCGGCTCGGGCTGCTTCCCGACGTGCCCGCGGTGCAGAGCTACACCGTGCTGACCTGCCTGCTGCTGTCGGTGTGCGCGCTGCTGCTCGTCCGGGCCGTCCTGGGGTTGTCGGGTCGTCGTCCCTGGGACGCCGCCATGATCGGGCTGTCCCCCGTCCTGCTGGTGCACGCGTTCACGAACTGGGACCTGCTCGCCGTCACCCTGGCTGCCTTCGGGATGCTCGCCTGGGCCCGGTCGCGGACCGTGCTGGCCGGCGTCCTCCTCGGTCTCGGGGTCGCGGCCAAGTTCTTCCCGCTGCTGCTGCTCGGCGTCCTCTTCGTGCTCTGCCTGCGCGCCGGCCGGCTGCGTGCCTGGGCGACCACGGTGGCTGCCGCCGCGGGCGCGTGGGCCGCGGTCAACGTGCCGGTCGCCGCCCTCGCCTTCGACAACTGGGCGTGGTTCTTCGTCTTCAGCAGGCAGCGGCCGGCCAACCCCGAGTCGATCTGGAACATCGCGTTGCACGCGACCGACCGACGGATCCTGGACGGCCCGCTGGCCGCGGGGCAGACGCCCACCGTGCTCAACGCGGTCGTCGCCGTCAGTCTGCTGGTCCTCGCGGCCGGCGTCGCCTGGCTGGCGCTGGCCGCCCCCGTTCGGCCGAGGGTGGCCCAGCTCGCCTTCCTGCTCGTCGCGGGGTTCCTCCTGCTGAACAAGGTGTGGAGCCCGCAGTTCTCGTTGTGGCTCCTGCCCCTGGCCGTGCTCGCCCGGCCGCGGTGGCGGTCCCTGCTGCTGTGGCAGGCGACCGAGGTGCTGGTGTGGGTCGTGACGATGCTGCACTACCTCGGCACGGACAACCGCGGCATCGAGGTCGAGTGGTTCTTCCTCGGCGTCCTGCTGCGTGACATCGCCGTCGTGGTGCTCATGGCCCTCGTCGTGCGCGACGTGCTCCGCCCGGACGGCGACGTCGTCCGCACGTCCTGGCCCGGAGTCGACGATCCGTCCGGAGGCCCGCTCGACCACGCCCGCGACCGCTGCACCCTCCACGCGTGGCCCAGGACGATCAGGTCACCTGATCGTTGTGGTCCTGGCTCAGCGTCGATGGGGAGCCAGGACCCCACCAGGTGAGCCAGGACCCGTATCAGGCCAGTGCTTCGCGCAGCAGGGTGATCTCCTCGGCGTGGGACGCCGCGTCGCCGGGGGTCTCGAGCACGATCGGGCAGTCGGCGACGCGCGCGACCTCGACCAGGAGCTCCGCCGGGATCTCGCCCTCGCCCAGCGGCGCGTGGCGGTCGCGGCTGGAGCCGTGCGGGTCGCGGCTGTTGTTCAGGTGCACCAGGTCCACCCGTCCGGTGACGGCGCGCACGTCGTCGACCGCCGTGGCGAGGTCCCAGCCCGCGGCCCACGCGTGGCAGGTGTCGAGGACGAACCCGGCGCCGAACTCCCCCACCGCCTCCCAGAGCCGGGCGATGGCGTCGAGGTCGCGCGCCATGGCGTTGCCGCCGCCGGCGGTGTTCTCGATCAGCAGCGGAACGGTGAAGCCACCGTCGTCCGCCTGCCTGGCGAAGGTCTTGCGCCAGTTGTCCACGCCCACCCCGGGGTCGTCCTTGGCCAGGACGTGCCCGCCGTGGACGACCATGCCCACCGCGCCGATGGCGCCGGCAGCCCGCGCGTGCCGGTCCAACAGCTTGCGGCTGGGGATGCGGATCCGGTTGTTCGTCGTCGCCACGTTGAGCACGTAGGGCGCGTGCACGACGACCATGACCTCACCGGTCAGCAGGTCCTCCGCGTCGGGCCGGGGCTTCGGGGCCGTCCACCCCTGCGGATCGGCGAGGAAGACCTGGACGCCGTCGGCGTCCATCTCCGCCGCCCGGGCGAGTGGCCCGCCGTCGTCGAGCTCGTTGTCCTCGGTCAGACCTGGGCCGACGTGTACGCCGATCGGGTGTCGCACGGAGGGGGTCGCCACGGCCACCGACCCTAGTTCGTACAGAACTCGGCGTTTAGCCGTAACTCCGATCACACATCATCGTTGGTGCAGCGTGACGGGGGTTACTTCCCAGCGTCGAGTCGGAGGTAGGGGCAGAGCATGGCAACCGGTCGGATCCGTCGAACAGCGCAGCGGGGCATCGCCGCGGCCGTCCTCGGCTGGCTGGGGGTCGCCGCCGTCTCGGTCCTGACGGCCCCGAGCGCCGCTGCGGCACCCGCGCGAGCCGTCACGGTCGAGATCAAGAACGTGACACCGCCCGCGGCCAGCGTGGAGCCGGGCGGCACGGTGACGTTCGTGAACAGGATCCCGGCCCAGAACAAGGGCGGGATCTCCGTGCCCCTGGTGGGCAGCGTCTCCGCCACGGTCTTCACCGACGTGTCGGTGACCTTCTTCGGCCAGCAGCGGAACCTCGCGCCGGACCAGAGCGCCCAGTGGACCTTCACCGCCCCGGCCACGACGGGCACCCTCACCTACACGTACCGCATCGTCCCCCAGGCGGGTCTGGCGGCGAACGTGGCCGACCAGGTGGTGAACACGGTGGCCGGCACGCTTCCGGCCCTGCCGGCCCAGACGCCGTACATCGTGCAGACCGTGGCTCCGGCCCTGCCGAAGCTCCCGGCCGCGAACCTGCCGCCGCTGCCCACGGTGGAGCTGCCGCCCCTCGGCGGCGACGAGAACCCTCCGCCCACGCCGCCGACGACCCCGCCCACCACGCCTCCGGACGACACCGACGACGGCGTCGACCCCGTCCCCACCGGCGACCAGTACGCCTACAACACCGGTGGCGGCGCACCCCGGCTGTCGCCGTCCGACGTCGTCGCCGCGTCCGCCTTCGACCCGTCGCGCTACTTCGTCCCCGGCCGGAGCCTCGGCGGGGTCGACCGCGGGGGAGCCGGCGGCGCGCCGGGCAGCTACGACGGCGCCTCGGTACCCGTCTTCGGGCAGCTCGCCGGCCTGGACGGCTCCGCACTCGCGGAGGACTCCGTCTCGGAGGCCGCTTCGGAGTCCACCCGGGCCCAGACGCTGCCTGCGGCCGCGCTGGCCGCCGTCGTGGCCCTCGTCGCGGTGACCGCCGCGCTCGTCCGCACCCAGCAGGCCTCCCGCGCCTCGCGCTGACCTGCTCGCCGCTCCCGCTCGCCACCGCCGGCCGCCGTCCTCCGGGACGGCGGCCGCGGTCGTCCCGGCGCCGGAGGCCGGCCCTGTGGACTGCGCGGACGGGCGATCCCTCCGACGCTGGTAGCCTGACCCTGCGCGTTCTGCCCGCCGCTGTGCGGCGGCCGGGGCGCGCGACGCATGTACGACCCTCCTGCTGCAGATGTACTGCAGCCGCCAAGACCAGAGGAGGTGGGGTTTCTCCATGCGCAACTACGAACTGATGGTCATCCTCGACCCCGAGCTCGAGGAGCGCACGATCGCTCCCTCGCTCGACCGGTTCCTCACCGTCGTCACCAAGGCCGGTGGCACCGTCAAGACCGAGATCTGGGGCCGTCGGCGCCTGGCCTACGAGATCAAGAAGCAGGTCGAGGGCATCTACGCCATCGTCACGATCCAGTCCGAGCCCGCTGCGGTCGCCGAGCTGGACCGCCAGCTCAACCTGAACGAGTCGGTGCTCCGCACGAAGCTGATGCGACCCGAGGTCCACTGATCATGGCCGGCGAAACCGTCATCACCGTCATCGGCAACCTGACCGCCGATCCGGAGCTGCGCTTCACGCCGTCGGGTGCTGCCGTCGCCAACTTCACCGTCGCGTCCACGCCGCGCACCTTCGACCGTCAGTCGCAGGAGTGGAAGGACGGCGAGGCGCTGTTCCTCCGCTGCAACGTCTGGCGGCAGGCGGCCGAGAACGTCGCCGAGTCGCTGACCCGTGGTTCGCGGGTCATCGTCAGCGGGCGGCTGAAGCAGCGCTCCTTCGACACGAAGGAAGGCGAGAAGCGCACCGTCATCGAGCTCGAGGTCGACGAGATCGGCCCGTCCCTGCGTTACGCCACCGCGAAGGTCACCCGTGCCTCGCGTGGTGAAGGCGGCGGCAGCTTCGGCGGAGGCGGCGGCGGTGGCGGCTTCTCCGGCGGCGGCGGCGGCGGTGGTGGTGGCGGGGCGAGCGACCCCTGGTCGACGCCCGCAGGCCCGTCCGACGAACCGCCCTTCTGAAAGTAGGAGGACCCTCCTGCCCCCCACCGCTCGCAAGCTCGCGGCGGGACCCTGCAGGTGGGCCACCTTCCTCACACACCTTCTGAACCATCTAGCCCTGGAGAACTCCGGTGCCCAAGCCCCCCATTCGCAAGGTCAAGAAGAAGGTCTGCCAGTTCTGCAAGGACAAGGCGACCTACGTGGACTACAAGGACACGACGCTGCTGCGGAAGTTCATCTCCGACCGCGGCAAGATCCGTGCCCGCCGCGTCAGCGGCAACTGCAGCCAGCACCAGCGTGACGTCGCCGTGGCCGTGAAGAACAGCCGCGAGATGGCACTGCTGCCCTACACCTCGACGGCGCGCTGATCATGAGCACGATGAAGCTCATCCTCACCCAGGAGGTCACCGGTCTCGGCTCCTCCGGGGACACCGTCGAGGTCAAGGGCGGCTACGGCCGCAACTACCTCCTCCCCCGCGGCCTGGCCATCGTGGCCACGCGAGGGGCGGAGAAGCAGATCGAGTCGCTCCGCCGGGCGCGTGCCGCCCGGGACGTGCGCTCGCAGGAGGAGGCGACCGCCGTGGCCGGGCAGCTGTCCGGTCTCACGGTCCGCGTCCCCGCCCGCGCCGGTGAGGGCGGCCGCCTGTTCGGCCGCGTCACCACCGCCGACGTCGCCGCTGCGGTGACCGCTGCCGGTGGCCCGGAGCTCGACCGTCGCCGGATCGAGTTGCCCAGCAGCATCAAGACCACGGGCGAGCACACCGTCACCGTGCGGGTGCACCCCGAGGTCACCACCAAGCTGACGATCGAGGTCGTCGCCGGCTGAACGAGCACCCCTCTGTGAGCCGTTCGTAGCAGGATCCCGACCTGGGTTCCTGCGCAGGCTCGGGCAGGCCCCGGACGGGGCCGCGCCACGAGGGGGCCGCTCTGCACCGCCCGGAAGGGGCGTCGGACTCCGGTCCGGCGCCCCTTCCCGCGTCGTGGGGCCCGTAGGTCCTCTGGCGGCGGTCGACGGTGCCTGCCAGCCGCCGTCCCGCGCAGCTCGGCGCCGGTCGCCGACCATGCGGCATCTGTGGACGTGTGACCGTTGGGACGGGTGGGTCCTGGCCGCGACACGCCGGGACGCGACACCCGGCGTTTCCCCAGAATTTCTTTCGTCCACACCCGGTGCACGGCCCCCGCGCAGGTCAGCGGCGAGACAGGCGGCACAGCCCACCTGTGTCCCCTGCTGTCTCCACATGTCGACACGTCTGCGTCCACCGACTTGTCCACAAGTTGTGCAGAACCGGACGCACACCGGTGTTGGACTGGTCCGTCCGCTGTTCCTAACGTCCTCCCCAGCGGTTAGCGGAGCGGTTCTGTCACTGCCCCGGGCTAGCTTCTACTCGAACATCCGTTCGAGTCAGGTGTACGTCGTTCTGGTGCTTCCCCCACCAGGCCCCGGCCGATCGGTCGGGGCCTGTTCGCGGGTGCGCCGGTGAGTGGATGGAGGAACCACCGTGGCGGTGGCCGACGACTTCAGCCGGCCCTCAGCGACGGCGCCGGCCTACGACCGGCAGCCGCCGCAGGACATCCCCGCGGAGCAGTCCGTGCTCGGCGGCATGCTGCTCAGCAAGGATGCGATCGCCGACGTCGTCGAGGTGCTCCAGGGTCCGGACTTCTACCGGCCGGCGCACCAGGTCATCTTCGACTGCATCCTCGACCTGTACGGCCGCGGCGAGCCCGCGGACGCGATCACCGTCGCCGCCGAGCTCAACCGCACCGACCAGCTGTCGAAGATGGGTGGCGCGGTCTACCTGCACACCCTCATCGCGTCCACGCCGACCGCCGCCAACGCCGGCTACTACGCGGCGATCGTCGCCGAGCAGGCCGTGCTGCGGCGCCTGGTGGAGGCCGGCACCCGCGTCGTCCAGCTCGGTTACGGCGCGGCCGGTGGCAAGGGCGACGTGGACGACATCGTCGACCGGGCGCAGCAGGAGATCTACGACGTCACCGAGAAGCGGATGAGCGAGGACTACTCCCGCCTCGAGGACATCCTCCAGCCGACGATGGACGAGCTGGACGCCATCGCCTCCCGGGGCGGGGTCAGCCGCGGTGTGCCCACCGGCATCCGTGACCTCGACGAGCTCACCAACGGCCTGCAGGCCGGTCAGATGGTGGTCATCGCCGCTCGTCCCGGTGTGGGCAAGAGCACCCTGGGTCTGGACATCGCCCGGTCGGCCTCGGTCAAGCACCACCTGCCGGCCGCCATCTTCTCCCTGGAGATGAGCAAGCACGAGATCACCATGCGTCTGCTCTCGGCCGAGGCGAAGGTGCCCCTGCACCACATGCGCGCGGGCTCCTTGTCGGACGAGGACTGGTCGAAGCTGGCCCGGCGGATGGGTGAGATCGCCGATGCGCCGCTCTACATCGACGACTCGCCCAACATGACGATGATGGAGATCCGGGCCAAGGCCCGTCGGCTCAAGCAGCGCAACGACCTCAAGCTCGTGGTCATCGACTACCTCCAGCTGATGACGTCGGGCAAGCGGGTCGAGAGCCGCCAGCAGGAGGTCTCGGAGTTCTCCCGTGCGCTGAAGCTGCTGGCCAAGGAGCTCGAGGTCCCGGTCATCGCGATGAGCCAGCTCAACCGTGGCTCCGAGCAGCGTCAGGACAAGAAGCCGATGCTGTCCGACCTCCGTGAGTCGGGTTGCTTGACGGCGGAGACCCGCATTCTCCGAGCGGACACCGGCGCCGAGACGACGATGGGTGAGCTGTTCGAGTCCGGCTCTACTGACGTCCCGGTGTGGTCGCTCGATGACAACTTGCGCTACGTGCGCCGGCATCTGACGCACGTGTTCTCGACCGGCCGCAAGCAGGTCTTCCAGCTCACGACAGCGTCCGGGAAGACCGTCCGGGCGACCGCAAACCACCCGTTCCTGACCTTCGACGGCTTCCGGCCGCTCGGTGAACTCGCGCCAGGGGATCGCATCGCGGTGCCGCGCCACGTACCGGCGCCGGACCGGATGACCGTCTGGGAGGACGACAAGGTCACCTTGCTCGCGCATCTCATCGGGGATGGCAGTTTCGTCAAGCGGCAGCCGCTGCGTTACGCGTCGATCGACGAGGCGAACCTGCGCGCGGTGACGACGGCGGCGCTGCACTTCGGCGTGGTCGCGGTTCGAGACGACTATGCCGCCGCCCGCTGCACGACGCTGCGTCTGAGGGCGCCGTTCCCGCTCACCCACGGCAAGCGCAACCCGATCGCCGCGTGGCTCGACGACCTTGGCCTCTTCGGACTGCGGAGCCACGAGAAGTTCGTGCCGGAGCCGGTGTTCTGTCTCCCCAAGAAGCAGATCGCCATGTTCCTGCGCCACCTGTGGGCCACGGACGGCTCGGTGACGATCAACAGGAACGGTCGCGGTGGCCGCGTGTACTACGCATCGACCAGCCGCCGACTGGTTGACGACGTCTCTCGCCTGCTGCTGCGGTTCGGAATCTCCTGCCGCGTGCGGCGCGTCCGGAAGAGCGGCCACCGGGACGGCTGGACGCTCGACATCAGCGGCTGCGACGACCAGCGGCGCTTCCTCGGGGAGATCGGCGTCCATGGAAGCCGCGGCGAGGCCGCTGAGCGCCTTCTGGAGATCGTGCGCGGGCTGTCCGGCAACACCAACGTGGACACGATCCCGGCACAGGTGTGGGAGCGCGTTCGCGACGTCTTGGCCGAGCGAGGCATGAGTCACCGGGCGTTCGCCGCCGCCATGGGCAGCGCATTCTGCGGCAGCACGATGTGGAAGCACGCGCCGAGCCGGGAACGCCTCGGCCGCGTCGCCGATATCCTCGGCGACGCCGACCTGGAGATGCAGGCCGTCAACGACCTGCTGTGGGACGAGATCGTGTCGATCGAGGAGGGCTCCGAGGAGGAGGTCTACGACGCGACGGTGCTCGGCGGCCACAACTTCGTCGCCGACGGGATCGTGGTCCACAACAGCATCGAGCAGGACGCCGACATGGTGATGATGATCCACCGCGAGGACATGTACGAGAAGGAATCCCCGCGGGCCGGCGAGGCCGACATCATGCTGGTCAAGCACCGTAACGGCCCCACGGCCAACGTCACGGTCGCCTTCCAGGGCCACTACAGCCGCTTCGTGGACATGGCCAACTAGCCCACGCCGTCACTCCCCGCTGAGCCGGAGGGTCCAGGACGGTCGAGGCCGTGGACCCTCCGGTTCTTCGTTCCACGGGAAACATGGCCCGCGGCGATGAGCGCCGGTGCGTCGACGATCGACGAGCCAGGCGCTGAGCTACGCCGGGCCCCGTGGGTATCAAGGAAGGCCGGTTGCGCAACACCCGCTGGAGATCCAGATCACTGTCCACTAGGAAGAGGGTCCACCGAGTCATGGGAGACCCCTGTGCCGCACCCGTCCTGGCGTCGCACGTCCGCTTCCGTCCTCGGCGCTCTGGCCCTGACCATGTCGGTCACGGCCACCGCGCCCGCTGCCCTCGCGAAGCCGATCAAGCCCGAGCCGGTCTCCTTGTTCCCCACGGACGCGCTGACCGTCCCTGACCCGGGCCAGCTGACCGGACGCCGTGTCGCCCTCCCGCTCGCGGACTGCGGTACGCCGATCTCCTGTGGCCTCGTGCAGGAGCTGAACGAGCTCGACGGCTTCGACCTCGACCCGCGGATCGCCGTGCGCTTCAGCGGGCCGGTGGAACCAGGGGAGATCGCCTCGCGGATCACCCTCCAGGAGGCCCGCGGCGGCTGGCGCATCGGCGTCGACCGCGTCGTCTGGGACCCGTCGACGAACACCCTCTACGCGCATCCGGCCCAGCAACTGGCACCCGGCACCACCTACCGGCTACGCGTCCAGGGTGGGCCGGCGAACAAGGCCGCCCAGGACACGTTCACGACGATGAGCGCACCCGACGGTCTGCTCGACATCCGTCAGCAGATCGACACCGGCCAGGCCTTCAGCGCCACCGGCATCACACCGGGGCTGCGGGTCGAGGGCAGCTTCCCCGCCGTGGGCACCACGGTGACCTGGACGCAGGATCAGGGCGCCACCGCCCCGACAGTGCCCGTGATAGTCCCGCAGGCCGCGACGGGCGGCACGCTCGTGTTCGGCTCGTTCGAGGCGCCGTCCTGGCTGGACCCGGACGTCACCATCCCGCAGACGCCGACCGAGGACGCCGGTCCCGCGCCGGTCGGGTCCGAGCGGCTGCCCTTCGTCGCCGTGCTGCCTCCCGGCACCCCGCCGGAGGGTGGCTGGCCGACGGCGGTGTTCGGTCACGGTTTCACCAGCTCGACCAGCGCCGTCTTCCTCGCCGCGGTCGCCAACGCGCAGAACGGCGTCGCGACCATCGGTACCAACGTGGTCGGCCACGGCTTCGGGCCGGACAGCGTCTGGCAGGTGACGAGCGGCGGCACGACCGCCACCATCCCGACCTACGGCCGCGGCGTCGACCAGAACGGCGACCGGGCCATCGGGAACACCGAGGGCACCTCAGCCACCGGCGCCGCCACGGCGCAGTCGTCCCGGGACGCGCTGCGCCAGACCGCAGCGGACGTCATGACGCTGGCGCGCTCGCTCGGCGGCACCGACGTCGACGGCAACGGGACGCCGGACCTCAGCGGTGAGGAGGTGACGTACTTCGGGCAGAGCTTCGGGGGCATCTACGGCACCATGCTCACCGCCGCCGACCCCGCCATCGCCCGCTCCGTCCTCAACGTCCCCGGGGGGCCGATCAGCGAGATCACCCGCCTGTCGCCGTCGTTCCGCCCCCTCACCAGGGCGGCGCTGGAGGCGGCCGGGCTGCTCAACAGCGACGATCCGACGCGGAACGATTTCCACGAGCAGCTGCCGCTGCGCGGGGAGGGGCCGGTGACGGCGACCGTGCCGGGGGCCGTGGCGATCCAGGAGTTCCTGGCCCGCACGAGGTGGCTGTCCCGCCCGGGCAGCCCGGAGGCGTTCGCCCCGCTCATCGAGCCCGAGCGGGTCTTGATCCAGGTGGCGTTCGGGGACCAGACGGTGCCCAACCCGACCTCGTACACGCTCGTCGACGCCGGTGACCTGTGGTCGCGGACCAGCCTCTACCGCAACGACCGGACGGCCACTGCCGGGAGGAACCCGCATTCCTTCCTGCTCGACCTGGACCCGACGAGGTTCCGGACGGCGGCCCTCCAGGGGCAGGCCCAGGTGGCGGCGTTCCTGGGCCGGGGCGAGGTCGTCGACCCCGACGGGGCCGGCGACGTGTGGGAGGTGCCGATCAGCGACCCGGCGCTCCTGCTCGGCCTGAACTTCCCGCAGCCGGCGCTGCGCCCGTGAGCGCTCGGCGGCAGTGAACGGAGAGGCCCAGAACCGTCACGGTTCTGGGCCTCTCCGGTTCACCGGCCCCGCCCGGAGCCGCACCTGAGCGTGCGAAGGGTGAGCGGGGCGGGGTCCTGTCTCAGGCGGCGGCCTTGGCCAGCTGGCGGCGAACCTTCTTGCCACCGGTCGTCATACGGATCAGCTTGACGACCTGCGCCGGCGCGTTCTTCGGCGTCGTCTCGGCGAGCCAGCCGTTGGGCAGCGACAGCCGGATCACCTTGTGCCAGGCGCTCGCGACCTGCTTGTACAGCGGGGCGGAGTGATAGGTCAGCCCGTAGCGGTCGAAGATGTCCTTCACCCGCGGGGCGATCTCGGCGTACCGGTTGCTGGGCAGGTCGGGGAACAGGTGGTGCTCCACCTGGTGCGACAGGTTGCCGGTCATGATGTGCATGGCCTTGCTGCCGGAGATGTTCGCCGAGCCCAGCATCTGGCGCAGGTACCACTCGCCGCGGGTCTCGCCGTCGATCGACGCCTTCTCGAACGTCTCGACGCCCTCGGGGAAGTGCCCGCACATGATCACCGAGTGGGACCACAGGTTGCGGACGACGTTGGCGGTGAAGTTCGCCGCGAGGGTCGGCAGGAACGAGGGACCCGAGAGCGCCGGGTGAACCAGGTAGTCTTTCGCGGCCTGGTTGCGGATCTTCTTCAGCACCTGCTTGGCGGCGGCCCGGAACTCCGGGTTGCGGCGGCGCCGCTCGGACGCCAGGTTCTTGCCCAGCTCCAGGTCGTAGGCAGCGATGCCGTACTCGAAGAAGCAGGCGTTGACGAAGTTCCACAGCGGCTGGGCCAGGTACAGCGGGTGCCAGCGCTGGTCCTCGTCGACGCGCATGATGCCGTAGCCGAGGTCGTTGTCCTTGCCGATCACGTTCGTGTACGTGTGGTGCAGCTCGTTGTGCGAGTGCTTCCACTGCGCGGCGGGGCTGGCCATGTCCCACTCCCAGGTCGTGGAGTGGATCTTCGGGTCGCGCATCCAGTCCCACTGACCGTGCAGGATGTTGTGCCCGATCTCCATGTTCTCGAGGATCTTGGCGACCGAGAGGCCGACCGTTCCGACGACCCACGCCGGCGGGAACATCGACACCAGCAGGGCGGCCCGGCTGCCGAGCTCCAGCTTGCGCTGGACGTCGATGACCGTGCGGATGTACTTCGCGTCGTCCTCACCGAGGCTGTCGCGCACCTCCTGGCGGATGGTGTCGAGCTCCTTGCCGATGATCTCGATGTCCTCGGCGGACAGGTGCGCGATGGGGTTCTCGGTCTTCTTCTGCAGGGCAGTCATGTCCGGCTCCTCTTCTCGGGTCGGTCAGTGGTCGATGTCGCAGGCGCCGGCGGCAGCGCTGACGCAGGTCTGGATGAGGACGCCGTCCCCCGGTGCGGCGACGGTCAGCTCGCCGTTGCGCAGGTCACGCACGGCGCCCTCCCGCAGCGGCAGCACGCAGCCGTAGCAGATGCCCATGCGGCAGCCGCTCGGCATGAGGACGCCGGCCTCCTCGGCGGCGTCGAGGATCGGGGTCGCCCCGTCGGCCTCGAGCGTGGTGCCGTTCCTGGCGAAGGAGACGGTGCCGCCCTCGCCGGTCACGACGACCGACGGCCGGAAGCGCTCGGTGTAGAGCCGGTCGGCCAGTCCCGCCGCGGCCCAGTGCTCCTCCAGCGCCTCGAGCATCCCCACCGGTCCGCACGCCCAGGTGGAGCGCTCGTGCAGGTCGGGGACGAGGTCGGCGATGGCCGGGGCGTCGAACATCCCGTCCACGTCGGTGTGCCGCTCGACCAGCCGGAGGCGACCGTCGGCGGCCATCGCCCGCAGCTCCGAGCCGAAGACGACGTCCTCCGCCGTGGGCGCGGAATGGACCAGCACCGTGTCGCTGCGGCTGTCGGTCAGCTCCGGGTGGTTGCGCAGGATGCCCATCACCGGGGTGATGCCGGATCCGGCGGTGACGAACAGCGCCTTGTCCGGCCGCTGCTCCGGCAGGCAGAACTCGCCGGTCGCCTGGTCGAGCTGGACGATCGTCCCCGGCTGCACCCGGTGCACCAGGTGATTGCTGACCTTGCCGCCCGGGATGGCCTTGACGGTGACGCTGATGCAGCCGTCGGTGCGGGTCAGATCGGAGGTGATCGAGTAGGCCCGCCACTGGCGCACGCCGTCGACGTCGATGCCGATGCGGACGTACTGGCCCGGGGTGTGCGTCCGCCAGCTGCGCCCCGGGCGGATGACGACCGTCGCGGCGTCCCGGGTCTCGTGCTGGATCGCCTCGATGCGGCCGCGCAGATCGGCCCCGGAACGCAGCGGATCGACCAGGTCGAGGTAGTCCTCCGGCAGCAGGGGGGTCGTCAGGAACGCGGCGAGCTTGAGCACCCGGTCGCGCAGGGCGACGCGCGGCCGGGCCTGGGCAGGGCGCGGGGCGGTGGTCGTCATGCCTAGAGACTTGTCCAGCCCAGGGCGCAACTACCTGTGCCCCGGACGTGAATCGGCGGGTATCTTTCTGTTCCCTGCGAACAAAGGGGCGGTATGACCGACGAGCTGGGCATCCCTGATGCGGTGGCCGAAGCGATGCGTGAGGAGCTTCCTGCGGTCGCCGAGCAGACCGTGGGCGCGATCGTCGTCGAGGTGCCGAGCTACGCCGACGCGTTCAGTGGCGAGATGGGCCGCACGATCGAGAACGCCGTCCAGCTGGCCCTCGGAGGCTTCCTCGAGTTGGCGTCGGCCGGCGGTGGTGACGCGAGCACCCCCATCCAGCCCGCGCTGGACGGCGCCTACGCACTGGGACGCGGCGAGGCCCGTAGCGGACGGTCCATGGACGCGCTGCTGGGTGCCTACCGGGTCGGCGCCCGGGTGTCCTGGCGGCACATGGCCGCCAGCGGTGTGCGGGCCGGGCTGTCCGCCGAGCAGCTCGCCCGGTTCGCGGAGCTGGTGTTCGCCTACATCGACCAACTCTCGGCGGCGAGCGTCGCCGGGCACACCGACGAGCTGGCCACCAGCGGCCGGGTCCGCGAGCGGCACCTGGAGCGGCTGGCCAACCAGCTGCTCGGCGGCGGCCCCCGGGAGGACCTGGTGGCGGCCACCGAACGGGCCGACTGGCCCGCTCCGCGCACGCTGACCGCGGTGATCCTCCCCGAGGCGCGGGTGCGCGGAGCCCTGGCGTCCCTGGACCGGCGGACGCTGCGGTCGACCGACGACGTGCCGGGCCTGACCTCGTCCGGGGAGCTCGTGGTCCTGCTGGTGCCGGACGCCGAGGGCCGGTCACGGCCGGCGCTGATGCGGTCGCTGGGTGAGCGCGAGGCGGTCGTCGGCCCCGCCCGGCCGTGGGACGAGGTGCACAGCTCCTACGCGAGGGCGCTGCGCGCGCTGCAGCTCGGGCTGACGGCGGACGGGCCGGAACCGCTGGACACCGAGGCCCGGCTCGCCGACCTGGTGCTGTGCGCCGACGAGACGGCGCTGGCCGACCTGCGCGCGCAGGCCCTGGCGCCGCTGGCGGACCTGGGGGCCGGGGCGCGGGAGAAGCTGACCGAGACGCTGCGTGCGTGGTTGCTGCACCACGGACGGCGGGAGGCCGTCGCGGCCGAGCTGTACGTCCATCCCCAGACGGTCCGCTACCGCATGGGTCAGCTGCGTGAGCTGTACGGCGGCCGGCTGGAGGACCCCCGCACGGTGCTGGAGCTGACCATCGCACTCGGCGCAGCCGGGACCGGGAGGCGGGCCGGAACGACCTCGCCGTCTCACGGTCGCCATTCCGGTCGGTAGTGCGGGTGATCGGCATAGGGCAGGGCGAGCAGTGCCAGGATGACGGCCGCCAGCTGATGCTGGCCGTGAGCTGCGGTCGGGAAATCGGCCATGCCCGGAGGGCGGCTGCCGAGGAACGTCATCTCCGGGCGGGCGTCGCGGCAGGCCAGGACGATCCGCCACTTGGCCGAACAGTCGGCCAGCACCCGGGCCGGATCGTGCCGGACGACATGCGCGACCGAGCGGGGCCCCACCGGTCCCTCGCCGACGACGCCCGCGCTCCATCGCTCCTGGCCGCCGTCGCCGGCGGCGTCCATGGCCACCCGCTTGTCCTCCGCGATCCGGGCCAGGAGGAATTCGTCGAGGGTCATGGTGGCCGCGTCCAGGCCGATCTCGTCCATGCCTCATCGTCGCGCCGCTGACCGCGGCCGACGTCCGAAGATGCGGCGCCGTGACCGGATCGTCGGTGACATGCGGGAAGGTGATCCCGTGACCGTCGACCTCGCCGCCGCCGGGTTCCTGGCCGATGCAGCCCGCGTGCCGGGCCGCCGCCGTCCCGACCCGCCGGTCGGGGGCCGCCGGCCCGGGCCGGTGCGGGCCGCCGTCGACGGCGCGCGGCCCTCGGTCCTCGACCGGTGCGCCGGTCCCTCCCTGCGGACGGCCGGCCGGTGACGGGAACGGCCGCCTCGCTCGTCGGCGAGGTGTGGCGGGCGCTCGGCGCGGATGATGCGGCCGTCCTGCGTGTCCTCGGACGGACCGGCCTGGGCGGGCCGCTACCCGTGCCTGCCCTGGCGCTGGGCTCTGTCGCCGCACAGCTGCTGGCGGCGCGGGCGCTCGCGGGGAAAAGCGCCGGACCGCTCGAGCTCGACGCCGTCCACGTGGGCCTCGCCTTCCGCAGCGAGCGGTACGCCCGGCTGGACGGCCGCTCGGTCGGGCTGGGCTTCGCCCCGTTGTCGCGGTTCTGGCGCACCGCTGACGGATGGCTCCGGTTGCACGGCAACTACCCCCACCATCGCGAGGCCGCCCTCCACGTGCTGGGCGAGGACGTGGCGGAGGCCGCGCTGCAGTGGTCCTCGGAGGACCTGGAGACGGCGGTGGTCGAGGCGGGCGGCGCGGCGGCCGCCGTCCGCACTCCCACCGAATGGTCCGCGCATCCGCAGGGCTGGGCGGTGGCTGACCAGCCGTTGCTGACGCTGCGGCGCACCGCCGACGGGCCGATCCGCAGGGGGCAGCCGCACGGTCTGCGGGTGCTGGACCTGACCCGCGTCATCGCCGGTCCGGTCGCCACCCGGACCTTGGCCTCGCACGGAGCCGACGTCCTCCGTGTCGACGGCCCCCGGTTCCCCGACCACCGCGACGGGCTGCTCGACACCGGCTCGGGCAAGCGGCACGTCACCGTGGACCTCGCCTCCGCCGAGGGGCGGCGGACGGTGGAGGAGCTGCTCGCAGGTGCCGACGTCGTCGTCCAGGGGTACCGGCCCGGCGCCCTCGACGCCTTCGGCCTGGACCCGTCGGCGCTCGCTGAGCGGCATCCGCACCTGGTCGTCGTCTGGCTGTCGGCGTGGGGCGTCACCGGGCCGTGGGGACGCCGGCGCGGCTTCGACTCCCTCGTGCAGGCGGCCACGGGCATCGCGGTGGTGTCCGGCACCCGGAGCGAGCCCGGCGCATTGCCGGCCCAGGCCCTCGACCATGCCACCGGCCATCTCGCCGCCGCCGTGGTGCTGGGAGCGCTCCGGCGACGACGGACGGAGGGCGGCGGATGGCTCGGCGAGCTCTCCCTCGCGCAGACGGCGCAATGGTTGCTGCGGGCGGGGCCCGGCACCGAGGAGGTCACCGATCCGCCCGATCCGTCGCCGTACCTGCTGGACCTGCCGTCGGAGCGGGGGGGTGTGACGGTGATCGGGCCGCCGGGATCGCCACCGTGGAGGGCGGCGGCCGAGCTGCCGCCCACGTCGCGCCCGGTCTGGCGGTGAGCCCGGGGTGGTGCGAGAGGGTGGTGTCGTGACGGTCGACCTCGCCGCGGCTGCCGACTTCCTCGCCACCTCCGCGCGCGTGCTGGACCGCCGCCGCTTCGACCTGCTGTTCGGGGACGGCGGGCCCGGCCCGGTGCTGGCCGCCGTCGACGGCTACCGGAACCCGGACGGCGGCTACGGGTGGGGCCTGGAGCCGGACCTGCGGTCGCGGACCAGCCAGCCGGGCGGGGCGCTGCACGCCTTCGAGGTGTTCGCCGACGTCGCGCCGGTCAGGACGGTCCGAGCAGTGGAGCTCTGCGACTGGCTGTCGTTCGCCGTGCTGCCCGACGGCGGTCTACCGTTCGCGCTGCCCGTGCCGGACCCCGCCGCCTGCGCGCCGTTCTGGGCGAACGCGGACCCGACGGAGTCCTCCCTGCAGATCACCGCGGTGGTCGCGGCATCCGCACACCGGGTTGCCGCAGCCGACGCGGCGGTCGCAGACCATCCGTGGCTGAGCCGGGCGACCGGCTACTGCATGGACGCCGTGCGCGACCTGGGGCCGGAGCCGCACGCGATGGTGCTCGCGTTCGCCGCCCAGCTCCTCGACGCCGCGTCCGCGACCACGCCGGGGGCGGCGGACCTGGTCGACGCCCTGCGGCCGCACGTCCCGGCGGACGGCCTGCTGCACGTCGCCGGCGGGGCGGAGGACGAGTTCATGCGTCCGCTGGACTTCGCGCCGTTCCCCGGCGGTCCGGCCCGGTCGCTGTTCGGCCCCGGGGTCGTCGAGGCCGATCTCGAGCGCCTGGCCGGCGCGCAGCTGCCCGACGGCGGCTGGCCGGTCGACTTCGCCAGCTACTCCCCCGCCGCCACCCTGGAGTGGCGCGGGCACCGCACGGTCCACGCGCTCGTCCTCCTCCGCGCCAACGGAGTGCTCTGAGCCATCGAAGTGCTGCGAGCCACCGAAGTGCTTCGATCAGACGGGGCGGAGCAGCGCCACCAGGAAGTCGGCGTCCGGGGTGAACGGCCGCAGGTCCCACGTGGACAGCAGCAGATCCGGCTCCCAGCCGGCTGCCCGGGCGTCGGCGAGGAAGTCCGCGAAGTCATAGCCGCGCCCCGCACCGAACCCGATCGCCGCCCGCCCGTCGGGCCGCAGGTGGGCGCGCATCCGGCGCAGCACCTCACGCCGCGTCGAGGGCGCCAGGAAGGTCACCACGTTGCCGGCGCACACGATCCCGTCGAACGGCTCGGCGATGCCGGCCGCGGGGAGGTCCAGCTCGGCGAGGTCGCCGACCAGCCACCGCGCTCCCGGGCGTTCCTTCCGCGCCTCCGCCACGAGCACCGGATCGCCGTCGACCCCCACCACGTCATGGCCGACCTCGGCGAGGAAGGCCCCGACACGCCCGGTGCCGGAACCGGCGTCCAGCACCCGGGCGCCCCTGGGGAGCATCGCGTCGACCAGCCGCGCCTCTCCGACCAGGTCCTGCCCGGCCTCCGCCAGGTCCCGGAAGCGCTGGATGTAGGCCGTGGAGTGGTCGGGGTTCTCCTCCGTCAGCCGCGTCCACATGCTCGGTTCGGTCATGGCGCCGTTCTACACGGGTCGATCAGCACGCCGGGGTTGAGGATCCCGGCAGGGTCGAGCGCCGCCTTCGCCGCTCGCAGCGCGACGGCGAACGGTTCGGGCCGCTGCCGGTCGTAGCCCGGGCGGTGGTCCCGGCCGACGGCGTGGTGGTGGGTGATCGTGGCGCCCAGGCGGCCCAGGACCTCCGAAGCCGCCGTCTTCACGTCGTCCCACATGGCGACCTCCGAGCCGGGCCGGCCGGCTGCGATCACCGTGAAGTAGGGCGCGGGGCCGTCCGGGTAGACGTGCGTGAACCGGCAGTTCACCAGGCCGGGCGCGCCGGTCACCTCCTCGACGGCGGCGCCGATCTCCGCCCGCACCGTCGCGTAGAGCTCCTCGGCGCGGTCCCAGGTGCACGCCGTCTCGAAGGTCTCGACGATCGCGCTCATCCGTGCCAGGCCGTCCCGCACGTAGGGCATGCGCAGGAAGGCAGACCGCCACGTGTCGGCGGCGTCGGTCCCGCCGTCCCCGGCGGCGGCCACCGAACCACCGTGCGCCCGCGCCAGGTCGGTGAGTTCCGCCAATCGTCCGTCGACCGGGTGCGCCGCCGATTCGACCCCCAGGACCAGCACGCACTCCCCGGCCGTCGACGCGCCCGACAGCGCCGCCTCGCCTGGGTCGAGCAGCCGGCAGTTCGCCGGGTGGAGCCCGGACTGTGCGATCGCCCGGACCGCGGCCATGGCGGCGGTCATGTCGGCGAACGCCACCGATGCCGACGCCTTGAACCGCGGCCGGTCCTGCAGGCGCATCCACGCCTCGGTGATGACGCCGAGCGTCCCCTCGGAGCCGAGGAACAGCCGGTCCGGCGACGGACCGGCTCCCGAGCCCGGCAGCCGCCAGGACTCGCTCACGCCGGCGGGGGTGACGACCCGGAGGGACTCGACCAGGTCGTCGATGTGCGTGTAGAGCGTGGCGTAGTGACCCCCGGCCCGGGTGGCGAGCCAGCCGCCGAGCGTGGAGAACTCGAAGCTCTGCGGGAAGTGCCGCAGGGTGAGGCCGTGCGGGCGCAGCTGCTCCTCCAGCACCGGGCCCAGTGCGCCGCCCTGGATGCGGGCCGCCCGGCTCACCGGGTCGACCTCCAGCACGCGGTCCAGCCCGGTGAGGTCCAGCGACAGCCAGGGGTCGGCGCCCCGGTACTCGACCCCGCCGACGACGGAGCTCCCGCCGCCGAAGGGGACGACGACCACCCCGGCCGACCCGGCCCAGTCCAGCAGCCGGACCACGTCGTCCTCGGTCCCCGGGGCCGCCACCGCGTCAGGAGCGGCGCGAAGGTCACCGGACAGCGCCCGCACGACGTCCCGGTAGGCCTTGCCGTACGTGTGCGCGGCCCTGGCGTCGTCGTCCGTGGTGACCGGCAGGGAGGACGGCGGGTCGACCCGGGACGGCGGGAGCGCGAGGTCGGGGAGCCGGGGCACGGGGCGCGGGCGGTCGGGCAGCCCCGGGAGCATCGCCGCGAGGGAGACGCACTCGTCGTCGGGCAGGGCCTGGTCCACTCGACCCCAGCCCCACCAGGAGCGTTCTGCGGTCCGGGTCACTCGGTCGTCCTCCAGTCGGGCGGGTCGGCGGCCTGCAGCAGCGGGTCGTCGGCGGCCAGTGTGCGCACCGGCCCCGGCGCGGTGAGCGGACCCTCGAAGCGGACGGTGACCCGGCCCAGTCCCCGGCCCCACACCCAGCCGGTCCCGAGCTCCTCGTGGCGCACGTCCTGGCCCGGCCACCAGCGCCGCTCCGCCGGCAGGTCCGCGTCCGGCAACTGCTCGGTGGTGTCCTCGGCGGTCACCACGTCCGGCAGCGGTTCGTCGTCCTCCCCGGCGAACAGGTCGCCCTGCGCGTAGACCGACAGCCCGGACACACCGACGCCCAGCAGCCGCAGCCCGCCCTGGGTCCCCGCCTCGGTGAGCAGCCGGCGCGCGGTCGTGGCGATCGTGCGGCTGTCGTCGGTCGGGTGGGGCAGTGTCTGGGACCGGGTGAGCGTCGTGAAGTCGTAGCGACGCAGCTTGAGGGTCACCGTTCGCCCGGAGTACGCCGAGGAGCGCAGCCGCTCCCCCACCCGCGCGGCCATCCCGTCGATCTCCCGGCCCAGGACGTCGAGGTCGGTGAGGTCGCGCTCGAAGGTCTCCTCGTGCGACACCGACTTCACGCCCCGGTCGGGGACCACGGCCCGGTCGTCCTCCGCCCGCGCCAGCGCGTACAGCCCCGCGCCGTGCGCCCTACCGGCCAGCGTCACGAGGTCGGTCAGCGACTTGACGGCGAGGTCGGCCACCGTCTTCACGCCGACCTGGTGCAGTCGCTCGGCGGTCGCCGGCCCTACCCCGCCCAGCCGGGTCACCGGCAACGGGTGCAGCACCTCGAGCTCACGTCCGGGTGGGACGACGACCAGGCCGTCGGGCTTCTGGAGATCGGAGGCGATCTTGGCCATGAGCTTCGACGTCCCGATGCCCACCGATCCCGTCACCCCGCCGGTCGCCGCGGCGATCCGGGCCTTCAGCTGCCGGCCCAGTTCCGTCATGCCCTCCACGGAGAGGTCGTGTCCCTCCCCGGCCGCCAGGTCGACGTAGGCCTCGTCCAAGGACGCCGGCTCCACCAGGGGGGACAGCTCGCGCAGCAGGGCCATGACGACGTCGGAGGTTCGCCGGTAGGCGGCGAACCGGCCCCCGAGGAACGCCGTCCCCGAGGGGCAACGGCGCCGCGCCTCCGCCGTCGACATCGCCGACCGGGCCCCGTAGGCGCGCGCCTCGTACGACGCCGTGGCGACGACGCCGCGTCCGCCCACCCCGCCGACGACGACCGGGCGGCCGCGGAGCGAGGGCTTGTCGCGCTGCTCCACCGCGGCGAAGAAGGCGTCGAGGTCCAGATGCAGGATGCTCGCCTCCCGCCGCATCCCGCTGCACCTCCGATCAGTCCCGCCGGATCCCCGCGACATGGTGAACCGGCCCCTGCCTCGACCCGACGCCGGGTCCGCTGCCCCCTGCAGCGCCCGTTGCCTGCGGTCGAGGGCTCCTGCGCCACCGGCCACCAGTCTCCGCCACCGGGCCGGGCCGCTGAGCCGTCGGCCGCTTGCCGCCGTCGCGAGCCCCGCGCACCCTGGGCAGATGGCGCGCAGCGGCACGAGCGTGGGCACGGTCATCCGGTGGGACGGCGACGAGGGAACCGGCCTGGTCGAGGCGCCGGGCTGCCCGGGTGACTGCTGGGTGGAGGCCGCGGCGTTGCATCCCAGCGCCCGCGGGACGCTTCGCGCCGGACAGGTGGTGGAGGTGGAGTGGACGGACACCGGCGCAGGCGCCCACCCCGTGCGCGCCGACCGGGTGACGCCACGCGACGACCTGCAGGCCACGCCCGGCGGATGACCGCGGCTCCCCGCCGGAGACCTACGGGTCGGTCAGCGCCGCCGCCGGGAGCCAGTCGGCGTCGAGGAGCTCCGCGATCTCCCGGAGGGACGACGTGTCCGCTCCGGCGGCCGAGCCGCTGACCGCGAGCCGCTCCACCATGACCCGGGCGACCTGCTCCTCGACGGTGTCCTCGGCGAACGCGATCCGCCACGGCGAGGTCCGGCCGTCGCGGTGGGTGCGGCCGGTGATCTGACGGGCCTGGATGCCGGAGAACCGCGGCTGGTGGAACAGCCCCACCCGGGGCGTCCGGGAGGCGGACCGTCCGTCGGGCAGCGTCTCGCCGGCGTGCAGCGAGATCGAAGCCGTCACGGTGAAGACGCAGGCCATCGCCTCGCCGCGCTGGAAGCGCAGCCGCTCCGCCTCGGGATCATCCAGATCGGACCGGGCTCCCCCGTAGATCGCTGCTACGGGGATCCCGGCGTCCAGCAGTGCCTGCCGGATGGGATCGGCGGCCGTCTCGACGAACTCGACCGACACCGCGACCTGCCGCTCGGCCTCCACCTGGGCCTTCACCCAGTCGACCGTCGCCTGCACCCGGATCAGCCCGGCCTTCTGCCGGAACCGCAGCAGTGCCGCACGGCCGCGCGCGCTCTGCCGTGCCCGGCGGGCCAGCTGCATCTCCGCCCGGAACTCCGACCATTCGGAGTCGTAGGCGACCCGTTCGGCCGGCGTCAGGGCGACGGGCGTCCCGGTCACCGACACGGGGCCCCACGGCGCCGGCCGGTGCAGCGTGGCCGGCGGATCGGCGTCGGCCAGCCACGACTGCAGCCGGGCCAGGTCGGTGCGGCGCCGGCCGGCGTCCTCGGTCCACTGCCAGCCGTAGCGGCCACGTTCCACGTGGAACCCGTGCGCCTCGAGCTTCTTCGCCAGGTCGGCCCAGTCCCGGATCGACTCCCCGTTCCGGACGGCGAACTCGGGCGCGAGGTACGGCAGTTCCAGCGGCGTGTGGGCCGGCGTGGCCGTGGTGGCCAGCACGTACGGCGCGTCCTTGACCCGGCCGGCCCCGGACACCGCCTTCCAGTGCTTCCAGCGCTGCGTCGTCGTGTGCCGCACCATGTGCGCCTCGTCGGCGACGACGACGTCGAAGCGGAGCTTCGAGACCTTGGCCAGCCGGTCCCACGTGGTCACGCACCAGCGGATGCCACCGTCGCCGAACCCGGCGATCGACCGTGCCCAGTGCGGGATGGTGATCGCCGCCGGCCGGTCCGCGATCACGAGGACGGTCCGGACGTCGCGCTGCTCGGCGATCGCCTTGACGGCCAGGATCGCCGTCCCGGTCTTGCCGACCCCGGGGTCGTCGCCGAGCAGGAAGACCCGACCGCCCGCGGCCGCGTGCGCCGCCACCACGTCGGCACCGTCGCACTGCTGGTCCCGCGGGGTCATCGGCCGTGCCATGGGCAGCGGCCGGGGCTTCTCGTTGAGCTCGTCCTCGAGGAACCGCTCGAAGGTGTAGGGCGGCGGGTCGTACGGCGCGAGCTCGGGCGGCAGCTCCGCCCCCACCCAGACGTGGACCTGCAGAGCGGCGTGCCACACGGCGCCCGGCGCGGGCGCACGGAAGGGCACGGCGAGCACCCACACCCGCTCCCCCGGGCCTGCCGTGGGCCTCGCGGGGGCGGGCTTCGCCATCCGCGTGGACGCCGAGGTCGTCCTCCGGCGGGTGGTGCTGCTCGTCGTCTTCGTGGTGGTGCGGCTGCTCGTGCCACGGCGTGGCCGTCCCGGCATGGACCTCTCCCTCGTTCCCCGGCACGGTAAGCGGCCGCACCGACGGAACGTCTGATGGAATCGCCGGGTGACGGACGAGGACGACCACCACGAACGCCTCGCGGTGCGCACCCTCGGGATGTCCGGGCCCTGGGTCGTGTTCGTCCACGGACTCTTCGGGCAGGGCAGGAACTGGACGACGATCGCCAAGGGCCTGACCGATGCCCACCGCGTCGCCCTGATCGACCTGCCGAACCACGGGCACTCCCCGTGGACCGACCGCGTGAACTACCTCGACATGGTCGAGATGCTGGCGGCCGAACTCGAGCACCTGGGTGAGCCGGTGACGCTGGTCGGTCACTCGATGGGCGGCAAGGTCGCGATGCAGCTGGCGCTGCGCCGGCCCGAGCTGCTCCGCGCCCTGGTCGTCGTGGACATCGCGCCGGTCGAGTATCCCGTGCAGGGTGGCCGCACCGACGACCCCGACGAGGAGGCCTCCCCCTTCGCGGCCTTCATCCGGGCCATGCGGGAGATGGACCTCGACGAGCTGACGACCCGGGACGACGCGGACGCCGCGCTGAGGACCGCTGTTCCCAGCCGGATGGTGCGCAGCTTCCTGCTGCAGAGCCTGGTGCGCGAGGGGGTGGGTGCGGACGGCGGCTGGCGCTGGCGACTCAACCTCGAACTGCTGGAGCGCGACCTGGGGGAGCTGCGCGGTTTCCCCGATCCCCCGCCCGGCGCCACCTTCGACGGACCGGTGCTGTGGATCGCCGGCGCGAACTCCACCTATGTGCTGGACCGGGACCGGGCGGACATGGACGCGCTCTTCCCGGCCACCCGGCTGGTGCGGATCAAGAACGCCGGCCACTGGGTGCACTCCGAGCAGCCGGCGGTCTTCCTGGAGACCCTGCGGAGATTCCTGGCGGCCGTGGAGGCGTGAGCTCGGGCGGGGCCTGACCCCAGCATGTTCGCGACGAAATTTGTTTAGCGTTGAGAAGCTCGGCTCGAGCTGATCCCCGATCCGCCGAACCCAGAGGCAACCCTTCCGCCTCGCCGAACGGACCCATCCGTGCGTCTGACCATCCCCCCGCGTCTGCTGTCGCTGTCCCTCCGCGTGAAGGTCCTCACGCCGTCGCCGTCTCCTGGGTGGTGGCCCTGGTCATCGGCATCGTCGGTCTCGTGCAGCTCGCCGACCTCGACCGGCGCAGCCAGGAGGTCAACACCGAGGCCCTGGTTCCCGCGCGGCAGCTCGCCGAGGTGCGACGCGCCTTCCTGCAGACCCGTGTCGACGCGCTCGCCGACGAGATGCTCCCCAAGACCGGCCCAGAGGACGTCGCGCACCAGGCCTAGTCGGTCCTGACAATGCGGCGGCAGTGCTACCCTCCGGCCTCCTCATCGTCGCTCCCTCGGAGTTGGCCGTGCGCGCACGTCGGCTGTTCACCGGTCTCGCTGCAGCGCTGAGCGCTGTGCTGAGTGTGGGAGCGGTGGGAATGGCACCTGCCGCCGCGATCGCCAACGGCGTGGCGGCCGAGGAGGGTCAGTTCCCCTTCGCCGTGCAGCTGCGGTTCGACGAGATCCTCCGCTCGGACGGCACGACGTACGACAGCGCCTGCTCCGGTGTGCTCATCTCGTCCGGCTGGATCATGACGTCCGGGCACTGCTTCCACGACGGGGACCGCAACCGGGTCGGCGGGACTCCGAGATACGCGGTGACCGCGCGGCTCGGCACGGCGAACACCGCGGACCCTGTCGCAGGTGTCACCCGTGGCGTCGTATGGGTCGAGCAGTCGGCCACGAACGACATCGCCGTGGCGCAGCTCGACCAGCCGGTGGAGGGGATCACGCCGCTGGCGCTGAACACGCGGAAGCCGGCCCGGGGGGAGATCCTCACCTTCGCCGGGTGGGGAGCGACCACCGCGACCGGCACGTGGAGCGACCAGCTGTACTGGGGTCAGGTCAAGGTCAGTACCGTCAAGCCCTCCACCGTGACGGTCGTGGGTCACTGGCCCGCCAAGAACACCAGTGCCTGCCCCTACGACTCGGGCGCTCCGTACTTCGCCACGCCGGCGGGATCGCCCCCGGTGCTGGTCTCGGTCGAGAGCAACGGTCCGGCCTGCCCGCACAGCTCCCAGGAGACGACGGCGCGCGTCGACACGGTCGTCGGCTGGGTCCGTGAGGTGACCGACCTCCCCTGACCGGGTCGGCAGCCCCGCGGGCCGGTGAGGGCCGCGTGCAGATGTCGCGCACGGGAAACACGAGCGCCAAGATCAGCGCATGAGCAACACCCGCGCCGGACAGCCGGCCGAGCCCAGCGACCTGGTGGACGTGGCCGCGCTCGTCACCGCCTATTACACCGTCGAGCCCGATCCGGCCGAGCCCGCGCAGCAGGTCGCCTTCGGCACCTCCGGCCACCGGGGCTCCAGCTTCGACGCGGCCTTCAACGAGGCGCACATCCTGGCCACCACGCAGGCGATCTGCGAGTACCGCGCGGCGCAGGGCTTCGACGGCCCGCTGTTCATCGGCCGGGACACCCACGGGCTCTCCGAACCGGCATGGGCGAGCGCGCTGGAGGTCCTGGCCGCCAACGACGTGACGGTCCTCGTCGACGCCGGCGGCCGCTACACCCCGACCCCCGCCGTCAGCCACGCCATCCTCACCGCCAATCGGGGCAAGACGGCCGGCCTGGCCGACGGCATCGTCGTCACCCCGTCGCACAACCCACCCCGTGACGGCGGGTTCAAGTACAACCCGCCGCACGGCGGACCCGCCGACACCGACGCGACCGGCTGGATCGCCCAGCGGGCCAACGATCTGCTCCGAGCGGGGTTGAGCGGGGTCCGAAGGGTGCCGGTCGACCAGGCCCGCTCGGCGGCGGAGCCCTACGACTTCCTCGGCACCTACGTCGACGACCTGCCGAACGTGGTGGACCTGGACGCCATCCGGTCGGCCGGCGTGCGGATCGGCGCGGATCCCCTCGGCGGGGCCAGCGTCGACTACTGGGCCGCCATCGCCGAGCGGCACCGCCTCGACCTGACCGTGGTGAACCCGCTGGTGGACCCGACCTGGCGATTCATGACGCTGGACTGGGACGGGAAGATCCGGATGGACTGCTCGTCGCCCGCGGCGATGGCGTCCCTCGTCGGCCGCCGGAACGAGTTCCAGATCGCCACCGGGAACGATGCCGACGCCGACCGGCACGGCATCGTCACCCCGGACCGCGGGCTGATGAACCCCAACCACTTCCTCGCCGTCGCGATCGCCTACCTGCTCAGCCACCGGCCGGGCTGGGCGAAGGACACCGCGGTGGGCAAGACCCTGGTCTCCAGCTCGCTGATCGACCGGGTGGTGGCCGATCTCGGCCGCACCCTGGTGGAGGTCCCGGTGGGGTTCAAGTGGTTCGTGCCCGGCCTGCTCGACGGCACCGTCGGTTTCGGGGGCGAGGAGTCCGCCGGGGCCTCGTTCCTCCGCCACGACGGCACCGTCTGGACGACGGACAAGGACGGCATCCTGCTCGCTCTGCTGGCCAGCGAGATCCAGGCCGTGACGGGCCGGTCCCCCTCGAAGCTGCACAAGCAGCTCACCGACCACTTCGGGGAGTCGGCCTACGCCCGGATCGACGCACCCGCCGATCGCAAGCAGAAGGCAGCGCTCGGCAAGCTCTCCCCCGAGGCGGTCACCGCCACGGAGCTGGCCGGCGAGCCGATCACCGCGAAGCTGACCCGCGCCGCCGGCAACGACGCGGCCATCGGCGGCCTGAAGGTCACGACGGAGAACGCCTGGTTCGCCGCCCGGCCGTCGGGCACCGAGGACGTCTACAAGATCTACGCCGAGTCCTTCCGCGGGCCCGAGCACCTCGCCCAGGTGCAGGAGGAGGCCCGCGCCGTCGTCACCGCTGCCCTGGGTGGTTGAGGTGGAGTTCCCGATGATCGACGTCGTCGAGCTGCTCCGCGAGCTGGTGGGCCGCACCACGGTCTCCGGTGACGCGCCCGCCCAGCGGGACGCCCTGGAGCTGGTCACCGAGGTGCTGCGGGAGCGGGCACCCCACCTGGAGGTCACCACCGGGCGGGATCCCGATCAGCCGTGGACCCTGCTGCAGACCCCCACCGACCCCGGCCGCCCGCGGCTCCTGATCGCCTGCCACGTCGACACCGTGCCGGTTCCGGACGCCGGCAGCTGGCAGCGGGATCCCTTCGGTGCCGACGTCGACGGCGGACGGGTCTGGGGCCGCGGCGCCAGCGACATGAAGGCCGGCCTGGTCGCCGGCGCCGCGGCGCTCGCCGCCGCCGACCCGCAGACGCCGGTCGCCCTGCTGCTGACCAGCGACGAGGAGATCGGCTCGAAGGGCGCCGCCGCGGCGGCCGCCGCCCTGGCGGAGCAGCCGATCGGGGCGGTGATCGTCCCGGAGGCCACCGGCAATCAGGTCGTGCTCGGCCATCGCGGTGCGCTCTGGCTCGCCGTCCGGACCGCCGGCCGTGCCGCGCACGGCAGCACGCCCGAGCGCGGGCACAACGCCGTCCTCGACCTCGTCGCCCTGCTGGGCCGGGCCGGTGCGGCCTTGCCGCTGCGCACCGATCCCTTCCTCGGCACCGAGACGTGGAACCCCGGTGTCGTGGCCGGAGGCACCGTGCCCAACGTCGTGCCCGACCGGGCCGAGGTGCTGGTGGACATGCGGACCGTGGCCGAGGGGGCTCCCCTCCTGCAGTGGTGGCGGGACCAGCCGGAGGTCGCGGAGGTGGACGTGCGGGTGGACCTGCCGCCGGTGGGCACGCCCGCGGACGACCCGTGGGTCGCGACCCTCCCCGCCCCGGTGCGGCCGGATCCGGCCACCTACTTCACCGATGCCTCCGTCCTGGCACCGGCCGTGGGTGGGGCGCCGATCGTGGTCTGGGGTCCGGGCACGCCGGCCGTCATGCACGCTCGCGACGAGTACGTCGAGCTCGCCGAGCTGGAGCAGGCGGCCGCGGTGTTCACCGCCGTCGCCGACCAGTGGGGCCGCGCGGGCTGAGAGCCACCCCACAACTGATGCACTGGTGTATCCAATACGGGGCTGCATCCAATACGGTCCTGCATCGTGACCGTGGAGGACCTGGGGGCGCGACCCAAGCGCCGGCGGGCGGAGACCGTCGAGCGGCTGCTCGACGCCGCGCTGGAGACGTTCGCCGAGGTCGGCTTCGCCGCGGCCAGCGTCGAGGACATCTGCCGCCGCGGCGGATTCACCCGGGGTGCCTTCTACTCCAGCTTCCGCACCAAGGACGAGCTGTTCGGCGCCCTCTTCGCCCGCGAGACCACGCGTGACCTCGCCCGCGCCGAGCAGCAGCTGACCGGCATCGAGCGGGAGGCGGACCCCGTCGCGGCCGCGGTCGAGCGGTGCCTGTCCACCTTCCGCGCCGACCGCACCTGGGTGCTCGTGCTCACCGAGTACCGCCTGCACGCCGCCCGCCACCCCGAGGCCGCCGCCGCGCTCGCCGAACACGCCGCGGAGCTGCACACCCGGCTGACCGAGCTGATCGGAGGCGCGGCCACCCGGTCCGGGGTCCGGCTGACGCTGCCGGCCGGGGATCTGGCGCGGATCATCACCGCCCTCCACGACGGGTCCGTCATCTCCCACCTCCCCGGTGCCGGCCCGCTGGACGACGCCGAGGCCACCGCCCTCGAACGGACCGCACTGGTCCTCCTGCTGCGCGCCGCCGTGTCCGACCCTGCCCCGACCGACTGATCGCCGGAGACCTCTTTCCATGGCTTCACTTCTCGCCCGGCTGGGCCGCGCCTCCTACCGCCACCGGGGCGTGGTCTCGGTGGCGTGGCTGGCGATCGTCGGCGCCGTCGTCGCCCTGCTGGTCACGCTGGGCAGTTCCTTCGACGACGAGTTCACGATCCCGGGCTCGGAGTCCCAGGAGGCCCTGGACCAGCTCGACGCCGCCGCCCCCGGTGCCGCCGGCGTCGGCGCGCAGATCGTCTTCGTCGCACCCGACGGCGCCACGGTGGCCGATCCAGGAGTGGCGGGCGCCATTGAGCAGGTGGTCCAGGAGGCCCGGCGCGCTCCGCAGGTCGCGTCCGTCGTGAGCCCCTTCGACAGCCAGGCCATCAGCCCGGACGGCGGTGCCGCTCTCGCCACCGTCCAGTTCGACGTCCCCCGCGAGGAGCTCGAGGAGTCCAGCCTGGACGCCCTGGAGGGGACCACCGCCGCGGCCGAAGAGGCCGGATTCGAGGTGGCCGTCGGCGGCAACGCCTACGGCACGACCGGTGTCACGATCGGGGCCACGGAGTTCGTCGGTGTCGCCGTCGCCGTCCTCGTGCTGGCGCTCACCTTCGGCTCCCTGCTGGCGGCCGGCCTGAACCTGCTGACGGCGGTCGTCGGCATCGCGGTCGGCATGGGCGCGCTGCTGCTGACGTCGAACATCGTCACGCTCTCCTCGACCGCGCCCACGCTCGCGCTGATGATCGGCCTCGCCGTCGGCATCGACTACACGCTGTTCATCCTGTCGCGGCACCGCACCCAGCTGGCGGCGGGCATGGGCCCGGAGGAGTCCGCCGCACGGGCGGTCGGCACCGCCGGGTCCGCCGTCGTCTTCGCCGGACTCACCGTGATCATCGCGCTGTCGGGCCTGGCTGTCGTCGGCATCCCGTTCCTGACCGTCATGGGCGTGGGGGCGGCGGGCACCGTGCTCGTCGCCGTCGTCGTGGCCCTCACGCTCCTGCCCGCGCTGCTCGGCTTCGCCGGCGAGCGCCTGGTGCCGAAGCCCGGTTCCCGCGCCGCCCGACGCGAGCTGGCCGACGCGCAGGAGACCACCGGGACCGGCGGGTCCATGGGCGCCCGCTGGACCCGGCTGGTCACCCGCCGGCCGCTGCTCACCGTGCTGGCCGTGCTCACCGGCCTGGCCGTCCTCGCCGTCCCGGCCCCGCAGCTGCAGCTGGCCCTGCCGGACAACTCCACCGCTGCCCCGGAGAGCCCGGAGCGCCGGGCCTACGAGCTGATCAGCGAGAACTTCGGCCCGGGCCTCAACGGCCCCCTGGTGGTGCTGGTCGAGGACCTCGATCCCGCGACGGCACAGCAGTCGGTCGGCCTCATCGCCGCCGCCGTCGGCGGAACCCCCACCGGCGTGCCCGGCGAGTTCGAGGGCGGGCTGGACGGCGTCGCGTACGTCCAGCCCACCCTGCTGCCCGACGGCGGCACGGCGATCCTCACCGTGATCCCGGAGAGCGGACCCCAGGAGGAGGCGACCGACGCCCTGGTCGCCGAGCTGCGCGGACTGACGCCCGACCTCGAGCAGCGGACCGGCGCGGACCTCGCCGTGACCGGCCAGACCGCGGTGGCCATCGACGTCTCCGACCGGCTCGGCGAGGCGCTGCTGCCCTTCGCCGTCGTCGTGGTCGGTCTCGCCCTGGTCCTGCTCCTGCTGGTCTTCCGGTCGGTCCTCGTGCCGGTGAAGGCCGCCGTCGGCTTCCTGCTGTCCGTCGGCGCCTCGTTCGGCACCGTCGTCGCGGTCTTCCAGTGGGGCTGGTTCAGCGACCTGCTCGGGGTTCCCGCCACCGGTCCGGTGATCAGCTTCCTGCCGGTGATCCTGATGGCGGTGCTGTTCGGCCTGGCCATGGACTACGAGGTCTTCCTCGTCTCGCGCATGCGGGAGGAGTACGTGCACGGTGCGGCGCCACGGGCGGCCGTCGTCACCGGCGCCCGGCACGCGGCCCGGGTCGTGGTGGCCGCCGCGCTGATCATGTTCGCGGTGTTCGCCAGCTTCGTGACGATCGAGGACGTCATCGTCAAGGCGATCGCCTTCGGCCTGGCGGTCGGCATCCTGGTCGACGCCTTCCTGGTGCGGATGACCCTCGTCCCTGCCGTCCTGGCTCTGCTGGGGCGGTCGGCCTGGTGGCTCCCCCGCTGGCTGGACCGGCTGCTCCCCGACCTGGACGTGGAAGGCGCCCGACTGGGCGCGGCACACCCGACGGCACGGGCACCGGAGCCGGAGACCGCGGCGTCCGGTCGCTGACCGGAGTCCCTCCGGTCCGGCTACGGCTTGCCGCCGGGCTACGGATCGCCGCCCGGCCATGGCCCGGCCCACGGTTGGTCCGCGGCGCCGTCACCCTGGCCGTTCGGGCCCTCGCGGCCGGGGGTCGCCGCGGCCGCGGCCGTGCTCGGCTTCGTCACGGGAGGCCTCACGGCCCTGGTGTCGCTCGCCCTCCTCTTCGTGGTGGCCGGTGGCGACGACGAGCCGGTCACGCTGCTCCTGCTCCTGGGCATCCCGTGCGCGATCGCCCTCGTCACGGGCGCGGCCACGCTGCTGGGCCGCCGCTCGCCGGGCCTGCTGTTCGGCGCGGCACTGGCGTCGGTGGGGGTCCTGGTCCTGGTCGCCGTGGTGGGTATGGCGACGTTGTACGGCGGCGACCGAGGGGGCGTGATCCTGTTCGTCGGCTGCGCCCTGCCGCTGCCGGTACTGACGGCCGTCTTCGCCCGCCGGCCACGGGTGCGCGGGTGGGCGACCGCCGGCTGAACCCGCGGTCCGGGAGTCAGGTGTCCCGTCGCGCCCGCAGACGACGCCGCCGCGCCTTGTCGGCGTACATCGCGTCGTCGGCCTCGCGGACGACCCGCTCGTAGACCTCCCCGGGCTGATGACCACCGGCCACGCAGCTGATACCGATGCTCAGGCCCACCGAGACCGTCGTACCGCTGAGGGACAGCGGCTCGGTGATCGACGAGCGCAACCGCTCCGCGAGTACCTCCGCATCGGCCTGATCGGTGTTCTCGCACACGATGCTGAATTCGTCACCGCCCAGCCGGACGGCGGTGTCGCTGGCGCGCAGCACGGACCGGAGGCGCTCGGCGAAGGTCACCAGGACCAGATCACCCATGGGATGCCCCAGTTCGTCGTTGATCACCTTGAAGCCGTCGAGGTCGGTGATCAGCACGCAGGTCGGGGTGCTCTCCCGGTGCCCGCGCTCGAGGGCGTGCCACAGCCGGTCCTGGAAGAGCAACCGGTTGGGGAGCCCGGTGAGCGGGTCGTGCAGGGAACGGTGGACCAGCTGCGCCTCCAGCGCCTTCCGGTCGGTGATGTCCTCGACGATCAGCACCAGGTGCGCGGCCACGCCGTCCGGCTCCGCGGCGACCCAGGACGCGGTGATCTGCACGGGGACGTCGCTGCCGTCGGCCCGGAGCAGCCGGGTCTCGTGCCGCAGCGGGCGAGAAGGCTCGGCGATCCAGGCCGTGTGCGCGTCGCGGGCGGCGGAGGCGGCGTCCGGGTGGACCTGGTCGAGGACCGACCGCCCGTTGAGCTCCTCCGCGGTACGGCCGAGCATGGCGCACAGCGCCGGGTTGGCGTCGACCAGGACGCCGCTGGTGGTGGTGAGGGCCAGACCCATGGGCGCGTTGGCGAAGGCGCTGCGCCGGTCAACGGGGGGCAGGGATACGGCCACGTCGATCACACCTCGTCTCCTCCCCCACGATCATCCTGGTGGACGGCTCCCCGATCGGCGCGGTAGGCGTCACGGAACGGTTCCGGGTCACCCGAACGGGCGCTTCCGGGCAGGTGCAGGATGCGGGGGACCACCGACAGTCGAGGAGGCCCGCGTGAACGAGTTCGACCTGGTGCTGCCCACGGAGGTCGACATCCGCGAGGTGGGCATGCGGGACGGCCTGCAGCTGGAGGCCCCGCTGCCGCTGGAGGCCAAGCTGGGGATGCTGGAGGCGCTCGTCGCCACCGGCGTCCGCCGCATCGAGGCCACGTCGTTCGTCTCCCCGAAGGCCGTGCCGGCTCTGGCCGATGCCGACCAGGTCGCGGCGGAACTCTCCCGATGGGGCGACGTGCACTGGTCGGCGCTGGTGGCCAACGCCCGCGGTGCGGTCCGCGCCGTGGATGCCGGCGTGGCCCACCTCGAGTACGTGGTCTCGGCCTCCGACGGGCACAGCCGCGCCAACGCCGGGCGGTCGACCGCCGACGCCGTCGGGGCGGTCGGTGAGATCGCCGCCCTCGCCCATGGGGCCGGCGGCTCCCTCGAGGTCATCATCGCCACCGCCTGGGACTGCCCCTTCGACGGCCGGACCCCCGTCGCGCGCACGGTCGACGTCGCCCGCGCCGCCGTGACGGCGGGGGCCGACCAGCTGTGCCTCGGCGACACCATCGGAACGACCACGCCGTTGCGGGTCGTCCAGCTGCTCGACGCCGTCCGCCGGGCCTGTCCCGGAGTACCCGTCGGCGTGCACTTCCACGACACCCGGGGCACCGGCCAGGCCAACGCCCTCGCCGCGATCCAGGCCGGCGTGACCCAGCTGGACTCGTCGGTCGGCGGGCTCGGCGGCTGTCCCTTCGCGCCCGGGGCGAGCGGCAACATCGCCACCGAGGAGCTGGTCTACCTCCTGGAGGAGTCCGGCGTCCGGACCGGGCTGGACCTCGACGCCGTTCTCGCCGCCGCCCGGATCACCGAGGAGGCCGTGGGGCACGAGCTGCCCAGCTCCCTCTACCGCGCCGGTGGGCCGTCGGTCCCCCGGCCGGCGCCGGTCACCGGCTGATGTCCTCCCCGGCGCCGGATGGCGCACCGGCCATCGTCGATCCGCGCGTGATGCGCGACGTGCTCGGCCACTTCGCCTCCGGCGTCACCGTGCTCACCGCGGTGACCGAGGAGGGCCCGATCGGGTTCACCTGCCAGTCGTTCAGCTCCCTGTCCCTCGATCCCCCGCTGATCGCCTTCGCACCGGCTCGGACGTCGCAGACCTGGCCGCGGCTGCGGGAGATCGGCCGGTTCTGCGTCAACGTGCTCGCCGAGGGCCAGGACGCCGTCTCGCAGACCTTCGCCCGGCCCGGGACGGACAGGTTCGCCGGTGTCCACTGGACGCCGAGCGTGCACGGCTCGCCCGTGCTCGACGACGTCGTCGCGTGGATCGACGGCGAGCTGTGGGCCGAGTACGACGGCGGCGACCACACGATCGTCGTCGCCCGGGTGCTCGATCTCGGCGCGCACCCCGAGCGGCGTCCCCTGCTGTTCCACCGCGGCAGCTACGGCCTGCTGCGCCGCGGCGAGGTCTAGGTCGTCCCCGGGGGCCGCCTCAGACGGTATGACTCGACCGCTCCCGTGAGGAGGGGTTGCGGGTCGGGGCCCCACTCACACAGGTTCGTGGGTTGCCAGGTAGGAGCCCCTGCCCGGCCTATCCGACATGTGTGGGAGGCCCCGATGGGTCTGGAGCGTACGAGCGTCGGTCTGGATGTGCACGCACGTTCGGTGTCCGCGGCGGCGATCGACGGCGTCACCGGGGAGTTGATCAGGCAGCGGCTGGTGCCCGACCAGCGGGTGGTCCTCGACTGGGTGCGGGGCCTGCCCGGTCCGGCGGCGGTGGCCTATGAGGCCGGGCCGACCGGGTTCGGGCTGGCCCGGGCGCTGACCGCCGCCGGAATTCGCTGTGAGGTCGCCGCCGCGTCGAAGATCGTTCGGCCGTCGGGGGATCGGGTGAAGACCGACGCCCGTGACGCGCTGCTGCTGGCCCGCCTGCTGCGCCTGGACGACATCGTGGCCGTGCGGGTGCCGACCGTGGCCCAGGAAGCCGCCCGGGACCTGGTCCGGGCCCGTGAGGACGTCCGCGGCGATCTGATGCGGATCCGGCACCGGATCTCCAAGCTGCTGCTGCGCCACGGGCACGTCTACTACGGCGGGCAGGCGTGGACCGGCAAGCACGAGC
>NZ_FZNO01000007.1 GCF_900188025.1 Blastococcus mobilis
CCACCCGCTACGACAAGCTCGCCGTCCGCTACGAGGCCACCGTCCAGATCAGCGACATCGACATCTGGCTGCGCGACCTTTCAAACAGGGCCTAGGCCGCCGAAGGGCTCCCCCCGGCCAGGCGCGGCGCAGGCGCTGGACAACTTGTGCGGCAGCCCGGCCACCGCAGACCGGCGCAGCCCTGAAGAAGTACTGGGGAGTAACTGGAGAAGGCACGTGGCGCGGACGAGACGAGCTGACGGCACACGCGCGGCGCTGACACGGCCGACCCATCACGGAGCCCGACTGGAGAGCAACCGGAACAACAGGACCCAGGCTTCCGCCATGAGACCCGCAACCGGTCGTCGCGGGCTGTGCTCCCGCAAACAATCGGGCCTCCGCTACGGTCCTGGTGCCCGATGACCCGGGCCATGCAGCCACGGACCGTCGCAAGGAAACGGCAGGATGAGCCGCTAGCCATCGCTCGGGTTCGGGACTACCTCGGCACAGAAGAACGGCTCAACCGCCGGGCCGGCGTCTCCTCGCTCAGCGGCGACCGTGCAGATGACGACCCCAGACTCACGAGCGTCTGCCACGCGCTGGCCGAAGCCCGGCGAGTGGAGCAGTTCGAGGATCACATCCGCCGAGTCGTGGACGCGGCGCCGCCTCTAACCGCTGAGCAGCGCGACAAGCTAGCCCTGCTGCTCCGCGCAAGCTACGGCTGACCAGCTCACGCCGCCACCGGCGTCGACCCCGACGTAGACCAGGACGATCACCCACCGTTCCGTGGACGGCGCCAAGCCGCCCACCAGCCGGGTCAGCAGCGCGATCAACTGGTGCGCCGCATGATGCCCGACTCGCGGTGCCCCTGCGCGGCGGTGCGCGTGTACCGCTCCGTCGAACGGCCTTGACCGATGTGCACGTAGTCGGGGACGGCGACGCGCCGATACGGATGCGAGGGGTCGTCGCAGAGAATGAAGAGCTTCTCGATGCTCACGACGTCCTCCACGCGATCTCGATGCCGCGAGGGTCGAAGTAGGAATCCCCAGGCCGCCAACCGGGCGGGCGACCCCGGCGGGTTCGGTGGACGGTCACGCACATGAGGGTGTCGAGGATGGCCCGACGCCGCGACAAATCGAGGATGGGCCAGATTTCGGCCGCGTCCCCGCCGACTACTCCGTCGAGCACTGACGCGCCGGCGGCTGCGGCGAGCTGCCGATCCAGATCTTCGAGTTGTGATCTCAGGGTGGCGGAGCCGCGCTCCATCTGCTGCCCGGTGATGTGACCGGCTGCGAAGCGGTCGACGAGCTCATCCAGTCGGGCCTGGATCGCGAGCCGCTCAACGTGGAGGTCGGTCGTATCCACGGTCGTCGGCGTTCGAGCCAGGTCCGCCGCGTCGGGTCGGGACAGCCGTTCGATGAGGATGTGCTCGACGAAGTCATCGAGCGGTTCGCAGCGACGCACGACATGCGCGCCCTGTTCGCACCGGTAGGCCGGTGCGTGTCCCCGACCCAGGCCGCCCGTCCCTGCCGTGGTTGCCCGCAGGGCGGCGCCGCAGATCCCACACAGGTACAGGCCTCCCCCGAGCCACCTACGGGCGTTTCCGGTCGTCGTGCGGCGGCTGACGTCCGACAGCATGGCCCGCACGGCCTGCCACAACGGCTCCTCGACGATCGCGGGCCACCCGGCCCTGCCCACCACCTCGCCGCGGTGCTCCATCAGTCCGGCGTTCCGGGGACGCGCCAGCAGCTTTCGCACCTCGGTCGGCTTCCAGACACCACCCGTCGAGGTCGTGATGCCGCGGGCGTTCCAGTCGCGGGCGATGGCGTGGAGACTCATTCCAGCCAGCAGGTCGTCGGTCACCCGGCGGATCTCGGCCGCCTCGCTTTTGCGGATCGTGACCCCGTCCGCCTCGTAGCCGAACGGACGCCGGCCACCCTTCCACCGACCGGACGTCGCCGCCTGCAGCTTTGCCGCCTGCTGGCGCTCGATCAGGTGCTCGACCTCGTATCGGCCGGCGCTGCCGAGCATCCGGGCCACCATCCGACCGGACGGTGTCGCGAGGTCCAGCGGCCCGGCCTTCACGGTCTGCGTGATGACGCCGCGGGGGTCGCAGACATCGATGTAGTGCTCGAGCTCAACCGGTCGGCGGTGCAGCCGGTCGGTATGCCATACGACGACGGCGTCGGCGCGCCCTTCCTCGAGGTCGTCGAGAAGGGCGCGATACCCCGGACGCGGCTTCGCAGAGTAGGCGGAGAGGTCGTTGTCACTGTGGTGGCCGATAATCTTCCAGCCGAGCCGCTCGGCCAGGTCCATGCAGTCCTGGCGCTGCCGATCCACGCCGAGTCCGGCGCCCTCCCGGTCCCTGCTCATCCGCGTGTAGATGACCGCTCGACGGCGCATGCTAGAAGCGTCCCACCGACAACATTGACAGGTCGAAGCCGCTCCCCTGCTTGGGCATCGACGCCGGCGACAGACCGATGGTGATCCGCCGCTGCGGAAAGCTTGCTCCGGCGTTGACGACCGCTGCGCGGACCCGGTCGACCGACTGGCGGACCACCGCGTCGGGAAGGCCGACCAGCGCCACGTGCGGCACGCCGGCGGCCATGTCGACCTCGACCTCGACCATGGCGCCGTGCACCCCTGCGAGGCCCACCGACCAGGTGCGGGCGAGGGTCACGGGAACGCCGCCCGGAGGTGCGTGACCAGCGCCGGCCGGGACGGGCGCACGAGCACCCCGACGACGTCGAAGCGCAGCTCCGGCGCGTGCTCGTCGTGCGCCGCCAGCCACCGCTGGGCGAGGGTGCGCAGACGACGCTGCTTGGTGCGGGTGACCGCCTCGACCGGATGGCCGTAGCCGACCCCGCGCCGCGTCTTGACCTCGCAGAAGACGAGGGCGTCCCCGTCGCGGGCGACGATGTCGAGCTCACCCTCGCGGCAGCGCCAGTTCCGGTCCAGCACGCGGAAGCCGCGGTCGGTGAGATAGGAGACGGCGATCCGCTCGCCATGGACGCCGAGATCGGTGGATGTGGACACCCACCGACGGTCGCCCGTGCCGGGCCGTCAGGACAGCGGCGGCGACGATCTGTGGACGCCGCCCGGCACTGTGGACGGCCGGCCGGCTAGGGCAGCCGCGGGTTGTCCGGCAGCTCCAGATCGGGCTTGTCGAGCTCCTCGACGTTGACGTCCTTGAACGTCAGCACCCGCACGTTGCGCACGAAGCGCGCCGGCCGGTACATGTCCCAGACCCAGGCGTCGGAGAGCTTGAGCTCGAAGTAGACCTCTCCCCCGGCCTCGCGCACCTGGAGATCGACGGAGTTCGCCAGGTAGAACCGTCGCTCGGTCTCCACCACGTAGGTGAACTGACGGACGATGTCCCGGTACTCCCGATAGAGCTGCAGCTCCATCTCGGTCTCGTACTTCTCGAGATCCTCGGTGCTCATCGAACCTCTCCGGGCACTGGACTCATGGGCCCATCATCGACCATGCCGCCCGGGCGGGGCAGCCGACCCACCCGCGCGGCGTGCGCGTCGCGCGCCCGAGCCACGTTCACGAAGCGCATGCGGTGCTCGGGGCAGGGCCCGTGCCGCTCCAGTGCCGCGCTGTGGACGTCGGTGATGTAGCCCTTGTGCCCGGCGAAGTCGTACTCGGGCCACCGCTCGTGCAGCTCGAGCATCATCCGGTCCCGGGTGACCTTGGCGAGCACCGAGGCGGCCGCGACGCAGGCCGCCACGCGGTCGCCCTTCCACACGGCCAGGCCGGGACGGGTCAGTCCGGGAACCGGGAAGCCGTCGGTCAGCACGTAGTCCGGAGAGGGATCGAGCGCGCAGACGGCTCGGCGCAGGGCCTCGATGTTGGTCACGTGCATACCACGGGCATCCAACTCGCCGACCGGGATGGCCACCACCGACCAGGACAGCGCCCGGTCGACGACCTCGTCGTACACCCGCTCGCGTGCGGCGGCGGTGAGGAGCTTGGAGTCGGCGAGGCCGGGGACGCGGCCACGGCGCCCGGACGGGAGCACGCAGGCGGCCGCCACCAGGGGGCCGGCACAGGCACCGCGGCCGGCCTCGTCGGCGCCGGCCACGACCTGGAAACCACGACGGCGCAGGGATCGCTCCATGTCCCAGAGGGCGCCGGAGCGGTCCTCGTCGGCGAGCGTGCGGCCGGAGGGGGCGGATCTGAGGGCCATCGTCGTCCGACAGTACGACGGCCCGGGCCGGGATCGCCGACCGGACACCCGGCCCCGGAACGGCAGAACGGGCCGGCCCCGAGGGGTCGGCCCGTTCTGCCGGAGAAGATGCCGGGATCAGATCTCGGCGAGCCCCAGGTCGGGGCTGGTCAGCTCCGCCTCCGCCGGTCCGGCCGAGGACAGGCCGTGGGCACCGCAGGTGCAGCCGGGCTGGCGGTTGGACAGGACCAGCGAGACCGCGTGCGCCCGGTCACGGGCCCCCAGCTTGCGCAGGATCGCCTTGACGTGGGACTTGACGGTGTCCTCGCTGATGAAGAGGTTCCGTCCGATCTGCCGGTTGGACTGCCCCAGCAGCAGCTCGTCCAGCACGTCGGACTCGCGCCGGGTGAGCGGCACCTCCGGCGTGAAGGGCTTGGCGACCGGGAGGGTCGACGGCTCGACGCGGCGGATCTGCGGGTCGACGACGGTCCGGCCCGCACGGGCGGCCAGGATCGCCCAGCCGAGCAGCGTCGGCGAGGTGTTGATCATCAGGTAGCCGCGGACACCGGCGGCGAGGGCCTCGTTCACGACCGAGGAGTCCTCGGAGGTGGCGAGGGCGACGATCGCGACACGGGGGAAGCGGCGCCGCAGGTCGCGGCAGGCGTTGAGGGTCGCGGCGCGACCGGAGCCGAGCTCGACGACGACGGCGTCGGGGCGGGCCGACTCGACCAGCGTGAGGGCGCGACGCAGTTCGCCGGGCGTACCCACCGACTGCATGCCGGCCGTCTCGTTGATCATGCTGACCAGACCGCGACGCAGGACGGGCGCGTCGGCGAGGAGAAGCACGCGGGTGACCCCGCGGGCGGTGCTCGCCATAGGTGCAGACACAACTGACTCCGTTTCGACTCCGGGAACTAGCAATGTCTCCATCGGAAGGGTGAAACGGTTGCTTGAACGCTTTTCGACATTTTCTTCGCCGCTGTTTCCGGATCGGTAATGGCACGACCGCTGTCCCATCCGTAACAGCGAAACGGTCCGGAACAGCACATGCGACGACGCACACCCGGGCGAGGAGCGTGCTGGGCAGGAGGAACGGCTGGGAGAACGCAGCGCAAGAGGGTCAGTCGCCGGAGGGACGGCGCCGGCGCCGCCAGGCGGCCACCGGGACTGCGCCCGCCAGGCCGATCGCCCACGGCGCCACCGTCGACGCCGCGACCGTCGAGACGGTCACCCCCGAGGGGGCTGCCGCCGCGGCCTCGGCGCCCTGGATGTCGGGTGAGTCGAGGAGCCCGAACCGGCTGACCGGCCAGACGATCAGCGCGGCCTTGCCGATGACGTCGTCGACACCGATCGTGCCGCCGTACTCGTCGCCGACGTGCGATCTGGAGTCGGCCGAGGCCGAGCGGTGGTCGCCCATCACCCAGAGCCGCCCCTCCGGAACGGTCACCGGGCCGAACGCCCGCGACTCGAGCGGAGTGTTCTCGAAGATGTAGGGCTCGTCGAGGGGCTCACCGTCGACGGTCACGCGGCCCTCGGCGTCACAGCACTGCACGGTCTGGCCCTCGACGGCGATCACGCGCTTGACGAAGTCGTCCTCGCCGGGCGGCGCCACCCCGACCGCCCGACCCAGCCAGAGCAGGGCGCCGGTGACCCAGTTCTCCGGCTGGGCGACGGCGATCTCGGGCGTCCAGGTGTCAGGCCCCTTGAAGACGACGACGTCGCCGGGCTCCGGCTCGCCGAACCAGTAGGGCACCTTGTTGACCAGCACACGGTCGCCGGTGCACCCGGCGCAGCCGTGCAGCGTCTGCTCCATCGACCCGGAGGGGATGAAGAACGCCTGGACGAAGAAGGTCTTGACCACCAGGGCCAGCACGAACGCGACGAGCAGGAGCACCGGCAGCTCGCGCAGCAGGGAGCCCTTCTTGGCCGACGCCTCCCGACGGGCGCGCCGGGACCTCCTGCCGGTCGCTGCCTGCCGCGACAGGGAGTCGTCCCGGTGCGGGCCTTCGTCCCTTCGGTCATCCCCAGGAACGACGTCGGCGGGCCCCCCGGGCCGATCACTGCTCATCGAAGGCAGCGTACGGCGCGGGGGACCCGCCGGGACGACAGCCGACCGGAACCGGCGGTCAGGCGTGTCAGCGCGAGACGACGTCGCGCTTCTCCTTGATCTTGGCGGCCTTGCCGCGCAGCTCGCGGAGGTAGTACAGCTTGGCGCGGCGCACGTCACCGCGGGTGACGACCTCGATCTTCTCGACGACCGGGGTGTGCACCGGGAAGGTGCGCTCCACGCCGACGCCGAAGCTCACCTTGCGCACGGTGAAGGTCTCGCGGATGCCGCCACCCTGACGACGGATGATGACGCCCTGGAAGACCTGGATGCGGGAGCGGTTGCCCTCGACCACGCGCACGTGCACCTTGACGGTGTCCCCCGGGCGGAACTCGGGGATGTCGTCGCGCAACGAGTCGGCGTCGAGTGCGTCCAGGGTGTTCATCTCGGCAGTCCTCAGTCTCAGATGGCTCGTTCTCGGTGCGGACAGCGGAACGCCCCGGCTGTCCGGTCCCGGGGAGCTGCGGCTCCTGTGGAGAGCTCCCACCGGCGGTGCCGGAGGTCTGCAGCAGCTCTCTACTGTGCCACATCTTCAGAGAACGACGCGCGGCGGCCCTGCCCACGGGCCGGCGAGCAGCTCCGGCAGCCGGTCGGCGAGATCCCCGGGAGCGAAGACCTCCGTGCTGGTCGCGATCTCCTCGGCCGACCACCAGCGGTGCGGTTCCTCCCCCAGCACCTCCAGCTCGGTGCGCCCGGCGGGATCCACCTCGTGCACGACGTCCCGGAGGACGAAGAAGGTCTCCCGGGAGTCGATGTCGACCCCGGCGAAGGCGCCGAGGTGTCGGCGCAGCCAGACCGGGCCTTCCAGGGCCGAGGGCGGAACGACCAGGCCGATCTCCTCGGCCAGCTCCCGGACGGCGGCCTCGCGCAGGCTCTCGCCGTCCTCCACACCCCCGCCAGGCGTGTACCAGAACAGGACGTCGCCCGGCGGCAGTGCCGGATCGGTCAGCCGGGCGCCCAGCAGCAACACGCGCCCGGCGGGGTCGATGACCACCACCCGGGCCGTGGGCCGCACCCAGGGGCGGTTCATGGGAGGTCCAGGGCGGCCCGTTCGGCGTCGGTGAGCCCGTGCTCGGGCAGGGCGGCGAGCAGATCCGGCCGCCGGGTCGCGGTGCGCCGCAGCGACTCCGCACGCCGCCAGCGCGCGATGGCGGCGTGATCACCCGACAGCAGGACCGGCGGCACGTCGAGGCCCCGCCAGTTCGCCGGCCGGGTGTAGGACGGCCCCTCGAGCAGACCGTCGGCGTGCGAGTCGAACTCCACGGACTCCCGGTTGCCCACGACCCCGGGCAGCAGCCGGGTGACGGCCTCGACCATCACCAGGACGGCGGACTCCCCGCCGGCGAGCACGTAGTCGCCGATGGAGACCTCGGACACCGGACCGGCGTCGGCGGCCCAGTCGGCCACCCGCTGGTCGATGCCCTCGTAGCGGCCGCAGGCGAAGACCAGGCCGGGCTCGGCCGCCCACTCGGCGGCCATCGCCTGGGTGAAGGGCCGGCCGGCAGGCGTCGGCACGACCAGGCGGGTCCCGGGTGGGCGGACGGCCTCCAGCGCCAGCGCCCACGGCTCGGGCTTCATGACCATGCCGGGGCCCCCGCCGTAGGGGGCGTCGTCGACGGTGCGGTGCACGTCGTCGGTCCACTCCCGCAGGTCGTGCACGCCGATGGCCACGAGGCCGCGCTCGGCGGCCTTGCCGAGCAGCGACTGCCGCAGGGGCGCCAGGTACTCGGGGAAGATGGTGATGACGTCGACGCGGTAGGTCACGACGTCACCCGCCGGTTCGCTCCCGCCCGGCGGAGCCGGCCGATCACAGGGCCGCTCACAGGTCGAGCAGCCCCTCGGGTGGGTCGACCACCAGGAAACCGCCGGCCAGGTCGACCGCGGGCACGATCGCCGAGACGAACGGGATCAGCGCCTCGCCCCCCTGCGCGCGGCGCAGGACGAGCAGGTCCTGAGCTTCGTGGCGGACGGCGGTGACCTCGCCGACGACCGAGCCGTCGGGCAGCCGCGCGGACAGGCCGACCAGCTGGTGGTCGTAGTAGGAGTCCGGGTCCTCGATCACCGGGAGATCGGCGACCGGGACCAGCAAGAGGGTGTTGCGGAGGGCGTCGACGTCCTCGCGGGTGCCGTAGACCTCGCCGGACGGCGCGGCCACCTGCAGCAGCAGCGTGCCGCTGTGCCACCGCTTGTCGACGACGGTCAGCGGGCCGCGCTGCGGTGGGTCGGTCAGCAGCACCGTGCCGGGGGCGAACCGGTGGTCGGGGTCGTCGGTGCGCACCTCGACGGTGGCCAGACCACGGACACCGTGGGGCCGGCCGATGCGGCCGACCACCACGGTGTCGGTGTCGTGCGGAGTTCCCGGCAAGGGAGGTGTGCTCAGCGCCCGTCGGTGTCGACGACGTCGACCCGGAGGCCACGTCCGCCGACGCCGGTCATCACCTGGCGCAGCGCCTTGGCGGTGCGCCCGCCACGGCCGATGACCTTGCCGAGATCGTCGGGGTGCACCCGGATCTCGAGGGTCTTGCCGCGGCGGTTGGTGAGGAGATCGACGGTCACGTCTTCCGGATGGTCGACGATGCCCTTGACCAGGTGCTCGAGCGCGTCTTCGAGCACGTCTTACTCGGCAGGCGTCTCGGCGGGTGCGTCCGCGGCGGAGGCCTCGGGCGCAGCCTCGGCAGCCGGCGCCTCGTCGGCAGCGGCTGCCTTCTTCGGAGCGGCCTTCTTCTTGGCGGTGGTCGCCTCGGTGGTCGGCTCGTCCATGCCGGCGCGGACGGCGGCCTCGTAGAGGGCCTTCTTGTCCGGCTTCGGCTCGGCGACCTTCATCGGCGCGGGGGCCGGCTCGCCCTTGAACTTCTGCCAGTCACCGGTCACCCGGAAGATGGCGGCGACGGCCTCGGTCGGCTGAGCGCCGACGCCCAGCCAGTACTGCGCCCGCTCGGAGTCGACCTCGATGAAGGAGGGATCCTCCTTCGGGTGGTACTTGCCGATCGTCTCGATCGAGCGGCCGTCACGCTTGGTCCGGGCGTCGGCGACGACGATGCGGTAGTAGGGCGCGCGCATCTTGCCCAGGCGCATGAGCTTGATCTTGGTGGCCACGGTGGGTGGTGTACTCCTCGAACGCTGTGTGGTTGCTCGCCGGAGCGGCGTGTGGGGGTACGCCGGGGCGGAGCGATGGACACGGCCGGAAACGGTGAGAGGGCCGCCACCGCCGTGTTCGACCGACCATGATGCCAGATCACCGGAGAGGAGCTGCGGCCAGGAGCGGTCCGCTGCACCACATCGAGCTGCGGGGGCCCGATCTCGCCAGCGCCGAGCTGTCCTGGCGGACGCCGATGGGCTACGAGGTGGAACCGGTCGCGGAGCAGCCTGACGACGGAACCGTCACGCGTCCTCGGTGACCAGGAAGCCGCTCCACCCGTCATAGGTGCCGCCGTGGCGGTCGACGACGCCGACGACCTCGCGGGTGAACGCCGCGGCCGACTCGTGGTCGACCGGAATCTCCTTGCCGAATGCCAGCCAGACGGTGAGCCAGCGGCGGCGGAGGCCGTCGATCTCGTACCCCAGACCCTCGAGCTCGCCTGCGGCCGCGAGTGCGGCCGACCGCGACGGGAACCCGGACAGGTGGTCGAGCCGCCGGGGCCGGTGCACCTGGTCGCCGTAGCCGAGGTTCACCTCGACCAGCTCGGCGGTGGACCGCAGCTGGACGTCGATGTCGTTCGGCACGGACTCAGTCGACCACGCTCCGCCGCCATCCCTGCGGAGGCGACGCCGTCAGGAGCGGACGGCGGCGAGCACGCGGGCCCCGGCCTCGGCGACCGGCACCTCCTCGCGGTCCCCGGTCTTCCGGTCGCGCACCTCGATGACGCCCTCGGCCAGACCACGGCCGACGGTGACGATCGTCGGCATGCCGAGCAGCTCGGCGTCCTTGAACTTCACCCCCGGGCTGACCTTCGGCCGGTCGTCGTAGAGCACCGTCAGACCGGCGGCGACGAGCTCGGTGGCCAGCGCCTCCGCGGCCTCGAACACGGCGGCATCCTTGCCCGTGGCGACGACGTGCACGTCGGCGGGCGCCACCTCGCGGGGCCACACCAGGCCGAGCTCGTCGTGGGTGGACTCGGCGATCGCCGCGACGGCGCGGGAGACCCCGATGCCGTAGGAGCCCATGGTGACGGTGACCAGCTTGCCGTTCTCGTCGAGCACCTTGAGGTCGAGCGCCTCGGCGTACTTGCGGCCGAGCTGGAAGATGTGCCCCATCTCCACGCCTCGGGCCAGCTCCAGCGGGCCGGAGCCGTCGGGGGCGGGATCGCCCGGCAGCACCTCGGCGGCCTCGATGACGCCGTCCCAGGTGAAGTCCCGGCCGGCCACGAGGTCGAACACGTGCTTGCCCGCCTCGTTGGCCCCGGTGATCCACCGGGTGCCGGGGACGACCCGCGGGTCGACCAGGTAACGGATCTTCGACTCGCTCTCGCTGCCGAGCACCTGCGGGCCGATGTAGCCCTTGACCAGGACGGGGTTGCCGGCGAAGTCGGTGAAGGGCTCGACCTCCGCGGGGGCCAGCTGGGCCTCCAGCCGCTTGGCGTCGACCTCGCGGTCACCGGGCAGGCCGATGACCAGCGGCTCCCGGCTGCCGTCGGGGTGCACCAGGCTGACGACGACGTTCTTCAGCGTCGAGGCGGCCGTGTACCCGGCGTCCGGGAACAGCTGCTGCGCGACGGCGACCAGCGTCTCGATGGTCGGGGTGTCCGGGGTGTCCTCGACGTGCGCCTCGGGCAGGCCGTCGAACGGGATCGCGTCGGGGACGACGGTCGACACCGCCTCCACGTTGGCCGCATAGCCGCCGGGCGAGCGGACGAAGGTGTCCTCGCCGATCGGCGTCGGGTGCAGGAACTCCTCGCTCTTGGAGCCGCCCATGGCGCCGGACATCGCCGAGACGATCACGTAGTCGAGGCCGAGCCGGTCGAAGATCTTGATGTAGGCGGCGCGGTGCGCGGCGTAGGAGCGGTCCAGCCCGGCGTCGTCGACGTCGAACGAGTAGCTGTCCTTCATCGTGAACTCGCGGCCGCGGAACAGCCCGGCCCGCGGCCGCGCCTCGTCCCGGTACTTGGTCTGGATCTGGTACAGCGAGACGGGCAGGTCCTTGTAGGAGCCGTAGAGGTCCTTCACGAGGAGCGTGAACATCTCCTCGTGGGTGGGGCCCAGCAGGAAGTCGTTGCCCCGGCGGTCCTTGAGCCGGAAGAGGTTGGGGCCGTACTCGGTCCACCGGTTGGTCGCCTCGTAGGGCTCCCGGGGCAGCAGCGCGGGGAAGTGCACCTCCTGCGCGCCCATCGCGTCCATCTCCTCGCGGACGATGCGCTCGACGTTGCGGAAGACGCGGAACCCCAGCGGCAGCCAGGTGAACCCACCGGGCGCGGCCCGGCGGATGTAGCCGCCGCGCGCGAGCAGCCGGTGGCTGGGCACCTCGGCATCGGCCGGATCGTCACGCAGGGTCCGCAGGAACAGGGTCGACATCCGCAACAGCACGATGCCCATTGTCGGGCTACCGCCCGACACCGCGGCCAGCGGGCCTCCCGCAGCTGCGACGAGCGTGTCCGCGCCGCCGCTCGGGAACCCTCCGGGCCCCACTCGCGAAGCGCCTTATCCGACGACCCGTCCGCGCAGGACCATCCGCTGCGGCCGGGCCAGGACATCGAGATCCGTCCGCGGGTCGCTGTCGTAGACCACGACGTCGGCCGGCGCGCCCTCCTCGATGCAGGGCAGGCCGAGCCAGGCTCGCGCTGACCAGGAGGCAGCGGCCAGCGCCGCCTCGGCCGGCAGGCCGGCGTGGTGCAGCGCGCGCACCTCGTCGGCGATGCGTCCGTGCCGGATCCCCCCGCCTGCGTCGGTGCCGGCGAAGACCGGCACCCCCGCATCGAACGCCGCGCGCACGACGGCGCCGGAGTTCGCGTACAGCTGCCGCATCGTGCTGGCGTAGGCGGGGAACTTCTTCTCCCCCGCGCTCGCGAAACCCGGGAAGTTCTCCACGTTGACCAGGGTGGGGACGACGGCGGTACCGCGGCGGGCCATCTCACCGATGAGCTCCTCGGTCAGGCCGGTGCCGTGCTCGATGCAGTCGATGCCCGCGGCGATCAGGTCCGGCAGCGCATCGGTGCCGAAGGTGTGCGCGGTGACCCGGGCGCCCGCGGCGTGCGCGGTCTCGATCGCCGCCTCCAACGCCGGACGCGGCCACTCCGGCGCCAGGTCGCCCGCGCCGCGGTCGATCCAGTCCCCGACCAGCTTGACCCAGCCGTCGCCCCGACCGGCCTGCACGCGCACCTCAGCGGCCAGGTCGTCGGGCTCCAGCTCGACGGCCAGGCCGGGGATGTAGCGCCGGCTGCGGGCGATGTGCCGTCCTGCCCGGATGATCCGGGGCAGGTCGGGCTCTTCGTCGAGGGCGCGGGTGTCGACCGGCGAGCCGCAGTCGCGCAGCGCCAGCACCCCGGCGGCGAGTTCGGCCAGCGCCTGGCCCCGCATGCCGTCGAGATCGGTCACGTGACCGCCGCCGGTCGCGATGCCGACGTGGCAGTGCGCGTCCACGAGGCCCGGCAGCAGCCAGCCGCCACGGCTGACCGTCTCCGCGCCCGGTACGGGTTCGAACGTGAACCGTCCCTCGCTCACCCACACATCGCGGTGCTCCCCCCCGGGGAGGACCACACCGGAGAGGTGCAGCGACGCGGTCACCGGCCCGGCCGGTCGTCCTTGAGCTGATCGAAGTTCAGCTTCGTGAGGTCGGGCAGCCCCTGACCGGGCGGGAACCCGGGCATGCCACCCGGCATGCCGCCGGGCAGACCGCCGAAGGGGTTGCCCGCGCCCGACGGGAGGCCGGGGGCGCCGACCGGCCGGCGGGCGGGACCGCCCTTCGCCTTGCCGCCCTTCCCCTTCTTGCCCTTCTTGGACTGCGCCTGCGTCTGCCGCCCGCGCTGCTTCTTCGACATGGGGCCCATGCCCGGGAGGCCCATGCTCCCGGCCATCTGGCTCATCATCTTCTGGGCCTGGGCGAACCGTTCGAGCAGCTGGTTGACGTCGGTGACGCTGACGCCGGAACCGTTGGCGATCCGCACCCGGCGCGAGGCGTTGATGATCTTGGAGTTGACCCGCTCCTCGGGCGTCATCGAGCGGATGATCGCCGCGGTGCGGTCGAGATCGCGATCGTCGACCTGCTTGAGCTGCTCCTTCATCGCCCCCGCACCGGGCAGCATGCCGAGCAGGTTGGCGATCGGGCCCATCTTGCGGATGGCCAGCATCTGCTCGAGGAAGTCCTCGAGGGTGAAGCCCTCGCGCGAGGCGAGCTTGCCGGCCATGCGCTCGGCCTGGTCGGCGTCGAAGGTCTTCTCGGCCTGCTCGATCAGGCTGAGCACGTCGCCCATGCCGAGGATGCGCGAGGCCATCCGCTCGGGGTGGAAGACGTCGAAGTCGGTGAGCTTCTCGCCGGTGGAGGCGAACATGATCGGCTGCCCGGTGACGTGCCGGACCGACAGGGCCGCACCACCGCGGGCGTCGCCGTCGAGCTTGGTGAGGACGACGCCGGTGAAGCCGACGCCGTCGCGGAAGGCCTCGGCCGTGGTGACGGCGTCCTGACCGATCATGGCGTCGACGACGAACAGCGTCTCGTCGGGCGAGACGGCGTCGCGGATGCCGGCGGCCTGGGCCATCAGCTCCGCGTCGATGCCCAGCCGACCGGCGGTGTCGACGACGACGACGTCGTGCATCGTGCGGCGGGCGTGCTCGATGGAGTCCGCGGCGACGCGGATCGGGTCACCGACACCGTTGCCCGGCTCCGGCGCGTAGACGTCGACCCCCGCCTGCCCGGCGACGACCGACAGCTGCTGCACGGCGTTGGGACGCTGCAGGTCGCAGGCCACGAGCAGCGGGGCGTGGCCCTGCTCCTTGAGCCAGCGGCCGAGCTTGCCGGCGAGGGTCGTCTTACCGGAGCCCTGCAGACCGGCGAGCATGATCACCGTCGGCGACTGCTTGGCCAGCCGGATGCGGCGCGTCTCGCCGCCGAGGATGGCGATGAGCTCCTCATTGACGATCTTGATGACCTGCTGCGCCGGGTTCAGCGCACCGGAGACCTCCGCGCCGCGGGCGCGCTCCTTGACCGAGGTGATGAAGGCCCGCACCACGGGCAGGGCGACGTCGGCCTCCAGCAGCGCGATGCGGATCTCGCGCGCGGTGGCGTCGATGTCGGCGTCGGTGAGCCGGCCCTTGCCACGCAGGCCGGTGAAGACCTTGTCCAGGCGGTCGGAGAGGGTCTCGAACACAGCACGTCCTCAGAAGTCGCGGGCACGGGCTCGCCGCGCCACCTGGCTCCTAGGCTACGGCCCCGTCCAGGGCACAGCCTCGCTGCAGGGGCCCACTGCGAGCATGCGACGCGTGGGGGCAGCGGGGTCCTTCCACGAGGGGCGGGGAGGACGGGGTCCTTCTTCAGGCGGCGTGCCGCTGGCGCACGACGTCGGCCACCAGGGACAGCTCGCCCATGACGACGGCCGCGCCGCACCCGGCGCACGCCCACTCGGGGCACTCGCCACCGTCATCGATGTGCCCGTCGACGCACGGGGGCTGCACGAACTCGGTGACCTCCCCGCACGGGGGGCAGGGCCACATCCGGCTGTCCATGGGTCTCCTCCGGTCAGGGGGACCGTTCCGTCCCGTCCTGCCGACGGTGACACGTGGTACTGACAGATCGCGGGAGCTCACCCCGGCGTGTCGGCCTTGCGGAGCTCCTTCGACGCACTCGCCCCGACGGTGGCCGCCACCAACGCCTCGTCCACCCGCGCGCGCTGGTCGGGCTCGACCGGCGAGCCGGAGGGGTTGCAGACGTAGAAGCAGTCGACCGCGTCCGCCCCGAGGGTCTCGATCCGGGCCGACGTCACGTCCAGGCCCTCCTCCGCGATCGCCGCGGTGAGCCGGTAGAGCAGCCCGGCCCGGTCGGTGGCGCGGACCTCGACGATCCCGGTCGCGGCACCGCTCACCTCGCCGTTGTGCCAGGAGATGCGCGGCGGCGCCGTCCGTCCACCGTTCTGCCGGTAGTCGGCCTCCCGCTGGCGCAGCCGGGCGGCCAGCGGCAGTGTGCCCTCCAGCGCGGCCCGCACGGCGTCGGCCAGGATCTCCGGCACCGGCGCACGACCGAACCGCGGGCGCACGGCGAAGACGCCGGTCGTGTAGCCGTTCTCCACCGACATCTTCGCCGCCCGGACGTCGAGCTGGTTCAGGGCCAGGACGCCCGCGCACGTGCTCAGCAGCCCGGACCGGTCGGGACCGCCGATGGTGACCTGCTGGCCGTCGGCGACGTCCTCGATCCCGACCGTCACCGCGCCCGCGGTCCCGGGGACGTCCAGCAGCCGGGCGGTGACCCGAGCCTCGGTCGGGTGCAGCACGGGCTCCAGCTCCGGTACCGGACCGCCGTTCAGCCTGCCCTGCACACGAGCCACCAGGGCAGCCACCAGGTGCGCCTTCCACGGCGACCAGGCCGAGCTGCTGGTGGCCGCCCCGTCGGCCTGGGCCAGGGCGTGCAACAGCTGCAGGACGGCGGGGTCGTTCCCGATGGTCGCCGCGACCCGGTCGATGGTCGCGGGGTCGTCGATGTCGCGCCGGGTCGCCGTCGCCGGCAGCAGCAGGTGGTGACGCACCAGCGTGGCGAGCGTGGCGACGTCGGCCTCCCCGAAGCCCATGCGTGCGCCGATCCCGGCCGCGATCGGCTCACCGACCACGCTGTGGTCGCCCGGCCAGCCCTTGCCGATGTCGTGGAGCAGCGCGGCCACCAGCAGGAGATCGGGGCGGTCGACGTCGTGGGTGAGCTCGGCGGCAGCCGCAGCGGCCTCCACCAGGTGGCGGTCGACGGTGAACCGGTGCCACGGATGCCGCTGGGGCAGCGAGCGGACCCGGTCCCACTCCGGCAGCAGGCGGGAGAGCAGCCCCTCCTGGTCCAGCTGCTCGATGACCGGAACAGCGGCACGCCCGCTGGCCAGCAGCCGCAGGAACGACCAGCGGACCTCCGCCGGCCACGGCTCGGGCACCGGCGGGCTGTGCACCGCGAGCACCTTGAGCGTGTACGGCGAGAGCAGCAGATCCGCCCGGGCGGCGGCGGCCGCCGCCCGCAGCAGAAGACCCGGATCCGCGGCCGGCCTGGCGCCCTGCGCCAGGACCACCTCGTCGCCCTGGCGGACGACGCCCTCGGCGAGCGGCTCACGACGCACCCGCCGGTACCGGCCACGCGGGCGGCGGACGAGTGCCGCCTCGACCCGGCGCCAGGTCTCGTCGACGACGAACGCCAGTCGCCGTCCCGCAAGGCTCACCTCGCGCAGCAGGGCATCCTCGTCGGCCAGGCCCAGGGCGACCGAGACCGGCCGCTGCTCCTGGCGGACGAGGACGTCGTGCGGCCGGCCGATGCGCCGGCGCAGCTCGTCACGGACGTCGAGCAGGAACGCGTACGCCCGCTCGAGCTCCGCGTCCGGCTCGTCGCCGAGCTGTGCCGCGGCGACGGCACGCAGGACCTGCCCCTCGCGGAGGCCGCCGTAGGCCTCCTTCAGGTCGGGCTCGAGCAGGAAGGCCAGCTCCCCCAGCCGGCGGGCGCGCTCCCGCCGGAGGTCCCGCAGCTGCGGCAGGAGCTTCGAGGCCGCCTGCCGCCAGCTGCCGAGAGTGGCCGCACGCAGCCGCGCGGCGAGGTCGGCGTCCCCTGCCACGAGCCGGGCGTCGAGGAGACCGAGGCCGGCCTTCACGTCCGTGGAGGCCACGGAGACCGCCTCGGGGATCGAGCGGACGGAGTGGTCCAGGCGGAGGCCGGTGTCCCAGATCGGGTACCAGAGGGCGTCGGCGACGGCCCCGATCTCCGACCGGCCCTCGTGCACGAGGACGAGGTCGAGGTCCCCGTACGGCGGCAGCTCCCGGCGACCGAGGCTGCCGACGGCGACGAGAGCGACGCCTTCGGTGCCGCTCTGCGGCGGAGGTCCCCCACTGCGCTGCCTGGGCGGTGGCGTGCCCGCCACCGCCTCCACCAGCAGACCGCCCAGCCAGGTGTCGACGGCCCGCACGCGCTCGGCTCGGCTCAGGCCCGGGAGCGCCTCGAGGTCCAGCACCACGTCCTCCTCGGAAGAACTGCACCGCCGCGGGAAGAACCGTCGCACCGGGGCGATGAGACGGGCTCCCACCCACCCCACCACCCCGGCCGACGGGATGCGCAGCCGCTCAGCGCGTCGGGATCACCGCGCCCGGGAACTACAGCGCGTCGTCCCCGCGCTCGCCGGTGCGGACGCGGACCATCTCGTCGATCGTCGTCACCCACACCTTGCCGTCACCGATCTGGCCCGTCGAGGCGGCCTCGACGACCGCATCGACGACGCGCGCGGCGTCGAGCTCGCTGACGACCACCTCGATGCGAACCTTGGGCACGAAGTCCACCTGGTACTCGGCGCCGCGGTAGACCTCGGTGTGGCCCCGCTGACGGCCGAAGCCCTGGACCTCGCTGACGGTCAGCCCCGCGATCCCGATCAGCTCGAGGGCGTTCTTGACGTCGTCGAGCTTGAACGGCTTGACGATGGCGGTGACGAGCTTCATGCCCGGACCCCTTCCGTGCTCCGGGCGATGCCCTCGGTTGATGTGGCGCGCACCTGGCCGGCCACTGGTGCAGCCGAACCGCTGCTGCCGAGCGAGGCGAAGTCGTAGCCGGACTCCGCGTGCACGACGTTGTCGATCCCGGTGACCTCGTCCTCCTCGGTGATCCGGAAGCCGATCGTCTTCTGGATGACGATGCCGATCACCAGCGTAAGGACGAAGGAGAAGACGAGGACGGCCAGTGCCCCGACGACCTGCCGCCAGAGCTGGTCGACGCTGCCGCCGAAGATCAGGCTCTCGACACCGGCAGGGGCGTCCGGATCGGCGAGGAAGCCGATGGCGACGGTGCCCCAGAGGCCACCGACCAGGTGGACGCCGACGACGTCGAGGGAGTCGTCGTAGCCGAGCGCGTACTTGAGGCCGACGGCGAGGGCGCACAGGACGCCGGCGATCACGCCGAGGATGACGGCACCGATCGGCGACACCGCCGAACAGGCCGGCGTGATCGCCACCAGACCGGCCACGACACCGGACGCGGCACCGAGCGAGGTCGAGTGACCGTCGCGCACCTTCTCCACCAGGAGCCAGCCGAGGGTGGCCGCGGCGGCCGCGGCCAGCGTGTTGACCCACGCCACGGCCGCGGTGTTGTTCGCGGCGAGCGCGGAACCGGCGTTGAAGCCGAACCAGCCGAACCACAGCAGCCCGGCACCGATCATCACCAGGGGCAGGTTGTGCGGGCGCATCGCCTCGCGACCGAAGCCCCGCCGCTTGCCCAGCACGATCGCGAGGGCGAGGCCCGCCGCACCGGCGTTGATGTGCACCGCGGTACCGCCGGCGAAGTCGATGGCCGCCAGGTCGTTGGCGATCCAGCCGCCGGTGTGGGTCACCGTGCCGTCCTCGTCGGTCAGGGTGAAGTCGAAGACCCAGTGCGCGACCGGGAAGTAGACGATCGTCGCCCAGATCCCGGCGAAGACCATCCAGGAGCCGAACTTGGCGCGGTCGGCGATGGCACCGGAGATCAGTGCGACGGTGATGATGGCGAACACCGCCTGGAAGCCGACGAACGCCATGGCCGGCAGGCCGCCCGCCTCGCCCGTGGTGTCCTCCATCAGCCCCGCGAGTCCGAAGAACTCCCCGGGGTTGCCGAGGAGACCGAGGCCGACGTCGTCGCCGAAGGCGACCGAGTAGCCGTAGACGACCCAGAGCACGCTGACGAGCGCCAGCGCCCCGAAGCTCATCATCATCATGTTGAGCACGCTCTTCGCGCGGACCATGCCGCCGTAGAAGAACGCGAGGCCTGGAGTCATCAGCAGCACGAGCCCGGCGCTGGTGAGGATCCAGGCGGTGTCGCCGGTGTTGACCACGGCAACCTCCTGAAGAGTTCTGGGCCGATGGCCGACCCGGGCCTGTCCGGTCGGCGTTCACCGTGCCGTCGCCGTGTTTCCGGGGCGTTCGTCGCCGCGTTTCGGGCCGGTGAACTCCGCGCCGCGTGTCCCGCGCTCCCGTTGCGGCCGTGTTGCCGACCGTCGTCGAACGGCCGCGGCGGACGGTCGCGGACCTCCGCTGTGAGCGGGGCCGGTCGCAATTGCAAACGATGTGCAATAAGGTCGCCGTCGTGCACGTACCCGACGGCTTTCTCGACGCGCCCACCTCCGTCGCCACCGGCGTCCTCGCCGCCGGCACCGTCGCCCTTGCCCTGCGCAAGGCCCGTGCGGAGCTCGACGAGCGCACCGCTCCGCTGGCCGGCCTGACCGCCGCGTTCGTCTTCGCCGCCCAGATGATCAACTTCCCGGTCGCCGCCGGGACCAGCGGCCACCTCATCGGCGCGGTGCTGCTCGCCGTCCTGGTCGGCCCGTGGACGGCGGTGCTCTGCATGACCGTGGTCCTCATGGTCCAGGCCTTGTTGTTCGCCGACGGCGGCGTCCTCGCGATCGGCACGAACGTCACGCTCATGGGAGTCGTCGCCGTCGGGCTGGGCTACGGCGTCTTCCGGCTGCTGCGCGCCGCGCTGCCCCGCACCCGCAGCGGGGTGCTGACCGCCACCTTCGTCGCCGCGTTCCTGTCGGTGCCGGCCGCCGCGATGACATTCGTCGGCCTGTTCGTCGTCGGCGGATCCGACGTGCCCCTCGGCCCCGTGGTGGCGGCGATGGGCGGGATCCACCTGCTCATCGGTCTCGGCGAGGCCGCGATCACCGTCGCCGTCCTCGGCGCCGTGCTGGCCGTCCGCCCCGACCTCGTGCACGGAGCCGCCCACCTGCGGTCGGCGACCGCGCTCGCCAGCCGTCGTCCCGAGCCGGCCGGAGCGGCCCGATGAGCCGCGGCCGCACCCTCTGGATCGCCGGCCTGCTGCTCGCGCTGCTGGTCGCCGGTGTCGGCAGCTGGTACGCCAGCGCGCACCCCGACGGCCTCGAGTGGTCGGCGGAGCAGACCGGGTTCGACGACACCGCCCAGGACAGCGTCACCGCCGGTTCCCCGCTGGCCGACTACACGGTCGACGGCGCGGAGGGCCGCCTCCCGGGCAGCGTGGCCGGGGTCATCGGCGTGGTCGCCGTCCTGGCCGTCGCCGGGACGTTGGCCTGGGTCGTGCGCCGCCGCGACACACCCGCGCCGGTCGGCGACTGAGGTGGGTGCCGCCCACGGCGGCGCCCTGGCCGCCCGGTACCTGGCCGGCACCAGCCCGGTGCACCGGCTGGAACCGCATCTCAAGGTGGTGTCGGTCCTCGCCTTCGCGCTCGTCGTCGTCGCCACCCCGGTGCACGCGCCGTGGGCTCCCCTCGCCTACGCCGGCCACCTCGTCGCCGTCCTGTCCGTGGCAGCGATCGCCGGTGTCGACCCCGGGCGGCTGGTCCGCGGACTGGTGGTCGAGATCCCGTTCGTCGGGTTCGCGCTGCTGATGCCGTTCGTGGCACCGGGGCCGCGGGTGGAGGTTCTCGGGCTGTCGCTGTCGCAGTCCGGGCTCGCCGCCGGAGGCGGACTGCTGGCCAAGGCGACGCTCTCGGTCCTGGCCGCGACGATCCTCGCCGCGACGACCGAGCCGCGGGAGCTGCTGCGCGGGCTGGAGCGGCTGCGGCTGCCCCAGGTCCTCGTGCAGATCCTGATGTTCATGATCCGCTACGCGGACGTGGTGGGCGGTGAGCTGCACCGGATGCGGGTGGCCCGGGAGTCCCGCGGTTTCCGCGGTGGACGGGTCAGCGCCCTGCGCGTGCTCGGGCCGGCCACCGGGTCGCTGTTCGTCCGGTGCTTCGAGCGGGGCGAGCGCGTGCACCTGGCGATGCTCTCGCGCGGCTACACCGGACGGCTGCCGGCCGGCCCCGCGGCCGCTGTCGGCGGGCGGTCGTGGGCGGTCGCCCTGGCCCTGCCTGCGGTCGCCGGCGTCGTGCTCCTCAGCGGATTCGTGCTCGGGTGACCGCACCCCCGTCCCTGCTCGTCGAGGACCTCGCCTACGCCTACCCCGACGGGCACCAGGCCCTCTACGGCGTCGACCTGCGGATCGAACGTGGCGAGCGGGTCGCCCTGCTGGGCCCGAACGGGGCGGGCAAGACCACCCTCGTCCTGCACCTCAACGGCATCCTGCGCGCCGGACGCGGGCGGGTGACGGTCGGGGGGCTGCCCGTGGACAAGCCCGCGTTGCAGGAGATCCGGCGTCGGGTCGGCATCGTCTTCCAGGACCCCGACGACCAGCTGTTCATGCCCACCGTCGGGGAGGACGTGGCGTTCGGGCCACGCAATCTGGGGCTGCCGGAGGCGGAGATCGCTGCCCGGGTCGCCGAGGCCCTGGAGCAGGTCGGGATGAGCGGCTACGAGAACCGCCCGCCGCACCACCTGTCGTTCGGCCAGCGCCGCCGCGTTGCCGTCGCCACCGTGCTGTCGATGCACCCGGAGATCCTGGTGCTGGACGAGCCGTCCTCGAACCTGGACCCCGCCGGTCGGCGGGAGCTCGCCGAGGTCCTCCAGGCCCTTCCGGTGACCCTGCTGATGGTCACCCACGACCTGCCCTACGCCCTCCAGCTCTGCCCGCGTTCGGTGATCCTCGACGAGGGTGTGGTGGTCGCCGACGGGGCGACCCGTGAGCTGCTCGCCAACCCGGACCTCCTGTCGAGGCATCGCCTCGAGCTGCCGTACGGCTTCGACGTCAGCCGCACCTAGCCCACGACGCGCACCGGGCGATCTCTGGCCTCAGTCGGCTCCGCCGACCCCGCGCCTCAGTCGGCTCCGCCGACGAGCGCCTCGGCGAACGTCCTCGGCTCGAACGGCGCGAGGTCGTCGGGGCCCTCCCCCAGGCCGATCAGCTTCACCGGGATGCCGAGCTCGCGCTGCACCGAGACGACGATGCCGCCCTTGGCCGTCCCGTCGAGCTTGGTGAGCACGATGCCGGTGACCGTCACCGCCTCGGTGAACACCCGCGCCTGGACGACGCCGTTCTGGCCGGTCGTCGCGTCCAGGACCAGCAGCACCTCGGTCACCGGCGACTGCTTCTCGACGACCCGCTTGACCTTGCCCAGCTCGTCCATCAGGCCGGACTTGGTGTGCAACCGGCCGGCGGTGTCGATCAGCACGGCGTCCACCTCGCCCTCGACGCCGGTCCGCACCGCCTCGAAGGCCACCGACGCCGGGTCACCGCCCTCCCGGCCCCGGACGGTGAGCACCCCGACGCGCTCCCCCCAGGTCTCCAGCTGGTCGGCGGCCGCGGCGCGGAAGGTGTCCGCCGCCCCCAGGACGACGCTCTTCCCGTCCCCCACGAGCACGCGGGCGATCTTGCCGACCGTCGTCGTCTTCCCGGCGCCGTTGACGCCGACGACCAGGACGACCCCCGGCCGGCCCTCCCGCCGCTGGGTGCCGAGGGTGCGGTCCAGGTCCGGCCCGAGGACGGCGGTGAGCTCACGGACCAGCAGCTCGCGCAGGTCGGCCCCCGAGGCGGTCGCCAGCACCATCGACTGGGTGCGCAGCCGCTCCACGATCTGCGTCGTGGCGGCGATGCCGACGTCGGCGGCCAGGAGGGTCTCCTCGAGCTCCTCCCAGTCCTCCTCGGTGAGCTTCTCGCGGGCGAGGACGGTGAGCAGGCCGCGGCCCAGCGAGGACTGCGAGCGGGCCAGCCGGGAGCGCAGCCGCACCAGGCGACCGGCGGACGGCGGCGGGGTCTCGAATACCAGGCCGGGCTCGGGCTCGGCGGGTGGCAACTCGACGGGGGGCGCCTCGGCCGTCTCCGGCGGCAGCCCCAGCCCGGAAGCGGTGGCCCCCGTCGCACGCGGTTCCTCGACGGGTGCGGGCGGCCGGGGCCGGGTGAGCGTCGTCCCGGTGGCCGCGTCGTCGTCCAGGCGCGTCGTGCGCCGTCCTCTGCCGACCAGCAGGCCCACTCCGGCGATGAGTGCCACGACGAGGATCGCGATCGCGATGAGGACGAATTCCATGCCGCGAGTCTCCCAGCTCGCGGCGGTGCTGCAGGCAGGACACAGGTTCGTGGTCCACGCTGGACCGATGTCGTCACCCACGAGCGCTGATCCGGTCCTCCTGCTGGGCCCACTGCTGCGGCACGTGGACCCGGTGTCCGCCACGGTGTGGGTGGAGACCGATCGCCCCTGCGAGGTCGACGTCCTCGGCCGGCGGGCGCGCACGTTCTGCGTCGGCGGTCACCACTACGCCCTGGTGATGGTCGAGGACCTCGAGCCCGGCAGCACGACGCCGTACGAGGTGCGGCTGGACGGCGCGCAGGTGTGGCCGCCGAGGAACTCGGAGTTCCCACCCAGCCGGATCCGGACGCCCGGTCGCCCGGGGCCGTTCCGTCTGGCCTTCGGTTCCTGCCGCTACGCCAGCCGGCGAACGGTCGAGGACTCCGAGGGCATCCCCCCGGACGCGCTGGTCCTCTACGCCTCCCAGATGGCCGCCGTGCCCGAGGACCAGTGGCCCGATGCCCTCGTGCTCCTCGGCGACCAGGTCTACGCCGACGAGCTCACGAAGGAGACGACGTCGTGGCTGCACCGCCGGCGGAACGGTCGGGAGGAGAAGCGGTCCCCGGACCACGAGGTCGCCGACTTCGAGGAGTACACCCGGCTGTACTTCGAGTCCTGGCGGGACCCGCAGGTGCGCTGGCTGCTGTCGACGATCCCGTCCTCGATGATCTTCGACGACCACGAGATGATCGACGACTGGAACACCTCGGCCGCCTGGCGCGAGAAGATCACCCGCCGGTCCTGGTGGCGGGGACGGATCACCGGCGGCCTGACCAGCTACTGGGTCTACCAGCACCTGGGCAACCTCAGCCCGCAGGAGCTGGCCGAGAACAAGACCTGGCAGGCGATCCAGGGCATGAGTGCTGACGACCCCACTCGGGACGCCGAGCCGATGCTGCGCGAGATGGCCGAGCTGGCCGATGCCGAGCCGGCGACCATCCGGTGGAGCTTCGTGCGGCACTGGGGCGAGGCTCGACTGATCATGGTCGACAGCCGGGCCGGCCGCGTCCTGGAGGAGCAGCACCGCCGGATGCTCGACGAGGACGAGTTCGCCTGGGTCGAGGCCGCGATGCGCCGCGCCGTCGACGAGGGCGTGGAGCACCTGATCCTCGGCACGTCGCTGCCGTGGCTGCTGCCGCACGCGATCCACAACCTGGAACGCTGGAACGAGACGCTCAACGTGCGCCACCACGGACGGTGGCGCGGGCGGATCGCCGAGTCGCTGCGGCAGGCCGCCGACCTCGAGCACTGGGCGGCGTTCGGGCACTCCTTCGACCGCCTGGGCGCGGCGCTGGCGGCCGTCGCGCGCGGGGACCACGGCCGGGCACCCGCGACGGCGCTGGTGCTCTCCGGCGACGTGCACCACGCCTACGCCGCGGAACTGGTCGAACCGGGGGACCTCACCAGCCGCGTGCACCAGCTCACCGTCTCCCCGCTGCACAACCAGGCACCGCACCCGATCCGCGTCGGGTTCACGATCGGCTGGAGCCGCGCGGCGAAGCGGTTCACGAACGCCCTGGCGCGGCTGGCGAAGGCGGAGCCGAACCGGCTCGAATGGAACAAGCTCGCCGGCCCCTTCTTCGGCAATCAGATCGGTGAGCTCGTCCTGAAGGACCGGTCGGCACGCTTCGTGCTCCTGGTGAGTCAGCGCGGGCGGCCCGAGCTGCGACAGGTGCTCGACGTTCCCCTCGCGGAGGCCTGAGAAGCTGCACGCATGACCAAGCCCGCCCCTGGTCCCGACCAGCCGCCGATCCCCGTCCGGCTGGTCACCTTCAACACCCACCACGGGGTCGGTGAGGACGCGCGGCACGACCTGCCGCGGCTGGCCAAGCTGCTGCACTCGGTGGACGCCGACGTCATCTGCCTGCAGGAGGTCGACCGGTACTTCGGTGAGCGCAGCGAGGACGTCGACCAGGCGCTGCTGCTCTCGCGGGCCCTGGACATGCAGCTCGCCTGGGGACCGGCGATCGACGACCCGGGACCGGACGACCGGCCGCGTCAGTACGGGAACGCGCTGCTGTCGCGGCTGCCCATCCTGATCAGCGACGTCCACCCGCTGCCCGGCGAGGGCGAGCCCCGCAGCGCCCTGCGGACGATGCTCGAGCTGGACGGCGGGACGCTCTGGGTGACCAACACCCACCTGAGCGCCGGCCGGCCGGATCGGCGGACCGAGCAGGTGACCGCCCTGGCCGCGCTGCACACCGAGTCGATGGAGGCCGGGGTGCTCGTGGGCGACCTCAACGCCCGCCCGGACGCGCCCGAGCTCGAGCCGCTGCAGGGGCGCTTCTCCGACGCCTGGGACCTGGCGCACGATCGCGACGACCAGGCGGGCTGGCGCTTCTGGCAGCGCGAGGAGGGGCTGACCCACCCCGCGCACGCACCACACCGCCGGATCGACCAGGTGTGGGTCACCTCCGGGGTGACGGTCGCCGCGGCCCAGGTCCTCGACGCCGGCGGCGCGTCGGACCACCTGCCGGTCATGGTCGATCTGCTGGTGCAGTCCGGCGTGTGAAAGAGGACCCCCCTCCTCCCCTCCCCTCGCAGGCTCGGGGCGGTGCCCTGGAGGGGGCCGGACTAAGCCGGCTCGAGCTCGCGCAGCCGCTGGCTGATCACGCCGGTGATGCCGTCGCCGCGCATGCTCACGCCGTAGAGGGCGTCGGCGATCTCCATCGTCCGCTTCTGGTGGGTGATGACGATCAGCTGCGAGGTCGACCGGAGCTGCTCCACCAGAGTGAGCAGCCGGCCCAGGTTCACGTCGTCCAGGGCGGCCTCCACCTCGTCGAGCACGTAGAACGGCGAGGGGCGGGCGCGGAAGATCGCCACCAGCAGGGCCACGGCCGTCAGCGACCGTTCGCCGCCGGACAGCAGTGAGAGCCGCTTGACCTTCTTCCCCGGCGGGCGCGCCTCGACCTCGATGCCGGTGGTGAGCAGGTCGTCGGGCTCGGTCAGGACCAGTCGCCCCTGCCCGCCGGGGAACAGGGTCGCGAAGACGCCCTCGAACTCCCGCGCCACGTCGGCGAAGGCCGCGGCGAAGACGTCGTGGATCCGCTCGTCGACCTCGCGGACGACGGTGAGCAGGTCCCGGCGGGTGGACTTGAGGTCCTCCAGCTGGGTGGCGAGGAATCCGTGCCGTTCCTCCAGCGCCGCGAACTCCTCCAGCGCCAGGGGGTTGACCTTGCCCAGGGTGGCCAGGTCGCGCTCGGCCTTGGCCGCCCGGCGCTCCTGCACGGCCCGGTCGTAGGGCACCGGGTCGGGCTCGGCCACCCCCGCCGCCTCGGCCGCGGCGACCTGCTGGGGCGACGGCGGCACCGGTGCACCAGGCCCGTACTCCCCGAGCAGCGTCGGCAGGTCGACGCCGTACTCCTCGGCCGCGCGCGCCTCCAGCGCCTCGATGCGATAGCGCTGCTCGGCGCGGGCCACCTCGTCGCGGTGCACCTCGTCGGTGAGCCGGTCGAGGTCCGCGGTGGCGGCACGCACCCGCCCACGTACCTCGAGCAGTTCGGCCTCCTGCGCGGACCGCGAGGCGGCGAGCGCGTCACGTTCGGCGGCCGCCCGCGTCAGGGAGGTCGCGAGGGCGGCGAGCGCCACGTCGGCATCGGACCGGACCGTGGCGGCGACGGCGGCGCCACGCTCCCGCGCCGCCCGTGCCACCGCAGCCCGCTCGCGGGCCGCCCGCTCCTGCCGGGCCTGGCGCCGCAGCGACTCGGCCCGGCCGTGCAGGGCCCGGGCGCGCTCCTCGGCGGTCCGGACGGCCAATCGCGCCTCGGTCTCGGCCTGACGGGCCGCGGCGACCTCGGCGCGCAGCCGGTCGCGAACCTCCGTCGACGGCTCCTCCTCGACGGGGGCCGCCTCCGCCTCGGCCAGCCGCTGCTCCAGTCCGGAGAGGGTGGTCAGCACCTGTTCCAGCGCCTGCTCGGCGCGGACGCGGGCGGCGAGGGAGCGCTCGGCCTCGGCCTGGGCGGACCGGGCGGCTGCGCCCAGCTCCGCCAGCTCGGCGGCGACCGCCGAGCGCGAGCGGTCCGAGGCCTGGCGGGCGACGAGGGCGGCGTCGACGTCGGCGGATCGGTCGCGGGCGGCGTCCCGGGCCTCCGCGAGACGGTCGGCGAGCTCAGCCGCCCGGGTGACGGCCTGAGCCAGCTCGCCGTCGGCCTCGTCCACCCGCGCCCGGACGACGAGGTTCGACGGCGCGTCGGTCTGCCCGCCGACCGCCCAGTCCGCGCCGACGAGGTCGCCGGCGGCGGTGACGGCGCGCACCCGCGGGTGCGTGCCCACGAGCGTGACGGCAGTGTCCAGGTCGGGGACGAGAGCGACGCGCTCCAGGGCCCGGGCCAGCGCCGGCTGCAGCTCGTCGGGAGCGTCGACGGCGTCGAGTGCCCACCGGACACCCTCAGGCAGCACGGGCCAGCCGTCCCGCGGGACCGGCGGGAGTCCGCCGGTGACCAGCAGCCCGGCCCGGCCGCCGTCGGTGCCCTTGAGGTGTCCCAGCGCGGCCGCGGCCGCGGCGACGCCGGAGACCACGACGGCGTCGGCCATCCCGCCCAGGGCGGCACCCAGCGCCACCTCGTCGCCGGCCCGCACGGTCAGCCGATCGGCCACCGGGCCGAGCACCCCGGTCAGACCGGCCCCGAGGAGCGCGGCGGCGCCGTTGACCGGCGTCAGTCCCTGGGCCAGGGCGTCCCGGCGGGCCTGCCAGGAGGCGCGGTCCCGCTCGGCTGCCCGCTCGGCCGCGGTCAGCTCGGCGACCAGCCGGGCCGCGGCAGCGTGGGCGGCGACGGCCTCCTCGTGGGCCGCGACCAGCGCGACGTCGCCGTCCTGCTGGTCGGCCACCACCGCACGCCGCTCGGCCAGCCGCTCAGTGGCCACCTCGGCACGATCGGCGGCCTCGCCGGCGGCCAGGGTGAGTCGCTCGATCTCCGACTGGCCGGCGGCGACCCGCGAGCGGGCCGCCGCGACCTCACCGGACAGCCGTGCCAGGCCTTCCCGACGGTCGGCCAGCGCCCGGGCCGCGGCGACCCATGCCCGCTCCTCCGCGGCCAGCGCCGTCTCGAGCTCGGCGCGCTGCGCGACGACGGCGGCCAGGCGGGTGCGTTCGGCCTCCAGACCGGCCGCGAGCTCGGTCTCGGTCGCCGCCACCCGGTCGGCCTCGGCGTCCAGCTGGTCGGGGTCGCGCCCCGCACTGGCGGCCGGTCCGGCGGCGGAGAGGTGGCGGTGCCGTTCGGCGGCCAGCTGGGCCACAGCGCGGAAACGCTCACCGAGCGCGGAGAGGCGGTACCAGGTGTCCGACGCCGCCTGCAGCCGCGGGGCGCTCGCGGCGAGCCCCGACTCCAGCTCGGCCTCCCGGCGCGAGACGACGGACAGCTCACGCTCGACCAGGGCCCGCCGTTCCCGTGCCGCCGTCTCGTCGGCGACGTCCTTGTCGAGGGAGTCCCGGAGCTGGACGAGGTCGTCGGCGAGCAGCCGCAGGCGGGCGTCCCGGAGGTCGGCCTGCACGCCCGCCGCCCGGCGGGCCACCTCGGCCTGCTTGCCCAGCGGCTTCAGCTGGCGGCGCAGCTCGGTGGTGAGGTCGGCCAGCCGATCGAGGTTGTGCGACATCCCCTCGAGCTTGCGAAGCGCCTTCTCCTTGCGCTTACGGTGCTTGAGGACCCCCGCGGCCTCCTCGATGAAGGCACGGCGGTCCTCGGGACGGCCGGAGAGGACGGCGTCGAGCTGCCCCTGCCCGACGATGACGTGCATCTCGCGGCCGATGCCGGAGTCGCTGAGCAGCTCCTGGACGTCGAGGAGGCGGACCTTGTCGCCGTTGATCTCGTACTCGCTCTCCCCGGAGCGGTACATGCGGCGGGTGATCGACACCTCGGTGTACTCGATCGGCAGCGCGCCGTCGGAGTTGTCGATCGTGAGGGTCACCTCGGCCCGGCCGAGGGCGGGGCGGCCGGCGGTGCCGGCGAAGATGACGTCCTCCATCTTGCCGCCGCGCAGGCTCTTGGCGCCCTGCTCGCCGAGGACCCAGGCGATGGCATCGACGACGTTGGACTTGCCGGACCCGTTGGGGCCGACGACTGCGGTGATGCCGGGCTCCAGCCGGAGCGTGGTGGCGGACGCGAAGGACTTGAAGCCCTTGAGCGTCAGGCTGGAGAGGTGCACGGAACAGGCACTCTAGCCGGGACACCGGCGTCGGCCTCGCATGTCGGGGCCGATGGTGCAGGTGGGACGCGGGGGGTGTCGGGCCGTCAGGCGACGTCCTGGCCCGACTCCGAGGTGTCCGGCTTCAGGCCAGGGCCGGCTCGGCGTTGTCGCCGGCCATCGACAGCAGTTCGCGGGCGATCGCGGCCTCCCGCTGGGCGCGCAGCTCCAGGAGCTCCTGCTCCAGCCGCCGCACCTTGGCCCGCAGGACTGCGTTCTCCTCGACTACTCGGAGCTCCGCGGGTGCGACGACGTGACCGAACAGGGCCTTGGCCATGACTGCAACGGCCTTTCCGAGCGAGAGGGTGAGCCCGGCGCCCCGGATGTCGGTCGGCGCCAGCTGTGGTATCCCCAGGGTGACAGGCCCGGACACGCAGGTCAACGCGAAGACCGCCTACTCCCCGTGTCGGGGGGATGTCGCGTTCGTCACTCTGTGGTGAAGCTCGCTGTCCCCTGTGCGGGCTCGTCCCGGTAGTCGACCCCAGCCACCGTTCCGGGGGCGCGCGGACCGTCGAGAGCGCCCAGGACGGCGGCGACGGCGTCGTCGGCTCCCTCCAGCACGACCTCGACCCGCCCGTCGGGCAGGTTCCGGGCCGAGCCGCTCAGCCCCGCCTCGCCGGCGAGCCCGCGCACGAACCACCGGTACCCGACGCCCTGCACGTGCCCCGAGACGAGGGCGACAGCCCGGCGCGTCATGAGGGGCGCTTCATGCGCGGGGGGCCCTGGGCGCCGCCGGCTTCCGCCGGCCCCGCGGGGACGGCTGGCACTGCGGGCAACTGAAGCTGGAACGGTTCATGAAGGACTCCCGCCGGATCGGGGTCCCGCACCGGGGGCAGGGCCGATCGGCCTGGCCGTAGACGGCGAGGAACCGGGAGAAGTAGCCGCTCTGCCCGTTGACGTCGACGTACAGGGAGTCGAACGACGTCCCACCCTGGGCCAGGGCCTCCCCCAGCACGTCGCGGACCCCGTCGAGGAGGTCGGCCACCTGGCCCCGGGTGAGTTTGTCGGTCGGCCGGGCACCGTGCAGCCGGGCCCGCCACAGCGCCTCGTCGGCGTAGATGTTGCCGACGCCGCCGATCAGGGTCTGGTCGAGCAACGCGCGCTTGACCTCCGTACGGCGCCGCCGGAGCGCGGCGCTGAAGGCCGCCTCGTCGAAGGTGCCGTCCAGTGGGTCGATCGCGATGTGCGCCAGCCGCGACGGGATGTCCGCCGCGATGGCTCCGCCCGCCCCACCACCCCGAGGCAACTCCTCGACCGCCAGGCCACCGAAGGTCCGCTGATCGACGAAGCGCAGCTCGCGGCCGCCGTCGGTGAAGGTGAACCGGGCACGCAGGTGCGTCTCGTCCGGCTGGCTGGGCTTCTCCACCAGCAGCTGTCCGCTCATGCCCAGGTGCGCCACGAGCGCTCCGCCGGACGGCGCCCCGTCCGGCTCGGCGAGCGGCAGCCACAGGTACTTGCCGCGACGGTGGGCGGCGGTGAGCGTGCGGCCGGTCAGCTGCGCCACGAAGGAGTCGGCCCCCTCGAGATGCCGGCGCACCGCGCGCGGGTGATGCACCTCGACGGCGGCGACGGTGCGCCCGGCGACCCACTGCTCCAGGCCCCGCCGGACCACCTCGACCTCGGGAAGTTCCGGCACCGCTCAGCCGTCCTGGGAGAGCGCCCGCCAGGCCGCCTCGGCGGCCTCCTGCTCGGCGGCCTTCTTGGTGCGGCCACTGCCCCGTCCGTAGACGGTGCCGGCGAGGAGGACCGCGGCGGCGAAGGTCTTGGCGTGGTCGGGCCCGTCGTCCTCGACCCGGTAGCTGGGCGCCCCCAGACCCCGGACCGCACCGAGTTCCTGGAGGCTGGTCTTCCAGTCCAGACCGGCACCCCGGGTCGCCGCCTCGACCAGTAGCGGGTCGAACAACCGGTGGACGATCGCGGCGGCGATGTCGAGGCCGCAGCCGAGGTGGATCGCGCCGATCAACGCCTCGAGGGCGTCGGCCAGGATCGAGTCCTTCTCCCGGCCGCCCGTGGCCTCCTCGCCGCGGCCGAGCAACAGGTGCGGGCCGACGCCGCCGTCACCCAGCCGCCGCGCCACGCCCGCCAGCGAGGTCATGTTGACCACCGAGGCACGCAGCTTGGCCAGCTGGCCCTCGGGGAGGTCCGGCTGGCTGCGGTAGAGCTCGTCGGTGACGACCAGGCCGAGCACCGAGTCGCCCAGGAACTCCAGCCGCTCGTTGGTCGGCAGGCCGCCGTTCTCGTACGCGAAGGACCGGTGCGTCAGCGCAAGGCCGAGCAGGCCATCGGGCAGCTCGACGCCGAGGGCGTCCCGCAGCCAGGCGGCGGATCGATCGGCGTGAGCGGGACCGCCCGGGGGGCGGCCGACGGCGGCACCCTCGCGAGGGTGCGCCCCGGCGGCCGTCGTCCCCACGGCAGATCCTCGGGAGGTCGTCAGACCGAGAGAACCTGGCGGCCGTCGTACTGGCCGCAGGTCGGGCAGGCCTGGTGCGGGGGCTTGAGCTCGCCGCAGGCGCGGTTCGGGCACGGCGACAGGGTCGGCGCCGTGGCCTTCCACATCGAGCGGCGCTTGCGGGTGTTGGAGCGGGACATCTTCCGCTTCGGGACAGCCACGGTCAGTTCTCCTCAGTGGTGGGGCTCTCGCCGGGGGCGCCCGGCGAGGAAGTGGACGGGTCGGTACCCAACTTGGCGGCGAGACCGGCCCAGCGGGCGTCTACGATCTCGTGCGCGTGGTCGGCCGGCAGGTCGTCGAGGCGCTGGCCGCAGTCGACGCAGAGCCCGGCACAGTCCTCGCTGCAGACCGGGGCCAGCGGCAGGGCCAGGACGACGGTGTCACGGGCCAGCGGCTCGAGGTCGAGGTGGTCGCCCTCGATGCGGCGGACCTCGTCCTCCTCGCTCGTCGCCTCGGTGGTGCTTCCCTCGTAGGCGTAGAGCTCCTGGACGTCCAGGGAGAGGGTGTCCTCGATCGGCTCCAGGCACCGGGCGCAGGAGCCCGTGACCGGGACGTCGAGGTCGCCGCTGACGAGCACGCCCTCCATCACCGACTCCAGCCGCAGCCGCAGGTGCACGTCGGCGCCCGCGGGGACGCCGATCAGCTCCACCCGCCAGTTCTCCGGCGCCGGCGCCGTCCGGTCGAGTTCGTGCAGCGACCCCGCGCGACGGCCCAGCTCACGGAGATCCACGCGCCAGGGGTTGGCTGCGGGACGCCGGGCGTCCGTGGTCCGTGGACCCGAGGACTCGGCGCCTGAGCTGAGCGAAGAGGCAGACATGTCAGTACTCGCGGTAGGCAGTGGGTTGGCGGCCGGCCGGGACCACCCCGCGTGCAGCGGAGCAACCGGCGATCGGACCAGGAGTCGAGACTACCCGATCGCCGGACGGCACCGGCGCCCTGCAGTCCGACCCGGAGTGCGGCCCCCGTGCGGGGTCCCGCTGCGAGCGGAGCGAGTAGCGGGGGGCACGGGGTCCTCTTACTCGCGGAGCGTCGTCCGCGCCTTCTCGACCGAATGGAGCATCCGCTCGAGCGTCGTCCCGAAGTCCGCGAGCCGGCTGTCGACGTACTGGTCGACCTCGGCACGCATCCGCGCGACGTCGGCGGCGGTCCGGGCGCCCAGCTCGTCGGCCCGGTCGACCGCCCCGCGGTAGACCTCGGTCTCGGTGATCAGGCGCTCGTGCTCGGCCTGCGCGGCGGCGAGCATCTCGGCTCGTTGCGCCTGGGCGTCGGCGAGCAGTGCCTCGCGATGGGCCATCCCCTCGGCGACGAGCCGCTCGGCCTCGGCCTCCGCCTCGGCGAGGATGTCCTCGGCGTCGGCCTGGGCCTGGGCGAGGATCTCGTCGCGCTGGCGGCGGGCAGTGCCCAGCAGCTCGTCGCGCTGGCGCCGGGCCGAGCTGAGCAGCTGTTCGCTCTCGCCGCGGGTGCGACCGGTCAGCCGCTCGGCCTCGGCCTGCGCCTGCTGCAGGATCTCGGTGCGCTGCTCGACGATCGCGCCGGCGGCCTGCACGTCCTCGGGGAGGGATTCGCGGAGGTCGTCCAGGAGGTCGAGCAGGTGGTCCCGCGGCACCATGCAGGACGCCGACATCGGCACGCTGCGCGCGTTCTCGATCACCGTGGTCAGCTCGTCGACCGTCTCGTACAGCCGGTAGACCACCTCGGTCATGGGGCGCCGTCCTGTCGCGTGCGCTCCCGCAGCCGGTCGTCGACGGCCTTGGGGACCAGCCTGGAGACGTCACCGCCGAAGGTCGCGATCTGCTTCACCAGGCTCGAGGAGAGATGGCCGACCTGCGGCGCGGTGGGGACGAACAGGGTCTCGACAGCCGCCAGCTCACGGTTCATCTGGGCCATCTGCAGCTCGTACTCGAAGTCGCTCACCGCGCGCAGGCCCTTGACGATCACCGGGATCCCGTGGGCGCGGCAGTAGTCGACGAGAAGTCCCTCGAAGCTGTCGACGGTCACGTTGCCGAGGTCGGCCACCGCCTCGCGCAGGAGGTCCATCCGCTCGGCGACCGAGAACAAACCGGCCTTGCCCGGGTTCACCAGCACCGCGACGACGAGTTCGTCGTAGAGGCCGGCGGCCCGGGTGATGACGTCGACATGACCGTTGGTCACCGGGTCGAAGGATCCCGGGCAGACGGCGCGTCTCACGGTGAGCGACCGTACCGGAGCTGGGCCTCTCCGTAGCGTCGGTCGCGCAAGCCGATCAGGGGTGTCGGCCATTCCCAGGGCTGTTCGCGGCTGGACCGTTCCACCACGAGCACCGCGTCCGGTGCCAGCCACTCGCCCGTCGCCAGCGACCGGAGCACGCTGAGGACCTCGTCCGACGGCGTGGCGTACGGCGGGTCGGCGAGGACGACGTCGAACCGCGCGGGCGGCGCGCCGCCGACCACGGTGGGCACCGACCCGGCGACCACCCGTCCACCGGGCAGCCCGACGGTCGCCAGGTTCTCCTTGAGCACCGGCAGCACGCCCGGGGCGGACTCGACGAAGACGACGGTGGCCGCACCACGGGAGAGCGCCTCCAGCCCGAGTGCGCCGGACCCCGCGTAGAGGTCGAGCACGGCCGCGCCGCGGAGGTCGGTCAGGTGCGTGAGCGCGTTGAACAGCGCCTCGCGGGCCTTGTCGCCGGTGGGTCGCACGCCGGACCGGGGCACCTTGAGCCGGCGCCCGCCGGCCGTTCCCGAGATCAGCCGAGTCATGGGACGGTCACGCCTTCTCCAACCACTCGGCACGTTCGTCGGTGGCCAGGCGGGCGACCTCGGTGGCCAGCCCCGGATGGTCGGCCAGCCCGCGCTCGTTCTCCAGCAGCGCGGTCGCCTCGGCGCGCGCGGTGGCGATGAGTTCCTCGTCCTCGAGGAGGGACAGCATCCGGACCCCCGAGCGCCGGCCGGACTGCGCCGCGCCGAGGATGTCGCCCTCGCGCCGGGTCTCCAGGTCCAGCCGGGCCAGTTCGAAGCCGTCGGAGGTGGCGGCGACCGCGGCGAGCCGCTGCCCGGTGGACGACGAGGTCGACGCATCGGTGACCAGGAGGCACAACCCGGGGTGCTGCCCACGGGCGACGCGGCCCCGGAGCTGGTGCAGCTGGCTGACGCCGAAGCGATCGGCGTCCATGACGACCATGACGGTGGCGTTGGGGACGTCGACCCCGACCTCGACGACGGTCGTGGCGACGAGGACGTCGATCTCGCGCGCGGCGAAGGCGCGCATCCGGGCGTCCTTCTCCTCCGGGGTGAGCCGGCCGTGGAGGACGTCGAGCCGGAGGCCGGCCAGCGGGCCGCCGCGCAGCAGCTCGGCGATGTCGAGGACGGCCAGCGGCGGGCGGCGATCACCGCGCGGCCCGTCGTCGGGTGCGCCGTCGGCGTCCTCGGGCTCGTCGTCGGCCCCGGCAGCGTCACTGGGACTGTCGCCGATCCGCGGGCAGACGACGTAGGCCTGGCGACCGGCGGCCACCTCCTCGCGCAGCCGCTCCCAGGCGCGGTCGAGCCAGGCCCGCTTCTCGGTCACCGGCACGACCGAGCTGGACACGCCGCCACGACCGCTGGGCAGCTGACGCAGCGTGGAGATCTCGAGGTCGCCGTAGACGGTCATCGCGACGGTGCGCGGGATGGGCGTGGCGGTCATGACGAGCACGTGCGGGGGGCGGTTCCCCTTGGCGCGCAGGGCGTCCCGCTGCTCGACCCCGAACCGGTGCTGCTCGTCGACCACGACCAGGCCCAGGTCGGCGAACTCCACGCCCTCCTGCAGCAGGGCGTGGGTCCCGACGACGATGCCTGCCCGGCCCTCGGCGACCTCGGCCCGGGCCTCCCGCTTGGCGGCCGCCTTGAGTGACCCGGTGAGCAGCGTGACGCGGGTGCCGGCGGGGTCGCCGTCGAGCTCGCCGGCCCGGCCCAGCGGCCCGAGGAGCTCGCGGATGCCGCGGGCGTGCTGCGCGGCGAGGACCTCGGTGGGCGCCAGCAGCGCTGCCTGGCCACCGGCATCCACGACCTGGGCCATCGCGCGCAGGGCCACGACCGTCTTCCCCGAGCCCACCTCCCCCTGCAGCAGCCGGTGCATCGGCTGGTCGCGGTCGAGCTCGGCGGCCAGCTCCTCCCCCACGGCCCGCTGCCCCTCGGTGAGCGCGAAGGGCAGCGCGGCATCGACGGCGTCCAGCAGCCCGCCGGCGCGCCGCGGCCGCGCGGTGCCCGGTTCGAGGGCCGCGGCCCGGCGGCGGGCGGCAAGGGTCAGCTGCAGCGTCAGCGCCTCGTCCCACTTGAGCCGGTGGGCGGCGCGCTCGACGTCCGCCATGGTGGTGGGCCGGTGGATGTCGAGGAGGGCCGCGGCCAGCGGGAGGATCCCGTGCCTGGTCCGCATCTCCTCGGGCAGCGGGTCCTCGACCAGGCCGGCGAGGTTGCCCTGCGGTCCGAGCAGCAGCTTCAGCGACTTCTGGATCACCCAGCTCGAGACGTCCTTGCTGGCGGGGTAGATCGGGACGAGGGCGCGGGCCCAGTCGTCGTCGCCGTTGTCCCCGTCCAGCAGGTGGCAGTCGGGGTGGGTGAACTGCAGCTTGCCCTGGTAGCTGCCGACCGTGCCGGCGAACAGGCCCCAGGCGCCCTGCCGGAGGTGGGCGTGCCGGTGGTTGAAGAACACCAGGGTCATCGACCCGGCGCCGTCGCCGACGGTGACCTCGGTGATCGTTCCGTGGCGCTGACGCATGCGGCGGGTGTTCACGCTCTTGACCTGGGCGAGGATCGTGACCCGGTCGCCCTTCTCGAGGTCGTCGAGCCGGGCCATCTCGCCGCGACTGGCGTAGCGGCGCGGGTAGTGGCGCAGCAGGTCCCGGACGGTGTGCAGAGAGAGCTGCTCGGCCATGCTGCTCGCGGTCTTGGGCCCCAGGACGCGGGTGAGCGGGGTCTCGAGGGTCACCGCCATGGGATCACCGGCACGGCCTCACTCGACCCCGACCTGCAGGGGGATGCTGCTCGGACCGCCGCCGTACCGACTCACCTCGATGGTGGGGTGGACGGTCGCGAGGTGTCGGCAGACCGTGTCACCGAGCGCATCGTCGTCGCCGACCACGAGGGTCGCCATCTCCCCGCCGGCGGAGAGGAGGCGGTCGAGGAGCTCGCAGGCCACGGCGGCGAGGTCGCTGCCGATGACCACGACGTCGCCCTCCGCCGAGCCCAGGGCATCCCCCGGCTGGCAGCGGCCCGCCGTGGTGAGGGCTTCCTGCTCGGCCACGGTGACCTCCGCCCACCGGGTGGCGGCTGCGGCCTCGGCCATCGCGACCACGTCGTCACCGAAATGGCCGGCCGGGTCGGAGACGGCGATGGCGGCCAGCCCCTGGACCGGGGACCGGGTCGGGACGACACCGACCTCCCGACCGGCCTCCCGCGCGCGGGTGGCCGCCCGGGCGGCGATCGGGACGAGCCCGGCGTCGTTCGGCAGCACGACGACCTCGTGTGCGGTGGACGCGAGGATCTCCTCCAGGACCTCGTCCTCCCCCACGCCGTCGGCGCCGCAGGTGACCACGCGGACACCTTCACCGGTAAAGAGGGCGGCCAGCCCGTCGCTGGGCACGACCGCCACGACCGCCCGGGTCCCCGGGACCGGCGCGACGGGCTGGACGGGGGCCAGCGGGGTGACCGAGATCCGGTACGGCCGGCCGGCCTCGATGCCGGCCTCGATGGCGGCCCCGACGTCCGCGACGTGCACGTGCACGTTCCACGCCCGCCCCGTGGGGGTGTCGACGCCGACGACGACGAGGCTGTCGCCGAGCGCGGCCAAGCGTTCGTGCAGGCGGGCGACGGACTCCTCGTCGGCGTCCGCGAGCAGGTACTGGACCTCGCTGCCCGGACCCGCGGGAGGGGGGTGCGGCAGGTGCTCGCCGGAGTGCCCGTGCCCGCGGTCGCGGCGGGCCAGCGGCGGGCGAGCGGGCTCCACGCCGGTCACCGTCGTCACCAGGGCGTCGAGGACCAGACACAGGCCCGCGCCGCCGGCGTCGACGACACCGGCCTCCCGGAGGACGGCCAGCTGACCCGGGGTGGCCTCCAGGGCGACGCGCGCGCCGTCGGCGGCGGCCCGGACGACGTCGGCGAGCCCGGTCCGGCCCGCGTCGACCGCGGCCCTGGCGGCCTCGCCACCGGCCCGGGCGACGGTGAGGAAGGTGCCCTCCTCGGGGTCGGCGACCGCGCCGTAGGCCGTGTCGGCCGCCTTCTGGAGCGCGGCAGCGAACGCCGGGCCGTCCGCCGGCGGCTGGCCGGCGAGCTGGTCGGCGAGTCCGCGCAGGAGCTGGGCGAGGATCGTGCCGGAGTTCCCCCGGGCGCCGAGCACGGCCCCGCGGGCGAGGATCGACCAGGCGGACTCGGTGGTGCGCGGCCCCTCGGCGTCCAGCGCGGCCACGGCGGCCTGCGCGGTGAGCAGGAGGTTGGTGCCGGTGTCGCCGTCGGGCACGGGGAAGACGTTGAGGTCGTCCAGCCGCCCCCGGGCCTCGGACAGGACCTCGACCGCGGTCCGGTACCACTGCCCGACCGCGCCGTCGTCCAGCGCCTGCACCACGGGCGGAGGGTACCCATGACAGCCGACAGGACCGGCGGTCGCGCGTGACCGCGGCGCTCGTCGGCGCCTCCGTGGAGGGGGCCGGCGACATCATCTGCACGGAGCGGTTAGACTGCTGGACGGTCTTCGATGCGGGTGCTGCCTTGCCCCGCCGTCTGTGAACGATTCTCTGGGAGTGATCAACCGTGGCTGCCGTGTGCGATGTGTGTGGCAAGGGGCCCGGTTTCGGTATGTCGGTGTCGCACTCGCACCGCCGCACGCCGCGCCGTTGGAACCCGAACATCCAGTCCGTGCGGGCGCTGATCGCCCCCGGCAACCGTCGCCGGATCAACGCATGCACCTCGTGCATCCGCGCCGGCAAGGTCGTGCGCGCCTGATCGAGGCGTGACTGCAGGGAGAACCCCGGGGGCTCTGGCCCCCGGGGTTCTTTGCGTTCGCCTCGGCGTTCTGGGCGTTCGCCGGGCGTCGAACCGCGCGGGCCGGGAGGGCGGCGTCATCCGGGGCCGTGTGTGTCAGCGCAGCCCGATCCCCCGGGCCCTGGCCGCGGTCACCACCAGGTCCACCACCGTCTGGACCGGCAGCGCCGTCCCGTCGATCACCAGGTGGTAGTGCTGCGCCGATGCGGGGTCGCAGCGGTAGAAGTGCCGCACGTAGGCTTCCCGCGCCCGGTCGGTGGCCACCATCTCCCGCCGCACCTCCTCCGCGCTGCGGTCCGACCGCTGCACCGCTGCCGCCAGGCGCCGGTCGGGTGGCCCGTCCAGCCGCACGTGCAGCACGTCCGGCCGATCCCGCAGCACCATCGCCCCGGCACGGCCGAGGACCACGCCTCCGGCGCCGGACGTGATCTCGGCGAGCACGCGCTCGGTCTGCTGCCGATAGGCCCGGGCGTCGGGCAGCGCGGACGTCGGCAGGACCCCGCCGACCGGGTCGGGCATGGTGCCGAGCGAGGCGACCAACCGCCACAGCCCACGCACCACGGTCTCGTCGTTGGCCTCGGCCTCCTCGACGGGCACGCCCAGCCGCCCGGCCACCTGGGCAGGGATCGCCCGGTCGTGGAAGGGCAGTCCGAGCCGTTCGGCCACGGCCGGCGCCACCTCCGCACCGGCGGCACCGTAGGCCGCCGAGATCGTCACGACGCCCACGACGACTCCTCGTCCTCGTCCCGGCCCGTTGCGGCACGGGAGACGGTCAGCTCCTTACCCAGAAAGACGGCGCCGGGCGCGCACGCGTAGACCCCGTACCCGGGCACCGGCCGGTAGCCGAGCTCGGCGTACAGCGCCAGGGCCTCCGGCTGCTCCTGACCGGTGTTGAGCACGACCTCCGGGTGCCCGGCCGCGGCGGCGCCCTCCTCCAGGGCGGCGACGACCAGCTGGGCGATCCCGCGGCGCCGGAAGGCCGGCTCCACGTACACCCGCTTGATCTCCGCCGGGCCCGACGGCCGGACCCGCCAGGCACCGCATCCGGCCGGGACGCCGTCGACCTCGGCGACCAGGAACACCCCGCGAGGTGGCAGGAACTCCGCCGGATCCACCACGGCCTCGTCCCGACCGCCGTAGCGCCGCACGTACTCCTGCTGCACCTGCTCGATCAGGTACTGCGCCAGCGGGTCGTCGTAGGGCAGGGGGCGCAGGGTCGCGACCGTCCCGTCCCGGAGCATCCGCCGGACCGTGGTGGACCGCTCAGCCGCCCGGGTCCGGTCAGCCGAAGTGCACATGCCCCGCACCCTCCGCCCCTACGGCCGCGACGACATCCCCGGCTGGTTCCCCGTTCACCGACACCCCGGGCGTCCTGCCACCCTTCCGCACCTCACCGATCGGGACCCAGCCCACCGGCAGAGCCGTCCGCGGCGGGAACGTCGCCACGAGAGCGTGGTCCTCCCCACCCGTCAGCACCCAGGACAACGGATCGACGCCGAGGGCCGATCCCACCTGCTGCAGCGGTCCCGCGGGCTCGAGGCAGGCCCGGACCAGTGCGGCCCGGTCCAGGTCGATCACGACGCGACTGTCCGCGGCGATGTGGCCCAGATCGGCGAGCAGGCCGTCGCTGACGTCGCACATCGCGGTCGCCCCGGCGTCGGCCGCGCCGGGTCCCGCCGCGTACGGCGGAGTGGGACGGCGGTGTGCCGAGACCACGGCGACCGGACTGCTGAACCCCCGGCGGAGGACGGCGAGCCCACACGCCGACCAGCCCAGCCGGCCGGCCAGCGCCACCACGTCACCGGGACGGGCGCCCGACCGCAGTACCGCCGTCCGGCCGCCCAGGTCGCCCAGCGCGGTCACCGACAGGACCACGGAGGCGCTGTCGGCCGCGGCCGCCACGAGGTCTCCACCGACGACGGCGGCACCCAGCGGTGCGCACTCCTCCGCCAGACCTGCGGCCAGCCCCTCGAGCCACGACGTCTGGGTGTCCGGCGGGCAGGCCAGACCCACCAGCAGCGCCGTCGTCACCCCGCCCATGGCGGCGACGTCGGCGAGGTTGGCGGCGGCCGCCTTGCGGCCGATGTCCTCGGCCGAGGACCAGTCACGGCGGAAGTGCCGGCCCTCCACCAGGACATCGGTGGTCGCGACCACGCGCCCGTCGGACGTCCAGAGCACGGCGGCGTCGTCCCCAGGACCGACCTGCGCCGCTCGTGCGGTGCCGGCCTGGGCGAGGACGCGACCGATGACGCCGAACTCCCCCACCACCTTCACGGTGTCTGCGGGATCGCCGCGAGGGACGAGCGGGCGGGGGCGAGTCATCCGTCACCTTCCGGTGCTGAGGTAGGTTCCCGAACTGACCGCCAACTCCCGGCGGGGACGACGAACCGGCAGTTGCGCCCGAGGAAAGGTCTCCCGTGGTCCACGCCTACATCCTCATCCAGACCGAAGTCGGCAAGGCCGCCCAGGTGGCAGCGACGATCAGCGAGATCGACGGCGTGACCAAGGCCGAGGATGTCACCGGGCCCTACGACGTCATCGTCCGGGCCCAGGCCGACACCGTCGACGAGCTCGGCCGCCTGGTCGTCGCACGCGTGCAGTCGGTCGACGGCATCACCCGGACGCTCACCTGCCCGGTCGTCAACCTCTGAGGTCGAACGCCCTGACCGAGCAGAACATCCCCGCCCGGACGCCGCCCGAGGACCCGCTCCGGCGCGTGGCGTTGGTCACGGCAGCAGTCCTGGTCCCCGTCGTGGTCGCCCTGGTCGTGCTGGTGAACGTGCTCGGCGGCTCCGTCGACGCGTCGGACGCCGACCACTCCGGGCACGGGCCGGCGACGATCGACGGGACGGCCCCCCCGCAACGGGAGGACCTTCCCGTCGTCCCCGTCGAGGTGCCTCCCGTGACGCCCGAGGCCGACGCCTCCTGCCCCGCCCTGATGGGCACGCTGCCGCTGGAGCTGACCGGTGAGCCCTCCCGGCGGGTGGACTCCGACTCGCCCTACGCCTACGCGTGGGGCGATCCGCCGATCGTGCTCGTCTGCGGGGTGGACCGGCCGGCGGGCTTCGTGACCGGTGTCTCGGCGATGCAGATCAACGGCGTGCAGTGGTACGTCGACACCTCCGATCCCGAGTCGACGGTCTGGACGACGGTCGACCGGCCGGTGTACGTCGAGATCACCCTCCCGGCGGACGTCGACAGCGGCCCGGTGACCGCGCTGACCCCGCAGATCGCCGAGGCCCTGCCCTATCGGGAGCCCCAGCCCGGCCCGTGACCGCGTCAGGCGGGGGGCAGCCTGTCCAGCTGCTCGTCGAGGACGGCGCGGACCTCCTCCTCCGCGGCCTCGACCGACCCGGCGACGGCGGTCACCCCGACGCTGAAGACCCCGTGAGCGCACCAGACGAGCGCGGCGGGGCCGGCCATCCGCGAGTCCGCCCGGGGCTTCTCGATCGTGAGCAGCCGGCACGTGCCGGGCAGGTCGACCGGCCGCTCCTCCAGGACGCCGTCGTAGTGCTCGGCGTCGTTGTGGGCGAGGTCCTCGGCGTAGGCCCCCGCCCCGGCCCGGGTGTGGAACTGGTCGACGAAGACCCCGGTGGTCAGCGCGGAGCCGTCACCCCAGAACCGCTCCCAGCCGTGCCGGTAGCCGTAGTCCTCGAGCACCTGCCGCTCGCGCGCCGGGTTCTCGGCGTAGCCGGCGACGTCCTCGGCCCGCTTGGCACCGGCGGGCGGGTGGAGCTGCCCGTCCTCGAGGCGGGGCAGTCCCGACGGCACCTCGGTCACGATCAGCGGCTCCAGCTCCTCGACCGACCCGGGCAGCGACCGCACGGGAACCGCCGTGGGCACGCCGTCGACGGCTCGCGTGCAGCCGGCCAGCGGCAGGAGGCCGGACAGGACCGCGAGCAGGACGGCTCCCCGGGCGGACCGGGATCGCCGCCCCGAGGTCACCGAACGGCCCGGGAGCCGCCGTCCAGAGCCGACCGGACGAGCCGGTCGACGAGCTCGGGGTAGCTCACCCCGCTGGCCGCCCACATCCGGGGGAACATCGAGATGGGAGTGAACCCGGGCATGGTGTTCACCTCGTTGACGACCAGCCGATCGCGCCCGTCCCGCCCGGTGCCCAGGAAGAAGTCCACCCGGGCCAGGCCGCGGCAGTCCAGCGCCTGGTAGGCCCTCACCGACGCCTCCTGCACCGCCGCGGTCTGCTCCGGGGTCAGGTCGGCGGGGACGTCGAAGTCCACCGAGTCGTCGAGGTACTTGGCGGAGAAGTCGTACCAGTCCACGCCCGGGCGCAGCCGGATCTCCGCGGGCAGGGATGCCTCGGGTCGCCCGCCGCCGACGCCGGCCAGCACGCCGCACTCGATCTCGCGACCGGGCAGGGATGCCTCGACGACGACCTTCGGGTCGACGGCGGCGGCCGTGGCGACGGCCTCGGGGAACTGCGCCCAGTCGGTCACCTTGGTGATGCCGATGCTCGACCCGGCCCGCGACGGCTTCACGAACACCGGTAGACCCAGCCGCTCCCGGGCCGCCTCGTCGAGCACCTCCGGGTCGGGGCAGACGGCGCCGGTGGCGTCGCGGAGCACCACGTGGTCGCCCTGCGGCAGCCCGGCCGCGACGAGCAGCTTCTTGGTGAACTCCTTGTCCATGGACGCGGCGCTGGCGAACACACCCGACCCGACGTAGGGCAACCCGGCCATCTCGAGCAGGCCCTGGATCGTCCCGTCCTCCCCGTAGGCGCCGTGCAGCACCGGGAAGACGACGTCGACGCCGGTGAGCGCGGGCCCGATCGCGGCGCCGGGGTCCAGGACCGCGAGCCCGCGCCCGGCCGGGTCGCCCACCAGGGAGACAGCCGTGCCGTCGGTGACCTCGGGCAGCACGCCGTCGTCGATGGCCAGGCGCTGCTCGGGATCGGCCAGCACCCAGCCGCCGTCCCGGGTGATACCGACCCGCACGACCTCGTAGCGGTCGGGGTCCAGCGCGGCGATCACGCTCCCCGCCGAGACGCAGGAGATGGCGTGCTCGGCGCTACGGCCGCCGAACACGACCGCGATCCGCACCTTGGCCGACGTCACGCCGCCTGAGATCCCGCTCATCACCGCGACCCTAGTGGAGCCGGTGTGACAACCTCTTCGCGTGCGGAAGAACCCGGCTCCTCCCTCGGCCGGAGCTGTCCCCGACCCGGCGGGTCGCGTCCCGGACGCCGCCTCGACGCCGGACCGGTTCCCGCTCCGCCTGCGGCTGGCCGGTGCCGCCGTGCACCTCTACACGGCCAGCGGCTCGGTGCTCGCCCTGCTGATCGTCGTGGCGGCGCTCGAGGGCGACGCCGTCACCGCCCTGTGGCTGGGGCTGGCGACCCTGGTCATCGACGGCACCGACGGGATGCTCGCCCGCCGGTTCCGGGTCAAGCAGACGATCCCGTGGTTCGACGGCGCGCGGATGGACGACATCGTCGACTACCTCACCTACGTCTTCGCCCCCGTCGTCCTCCTCTGGACGACGGAGCGGCTCCCGGAGGGGCTCGGCGGCTGGGTGCTGGCCGCCCTGCCGCTGCTGGCGTCGTGCTACCAGTTCTGCCGGATCGACGCGAAGACCTCCGACCACTTCTTCCTCGGCTTCCCGAGCTACTGGAACGTCGTCGCCTTCTACGTGATCGTGCTCGACGTCGGCCGGACCGGGGTCGCGATCGCCCTCGTCGTCCTGACCGTGCTGGTGTTCGTGCCGGTCCGGTACGTCTACCCCTCGCGCACCCGGCTGCTGCGCGGGCTCAACCTGGCGCTGGCAGCCCTCTGGCTGGTCACCTACGCCGTCCTGCTCGCCCAGTACCCCGACCCGCACCCGGTCGTCGTGGTGCTGAGCATGGGCTACGTCGTCTACTACATCGGCCTGAGCCTGTACCTCACCGTTGCCGGCGCGACCCGCCGCCGGCTCGCCTCACGCCAGGGCGCGTAGCGCGGCGGAGAGATCGGCCACCAGATCGGCGGTGTCCTCGATGCCGCAGGACAACCGCACGAAGCCGGGCGCCACGTCGTCGGCGCCCCACTGGGCCCGCCGGTCGATCGTGCTGTGCACGCCACCGAAGCTGGTCGCCGCGGTCCACAGCCGGCTGCCCGCCAGCAGGCGGGCCACCGCGTCCTCGTCGGCCAGCTCGGCGGAGACCACGCCGTTGGGCCGCAGCATCTGACGGGCGGCCAGCGCGAACGACGGGTCCTCCGGCCGCCACGGCCACCGGACCCCCGCGACGCCCGGAGCCGATGCCAGCAGGTCGGCCACGGCGGCCGCGTTCGCCGCCTGGCGGGCCAGCCGCAGGTCCAGGGTGCTCATCGAGCGGTGGCCGAGCCACGCCTCGAATGGACCGGGGGTGCTTCCGCTGTGGTTCCGCCAGCCCTGCAGGCGCCTGTACAGCTCGTCGTCGGCGGTGCTGACGTGCCCGAGCAGCAGGTCGCTGTGCCCGGTCAGCGCCTTCGTGTCACTCCCGACGGTCATGTCGGCGCCGAGCTCCAGCGGGCGCTGCCCGAGGGGCGTGGCCGTGGTGTTGTCGACGGCGAGCAGGGCGCCGGAGGCCTTAGCCGCCCGGGCCACCGCGGCGATGTCGCAGACGTCGAGCTGCGGGTTGCTGGGGGTCTCCAGGAGCACCAGCCGGACGCCGTCCAGCCCGCCCCCTGCGGCGAACTCCGCGATGCCGAGGGTGGGTACGTACTGCACCTCGATGCCGAACCGCCGGAGTTCCTGGGCGGCGAGCAGCCGGGTCGTGTAGTAGCCGTCCGAGGGCAGGACCACCCGGTCACCGGACCCCGCACAGGCCAGGACAGCCGCGGTGAGGGCCGCCATGCCGGTCGCGAAGGACAGACAGCGGCCACCGTCCAGCTCGCCGACAGCGCCCTCGAAGTCCCGCAGCGTCGGGTGCTCGGTGCGGGCGTAGGCATCGGCGCCGCCGGCCCGCGGCGGCAGGTCGGCGAGGTGGAAGGGCGCGGCGAACACCGGAGACGGGCGCAGCGGCGCACCCGCGACCGGGGCACCCTCCCCCGCCCGCACCGACCGCGTCCCGTCGCCCCAGGACGTCCCGCTCGTCATCCCGGGTCCGCTCACTCCGGTTTCGCTTCGCGCGTCATGATCTCCCGCACCATCTGGGCGGGCGCCTCGCCTTCATGGCACACCCGGACGACGGCCTCGGTGAGCGGCACGTCGACGTCGTGCGCCCGCGCGAGGTCGAGCACCGAGCGACTGCTCTTGACCCCCTCGGCGGTCTGGCGCGTGCTCTGCTGCACCTCCTCGACCGACATCCCTCGCCCGAGCTTCTCGCCGAAGGTCCGGTTGCGGGACAGCGGGGAGCTGCAGGTGGCCACCAGGTCGCCCATCCCGGCCAGCCCCGCGAACGTGGTGAGCTCGCCACCCAGGACCATGCCGAGCCGCGCGGTCTCGGCCAAGCCGCGGGTGATCAGGGAGGCGCGGGTGTTGTCGCCGAACCCGAGGCCCTCCGCGATTCCGCAGGCCAGCGCGATGACGTTCTTGACCGCCCCACCGAGCTCGCACCCGATGATGTCGGGATTGGTGTACGGCCGGAAGTACGGCGTGTGACAGGCCGCCTGGAGGGCCTCGGCCCGCGCGGTGTCGGTGCAGGCGATCACCGTCGCCGCCGGCTGCTCCTCGGCGATCTCCCGCGCCAGGTTGGGCCCCGAGAGCACCGCGACCCGGTCGGGTCCGGCGTCGGTCACCTCGCAGATGACCTCGCTCATCCGTTTGGTCGTGCCCAGCTCGATGCCCTTCATGAGCGAGAGCAGGGTGGCGTCGCCGGGGAGCAGAGGCGCCCAGCCGGTGAGGTTCTCGCGAAGCGACTGCGACGGCACGGCCAGGACGACGACGTCGGCGTCCAGCAGCGCCTCCCCCGCGTCCGCGGTGGCCCGGACCGCCGCCGGCAGCCGGACCCCGGGCAGGTAGTCGCGGTTCTCGCCGTCCTCGGTGATCGACTTGGCCAGCTCCGGCCGGCGGGCGTGCAGCGTCACGCCGCAGCCGGCGTCGGCCAGGACCTTGGCGAACGTCGTACCCCAGGAGCCGGCGCCCAGCACGGCGGCGCGGATCATCGGGCCTCCTCGCCGGCACTCGTCGGCCTCATGCCCCAGCGTGCTGTGTCGCCGGATGATCTCGCAAGCCGGGTCATGCAGCGCTCCCCGAGAGGTCGCCGGGCAGCTCGCGGCGGGGCCGCGGGTGGAACGCCGTCGGCGCGGGAGTCCCCCGCAGCTCGGCCAGCTGGTCACGCACGCGGGCCATGATCAGGTCGGTCGTCCCGCGGAGCAGCTCGACGGTCAGCGGCCGGCCGGCGCGCACCTCCGCCCGCAGGTCGGAGAGGTCGACCGGCTCGCCGACGAGGTACTGGGCGGGGGCGCGGAAGCGCAGTCGCAGCTTCCTGCGGTGGTAGTCGTGCACCTCCTGGGGGCCCCACTGGGCGACGGGGAGGACCACGGCGTCAGTGGTCAGCGCCAGCCGCGCGACGCCGGTACGTGCCTGCATGGGCCACCAGTCCGGATCGCGGGTCACCGAGCCCTCGGGGTAGATGACGACGACGTTCCCGGCGTCGAGGTCGGCCTTGGCGGCGTCGAGCGCTACGTGCGCGTCGGCCGAGAACCGCGCCACGGGGATCTGGCCGGCGCTGCGCAGGAGCGTCCCGGCGGGCCCCCTGAAGACCGACTCCTTGGCCAGGAAGTGCGGAAGCCGGCCGTTGTCGAACACCAGCCGGGCGCAGGCCAGCGGATCCAGGATCGAGACGTGATTGACCACCAGGAGGACCGGTCCCCGCGCGGGGAGACGGTGGGCGTGCCGAGAGCGCAGCCGGAACATCAGCGACGCCACGGGATGGATGACGACGACGGCCGCGATCGTCCCGTAGGACATCCGGCCGCGGGTGCGCCACCTCGTCGCGCGGGACGCGGCCGGCCGACCACCGGTTCCCGCGCCGTCCGAGGACGTCAGCTCCGTCATCGGCCCGCCTCCCCTCATCGCCGTGATCCCGCCCATGATCGACCCCGGCCCCGTGGCGGGGATGCACCGGGTCCCCCCGCCACGCCGGAGGCGCCCGCCCGATGTGCTGACATGGGCCCGTGCGCAGCTGGTCGGTGGTGGTCCCCGCGAAGCGGCTGGCCGTCGCGAAGACCCGGCTGCGGCCGCTCACCGGCGACCGCGAGCACGCCGAGGCGACCCACCGCGAGCTGGTGCTGGCGCTGCTGGCCGACACCGTCGCCGCGGCGGTCGCCTGTCCGGCCGTCGGCGCGGTGGTGGTCGTGACCGACGAACCGGCCGCGGCCGACGTCGTCCGGCCCCTCGGCGCCCGGATCGTCGGCGACGAGCCCGACCGGGGCCTGAACCCCGCCCTCGAGCACGGGGCGCGCACCGCCCCGGGGACGGCGGTCGCCGCGCTCTCCTCCGACCTGCCGGCGCTCCGGCCGGAGGAGCTCGCGGCCGCCCTGGGAGCCGCGGCCGGTACCGCCCGCGCGTTCGTGGCCGACGCCCACGGCACCGGGACGACGCTGCTCACCGCCGTGGACACCGAACTGCTGCCGCGGTTCGGGGCGGGCTCGGCCGCGGCCCATCTCAGGGGTGGCGCGGCGGCGCTCTCCGGGCCCTGGCCCGGGCTGATCCGGGACGTCGACACCGAGGACGACCTCCGTGCCGCGCTGGCCCTCGGCGCAGGACCACGCACGACAGCAGTCGCCGGACGGTTGTGGTCCGCCGATTGAGCAACTCATGGTCGCCCCGGGTGCGGCACGATGGATCCGTGCCCTCCGAGAGCTCGTCCCGGACCCGTCCCCTCCCGGCCGACCGCTTCCTGAACCGGGAGGTGTCCTGGCTGGACTTCAACGCGCGCGTCCTCGAACTCGCCGAGGACGAGAAGCTGCCGCTGCTGGAACGCGTCAAGTTCCTGGCGATCTTCGCCAGCAACCTCGACGAGTTCTTCATGGTGCGCATCGCAGGCCTCAAGCGCCGGCAGACCACCGGGCTCACCGTCCGCTCCCCCGACGGCCTCACCATCCGCGAGCAGCTGGAGCGGGTCACCCGACGGACGCAGGACCTGGTCCAACGGCACGCCGACGTCTTCATCAAGGACGTCGCCCCACGGTTGGAGGAGGTCGGGATCCGGATCGTCCACTGGCCGCAGCTCGAGGACGACGAGGCCCGGCGGCTCCGTGAGTACTTCCGCGACCAGGTGTTCCCGGTGCTCACCCCGCTGGCGGTGGACCCGGCGCACCCGTTCCCCTACATCAGTGGCCTGTCCCTGAACCTCGCCGTGAGCGTGCGCGATCCCGACAGCGGCGCCTCCCACTTCGCCCGGGTGAAGGTTCCCAACAACGTGCCCCGGTTCATCCCGGTGGGCCCCACGGACGACACGGCGACGTTCCTCCCCCTCGAGGACCTCATCGCCGCCCATCTCCCGCACCTCTTCCCCGGGCTGGACGTGGTGTCCCACCACCTGTTCCGGGTGACGCGGAACGCCGACCTCGAGGTCGAGGAGGACCGGGACGAGGACCTGCTGCAGGCGCTGGAGCGTGAGCTGGCCCGCCGGCGCTTCGGACCGGCCGTGCGGCTGGAGGTCACCGAGTCGATGGACCCCCAGATCCTGGACGTGCTGCTCTCGGAGATGGAGATGCAGCCGCACGACGTCCTGCACGTCCCCGGGCTGCTCGACCTCGGCTCGCTGTGGGCGCTGTACGACCTCGACCGGCCCGAGCTCAAGGACGACCCGTTCGTCCCCGTCACGCATCCGCGGCTGTCCGAGGGCGAGACCCCCAAGAGCGTCTTCGCCACCCTGCGCGAGGGTGACGTGCTCGTGCAGCACCCCTACTACTCCTTCGCCACCAGCGTCCAGCGGTTCATCGAGCAGGCCGCGGCCGATCCCCAGGTGCTGGCGATCAAGCAGACGCTCTACCGGACCTCCGGTGACTCCCCGATCGTGAACGCCCTCATCGACGCCGCCGAGGCAGGCAAGCAGGTCGTGGTCCTCGTCGAGATCAAGGCGCGGTTCGACGAGGAGGCCAACATCACCTGGGCCCGGTCGCTGGAGCGCGCCGGTTGCCACGTGGTCTACGGCCTGCTCGGCCTGAAGACGCACTGCAAGACGGCGCTGGTGGTCCGCCGCGAGCACGGGGTGCTGCGCCGGTACTGCCACATCGGAACCGGCAACTACAACCCCAAGACGGCACGGACCTACGAGGACCTCGGCATCCTGACTGCCGACCCCCGGGTGGGGGCGGACCTCACGGACCTGTTCAACACCCTCACCGGCTACTCCCGGCAGACCAACTACCGGATGCTCATGGTGGCCCCGCACGGCATCCGCGCCGGTCTGATCGAGAAGATCCGCCGGGAGGCCCGTCACGCCGCTGAGGGCAGGCCCAGCGGCATCCGCTTCAAGCTCAACTCGCTGGTGGACGAGCGGATCATCGACGCGCTCTACGAGGCGTCGGCGGCCGGCGTACCCGTGGAGCTGCTGATCCGCGGTATCTGCGCGCTGCGTCCCGGGGTGCCGGGGCTGTCCGAGACGATCCGCGTGCGCTCGATCGTCGGCCGGTTCCTGGAGCACTCCCGCGTCATGTCGTTCACCAACGGCGGCGACGCCGAGTGGTGGATCGGCAGCTCCGACCTGATGCACCGCAACCTCGACCGCCGCGTCGAGGTGCTGCTGCGGGTGTGCGACGACACGGCCCGCCGCGACCTGGCCCGCATCCTCGACGAGGCGATGGCTCCGGAGGTCCGCTCATGGCAGCTCGGTGGGGACGGGAGCTGGACCCGTACCGGCGACGTCGACTTCCAGGCCGAGCGCCTCGCCGAGGTGGGTGAGCACGCTGGCTGAGCGGCCACTGGTCGTCCGGGCCGCCGGGTGCGTGATCTGGCGGCACCGGGGCGACGGCACGCTGGAGACAGCGGTGGTGCACCGGCCGAAGTACGACGACTGGTCGCTGCCGAAGGGCAAGCCGGAGCCTGGCGAGCACCTGCTGCAGACGGCCCACCGCGAGGTCCTCGAGGAGTCCGGCTTCGACGTCGTGCTGGGTCGGCGCAGTGTCCGGACGCGCTACGACGTCAGCCTCCCCGGCGGCGGCTCCGCGCCGAAGGAGGTCGACTACTGGACCGCGCAGTGGACCGGTGGGGAGTTCGTGCCCAACGACGAGGCCGACGAGCTGCGCTGGCTGCCGGTCGACGCGGCTACGGCGCTGTGCAGCCACGACCACGACCGCGCCGTTCTGGTCGACCTGGAGCGGACCGACGTCCCGTGCATGCCGAGGCTGGCTCTCGTCCGGCACGGGCATGCCGGCCACCGCCGCGACTGGGACGGGCCCGACGACACGCGGCCGCTGGACGGCCGCGGCGAGCGTGAGGCGGCCCGCCTGGCAGAGGTACTGCCGGTGTTCGGCCCCGTGGACGTCCTGTCGGCACGGCGGACCCGATGCGAGCAGACCGTCGCACCCCTCGCGGAGCGGCTCGGCGTCCCGGTACAGCCCCTGCCCGAGCTGGGCGAGGAGGAGTTCGGCGAGGACCCGCAGGCCGGTCTGGCGACCGTGGAGCGGCTGCTGGCCCCGCGGAGCACGCCCGGGATCACCGTCGTCTGCAGCCAGGGCGGGGCGATCCCGTCGGTACTGCTCAGTCTGGGCGTGCGCTGGGAGCGGGGCGCCGGGCGGCTGCACCCGCCCGCGGCCAAGGGCAGCGTCTGGGTGCTGGGCGGCCGGCCCGGGGCGCTGAGCGCGGACTACTACCGCGACTTTTTTTAGAGGCCCCGTCCCGGGTCCCGGCCTGAGCGTGCGAAGGCTGGGGAGGACGGGGTCCTTCTACCTGCCCCCACCGCTCGCAGGCTCGCGGCGGGACCCTGCAGAGGGCCGCCGCTCAGCGGACCGGAAGCGCCGTCGGCAGCCAGGCCGGGCGACCGGCCTCGAAGGCCTCGACGTCGTCGAGGTTCCGTTCGGTCAGACCGACGTCGTCCAGGCCCTCCAGCAGGCGCCAGCGGACGTAGTCGTCGATCTCGAACGGCACGGAGACGTCGTCATACGTGATCTGCTTCGCCTGCAGGTCGACGGTCACCTGCATCGCCGGATCGGTCTCGATCGCGGTCCACAGCGCCTCCACCTGCTCCTGCGGCAGGACGACGGTGAGCAGTCCCGCCTTGGTCGAGTTGTTGCGGAAGATGTCGGCGAACCGGGAGCTGATGACGACGCGGAAGCCGCCGTCCAGCAGGGCCCAGTTGGCGTGCTCGCGGGACGACCCGGTGCCGAAGTCGGGTCCGGCGACGAGGATCGAGGCGTCGGCGTACTGCGGCTGGTTGAGCACGAAATCCGGCTCGTTGGTGCGCCAGGCCTTGAAGAGACCGTCGGCGAAGCCGGTGCGGGTGATCCGCTTGAGGTACTCGGCCGGGATGATCTGGTCGGTGTCGACGGCCGACCGGCGCAGCGGGGCCGCGGTGCCGGTGTGCGTGGTGAAGGCGTCCATGGTCATCAGGCTCCGGCGTTCTCGAGGTCGGCGGGGGCGGTCAGCTTGCCGGTGAGGGCGGTGGCAGCGGCGACGGACGGCGACACCAGGTGGGTACGCCCGCCCTTGCCTTGCCGGCCCTGGAAGTTGCGGTTGCTGGTCGAGGCCGAGCGCTCGCCGGGCTTGAGCTGGTCAGGGTTCATGCCCAGGCACATCGAGCAGCCGGCGCCGCGCCACTCGGCGCCGGCGTCCAGGAAGACCTTGTCGAGACCCTCGGCCTCCGCCTGCGCCTTGACGCCGACCGACCCCGGGACGACGAGCATCCGGGTGTCGGCGTCGATCCGCCTGCCGCGCAGCAGCTCGGCGGCGACGCGCAGGTCCTCGATCCGGCCGTTGGTGCAGGAGCCGAGGAAGACGGTGTCGACCTCGATCTCGCGGAGGGGGGTCCCGGGCGCGAGGCCCATGTAGGCCAGCGCCTGCTCGGCCGCGCGACGCTCGCTCTCGTCGGCGAAGTCGGTCGGGTCGGGAACGCTGCCGGTGAGCGGCAGCCCCTGGCCCGGGTTGGTGCCCCAGGTGACGTAGGGCGTCAGCGTGGCCGCGTCGAGCACGACCTCGCGGTCGAAGACAGCGCCCTCGTCGGTGCGCAGGGTCGACCAGTACTCGACGGCGGCGTCCCAGTCCGCGCCCTGCGGGGCGTGCGGGCGGCCCCGCAGGAACTCGAGGGTGGTCGCGTCGGGGGCGATCAGGCCGGCACGGGCCCCCGCCTCGATCGACATGTTGCAGATCGTCATCCGTGCCTCCATCGACAGCGCCTCGATCGCGCTGCCGCGGTACTCGATGACGTGCCCCTGGGCGCCGTTCGTGCCGATCTCGGCGATGACGGCCAGGATGATGTCCTTCGCCGAGACGCCCGGCGGGAGCTGCCCGTTCACCGTCACGGCCATCTGCCTGGGCCGGTACTGCGGCAGCGTCTGGGTCGCGAGCACGTGCTCCACCTCGCTGGTGCCGATGCCGAACGCGAGCGCGCCGAACGCGCCGTGGGTGGAGGTGTGGCTGTCACCGCAGACGATGGTCATGCCCGGCTGGGTCAGCCCCAGCTGCGGGCCGATCACGTGCACGATGCCCTGGTCGCGGTCGCCCATGGGAGCCAGCCGGATGCCGAACTCGGCGGCATTCTTGCGCAGGGCCTCGATCTGGGCGCGGCTCACGGGGTCGGCGATCGGCGCGAGGATGTCGAGGGTCGGGACGTTGTGGTCCTCGGTCGCCATCGTCAGGTCGGGACGGCGGACCGTGCGGCCCGCGGCGCGGAGACCGTCGAAGGCCTGCGGGCTGGTGACCTCGTGGACCAGGTGCAGATCGATGTAGAGCAGGTCGGGCTCGCCATCGGCGCTGCGCACCACGTGGGCCTCGTAGACCTTCTCCGCCAGGGTCTTCGGCACGGTTCGTCCTCTCACCGGGGCACCCCGACCGGTGATCGCGGTGGCGATCTCACACTGTGGGATGCGAGTATTGCTGTGTGGGACAGCCTAACCCCGTCGCCGTCTTGGACAAAGCGGTGACCATTCTTCGTGCCGTCGCCGACGAGCCGGCCACGCTGGCCGAGCTGGTCAGCCGTACCGGCCTGCCCCGGGCGACCGCCCACCGGCTCGCCGTGGCCCTGGAGGGGCACCGGCTCGTCCGGCGCACCGCGGAGGGCTCGTGGGCCCCCGGACCCGCCCTGGCCGAGCTGGGTCGTGGCGGCGTCGACCTGGCCGAGCTCGCCGGGCGACACCTGATCGCGCTGCGCGACGCGAGCGGGGAGAGCGCCCAGTTCTACGTCCGGGACGGCGCCACCCGCGTGTGCGTCGCCGCCGCCGAGCGCACGAGCGGGCTGCGCGACACCGTGCCGGTCGGCGCACGGCTGCCGATGACCGCCGGGTCGGCAGCGCACGCCCTGCTGGCGTTCACTCCCGCCGAGGAGGTCACCCGCCTGCTCCCGGCGGCCAGCTTCACCGCACGGACGCTGCTCGACGTCCGCCGCCGCGGCTGGGCGCACAGCGTCGCCGAGCGGGAGCCGGGCGTGGCCTCCCTGTCCGCCCCGGTGCGTGACGGCTCCGGGGCGGTCCTCGGTGCCGTCTCGATCTCCGGACCGGTCGAGCGGCTGGGCCGCCGGCCCAGCCCCGAGGTCATCGGCGCCGTCCTCGACGCGGCCGCCGCCATCTCCCGGGCGGCGCGCTAGCGGCCCGTCCACCCGGCGACCGCACTGGCCGCATGAGCGCGGATGCGAGGCGTGGTCGGGTCGCGCCGCTCGGCAGGGCATGGCGAACGATGTCGGCCCGCGGGTGCCGGCCACCGTGCTGGTCTGATGCCCCGGGTCGCTCAGAGCAGTACGGCGCTGTCGCCCCGCCGGATGGTGCCACCCCGCAGCACGGACGCCTGGACGCCGAAGGTCAGGTCGCGCCCGTCGGCCAGGGCCCGGAGGATCCGGCCGAGCACGCGGCCGAGGCTCCGGAGCGCCGCGCTGGTGATCACGTGCACCGGGGACTGGTCGTGGTGTGGGACCTCGCCCTCGGGGCGCAGCTCCAGCGGCCGGCCCAGCACGGTGCTGAGCGTCTGGTTCGCGGCCGCGTCGTCGGCGGTGAGTGGGCCGCTGGGGAAGTCCACGACGGGTACGGCGCCCGCGAGCCTCGCCCGCAACTCCAGCAACCCGTCGACCCGGCGGAAGCGGCGGGTGGTCTTGCCGCTGCCGATGCCTCCGTCCTCGGTGTGGACCGCCCAGCCACGGTCACCGGCCAGCCCTCGCGGGCCGACCTCCACCACCGCCAGCTCCTCGCCGGCCAGGGACTTCACGGGGTACCGCGTCAGCCCGGCCACGACTCCGGCCGGCCGCCGCGTCACCGGCCGGGCTGATCGGCGCCGGTCTCCTTCGGTGCCTCGACGAGGATCGGGCGCAGCCGTGACCACAGCGCGAAGCCGGCGGCGACCACGACCATGGCGAGCCCGGCCCAGAGGTTGGCGTTGATGCCACCGGCCTTGGCGAGGGTCTCCTCCGACCGGTCGACCAGGCCCACGATCACGAGGACGACACCGTAGAAACCGATCAGGCCGGCGATGACGTTGCGGACGTCGAAGGCGCCGGCCGAGCGCTGCGGGTTGCTCATCGGATGCTCCTGACTCAGCGGAAGACGACGTTGAGAGCGATGACCATGGCCAGCGCGATCCCGGCCAGCGGCACCGGTGACTGGTACCAGGGCAGCCGGTGCGCCTCGGGGTCGGTGCGCAGCTCCCTGGGTGTCTCGGAGTAGACCAGCCCCGCGAGCTCGGCCGCGGGCTTCGGCGCGGTCACCTGCGTCACCAGGACGCTGACGACGATGTCGACGACGAAGGCCGCGGCCGCCGCGACGAACGCGCCACCCTGGCCCGGGAGGTCGAACACGCCTGCGGCCACCAGCCGGTCCACGGTCAGCGCGGCGAGCGTGCCCGAGACGAGGCCCATCCATCCGGCCGTCGGCGTCATCCGCTTCCAGAACATGCCGAGGATGAACGTGGCGAACAGCGGGGCGTTGAAGAACCCGAAGAGGGTCTGCAGGTAGTCCATCAGGTTGCTGTAGCCGGCGGCGATCAGCGCCGTCCCGATCGCGGCGACCGTGGCGCCCACCGTCGCCCACCGGCCGACCTTCAGGTAGTAGCCGTCGGGCCGGTCCTTCCGCACGTACTGCTGCCACAGGTCGTAGCTGAAGACGGTGTTGAAGGAGGAGATGTTGGCCGCCATGCCGGCCATGAAGGCCGCCAGCAGGCCGGCGATCGCGATGCCCAGCAGGCCGTTGGGCAGGACGTCGCGGATGAGCAGCAGGATCGCGTCGTTGTACGTGACACCGCTGTCGCCGGTCGGATCGGCCTTGTAGTCGATCATCTCGGTGACCAGGACGGCCGAGATCATGCCCGGGACGACCACGATGAACGGCACGAACATCTTCGGGAAGGCCCCGATGATGGGCGTGCTGCGCGCCGCGGACATCGACTTGGTCGCCATCGCGCGCTGGACCTCGACGAAGTTCGTCGTCCAGTAGCCGAAGGACAGGACGAAGCCGAGACCGAAGACGATCCCGATCACCGACCACACCGGGTTCTCGAAGCCGGAGAGGTTGGTCGCCGGCCACGAGGAGAGCTGCTCCTCACCGCCCGGGGTCTCCTGGATGGCGTCGATCAGCCCGCCCACGCCGCCGACCTTGTGCAGCCCGATGAGGGTCAGCGGCAGCAGCGCGGCGACGATGACGAAGAACTGCAGGACCTCGTTGTAGATGGCCGCCGACAGCCCGCCGAGGGTGATGTAGCTGAGCACGATGGCCGCGGCCAGGATCAGCGACACCCACAGCGGCCAGCCGAGCAGTGACCCGACGATCGTGGCCAGCAGGTACAGGTTGATTCCGGCGATCAGGACCTGGGCCACGGCGAAGCTGATCGCGTTGACCAGGTGGGCGCCGGTGCCGAAGCGGCGTCGCATGAACTCCGGGACGCTGCGGACCTTCGACCCGTAGTAGAAGGGCATCATCACCACGCCCAGGAAGAGCATGGCCGGGACGGCGCCGATCCAGAAGTAGTGCATCGTCGCCATGCCGTACTGCGCGCCGTTGGCCGACATCCCGATGATCTCGACCGCGCCCAGGTTGGCCGAGATGAACGCCAGCCCGGTCACCCACGCCGGCAGCGACCGCCCGGACAGGAAGAAGTCGAGGCTGTCGGACACCCGGCGGCGGGCGGCGAGCCCGATCCCGAGGACGACGGCGAAGTAGACGGCGACCAATGCGTAGTCGAGGAGGGATGCGTCCAGTCTCAGGGTGTCGTCCACAGGAACTTTCTCGTCTCGGTCGCGGGGGTTCGGGCTGACTTGCCTGTCACGTCAACCTGCGCGCTCCAGCGGACGGGACGACGGTGAACGTTCTCGGGGCGGGCTGGCTCTCGCGGGCGAAACGGTCGGTCACCGCGTGGGCGACGTCGGCGATCCGGTCGACCTCGACGAGGGCGAGCGCGCTGCCCCCGAAGCCGCCGCCCACCATGCGCGCCCCGTGGGCGCCGGCCCCCACCGCCGCGTCGACGATCGCGTCGAGCAGCGGGACGGAGATCTCGAAGTCGTCGCGGAGGGACACGTGACCTGCCGTCAGGATCCGGCCGATCGCGCGGGGGTCGGCGTCCCCACGGAGGGCATCGACCACCTCCAGCACGCGGGCGTTCTCCGTCACGACGTGCCGCGCCCGCCGGTGGAGCACGTTCCCCTCGGCGGTGCCGTCGGCCAGGACACCGAGGTCGGCGACGTCCGTGATCTCCCGGAGCAGGCCGACGCCCAGCCGCGCGGCGGCCTCCTCGCACTCGCGCCGGCGGTCGCCGTAGCCGCCGTCGGCGTGGTCGTGGGTGGTCCCCGAGTCGATGACCAGCAGCGCCAGCCCGGCGGCCTCGAGATCGAGTGGGACCTGCTCGCTCGAGCGGTCCTGGGTGTCCAGGAACAGCGCGTGACCGGCGGTGCAGAGCAGGGAGGCCGACTGGTCCAGGATGCCGGTGGGGGCACCGACGAAGTCGTTCTCCGCTCGGCGGGCGACGTCGACGAGGTCCGCCGCGGCCAGGTCGAGGCCGAGCAGGTCCCGCAGGGCGAGGGCGACGGCGCACTCCAGCGCGGCCGACGACGACAGGCCCGCGCCCGCGGGGACGTCGCCGTCCACCAGGATGCTCAGGCCGCTCGCCACCCCGTCGCGCAGCTCGTGCACCACGCCGGCGGGATATCCCGCCCAGCCGTCGGGATGCCCCGGGGCCAGGTCCTCGATCGCGGTCCGCACGGTGTTCCCGGGGTGCTGCAGGGAAGCGATCGCGACCAGTCCGTCGTCCCGCCGGGCGACCGCCGCGCGCGTGGTGTGCGGCAGCGCGACCGGCAGGACGTAGCCGCCGTTGTAGTCGGTGTGCTCGCCGATCACGTTGACCCGGCCGGGCGCGGCCCAGACCCCCTCGGGAGCATGTTCGAACGACTCGGTGAAGGCCTTCCGGGCGCGGGAGACCATCTGCTCGTCGGAGATCACTGCACCACCACGGCGCGGAGCTGCTCGGCGACGTCCTCGGGATTGGTGTCGGTGATGAAGGCCCCCATGCCCGACTCCGACCCGGCCAGGTACTTGAGCTTCCCCGGCGCCCGGCGCAGCGAGAACAGCTGCAGGTGCAGCCACCAGTCGTCCCGGTGGCGCACCGGCGCCTGGTTCCAGGAGGCGATGTAGGGCATCGGGGTGTCGAACCGACGGGCGAACCGGGCCAGCACGTCCAGGTAGACCTCGACGAACGCGTCGCGCTCGGCGTCGCCCAGGGCCGGGAGGTCGGGGACCTTGCGCAGCGGGAAGAACTGCACCTCGTAGGGCCAGCGCGCGGCCGCCGGCACGAACGCCGTCCAGTGCTCGTTGGCCACGACCACCCGTGGGCCGGCCGCCTCGGCCGCGACGACCTCGGCGAACAGGTCTCCCCCGGTTGCCGCCCGGTGCCGCTGCACCGAGCCCAGCACCTTCTCCACCCGCGGGGTCACGAAGGGGTAGGCGTAGATCTGCCCGTGGGGGTGCGACAGCGTGACCCCGATCTCCTCGCCGTGGTTCTCGAAGCAGAAGACCTGCTCCACGCCGTCCAGTGCGGACAGCTCCGCGGTCCGCTCGGCCCACACGTCGACGACCAGGCGCGCCCGATCGGCGCCGAGATCGGCGAAGACGCGGTCGTGGTCGCTGGTGAACAGGACGACCTCGGCCCGGCCGAAGCCGGGCCGCAGCTCCGCGAGCGGGTTCCCGGGCGCCTCCGTCGGGACGTCGCGGTCGACGCCCGTGGACAGGGAGGGGAACCGGTTCTCGAAGACGACGACCTGGTAGTCGCTCTCGGGCACCTCGGTCGGGCGGCCGGGCCGGGACGGATCCAGGGGACACTCGTCGGCCGGCGGCAGGAAGGTGCGCGTCTGGCGGTGGGAGGCGACGACGACCCACTCCCCCGACAGGGCGTCGTAGCGCAGCTGGGAGCGGGTGGCGACGGCCGGCAGGTCGCGCAGGTCGACGGCGTCGCGCGAGGTCGGCTCCCTGTCGAAGTAGAGGATCTCCCGGCCGTCGGCCAGACGACGACTCGTACGGATCACTGCTGCCACCCCCTTCACCGCCCGTCACTGTGCGTGAGGAGCGTATCGACGCGGGCCCCCGTCGCTGACCACTGGCCATTCGGCGGGCGTCCGTCACCCAGAACGGCGGGAGCCCCCGACCGGGCAGGTCGGGGGCTCCCGCGTGCTGTAGCCCCGAAGGGATTCGAACCCTCGCTACCGCCGTGAGAGGGCGGCGTCCTAGGCCGCTAGACGACGGGGCCGGACCCGGACAGTTTGCCATGCCGCCACGAGCGCTCTGGCAGGGGGGCGGCACCCAGGAACGCCGAGAGCCCCCGACCCGGGCAGGTCGGGGGCTCTCGTGCGCTGTAGCCCCGAAGGGATTCGAACCCTCGCTACCGCCGTGAGAGGGCGGCGTCCTGGGCCGCTAGACGACGGGGCCGTGCAGTGCTGCGGAGGAGAGAACTGCTTCCTCGCTGGGGTACCAGGACTCGAACCTAGACTAACGGAACCAGAAACCGTCGGGCTGCCAATTACCCCATACCCCATGGGTGGCACCTCGCGGCGCCGCAGAAGACGATACCCGACGCCTCTGGCGACGGCGGCACCGCCCCCGGTGTCGGCGGGTCAGCGAGCTGGGACGGGCAGCAGGGGGGCGGGCGTCCGCAGGTCGACGGCGGACGTCCGGGTCTCCGGACGCAGCCGCTGTCGGGAACGGGCGACCGCGACGACGTAGGCGGCCATCGATGCCAGGCTCAGCGCGGCGAACCCGAGGCCGATGCCGGCGGGGACCGCCTCGGTGGCCACGCCATCCCCCAGCGCGCCGGCCAGGACGAACACCACGACGTTGTTGACCGCGTGCAGGACGATGGCGGCCTCCAGGCCACCGGTCAGCCAGACCACCGCCGAGGCGGCCAGCCCGAAGGCGAAGCGGTCGAGGAAGGTCAACGGGTCCTGGGGGCCGTGTGCCGCCGCGAAGAGCGCGGCGCTGAGCACCGCCGCGACCACCGCACCGGTCCGCGGCGCGCGGATCCAGCCGGCGATCGCCTGGCTGAGGTAGCCGCGGAAGACGAACTCCTCGGCGGCCGACTGGAGCGGCGTCGTGAGCAGCACCACCAGCAGCAACCAGCCGAAGGACGGGACCGGCCCGGAGACCTGCTCCTCCCCCACGGTGAACGTGATCAGTACCGACAACCCGATACCGACTCCGAGGGTGGCCAGGGCGATCAGGGTGTACGGGAGCAGGAGCCGCCACCGCAGCCGCGCCAGCACGGAGGAGGACCACCCGCGTCGCATCCCGTGCGCCACGACCCACACCATCCACACGCACGGGATGGCGACGATCAAGGAGGCGTTCAGGAACAGCAGCATCCAGGGATCGGTGAACTCGTCGAAGGAGAGGTCGGGCAGGACAGCCACGTCCGTGCCGGAGGCGAGCAGACCCACGACCCCGGCGACCGCCGTGACCACCGCGAGGGCGACGTAGACGACGCCGAGCAGGAGCAGGCCGAGCAGCGGCCGCCACCATGCCCAGTCCCGCGACCGCATGGCCTGGAGGAAGGAACGCGGCTCGTCGTGCGGCGGGGTGCCGGGCGGCGGCGCCCACCGAACCAGAGGTGGGGCCGGCTGCGGCGCCCACGGCCCGGGCACCCACGGTCCCGGCGCCCACGGCCCGGGGCCGCCGTGCGGTGGCCCCCATGCTCCAGGCCCCCATGCTCCAGGCCCCCACTGCTGCGGTGCCCACGGCTGCGGCGCCCACGGCACGGGCCCGGCCTGCCAAGGTTCGGGGCGCCGCGTCGGGGGCGGGCCCTCGTACACCTCGGCCGGCTCGACCCGGGGATCGGTCATCCGACCGACGGGCCGGGCGCGTCCTCGGTCATGGCGCGCGCGGCGGTCAGCCGGGCCAGCGTGCGCTCGCGGCCGAGGAGTTCGAGGGACTCGTAGAGCGGCGGTGAGACGGTGCGGCCGCTGATGGCGACGCGGACGGGGCCGAAGGCCTGCCGGGGCTTGCGGCCCAGCCCGTCGACCAGCGCCGTCTTCAGGGCCTCCTCGATGGCCGCGGTCGACCAGTCGGCCAGCTCCGAGAGGGTCGCCGTCGCGGCGTCGAGGACCTCGGCGGCCGCCGGGCCCGCGAGCTGCTTCTGGGCGGCGGCCGGGTCGACGTCGACCTTCTCGACGAACAGGAAGCCGAGCAGCCCGACCGCCTCGGAGAGCACGATCATCCGCTCCTGGGCCATCGGCGCGATGGCCCGCAGGACCCGGTCCTGCTCGGGCGTGAGAGGGTCGCCGACCAGCCCGGCACCGGCCAGGAACGGCGTCACCGCGGCGACGAACTGGTCCACGGGCAGCGCCCGCAGGTGCGTGGCGTTGATCGCCTCGGCCTTCTTGAGGTCGAACCGCGCCGGGTTGGCGCTCACCCGGGTGACGTCGAAGGCCTCGACCATCTCCGCCAGCGAGAAGACGTCGCGGTCCTCGGCGATCGACCAGCCCAGCAGCGCCAGGTAGTTGACCAGCCCCTCGGGGAGGAACCCCCGCTCCCGGTAGACGTCGAGGTTGGACGTGGGATCGCGCTTCGACAGCTTCTTGGTGCCCTCGCCGGTCACCAGCGGGAGGTGCCCGAACCGGGGCGTCCCGGCGGCCACGCCGATGTCGGTCAACGCCGCGTAGAGCGCCAGCTGCCGGGGGGTGGACGGCAGCAGGTCCTCGCCGCGCAGGACGTCGGTGATACCCATCAGGGCGTCGTCCACCGGGTTGACGAATGGGTACAGCGGCGCACCGTTGCCGCGGACCAGCACGAAGTCCGGCACGGCGCCGGCGGCGAACCGGACCTCGCCACGGACGAGGTCGGTCCAGACGAGGTCCTCGTCGGGCATCCGCAGACGCAGCACCGGCGTCCGGCCCTCGGCGCGGAAGCCGGCCTTCTGCGCCTCGGTGAGGAACCGGTCGTGGTTGTCGTAGCCCAGCTTCGGGTCCTGGCCGGCGGCCCGTCGGCGGGCGTCGACCTCCTCGCTGGTGGAGAAGGACTCGTAGGCGTGCCCCGCCGCGAGCAGCTTCGCCGCCACCTCCCGGTAGAGGTCGTGCCGTTCCGACTGGCGGTAGGGCCCGTGCGGGCCGCCCACCTCCGGGCCCTCGTCCCAGTCGAGTCCGAGCCAGCGCAGGCTGTCGAGCAGATGCCGGTAGGACTCCTCGGAGTCGCGGGCGGCGTCGGTGTCCTCGATGCGGAAGACGAAGGTCCCGCCGGCGTGCCGGGCGTGGGCCCAGTTGAACAGCGCCGTGCGGATCAGGCCGACGTGGACGAGGCCCGTCGGGGACGGGCAGAAGCGAGTGCGGACCCCGGAGGAACCGGTCGGGGCGCTCATCGCGCGCCAGCCGCGGTGGAGACGCCTTCGGCTGCCGCGACGCTGTTGGCCAGCGTCCCCAGGCCCTGGATCGTGGCCTCGACCCGCTGTCCGGGGCGGATGGGCCCCACGCCGGACGGCGTACCGGTGAGGACGACGTCGCCGGGCAGCAGCGTCATGACCTGCGAGATGTAGGAGATCAGCGTCGGCACGTCGAAGATCAGCTGGCTCGTGCGGCCCTGCTGGCGGACCTCGCCGTCGACGGCGCAGGAGACCTCGAGGTCGGCCGGGTCCAGGCCCAGCGCGCCGAGGTCGGTCTCGATCCAGGGGCCGATCGGGCAGAAGGAGTCGAAGCCCTTCGCGCGGGTCCACTGCCCGTCGCTCTTCTGCATGTCCCGCTCGGTGACGTCGTTGCCGATCGTGTAGCCGAAGATGCTGGCGGTGGCCTGCTCCGGCGTCACGTTGCGGGCGCCGCGCGCACCGATGACGACGGCCAGCTCGACCTCGTGCTGGACGTTGGTGCTGCCCGGCGGGATGCGGATGGCGTCACCCGGGCCGATGACGGCGGTCGAGGGCTTGAGGAACAGCAGGGGCTCGGTCGGGGCGTCCCCGGTGAGCCCCTTCATCTCCTCGATGTGCGCGGCGTAGTTCTTGCCGACGCACACCACCTTGCTGGGCAGGATCGGCGAGAGGAGCCGGATGTCGGCCTGGGCATGGCGGGCGCCGGTGAAGGAGATCCGGCCGAAGGGGTGGCCCTCGATCTGGGCGACCTGGCCGTCCCCGTCGAGGACGCCGAAGGACATGCCCTGGGGCGAGGCGAAACGGACGATGCGCACGCCCCGAGGCTAGTCCGGCCCCCCGACCCCTAAGGTTCGCGCCCATGGCCTGCCGTTTCTCCGAGCTCGTCGTCGACAGCCGCGACCCCGAGGCGCTCGCCGCCTTCTGGGCCGCCGTCCTGGATTACCGGGTCCTGGGCCGGGAGGACGGCGAGGTGGAGATCGGGCCCGATGTCGGGTTCGGCGGCGCAGCGCCCACCCTGGTGTTCGCCCCGGTGGCCGACCCCACGCCGGGCAAGGTCCGGCTGCACATCGACCTCAACGCCACGGACCGCGACCAGGAGAAGGAGCTCGGGCGGCTGCTGGGGCTGGGCGCCACGCGGGCGGACGTCGGCCAGACGGGGGACGAGGGCTGGCACGTGCTCGCCGACCCGGAGGGGAACCAGTTCTGCCTGCTCGAGCAACGTCTCGACCCGCTCTGACTGCCGTGTCGCGCCGAGTGGGGCCCGGAGGGTTCCGCGCAGGCGCGACGAAAGGGCTCTGCGTGGCAGGGGGACGGCAGCTGGTGACGTTGAGCCGTGTCGCGCCGAGTGGGGCCCGGAGGGTTCCGCGCAGGCGCGACGAAAGGGCTCCGCGTGGCAGGGGGACGGCAGCTGGTGACGTTGAGCCGTGTCGCGCCGAGTGGGGCCCGGAGGGTTCCGCGCAGGCGCGACGAAAGGGCTCTGCGTGGCAGGGGGACGGCACCTGGCGGCGGTGTCGGCCGGTAGGCCGACAATGTCATCGCCGGCGATGCAGGACGGCGTAGGTCAGCGCGTCGACCAGCGCGTGCCACGAGGCCTCGACGATGTTGGAGTGGACCCCGACCGTCGTCCACTCCCCCACCCCGTCGGTCGTGTCGATGAGCACCCGCGTGGTCGCGCTCGTGCCGCCCTTCCATCCGAGGATGCGGACCTTGTAGTCGGCCAGTGACACGTCGGCCAGCTGGGGGTACCGGCCGACCAGCGCCTGCCGCAGCGCGTTGTCCAACGCGTTCACCGGGCCGTTCCCCTCGCCGGTGCTGATGACGCGCTCGCGGGTGCCGTCCTCGTTCAGCAGGTGGACCTTCACCGTGGCCTCGCTGACGACGACGCCGTTGCCCCAGTGCTCGACGGAGGTCTTGTAGCTCTCCAGCTCGAACAGCGGCGGCGGCGCGTCGGGGAGCTGGCCCCGCAGGAGCAACTCGAAGGAGGCGTCGGCGGCCTCGAAGGACCAGCCGTCCGCCTCGAGCACCTTCACCTTGTCGACGACGCGGCCGACGGCGTCGCCCTGTCCCGCGAGCTCGATCCCGAGCTCCCGCCCCTTGAGCTCGACGGACGCGCGGCCGGCCATCTCCGTGACCAGGATGCGCATGTCGTTGCCGACGACGGCCGGGTCCAGATGGTTGTAGAGCTCCGGGCTCACCTTGATGGCGCTGGCATGCAGACCGGCCTTGTGGGCGAAGGCGGAGGCGCCGACGAAGGGCTGGTGCTCATCGGGGGCGATGTTGGCCAGCTCGGCGATCGCGTGGCTCACCCGCTGCAGTTCGGGCAGGCACTCGGCCGGCACGACCGGCAACCCCATCTTGGTCACCAGGTTGCCGATCAGCGCGAACGTGTCGGCGTTGCCGGCCCGCTCGCCGTAGCCGTTGGCCGTCCCCTGCACGTGCCGCACGCCCGCCTCGACCGCGGCGAGGGAGTTCGCGACCGCACAGCCGGTGTCGTCCTGGCAGTGGATGCCCAGCGTGCCCGTCGTGCGCGCCCGCACGTCGGCGACCACCCGGCCGACCCCCATCGGGAGCATCCCGCCGTTGGTGTCGCAGAGGACGCCGACCTCCGCCCCCGCGGCGAACGCCGTCTCCAGCACCCGCACCCCGTAGTCCGGGTCGGCGGCGTAGCCGTCGAAGAAGTGCTCGCAGTCCAGGAACACGCGCCGGCCGTGGCCGACGAGGAAGGTGACCGTGTCGGCCACCATCGCCAGGTTCTCCTCCGGCGTCGTCCGCAGCGCCTCCCGGACGTGCCGCACGTGGGACTTCGCCACCAGGCAGACGACGGGGGTCTCCGCATCCAGCAGCGCCCGCACCTGGGCGTCGTCCTCCACGCGGACTCCGGCCTTGCGGGTCGCCCCGAACGCGACCAGCTGAGCATGCCGGAGCTTCAGCTCGGTCCGGGCGCGGGCGAAGAACTCGGTGTCCTTGGGCAGCGCCCCCGGCCAGCCGCCCTCGATGAAGCCGACTCCGATGTCGTCCAGCAACCGGGCGACGGCCAGCTTGTCGGCGACGGAGAAGCTCACGCCCTCGCGCTGGGCGCCGTCGCGCAGGGTGGTGTCGAAGACGTGGAAGCTGCTGGTGCTGGCGGCCGTGACATCGGCGGACATGGTGTTCTCCCGGTGCGGTGATGAAGGCCCGAACACGAAAAAGACCCCCCGGGTACGGGAGGTCTGCGCGCAGTCGGGAAGGTGACTGCGCGCTAGCTGATGATGATCGTGCCGACGGTGTGCATCGCCACATGAAAGCACGGACGACGCCGGGGGCGGACAGCCGTGTTCGCGCTCAGGGCGGACGGTGGCCGATGCCCTGCTCGCGGCTCCAGTCGACCTGGGGCGGACCTGCACGTCGCCGGAGATCTCGTCGACGACAGCGTCGCCGACCGCGCGTCGCACCTGCCACACGTCACCGACGTCGATCAGCCCCGGGGATGCCGTCGACCGGCAGCGCCCTTCGGTGGATGCGGCGGCGGCGTCGATGCCCGTCGCGGGACCTCTCGGCGGGTTCAGCCCGAGGCGAGGGCGGCGAGCCGGTCGCCCACCTCGGTGGTGCGGACCGGGCCCTGGGGTGCCCGCGTCGAGAGGTCGAAGGCGACGGCAGCGTTGACCTTCTTCGCCTGCTCCGTGCGACCGAGGTGCTCGAGCAGCAGGCCCACCGACAGCACGGTGGCCGTCGGGTCGGCGATGCCCTGCCCGGCGATGTCGGGCGCCGAGCCGTGCACCGGCTCGAACATGCTCGGGTTGATCCCGGAGGCGTCGAGATTGCCGCTGGCCGCCAGACCGATGCCGCCGGTCACCGCGGCCGCGATGTCGGTGACGATGTCGCCGAACAGGTTGTCGGTGACGATGACGTCGTAGCGGCCCGGATCGGTGATGAAGAACATCGAGGCGGCGTCGACGTGCTGGTAGGCGACGGTCACCTCGGGGAACTCGGCGGACACCTCCTCCACCGTGCGTGACCAGAGCCCGCCGGCGTGGGTCAGGACGTTGGTCTTGTGGATCAGCGTGAGGTGCTTGCGCGGCCGGGCGACGGCCTTCTCGAAGGCGTAGCGCACCACCCGCTCGACACCGAACGCCGTGTTGAGGCTGACCTCGGTGGCGACCTCCTGCGGAGTGTCCTTGCGGAGCACGCCGCCGTTCCCCACGTAGGGGCCCTCGGTCCCCTCACGCACGCAGAGCATGTCGATGGGCCCGGGGTCGGCCAGCGGACTGGTCACGCCGTCGAACAGCTGCGCCGGGCGGAGATTGACGTGGTGGTCGAGCTCGAACCGCAGCCGCAGCAGCAGCCCGCGCTCGAGGATGCCCGGCGGCACGCTCGGGTCGCCGATCGCGCCGAGCAGGATCGCGTCGTGCCCGCGGAGCTCCTCGAGCACCGTGTCCGGCAGCAGCTCGCCGGTGCGCTGCCACCGCATGGCGCCCAGGTCGTAGTGGGTGGGCTCCACGTCGGGAGCCACTTCCCGCAGGACCTTCAGCCCCTCGGCCACCACCTCGGGACCGATCCCGTCTCCAGCGATCACTGCCAGGCGCATGGTCACCGACACTAGGTCAGAGCGGGTTCAGGTCGGCGGACCGGGCCTCACGGGCCCCGATCCGGCCGGCGATGTCGCCCAGCAGCTCGGACGGCACTGGGCTGTCGACCGTGACGGCCATCAGCGCCTCACCTCCGCGTGTGGTCCGGCTGACCTGCGCGCCGGCGATGTTGATCCCGGCCTCACCGAGGGCCGCGCCCACGGTGCCGACGACGCCCGGGCGGTCGGTGTAGATGAAGAACAGCAGGTAGCCCGAGAGGTCCAGGTCGATGTCGAAGCCGTCGACCTCGGTCAGCTTCGGCACCTGGTTCTTGCCGAAGAGGGTGCCGGAGACGGTCACCTGCGTGCCGTCGGCCATGGCACCGCGCACGGTGATCAGATTCCGGTAGTCGGGGCTCTCGATGTCGCTGGCCAGCGACACCTCCAGGCCCCGCTGCTCGGCCAGCAGCGGCGCATTCACGTAGGTCACCTGCTCCTCGACCACATCGGAGAAGACGCCCTTGAGGACCGCGAGCTGCACCACCGACACGTCGAACTCGGCGATCTTGCCGCGCACCTCGACGCTCACCGACTGCGCCAGCCCCCCGGCGACAGCGGTGAACACCCGCCCGAGCTTCTCGGCGAGCGGCAGACCCGGCCGGACGTCCTCGGCGACGACGCCGCCGGCCTGGACGTTGACCGCGTCGGGGACGAAGTCGCCCTGCAGCGCCAGCCGCACCGACCGCGCGACGGCGGTGCCGGCCTTGTCCTGCGCCTCGGTGGTGGAGGCGCCCAGGTGCGGTGTGACGACGGTGTTGGGCAGCCCGAACAGCGGGCTGTCGGTGGTGGGCTCCTTGGCGTACACGTCGATACCCGCGGCGCGCACCTGCCCGGACTTCAGCGCGTCGGCCAGCGCCTCCTCGTCGACCAGGCCGCCACGGGCGGCGTTGACGATGATGACGCCCGGCTTGGTGGTGGCCAGCTCCGCTGCACCGATCAGACCGAGGGTCTCGGGGGTCTTCGGCAGGTGGATGGTGATGAAGTCCGATTCGCGGAGGAGCTCCTCCAGCGGAACCAGTCGCACCCCCAGCTGGGCTGCGCGACCGGGCTGGATGTAGGGGTCGTACGCGATGAGGTTGACACCGAAGGCCGCCAGGCGCTGCGCCACGAGGACGCCGATGCGCCCCAGGCCGACGACGCCGACGGTCTTGTCGGTGACCTCGACGCCCATGAACTTCGACCGCTTCCAGGCCCCCTCGCGCAGGGAGGCGTCGGCGGCCGGGATCTGCCGGGCCGCCGCGAGCAGCAGCGCGACGGCGTGCTCGGCGGCGCTGACGATGTTCGACGTCGGCGCGTTGACCACCATCACGCCGCGCTCGGTGGCGGCGGAGACGTCGACGTTGTCCAGTCCGATGCCGGCCCGCGCGACGACCTTGAGGTTCGGCGCGGCGGCCAGTGCCTCGGCGTCGATCTGGGTGGCGCTGCGGATCATCACCGCCGCCGCGTCTGCCAGGGCCGGCAGCAGGGCGGCACGGTCGGCACCGTCGACGTGCCGGATCTCCACGTCGGTGCCGAGTACCTCCAGCACACTCGGGGCGAGCTCTTCGGCGATCAGGACGACGGGCATGGTCGTGGTCACAGGGCGACAGCCTAGGAGCGTCCGCACAGTGGGACGACACCGCACCGGCGAACGGCGGCCCCGTCGACGGCGGGGGTCACGCGCTTGTGCCCGTCCGCCCGCCCGGACATCCTGGCTGTGGGAGTCGGGGACGCCGGCGCCGACGGAGGAGATCATGAGCCAGTCCGATGACCAGGGCCGTCCCGGCTCCGGCCAGCCCGCGCAGCCCTCCGGCGAGCCCCCGTACGACCAGCCTGGGTACGGGCAGCCGCAGTACGGCCAACAGCAGTACGGCCAGCAGCAGTACGGCCAGCAGCAGTACGGGCAGCCCCCGTACGACCAGTCGGGGTACGGGCAGCCGCAGTACGGCCAGCAGCAGTACGGGCAACCGCCTTACGGGCAGCAGTACCCGGCGCCGGGGGCCTACGGGGGCCAGTACACGCAGCCCGCCTACGGCCAGCAGTACGAACAGGCTCCGGCGTACGGGCAGTACGGCTCCGGACAGCCGGCCAGGCCCGGAACCGTGGTCACCGCGGCGGTCCTGGGGTTCGTCTTCGGTGCCTTCGGGGTCATCGTCACGCTGCTGACGTTCGTGGCCGGCTCGGCTGCGTCGTCGGTCTTCGGATCCCTGACCGACGACGACGCGGCCACGGGCATCTTCGCGATCGTGATCCTGTTCGCTCTGCTGCTGGGGATCTGGACGGTCGTCACCATCTGGGGCTCGGTCTGGGCACTGACCGGCCGGAGCCGGGTGTTGCTGATCGTCGGAGGTTCGATCGCCGTCCTGTTCACCCTGGTCGGGTTCCTCGCCAGCATCAGTGACAGGGCTTCGGGCGCGGGCGGCGTCGTCTGGAGTCTGCTGTTCCTCGTGGCCGCGATCGCGATCGTCGTCCTGCTGTCGGTGCGGTCGTCGGCGCAGTACTTCGCGGTGCACCGCGCCCGCCGGCGCGGCTGAGACCTCCGTCGGTCGCCTCCCCCGACGTCGTCCCCCGGGCGGGTTCAGGTTCGTGTCGTAGGTCACGCCACGTCCCACGCCGGCCATAGACTCCGCGCGCCATCGCTCGGCCACGTCGGCCGGGTGTCTGACCAGGAGGAATGCCGCCCATGACGAACCCCACCGGTTCCGACCCCACCTATCCGCAGGGCGGCGCCCCCCAGGGGCAGCCCGGCTGGGGCACGCCTCCGCCGCCGCCCGCCGGCTACGCCCCGGCGCCCGCGTACGCAGGCGCAGCTCCCGCCGGACAGATGGGCATGGCCGAGGCAGTACGCAGCGTGCTGTCCCAGTACGCCACCTTCTCGGGACGGGCACGGCGCTCGGAGTACTGGTGGTTCATGCTGGCCTCCGTCATCGCCTCCGTCGTCGCCTCGATCGTCGACACGGCGCTCGGAGTCTCGATCCTGTCCCTGATCCTCACCCTGGGCCTGCTGATCCCGAGCCTCGCGGTCGGCGTGCGGCGCCTGCACGACATCGGCAAGTCTGGCTGGTGGATCCTGATCGGCCTCATCCCCCTGGTCGGCGTGATCGTCCTGATCGTCTTCGCCTGCCAGGACAGCGAGCCGGGCACCAACCGGTGGGGTCCGTCGCCGAAGCACGGCGCCTGACCGGACGCGCAGACGCGAAGTGCCCCGTCACCGCGAGGTGACGGGGCACTTCGTCCGTCTCAGCTACGGGCGGCGGTGCCGGTGTAGTCGTCGGACGCCGACACCCAGCTCATCAGGCCGCGGAGCTTCCGGCCGGTCTCCTCGATGGGGTGCGCCTCGGCCTCGGCACGCCGGCGCTTGAAGTCCGGTGCCCCCGCGTCCTGGTCGGCGATGAACTCGGCGGCCCAGGAGCCGTCCTTGATCCGGGCGAGGACGTCGCCCATCGCCGCCTTCACCCGGGCGTCGATGATCTTCGGGCCTGAGGTGTAGTCGCCGTACTCGGCGGTGTCGGACACCGACCAGCGCTGCTTGGCGATGCCGCCCTCGTACATCAGGTCGACGATCAGCTTCAGCTCGTGCAGGCACTCGAAGTAGGCCACCTCGGGCTGGTAGCCGGCCTCGGTGAGGGTCTCGAACCCGGCGGTGATCAGCGCACTCGCGCCGCCGCAGAGCACGGCCTGCTCACCGAAGAGGTCGGTCTCGGTCTCCTCGGCGAACGTCGTCTTGATGACGCCGGCGCGGGTGCCGCCGATGGCCTTCGCGTACGACAGCGCCAGCTGCAGCCCCGACCCGCTCGCGTCCTGCTCGACGGCGACGAGGCAGGGCACGCCCTTGCCGTTCTCGAACTCCCGACGCACCAGGTGGCCGGGGCCCTTGGGGGCGACCATGGCGACGTCGACGCCGGCCGGAGGCTTGATGTAGCCGAACCGGATGTTGAAGCCGTGACCGAAGAACAGCGCGTCGCCGTCCTGCAGGTTGGGCTCCACCGACTCCGCGTACAGCGTCCGCTGCACGTGGTCCGGCGCAAGGATCATGATCAGGTCGGCCTCTGCGGCGGCCTCGGCGGGGGTGACGACCCGCAGGCCCTCGGCCTCGGCCTTGGGCCGGCTCGTGCTGCCCTCGGGCAGGCCGACGCGAACGTCGACACCGGAGTCGCGCAGCGAGAGGGCGTGCGCGTGCCCCTGGCTGCCGTAGCCCAGGACGGCGACGGTGCGCCCCTGGATGATCGAGAGGTCGGCGTCGTCGTCGTAGAAGATCTCGGCGGCCATGTGCGTTGCGGTTCCCTTCGGTAGGTGAAAGGCCAAAGTGGCCACTTCGGCCCGGGTGGTTCAGGCGCTGCGCTCGACCGGGCGCAACGTACCCGCGCCGGACATGGCGCGGGGGCCGCGGCCCAGGGCCACGGTGCCCGACTGGGCCATCTCCTTGATGCCCAGCGGGGTGAGGACGGCGAGCAGCGCCTGCAGCTTGTCCGGAGTGCCGGTCGCCTCCAGGGTCACGGTGTCGGGGTTGACGTCGACGACCCGGGCGCGGAAGAGCTCCGCGGTCTGGAGCACCTGCGTGCGCTCGGCCATCGGTGCCCGCACCTTGACCAGCAACAGCTCGCGCTGGACGGCGGCAGCGGCATCCAGCTCGACGATCTTGATGATCTCGACGAGCTTGTTCAGCTGCTTGGTGATCTGCTCGAGCGGCTGGCTCTCCACGTCGACGACGATCGTCATCCGGGAGAGATCGGGGTTCTCCGTCGCGCCGACGGCGAGGGACTCGATGTTGAACCCGCGGCGGCTGAACAGCGCCGAGACGCGGGCCAGCACCCCGGACTTGTTCTCGACCAGCACCGACAACGTGTGGCGGCTCATTGCAGAAGGTTCCTTTCAGAGGACCACTGGCACCGTGACGGCCCCCGTTCAGGGGCCCGCCCCGAGCGGAGCGAGGGGTGGGGGGAACGGGGGTCCTATACCTGTCCGTCGCCGAAGACCGGGCGCACGTCACGCGCGGCGAGGATGTCGTCGTTGCTGGCCCCGGCGGCGACCATCGGCCACACCTGGGCGTCGTGCCCGACGACGAAGTCGATGACCACCGGGGCGTCGTTGATCGACATGGCCTTCTCGATCACCGCGTCGACGTCCTCCTTGGTCTCGCAGCGCAGACCGACGCAACCCAGGGCCTCGGCCAGCGTGACGAAGTCGGGGATCCGGACCGGCTTCGGCGTTCCGTCGGGGTTGCGTGCGTGCAGCCTCGTGTTGGAGTAGCGGCCCTCGTAGAACAGGGTCTGCCACTGCCGGACCATGCCGAGGTTGCCGTTGTTGATGACGGCGACCTTGATCGGGATGCCCTCCATGGCGCAGGTCGCGAGCTCCTGGTTGGTCATCTGGAAGCAGCCGTCGCCGTCGATCGCCCAGACGGTGGTGTCCGGGCGGCCGTACTTGGCGCCCATGGCCGCCGGGACGGCGTAGCCCATGGTGCCCAGGCCACCGCTGTTGAGCCAGGTGCCCGGCTTCTCGTACTTCACGAACTGGGCCGCCCACATCTGGTGCTGCCCGACCCCCGCGGCGTAGATGGCCTCGGGACCGGCGAGGGCACCGAGCCGCTCGATGACGTACTGCGGGGACAGGGAGCCGTCCTCCGGCCAGTCGTAGCCGAGCGGGTACCGCTGCCGCCAGTCGTCGAGCTGTGCCCACCAGGTCGTCAGGTCGGGCCGGCCGGCCGCCTGCTCGCCGCGGAGCGCCTCGCAGAGCGCGACGATGGTCTCCTTGGCGTCGCCCACGATCGGCACGTCGGCCTTGCGGTTCTTGCCGATCTCCGCCGGGTCGATGTCGGCGTGGACGACGAGGGCGTCGGGCGCGAAGCTCGCCAGGTGGCCGGTCACGCGGTCGTCGAACCGGGCACCCAGCGCCACCAGGAGGTCGGCCTTCTGCAGCGCGGTGACCGCCGTGACGTTGCCGTGCATGCCGGGCATGCCCAGGTTCTGGGGGTGGCTGTCGGGGAAGGCGCCCCGCGCCATGAGCGTGGTGACGACCGGGGCCCCGGTGAGGGCGGCCAGCTCGGCCAGCTCCTCGGTCGCGTGCGCCTTGAGCACGCCGCCGCCGACGTAGAGGACCGGCCGGCGGGCACCGGCGATCAGGGCCGCGGCCTCCCGGACCTGCTTGCCGTGGGGGCGGGTGGTCGGCTTGTAGCCGGGCAGGTCCAGCCGCGGCGGCCAGGAGAAGTCCGTGGTGGCCTGCAGGACGTCCTTCGGGATGTCGACCAGCACGGGCCCGGGACGGCCGGTGGACGCCAGGTGGAACGCCTCGGCGATCCGCTGCGGGATCTCGGCGGCGTCGGTGACGAGGAAGTTGTGCTTGGTCACCGGCATGGTGATGCCCCGGATGTCGGCCTCCTGGAAGGCGTCGGTGCCGATGGCATGGCTGGGCACCTGGCCGGTGATGGCCACCATCGGCACCGAGTCCATGTGCGCGTCGGCCAGCGGCGTCACCAGGTTGGTCGCCCCCGGGCCGGAGGTGGCCATGCACACGCCGACCTTGCCGGTGGCCTGCGCGTAACCGGTGGCGGCGTGCCCCGCACCCTGCTCGTGCCGGACCAGGACGTGGCGGACCTTCGAGTCGAAGAGCGGGTCGTAGGCGGGCAGGATCGCGCCGCCGGGGATGCCGAAGATGACCTCGACGCCGACCGCCTCGAGGGAGCGGACGAGGCTCTGCGCCCCGGTGATGCCCGTCGCCGGCTCGGTGGCGGCCTCGGCGACGGACCGCGCGGTCGTCTCGACACCGGTCAGCGAGGCGGCGGCGTCCCGGGTGGCGGCGTCCCGGGACGTCTCACGGGCGGCGTGCTCGCTCGGGGTGGTGGTCATCTCGGCGTTCTCCTGGCCTTGCACGTGACGGGTGGGGCGGGGCGAGCGGTGGGGCTCCGGGCAACAAAAAACCCCTCGTGCCACAGGCACGGAGGGGTCAGCGCGTCGGTCGAGGACCGGCGCGCTAGGCGATTACGAGGCTGCGGTAGCAGCGGTCGAGAAGCAGGCAGGTGCTGGGCACCTGCACACTGTGCGCCTCGCCGGACGGCGTCGTCAACCAAGCTGTCCCACGATGTGGACACCGGGGTCCATTTCTGCGCCCCTGACGTCCAGCACCGTGGGATCGAAGGCAGCCAGCAGGGGACCCAGGTCCTCCACCGGAACGGCGTGGCCGAACAGCCAGCCCTGCAGGTAGTGGCAGCCCATCCCCCGCAGTGCCGCCAGCTGGCCGCCGGTCTCGACTCCCTCCGCGACGACGTCCATACCGAGGGTGCGTCCGAGCTCGACGACGGTGCTGACGAGCGCGGCGGCGCGGCGGTCCCGCTCGATGTCGGCGATGAACTCGCGGTCCATCTTCAGCACGTCCACCGGCAGCCGGGCCAGATAGGCGAGGGACGAGTAGCCCCGGCCGAAGTCGTCCAGCGCGATCTTGCAGCCCATCTCCCGCAGCCCGGCCAGATCGCTCTCCAGCCGGTCGCGGGCGTCGAGCATGACCGACTCGGTGACCTCGAGCACCAGCCTCTCCGGCGGCACCCCTGAGTGCGCGATGGCCTGCGCGACGTCGGGGGCGAGGCAGCCGGCCTGGAGGTGGCGGACCGACACGTTGATCCCCATCTGGAGCTGCCAGCCGTCGGCCAGCAGTGCGGCGTGATCGGCCATCGCGCGCCGCAGCACCCACCGCTGCAGCGGGACGATCAGCCCGTCGTCCTCGGCCAGGGCGATGAACTCGTCGGGCGGCACGGTTCCCAGCACGGGGTGGTCCCACCGCACCAGGGCCTCCAGGCCGACGATCCGGCGGTCCTCGGTGCTCGCCACCGGCTGGTAGACCACGCGGAACTGCTCCTGCTGGAGCGCGACCGGGAGATCGCGCGCCAGCCGGGCCCGCCGCCCCATGGCGCTGTCGATGGCGTGCCCGGCGGTCCGGACGCAGTTCTTGCCCGCCGTCTTGGCGGCGCGCAGTGCGAGGTCCGCGCGGCGGACCGTCGTCGGGACGTCGTCGGCCGGGTCGAGCTCGGTCACGCCGATGCTCCCCGAGATGTCGAAGACGACGCCGGTCGCGACCACGCCGGGGGCGGTTCCCTCGACGTCGGCGGCCGGCCGAACGGTGCGCAGGTCGGCGACGATCCGCTCAGCCAGCGCCCTCGCCTCCTCCAGGCTGTCGCCCACGAGGACGGCGAACTCGTCACCACCCAGCCGGCCGACCAGGTCGCCGTCGCGGACGGTGGCACGGAGCCGGTCGGCCACCTGGATCAGCAGGTGGTCCCCCGCCTCGTGCCCGGCGATGTCGTTGACCGGCTTGAAGCCGTCGAGGTCCAGCAGCAGCAGGCTGGCCCGTTGCCCGCTCGCCGCCCGCGTGCGGGCGGTGGCGAGGGCCGCCATCAGGCGGGCCCGGTTGGGCAGCCCGGTGAGGTAGTCGGTGTACGCGAGCCGCTCGAGCTCGAGCTCCGTCCTCTGCCGCCCTGCGACGTCGCGCAGGTGGAGCACCAGGCCGTCGCCGGCAGCATCGGGGCCCCCGTACCGCAGACCGGGTGCGGAGCCGGCAGCACCCGGAAGGCCCGCGGACGACGCGGTCCGGACGGTCTCGAACTGCCGCCAGGTGCCGTCCCGCCCGCGGAGCCGGAACACCGGACCTCGACCGTCGATGTCGTCCACGGCCGCGTCGAGGGCCCGGTGCAGCTCGTAGCGGTCGTCCTCGTGGACGAGGTCCCGCAGCGACCGGCCCTCGAGGTCGCGGACCGACCAGGACGGCGTCGCGGGGCCGGCCGCGGCGGCCCAGGTCACCTGCCCGTGGCCGTCCAGGACCACGGTGAGGTCGGCGGACCGGTGCACGAGGGTGCGGAAGTAGGCCTCGGTGCGCAGCACCTGCCGGGTGAGCCGGGCACCGTCGGCCGCCCAGACGAGGGTGCGGATCAGCGTCAGCGCCATCAGCACCACGACGGTGACCGCCTCGCCGGGGGCGATCGGCCGGCCGGCGGCCAGACCACCGAGCAGCAGCAGGAGGACGCCCGACCCCAGGCAGTAACTGACCACGACGCCGGCCAGTGGCACCGCGACGGCCGCCTCCTCGGCCCGGGCCTTCGGGCCGGGGTCCGCGGCGAGCGCGAGCGTGGCCGCGCCCAGGATGGCCAGGTAGGCGGTGCTCGCGACGGCGTCCAGCGCGGGCGCCGGGCGGGTGACGGCGAGGGCGCCGCAGGCCAGCGTCAGCGCGAGCGAGGCGAAGCAGAGCAGCATCCAGCCCGCCGCCGTCCGCCGTGGCGGTGAGACCCCGGCGAACGCGACCAGACCGGCCGCGACCAGCACGGCGCACACCGCCGGGTAGCCGATCGTCAGGAGGGGGTGGGCCACGCTCCCGTCCGGGCGGGTCGTCAGCGGGACGAAGAGCTGCAGGAGAACACCCAGCGCGGTCAGCGCGACCGCGGCGTCGAGGACCACCTGGACGCGGACGCGTGCGCCCGTGGACCGGGCGAGCCGGATGCACAGGAAGACCGCGATCGGAGCCGTCGCCGCCAGCGAGAGGTCCGACGGACCCACCTCCGGGGGGTTCACCCCCACGCCGGTCACCGCGCGGACGAGGTGGCCCAGCGCCAGGAGGCCGGCGATGGCGGCGAACGCCCGCCAGGTGAGGGCGGACAACTGAGCGGTCCGCCGGCTGTGCCGCAGCACCAGCGCTCCCACCAGGACCGTGACGCCCGACAGAACGGCCGGGGCCGTGCGCGCGTTCCACTCCGGGCGGACGAGGAGCTGGGCGTCCAGCACGACGGCGACCGCGGTCAACGCCCCGAGGACCGGCGTGCGCGGCCACACCGGCTGCGAAGCCACGCCCCCCGGCGCGACGGCAAGGCTCACCGGGAGCCTGCCAGGCCGGGCAGGAGCACGCCGTCACCGTCGGCGACCATCGCGGCGATGCCCGCCAGCGGCATGGGCCGGGCGATCACGAACCCCTGGGCGAAGTCGCAGCCGAACCCCCTGAGAGCAGCGAGCTGGGCCGTGGTCTCCACCCCCTCGGCGACGACGTCAAGGCCCAGCGCCCGGCCGATGCCGATGACGGACTCGCACAGCGCCCGACTCTGCGGATCGCGGTCGATGCGGGTGATGAGCGATCTGTCGAGCTTCACCACGTCGATGGGCAGCCGGGTCAGGTGGGCCAGCGCCGAGGAGCCGCCGCCGAAGCCGTCGAGCGCGACGTGCACACCCATGAGACGCAGGCTGGAGACGTCGAGGCCGAGCCGCTCGTCGTCCGACATGACGGCAGGCGCGCTGATCTGCAGCACCAGCCGCTCCGGGGACAGACCGGTGGCGCGCAGCGCGGACTCGACGTCGGAGACCAGCGTGCCGCCGGAGAGGTGGCCGACGGGGACCTTCATGGCGATGCGCAACGGCGCAGCGGTCGAGGGCAGGTCGATGGCGGCGGCAGCGGCCTGCTCCAGGCCCCAGCGGACCAGATCACCGATCAGGCCGGTGCGCTCGGCGAGCGGCATGAAGTCGCCGGGCGGGATCTCGCCGAGCGTCTCGTGCCGCCATCGCAGCTCGGCCTCGATGCAGGTGATCCGCTGCTGCTCCAGCGACACTATCGGCTGGAACAGCAGGAAGAGCTCCTCGCGGGTCCGAGCGCACCGCAGGTCGGAGCGGAGCAGGTCGCGCCGCGCGGCGGCCTCGCCGAGCGCGTCCTGGTAGCGGCGGGCCGTGCCCGGCCCCGCCTCATCGGCGGCCCGCACGGCGAGGTCGGCCCGGTCGAGGAGCGCATCGACGCCGAGCCCGTGCTCGACGGGGACCACGCCGACGACCGCGGTGAGCTCGATCATCCCGCCGGGGGTGGGGATCGGCTGCTCCACCACCGACAGGCAGCGGTCGGCCAGCCGATCGGCGTCGGCGTCGGCGCCGTGGGCCAGCACCGCGAAGGCTCCGCCCCCCATCCGGGCGACGGTGTCCTCGCCGCGGACCGTGGCGCGCAGCCGGCGGCCGACCTCGGTCATCGCCGTGGTCACGGTCTCGCGGCCGGCGTCCTCCCGGGCCGCCGCCAACCCGACCAGCTGGATCATCAGCAGCGTCGTGGGCGCGTGCCCGGGGTCGGTCGCGGCTCGCTGGAGGGCCTCGCGGACGCCGGCGCGGTTCGGGAGACCGGTCATCGGGTCGGTGTGGGCGATGGCCTGCAGGGCCTGCTCGCGCGCCTGGCGCTCGGTCATGTCCCGGCAGTGCAGGACGACGGCGCCGACGTCCGGGTCCCCGCGCAGGTCGGTGACGCCCGCCTCCAGGCAGCGCCACTCCCCCGCCGCGTCGGGCAGCCGCAGGGTCAGCAGGCCGCTGACCGCAGGAGCCTCGGCCGGCACGGCACCGGCGACGGGGAGCACCGCGGCCAGCGCCGGCACGTCGTCGTGGTGGACGGACTCCAGGAGCGGCCGGCCGAGGAGTGCCGGTGCTGCCTCACCGAGGGCGCGGCCGAGGGCCGGGGACGCCCACGTGACGCGCAGGTCGTCGTCGAGGACCACGACGGCGTCGCTCGCGGACCGGACCACCGAGCGGAAGTAGGCCTCGCTGCGCCGCAGGCGGGCCTCCAGGCGCTGTTCCTCGCACGCCGTGAGCCAGCGGTGCACAGCGGCGAGGACCGCGCAGACCACCAGACCGGCGATCGTGCCCGGAGCGAGGCGCCCTCCCGCCATCACGACGGCGCCGCACGTGGCCAGCGCCATCAGCAGGGCGAGATGTGGCAGCAGGGAGCCCGCGTGGCCGCCGGGCCGCGGCTCGTGGGCCCCGTCGCGGGGGGCCACGGGAGTTCCCTGGGAATCGGCCAGCACCGCGAGCGCCAGGGCGAACAGCCCGGCCACGACGAGGAAGCGCGACACCCCCACCGGGACGGCCACGCCCGGGAGCAGGGCGGGGGTGCCGAGCCACGGGCCGAGGGTCAGGAGGACGGCCCCGACGAGGAGCAGGACCGCCATGGACCGGCGGCCGGCCTCGACGACGCCCAGCAGCGTCAGTGCGACGGCCATCGTGGCGGAGGTGGCGAGGACAGCCGTCCCCGGGACCAGGAGCTCGGTCAGGCCGGACGCCGGCCAGCGGCCGTCCGGCCCCACGGCGAGCAGCCCGACCACGACCAGGCAGGCCACGAGGAACAGCCCCACCTCGACCGCCACCCGGGGTCCTGAGCGCAGCCGGCGGCGGTCCACCAGGCCCAGGACGGCGATGACGGCGATGACGTACCCCGGCACGGCGGGCACCCAGCGGAGCACCGTCGCGTGGACCGGGTCGGCCGGACCGACGACGGTGGCGAGCAAGGCACCGGCGGCGGGCAGGAGCGACGCCGCGGACAGCAGCCGCCACGTGCGCGGTCGCGCCGTACGGGCAGCGGACGACCACAGCACCCCGCCGGCCACGAGCCCGGCGCCGATCAGGGCATATTCGCCCGCGAGGCGCAGCTCAGGATGCGCGGCGGCCAGTGCGCACCCGAGCGCGACCGGCAGCGCGGCGGCGAGCAACCACCATCGACGGGAGTCCACACCGTCCTGTCGGCACCCGCACCGAGCCGATCGAGCCGCCCCGCGCCCGCCTCACCCGTCCGGGGGGTGCTCCCCGCGGCTGCTCAGCCGCAGATCGCGCCGTGGGCGGCCGAGCCGACGAGCTTGGCGTACTTGCCGAGCACGCCGGTCGTGTAGCGCGGCGGGAGCGGGGTCCAGCCCTCCCGGCGGCGGGCCAGCTCGTCGTCGTCGACCAGCAGGTCGAGCGTGCGCGCGGCCAGGTCCAGCCGGATCGCGTCGCCGTCGCGGACGAAGGCGATCGGCCCGCCGTCGGTGGCCTCCGGGGCGACGTGGCCGATGCACAACCCCGTGGTGCCGCCGGAGAAGCGGCCGTCGGTGAGCAGCAGCACGTCCTTGCCCAGGCCGGCGCCCTTGATCGCGCCGGTGACGGCGAGCATCTCCCGCATCCCCGGCCCGCCCTTCGGGCCCTCGTACCGGATGACGACGACGTCGCCGGGCTTCAGCGTGCCCTCGGTGACGGCGTCCATCGCGCCCTGCTCGCCGTCGAAGACCCGTGCGGTGCCCTCGAAGACGTCGGTGTCGAAGCCGGCCGACTTCACGACCGCCCCGTCCGGGGACAGCGAACCGCGCAGGATGGTGAGCCCGCCCGTCTTGTGGATCGGCTCGCTCATCGCGTGGATGATCGCGCCGTCCGGGTCCGGCGGGGCGATCTCGGCCAGGTTCTCGGCCATCGTCCTGCCGGTGACGGTCAGCACGTCCCCGTGCAGCAGGCCGGCGTCCAGCAGCGCGCGCAGCACCACCGGGACACCGCCGATCCGGTCGACGTCGGTCATCACGTAACGACCGAAGGGCTTGACGTCGGCCAGGTGCGGGGTCCGGTCGCCGATCCGGTTGAAGTCCTCCAGCGAGAGCTCGACCTGGGCCTCGTGCGCGATCGCCATCAGGTGGAGGACGGCGTTGGTGGAGCCGCCCAGCGCCATGACGACGGTGATCGCGTTCTCGAACGCCTCGCGGGTCATGATCTGGCGGGCGGTGATCCCCTTGCGGAGCAGGTTGACGACGGCCTCGCCGGAAGCGACCGCGAAGGCGTCGCGGCGGCTGTCGGGCGCGGGCGGGGCGGCGCTGCCGGGCAGCGCCATGCCGAGCGCCTCGGCGACGCTGGCCATGGTGTTGGCGGTGTACATGCCGCCGCAGGAACCCATGCCGGGACAGGCGGCCTTCTCGATGGCGGTGAGCTCGTCGCGGCTGATCAGCCCCCGCGCGCAGGCTCCGACGGCCTCGAAGACGTCGATGATCGTGAGGTCGCGGTCGCCGAGCTTCCCGGGGAGCGTCGAGCCCGAGTAGAGGAAGACGCTGGCGAGGTCGAGGCGGGCGGCGGCCATCAGCATCCCGGGCAGCGACTTGTCGCAGCCGGCCAGCAGGACCGAGCCGTCGAGCCGCTCCGCGAACATGACCGTCTCCACCGAGTCGGCGATGACCTCGCGGGACACCAGCGAGGCACGCATGCCCTCGTGCCCCATGGAGATGCCGTCGGAGACCGAGATCGTGCCGAACTCGAGCGGGAATCCGCCGGCGGCGTGGACGCCCTCCTTGGCCCGCTTGGCCAGCCGGTCCAGGGAGAGGTTGCAGGGGGTGATCTCGTTCCAGGACGACGCGACGCCGATCTGCGGCTTGCTGAAGTCCTCGTCCTGCATGCCCACCGCGCGGAGCATGGCGCGGGCGGGAGCCCTGGAGTCCCCGTCGGTCACCTCGAAGCTGCGCGGCTTCAGGTCGGCGGTCTCACTGCCTGCGGGACGGTCCTCGACGGTGGTCACTGGTTCTCCTCGCTGACGCTCGTCCCCCGTGCGCCCATGGTTGCCGTGTCGTCTCCGTGAGCCGGCACGTTCGCTCACGAGCGGCGATGGTAGGCCGTTCGGTCCACGACGTGTCCGGCGCGGGTGGGAACATCACCATCCGTGAGCCCCCCTGCCCGGCTGCGGACGAGTCGGACCGCACTCCTTCCCGTCGCCCTCCTCGCGCTCTGCATGCTGCCACTGGCGACGGTGTCGGGCTGGACGCTGGTGGTCCTGCTGGTGCCCGCCGTGATTGCGGCGTGGGTGGTGCGGGTGGGCGTCGACATCGGGGACGACGGGCTGACCGTCCGCTCGTTGCTCGGGCAGCGGCAGGTGCCCTGGAGCCGGCTCGCCGGGATCCGCGTCGCCCCGCGCGGCGACCTCTGGCTGGTCACCACCGCGCGCACCGAGGTGCGACTGCCGGTGATGCGGGCGCGCGATCTCCCTCGGCTCGCCGCCCTGTCCGGTGGCCGCCTCGAGGTCCCGGAGCCACCGACCGAGAAGGATCAGTAGCGGTCGACGACGTTCTCCAGCGCCTCCCCGGCCAGGATCCGGGCGATCTGGCCGGTGACCGCCGCCGCCGCACGAGCCCCCGTCTGCGGCACCTCGCCGCCGACGTGCGGGGTGAGCAACAGCCCGGGCGCCGACCACAACGGGTGGCCCGGGGGCAGCGGCTCCGGGTCGGTGACGTCCAGCGCCGCGCGGAGCCGGCCCGCGCGCAGCTCGGTGAGCAGGGCGTCGGTGTCGACGATCACCCCGCGGGCGGCGTTGACCAGCAGGGCGCCGTCCTGCATCGCGGCGAGGAAGCCGGCGTCGACCATGCCCGTGGTCTCCGCCGTCACCGGCACGATGAGGATCACCACGTCGGCGTGCGGCAGCAGCTCCGGCAGGTCGCGCATGGCCCGGACGCCCTCGCGGGCGGTCCGGGCGACGTAGGTCAGCTCGACGTCGAAGCCGGCGAGCAGCCGGCCGATCGCCCGGCCGATGTCGCCCGCGCCGACGACGAGCACCCGGGCGCCGACGAGTGAGCTGTGGGTGCTGAACGACCAGCGCCCGGCGTCCTGCTCGCGGACGAAGAACGGGATGCCGCGCTGGGCAGCGAGCGTGACGGTGACTGCCCACTCCGCCGTCGAGGGGGTGTGCGCTCCGCGGGCGTTGCAGAGCATCACCCCCGCAGGGAGCCGGCCGGCGAACTTCTCCGCGCCGGCGGAGAGCAGCTGCACGAGCCGCAGTCGGGACAGGCCCTCCACGAAGCCGTTGTCCGGCAGGGTCGCGCCGCCGGAGCGCGGCACCCACACCTGCGCGAGGGCCGCATCGCCCGACGGCGGGCCGTCGTCCGGGTCGATGCGGTGGGCGCGGACGCGCGGGGACAGGTCCTCGACCGCGGCGCCGATCGCGCGGGAGGGCACGAGAACGTGCAGGGTCTCGCCGGGTTCCAGGGGCAGGTGGGGCACGACTCCGGACTCTAGGCGGCGGGCCGCCGGGCGCACGTACTCTCGACCAGGTGGGACGGCGGGCGGCAGCGGGTGCGTCCCGTCTGGCTGCGGTCGTGCTCACCGCCGTCGTACTGACCGGCTGCGGGGACGGCGGCTACGAGCCGAGCGGGCCCTTCCGCCCGCTGCCGGAGGGCGCGCCGCCCGAGGTGGGGCCGCCGTCGTCGAGCGCCCCCGTCCCCGGTGACCCGGCGCTGCCCGGGTCCGGCGAGGAGGGCGGCGACCCGAACGTGGTCGCGTCCGGGCTCTCCGTCCCGACCGGCCTCGTCCTCCTGCCCGACGGCAGCGCGATCGTCGGCGAGCGCGACACCGGCCGCCTCGTCCACGTGTTCCCCGACCGCTCCCCCGCGCGCGAGCTGATGACGGTGCCGGGCATCGACACGGCCGGCGACGGAGGCCTGCTGGGCCTGGCCCTCTCGCCCACCTACCTCGAGGACGGCCTGCTCTACGCCTACGTGTCGACGGCGACCGACAACCGGGTCGTGCGCTTTCCGCTCGGCGGCACACCGAACCCGGTGCTGACCGGCATCCCCCGGGGGGAGCGGCACAACGGCGGCGGGCTGCTGTTCGGGACCGACGGCACCCTGTTCGTGGGCACCGGCGACGCCGGGGATCCCACCCTCGGCCGGGACCTCGGCTCGCTGGGCGGCAAGGTGCTGCAGATCGACGTGTTCGGGCGGTCCGTGGGCCCGTCCCCGGTCTTCAGCCGGGGCCACCGCGACGTGACGGCGCTCTGCCGGTCACCGGTGCCGGACGAGGCCGGCCAGGGGACGCTGTACGCCACCGACGACGCCACCGAGGGAGCGGACGAGGTCGACCGGGTCGTCCGCGGCACCGACTACGGCACCGTCGCGCCGCTGATCGAGGTGCCCGCCGAGGAGAGTGGCCTCGGCGGCTGCGCCGCTGCCGGTGGCGGGATCTTCCTCGGCGCACTGGACGGGGAGCGGGTGCACGCCTTCGCACTCGACGGTGCCGGGGCCGTGGTGGGCGACCCGGAGGAGTTCCTGGGCGGCCAGTACGGCCGGCTCCGCACCGTCGTCATCGACGCCGAGGGCGCGCTCTGGATCACCACGTCCAACCGCGACGGCGTCGGGACACCGATCGAGGACGACGACCGGGTGCTCCGGATCCTCCCGCCGTCCGCGGCCGGCGCGTCGCCGCTGTAGAGGCCTGGTCGTCCCGGGCGCGGAGCCCGGAGGGCTCCCGGCCGGGACGACGCAAGGGCTCAGCGCGACCGGGGAACGGCTGCTGGCCGCGGTGCGGTCCCGAGGACCGCAGTGTTACAGCAGCCGCTCCTCGAGCATCCGCTTGACGGTGGCGGCGTCGGCCTTGCCGCGGGTGGTCTTCATGACCGCGCCCACGAGGGCGCCGATGGCCTGCACCTTGCCACCGCGCACCTTCTCGGCGACATCGGGGTTGCCCTCGATGGCCGCCTCGACGGCGCCGACCAGCTCGTCGGACTCGCCCATGACCGCCAGACCGCGGCTCTCGACGATCGCGGCCGGGTCGCCCTCCCCGGCGAGCACGCCGTCGAGCGCCTGCCGGGCGAGCTGGTCGTTGATCGTGCCGGCCGCGACCAGGCCGACCAGTTCGGCGACCTGCGCCGGGGTGACGGCGAGCTCCGCCAGGTCGACGCCGGCGTCGTTGGCCCGACGGGCCAGCTCGCCCAGCCACCACTTGCGGGCGTCCGCGGGCGAGGCGCCGGCCGCGACGGTGTCGCTGACCAGCTCGACGGCACCGGCGTTGACCAGCCAGGCCATCTCGGTCGGCGAGATCCCCCACTCCTCCGACAGCCGCGCCCGTCGGGCGGCGGGCAGCTCGGGCAGCATGGCGGCGAGCTTGGCGACCCACTCCTCGTCGGGGGCGACCGGCACGAGGTCGGGCTCGGGGAAGTACCGGTAGTCGGTGGCCTCCTCCTTGCTGCGACCCGGCGAGGTGGTGCCGGTGTCCTCGTGGAAGTGCCGGGTCTCCTGCAGGACCCGCTCCCCCGCGTCCAGGACGGCGGCCTGGCGGCGCATCTCGAAGCGGACGGCGCGTTCGACGGAGCGCAGCGAGTTGACGTTCTTGGTCTCGGTGCGGGTGCCCCACTCCAGGCTGCCGATCGGGGCCAGCGAGGTGTTGACGTCGGAGCGCAGGTTGCCCTGCTCCATGCGCACCTCGGAGACGCCGAGGGCCAGCAGGATCTCGCGCAGCTCGGTGACGTAGGCGCGAGCCACCTCGGGCGCCTTGGCGCCGGCGCCGGGGATCGGGCGGGTGACGATCTCGACCAGCGGGATGCCCGCGCGGTTGTAGTCGATCAGCGAGTGGTCGGCGCCGTGGATGCGGCCGGTGGCGCCACCGACGTGCAGGTTCTTGCCGGTGTCCTCCTCGAGGTGCACCCGCTCGATCTCCACGCGGTAGGTCTCGCCGTCGACCTCGACGTCCAGATGCCCGGCGGTGCAGAGCGGCTCGTCGTACTGGGTGGTCTGGAAGCCCTTGGGGATGTCCGGGTAGAAGTAGTTCTTCCGCGAGAACCGGCACCAGGTGGCGATGCGGCAGCCCAGGGCCAGGCCGATGCGGATCGTCGACTCGATCGCGGCGGCGTTGGCCACCGGGAGGGAGCCGGGCAGGCCCAGGCACACCGGGCAGGTCTGGGTGTTGGGCTCGGCCCCGAACGTCGTGGAGCAGCCGCAGAACATCTTGGAGGCGGTGCCGAGCTCCACGTGGGTCTCGAGGCCGATCACCGGCTCGTAGCGAGTGAGGACCTCGTCGAAGCCGACCAGGGTGTCGCTCATGAGGGGTTGTTCTCCTTCGGGCCGGTGCGGCCGGTGAGCACCGCGCCGATGCCGGTCAGCACGCCCAGGACGATGAAGACCGCGAAGACGGCGCGTCCGGTGCCGATCCAGAGCGCGGCGCCGGCCAGGACGACGAACGCGGTGAGGACCCAGGCGGCCTTGAGTGCGCCGTTCACGCGGCACCGCCGGCGGCCTGGGCGTCACGATGGGGCAGCTGGTCGAGGAACCGGGAGCCGCGGGCGTCGTCCTGCGCGCTCTCCAGCGCTGCGGCGACGCGATAGCAGCGGTCGTCGGCGAGCGCCGGCGCCATGATCTGGAAGCCGACGGGCAACCCGTCGGAGAGCCCGCAGGGCACCGAGATGGCGGGCACCCCGGCCAGGCTCGCCGGCAGCGTGCAGAGATCCGCGGCGTACATGGCGACCGGATCGTCGACGCGGGAGCCGAGCGGGAAGGCGACGGTCGGCGTCGTCGGGCTGACCACGACGTCCACCTCGTCGTAGGCGGCGGAGAAGTCGCGGCTGATCAGCGTCCGGACCTTCTGGGCCTGGCCGTAGTAGGCGTCGTAGTAGCCGCTGGACAGGGCGTAGGTGCCCAGGATGATGCGGCGCTTCACCTCGGCACCGAAGCCCCGCTCGCGGGTCAACGCCATGACCTCGTCGAGGTCGCGGCTCCCGTCGTCCCCCACCCGCAAGCCGTAGCGGACGCCGTCGAAGCGGGACAGGTTGGAGGACGCCTCGCTGGGAGCGATCAGGTAGTAGGCCGGCAGCGCCAGGTCGAACGCGGGGCAGGAGACCTCACGGACCTCGGCACCCATGCTCTCCAGCAGGGCCACGGCCTCGGCGACGCGGGCCAGCACGCCGGGCTCGTAGCCGTCGGTGTGGCCCTCGCCGCCGAGCTCGCGGACGATCCCGACCTTCAGGCCCGTCAGGTCACCCCCGGCGCCGCGGCGGGCGGCCTCGGCGAGCACCGGCACGGGGGCGTCGATGCTGGTCGAGTCCAGCGGGTCGTGCCCGCCGATCGCCTCGTGCAGCAGTGCTGCGTCGAGGACGGTGCGCGCCATGGGCCCGGCCTGGTCCAGGCTCGAGGAGAAGGCGATGAGGCCGAAGCGGGACACCGAGCCGTAGGTCGGCTTGTGGCCGACCAGCCCGGTGAGGGCGGCGGGCTGGCGGATCGAGCCGCCGGTGTCGGTGCCGATCGCCCACGGGGCGAGGCCGCCGGCGACCGCCGCGGACGAGCCGCCGGAGGACCCACCCGGGATGCGCTCGGGATCCCAGGGGTTGCGGGTGATCCGGTAGGCGGAGTTCTCGGTGGAGGAGCCCATCGCGAACTCGTCCATGTTGGTCTTGCCGAGCAGCACCGTGCCCGCGGCGCCGAGCCGCGCGGCGACCGTGGCGTCGTAGGGCGGCTTCCAGCCCTCGAGGATCTTCGAGCCGCTGGTCGTCGGGACACCTGCGGTGACGATGACGTCCTTGAGCGCGACCGGGATGCCGGCCAGCCCCGAGCCCGCGCTGCCGGCCGCGTCGATGGCGGCCGCTCGCTCCACGGCAGCCGCGGGGTCGACGTGCAGGTAGGAGCCGAGGACGTCGTCATCGGCGGCGATGCGGTCCAGGTAGGCCTGGGTGATCTCGGCGGACGTGGCGCCGTCCTGCAGGGCCGCCTGCAGCTCGGTCACCGTCATCGAGGTCACGTCGGTGCTCGCGCGCACCTCGTTCTCGGGAGTCGTGGTCACGCTTCCTCCTGCAGGATCCGCGGCACCCGGAAGCGGCCCTCCTCGGCGGCCGGCGCCCCGGCGAGGACGATCTCGCGGGGCAGGCTGGGCCCGACGACGTCCTCGCGCATGACGTTGGTCATGGGCACCGCGTGCGTCGTGGGCGGCACCTCCTCGACGGCGGCCTTCCCGACCTGGGCCACGGCGTCGAGCACGTCGGCGAGCTGGCCGGCGAAGAGATCGAGCTCCTCGTCGGTCACCGCCAGCCGGGCCAGGCGCGCGAGGTGCGCGACATCCTTCCGGGAGAGCGTGCTCATGCTGGGGTGGAACTCCACTTCGCAGTGCCGAACGGCTGAGGTGGGCCCGGCTTCTCGGCCGGACGTGACCCGCCCACTCTACGTGGGCCCCGCCGGTGGCATCCGGTGCGGAAGCGGACGTGAGAAGCTGCACGCACGCGATCGACGGGAGAAGGATCCCCTTCTCCCCACCGCTCGCACGCTCGCGGCGGGCCCCGGAAGGGGGCCATGGGCAGCCCCGGAGGAAGCGTGTCCTATCTCCTGCGCCTGGTGGTTCCCGACAAGCCCGGCGCCCTCGGCGCCGTCGCCACCGCGCTCGGTTCCGCCGGCGTCGACATCGTCTCCCTCGACGTCCTCGAGCGCGGCAACGGTGTGGCGGTCGACGACGTCGTCGTGGACCTGCCCCCCGGCCGGCTGCCCGACAGCCTGATCACCGCCGCACAGACCGTCCCCGGGGTCTCGGTGGAGACGCTGCGGCCCTTCGCCGGCCCGCTGGACACCCACCGCGAGCTGGAACTGCTGGACGCGCTGGCCCGCGGGGCCGGAAGCCCTCCCGAGCCCTCCCTGTCGGCGAAGCTGCTGGCGGCCGAGCTGCCGCGGGTCTTCCACAGCGGCTGGGCCGTCGTGCTCTCGGCGGTCCAGCCGTCCTCCGCGGGTGGGCCCGCGTGGGAAGTGGCGGCAGCCTCCGACGCCGCCCCGACGTTCGAGGGACTCACCCTCCCGTGGATGCCGCTGAGCGGGCCGCGGCTGCTGCCCAGCGACGACGAGTGGCTGCCGGAGCGGTGGCGGGAGATGGCCATCGAGATGATGGCCGCTCCCTACGGCGGCCCGGGCTGCGCGGTGGTGGTGGGTCGTTCCGGTGGCCCGGCCTTCCGCCGGTCGGAGCTGCTCCGGCTCGCGCACCTGACCGGCATCGCGACCACCGTGGCGTCCCTGCCCCCGGACTAGGGAGAGGACCCCTCCCCGGCCCCTCGGGAGCTCGGGGCGGTTCCCTGGAGGGGCGGACTACGCCTCCCCGATCGTGGCGACGGCCAGCGCCGCCTCCGGGCCCTCGTCGAGGAGCACCCGGAAACCGTCGTCGTCCAGGATCGGCGCCTTGACCTGCACCGCCTTGTCGTACTTGCTGCCGGGGTCGGCGCCCACGACGACGAAACCGGTCTTCTTCGACACCGAGCCGGTGACCTTGCCACCGCGCTCCTGGATCGCCGTGATGGCCTGGTCGCGGCTGAGGTCGCGCAGGGAACCGGTCACCACGACGGTGACGCCGGTGAGCGGCCCGGGCGGGGCATCCTCGCCAGCGTCGGCCATCCGGACCCCGGCACTGCGCCACTTCTCGACGACGTCGCGGTGCCAGTCGACCCCGAACCAGTCGCGCACGGACCTCGCGATGGTGGGGCCGACGCCGTCGGCGGCGGCCAGCTCCTCCTCGGAGGCAGCCATGATCCGGTCCATCGACCGGAAGTCACGGGCCAGCGCCTGAGCGGCCGTGGGACCGACGTGCCGGATCGAGAGGGCCACCAGCACGCGCCACAGCGGGACGTCCTTGCGGCTCTGCAGGTTCGCGAGCAGCTTCTGACCGTTCGCCGACAGCTCGCCGTTCTTCTTGGTGAAGAACGGCGACCGCTGCAACTGCTCCCCGTCGAGGAAGAAGATGTCGCCCTCGTCCTGCAGGAGCCGGCTCTGCAGCAACGCGATCGCCGCCTCGTAGCCGAGGTTCTCGACGTCGAATGCGCCGCGACCCGCGACGTGGAACACCCGCTCACGCAGCTGCGCGGGGCAGGACCGCGCGTTCGGGCAGCGGATGTCGGCGTCGCCCTCTTTCTCCGGTCGCAGCTCGGTCCCGCACTCGGGGCAGTGGGTGGGCATGACGAACTCGCGCTCGGAGCCGTCGCGGGCGGCGACCACCGGACCCAGGACCTCGGGGATGACGTCCCCCGCCTTGCGGATGACGACCGTGTCGCCGATGAGCACGCCCTTGCGCTTGACCTCGGACGCGTTGTGCAGCGTGGCCAGCTGCACCGTGGATCCGGCCACCTTCACCGGCTCCATGTAGGCGAAGGGCGTGACCCGCCCGGTGCGACCGACGTTGACGCGGATGTCGAGCAGCTTCGTCGTCGCCTCCTCCGGCGGGTACTTGAAGGCGATGGCCCAGCGCGGTGCCCGCGAGGTGGAGCCCAGCCGCCGCTGGAGGGAGACCTGGTCGACCTTGACGACGACGCCGTCGATCTCGTGCTCGACCGAGTGCCGCTGCTCCCGGTAGCGCTCGATGTAGGCCCACACGCCCGCGAGGTCGTCGACGACCTCGAAGCGGTCGCTCACCGGGAGGCCCAGGGCGCGGAGCTCGTCGTAGACGGCCGACTGGCGGTCGACCCGGAAACCTCGGTGGGCGCCCAGGCCGTGGACGACCAGGCGCAGCGGCCGGGACGCGGTGACGCGGGGGTCCTTCTGACGCAGGGAGCCGGCCGCGGCGTTGCGCGGGTTGGCGAAGGGCGCCTTGCCCTGCTCCACCATGCCGGCGTTGACATCGGCGAAGGCGGCCACGGGGAAGTAGATTTCCCCCCGCACCTCAAGCAGCTCGGGGACGTCCTCGCCGGTCAGCTGCTGGGGGACGCCGGCCATGGTCCGGACGTTGGCGGTGACGTCCTCCCCGGTCGTCCCGTCGCCGCGGGTCGCGGCCCGGATCATCCGGCCGTTCTCGTAGACGATGGCGACGGCGACCCCGTCGACCTTCAGCTCGCACAGGTAGCTGGCGCCGGCAGCTCCTTCCCGTTCCACCCGGGCGGCCCAGGCGGAGAGCTCGTCGCTGGAGAAGGCGTTGTCCAGGCTCTGCATGCGCTCGAGGTGCTGCACCGGCGCGAAGGTCGCGGTGAAGCCACCGTTGACCTTCTGGCTCGGCGAGTCGGGTGTGACCAGCGCGGGGTGGGCCGCCTCGATCGCCTTGAGCTCCCCCATCAGCTCGTCGTACTGACCGTCGCTGACCAACGGCTCGTCGCGCACGTAGTAGGCGAAGGCGTACCGGTCCAGCTCCTCGGAGAGGTCGCGATGCCGGGTGCGGGCGCCGTCGGGGACCTCGGTGACGTCCTCGCGGTCGACCGCGGCCGCGACCGCGGGGGCGTCGAGTTCGGCCTCAGTGCTCACCAGCAGACGGTATCCGGCAGGTACGACGGCCAACCGGGGTTCCCCCGGTCGTGGATCACTCCGGCTGGAGGTACTTCGCGGCCTCGCGGACGTGCGCCATCGCCGACCGCGCGTACGCCGGAGAAGCTCCGGCCAGCCCGCAGGACGGGGTGAGGGTGACGGCGGCGGGCAGGTCAGCGGCGGGGAAGCCGAGCTCCCGCCACCAGGCCTGGACCCGGGACGCCGTCGCCTTCGGCGCGGGCAGCGCCGTGTCGGTGCCGGGGACGACGCCGGGGAACAGGTGCGTGCCGGCCTCGATCGCGGTCCCGGCGGCGTCGAGGTCCTGCACGAGACCGAGGTCGAAGGAGACGGCCGCGGCACCGGCGGCCCGGAACAGCTCCAGTGGCGCGCGAGCGGCGCAGCAGTGCACGACGACCGGGACGGGGAGCCGGTCGACCAGGTCGGCGAGCTCCTGCTCCACCACCGTTGCCTCGACCGCGGGCAGCTTGCCGAACCCGCTCACCGTGGGCAGCCCACCCTGCAGGACGGCGGGGACAGAGGGTTCGTCGAGCTGGACGACGACCTGGGCGCCGGGCACCCGGGCGGCGACGGCGGCGACATGCCCGGCCAGCCCCTCCGCCAGGGACTGCGCGAGATCCCGGCGGGCGCCGGCGTCGACCACTGCGCGGTCGCCCCGGCTGCGCTCGAGGCCCGCGGCCAGCGTCCACGGGCCGGCGGCCTGCACCTTCAGTGGACCGGTCCAGCCGTCGGCGACGTCGTACAGGGCGTCCAGGTCACGAGCCAGGAACTCCCGCGCACGGCGCTGGTCGATGCCCGAGCGCGGGACCAGCCGCCAGCCGGCAGGAGTCAGGTCGACGGCGAGGTCGACCAGCAGGCCGGCGCTCCGGCCGATCAGGTCGGCACCTGCCCCACGGGCGGGCAGCTCGGGGAGGTGGGCGAAATCGGGCAGCTCCCCCACGACGAGGCGCACTGCCTCGGCCGGGTCGATGCCGGGGAGGGATCCGACGCCGGAGGCCGACCCCCACGACGCCGGAGCCGGCCCCGGGTCGGAGGCATCGATCGAGGAGGTCACGACGGCGACGGTAACCCGCCCCGGCAGCGTCCCCGGTCACCACCCGCGGGCTCAGCGGGACAGCGGCTCCTCCGTCGCGCACGCCGTCCGCACGGCGCTCTGTCCCAGCACGCGGTCACCCCGGACGGCGTCGGGCTCGTAGAGCACGGCCGACTGGCCGGGAGCCACGCCGCGCTGCTCCTCGGCGAACTCGATCAGCAGCCCGCCGTCGTCCCCTGCGCTCACCCGGCAGGCCACCGGTGCGGCGTGCGCCCGCACCTGCACCTCGGCCGTGAACGGCAGCGGCGGCACCGGCCCCGTCCAGCTGGGAGGACCCGTGCGCACTCCGGGCACCGCGGCCAGATCGGCCGTCCCGACCGTGACCGTGCGGGACACCGGCTCGATCGCGAGGACGTACCGCGGCCGCTGGTCACCGACCGCGATACCGAGACCGCGCCGCTGGCCGACCGTGAAGCCGTAGGTGCCGCCGTGCTCTCCCACCTGCTCCCCCGTGGCCGCGTCGACGACCGGCCCGGGCAGGCTCCCCAGCCGGCGGTTCAGGAAGCCGCGGGTGTCCCCGTCGGGGATGAAGCAGATGTCGTGCGAGTCGGGCTTGGCGGCCACGGCGAAACCCCGCTCGGCCGCGATCTCCCGCACCCGATCCTTCGTCATCGACCCCAGCGGGAACATCGCCCCGGCCAGCTGCTCGCCGGTCAGCACTCCGAGCACGTAGGACTGGTCCTTGCCGGCGTCGACCGACCGCCTCAGCTCGCCACCCTCCAGCCGCGCGTGATGGCCGGTCACGACCGCGTCGAACCCGAGACCGAGGGCACGGTCCAGCACCGCGGAGAACTTGATCTTCTCGTTGCAGCGCAGGCAGGGGTTGGGCGTGCGGCCGGCCGCGTACTCGGCCACGAAGTCGTCGACGACGTCCTCACGGAACCGGTCGGCCAGATCCCAGACGTAGAACGGGATGCCGAGTTCGTCGGCGACGCGCCGGGCGTCGTGGGCGTCCTCCACGCTGCAGCAGCCTCGCGCCCCACTGCGCAGGGTCTGCCGATCCGGCGAGAGCGCCAGGTGCACCCCGGTGACGTCGTGACCGGCGTCGACGGCGAGCGCCGCGGCGACCGCCGAGTCCACTCCCCCGCTCATGGCGGCGAGCAGCCTCATCGTCGCCCCATCCCCGCCCGGCGGGCCCGCTCCACGACGGGCGCGATCACGTCGAGCACGGCGTCGACGTCGGCGTCGGTCGAGGTGTGGCCGAGGCTGAACCGCAGCGAGCTCCGAGCCCGGTCGGCGTCGGCGCCGGTGGCCAGCAGCACGTGGCTCGGGCGGGCGATGCCCGCGTTGCACGCCGAGCCCGTGGAGCACTCGATGCCCCGGGCGTCCAGCAGCATGAGCAGCGCGTCCCCCTCGGCGCCCGGGAACGACAGGTGCGCATTGCCGGGCAAGCGGCCCGGCCCGGAAGCCAGGCGGTCGTCGAGCGGCGCACCGTTGAGCTGGGCGTCGGACACCCGCTCCACGACGCCGGCGACGAGCCGGCCGCGCAGCTCCGACAGGCGGTCGGCACGGTCCTCGCGGGACCCGACGGCGGTGACGGTCGCGACGGCGAGGCCGACGATGGCGGCCACGTCCAGCGTCCCGGAGCGGACGTCGCGCTCCTGGCCGCCCCCGTGCAGCAGCGGGGTGCACTCGGCGTCCCGCCGCAGCAGCAGCGCGCCGGCGCCCATCGGCCCGCCGAGCTTGTGCCCGGTCATGGTGAGCGCATCCACCCCGCTCGCGGCGAAGTCGACCGGCACCTGGCCGACCGCCTGCACCGCATCCGTGTGCAGCGGCACGCCGACCTCGTGCGCGACCGCGGCCAGCGCCGGGATGTCGCTCACCGTGCCGATCTCGTTGTTGGCCCACATCACGCTGGCGAGGGCGACGTCGGAACCGTCCCCGAGCGCCTCGGCCAGGGCCTGCGGCCGCACCCGACCGCTCGGCTCGACCCGCAGCCAGGTGATCTCCGCCCCGTCGTGCTTGGCCAGCCACTCGACGCTGTCCAGGACGGCGTGGTGCTCGGCCGGGCTGACCACGATGCGGCGGCGACCGGCTTCCGCCTGCCGCCGCGCCCAGAACAGACCCTTGACGGCCAGGTTGTCGCTCTCGGTCCCGCCCCCGGTGAAGAGCACCTCCGACGGGCGGGCACCCAGGGCCTCGGCGAACCGCTCGCGGGACTGCTCTGCGGCACGCCGGGCGGCCCGGCCGCTCGCGTGCAGCGAGGAGGCGTTCCCGACCCGGCCCAGCTGCTCCGTCATGGCAGCCAGGACCTCGGGGAGCACCGGCGTGGTGGCCGCGTGGTCCAGGTACGTCACCCGACCTCCTCGCTGGGGCTCGTCGGCCACGTGACCGTCATTCTCCGTCTCCGCGTGACCTCGCGAACTCGGTCACCGGAACGAGCGTAGACGCGGGCACCGCCGGGCCTGGGGCGGCACCGGCCCGCGGGGACAGCCACGCACCCACCAGCGCGAGGGCGGTGAGGACGGCGATGCCGAGCAGCACCGACGACGGGAACGCGAGCAGGTCCATGGCCGCGGCGGCCACGAGGACGCCGACGATCCCCACGCACACCGCCGACATCGTGACGTCGGCGATCTGGAAGGCGGCCGAATCCGCGCCGCGGCGATCCTCGCGCGACTGCCCCAGCAGGAGCACGCTCAGGCTCGGCATGCCCAGCCCCATCCCCAACCCGGGGACCGCCCAGCTCACGCAGGTCGGCCAGCCGTGCAGGGCCGGGACGGTGACGAGCGCGGTACCGGCGAGGCCGGCCGCCAGGAGCAGGAAGCCGATCCTGAGCAGGACCACCCGAGCGACGTCGGGCCGGCGCCCCTGCAGTTGGGAGGCCACCGCCCAGCCGAGCGCGCCGGCCGTCAGCGGGATTCCGGCCGTGGTGGGGCTGTAGCCGTGGAGCTGGGTCAGGGTGAGCGGCAGCAGCGCGTCCATGCCGAAGAAGGCACCCGCCAGCATCCCCCGCGCGCCGATGACCGCGGGCAGGCCGGGCCGCATCCCGGCGGTGCCCCGTGGGAGGAGCGGGCGCAGGCCCGCCACGAGCGCCATCGCGCCCACCGCGGCGATGCCCAGGGCGACCGGGTCCAGCCGCTGGCCGGCGTACTGCAGCGCGGCGACACCGATTCCGGCGAGCAGCGCCCACCACCGCCGGGCCGACGCGGGCACCGCCAGGCCCTCGGGCGCGCCGAGCCTCCGGAGGGCGGGCAGGAGCAGCGCGAGGCCGAGCGCGATCAGGGGCAGCATCCCGAGGAACACCCACCGCCAGCCCACGTGCGTGGTGAGCAGGCCGGCGAGGAGCGGGCCGATCAGCGCGGGCAGCACCCACGCGGCCGAGAAGGCCGCGAACAACGGCGGCCGCAGCTCCGCCCGGTAGGCACACGGCCCGCGACGACGTAGAGCGAGACGGCGATGATCCCGCCGCCGATCCCCTGCACCGCGCGGGCGGCGACGAAGACCGCCATGTGCCCGGAGAGCCCGCCCACCAGGAGGCCGGCGGCGAAGACGGCCACACCGGCCAGCACCGCGACGCGGGAACCGCGGCGGTCGTCGAGGTCACCGCCGAGGACCATCCCGAACACCGACGCCACGAGGAAGGCGCTGAACGGCCAGCCGTACCAGGCCAGCCCGTCGAGCTCGGCGACCGCCGTGGGCATCGCCGTCGCAACCGCCATGGACTCGAAGGCCACGAAGGTGATCAGCATGAGCAGGCCCGCGGTGGTCAGCCGGTGCGCCCGGTCGAACACCGTCGGCCGCCCGCTCGTCCCCACGTCGTCCGCCAACCCCCTCCGACCGCCGATGCTTCCCGCCCATGCCTGCTCCGTACATGTGTCGAGCGCCGACCCCCCGAAGGGGACCGGCGCTCGACACGCAACGTGCTGGCGCGGCCTCGCTGCAGGGACCCGCGCCGCGACCCCGTCCCGGGCCCCCGGCCCCTGCAGGGTCCCGTGGCGAGCGTGCGAGCCGTGGGGGGCGGGGGGTCCTTCTACGAAGGGCGGGGAGGACGGGTCCGTTACTTCCGCGCGGTGATCTGCTCGGTGGCGGCCGGGACGACCGTGTTCAGGTCGCCCACGACGCCGAAGTCGGCCAGCTCGAAGATCGGGGCCTCGGGGTCCTTGTTGATGGCCACGATGGTCTTGCTGGTCTGCATGCCGGCACGGTGCTGGATCGCGCCGGAGATGCCGACGGCGACGTAGAGCTGCGGCGAGACGGTCTTGCCGGTCTGGCCCACCTGGAAGCTGTGCGGGTAGAAGCCGGAGTCGACGGCAGCGCGGGAGGCGCCCACGGCACCGCCGAGCGAGTCCGCCAGCGCCTCGATGATCGCGAAGTTCTCGGCGCTGGCCACACCACGGCCACCGGAGACGACTATCGAGGCCTCGGTGAGCTCGGGGCGGCTGCTCTTCTGCTCGACCACGCGGTCGACCACGCGCGCCTGCTTGGCGGCGTCGGAGACCGAGACCGATACCGGCTGCTCGGCGCCGGCGGCGGGGGCCGGCTCCGGGGTGACGGAGTTGCCGCGCAGGGTGTAGATGGGCGTGCCGGTCGTCACCTGGGAGTGCACGATCGTCGCCCCGGCGAACGCGACCTGGGTGGCGGTGCCGTCGGCGGCGATCTCGGTGACGTCGGTCAGGAAACCGCTGCCGGTCCGGACGGCCAGCCGGGCGGCGATCTCCTTGCCCTCCGGGGAGGACGGGATCACCACGGCGGCCGGGGACTTCTCGCCCACCAGCTGGGCCAGCACCTCGGCCTTGGGGGCGACGAGGTACTCGTCGATCTCCGGGGCCTCGGCGACGTAGACGGTGGCGGCGCCGTACTCGGCCAGCGCGTCCTTCACGCCGGCGGCGGTGCCCGGGGCACCGACGACGACGGCGGACGGCTCACCCAGCGCACGCGCTGCGGTGAGGGCCTCCAGGGTGGTCTTGCGGACTCCGCCGCCGGCCGGGTTGAGCTCGGCCAGGACCAGGACCTCTGCCATGAGTGCTTCTCCTCTTCCTTCGATCCGGGCCGGGCTCAGACGATCTTCTGGCTGGCGAGGAAGTCGACGAGCTTCTGCGCGCCGTCGCCCTCGTCGGTGACCTTGACGCCCTCGCCCTTGGGCGGGCGGCCGGCGAAGTCGAGCACCTTGGTGCTGGCGGCGGCCAGGCCCACGGTCGACGGGTCGACGCCGAGGTCGGCCAGCGACTTGGTCTCCACCGGCTTCTTCTTCGCGGCCATGATCCCCTTGAACGAGGGGTAGCGCGGCTCGTTGATCGTGTCCCAGGTCGAGACAATCGCCGGCAGCGGCGCCTCGACGGCCCAGTAGCCGCCGTCGGTCTGCCGCTCGATCCGGGCGGTCGAGCCCTCGACGGTGAGCTTGCGGGCGCCGGACAGCTGCGGGATGCCGAGGCGCTCGGCCAGCAGCGCGGGCATGACGCTCATCTGGCTGTCGGTGGCCTCCGCGCCGCAGAGCACGAGGTCGTACTCCAGCTGCTGGAGGGCGGCCGCGAGGACGGCACTGATCTGGAGGGCGTCCGAGCCGTGGATGGCCTCGTCGGACACGTGGACGGCCTTGTCCGCGCCCATGGAGAGGGCCTTGCGGATCGCGTCGGTGGCCGAGTCCGGACCGACGGTCAGCACGGTGACCTCGCCGCCCTGCGCCTCCTTGATCGTCAGCGCCTCCTCGATCGCGTACTCGTCCATCTCGTTGATCACGTTGTCGGCCGAGGCGCGGGCGACGGTGTTGTCGGACGGGTCGAGCTTGCGCTCGCTCCCCGAGTCCGGGACCTGCTTGACAAGAACGACGATGTTCATTCGCGCTGACCTTCCGACGCGTTCAGGACGCGGGCACGGGCCCGCCTGGCTCCGATCATGGAGGTTACTGGCAGGTAACGCGGCGGCGAGCCGAGGGGCCGGTGACGAGCGTCACGCGACCCGATCAGGTGGACGGCATCCACTGACCCGTCGCGGCGAAACGCTCCAGCGTGGCCGCGTACGGCGCGAGGTCGAGGCCCTGGTCGGCGACCCACTCGTCGGAGTAGTACGTGTGCGCGTACCGCTCCCCGCCGTCGCACAGCAGGGTGACGACGCTGCCGGTGCGCCCGTGAGCGACCATCTCGGCGACCAGCTGGAACGCGCCCCAGAGGTTGGTGCCCGTCGAGCCTCCGGCCCGTCGGCCGGTGACCCGCTCCAGCTCGCGCATCGCGGCCAGCGAGGCCGCGTCGGGCACGCAGATCATCCGGTCGACGATCGTCGGCACGAACGAGGGCTCCACCCGCGGCCGGCCGATCCCCTCGATGCGGGAGGACCGCCCGGTGGCCGTCGCGGGGTCGCCGTCCCGCCAGCCGGGGAAGAAGGACGAGCCCTCCGGGTCGACGACGGCCAGCCGGGTCGGCAGGCGCCGGTACCGGAGGTACCGGCCGATGGTGGCGCTCGTCCCGCCGGTACCGGCCCCGACCACCACCCACTCCGGCAACGGGTGCCGCTCCAGCGCGAGCTGGCTGAAGATCGACTCGGCGATGTTGTTGTTGCCCCGCCAGTCGGTGGCGCGCTCGGCGTTGCTGAACTGGTCCAGGTAGTGGCCCCCGCACTCGGCAGCCAGCCGCCGGGCCTCCTCGTAGATGTCCGGACCCCGGTCCACGAAGTGGCAGCGACCGCCGTGGAACTCGATGAGCGCGACCTTCTCCGGGCTCGTGGAGGTCGGCATGACCGCGACGAACGGCAGCCCGAGCATCCGCGCGAAGTAGGCCTCGCTGACCGCCGTCGACCCGCTGGAGGCCTCGACCACCGTGCTGCCCTCGGTGATCTGGCCCGAGCACAGTCCGTAGAGGAACAGCGAGCGGGCCAGCCGGTGCTTGAGGCTGCCGGTCGGATGGGTCGATTCGTCCTTGAGGTAGAGCTCGACGCCCCACTCGGGTGGCAGCGGGTAGACCAGCAGGTGGGTGTCGGCGCTGCGGCGGGCGTCGGCCTCGACCGCGGCCACCGCGCGGTCGACCCAGGCGCGGCCCACCGGGTCCGAGCGGTCGACGTCCGTCGCGGCCCCGACGGGCTCGACAGCGCTCATGCCCCCTCGCCCCTCGGCTCGTCCGCGACGACGAGCACCGGTCGCTCCGCCGGCGTCACCGTCACCGCGGCGCCGGGGACGAGGTCGGCACTGCTCGCGCTGGCGACGTCGATCCGGACCTCCACGCCGTCCGGGAGCGCCACGAGGACCCGCGTCGAGGCGCCGGAGAACGTGCGCGTCACCACCCGTGCGTTCCCGGCCGGGTGGGCGCTGACCTCCAGCGCCTCGGGGCGCACCAGCGCGACCACGCTGCCGGCCGCGGGTGCGGCGCCTGCAAGCGGTCGGCGCACGCCGAGCAGCGCCACGTGGCCGTCGGCGAGCTGGGCCGGGAGCCGGTTCATGGTGCCGACGAACTGGGCGACGAAACCGGTCGCGGGCCGCTCGTAGAGCTCGTCGGGCGTGGCGACCTGCTCCAGCCGACCGCTGCGCAGCACTCCGACGCGGTCGGCGACCGAGAGCGCCTCGGCCTGGTCGTGGGTCACGAAGACGGTCGTGATGCCGAGCTCGAGCTGGATCCGCCGGATCTCCTCGCGCAGCTGCACGCGGACCTGGGCGTCGAGGGCGGACAGCGGTTCGTCGAGCAGGAGCACCTGCGGCGCGACGGCCAGGGCGCGGGCCAGCGCCACGCGCTGCTGCTGCCCACCGGAGAGCTGGTGGGGATAGCGCGCGGCGCGGTCGGCCAGCCCGACCAGGTCCAGCAGCTCGGCGGCGCGGGCGGTCTGCTCGGCCTTCGGCCGCCGCCGGACCCGCAGACCGAACGCGACGTTCTCCGCGACCGTGAGGTTCGGGAAGAGGCTGTAGGCCTGGAACACCATGCCCATGTCGCGCTTGCTCGCCGGGACCCCGGTGATGTCACGGCCGTCGACCAGCACCCGGCCGGCGTCGGGCTGGTCGAACCCGGCGATCGCCCGCAGCGCCGTCGTCTTCCCGCAGCCCGACGGGCCCAGCAGCGCGAGGAACTCGCCCCCGGCGATGTCCATGTCCAGGCCGTCCAACGCCACGACCGAGCCGTACCGGCGGGTCAGCCCGTCGAGCCGGATGGGCACGCCCGGGCGCTCCCGCAGGTCGGCGGGGCCTGCGGCCCGGGCGGACACGGCGGTCATGAGGTCTCCTTCGTGCCGCGCCGGCGGTCCAGCGCGGAGATCATCAGCAGCAGCACCCAGGTGACGACGAGCGACAGCACCGAGACGGCCACCGAGAGCTGGGACTGGGATCCCGAGATCCGCACGATCCACGTCGGAAAGGTCTCGAAGCCCAGGATCACGGCGATCGTGTACTCCCCCATCACGAGGGCGAGGGTGAGGAACGAGGCGTTGAGCACCGACGTCCGCAGGACCGGCAGGACGACGGAGACCAGCACGCGCGGCCACGACGCCCCGAGGTTGCGGGCGGCCTCGGTGAGGGTGCGCAGGTCGGCGCCCCGGACCCCGGCGTCCAGCGCCCGGTAGACGAACGGCAGCGCGAGCACGACGTAGACGAGGACCAGGATCCAGGGCAGCGCCGGCTCCTGGAGGGCGAAGAAGGCCTCCGCCAGCGGCGTCCCGAAGAAGTAGTCCGGAGCCCACGCCAGCACGCTGCGGACGCCGACCACCAGGGCGATCGGAGGCAGCACCAGCGGCATGAGGGTGAGCAGCTCGACCGTCGTCCGCAGCCGGGGCAGCCGGAGGTTCACCAGCACGACGGTCGGCACCATGAGCACCAGCGCGATGACGACGGTCAGGCCGGCGATGGCCAGGGAACGGGTGAAGGCCTCGGTGAAGCCTTCGGCACCCGGGATCTCGGCGTACGTCTCCAGCGAGACGCCGTCGCGCTCCCGGATGGTGAACCACACCGAGGCCGCGATCGGCACCAGGAAGTAGAGGCCGAGGACGGCGAGGACGGCGTAGCGCCACGCCCCCGAGCCCCGTCGTCCCCGTCGGACGGGTGTCTCCGGAGCGACGCCGCCGGCCCCCGCGACGCTCTCGGCGAGCGCGGTCATGCCAGCCACCGCTGCGTGCGGCGCTGGACCCAGGCGTAGAAGACCATCACCAGGCCGATGAGCACGACCATGCCCAGCGCGAGGGCCTTGCCGCGGTTCTCCGAGCCGACGACGACGTCCCCGGAGAGGGCGTTCGCGATCTGCAGCGTGACCAGCGGGACGGTGCTGCCCACGAGCGCGTCCGCGGTGGCGTACGCCGCGAAGGCCGAGGCGAACAGCAGCATCGTCGCGCCGACGACGGGGGGTGCGAGCACCGGTCCGCCGACGTGCCGCCAGTACTGCCAGCCGCTGGCCCCGAGGTTGTCCGACGCCTCGCGCCACTGCGGCCGCAGCGCCTCCAGCGCCGGGATGATCGTGAGCACCATCAGCGGGATCAGGAAGTAGAGGTAGACCAGCGCCAGGCCGGCCATCGAGTACAGGCTGAATCCGCCGAGGCCCAGCCCGAGGGTGTCGGTGAGCAGGGCGGTGACGACGCCGGAGGTGCCGATCGTGGCGATGAACGCGAACGCCAGCGGGATCCCACCGAAGTTGGCCAGCACCCCGGACGCCGTCAGCACCAGCCGGCGCAGCAGCCGTCCTCGCCGCGCGCGGAGGATCGCGACGGCGAGCGCGAGACCGAGCACGGCTCCGAGGACGGCGGTGATCACCGACAGCTGCAGGCTGCCGACGTAGGCCCGCCGGTAGGGGCCCTCGGTGATCGCCGCGACGGAGGCGGTCGACCAGGTCTCCTCGAAGGTCACCGGATCAGTCGCCCGGAACGCCTCGACGGCGAGCACGGCGATCGGCAGCAGCAGGAAGACGGCCACGTACAGGAAGAACGGCAGCGCACCCAGGACGACGAGCACGCGGCCGCGCCGGCCTCCCCGACGGGAGACCGGCGCGACTGCGTCCGGAGTGCGGTCCGGGGCTGCGGTACTCAGCCGGAGATCTCCGCGTTCCAGCGCTCGGCGACGACCGCCTGTGCCGCCGTCTGCTGCTCCTCGGTCGGGAACTCGACGTCACCCTCGACCGGGGGCAGTGCCGAGAGCGCCTCGCTGTCGGCGGTACCCGCCTCCTCCATGGCCGGCAGCCGGACCGGGCGCGAGCCGCCCTTCAGCCAGATGTTCTGGCCCTCGTCGCTGTACAGGAACTCCTGCCACAGCCGGGCCGCCGCCGGGTGCGGGGCGAACTTGCTGATGGCCTGGCTGTAGTAGCTGCCGAAGACACCGTCGGTGGGGACGGCGACCTGCCACTCCACGCCCTCCTCGGCGAAGGTCTCGGTGAAGGAGGCGTTGAGGTAGTCCCAGTCGATGGAAATCGGGGTCTCGCCGCTCTGGATGGTCGCGGGCGTGATCTCGACCGGGTTGAAGTTGCCGGCGTCCTTGATCTGCTTGAAGAAGTCGATCCCGGGACCGATGTCGTCGAGGCTGCCGCCGTTGGCCAGCGACGCCGCCCACACGCCGCTGAACGCCGCGGCGGCCTGGGTCGGGTCGCCGTTGAGCGCCACCTGGCCGGCGTACTGCGGGTCGAGCAGGTCGGCGAAGGTCGTCGGGCACTCGGCGACCACCGTGGCGTTGCAGCCGATGGAGATGAAGCCGCCGTAGTCGTTGTACCAGTGGCCCTCAGGGTCCTTCTGGTTCTCCGGGATGTCGTCCCAGGTCTCCACCTGGTAGGGGGCGAGGAGGTCCTGGGCCTGCGCCTGGCGGGCGAACGCGGTGCCGAGGTCGAGGACGTCGGGCGCGCGGTCCTGGCCCTTCTGGCTCTGGACGGCGTTCAGCTCGTCCTGGCTGGAGCCGTCGGGGCTGGCGCTGTTGATCTCGATGTCGTACTTCTCGCTGAAGGTCTCGAGCATCTCGCCGTAGTTCGCCCAGTCCGGGGGCAGGGCGATCACGTTGAGCGTGCCCTCCTCCTGCGCGGCCTCCACCAGGGCGTCCATCCCGCCCAGGTCCTCGGCGGACGTGGCCGAGGCGGCGTCGGAGCCGCTGCCGCCGGAGGAGCCGCCGTCGTCCGAGCCGCACGCGGTGAGGGTGAGCCCGGCGGTGACGACCGCGACCGCGGTCCGCAGGGTGCTTCGTCGCACATGTCCTCCTGACGTGGTGCCGCGCACCCAGCGCCCCGCTGACGCCCGGCGATCCGGCATCGCGATTGTCACCGACCGGGCGCGTTCAGGGGCGGTGACGGCACACGAACGTGAGACGAACGCTCAGCGGCCGCTGAACTGGGCCTTCCCCGGACCGTTCTCCAGGAACGAGGTCATGCCGGTCTTCTGGTCCTCGGTGTCGAACAGCTCGGCGAACAGCCGGCTCTCCAGTGCCAGCCCCTCGTCGAGGGTGCTGTCGAGCCCCTCGTCGATGGCCCGCTTGGCGGCGGCGAGGGCCAGCGGCGGCCCGGCAGCGAACTTGCGCGCCATGGCCACCGCGGTGGCGTACACCTCGTCGTCGGGGACGACCGCGTCAGCGAGGCCGATCTCCAGCGCCTCCTGGGCACCCACGTGCCGGCCGGTGAACACCAGGTCCTTGGCCTTGGCCGGTCCGACCAGCCGGGCCAGCCGCTGGGTCCCTCCGGCACCCGGGATGACCCCGAGCAGGATCTCGGGCTGCCCGATCTTCGCGGAGGCGCCGAGCAGCCGGAAGTCGGCACACAGGGCGAGCTCGTAGCCGCCGCCGAGGGCGTAGCCGGTGATCGCGGCGATGACCGGCTTCGGGATGTGGGCGACCGTCCGGAAGGAGCTCTGCAGTTCCCGTCCCCAGGCCGTCATGCCGCTCCCGTCCAGCTGCGACATCGCCTTGATGTCGGCCCCGGCGGCGAAGACCCGTTCGCCGCCGTAGAGGACGACGGCCCGGACCTCGGCGCGCTCGGAGGCCTCGATGGCCGCGGCCCGCACCTCCTGGTGCAGCTGCTCGTCGATCGCGTTCATCTTCGGCCGGTCGAGGCGGATCGTGCCCACCCCGTCGTCCACCTGCAGGGTCACGAACTCGGGCGCTGCCATGTGCGGTCCTCCGGGAGCCGGGGTCTGTCTTCCTGCGTGCTCGCCCGAACCCTAGCCAGCGCCGCGTGCCGCGGCCGGGTGGTCAGACCGCCCGGATGCGCACGAGCACGGCCGGCCCCTTCCTGGGCACCGCCCCGACCGGGCGAGGGGTGGGGAGGAAGGGGCCCTTCTCCTACACCGCCCGGCGGGCGGTGAAGCGGCCGTCGGTGCGGGTCAGGGACAGCGACAGGCCGAACGTCTCCGACAGCGCCTCGGCGGTGAGCACGTCGTCGGCCGCGCCGGAGGCCACCACCTCGCCGTCCCGGAGCAACAGCGCGTGGGTGTACCCGGGCGGGATCTCCTCGACGTGATGGGTGACCAGGACCTGGGCCGGCGCGTAGTGGTACTTCGCGAGGTCCGACAGCCGGGCCACGAGGTCCTCCCGGCCGGCGAGGTCCAGGCCCGCGCCGGGCTCGTCGAGCAGCAGCAGCTCCGGGTCGGGCATGAGGGCACGGGCGATCTGGGTGCGCTTGCGCTCCCCCTCGCTGAGCGTGCCGAAGGGGCGATGCGCGTACTCGGCGATGCCCCACTGCTGCATGAGCATCCCGGCACGGGTGAGGTCGTGGACGTCGTAGCGCTCCCGCCACCGGCCCACCACGGCGTAGCCGGCGGAGACCACGATGTCGCCGGTCTTCTCCGACGGCGTGATGCGCTGAGCCAGCGCGGCGCTGGTGAGCCCGATCCGCGGGCGCAGCTCGAAGACGTCGACCGCGCCGAGGGTCTCGCCGAGCAGCCGGACCTCGCCGCGGGTGGGGTGCATCTGCGCGGCGGCGAGCTGCAGGAGGGTGGTCTTGCCCGCCCCGTTCGGGCCGAGGACCACCCACCGGTGCTCGGCCTCGACGGTCCAGTCGACGCCGCGGAGCAGATGGGTCTCCCCCCGCACGACGTCCACCCCGGTCATCCCGACGACCGCCTCAGCGACGGCTCTGCTCGACACGCCCCCCATCCAATCAACATCGACGCCCGTACCTGCGCACCCAGGGGCGTCGGAGTTGGCACGATCGCTCCATGACCGGACCAGGGACCGACCGCAGCGGGACCGAACGCACCGGCACCGAACGGGCCCGCGAGGTCCTGCCGGGTCGCCCGACGCCGCTCGGCGCCGTCTGGGACGGCACGGGAACCAACTTCGCGCTGTGGTCGGCGGGGGCGCAGGCGGTCGACCTCTGCCTCTTCGACGACGACGGCACCGAGCACCGCCACCGGCTCGAGGAGACCACCCACCAGGTCTGGCACGGCCGCCTCGCCGGTGTCGGCCCGGGACAGCGCTACGGCTACCGGGTCCACGGCCCGTACGACCCCGCCGCGGGGCTCCGGCACAACCCGGCCAAGCTGCTGCTCGATCCCTACACCCGCGCGGTCGACGGCGGCCTGACGCTGCACCCCTCGCTGTTCGGCTACGTGGGCGACGCCGTCGACGGCGGGGCCCGCGACGAGCAGGACTCCGCCCCGCACGTGCCGCGCGGCGTCATCGTCCACGACTTCTTCCCGTGGGACGGCGACCGCCCGCTGCGCACCTCCTGGTCGGACACCGTGATCTACGAGGTGCACGTCAAGGGCGCGACGGCACGGCACCCGGACGTGCCCCCGCACCTGCGCGGCACCTATGCGGGTCTGGCGCACCCGGCGTTCGTCGAGCACCTCCAGTCGCTGGGGGTGACCGCCGTCGAGCTGCTGCCGGTGCACCACTTCGTCAGCGAGCCGCACCTGCTGCGCCGGGGGCTGACCAACTACTGGGGGTACAACACCCTGGGTTACTTCGCGCCGCACGCCGCCTACAGCGCCTCCGGCAGCGGCGGCGGGCAGGTGCTCGAGTTCAAGACGATGGTCAAGGAACTGCACGCGGCCGGCATCGAGGTGATCCTCGACGTCGTCTACAACCACACCGCCGAGGGCGACCACACCGGACCGACCCTGTCGTTCAAGGGCATCGACAACCGGGGCTACTACCGCCTCGGTGGCGGCGACCCCGCCCGATACACCGACTACACCGGCTGCGGCAACACCCTCGACGTCCGCCGCCCGGCCGTCCTCGGCCTGCTCATGGACTCGCTGCGCTACTGGGTGACGGAGATGCACGTCGACGGCTTCCGGTTCGACCTCGCCTCCGCGCTGGCCCGGTCGATGCACGACGTCGACCGGCTCTCCGCCTTCTTCGACGTCGTCCACCAGGACCCGGTGGTCAGCAACGTCAAGCTGATCGCCGAGCCGTGGGACGTCGGACCGGGCGGCTACCAGGTGGGCAACTTCCCGCCGCCGTGGACGGAGTGGAACGGCAAGTACCGGGACACCGTGCGCGATGTCTGGTCCGGCGCGCACGTCGGCATCCGCGACCTGGCGTACCGGCTCACCGGCTCCTCCGACCTGTACCGGTCCGACGGCCGGCGACCGTTCGCCAGCATCAACTTCGTGACCGCCCACGACGGGTTCACCCTCGCCGACCTGGTGACCTACGAGCACAAGCGCAACGAGGCCAACGGCGAGGGCAACCGGGACGGCGAGAGCCACAACCGGAACTGGAACTGCGGGGTGGAGGGGCCCAGCGACGACCCGGAGGTGCAGTCGCTGCGCGCCCGTCAGGTGCGCAACCACCTGGCCACGCTGCTGCTCTCGACCGGCGTGCCGATGCTGACCGCCGGCGACGAGCTGGGCCGCACGCAGCAGGGCAACAACAACGCCTACTGCCAGGACAACGAGCTCTCCTGGCTGGACTGGAAGGCCGTCGACGAGGACCTGCGGGCCTTCGTCGCGCGGCTGGTGGGGCTCCGGCGATCCTCCCCCGTCCTCCGGCAGCAGGCCTTTTTCGAGGGGCACGAGATCCCGGGCGCCGGGGGCACCCGGGACCTGGCGTGGTTCGCCTCCGACGGCGGGCAGCTGTCCACCCAGGACTGGTTCGACACCGGGCTCCGGACCGTCGGCATGTACCTCGACGGGCGCGGCATCCGGCAGCGCGATGCGCACGGCCGGCCGGTGGTCGACGACTCCTACCTCGTGCAGCTGCACGCCGGGCCCGACCCCGTCACGGTGACGCTGCCGGGCCCGCCTTGGGCCGACGGCTACGAGCTCGTCGTCTCGACCGAGTACCCGACCGGGGAGCCCCCGAAGTTCACCGCGGTGGGGCCGGGCCCGATCGAGCTCCCCGGCCGCACCGTCTGGGCGCTGCGCGTCCTCCGGAGGCCGTGATGCGGCGGAGCCGCCGTCGCGCCGAGTGGGGCCTGGAGGGTTCCGCGCAGGCGCGGCTCAACGGCTCCGCCCACCGGGGACGGCAGCTGGCCGCGGTGCGGCGGAGCCGCCGTCGCGCCGAGTGGGGCCTGGAGGGTTCCGCGCAGGCGTGACTCAACGGCTCCGCCCGCCGGGGACGGCAGCTGGCCGCGGTGCGATCCGGAGGATCGCGATGTGCTCAGTCCTGGGGCTGTTCGAAGGTGATGACCGTCCAGCCGAGCAGCAGACGGTCGCCGTCGGACAGCGGGTGGGCCACACCGGGCTCGAGCTGGGTCCACTCGGTCGCCTCCGGCCCGGCGACGTGGGTGCCGTTGAGCGAGCCCAGGTCGACCAGCGAGACCTCGCGGCCCGAGCGCTGCAGGGCGGCGTGCGCGGAGGAGAGCACGTTCTGGGTGTCGGCGATCGGCACGGGGCGGGCGCCGCCGCTGGTCACCATCTCGTGGTTGTCGGGACGGCGGCCGAGCACGATGTCCTCGTCCACGGTCACCACCATGCCGTCGTCGAAGCGGAGCAGCGGGGCGGGCGACTGCTCCGGGCGCCAGAAGGCGGTCTGCTCACCGGACTCCGGCGCATCGGTCGTCCGGCCGGCACCGGAGCCGAAGCCGGCGTCCGAGCCGGCGGTGAACGACGACGGGGCGGCGGTGGCCGGCGGCACGGCCGACGAGGACGACGGCGCGTGGGCGGCCAGCTGCAGCATCGCGCCGGATCCGGGCACGGTGCCCTCGACGAGGTCGAAGGCCACCCCCGGGGGCATCTGCGGCGCCGCCTGGCCGGGACCGACGTACAGGGCCTGGCCGAGCTGGAAGCCGGAGGCGAGCGTGCCGCCCTCGACCGTCGAGCCGGAGACCGGGACGCCGTCGACGGCCGGCTGGCCCTTGCCCGACCAGAGGGCGACACCGGTGCCGGTGCCCCCCGTCGTGTCGGCGAGGACGAGGGCGAAGGACACCTCCCCGTGGGCGAGCGAACTCACCTGGCCGGCGACAGCGGCGAGCACGCGGTCGGCGCCGGGACCCGACACACCCAGGCAGGCGTGGAGGGCCGCGACGAGCGCGGGCGAGCCGGGAGCGTCGACCCACAGCAGTCCGCCGCCGCGGCGGGCGACGACAGAGTCTCCGGGGAGGACTTCACAGCGGTCAGGCATGGCCTCCAGCCTAGTGATCGACGGGCGGTCTGGCTGACCGCACGCCACCGCCACGCCGGGCGTTCACCACGTCACACGTGGCGCATGGGACACCTGGGCGTCGAGTTGCACGAGAGGCGGGGTCATGCGCTGCTGACGACCCCGAGCTCGGCCGGATCGGCCATGCGCTCGGAGTGCGGAAGGACGCGCACCGTGTACCCGAAGGCTCCCGTCCGCTCCAGCGGCACAGTAGCGGCGAACCAGTGCCGGGAGCCGTCGGTGTGCTCGTGCGTCATGGGCACGCTGGTGACGTCGTGCAGCCCGTCGGCGTCGTCCACGCGGCCGTAGGCGGCCTGGACCTCGACGTCGGCCGGGGTCAGACCGGGCAGCTCCACCTCCGCACGCAGGGCCAGGGTCGATCCGATCTCGGGGGTGTCCCCCGCACCGGTCGCCTCCACGTGGGCCACGCGGACGGCCTGCCAGTTGGACAGCAGGTGCGACCGCCAGGCAGCCTCCTCCCGGGCCGGCGCGTAGCCGTCGCCGGCCATGACCCGTGCCGAGGCGGCGGCCGGCACGTACAGCGCCTGGACGTAGTCGCGCACCATGCGGGTCGCCAGCACCTTGGGCCCGGTCTCCCGCAGCGTGTGCCGCACCATCTCCACCCAGCGCCCCGGGACGCCGTCGCGGTCGCGCTCGTAGAACCGCGGCTGGACCTGGTTCTCGATCAGCTCGTAGATGGCCCGCGCCTCGACCTCGTCCCGCCGGTCCGCGTCGCTCACACCGTCGGCGGTCGGGATCGCCCAGCCGTTCTGACCGTCGAACCACTCGTCCCACCACCCGTCGCGGATCGAGAGGTTCAGCCCGCCGTTGAGCGCCGCCTTCATGCCCGAGGTGCCGCACGCCTCCAGCGGCCGCAGCGGGTTGTTCAGCCAGACGTCGCAGCCCCAGTACAGATAGCGGGCCATCCCGATGTCGTAACCGGGCAGGAAGGCGATCCGGTGCCGGATCTCCGGGTCGTCGGCGAACTCCACCATCTGCTGGATGAGCTTCTTGCCGCCGTCGTCCGCGGGGTGGCTCTTACCGGCGATCACCAGCTGGATCGGCCGCTCGGGGTCCAGTAGGAGCGCCTTGAGCCGCTCGGGGTCACGCAGCATCAGGGTCAGCCGCTTGTAGGAGGGCACCCGGCGGGCGAAGCCGATCGTCAGGACGTCGGGGTCGAAGGCGGTCTCGGTCCAGCCGACCTCGGCCTCGGTCGCCCCCCGGGACAGCGCGGTGTCCCGCAGCCGGCGACGCACCTCGTCGACCAGCCGACCGCGCAGCGCCCGCCGCACGCTCCACAGGACGTCGGCCGGGATCTTGTCCACGCCGTCGAAGTGGACGGGCCCGTCAACCGCGACCGGGTCGCCCTGGGTGGACGTCTGGGTGCCCATCTCGACCAGCTCGCGGGCGGTCCAGGTGGGCGCGTGCACGCCGTTGGTGATGGAGCCGATCGGCACGTCGCTCTCGTCGAAGCCGGGCCAGAGGCCGCTGAACATCCCCCGGCTGACGTGGCCGTGCAACCGGCTGACGCCGTTGGCCCGCTGGCCCAGGCGCAGGCCCATGTGGGCCATGTTGAACTTCGCCGGGTCCTCCTCGGCGCCCAGCACGAGCAGGTCGTGCATGGGCACCCCGAATCCCGCGAAGTAGCGCTCGATCAGCGCCTTCGGGAACCGGTCGATGCCGGCCGGGACCGGCGTGTGCGTGGTGAACACCGTGCCGGCACGGACCGCCTGCAGCGCCTCGGGGAACGACAGCGAGTGCGCCTCGGTCAGCTCGCGGATGCGCTCGATGCCCTGGAAGCCGGCATGGCCCTCGTTGGCATGGAAGACCTCGGGCATCGGGGTGCCGGTGAACCCGCAGTACGTGCGCAGGGCCCTGACACCACCGATCCCCAGGAGCATCTCCTGGCGGAGGCGGTGGTCCTCGTCGCCGCCGTAGAGGCGGTCGGTGACCAGCCGCTCGGCGGGGGCGTTCTCCTCGATGTCGCTGTCGAGCAGCAGCAGCGACACCCGTCCGACCTGCGCCCGCCAGACGTGGGCGTGCAGGGTGCGGCCCTCGGGCAGCGGCACGGTGATGACGGCGGCCGATCCGTCGGGCCCGCGCAGCAGCTTCACCGGCAGGCCGTGCGGGTCCATCGAGGGGTAGTGCTCCAGCTGCCACCCGTCGGCCGACAGCCCCTGCGCGAAGTAGCCGGCGCGGTACAGGAGCCCGACGCCGATCAGCGGGACCCCCAGGTCGGAGGCGGCCTTCAGGTGGTCCCCGGCCAGGATGCCGAGGCCACCGGAGTACTGCGGCAGCACCTCCGTGATGCCGAACTCGGCGGAGAAGTACGCGATGCTCGCCGGCGCCTCGGTCCCCAGGGACTGGTACCAGCGGGGCGTGGTCAGGTACTCCTCCAGGTCGTCGACGGCGTCCTGGAGACGACGGACGAACCGGCGGTCCTTGGCCAGCTGGGCCAGCCGCTCGGCCGACACCTCGCCGAGCGTCTTGACGGGGTCGCCGCCGCACTTCTGCCACAGCGCCGGGTCGAGGGCCTCGAACAGGTCGCGCGTCTCCGCATGCCAGGACCACCGGAGATTCATCACGAGCTGGGACAGGGGCGCCAGGGCCTCGGGCAATGCCGCGCGGACGGTGAACCGACGAAGAGCTCGCACCGGCCGAGACTAACCAGCCGGCGGCCCGGCGACAGGGACCTGACGGATTCCTCCGGCCCGACCCCTTCCGCCCCCACGACCGCCCCGGACGGGTCAGGCGGGCGGGGCGTGATCACAGCCGAGGTGCTCGTGGTGCGGGACCTCGATAGCGTGGGCGGCGATGACTGGCCGCCCTGACCTCCGCCTCGGCATCTCCGATGTCTCCCCGCTCGTGTCCTGCGGGGCCTTCTCCGCCCGCGCCGTGGTCGGCGAACACGTGCCGATCACCGCCACCGTCTTCCGCGAGGGCCACGACGCCGTCGCCGCGAACGTCGTCTGGACGGCGCCGGGCGAGGACGACTCGAAGAGCCCGTTCATCCGGATGGCGAAACTGCCGCCGGAGCCCGACCGGTGGCTGGCCACCGTCGTCCCCGACCGGGAGGGCCTCTGGTCGTACTGCATCGAGGCGTGGAGCGACCCGCTCTCGACCTGGCACCACGCCGTCGAGGTGAAGGTCGCGGCCGGGCAGGGCCCGGAGGAGCTCGCCAACGACCTCGAGGAGGGCGCCCGGTTGCTCGACCGCGTCGCCGCCGACGCCGACGACGAGCGCCGCGGCCAGGTCGAGGCAGCCGCCGCCGCGCTGCGCGACAGCTCGATGGAGCTGACCGCCCGGATCGCCCCCGCCTTCGCCTCCTCCCTGCAGGCCTACCTGCACGACCACCCGGTGCGCGAGCTGGTCACCCGCTCGCCCCGGTACGAGGTCTACGTCGACCGGCCGACCGCGCTCTACGGCTCCTGGTACGAGTTCTTCCCCCGCTCGGAGGGCCCGGTCGTCGGCGGCAGGAAGACCCACGGCACGTTCGCCCTCGCCCAGGACCGGCTGCCCGCCATCGCGGACATGGGCTTCGACGTCGTCTACCTGCCGCCGATCCACCCGATCGGCACGGTCAATCGCAAGGGCCCGAACTCGCCGCAGTTCCCGGGCGGCAATCCCCACGAGATCGGGCCGGACGACGTCGGCTCACCGTGGGCCATCGGCAGCGCCGAGGGCGGCCACGACGCCGTCCATCCGCAGCTGGGCACGATGGACGACTTCAGGGCCTTCGTCGCGCGCACCCGGGAACTCGGCATGGAGGTGGCGCTGGACTTCGCGCTGCAGGCCGCGCCCGACCACCCCTGGGTCGAGGAGCACCCGGAGTGGTTCACCACCAAGCCCGACGGCACGATCGCCTACGCGGAGAACCCGCCGAAGAAGTACCAGGACATCTACCCGATCAACTTCGACAACGACCCCGAGGGCATCTACGCCGAGTGCCTACGGGTGATCCGGGTCTGGATCGAGGCCGGGGTCAAGATCTTCCGCGTCGACAACCCGCACACCAAGCCGCTGAACTTCTGGCACTGGCTGATCTGGGAGGTCAAGAAGACCGACCCCGACGTGCTGTTCCTCGCCGAGGCGTTCACCCGGCCGGCGATGATGCACCAGCTGGCCCGGCTCGGGTTCACGCAGTCCTACACCTACTTCACCTGGCGCACCGCGCGCGGCGAGCTGGAGGAGTACGGCCGGGAGCTGGCCGAGAACTGCCACTACATGCGGCCGAACTTCTTCGTGAACACCCCGGACATCCTGCACGAGTCGCTGCAGTTCGGCGGTCCGCCGATGTTCAAGATCCGCGCCGCGCTGGCCTCGATGATGAGCCCGACCTGGGGGGTCTACTCCGGCTTCGAGCTCTTCGAGCACGTGGCGGTGCGGCCCGGCAGTGAGGAGTACCTCGACAGCGAGAAGTACCAGTTGCGGCCACGCGACTGGGCTGCCGCCGAGGCCTCCGGGCGCAGCCTCGCGCCCTACCTGCGCAAGCTCAACGAGATCCGGCGGGCGCATCCCGCCCTCCAGCAGCTCCGCACGCTGCACTTCCACCCCGTCGACAACCCGAATCTGATCTGCTTCTCCAAGACCGACCCGGGGTCGCAGGACGCCGTCATCGTGGTGGTCAACCTGTCCAGTCACCACACCCAGATCGGGACGACGGCGCTGGACCTGCCGGTGCTCGGCCTGGACTGGCACGAGCGGTTCGGCGTCACCGACGAGCTCACCGGGGCCAGCTACGACTGGGGCCAGTTCAACTACGTGGAGCTGGACCCCTACCGGGAGCCGGCCCACGTCTTCGCGGTCACCCTCCCGCGGCCGGTGCGGTTCCCGCCGCCGGTCTCATGAGAAGGAACTCCCCTGAGCAAGGCCCCCCGCCCCCACGGCCCCGCGCCGAGGCTCGCCGCGAGCCTGGGCGCGGTGAGGAGGACGGGGTCCTTCTACTCCCACCCGCTATCTCGATCGAGGTCTGTCTCCGCCGATGACCGTTCCCGTCCCCGACTTCCCTGACAGCCGCTCCGCCCTGCCGCCGCCCGGTTCGGACCCGGAGTGGTACAAGCGCGCCCTCTTCTACGAGGTCCTCGTCCGGGGCTTCGCCGACAGCAACGCCGACGGCGTCGGCGACATCCGCGGCATGATCGACAAGCTGGACTACCTGCAGTGGCTCGGCGTCGACTGCCTGTGGCTGCCGCCGTTCTTCGCCTCTCCCCTGCGGGACGGCGGGTACGACGTCAGCGACTACACCGCTGTCCTCCCGGAGTTCGGTGACATCGAGGACTTCCGGGACTTCCTCACCGAGGCGCACGCCCGCGGCATGCGCGTGATCATCGACTTCGTCATGAACCACACCTCGGACCAGCACCCCTGGTTCCAGGCCAGCCGCAGCGACCCCGAGGGCCCCTACGGCGACTTCTACGTCTGGGCCGACGACGACTCCGGGTACGCCGACGCCCGGATCATCTTCGTCGACACCGAGAGCTCGAACTGGACCTTCGACCCGGTCCGCAAGCAGTACTTCTGGCACCGCTTCTTCTCCCACCAGCCGGACCTCAACTTCGAGAACCCGCGGGTGCAGGAAGCGATCATCGACGCCCTGCGCTTCTGGCTGGACCTCGGCATCGACGGCTTCCGGCTCGACGCCGTGCCCTACCTCTTCGAGGAGGAGGGCACCAACTGCGAGAACCTGCCGCGGACCCACGAGTTCCTCAAGCAGGTGCGCAAGGTGGTCGACGCGGACTACCCCGACCGGGTGCTGCTGTGCGAGGCCAATCAGTGGCCGGCCGACGTCGTGGAGTACTTCGGCGAGAACGGCGACGAGTGCCAGATGGCCTTCCACTTCCCGGTCATGCCGCGCCTGTTCATGGCCGTGCGCCGGGAGCAGCGGTTCCCGATCTCGGAGATCATGGCGCAGACGCCGGACATCCCCGACAACTGCCAGTGGGGCGTCTTCCTCCGCAACCACGACGAGCTGACCCTCGAGATGGTCACCGACGAGGAACGCGACTACATGTGGGACGAGTACGCCAAGGACCCCCGCATGAAGGCCAACATCGGCATCCGCCGGCGCCTGGCCCCGCTGCTCGACAACGACATCGACACCCTCGAGCTGTTCAACGCCCTGCTCCTGTCGCTGCCCGGGTCGCCGGTCCTCTACTACGGCGACGAGATCGGCATGGGCGACAACATCTGGCTCGGTGACCGCGACGGCGTGCGGACGCCGATGCAGTGGACGCCGGACCGCAACGGCGGGTTCTCCACCGCCGACCCGCAGCGGATGTACCTGCCGCTGAACCAGGACCCGGTCTACGGCTACCAGGTCACCAACGTCGAGTCGCAGCTGCGCAACACGACGTCGCTGCTGCACTGGATCCGCCAGATGATCAAGGTGCGGGCCCAGCACCCGACCTTCGGTCTCGGCAGCTACGAGGAGATCGGCTCGCGCAACCCCACCGTGCTCTCCTTCGTGCGCGAGTTCGGCGACGACGTCGTGCTGTGCGTGAACAACCTGTCCCGCTTCCCCCAGCCGGTGGAGCTGGACCTGCGCCGGTTCGAGGGCTACACGCCCGTCGAGCTCACCGGCCGGGTGGAGTTCCCGCAGATCGGCGTCCTGCCCTACATGCTCACCCTCGCCGGCCACGGCTTCTACTGGTTCGAGCTGTCCAAGCCGGTGCCGCCCGTCACGGACGAGCACGAGGACTGGGAGAGCGCCACCGGCTCCAGCGCGGTCGCCGACTCCCTGCTGGCCGCCGGCGTGGTGAGCGCGGCCGAGGAGATCCCGGGCGACAGCGACACCCGGACCGGCGACGACGCCCCGCTCGACCGCTCAGGAGGAGCCTGATGACCACCGTGAGCGACCTGCTGCGCGACTGGATGCCGCACCAGCGATGGTTCGGGAGCAAGGGCAGGGAGTGGGCCGACGTCCAGGAGAGCGGCTTCTTCCTCGACCGCGGGACCCCCACCCTCTCGGTGCACCGGGTACGGGTGACCTACACCGACGGGCAGAGCGACACCTACCTCGTACCGCTGTCCTGGCGGGACCACATGGTGGAGGAGCTCTCCTCGGCCTTCATCGGCGCAGTGCCGCACGAGGGCCGGGAGGCCTACGCCTACGACGCTATGCGTGACCGGGAGGCCACCGTCCCGTGGCTCACCCACCTGGTGAACGCCTCGACGGTCGGGCCGATGCACTTCCACCCGGCCGGCGGCGCCTACATCCCCGAGGGGCTGCCCGGGGACATCGTCTCCGGCGAGCAGAGCAACACGTCGCTGATCTACGGGCAGGAGGCCATCCTCAAGCTGTTCCGGCGGCTCGAGCCCGGCCTCAACCCCGACGTCGAGATCCACGACGCGCTGCGCCGCACCGACAACGAGCACATCGCGCCGCTGCTCGGGCACATCGAGATCGACGACGCCGACCCGGCGAACCCTCCGGCCACCGTCGCCATGCTGCAGACCTTCGTGCCCAACGCCAGCGACGGCTGGCGGCTGGCCACCGCCAGCGTCCGCGACCTCTACGCCGAGGGGGACCTGCACGCCGACGAGGTGGGGGGCGACTTCGCCGCCGACAGCGAGCGGCTGGGCGCGGCGACCGCGTCGGTGCACGCCGACATGGCGAAGGTGCTGCCGACCGAGCCGGCCGACGAGGACTGGTACGGCACGGTCGCCGGTCAGATGACCGAGCGGCTGACCGCGGCGATCGAGGTCGTCCCCCCGCTGGCCGAGCACGCCGACGGGCTGCGCGCCCTGTACGCCGCCGTCGCCGAGAGCCGCGAGCCGGTCGTCCGGCAGCGGGTGCACGGGGACCTCCACCTGGGGCAGGTGCTCCGCACCGCGACCGGCTGGATCGTGCTGGACTTCGAGGGCGAGCCGGCCCGGCCGCTGGCCGCCCGCCGCCAGCTGGACAGCCCGCTGCGCGACGTGGCCGGCATGCTGCGCAGCTTCGACTACGCGGCTCGACACATGCTGGTCGAACAACCCGACGACCCGCAGCGCGCCTACCGCGCCCAGGAGTGGGCGACCCGTAACCGGGCGGCGTACTGCAGCGGCTACTCCGCCGCCAGCGGACTGGACCCGTGCGCCGAATCACCACTCCTTCGTGCGTTCGAGGCCGACAAGGCCGTTTACGAGTGCGTCTACGAGGCACGGAACCGTCCGCACTGGCTGATGATCCCGCTGAACTCACTGTCCCGGCTGACCGGCCGCGAGTGACGCACCCGCTCCCCGCACGACGACCGAGCCAAGAGGACGGCGAGACGATGAGGACCGACGACCGAGGCACCGCCCCCGGGACCACGCCGGTGGCCGACAAGGACGACCTCCAGCGTGCCGTGGACGAGAGGGTGGCAGCGGCCGAGGCCGCCGCGGGCAGCGAGCCCATCGTGAACGCGGCACCGGCCAAGAAGGCGACGAAGCGCGCCGCCGCCAAGAAGGCCCCCACCAAGACGGCGGCCGCCAAGAAGGCTCCGGCGGCGAAGAAGGCGCCGGCCGCGAAGGCGCCGGCCACGAAGGCGCCGGCCACGAAGCGGGCCGCGGCCAAGAAGGTGAACCCGGACCCGAGCACCGAGGACAATCCCGCCACGGCCAACCCGGTGGTCGCGCCCGCACCCATCGCGGAGCCGGGCGACCCGACGGGCGCGCCGGCCGAGCAGCCTGCACCGCCCTCCCCGGATCCGGCGGAGCCGAGCACGCCGCAGGCGCCCGGCGAGGGCGGCACTCCCGAGGGCGCACCGCGAGACGATCCCTCCGACGCGAGCACCGCCCCGGCGGAGACCCAGGCCGAGACCGGCCAGGCGGCTCCCTCCGGCGAGGTGCGCGAGGTCTCCGAGGACGAGCTGCGGGCGGTCGTCGAGGGCTGGTCCCACGATCCGCACGGTGTCCTGGGCACGCACCGGACCGGTGCCGGCTGGGTGGTGCGCACGCTGCGGCCGGACGCCGTCGCCGTCGCCGTCGTCGACGAGGACGGCACCCGCTACGCCGCGCGCCAGGTGCACGGCGGCGGCATCTACGAGGCGCAGCTGCCGGCGCAGCCCGGTGACTACCGGGTCGAGGTCGTCTACAGCGACGGCGAGGGCGGCCAGAACACCTCCACCGTCGACGATCCCTACCGCTGGCTGCCCACCCTCGGTGAGCTGGACCGCCACCTCATCCGCGAGGGCCGGCACGAGCGGCTCTGGGAGGTGCTGGGCGCCCATGTCCGCCGGTACGACACCCCCCGTGGAACGGTCGAGGGCGTCTCCTTCGCGGTGTGGGCGCCCAACGCCCGTGGCGTGAAGGTGACCGGCGACTTCGACTACTGGGAGGCCCGCGCCTACCCGATGCGGTCGCTGGGCTCGACCGGGGTCTGGGAGATCTTCATCCCGGGGGTGCAGGCCGGCAGCCGCTACCGCTTCCACGTCCTGGGAGCCGACGGCACATGGCGGGAGAAGGCCGACCCGCTGGCGTTCGCCACCGAGGTGCCCCCGCTCAACGCCTCGATCGTCACCGAGTCGACCTACGAGTGGGGCGACGACGCCTGGCTGGCCGACCGTGCCGCCACCGGCTGGCACGAGCGGCCGATGAGCGTCTACGAGGTGCACGCCGGGTCCTGGCGCCAGGGCCTGTCCTACCGCGAGTTGGCCGACGAGCTCATCGACTACGTGGTGGCGGCCGGGTTCACCCACATCGAGTTCATGCCCCTCGCCGAGCACCCCTTCGGGGGCTCGTGGGGCTACCAGGTCACCTCCTACTACGCCCCGACCTCGCGGTACGGCAGCCCCGACGACCTGCGCTACCTGATCGACCGCGCGCACCAGGCCGGTATCGGGGTCATCGTCGACTGGGTCCCCGCGCACTTCCCCAAGGACGAGTGGGCGCTGGCCCGCTTCGACGGCACCCCGCTGTACGAGCACGGCGACCCGCGCCGCGGCGAGCAGCTGGACTGGGGCACCTACGTCTTCGACTTCGGCCGGTCCGAGGTGCGCAACTTCCTGGTCGCCAACGCGCTGTACTGGGCCAAGGAGTTCCACGTCGACGGCATCCGGGTCGACGCGGTCGCCTCGATGCTCTACCTGGACTACTCCCGCTCGGAGTGGGCGCCCAACAAGTACGGCGGCCGGGAGAACCTCGAGGCGGTGGCGTTCCTGCAGGAGATGAACGCCACCGTCTACCGCGAGGTGCCGGGCGTGGTCACCATCGCCGAGGAGTCGACGGCGTGGCCCGGCGTCACCCGCCCCACCCACCTCGGCGGCCTGGGCTTCGGCTTCAAGTGGAACATGGGCTGGATGCACGACTCGCTGGCCTACGTGGAGAAGGAGCCGGTCCACCGGAGCTACCACCACGGCCAGCTCACGTTCTCGATGCACTACGCCTACTCCGAGAACTACGTGCTGCCGATCAGCCACGACGAGGTCGTGTACGGCAAGGGCTCGCTGCTCCGGAAGATGCCCGGGGACCGCTGGCAGCAGCTGGCCAACCTGCGGGCCTACCTCGCCTACATGTGGGCCCACCCCGGCAAGCAGCTGCTGTTCATGGGCTCGGAGTTCGCCCAGGACGCCGAGTGGGCCGAGAGCCGCTCCCTCGACTGGTGGCACCTGGAGGACCCGGCCCACCGCGGCATGCTGCAGCTGGTCACCGACCTCAACAGCCGCTACAAGGAACTCGACGCCCTGTGGTCGCTGGACGTCGACCCGGCCGGGTTCCAGTGGATCGACGCCAACGACGCCACCGGCAACGTGCTGTCGTTCCTGCGGTACGGGAAACCGGCCGAGGCGGGCGCCGGCCTCCCCCCAGCAGGTGGGCGCCCCGCTGGTGAGGACACCGCTCGGGACACCGTGGACGAGCCTGCGGCGGAGGAGCAGGCGGCGGCCGGCTCGGCCCTGGCGTGCGTGGTCAACTTCTCCGGCGCCGCCCACCACGGGTACCGGATCGGGCTGCCCCGTGCAGGGTTCTGGCGCGAGGTGCTGAACACCGACGCCGAGGGCTACGGAGGATCCGGGGTGGGCAACCTGGGCGGAGTGGAGGCGGTCGCGGAGCCGTGGCACGGCCAGCCGTACTCGGCGACCGTGGCCGCTCCCCCGCTGGCCACCGTCTGGTTCGTGCACGAGGGCTGAGCAGCGGGCAGCCCGCGGGGGCTCCGGTGCCGTCGGCGCGCCGGAGCGCCCCGCGGACCCACCGGACGGGGCATCCTGGGTCGGCTGCCGCTCGCGCCGGGTCGTCCCAGGAGGGCCTGGCTCGCCGGACGAGGGGGCGACCTGGATGACGCCGCTACTGCGCCGCGCCCTGTCCACCCTCGTCGTCGGTGTGCTGCTCTCCGGTTGTTCCGCCGACGTGGTCGTGGGCCGGGCCTCCCCCGGGCCCGGCGAACCGGTCGACGTCTCGGCCGAGGAGTTCCCGATCACCGGGGTCGGCGACGAGCCGATCGACCAGTTCGCGCGGAACGCGCTCGCCGACCTCGACACCTTCTGGGCGTCGGCCTATCCGGAGTTCTACGGGGAGGAGTACGTCCCGCTGGAGGGCGGCTACTTCTCCGTCGATTCCGAAGCCGTCGACGAGGACGCCTACCCCGAGACCGGCATCGGCTGCGAGGGCTCGCCCACCTCCCCCGACTCCGTGGCCGGCAACGCGTTCTACGACCCGGCCTGCGACCTCATCGCCTACGACCGGGACCTCCTGGAGGAACTCGCCGGGGAGTACGGGCGCTTCCTGGTGCCGGTCGTCATGGCCCACGAGTTCGGGCACGCTATGCAGGGCCGGTTCGGGTTCTCCGGGCGGGGGATCCAGGACGAGACCCAGGCCGACTGTCTCGCCGGGGCCTGGACCGGCTGGGTCGCCGCCGGAGAAGCCACGCACGTGTCCATCCGGACGCCGGAGCTCGACGACGTGGTCCGCGGGTTCCTCCTGCTCCGGGACGACGTCGGCAGCGACCCGGACGACACCCAGGCGCACGGCTCCTACTTCGACCGGGTGTCGGCCTTTTACGAGGGCTTCGACGGCGGGGTCGGGCCCTGCCGCGACGACTTCGGGGAGGACCGGCTGTTCACCGCTGCCGCGTTCACGGACGACCAGGAGTACGCCAGCCAGGGCAACGCCGAGTTCGACCTGATCCTCGAGTGGGTGGGGATCACCCTGCCGGAGTTCTGGTCGGAGGTGTTCCCGACGGCTTTCGGCACCGATTTCGAACCCCCGACGGTCGAGGGGTTCCAAGGCACGGCACCGGACTGTGCGGGCCTCGACGACCGCGACCTCGGGTACTGCCCGTCGAACTCCACCGTCTACATCGATGTGACGGATCTGGCCTCACCCGCGTACGAGGAGATCGGGGACTTCGCGCTCGCGACCGCGATGGCCCTGCCGTACAGCCTCGCGGTGCGCGATCAGGCGGGGCTGTCGATCGACGACGGGGCGGCCACCCGCTCGGCCGTCTGCCTGACCGGTTGGTACGAGGCCCAGTGGTACGACAACGCCTTCGTCGACGTCGTCGGCGGGAGCATCAGCCCCGGCGACGTCGACGAGGCCGTGCAGTTCCTGCTGACCTACGGCGTCGACGACCAGGTCTTCCCGAACCTCGACGCGTCGGGGTTCGAGCTCGTCGGGGCCTTCCGCACGGGCTTCCTCGAGGGCGGGGACGCCTGCGAGCTCAAGCGCTGAGAAGGACCCCGTCCCTCTCACTGTAAGAGGACCCGTCCCACTCACGCCTCGCACGCTCGGCGCGAGCCTCTGGACGGGGCCGACGGGCATCGGGGTTTGCCGCGCCATCGGATCGCCGATGCACCCGACATGGCTCGTCCCCTGCGCCGCCTGATGGCCGCCGTCCTGGCGCTCACGACCGTCGGGCTGACCGGCTGCGCCACGATCGTCATCGGCCGGCCGGAGGCCCGCCAGGCGCCCCCACCCGGCGGAGGGAGCGACGCCGTCGTCGGCGCGGACGGCGGCGAGGTCGACCAGCTGGCCGCAGCCGCGCTCGCCGACCTGGAGGACTACTGGTCCGAGGTCTTCCCGGAGGTGTTCGGCGGGGCCTTCGCGCCCCTGCAGGGCGGCTACTTCAGCGTGGACCCCGGCAACGTGGACCCGGCGGAGTACCCGCAGGGTGTGGGGTGCGGATCCGATCCCCGCGAGCTCGAGAACAACGCCTTCTACTGCCAGTCGCCGAACGCACCGAACAGCGACTCGATCAGCTACGACCGCGCGTTCCTCGGCGAGCTGGCCGGGCAGTTCGGCCGCTTCATCCCGGCGCTGGTGATGGCGCACGAGTTCGGGCACGCCGTCCAGGGAAGGGTCGGCCTGCCCGCCTCCTCGATCACCACCGAGACACAGGCCGACTGTCTGGCCGGCAGCTGGACGCGCTGGGTGGCCGACGGCGAGGCCGCCCGATCCCGGCTGCGCGAGCCGGAGCTCGACGAGCTGCTGCGCGGCTACTTCCAGCTTCGTGACCCCGTGGGCACCAGCTCGGCCGGGGAGTCCGCGCACGGCTCCTACTTCGACCGCGCATCGGCATTCCAGGAAGGGTTCGACGACGGACCCACCGCCTGCCGGGACAACTTCGGCCCCGACCGCATCTTCACCCAGGGGCAATTCGTCACCGACGAGGACTTCCAGCGGCAGGGCAACGCGCCCTACCGCGATCTGATCGGCTACGTCGAGGAGGCGCTACCGGCGTTCTGGGAGGAGGCCTTCACCGACGTCTTCGGCGAATCGTTCGACCCACCGGCGGTCGAGCCCTTCGCCGGCACCGCCCCGGACTGCGCACCCGACGACCGGGACCTCGTGTACTGCGAGGAGGGCAACCTCGTCGGCTACGACGAGCGAGACCTGACGCAGGACGTCTACCGGATCGGCGACTACGCCGTGGCCACCGGGATCGCCATCCCCTACGCCCTGGCCGCACGGGGCCAGCTCGGCCTGGATCCAGCCGACCCCGACGCCCTGCGCTCCGCGGTCTGCCTCACCGGCTGGTTCAGCGCGGCGGTCTACCAGCGCCAGGTCCCAGGTGTGCTCGCCTCGCCCGGAGACCTCGACGAGAGCGTGCTGTTCCTGCTCGTGTACGGCGTCGAGGAGGAGGTCCTGGGAGCGGCCGACCTCTCCGGCTTCCAGCTCGTCGATCTCTTCCGCGCCGGCTTCGTCGAGGGCGTCAGCGCCTGCGACGTCGAGTGAGGACCCGGTCCCCCTCACCGCTCGCGAGCTCGCGGAGGGTGGGGAGGACGGGGTCCTTCTTCAGAACAGGGCGGCCATGAGCTGGCGCCGGGCCGCGCCGACCCGCGGGTCCTCGTCACCGACCACCGCGAACAGCTCCACCAGGTGGGTGCGTGCCCGATCGCGGTCCTCGCCGGAGGTGCGCCGGACCACGTCGAGCAGCCGGTCGAAGGCGGCCTCGACATTGCCGGTGCCCAGCAGGAAGTCCGCTGCCCGCGTCTGCGCCGCGACGTCGTCGGGGGCGGCGTCGGCCGTGGCGAGCGCGTCGGGGCCGGCCTCGTCGGCGCGGCGGAACAGCTGCACCTGGCGCAGGGCCAGGCCGGCCACCGGGTGGTCGGGCTCGGCGTCGAGGATCGCCCGGTAGGCAGCCTCCGCACCGGCGAGGTCCCCCCGCTCCAGCGCGGCCTCGGCCGCATCCAGCCGCGGGTCCTCCTCGCCGCCGGCGGCGTCCGGCTCCGCCCCGGGGACGACGCCGCCGGTGGTCGCCCGCACCAGCTCGTCGACGAACTGCCGGGCCTGCTCCTCGGGGATCGCGCCGCTGAACTCGGCGACGAGCTGCCCCTGCCAGACGGCCTTGACCGCGGGGATGCCCTGGACCCGCAGGCCCTGGGCCAGCGCCGGGTTGGCGTCGACGTCGACCTTGGCCAGCACCCAGGAACCGCCGCCCTCGGCGGCCAGCCGCTCGAGCACCGGGGAGAGCTGCTTGCAGGGCCCGCACCACTCGGCCCACAGGTCGAGGACGACGGGCACCTGGAAGGAGCGGTCGAGCACCTCTGCCTGGAACGTGGCCTCGGTGACGTCGACGACCGCCGCGCCGGGTGCACCGGCCGGCGCACTCGCGCTGGGCGGTGGGGCGGCCTGTGCGCGGGCGGCGGCCTCCGAGCGCGCCTTGACGGCGGCGAGGTCGACGGCACCGGCCATCGCGGCGGCCATCTGGGCCTGCTGGGCCGCGGCGCGGGGATCCGGACGTCCAGGACGGTTCGGCTGCATGTGTCCATTGTCGCCCTCCGGGCTGCGACCGCGGCCAGGGGGCGTCCCCGACCTGCGCGGAGCGCTTCCCGGCCCTTCTCGCCGGCCCCTCCGGGCCCGACTCGTCGGGGCGGCCCGCGTTCCGTACCGCGGCCGGGTGCCGTCCCCGGATTCGCAGCGCGACATCCCGGCCCGGCCTCGGGGACCCTCCGGGCCCCGCTCGGCCAGGCCGTCAGAACCTTGCGGGCTCGGTGTAGCTCCCCCACTCGGTGCGCAGCGCGTCGCAGATCTCGCCGAGGGTCGCCTCGGCACGGACGGCGTCCAGCATCGCCGGGACCATGTTCGCGTCGGTCCGGCTGACCTCGACCATCCGGGCGACGGCGGCGCGCGCGGCGTCGTCGTCGCGGGCCCGCTTCCGGGAACGGAGCTCGGCCTTCTGGTCGGTCTCCACCTGGTGGCTGACCCGCAGGATGTCCAGCTTGTCGTGGGCGTCCACCGACCCGGTCAGCGTGTTGACGCCGACGACCTTCTTGTCGCCCTTCTCCAGCGCCCGCTGGTAGACGAACGCGGCCTCGGCGATCTCCCCGGTGAACCAGCCGTCCTCGATCCCGCGCAGGATGCCCGAGGTCATCGTGCCGTCGGTGCCCATGTCCCGGATCCGGCTGAAGATGGCCTCCGCCTGCCGCTCCAGCTCGTCGGTGAGCGCCTCCACGTACCAGGCGCCGCCCAGTGGGTCGGCCACGTTCATCACGCCGGTCTCCTCGGCGATGACCTGCTGGGTGCGCAGCGCGATCTGCGCGGCCTTGGCACTCGGCAGGGCCAGGACCTCGTCGAGGGCGTTGGTGTGCAGGGACTGGGTGCCGCCCAGGACCGCGGCCAGGGCCTCGATCGCCGTCCGGGTGATGTTGTTGTCCGGCTGCTGGGCGGTGAGGCTCACCCCGGCCGTCTGGGTGTGGAACCGCAGCTGCTGCGCCTTCTCGGTGGTCGCCCCGTAGACGTCGCGCAGCCACCGGGCCCAGATCCGGCGGGCCGCCCGGAACTTCGCGATCTCTTCGAAGAAGTCGATGTGCGCGTCGAAGAAGAACGACAACCCGGGGGCGAACTGCTCGATGTCCAGCCCGCGGGAGAGCCCGAGCTCCACGTAGGCGAAGCCGTCGGCGAGGGTGAACGCGAGCTCCTGCGCGGCCGTCGAGCCGGCCTCGCGGATGTGGTAGCCGGACACCGAGATCGGCTTGTAGGCCGGGATGTTCTCGGCGCAGTAGGCCATCAGGTCACCGATGAGGCGCAGGTGCGGCTCAGGGGCGAAGAGCCACTCCTTCTGCGCGATGTACTCCTTGAAGATGTCGGTCTGCAGCGTGCCGTTGAGCTTCCCGATGTCGACGCCCTGCCGCTCGGCGGCGACCAGGTACATGCAGAACACGGGGACGGCGGGACCGCTGATCGTCATCGACGTCGTCGTCTCGTCGAGCGGGATGCCGTCGAAGAGAACGTCCATGTCGGCCGCGGTGTCGATGGCGACGCCGCAGTGGCCGACCTCCCCCAGTGCCCGCGGGTCGTCGGAGTCGCGGCCCATGAGGGTCGGCATGTCGAAGGCGACCGAGAGACCTCCCCCACCCTCGGCCAGGATCATGCGGTACCGCTCGTTGGTCTGCCGGGCGTTCCCGAAGCCGGCGAACTGGCGGATGGTCCACGCCCGCCCGCGGTAGCCGGTGGCGTGCAGCCCGCGCGTGAAGGGGAACTCACCCGGATAGCCGATGCGCTCGAACCCGGGGACGGCGGACTCGTCCGCCGGGCCGTAGACCGGGGCCACCTCCACGCCCGAGAGGGTCGTGAAGTCGGCATCGCGCACCCTGCCCGCGGCCAGCGCCGCGTCGTACCGCTGCTGCCACCGCTGCCCGGCGTCCTGTCCCATGGCATCGATAGTAGGACGTCCAACTATCTTCCGTCGATCATTCGGCGTTCGCGCCCCCTCCCTCCACGTCACCGGCGCCCAGGCGGACCCGGCGGAGGATGGCGAAGAGAGCGGCCCGCTCCTGCTCGGACAGGTCGCCGAGCCCGAAGTCGAGGGCCGTGAGGGCGGCGGTCGCCGTCCCGACCACCTCCCGCCCGGCGTCGGTGATGCCGGCCAGCACGCCCCGCCCGTCGTCGGGATTCGGCCGCCGCCGCACGTATCCGGCCGCCACGAGCCGGTCGATGGCGTTGGTGACGCTGGTCGGGTGCACCATCAGCCGGCTGCCGATGACCTTGAGCGGCAGCTCCCCGGTACGGCTGAACGTGAGCAGGACCAGCACCTCGTAGCGGGCGAAGGTCAGCCCGTGCGGCTTGACCGCCTCGTCGAAGCGGGCCAGCAGGATCTGCTGGACACGGAACACCGACGTCGCGGCGCGCATCGCCGACGCGGGACCGAAGCGCTCCTCCCAGGTCTGCCCGGCGCGCTCGATGGGATCGAAGGGCAGCCCGAGCGGTCGCACCATGGCCTCGACGCTACCGGCGCAGTCCCTCTGCCTCGTGTCCCGCCCTCGTGCGCATCAGGGGGGTCGAGGCCGTCGCATCCCGCGCTCGTCGGCATGCGGACGCGGTCCCGGCCCGAGAAGTGATCGGTTCCACACGACGCCTGCATGCCCGCTGATGACGGGGCCTCCGGCGACATGTCGACGGGTCGACCTCTCGATTTGGCGACCGCGCGGTTGTGGTCCACCACGGAGCGTTCCTACGGTGGACGAGCCGGCCGGGTGGTCGTCGCCCGACGAGGGTGGCCCCGGATCGGTACCGCCGCAGCCGCGGAGCGGTGTGCCCGCGAGGGCCCGCCCGGCGAGCCGGCCGCACGCACCCGCACCGCATTCCATCCCCAGCGCAGGTGTGCCGCGCCGTGCCCGCGACCGGCCGCGGCGGACGAACGGAAGGAGAGCCGCCACCGATGGTGACCACTCGCCCGACCCCGGACGCCCACAAGCTCTGCACCCCCGGACACCGGCCGCTGCGTCGGCTCGGCACCGGCCTGCTCGCCGGCACGGCCGCCTCACTCGCGATCGTGGTGGCGCCGGGTACCGCCGCCGCCGAGCCCGCGTCGTCGTCGTCGAGCAGCTCCGCCCCGGCGCCGAGCGCCGCTGCGCGGACCGCCGTCGACACTGCCCGCGCAGAGGTCGGGAAGTCCTACGAGTACGGCGCGACGGGGCCGGACAGCTACGACTGCTCGGGGCTGACGCAGTACGCCTACCGGGCCGCGGGCATCGAGCTGCCGCACTCCAGCCGGAGCCAGTCGGAGATGGGCACCCCGGTCGCGCGAGCCGACCTGCAGCCTGGCGACCTGGTCTTCTTCTACGAGCCGGTCAGCCACGTGCGGATCTACGTCGGGGACGGCCAGATGGTGGACGCCGGCAGCGAAGAGACCGGCGTCAGCCAGCGCACGGTGGACATGGAGGGTTACAACTTCGCCCGACGGATCGCCTGAGAGAGGACCCGGTCCTCCTCACCGTAGAAGAACCCCTTCCCCCTCACGCCTCGCACGCTCGGCGCGAGCCTCTGGACGGGGCCGCGAGCCTCGGGACCGGGCCGCTGTGGCCCGATCAGCGCAGGGCGGGGCGCAGCGGCGGCACGTGCCGGACACCGAAGACCTCGCGCAGCGCCACCCGCGCGGCGTTGTCCCCGCAGGCACCGTGCACCGCGGGCCCGGGCGGGGTGGCAGCCGAGGCCAGGTAGACGCCCTTGGCCGGTGTCTTGTAGGTGTTCCACCGAGGCACCGGCCGGGCGAGCATCTGAGCGAGGGTGGCTTGCCCGTTGGAGATGTCCCCACCCAGGTAGCTGGGGTTCCACCGCTCCATGGCGACGGCGTCCTTCGTGTACCGCTCCACGATCGTGTCGCGGAACCCGGGTGCGAACCGCTCGATCTGGTTCTCGATCGCCTCGGTCATGTCCACGTCCGCACCGTGCGGCACGTGCACGTAGGCCCAGAGGATGTGGCCGCCCTCGGGCGCTCGGGTGGGGTCGGGCACCGTGGGCTGCACCGCGAGCACGTAGGGGCGGTCGGTCAGCTGCCCCTGGTTGGGCGCCCGCTCGCCGGCGATCGTCTCGTCCAGGTTGCCGGCGACGTGGATCGTCCCGGCCCGCCGGACGTCGGGGTTGGTCCACGGCACCGGCTCGGACAGGATCCAGTCGATCTTGAAGACGCCGGCACCGTGGCGGTACCGCGACACCCAGCGTCGGTACCCCTCGTGGACCCGGTCACCGGCCATGGAGACGAAGGCCTCGGGCGTCGTGTTGAGCAACACCGCGGGGACGCCGTCGAACTCGCGCAGGTCGGTGACGTGGTGGCCGGTCACCACCTCGCCACCCTGCTCCTCCAGCGCGGTGACCATCGCGTCGGCCAGCTTCTGCGACCCGCCCTCGATCAGCGGCCAGCCGACGTGGTGGCTCAGCATCGTGAGCAGCATCCCCAGCGCGGAGGTCAGCGGCTGACTGAGGTCGAGCATGCCGTGCGCCGCCGCCCCGCCCACCAGGGCGCGCGCCTCCTCGGTGTCGAAGTACCGGTGCGCCAGCCAGCGCACGTTGGGCAGCCCGTTGAGCCCGAAATGAACGATCTGCGGGACGCTCCGGGTAGGAGCCCGGCGCAGCCGGCTGGTGAGGAAGAAGTCGACGACGTCGGTGCCGTGCTCGACCAGCGGCCCGAACAGCCGACGGTAGGCCGCCGCATCCTTCCCCAGCCCCGCCGCCGTCTCCTCCAGTGACCGTCGCGAGACCGACGCCCGCCCGCCGTCGAGCGGATGGGCGAAGTTGATCTCCGGGTGCACGAGCCGGACACCGCGGCTCTCCAGGTCGAACTCCCGGAAGAAGGGCGCCGCCTCGGCCATCGGCTGCACGATCGAGCAGACGTCGTGGAAGTAGCCGGGGCGCATGAGCTGCTCGGTGCGCATCCCGCCCCCGGGGCGCTCGGCCACCTCGACGACCTGGACCCGGAGGCCCGCGGCGGACAGGCGCAGGGCCGCGGCCAGTCCGTTGGGCCCCGCTCCGACGACGACGGCGTCCGGCTTCCCGTTCACCCGACCATCCTGGCCGCCCGGGGGCTGGGCTGCGCGTTCAGAGCTGGTCGAGCAGTTCGTCCGCGGCCCGGTAGGGGTCGGACTCGCCCGCCACCACCCGGTCGGCGAGCGCACCCAGCGCGGCCGAGCCGCGGACGTCACCCATCCGCTCGCGCAGCGAGGCCAGCGCGATGGCCTCGATCTCGCGGGCCGCACGCTCGCTGCGCCGCCGGTGCCCCTCGCCGGAGGACTCCAGCCACTGACGGTGCGCCTCGATCTTCGCCACGACCTCGTCGATGCCGTTGTCGGTCTCGCGGGAGGCCACGGTCTTGCAGATCGGCGGCCGCCAGTGGCCCCCCTCGCTGTGCCGGCCGCCCAGGGACAGCATGTAGCGGAGGTCGCGCACGGTCTGGTCGGCGCCGTCCCGGTCGGCCTTGTTGACGACGAACACGTCGGCGACCTCGAGGATCCCCGCCTTGGCCGCCTGGATGCCGTCACCCATCCCCGGCGCCACCAGGACGAGCGTGGTGTCGGCCAGGGAGGCGATCTCGAGCTCCGACTGCCCGACGCCCACCGTCTCGATCAGCACGACGTCGCAGCCGGCGGCATCGAGCACCCGCAGCGCCTGCGGCGTCGACCAGGCGAGGCCGCCGAGGTGCCCGCGGGAGGCCATCGACCGGATGTAGACACCGGGGTCCCCCGCGTGGTCCTGCATCCGCACCCGGTCGCCCAGCAGCGCCCCGCCGGAGAAGGGGGACGACGGGTCGACGGCGAGCACCCCCACGCGCTTGCCCGCCGCACGGAGCGCGCGGACCAGCGCCGTCGTCGACGTCGACTTGCCGACACCCGGGGACCCGGTCAGGCCGATCACCTGCGCCCGCCCCGTGTGGGGGGCCAGTGCCGCGGCGACCTCGCGCAGGACGGGGCTGGCGTCCTCGACCAGCGAGATCAACCGCGCCACCGAGCGCGCGTCACCCTCGCGGGCGCGCTCGACCAGGGTCGGGACGTCGTCCGCCCGCCGACCGCGCCGCCCGGTCGGGGCGGGACCGGCCGGCGTCTGGACGGCGGTCCCGGCGGCGAGGTCGGTCAACGAGCGGGAACGTGCAGGATCAGGGCGTCGCCCTGACCACCGCCGCCGCACAGCGCCGCGGCGGCCACGCCGCCCCCACGGCGACCGAGCTCCAGCGCCGCGTGCAGCACGATGCGCGCACCGCTCATGCCGATCGGGTGGCCCAGCGCGATGGCGCCGCCGTTGACGTTCACCTTCTCGGGGTCGATGCCCAGCTCGCGGGTGGAGACGATGCCGACTGCGGCGAACGCCTCGTTGAGCTCCACCAGGTCGAGGTCCTGGGGGTCGATGCCTTCGCGCTCGCAGGCCTTGGCGATCGCCCGGGACGGCTGGCTCTGCAGGGTCGCGTCCGGCCCAGCGACGACGCCGTGCGCCCCGATCTCGGCGATCGGGGTCAGCCCCAGCTCCGCGGCCTTCTCCGCGCTCATCACGACGACCGCGCAGGCGCCGTCGGAGATCTGCGAGGCGGTGCCCGCGGTGATCGTGCCGTCCTTGCCGAACGCCGGCTTGAGCTTCGACAGGCTGTCGACGGTCGTGTCGGCGCGGATGCCCTCGTCGTCGCGGAACTCGATGGGGTCACCCTTGCGCTGCGGGATGAGCACCGGGGTGATCTCGTCGTCGAACAGGCCGTTCTTCGCCGCCGCGGCCGCCCGCTGGTGCGACGTCGCGGCGAAGGCGTCCTGCTCCTCGCGGGTGAGGCCGTAGCGGCTGTTGGCCTGCTCGGTCAGCACGCCCATCGCCACCTGGTCGAAGGTGTCGGAGAGCCCGTCGTGGGCCATGGAGTCGATGAGCGTGGTGTCGCCGTACTTCGTGCCGGTGCGCGAGTTGGCGAGGAGGTGCGGCGCCTGCGTCATGGACTCCATGCCACCGGCCACGACGACGTCGAACTCACCGGCGCGGATCAGCTGGTCGGCCAGGGCGATGGCGTCGATGCCGGACAGGCAGACCTTGTTCAGCGTGAACGACGGCACCGACATGGGGATGCCGCCGGCGACCGCGGCCGGGCGGGCCGGGTTCTGGCCGGCGCCGGCCTGGATGACCTGGCCCATGATCACGTAGTCGACCTGGGCGCCGGAGATCCCGGCCCGCTCCAGCGCGGCCTTGATCGCGATGCCGCCGAGGTCGGCCGCGGAGAAGTCCTTCAGGGAGCCGAGGAGACGGCCCATCGGGGTGCGGGCGCCGCTGACGATGACCGAGCGGGGGCGGGCGGGCTGGCTCATGACGGGCCTCCAGTGCCGGGCCGCCGACGCTGGCGACCGTGTCAACAGGGCAGACCGCGCAACCGCGCGGAATCGGACTGCCCATCAGGATAGGACGACACGTGCAACGAGCGACCAGGCACGAAATGCCGGCGAGCGTGACCCCGGCCACATCGATGTGTCGTCTCAGACGTCTTGGCGGCAGGATGCGCGCGTGACCAATGAGACGCATGCCGGGCTGCCCGGCGAGCTGTTCACCACGATCGACCACGTGGGCATCGCCGTCCCGGACCTGGACGAGGCGATCGCCTTCTACGCGCAGGCCTTCGGCGTGCACTCGGTGCACGAGGAGACCAACGAGGAGCAGGGCGTCCGCGAGGCCATGCTGGCCGTCGGCGACGGCGCAACCCGCATCCAGCTCCTCGCCCCGCTGACGCCGGAGTCGACGATCGCGAAGTTCATCGGCCGGTCCGGCCCGGGCCTCCAGCAGCTGGCCTTCCGGGTGGAGGACGTCGAGGCGGTCAGCGCCACGCTGCGCGAGCGCGGGCTGCGCCTCCTCTACGACGTCCCCAAGCGCGGGACCGCCGGGAGCCGGGTGAACTTCGTGCATCCCAAGGACGCCGGTGGCGTCCTGGTGGAGCTGGTCGAGCCGGCCGCCACCCCCATCCACTGACCGCACTCGACCCGCGGGTTACCGATCGGTAACATCGCGCCACCCGCACCGCCTCCGAGCCGGCCGACGACGGCCACCCACGACCCGGGAGAACGCGTGAACGAGATCAGGGACGCCATCCTCAGCGATCAGCTGGACGCCGTGGGAGGGCTGGCCGTGCCGGAGTCCTACCGCGCCGTCCTGGTCCGCAAGGACGAGCAGGACATGTTCGCGGGCATGCCGACCAAGGAGAAGGACCCGCGCAAGTCGCTCCACGTCGAGGAGGTCGCCACCCCGGAGCTGGGCCCCGGCGAGGCGATCGTCGCGGTGATGGCGTCGTCGGTGAACTACAACACCGTCTGGACGTCGATCTTCGAGCCGGTGTCGACCTTCGGCTTCCTGGAGCGCTACGGCCGCGTGTCGGAGCTCACCAAGCGCCACGACCTGCCCTACCACGTGGTCGGCTCCGACCTGGCCGGCGTCGTCCTGCGGGTCGGGCCGGGGGTGAACAAGTGGAAGCCCGGCGACGAGGTGGTCGCGCACTGCCTGTCGGTCGAGCTGGAGGACCCGGCCGGCCACGACGACACGATGATGGACCCGCAGCAGCGGATCTGGGGCTTCGAGACCAACTTCGGCGGCCTCGCGGAGCTGGCCCTGGTCAAGAGCAACCAGCTGATGCCCAAGCCGGGCCATCTGTCCTGGGAGGAGGCCGCCGCACCGGGGCTGGTCAACTCCACCGCCTACCGGCAGCTGGTCAGCCACAACGGCGCCAACATGAAGCAGGGCGACACGGTCCTGATCTGGGGCGCGTCGGGCGGGCTGGGCTCCTACGCCACCCAGATGGCGCTGGGCGGCGGCGCGATCCCGATCTGCGTCGTGAGCAGCCCGGAGAAGGCCGAGATCGTCCGCAGGATGGGCGCCGAACTCATCATCGACCGCTCCGCCGAGGGCTACGCGTTCTGGAAGGACGAGCACACCCAGGACCCCAAGGAGTGGCAGCGCCTGGGCAAGAAGATCCGGGAGCTGACCGGCGGGGAGGACGTCGACATCGTCTTCGAGCACCCCGGGCGGGAGACCTTCGGCGCCAGCGTCTACGTCGCCAAGAAGGGCGGCACGATCGTCACCTGCGCCTCCACCAGCGGGTACATGCACTCCTACGACAACCGCTACCTCTGGATGAACCTCAAGCGGATCATCGGCTCGCACTTCGCCAACTACAAGGAGGCGTGGGAGGCCAACCGGCTCATCGACAAGGGCCTCATCCACCCGACGCTGTCGAAGGTCTACCCGATGGACGAGGTCGGCCAGGCCGCCCTGGACGTCCACCGCAATGCCCACCAGGGCAAGGTCGGCGTCCTGACCCTCGCCCCCGAGGAGGGTCTCGGCGTGCGGAACCCGGAGAAGCGCGAGCAGCACATCGAGGCCATCAACCGTTTCCGCGGCATCTGAGAGAGGACCCTGCCCTCCTCACCCTTCGCACGCTCAGGGTGAGGCTCCGGACGGGGCCCCTACCCCCACCGAGAAGGAGTCCGGCGGGGCCCCGCAGGAGGGCCGCCGACAGTCCGCTCGGCCGTGCCGTGGGACGGGGCCCCGTCCCACGGCACAGCCGTCCCACCGGCCCCGGTTGTCCCCCCGACACGCTGACTAGCCACTGACCTTCTGCGAGGATGACGACATGAGCGATCCCCGCCGCGATTTGCTGCCGACTCACGAGGCCCAGCACTCGTTCGACGTGGTGCTGCGGGGCTACGACCGCAGTCAGGTGGCCGACACCATCGAGCGGCTCGAGGCCGACTTCCGGATCGCCCTCGCCGATCGTGATGCGGCCGTCAGCCGCTCCGCCGACCTCGCCGGCCAGCTCTCCGCGCTGCACGGTGAGATCGAGTCGCTCCGGCGCAAGGCCGCCTCGGCGTCGGCCCCCACCTTCGAGAACATCAGCGAGCGCATCCAGCACATGCTGCAGCTCGCCGAGGAGGAAGCAGGGGAGATCCGCCGCGCGGCCGAGCTGGACGCGCAGGCGGTCCGCGAGCAGACCGCCGCCGAGGAGCGCGCGCTGCTCGAGCGGCACGCCGCCGGGCAGGCCGAGGTCGAGCGGATGCTCGCGGAGGCCCGGCAGAACGCCGAGCAGATCGCCCAGAAGGCGCAGCAGCGCGCCGACGAGCTCGTCGCCAAGGCACAGGAGCGGGTGGCCCGGCTCGATGCCGAGTCCCAGGCGCGCCGGGCCAAGGTCGAGGAGGACTTCGACATCGCCCAGCGCGCTCGGCGAGCCGAGGCGGCCGCGGCGGAGGAAGAGCGCGAACGCGTCTCCACGCAGGCCGCCCGCCAGCGGATCGCCGCAGCCGAGCAGCACGCGGCGCAGCTCGTCGCCGAGGCGGAGGCGAAGGCCGAGGCCATCCGCGACGTGCGCGACGAGCTCACCGGCCGGCTACTGCAGGCCCGCCAGCTGCTCAGCAGCCTTCCGGAGCTCAGCGACCGCCCGCAGCAGACCGCTCCACAGGAGACCGCTCCCCAGCCGGCACCGGCTCCGACCCGGAGCCAGGCATCCCCGACCGGCTCGGGCTCGGGCACCAGCGTCGCCGCGTCGCAGGCTGCCGCCGTACGAGAGACCGAGCGACGCCCTCAGCCGGCGGCGCAGGCCACGCCCACGCATGCCACGCCGTCGTCCGCCCCCAGGGGCGAGGGCGAGGCGGCCGCGGCGCGGCAGCCCACCCGCCCGGAGCCGGCCGCGACGCGTCAGCTCCCGATGCCGCCGCGGCCGGGTGCGTCCCCGGCTCCGGTCCAGGGGCCGCCGACCCAGGCCATCGACCAGCCGGTCGGCCAGGGGCGTCACTGATAGAGGGCCCCCCTACCCCCCGCCACTCGCGAGCTCGTGGCGGGACCCTGCAGAGGGGCCGCCGCGGGCTGTTCGTCGTCGTGCTGGGGGCGCTCGTGTGGTCCCTCGGCATGCCTCCGGCAGCGGCCGAGGAGGCCGGGCGCCTGCGCGTGGCGCACCTCTCCCCTGACACGCCGGCCGTGGACGTCGCCGTCGCCCCCGTGGCCCCCGGCTCCGGAGAACCGCTGACCCATCCGGGACCCGACCTCGTCGCCGGGCTCTCCTACGGCACGGTCAGCGACGTCGTCGAGCTCGTTCCCGGCGCGTACGCCGTGAGCGTGCGTGCCGCGGGCAGTGAGCGCACCGTCCCGCCGGTGCTGTCGGCCCGCGTCGAGGTGGCCGCCGGAGCGGCCGGGACGGTGACCCTCGGCGGCCGGTTCGCCGACCTCGCTCTGCACTCGCTCACCGACGACCTCTCCGCTCCCCCGCCCGGCTCCGCACGCGTCCGCGTCCTGGCGGCGGCCGCCGAGATCCCGGCCCTGGACGTCGCGGTGCGCGGCGGGCCGTCACTGGCCACGGGGCTGCCCTTCGGTGCCGGCGGAGAAGCACGCACGGTCCCGGCCGGGGCGGCGACCCTGACCGTCGGCGGAGGCGGCGTCGCGGCGGCCGAGGTGCCGATGTCGTTCGTCGCGGGCTCGGTGGTCACGCTGATCGTGCTCGACCGCCCGGAGGGTGGCCTGACCGTCCGGCCGGTACTCGACGCCGCCGGGCCGTCCGTGGTTCCGGCCGGTGGTGTGGAGGCGGGCACCGGTCCTCTCCCGGGTGCAGCACCCGCCCTGCCGCTCGCCCTGCCGCTCGCCACGGCACTCGTGGCGGTGCTGGGCGCAGCCGGCCGCCGGGGACGCGTCGTCCTCGCGGTCACCGGTCTCGCCGTGACCGTGGGGTTCTCGACGCCGGGAACCAGCGCCCATGCGACGACGGGGCCCGTCGTCCTCGCTCCCGCTCCCCAGCAGCAGACCGCACCCGTCCGCGTCCTGATCCCCTCCGTGGGCGTGGACGCCCCGCTCACCGGCGCGGGGCTGGACGCCTCCGGTGCGCTGGTGCCGCCCGCGGATCCAGCGACCGCCGGCTGGTACACCGGCGGCCCGGTTCCCGGGGGAACCGGTCCTGCGGTGCTCGCCGGGCACGTGGACTGGGCCGGCTCGCCCGCCGCGTTCGCCGGCATCGCCGACCTCGACCCCGGCGAGGAGGTCCTGGTCGGGCGCGCCGACGGGAGCACGGCCCGGTTCACCGTCACGCGCGTCGTCCACCGCGCCAAGAGCGACTTCCCGGCCGCCGAGGTCTACGCACCCACCTCAGGAGCCGAGCTGCGGCTGATCACCTGCGGCGGCGCCTTCGACCGGTCGCGGGGCAGCTACGAGGACAACGTGATCGTCTTCGCCCGGGCGAGGTGATGCAACGGCCCCGCTGCAGGGGCCCACGCGAGCATGCAAGGGCGGGCGGCAGGACGGCCCCCCCTGCAGGGGCCCGCCGCCGGCCCCGTCCCGGGCCCCGCCCTGAGCGTGCGAAGGGTGGGCAGGACGGGGTCCTTCTCCGGTGGGGGGCAGGGGGGTCCTTACCGGCGCCGGTCCCGCGCCCGCCAGCAGGTCGCGTGCCAGTGCCGGCGCCGGTCTGCGGCGGACTCGGTGTCCCAGGGGTCGAGGTCGGAGTCACGGGCGTAGGCGGGCCAGGTGACGACGTGCGGGGTACCCGGCCGGATCTCCTGGTCACAGCCCGGGCAGCGGTAGGTCTTGCCCGTCGCGGCCCCGGTGAGCGGGCGGACCACCCAGTCACCGTCGGCGGCCTCCTCGACGGTCTCGACGCGACGGGCCGGGTCCGGCCCCGAGGGGCGGGACCCGGCCCGTGGTCGCCGACGGGGCACCGTCAGCGAGCGGCGTAGTCCCGGAACCCGCGGCCGGTCTTGCGGCCGAGGTAGCCGGCGGTCACCAGGTGCTCCAGGAGCGGGGCCGGCGCGAACCCGGGCTCGCGGAACTCGGTGTAGAGCTCGCGCTCGATGGCCAGCGACACGTCCAGGCCCACGACGTCGAGCAGCTCGAAGGGCCCCATGGGGTAGCCGCAGCCCACCTTCATGGCGGCGTCGATGTCGTCGGCGGTCGCGTAGTGCGCCTCCAGCATCTTCACCGCGTCGTTGAGGTACGGGAACAGCAGCGCATTCACGATGAAGCCGGCGCGGTCGGTGCAGGACACCGCGTGCTTGCCCAGCTGCGCGCTGACCGCGTGCGCGGTGGCCGCGACGTCCGGCGCGGTCGAGATGGTGGAGACGACCTCGACCAGCTTCATGACCTGCGCCGGGTTGAAGAAGTGCATGCCGACCACGTCGGCCGGGCGGCCGCTGGCCTTGGCGCACTCGATGACCGGCAGGCTGGACGTGGTGGTCGCGAGCACCGCGCCCGGCTTGGCGATCTCACCGAGGTTGGCGAAGAGCGCCTCCTTCACCGACAGCGACTCGACGACGGCCTCGATGATCAGGTCGCGGTCGGCCAGCTCGTCCAGCGACGTGGTGCCGGTGACCCGGGCGAGGATCTCGTCCCGGGCGGTCTCGTCGAGGCGGCCGCGCACCACCTGCTTCTCCAGCGACTTGGTGAGGGCCAACGTGGCGGCCTCGACCTTCTCCGGGGTGCGGGCGACGAAGCGCACGTCGTAGCCGCCCTTGGCGACGACCTCGAGGATCCCGGTGGCCATGGTGCCCGAACCGATGACGCCCACGGCCCGCACCGGCCGGGCGCCCTCCGCGGCTCCCCCGGCGGCTGGGGTCGCGGCGTCGTCGACGACCTCGGCCGAGCCGGGCTCTGCGTAGGTGTAGAAGCCGCGGCCGGACTTCCGGCCGAGCAGGCCCGCGGTCATCATCTGCTTGATGACCGGGCTCGGGGCGTGCAGCCGGTTGCGCGACTGCTTGTACATCGTGTCGAGGATCTCGTAGGCGGTGTCGATGCCGATGAGGTCCATCAGCGCGAGCGGGCCCATGGGCAGGCCACAGCCCAGCCGCATGGCGGCGTCGATGTCCTCACGGGTGGCGTAGCGGTTCTCGAACATGGAGACCGCGTGGTTGAGGTAGCCGAACAGCAGTGCGTTGGCGATGAACCCGGCCTTGTCGCCGATGGTCACGTCGACCTTGCCGAGCCGCTCGGCCAGCGCCTCGACGTCGTCCACGACCGACTGCTCGGTGACGACGGTGCGCACCACCTCCACCAGCTTCATGACCGGCGCCGGGTTGAAGAAGTGCATCCCGATGACCTTGCTCGGCCGGCCGGTGGCCACGGAGAGCTCGGTCACCGACAGGCTCGAGGTGTTGGTCGCCAGGATCGTGTCCGGCGGGCAGATCTTGTCCAGCTCGGCGAAGACCTCGGCCTTGAGCTCCATGCGCTCGGGCACGGCCTCGATGACGAGCTCGGCGTTCGCGAGGTCCTCCATCGAGCAGGTGAAGCGGATCCGCTCGAAGATCGCGTCCCGGTCGGCCGGGTCGAGCTTGCCGCGGCTCACGGCCCGGTCGGTGGACTGCTCGACGTGGCCGCGTCCCCGGGCCAGCGCGTCCTCGGTGACCTCCACGGCGGTGACCGAGAGGCCCGCCCGCGCGAGCACCTCGGCGATGCCGGCACCCATGGTGCCCAGCCCCACGACGCCGACCTCGTTCAGTTCCCTGGCCACGAGCTCATCTCCTCACACCGGTGATCGCGGGTGAGTCTCTCACCCCGGGCGAACCACCGCTGCGCGGGTCTACCGGTCGGTAACTTCAGGTCGGCGTCGGCCTGTCAGAACAGCCGCTCGGAGGGGTCGTCGGTGCCCTTGAGGACGGCGTAGTCGACGGTGACGCAGTCGATGCCGCGATCCTGAGCGAGCACCCGCGCCTGGGGCTTGATCTCCTGCGCGGCGAACACGCCCTTGACCGGGGCGAGCAGCGGATCCCGGTTGAGCAGCTCCAGGTAGCGGGTGAGCTGCTCCACGCCGTCGATCTCGCCGCGCCGCTTGATCTCGACGGCCACCACGGCGCCGGAGGCGTCGCGGCAGAGCAGGTCGACCGGCCCGATGGCGGTCGGGTACTCGCGGCGCACCAGCGACCACCCCGGCCCGAAGGTCTCCACGTGCAGCGCGAGCAACCGCTGGAGCTCGGCCTCGACGCCGTCCTTCTGCAGACCGGGGTCGACCCCGAGGTCGGCGGAGTGATCGTGCTCCACGGCCTCGATGGTGATGATCAGCTGCTCGCCGGCCTTGTTCGTGACCGTCCAGGTGCCCGAGCCGTCCACCAGCTCGTCCTTGAGCGTGCAGGGTGGGCTCATCCAGTTCAGCGGCTTGTAGGCGCGGTCGTCGGCGTGGATGGACACCGAGCCGTCCGCCTTGACCAGCAGCAGGCGGGTCGCCATGGGCAGGTGGGCGGTGAGCCGCCCGATGTAGTCGACGGAGCAGCGGGCAAGGACCAGACGCACGGGCGCCGACGCTACCGGGCGCGGGAACCGTCTCCGCGGCCCCGTCGTGGTGGTGGCATGACGATCATGAGAGTGGTCCGGCCGGTGCTCACGGCCGCCCTGCTCCTGGGGCTCCCGGCGTGCGCGGAGCGCGGCGGGGTGGCGGCCCCCGGCACCCCTGCGCCCTCGTCGTCCCAGGCAGCGGCGACCGAGGGCCTCGTCCTCCGCGTGGAGCACACCGGTGGCTATGCCACGCCGTCGATGCTCGCTGCGCGGCTGCCCCTCGTGAGCGTCTACGCCGACGGGCGGGTGATCACCGAAGGCCCCGTCATCGAGGTCCATCCGGGCCCGGCGCTGCCCAACCTGCAGGTGCAGCAGATCGCGCGGAGCGAGGTGCAGGGCCTCGTGGACCGCGCCATGGCCGCCGGGGTCGCCGACACCTTCGATCTGGGGCTCCCCCCGATCGCCGACGCACCGACCACCCGGTTCACGGTCGTGACCGCCGCGGACACCTACGTGCGCGAGGCCTACGCGTTGTGGGACACCCCCGGAGGCAGTGGGCTCACCGGCGAGCAGGAGAAGGCCCGCGGGAAGCTCATCGATCTCCTGAGCTCCCTGACCGACCTCGGTGCAGGCACCGGGCCCTACGCGGCCGACGTCGTCTCGGCCGTCGTCTCCCCGTGGGTCGATCGCGGGGACGGGCTCGCCCAGCCGCATGCCCCGTGGCCCGGCCCGCCGCTGCCGGGCGAGACGACCGGCGGCCCGCCGGACGTCACCTGCGTGACGGCCACCGGCGAGGAGGCCCGGGCGGTCCTGGAGGCAGCCCGCTCGGCCAACGCCGCGACGCCGTGGACCACGGCGAACGGCATGCGGTGGTCGGTCTCCTTCCGCCCGCTGCTGCCCGACGAGACCAGCTGCGCGGACCTGGCCCGCTGATCCGGGACGACGAGCGGCCCGGCCCTCCACAGGGAGGACCGGGCCGGTCGTCGTGGTGTGGAACTACACCGTCGCGGGCTCCGGACGGCGCAGGTCGGTGTCCACACCGCCACGCTCCTCGACCCGGGCCAGCGGCTCGATCGTGGAGGTCGACCGGTACCGCTCGATGTCGAGGATGCCCTCGCGCTTGGCCACGATCGTCGGCACCAGCGCCTGCCCCGCGACGTTGACCGCGGTCCGGCCCATGTCCAGGATCGGGTCGACGGCCAGCAGCAGGCCGACGCCGGCCAGCGGGAGGCCGAGGGTGGACAGCGTCAGGGTCAGCATGACCACCGCGCCGGTCGTCCCGGCGGTGGCCGCCGAGCCGATGACCGACACCAGCGCGATCAGCAGGTAGTCGGTGACCGCCAGGTCCACGCCGAAGAACTGAGCCACGAAGATCGCCGCGAGCGCCGGGTAGATCGCCGCGCAGCCGTCCATCTTGGTCGTCGCCCCGAGCGGGACGGCGAAGGAGGCGTAGGAGCGCGGGACGCCCAGGTTCTGCTCGGTCACCCGCTCGGTCACCGGCAGGGTGCCGATCGAGGAGCGGGAGACGAAGGCCAGCTGGATGGCCGGCCAGGCGCCCGCGAAGTACCGCAGCGGCGAGAGGCCGTGCAGCCGCAGGAGCACCGGGTAGACGACGAACAGCACGAGGGCCAGCCCGACGTAGACGGCGCCGGCGAAGACACCCAGCGAGCCGAGCGACTCCCAGCCGTAGCTGGCGACGGCGTTGCCGATCAGGCCCACGGTGCCCAGCGGCGCCAGCAGGATGACCCACCACAGCACCTTCTGCACGATCGCCAGGGCCGAGCGGACGAAGCCCAGGAACGGCTCGGCGGCCTCGCCGACCTTGAGGGCCGCGATGCCGATGGCGGCCGAGATGACGATCAGCTGCAGCACGTTGAAGGACAGCGCACCCTCGGCCGACGACTGCAGCCCGAGGACGTTGCCCGGCACGATTCCGGTGAGGAAGTCGAACCAGCCACCGGTCTTCTCGGGAGCGGCCTGGCTGGCGGCATCGACGGAGCTGTTGCGGCCCGGCTCGGTGAGCAGGCCGAGGCCGATGCCGATCGCGACGGCGATCAGGGCGGTGATCCCGAACCAGAGCAGGGTCTGACCGGCCAGCCGGGCGGCGTTGGAGACCTGCTTGAGATTGGCGATGCTGACGATCACCGCGGTGACGATCAGCGGCGGGACCAACGCCTTCAGCAGCGTGACGAAGGTGGTGCCGATGGTCTGCAGGGTGCTGGTCAGCCAGTTGGGTTCTTCGGGTCCGACCGGACCCATCTCACGGGCGACGAGGCCCAGGACCACGCCCAGCACGAGGGCGAGGAGGACCTGCGCCGCGAACGGGACACGGCGGAGACGAGCGAGCACGAGGGTGCCTTTCGCGAATGGGTGCAAGAACGACGACGGGACGGGAACGGGGAGACCGAGCGGCGCTCAACAGGCCGCGGTCGTCACCCGGCCGAAGTCAAGGGCACGCCGGCGCGTCAGGCCCCACAGGTTCTGCACGAGAGGATCAATGCCGGCGCCCACCGACGATCATCCCGGCTGTGAGCGGACTCACCGCGGCCCCGTAGGGGTCCGGCCCGTCCGGGTCCCGCCCTGAGCTCGCGAAGGCCTGTGGCCCCGTCCCGAGGCTCACCGCGAGCGTGCGAGCGGTGAGGTGGGCGGAGTCCTTCCAGGGGTCCTTCGTCAGTCGGTCCAGACCGGATGGCGCTTCTCGAGGAACGCGGCCATCCCCTCACGCGCCCCCGGGATCTGGCTGGCGGCGGCCATCACCTCGATGGCGGTCGTGTATGCGTCCCGCTCGGGGCGGTCGAGCTGGGCGTACATCGTCTGCTTGCCCCACGCCTTGCTGGCCCGTGAGCCACGGGTGGCCCGGGCCATCAGGTCGTCGACGGCCTTGTCGAGGTCGTCGTCGGGCACGACCCGGTTGACCAGGCCCCAGTCCTGAGCGGTCGCGGCGTCGATGACGTCGCCGGTCAGCGCCAGCTCCATGGCCCGCTTGCGGCCGACGTTGCGGGCGATCGCCACCATCGGCGTGTGGCAGAACCAGCCCCCCTTGCCGCCGGGGGCGGCGAACCCCGCCGACTCCGCCGCGACGGCCAGGTCGCAGGAGGCCACCAGCTGGCAGCCCGCCGCCGTGGCCAGTGCGTGGACGCGGGCCAGGACCACCTGCGGCACGTCCTGGATCGTCTGCATCAGCTCGGTGCACAGCGCCAGCAGGCTGCGCACCTCGGGCAGCGAGGCGCCGGCGACGTCGGCGAAGTCGTGGCCGGCGCTGAAGACCGGGCCCTCGGCGGCGAGCACGATCCCGGTCGCGTCGCTCGATCCGGCTTCGGTGACGGCGGCCAGCAACTGCGTCAGATGCTCCCGGGAGAGGGCGTTGCGGCGCGCCGCGCGCACCATCGTGATGCGGAGGACGTCACCGTCGCGCTCGACCCGCGGTGCACCGGAAGTACTCATGCCGCCGACCCCACCACGTCCGACCACCGGTAGCAACGCGTCATGCCCCGGCGCCCGGGGCATTCTCCCGGCGTGCAGCGCGAACCGGTCACCGCAGCCCCGCCACGGTCGGCCCGCCCGGCGCTCCTGCGTCAGGACTGGCGGGACGTCGCCTTCCTGCACTGGGTGATCCGCCCCGAGGTCGCCGCACCGCTGCTGCCCCCCGGCACCCGGCCCGACCTGCTCGACGGTCGGACGTTCGCGGGCCTGATCGCCCTGCGCATGGCCCACACGGCGCCACTGGGCGGGCCGCCGCTGCCATGGCTGGGGTCGTTCGGCCAGGCCAACGTCCGGCTGTACTCGGTCGACGAGGACGGACGACGCGGCGTCGTCTTCCTGTCCCTGGACGCCGGCCGCCTCCTACCCGCGTTGACCGCGCGGACGGCGGGCCTGCCCTACTCGTGGGCGCAGGTCCACGTGCGGCACGTGGGAGACCGCTGCAGCTATCACCTCGACCGGCGGACCGGGAGGGCGCACGCGTCGATCGACCTGCGGGTCGGGCCCCGGCAGGAGCCCGACCCGCTGGAACTCTTCGTGACCGCCCGCTGGGGCATGCACCACCGGGTCCCGACCCGCACGGTGTACGCGGCGGTCGAGCACCGGCCGTGGCCGCTGCACGCCGCGGAGCTGGTCCACTGGGACACCGACCTCCTCGCGGTCGCGGGGCTCCCGGAGGTGTCCGGCCCGCCGGTCAGCGTGCTGTTCTCACCCGGCGTCGACGGCGTCCGCATCGGCCCGCCGGCCTGAGCCGGATCAGGCCGGGGCCGGCACCTTCCCGTCGAGGTGGGCGGCCAGGTCGTTCGCCTCGCGGATCACGTCCACGATCTGACCCATGATCTCGGTCAGCCCGAAATCCTTCGGCGTGAAGACCCGTGCCACCCCCTGCTCGCGCAGCCGGCGGGCGTCGCTGTCGGGGATGATCCCGCCCACCACCACCGGGACGTCGTCGAGCCCGGCATCCTTCAGGCCCTGGAGGACCGCGGGCACGACCTGCAGGTGGGAACCGGACAGCACCGACAGGCCGACGACGTGGACGTCCTCCTCGACCGCGGCCGAGACGATCTGCGCGGGCGTGAGCCGGATGCCCTGGTAGACGACCTCGAAGCCGACGTCGCGGGCCCGCACGGCGATCTGCTCGGCGCCGTTGGAGTGCCCGTCCAGACCGGGCTTGCCGACCAGGAAGCGCAGCCGCCCGCCCAGCTCCTCACCGGTCGCCCGGACCCGTTCGCGGACTTCGGTGAGGCTCGCGTCGGCCTCGCCACCGCCGGTCGCCGCCGAGACGCCGGTGGGCGCCCGGTACTCGCCGAACACCTCCCGCAGCACTCCGGCCCACTCCCCCGTCGTGACGCCCGCGCGGGCGCACTCCAGTGTGGCGGGCATCAGGTTCGTGTCCGAGGCGGCGGCCGTGCGCAGGGCATCGAGCGCCTTCTCCACCGGCGCGGGATCCCGGTCGGCCCGCCACTTCCGCACCGCCTCCTGGGCGGCGGCCTCGACGGCCGGGTCGACCGTCATGATCGCGGTGTCCAGGTCGGCGGTCAGCGGATTGGGTTCGGTGGTGTCGAACTTGTTGACACCGACGACCACGTCCTCGCCGCTCTCCATCTTGCGGCGCCGCTCGGCCAGCGAGCCGACGAGCTGGCCCTTCATGTAGCCGGACTCGACGGCCGCGACGGCGCCGCCCATCTCCTGCACCCGCGCGATCTCGGCGCGGGCCCCCTCGAGGATCTCCGAGACCTTCTTCTCGACGACCACCGAGCCCGTGAAGAGGTCCTCGTACTCGAGCAGGTCGGTCTCGTAGGCCAGCACCTGCTGGAGCCGCAGCGACCACTGCTGGTCCCACGGCCGGGGCAGGCCGAGGGCCTCGTTCCAGGCGGGCAGCTGCACCGCGCGGGCGCGGGCGTCGCGGGAGAGCGTGACCGCGAGCATCTCGAGCACGATCCGCTGGACGTTGTTCTCCGGCTGGGCCTCGGTCAGGCCCAGGGAGTTGACCTGGACGCCGTAGCGGAAGCGGCGGTGCTTGGGGTCCTCGACGCCGTAGCGCTCCTTCGTCAGCTCGTCCCAGAGCTGGGTGAAGGCCCGCATCTTGCACATCTCCTCGACGAAGCGGACGCCCGCGTTGACGAAGAAGGAGATCCGCGCGACGACCTCGCCGAACTTCTCCTGCGGCACCTGACCGGAGTCGCGGACGGAGTCCAGGACGGCGATGGCGGTGCTGATGGCGTAGGCGATCTCCTGCTCCGGCGTGGCCCCGGCCTCCTGCAGGTGGTAGCTGCAGATGTTGATCGGGTTCCACTTCGGCATGGTCGTCACCGTGTAGGCGACCATGTCGGTGATCAGCCGCATCGACGGAGCGGGCGGGAAGACGTAGGTCCCCCGCGACAGGTACTCCTTGATGATGTCGTTCTGCGTCGTCCCCGCGAGCCGGCGCAGGACAACGTCCGGATCAGCGCCCGTGCCCTCTGCTTGTTCGATGGCGACCACCTGGTACAGCGCGAGCAGCCACATCGCGGTCGCGTTGATGGTCATCGACGTGTTCATCTCGTCGAGCGGGATGCCGTCGAAGAGCGCACGCATGTCGCCGATGTGGGTGACCGGCACGCCGACCTTGCCGACCTCACCGACGGCGAGCTCGTCGTCGGGGTCGTACCCGGTCTGCGTCGGCAGGTCGAAGGCGACCGAGAGGCCGGTCTGCCCCTTCGCCAGGTTGCGGCGGTACAGGGCGTTGGACTCGGCCGGCGAGGAGTGGCCGGCGTAGGTGCGCATGACCCAGGGGCGGTCGCGCTCCAACGGCTTCGAAGGGAACGGCATACCGGCGGAGTGTAGGGCGGTTACCCGCCGGTAGCAGCCCCGCGTCGGGGACCCGCAGCCGACTATGACCGGTGGCACACTCGGACGACGGAAGCACCCCGTCCCCCTCCCCCTCGCATGCTCGGGGCGAGCCACTGGACGGGGCCGGTGGGCGGTCGATGGGAGGACGGCATGCCGATCGGGGCGGGGAGCAGCCTGCACTACCTCGTGGGCCCGGTGATCGCGTTCGTCGTCCTGGGCCTGCTCGCGCTGTTCATGCGCTGGGCCTTCGGTACCGGCTACGGCAGGGACAGGGTCCGGCGTACGGCCACACCGCCCGCCGACGACGGCCTGCTCACGCTGGTGGCCACCCTCTCGCGCCGCGAATCCGCGCTGGCGCTGCGCGCGGTGCTCTCCGACGCAGGCATCCGGTCCACCGTCCGCTGCCCGGCGCCGCACCGGGCCGACGTCCTGGTCTTCCCGGAGGACGCCGCCCGCGCCCGGTCGCTGGCCGCGATCTTCCCCGGGAACTGAAGACGGGCCCTCGTGCCCCCCGAACGTCGCTCGGCCCGGGCCCTCGCGCGAGGGCCTATTGCTGGGTCCGTTCGACCTTCGCCCCGAGGCTCCGCAGCTGGTCGACGAAGTCGGGGTAGCCGCGGTCGACGTGGTGCACCTCCTGGACCTGGGTGACGCCGTCGGAGACCAGGCCGGCGAGGACCAGCCCGGCGCCGGCCCTGATGTCGGTGGCGACGACCGGAGCGCTGGAGAGCCGCTCCCGGCCGCGGACGACGGCATGGTGACCGTCGATGCGCACGTCCGCGCCGAGCCGCACCAACTCGTTGACGAACATGAACCGGCCCTCGAACACGTTCTCCGTGATCAGCGCCGTCCCGGTGGACACAGCCGCGAGTGCCACCGCCATGGGCTGGAGGTCGGTCGGGAACCCGGGGAAGGGCAGGGTGACGACGTCGACGCTCCGAGGACGTTCGGTCATGGCCACCCGGATGCCGTCCGGACGGGCCTCCACGGTCGCGCCGACGTCGGTCAGCTTGTCCAGAGCCACGGACAGGTGCGCGGCGACGGCTCGTTCGATGACGACGTCCCCGCGGGTCATCACCGCGCCGACGGCCCATGTGCCGGCCACGATCCGGTCGGGCACGGTGGTGTAGCTCACCGGCGCCAGCGTCTCGACGCCCTCGACAGTGATCGTCGACGTGCCCGCACCGTCGATCCGGGCCCCCATCGCGCCCAGCATCGAGCAGAGGTCGACGATCTCCGGCTCGCGGGCGGCGTTGTCGATGACGGTCGTCCCGGCAGCGAGGACCGCCGCCATCACCAGGTTCTCGGTGGCGCCGACGGAGGGGAAGTCCAGCCAGATCGACGTCCCGGCCAGCCGGGGAGCCGTGGCGACCAGGAACCCGTGCTCGCTGACGATCGTGGCGCCCAGCCGCTCGAGGCCCGAGATGTGCATGTCCAGGCCGCGGGAGCCGATCGCGTCACCGCCGGGCAGCGCCACCCGCGCACTGCCGCACCGCGCCACCAGCGGGCCCAGGACGCTGATCGAGGCGCGCATCCGGCGAACGAGGTCGTAGTCGGTCTCGGTCGAGGGCTTCTCGGGGACGTCGATGGTGACGCGCCCACCGCCGCCCCCGTTCCCGGTGCGCTCGTAGTCGACGTCGCAGCCGAGGCGGCGCAGCACCTCGCTCATGATCGAGACGTCGAGGATGTCGGGGACCTCGTCGATGGTGGCCCGCCCGGGCGCCAGCAGCGCGGCTGCCATGAGCTTGAGCGCGCTGTTCTTCGCCCCCGTGACCCGCACGTGGCCGTTCAGGACCGCGCCGCCGGTCACCTCGAAGCACTCCATCCGGCCACCCTACGGCGGGCACTCTGCGTGCTCGTCGCGACCGCGGTCGCAGCGCCCTAGGCTGCCGGGCATGACAGTCCGGCTGACCCGCATCTACACCAAGACCGGCGACGCCGGACAGACCCACCTCGGCGACATGAGCCGGGTGGCCAAGACCGATCCGCGACTGGTCGCCTACGCCGACGTCGACGAGGCCAACAGCGTGCTCGGCACCGCACTGGCACTCGGCGCACCACAACCCGCCGTCGCCGGCCTGCTGCGCAGCATCCAGAACGACCTCTTCGACGTCGGGGCCGACCTCTGCACCCCGATCACCCCGGACCCGCAGTTCCCGCCGCTCCGGGTGACCGCGGCCTACACCGAACGACTCGAGGCGGCCTGCGACGAGTACAACGAGTCGCTGCCGAAGCTGGCCAGCTTCATCCTCCCCGGCGGCACTCCCGCGGCGGCGCTGTTGCACCAGGCTCGGGTGGTGACGCGGCGGGCCGAGCGCAGCGTCTGGGCACTACTCGAGGTGGACGGCGAGCGCACCAACCCCGAGACGGCCCGCTACCTGAACCGGCTCTCGGACCTGCTGTTCATCCTGGCGCGCGTCGCGAATCCCGGCGGCGACATCCTGTGGGAACCCGGGGCGCACAGCGGGGCTCATGCCCAGCGCGGGACGAGCACCGATTGAGAGCGGCCCCTACGAGTCGAGGACCCCGTCCTCCTCACCCGTCGCACGCTCGGGGTGAGCGGCGGGACGGGGCCTGAGGGGACACGGGTCCTTTCTCAGCTGCCCGGCGGGGCCGACTCCACCCAGGACAGGAAGCCGGTCACGGTCGAGGGCTCCATGGCGAGCTCGCGTGGCCCCTCCGGACCGGTGATGGCGAGGACGACGACGTCGGAGGGGAGAGCCAGGTCGTCCCGTGCCGGGCCGCGGCGGGACTCCACCCGGAGCTCGGCGCGGCAGAGGCGTTCCTGCGGTCGCACGGCCAGGGAGAGTGCTCGGTACCAGAGCAGGACGTCACCGCCGTACCAGGCGACGCCCACCGACCATCGCGGCGAGCCGATCGGACGCAGCCACATCGTCACCGCGCCGAGGCCGGACAGCAGGAAGCGGCGGCGGAGCAGGAACGCCACGACGAGCACCACGAGGACAGTGGCGAGCAGGACCAGCAGGACAGTGGTCACGGCGCGACCGGTTGCGGTGGAACTCGTCGATCAGGAGCGGATCAGGAGCTCAGGCGCTCTCGCCGGCGGCCCGCAGGCGGGACTGGGCGCGACGCGCGGCCTCGAGCGCCTCCGGGTCATCACCGGCGTCCTCGGCCCGACGCAGGGCCTCACGGGCCCGCTCGACATCGATCTCGCTCGCGATCTCGGCGGTCTCGGCGAGAATGGAGACGCCGCGGTCGGTCACCGACAGGAACCCGCCGTGGGCCGCCACGACGACGTCCTCACCGGACGCGGTGCGGATGGTGACCACCCCACCCCCGGCCAGCTCGCCCAGCAGCGGGGCGTGGCCGGGCAGCACACCCAGCTCGCCCTCAGTCGTGCGGGCGATGACCATGGTGGCCTCGCCGGACCAGATCTTCCGCTCGACGGCCACCAACTCGACCTGCAGGGTCGCCACGACACTCCTCGGGATCCACCGGCGGGGCGGTGCGGTACGGGGGTTCGCCGGTCCAGGGACGCGGCGACGGGTGCTGCTCACTCTAGCGGCGCGTCGTCGACGTGCCTGCCCAGCCCCCGGCCCCGTTACCGGGCCGGCCCTCTCCTGACGTGCCCCGAGCCTGTGAGGGGTGGGAGGCGGGCCTCCTTCAGACGCAGCGGCGGTACAGGAGAGTCCATCGGCCGACCCGGACCCACGGACGCCGGACCGTCGAGGCGGGCGCCCACTCGTCGACGTCGAAACGCTCCCCCTCGGCCGGCTCCCACGGCGCGTACGGCGGCCAGCTCCAGCCGGCCTCGCCGCTGCGGGATGTCGCGTCGTTCGCGTCCACGTCGATCCTCGTCACGGTGCCCGCTGGTCGGGCTCATCTGTCGGATGGTCGGCGTCGGGCGCGCTGACCAGGAGGGACAGTAGCGCCGATCCACCTACACGGGTGACCGTGATGTCCCCCGATCGTGGGCACACCGGCGGCCGCGCGGAGGGACCGGAGCGGAACGGCGAACGGCCGGGCCCTCCGAGGAGGGCCCGGCCGTCGCCGGACTGGAACGGCCACCCTTCAGTTGAAGGTCCGCCCTGCCCTCCACCGCTCGCAAGCTCGCGGCGGGACCCTGCAGGGCGGCCGTGGGGGGTCCTTCTACTTCCTGAGCTTCTCCGCGTTGCGCTCGAGGTCGTCGAGGCCACCGCACATGAAGAAGGCCTGCTCGGGCACGTGGTCGTACTCGCCCACGGTCAGCGCCTTGAACGCCTGCAGCGTCTCCGACAGCGGCACGAAGGAGCCCGGCTGACCGGTGAACGCCTCGGCGACGAACATGTTCTGCGAGAGGAACCGCTCGATGCGCCGGGCGCGGTTGACGGTGACCTTGTCCTCTTCGCCGAGCTCGTCGATGCCGAGGATCGCGATGATGTCCTGCAGCTCCTGGTAGCGCTGCAGGATCCGCTGCACCTCGCGGGCGATGTCGTAGTGCTCCTGGCCGACGTACTGCGGGTCGAGGATCCGGCTGGTGGAGTCCAGCGGGTCGACGGCCGGGTAGATGCCCTTCTCCGAGATCGGCCGCGAGAGCACCGTCGTCGCGTCCAGGTGGGCGAACGTGGTGTGCGGCGCCGGGTCGGTGATGTCGTCTGCGGGCACGTAGATGGCCTGCAGGGAGGTGATGGACCGGCCCCGCGTCGAGGTGATCCGCTCCTGCAGCTCACCCATCTCGTCGGCCAGGGTCGGCTGGTAGCCCACCGCGGACGGCATGCGGCCGAGCAGCGTGGAGACCTCGGACCCGGCCTGGGTGAACCGGAAGATGTTGTCGATGAAAAGCAGCACGTCCTGGTTCTGCTCGTCCCGGAAGTACTCGGCCATGGTCAGCGCCGACAGCGCCACCCGTAGACGCGTGCCCGGCGGCTCGTCCATCTGACCGAAGACCAGCGCGGTGGACTCGATGACGCCGGACTCGGTCATCTCCGTGATGAGGTCGTTGCCCTCACGGGTGCGCTCGCCGACACCGGCGAACACCGACACACCACCGAACTCCTGGGCGACCCGGCGGATCATCTCCTGGATCAGCACGGTCTTGCCGACGCCGGCACCACCGAACAGGCCGATCTTCCCGCCCTTGACGTACGGCGTCAGCAGGTCGATGACCTTGATCCCGGTCTCCATCAGCTCCGTGCGACCCTCGAGCTGGTCGAAGCGCGGCGCGTGCCGGTGGATCGACCAGTGCAGGGCGTCCTCGGCGTAGCCGGGCTGGTCGAGGCACTCGCCGAGGGCGTTGAACACGTGCCCCTTGGTCACGTCACCGACCGGGACGGTGATGGACTCCCCGGTGTCCCTGACCTCGGCGCCGCGGACGAGGCCGTCGGTCGGCGCCATGGAGATGGTGCGGACGACGCTCTCGCCCAGGTGCTGGGCAACCTCGAGGGTGAGGGTCTTGCCCAGGTCGGCCAGGGTGACCTCGACCTTCAGGGCGTTGAACAGGTCGGGCATCGCGTCGCGCGGGAACTCGACGTCGACGACCGGCCCGGTGACCCGCACGACACGGCCTGTGGCCCGCGTCTGCTGGGTGGTCGGACGGTCCTCGGTGACGGTCATCTGTACTGCTCTCCTGCCCTCGGGCTGCGGTGGTCTTGCGTCGTCTGGTGGTGCATGTCAGTCGCCGGCGCCGGCCTTGACCAGCGCGTCGGCCCCGCCGACGATCTCGCTGATCTCCTGGGTGATCTCGGCCTGACGGGCCTGGTTGGCCTGCCGCGACAGGTTCTTGGCGAGCTCCTCGGCGTTGTCGGAGGCAGACTTCATCGCGCGACGGCGCGAGGCCGACTCCGACGCTGCGGCCTCGAGCATCGCCGCGTAGATGCGCGTGGTGACGTACTTCGGCAACAGCGCGTCGAGCAGCCCCTCGGCCGACGGCTCGAACTCGTAGGACGTCGGGACGCCGGAGTCGTTGCCTCCGGCACCGTGTTCGCGGTCCTCTCGCTCGTAGTCGAACTCCTCGACCTCCTCGACCTCCAGCGGAGCCATCCGCTTCGCGACCGGGACCTGGGAGAGCAGCGAGCGGAACTCGGTGTAGACGATGTGCAGCTCGTCCACGCCGAAGATGCCGTCGGCGCCGGCGTCACCGTCCTCGTCGTCCTCACCAGCGGTGAAGGCGGCGATGAGCTCCTGTCCCACTGCCTGGGCGTCGGTGTAGTTCGGCTGCTCGGAGAACCCGGTGAAGGTGTCGGCCATCTCGCGGTGACGGAAGGAGTAGTAGGTTTCCCCCTTCCGTCCGACGACGTAGAGGACCGGCTCCTTGCCCTCCTGCCGCAGCAGCGAGAGCAGTTCCTCGGTGCGCCGCAGCACGTTGACGTTGTACGAGCCGGCGAACCCACGGTCGGAGGTGATCACCAGGACCGCCGCGCGCTGCGGGTTCTGCCGCTCGGTCAGCAGTGGGTGGTCCAGGGACGCTGATGAGGCCAGCGCGGAGAGCACCCGCGTGATCTCCCGGGCGTAGGGCTTGGACGCCTCCACCCGGGCCTGGGCGCGCACGATGCGGGCGCCGGCAATCAGCTCCTGGGCCGAGAAGATCTTCTTCGTCGACTGGGTGGAGCGGATGCGGCGCCGCAGCGCGCGGAGGGAAGCGGCCATCGGTCAGCTGCCCCGCTTGACCTGGACGCGCTCCTGACCCCGCTCCGAGGCGTCCATGGCCTCAGCCTCGGGCTCGTTGATCACAAGCGACCCGCCGTCCGACGTCGTGAACTCGCCGTAGAAGGCATCGACGGCCCTCTCCAGGCTCTGGATGGTGTCGTCCTCGAGCTTCTTCGTCGTCCGGATGGTGTCGAAGATGACGTTGTCGCCACGCGCGATGTAGTCGAGGAACTCCGACTCGAAGCGGCGGACCTCCCTCACCGGGACCTTGTCCAGCTTGCCGGTGGTGCCCAGCCACAGCGACACGACCTCGCGCTCGACCGGGAACGGCGAGTACTGGCCCTGCTTGAGCAGCTCGACCAGCCGCATCCCGCGGTCCAGCGTCGCGCGGCTGGAGGCGTCCAGATCGGAGGAGAAGGACGCGAAGGCCTCCAGCTCACGGAACTGGGCGAGGTCCAGGCGCAGGCGGCCGGCCACCGACTTCATGGCCTTGATCTGCGCCGAGCCACCGACCCGCGATACCGAGATGCCGACGTTGATGGCCGGGCGGACGCCGGAGTTGAACAGGCCCGTCTCGAGGAAGATCTGCCCGTCGGTGATCGAGATGACGTTGGTCGGGATGTAGGCCGACACGTCGTTGCCCTTGGTCTCGATGAGCGGCAGGCCGGTCATCGAGCCCGCGCCCAGCTCGTCGGAGAGCTTCGCGCAGCGCTCCAGCAGGCGGGAGTGCAGGTAGAAGACGTCACCCGGGTAGGCCTCGCGGCCCGGCGGGCGCCGCAGCAGCAGCGACACCGCGCGGTAGGCCTCGGCCTGCTTGGAGAGGTCGTCGAACACGATGAGGACGTGCTTGCCCTGGTACATCCAGTGCTGGCCGATGGCCGAGCCGGTGTAGGGGGCGATGTACTTGAAGCCCGCGGCCTCCGACGCCGGCGCGGCGACGATGGTCGTGTACGCCATGGCGCCGGCCTCCTCGAGAGAGGCGCGGATCGCGGCGATCGTGGAGCCCTTCTGGCCGACCGCGACGTAGATGCAGCGGACCTGCTGCGCCGGGTCGCCGGTCTCCCAGGCCTGCTTCTGGTTGATGATCGTGTCGGTGATGATCGCGGTCTTGCCGGTCTGGCGGTCACCGATGACCAGCTGACGCTGACCGCGGCCGATCGGCGTCATCGCGTCGATCGCCTTGATGCCGGTCTGCAGGGGCTCGTGCACCGACTGGCGCTGGACCACGGTGGGTGCCTGGAGCTCCAGCGCCCGACGGCCGCTGGTCTCGATCGGGCCGGCACCGTCGATCGGGTTGCCCAGCGGGTCGACGACCCGGCCGAGGTAGCCGTCCCCGACCGGCACGGAGAGGACCTCGCCGGTACGGCGGACCTGCTGGCCCTCCTCGATCCCGGAGAAGTCACCCAGGATCACGACGCCGACCTCGCGCACGTCGAGGTTCAGCGCCAGGCCACGGACACCGCTCTCGAACTCGAGCAGCTCGTTGGTCATGACCGAGGGCAGGCCTTCGACACGGGCGATGCCGTCGCCGGCCTCGGTGACGGTGCCGACCTCCTCGCGGGAGATGTCGGGGCTGAACTCGGTGACGTACGTCTGGATGGCACTGCGGATCTCGTCTGCGGAGATCGTCAGCTCGGCCATGGGTCGTCCTCTTCCCTGCGGGTCGTGTCGGGGGTGGGTCGGTCGATGGGGGCGGTCAGCCGGCCAGTCGCCGTTCGGCGGCTTCCAGGCGGTGGGCGATGCTGCCGTCGATGACCTCGTCGCCCACCTGGACGATCAGGCCGCCGAGCACGCTCGGGTCCACGGTGACCTGCAACCCGATGGTGCGCCCGTAGAGCCGGCTGAGCACATCGGCCAACTGCCGCTCCTGGTCAGGCGTGAGCGCCACGGCGGTGGTCACGCGGGCCACCGACCGGCCGCGGCGCCGGCTGGCCGCCTCGGAGAGCCGTTCGACCGCGATCTCCGCGCTGCCGGCGTGCGGACCGGTGAGCACGTTGCGCAGCAGTTGCTCGGTGACCGGACTGACCCGGCCGGAGAGCAGCCGGTCCAGCAACGCGGCCTTTCCCTCGGCCGGAGCCTTGCGGTCGTTGAGGATGCGGGCCAGCTCGCGGTCTCCGCCCACGATCCGGCCGAACCGGAAGAGCTCGTCCTCCACGCCGTCGAGCTCGCCGCGCGCGTCCGCAGCGTCCAGCGACGCCTCGGTGGCGAGCTCGGTGAAGGCGTCGACCAGATCGATCGGGCGTGACCAGCGCTGGCGTGCGACGGTCTCGATCAGATCGAGCGCGACGTCCGACACCTTGGACCCGAAGAGCCGCCGGGCCAGACCGGCCCGTTCCGCCGGCTTGCCGGCCGGGTCGGACAGCGCCCGGCGCAACGTCAGCTGACCGTTCAGCACCCGCGCGACGGCGAACAGCTCGTCAGCGAGGGCGAGCTGCTCGGGGGCCGAGACGGCACGGGCGTGCCCGGTCAGCCGGTCCTTGGTCTTCTCGATGACACCCGAGGCAGGCCGAGTGAGCTCGTCGAGGCGCGCGCGCGCCTCGACGAGCGCCGCTCGGCTGGAGGCCTCCATCAACGGGTGCTCTTCCGTGCGCCGACGGCGCCGTCACCGGCCGCCGCCATGCCGTCGAGCTCGGCGAGGAAGCGGTCGACCGTGCCGCTGCGCCGGGCGTCGTCGGCGAGCGACTCGCCCACGACCTGGCCGGCGAGCTGGACGGCCAGCGTGCCGATCTGGCCACGCAGCTCGTTGACGACCTGCTGCCGGGCGGTGGCCAGCTGCTCCTCGCCGCGGGCGACGATGCGCGCCGACTCCTCCTGCGCCTGGGCCCGCAGCTCCTCGAGGATCTGCTGCCCCTCGGCGCGGGCCTGGTCGCGGATCTGCGCGGCCTCGCTGCGCGCCTCGGCCAGCTGGGCCCGGTACTGCTCCAGCGCGGCCTGCGCCTCGGCCTGCATGGCTTCGGCCCGCTCGATGCCGCCTTCGATCGCCTCGCGGCGGGCGCGGAAGACCTGCTCGAAACGCGGCGCGACGAATTTGAACATCACCAGCAGCACGATCGCGAAGGCGATCAGGCCGATGATGATCTCGCCCACCGGTGGGAGGAGCGGATTGGCGCTCTCCGCAGCGAGAATGCTCATGCTCTCAGTGTCCCTGTCTGGAGTCGGTGATCCGTATCAGGTGAATACGGATCAGGTGCCGAAGACGAAGGGAACGACGAAGCCGATCAGGGCCAGCGCCTCGGACAGGGCGAAGCCGAGGAAGGCGTAGGTACGGGTCAGGCCGGCGGACTCGGGCTGCCGGGCGGTGGCCTGGATGTAGGCCGCCCAGACGATGCCCACACCGATACCAGGGCCGATGGCGGCGAGGCCGTAGCCGACCGAGCCGATGCTGCCGGTCAGTTCTGCCAGAACGTCCATTGCGTGGTGTTCCTCCTGTGTCGTCGCCCGGCGGCTGCCGGGCGGCTGGCGGGGTCGTTCGGGTGGTGCAGGTGGTGCAGTCCGAAGGGTCGGCTCAGTGCTCGGCCTCGATCGACCCGTTGAGGTAGGTCCCCATGAGGACCGTGAAGACGTAGGCCTGCAGGAAGATGACCAGAAGCTCGAAGAAGGTCATCACGATGGCCATCAGCGCTGAGATCGGACCGAAGACGATCGAGAAGTTGTCCCGGCTGAAGAGGTAGACCGCACCGAGGGAGAAGACCACCAGCAGCATGTGGCCGGCGAACATGTTGGCGAAGAGCCGGACCGCCAGGGTGAACGGGCGGACCACGAAGTTCTGCAGGATCTCGATCGGCGTCACCAGGATGTACATCAGCTTGGGGACGCCCGGCAGGAACAGGATGTCCTTGAAGTACTTGCCGGCGCCCTGCTCGCGGATGCCGATCCAGATGTAGAGCACCCAGCAGATGGCCGCGAGCACCAGCGGGAAGGCGAACTTCGACATCGGCGAGATCTGGGCGAACGGGATGATCGCCATCAGGTTGTTCGCGAGGATGAAGAAGAAAAGCGCGGCGAGGAAGGGCGCAAACGGCAGACCCTTGGGCCCGACGACGTCACGAGCGATGCCGTCGCGGACCAGCGAGTAACCCGACTCCCCGACGAACTGCAGCCTGCCGGGCACGATCTGCGGGTTGCGGACCGCGGCCACGAGGAAGGCGATCATCGCCAGGGTCGCCACCCAGAGGATGAGCGTGATCCGGGTGATCTCGAAGTCGATGCCGAGCAGCGAGAAACTGGCGATCACCTCGGGATAGAACTCACCGAGGCCAGGGGCCTGGAAGCCGTCGCCGGATCCTTCGGCGGCGAGCACGCCGCCGAGCGCGGGGGCGCTGGAGGTCACCGTTGTCCCTTCTGCGTCCTGGGCCGGCTCCGTCGTCCGCCCGGGGTCCTACCGTTGCGCTGTGGCCCTGATGGCGGGGCGACGGCGCCGTACCGGGCGACCACCAGATAGATGGCCACCGCCATGCCGAGGATGACGCCGACCGGGAAGAACACTCGCGTGTCCCACCACTGGTCGAGCAGCCACCCGACCCCGCCCCACACGGCCATCCCGGAGATCATCGTGCCGATGACCGCATAGCCGGTCTCGGCACCACTGCCCTGCCCGGGCGGACGTGCAGGTCGAGGTCGAGAGTCCCCGCGAGCAGGGCTGTCCTCGGCCATCGCTCGGGACACTATCTCAGCCACCGGGCGCGGGTCTTTCCGGGTCCGCGCTGGACGCGGACGCGGGCGGCGCCGGAGGCGGCACGTAGTACAGCTGACGGGTCCAGACCCAGCGCAGTTGCACCCCGCTCCAGAGCAAGGCGCCCACCACGACGGTCAACGCGAAGGTCCGCCGGTCCAGCCACCCGTCCTCGGGCAGTGCGTTGAGCAGCGGGAAGAGGATCACCGCCTTGACGAAGAACATGCCGAGAGCGGCCGGCAGGGTGAACGTGTCGTCGATCCGCCCGGCCCAGGCGATGACCAGGCCGGAAACGGTGAAGAACGCCGTGACGACGGCTGCGCCGGCGAGCACCCCCACGGCGTCGCCCCATCCGGCCAGGAGGCCGGTGACAAGAGCCGCGACCGCCGCCGTCGCGGCAGTAGCCACGATTCCGATGCGCAGGAAGGAGAGGTCCCAGGGCGCGTCGCTGCGCGGGGGCCGCTTTCCCGAGGTCGTCATCGCAGCACCTGCTCCGCACCTGCGGGCCGCTGGTCGGGACCGCGACGGGGTGCCTGTACCGCCGCCCGCGCCCGCACCGCACGGGCGGTGGGGTGCTCGGCCCGGCTCCGCTCGCGCTGAGCGGCGAGCTCGGCTGCCCGCGCCTCTCGCGCCGCCCGCCGGGCCCGGGGGCTGAGGACGACCACGACGCCCACCACGAGCAGGACGGCGATGGCGACGAGCAGCTCCACCCGACCACCGGTGATGGAGAGCGCGACGGCGCCGAAGGACAGCAACGCCGCCCAGAAGTACATGACCAGGACCGCGCGCCGGTGCGAGTGGCCGATGGAGAGCAACCGGTGGTGCAGGTGCATCTTGTCCGGCGAGAACGGGGACTGGCCCTTGCGCGTGCGCCGCACGACCGCCATCAGCAGGTCGACGAACGGGATGAAGAGGATGGCGATCGGCACCAGCAGGGGCAGGGCGAGCGGGAGCAGGGTCGCCGCGGAGTCGAAGGACTGCGGGTCCACTCCCCCGGTCGCGGTCACCGCCGCGGCGGACAGCATGAGCCCGACCAGCATCGAGCCGGAGTCCCCCATGAAGATCCGGGCGGGGCTGAAGTTGTGCGGCAGGAACCCGAGGCAGGCGCCCGCCAGCACGGCGGTGATCAGCGCGGGGGCGCTGGCCACGTCGTCGTAGCCGACGACGCCCAGGTGGTAGCTGTAGGCGAAGAACGCCAGCGCCGCGATCGCCGAGACACCCGCAGCCAGCCCGTCGAGCCCGTCGATGAAGTTGAGCGCGTTGACGGTGGCGACGGTGAGCACGATGGTGAGCGGCACGCCGACGTCGGGGCCGAGGGAGATCGTGCCGATGTCGGCGAACGGCAGGAACAGGAACGCCAGCTGGACGCCGAGCAGCACCATCACCCCGGCGGCGGCGATCTGACCGGTGAGTTTCGTCAGGGCATCGAGGCCCCACCGGTCGTCCAGGACACCGAGCAGGCAGATCAGCCCCCCGGCGACGAGCACCGCGATGGTCTGGGAGTCGTCGAACGTCCGCTGCAGGGCAGGCAGCCGCGTGGCCACCAGGATGGACGCCGCCACGCCGAGGTACATCGCGACGCCACCGCCCCGGGGGGTCGGGATGACGTGCACGTCCCGCTCCCGTGGGGCGGCCATCATCCGCGCGCGGACGGCGATCATCCGCACCACCGGGGTGGTCAGGAAGGTGACCAGCGCGGCGGTGAGGAGGACGACGACGTACTCGCGCACGGGATCAGTCGGCGGACTGGGGCGGGGAGGACGAACGCGGAGCCGGGTACGCCGGATGTGCCCCGACGAGCTCCCGCACGCCGGCGGCCACCTCGGCGGTACGGCTGCCGTCGGCGTCACGGAGGGCGGTCCCGATGAGGGAGGCGATCGCCTTCATGTCGTCCTCGGCCATGCCCTGGGTGGTGACCGCCGGGCTGCCGACCCGGATGCCCGAGGCGATCGAGGCCGGCTGCGGGTCGAACGGGATGGCGTTCTTGTTCAGCACGATGCCGGCGGCGTCGCAGCGCTGCTCCGCGTCTGCACCGGTCACGCCGGTCGCCTGCAGGTCGAGGAGAGCCAGGTGGGTGTCGGTCCCACCGGCGACGGGCCGCAGCCCCTCCGCCGCCAGGCCGTCGCTGAGCGCCTGCGCGTTCGCGATCACCTGGCGGGCGTAGGTCCGGTACTCGGGCTGCAGGCACTCCTTGAGGTTCACCGCCTTGGCCGCGACCGCGTGCATCAGCGGGCCGCCCTGCATCATCGGGAACGCGGCCTTGTCGATGGCCTTGGCGTGCTCCGCCTTGCAGACGATCGCGCCGCCGCGCGGGCCGCGGAGCACCTTGTGCGTGGTGAAGGTGACGACGTCGGCGTAGGGCACCGGGCTCGGGATGGCCTTGCCGGCGACCAGGCCGATGAAGTGGGCCGCGTCGACCATGAGGATCGCGCCGACCTCGTCGGCGATCTCCCGGAAGGCGGCGAAGTCGATCAGCCGCGGGATCGCCGAGCCGCCGCAGACGATCAGCTTCGGCCGGTGCTCGCGGGCGAGGTCCCGGACCTGGTCGTAGTCGATGTGCTCGGTGTCCGGCCGGACTCCGTACTGCACCGCGTCGAACCACTTGCCGGAGAAGGACACCTTGGTGCCGTGGGTCAGGTGACCGCCGTGCGGGAGCGCCATCCCCAGCAGGGTGTCGCCGGGCTTCAGGAACGCGCCGTAGGCCGCCAGGTTCGCGCTGGCGCCGGAGTGCGGCTGCAGGTTCACGTGCTCGGCGCCGAAGAGCTCCTTGCCCCGGGCGATGCCGATCTCCTCGGCCCGGTCCACGACCTCGCACCCGCCGTAGTAGCGGCGTCCCGGATAGCCCTCGGCGTACTTGTTCGACAGGGTGCTGCCCAGCGCCGCGAGCACCGCAGGGCTGGTGAAGTTCTCGCTCGCGATCAGCTGCAGGCCCCCGCGGAGGCGATCCAGCTCGTCGACGACGACTCCGGCGATGTCCGGGTCGAAGGCGGCCAGGGCGTCGAAGTCCGGGCCCCAGTAGGGGGTGCTCATCTCGGGGGCGCTCCAGATGGCTCGGGGCGGCGGTCGCCCCACTATGACACTGCAGCCCTTCCGGGCTGCACCGCGACCACGTGCCGCGTCCGTTGCGCTGAGCCGCTGCGTCGCGCCTGTGCGGAGCTCTCCGGGCCCCACTCGGCGCGACCCTCCGTGGCCGGTCTGTCAATCGGTCAGGTCGGGAGCGATCTCGCGCAGGCGGTCGACGGGGATCGCGCCCACTCGCAGGACCCGCGGAACCGGCCCGGTGCAGTCGACGATGGTGCTCGCCGCCGAAGCGTCGCGCGATCCGCCGTCGAGGACGACGGCGGCGTGCGCGCCGAGCTGCTCCTCCGCCTCCTGCGCCGTGGTGGCAGCGGGCCGGCCGGAGCGGTTGGCGCTGGAGACGGCGAGCGGCCCGGTCCGCCGGAGCAGGTCCCGTGCGACCTCGTCGTCGGGCAGCCGGACGGCCACCGTGCCCTCGGCGTCGCCGAGGTCCCAGGCCAGGGACGGCGCGTGCTCGAGCACCAGGGTCAGACCGCCGGGCCAGAACGCCTGCGCGAGCTCGTGGGCGACCGGCGGCAGGTTCACCACCAGCCCCGCCAGGGTGGACGCCTCACCGATCAGCACCGGGACGGGCATGGTGCGGCCGCGGTTCTTGGCGGCCAGCAGCCCGGTGACGGCTGCGGGCGTGAAGGCGTCGGCCGCCACGCCGTAGACGGTGTCGGTGGGCAGCAGCACCAGCTCGCCGCGCGCGATGGCAGCGGTCGCGGCGTCGAGGCCGGCGGCGCGCGCGGCGGGGTCGGAGCAGTCGTAGGTCGTCGGGGTCGATGGTGTCGCCACGGACGGCGAGTCTGTCACCCGGACGCCGGCGCGCCCCGAGGCACCTACGCCGAGCGGTGCCCGGGCGCACTCGTCGGTCAGGTCCGCGCGCCCCGCCGATCGCTGCCGGTCAGGCGCCGGGCCAGCAGCGCCGGCCGATCGGCGCACGCTATCCCGTCGCCGGGCGTCGGCGGGCGGTCGTGAAACGCGGCCGGCCGGCGAGGTCGGGATGGTCCTCGACATCCGCGAATGCGCCGTGCGCGCGGACGAGCGCCGGGAGGGAGCCGCCCTGCTGGTCGGCGTGCTCGATGCCGAGCCACCCGCCGGGATGCAGCAGCCGCGCGGCGACGGTCAGCATCCCGCGGACGACGTCGAGCCCGTCCGGTCCGCCCCAGAGTGCGAGCGGCGGGTCGTGGTCGGCCACCTCGCGCGGCAGCACGGCGTCGTCCGGTACGTAGGGCGGATTGGACACGACGACCGTGACCCGGCCGTCGAGCTCCGAGAGCAGCGCCGGGTCGGTCATGTCGCCCTCCACGACCCCGACGGGCGTGTCACCCGCGGCCACCCGGGACAGCGCGTTGTGCCGGGTCCACTCGATCGCGCCGCGATCGCGCTCGACGGCCGTGACCCGCGCGCCCGGGTGCTCGTGCGCGATCGACAGCGCGATGGCGCCCGAACCACTGCCCAGGTCGACGACGATCGGCCCGTCCAGACCGGCCAGCCGCTCGAGCGCCCAGCCGGTCAGCTGCTCGGTCTCCGGGCGGGGCACGAAGACCCCGGGCCCGACGGCGAGCTCCAGGAAACGGAAGGGGGCGCGCCCGGTGAGGTGCTGCAGGGGTACCCGGTCGGCGCGCTGATCCAGCAGGGTGGCGAACCGGACGGAGACGTCGTCCGGCACGTCGATCAGCGTCAGCAGGCGACCGCGGGACACCCCGAGGACCGTCGCCAGCAGCAGCTCGGCGTCCACCCGGGGTGACTCGACCCCGGCGTCCGCGAGTCGATTCGCGGCGTCGGTGAGCAGGGACCGGACGTTCAGGAGCCGGCCGCCAGCAGCTCGGCGGTGTGCGCCGCGGTGAGCGCGTCGATGACCGCGTCGAGATCGCCGTCGATCACCTGGTCCAGGTTGTGCGCCTTGTAGCCGACCCGGTGGTCGGCGATGCGGTTCTCGGGGAAGTTGTACGTCCGCACCCGCTCGCTGCGGTCCATCGTCCGCACCTGGCTGCGCCGCTGGTCACTCGCCGCGGCAGCAGCCTCCTCCCGGGCGGCGGCCAGCAGCCGGGAACGCAGCACCCGCAGCGCCGACTCCCGGTTCTGCAGCTGGCTCTTCTCGTTCTGCGAGCTGACCACGATCCCGCTGGGCAGGTGGGTGATGCGGACCGCGGAGTCGGTCGTGTTGACGCTCTGCCCGCCGGGCCCGGAGGAGCGGAAGACGTCGATGCGCAGGTCGTTCGGGTCGACGGTGACGTCGACCTCCTCGGCCTCCGGCAGCACGAGCACGCCCGCCGCGGACGTGTGGATGCGGCCCTGGCTCTCGGTGACCGGGACGCGCTGCACGCGGTGCACCCCGCCCTCGAACTTCAGCCGCGCCCAGATCCCCTCGTCCGTCCGCGACTTGATCGCGACGGCGACGTCCTTGTACCCCCCGAGCTCGGCGTCCACGGCGTCGAGGATCTCGGTGGACCAGCCGCGGCGCTCGGCGTAGCGCAGATACATCCGCAGCAGGTCGCCGGCGAACAGGGCCGACTCCGCGCCGCCCTCCCCCGCCTTGATCTCGAGGATGACGTCCTTGTCGTCGTCGGGATCCTTGGGCAGCAGCTGCTCCTGCAGCCGGCCGGTCAGCTCCTCGATCTGCGACTCCAGAGCCGTGGCCTCGGCGGCGAAGGAGGCGTCCTCGCCGGCCAGCTCCCGCGCCGTGCCCAGGTCGCCACGGGCCTCGTCGAGCGCCCGGGCGGTCTCGACGAGCGGTGCCAGCTGGGCGTAGCGGCGGCTCAGCCGACGGGCGCGCGACTGGTCGGCGTGCACCGCGGGGTCGGCGAGCTCCCGCTCCAGGGAGGCGTGCTCGTCGAGCAGGACGGACAACCGGTCGGGCGAGCTCACCGGAGGACTCCTCTCTCGGGACGCGGACATGACGACGGCGCCCGCCCCACCCCCGGAGGGGCGGGCGCGGGCGCCGTCGGAGGAGCTACTTGCCGGCGGTCTCGGAACCGGCGGCGGCGCGCTTGCCGAACCGCTTCTCGAAGCGGGCGACGCGGCCACCGGTGTCCAGGATCTTCTGCTTGCCGGTGTAGAAGGGGTGGCACGCCGAGCAGACCTCGACCGTCAGCTGACCGGTCGGCGACGTGCTGCGGGTCTGGAACGTGTTGCCGCAGCCGCAGGTCACGGTGGTGACGTTGTAGGCCGGGTGGATGTCGGGCTTCATATCGCCTCTTCTGCGAAAGTCTGGGTCGTTCGGGGGGTGGAACGCCGGCGGCCGGCCGAAGATTCCGGCCGCGCAGCGGGGCTCGGTCGGCCAGTCTCCCAGATCGGGAGACCGGCCCACCGCCCGCCCCCGTCGGCCCCCCTGCAGGGGCCCGCCACGAGCGTGCGAGTGGTGGGGGGCAGGGGGGTCGTCTTACGAGCCGCGGGGGGCAGGGGGTCCTTACTCGTTGCCGGGCCCCAGCGTCGTCTTCTGGATCTGCATCAGGAACTCGACGTTGTTGCGCGTCTTCTTCAGCTTGTCCAGGAGGAGCTCCAGCGCCTGCTGGGGCTCCAGCGCGGCGAGCACCCGGCGGAGCTTGATGACGATGGCCAGCTCGTCGGGGTTCATCAAGATCTCTTCCTTGCGGGTACCCGACGCGTTCACGTCGACCGCCGGGAAGACCCGCTTGTCCGCCAGGCGGCGGTCGAGCTTGATCTCGGCGTTACCGGTGCCCTTGAACTCCTCGAAGATGACCGTGTCCATCGTGGAGCCGGTCTCGACCAGCGCCGAGGCGATGATCGTGAGCGAGCCGCCGTTCTCGATGTTGCGGGCCGCGCCGAGGAAGCGCTTGGGCGGGTAGAGCGCCGTGGAGTCGACACCACCGGAGAGGATCCGCCCGCTGGCGGGGGCCGCCAGGTTGTAGGCGCGGCCCAGGCGGGTGATCGAGTCCAGCAGGACGACCACGTCGTGGCCCATCTCGACCAGGCGCTTGGCCCGCTCGATGGAGAGCTCCGCGACCGTGGTGTGGTCCGACGGCGGCCGGTCGAAGGTCGAGGCGATGACCTCGCCCTTCACCGAGCGCTGCATGTCGGTGACCTCCTCGGGCCGCTCGTCGACGAGGACGACCATGAGGTGGCACTCGGGGTTGTTCGTGGTGATCGCGTTGGCGAGCGACTGCAGCACCATCGTCTTGCCGGCCTTGGGCGGCGACACGATCAGCGCGCGCTGCCCCTTGCCGATCGGCATGACGAGGTCGATGACCCGGGTGGTCAGGACGTGCGCCTCGGTCTCCAGCCGCAGCCGCTCCTGCGGGTAGAGCGGCGTCAGCTTGGTGAACTCCGGCCGGCGCTTGGCCTGCTCGGGGTCGAGCCCGTTGACGGTGTCGAGCCGGACCAGCGCGTTGTACTTGTCCTTGCGCTCGCCGTCGCGGGGCTGCCGGACAGCACCGGTGATGGCGTCACCGCGACGCAGACCGTATCGGCGCACCTGCGACAGCGAGACGTAGACGTCGTTCGGCCCGGTCAGGTAACCCGACGTCCGGACGAAGGCGTAGTTGTCGAGCACGTCGAGGATGCCGGCGACGGGCAGCAGGACGTCGTCCTCGCTGACGGTCGGCTCGCCCTGGTCGAAGCGCTCGCGTCCGCCGCCGCGCTTGTTGCGGTCACGGTAGCGACGCCCGCGACGGCCGCGGCCACCCTCGAAGTCGTCGTCGTCGTCATCGCTCTGGTTGTTCCGGCCGTCGTTGCGGCTGTCGTTGCGGCTGTCGTTCCGGTTCTCCGGCCGCCCAGTGCGATCGTTGCGGTCGCCGCGGTCGGGGCCCCGGTTGCCGTCACGGTTGTTCCCGCCGTCACGGGCACCGGCGCCCTCGCGGGCACCGCCGTCACGGACGCCGCCGTCACGGTTGTTGCCACCCTCACGGGAGCTGCCGTCACGGTCAGCGCGGTTGCGGCCGCGGTCGCGGTTGCGCTGGGGCCGGTCGCCGTCGGTGCGCTGCTCACCCTCGTCGGGCGCGGTGTCGGTCGAGGGCGGCGCGGTGTCGGTGACGGACGACGCGGTGTCGGTCGAGGGCGACGCGGTGTCGGTCGAGGGCGACGCAGTGTCGGTGACGGACGACGCGGTGTCCGTCACGGGCGCTGTCTCGGTCGCACGCTCACCGGCTGCGGCCGAGTCGGCCGCCGGCGAACCGGCCGGCCGACTGGCGCCACGGCGCGAGCGCACGGGGCGTGACGGGCGCTCGGTGGCGCCGGTCAGCGGACCGCCGTTCGCGCCGCCGCTGATGGGAGCCTCGAGCGGAGCGGAGGAGGCGGCGATACCGCGGGCCTCCGGGGCGCCGCCGGCAGCAGGAGAGCCGCCAGGAGCAGGGGTGCCTTCAGCAGCCGGGGCGTCGTTGGTCGGGGCGCCCGCCGCAGCGGACCCGCCGCCGACCTGGCGAGCGGAGATGGCGGCGACGAGGTCGCCCTTGCGCATCCGACCGGTGCCGGAGATGCCCAGCTCGCCGGCGAGCCGCTGCAGCTCGGGCAGCAGCATCCCGGCCAGTCCGGTGCCGCGGCGACGGGGGCTGCCCGTCGTCCCAGAAGCGGCAGTCGCCTCGGTCGGGCCGGCAGCATCCTGCGTACCGGTCACGACGAGGTCGGTGGTTTCACTCACGTACAGGTCCTTCCCTGCGGTGACCTGCGCCTACCGGCGCAGGGGTCCCCCGGCCCCTGGAGGTCCGGCCCGGAGGCGGGAACGCACGAGGGAACGGGACGAAAATTGCGAGGCGGATCAGCGGCGAAGAGATCGTCTGCTTCGGCCCCGCGCGAGGCGCGCCCGAGTGGGCGGCTACGCCGTGAGCCTAGACGCAGCTCACGGACTCGACAACACCGGTGGGTTCCAGCGTGTTCCTCGTTACCGAGACGATACCTGAGCGTTCCCATGGAACACACGGGCACCGTCGGGGTCGACCTGCAGGGGAAGGACCGCCCAGTCCGGCGGGCTGAGGTCGTCGATGGCCCGCAGGTGGTCGGCATCGGTCGGCTCGCTCCCGTCGCGGGACGGCCGGGCGAGGACGAGGACGCTCGGCCCGGCGCCCGAGACCACCGCGGCCAGCCCTCGCTCGCGCAGCCGGTCGACCAGTGCCAGCGACTCGGGCATCGCCGCGGTCCGTTGCCGCTGGTGCAGCCGGTCCTCCGTCGCCGCCAGCAGCAGCTCCGGCTCGCGGGTGAGCGCGTGGACGAGGAGTGCGGCCCGTCCTGCCGCGTGCGCCGCGTCGGCGTGCGGAACGGCGTCGGGCAGCAGCCCGCGGGCCACGTGCGTGGACAAGGTGCCGGACGGGACGAGGACGACCGGGGAGACGGAGGGATCGACGTCCAGCCGGGCCGCGCGTGCACCCCCTGGTTCCATCCACGACAGGGTGGCTCCCCCCAGCAGGCAGGGCGCGACGTTGTCCGGGTGCCCCTCGAGCTCGGTGGCCAGCCGCAGGACGGCGTCGAGGTCGATCCGGTGGGCGTCCGGGCACAGCGACCATGCGCCGACGACGCCGGCGACGACAGCGGCCGCGGACGAGCCCATCCCCCGCCCCTGCGGGATGCCGTTCTCCGCGACCAACCGCAGACCCGGCGGCGTCCAGTCCAGTTCCGCGCACGCCGCCCGGAAGGCACGGACGACGAGGTGGGACTCGCCCGCCGGCAGCTCGCCGGCACCGACACCGGAGACCACCACCTCCAGTCCGGAGCCGGTGACGGTGAAGTCGAGGACGTCGTGGCAGGTCAGCGCGAGGCCGGCGCAGTCGAAGGCCGGGCCGAGGTTAGCGCTCGTCGCCGGGACGCGCACCCGTACCGTGCCGACCGCGTCCGGGGCCGGCTGCCTGCAGGGTTCCGCCGCGAGCCTGCGAGTGGTGGTGGGCAGGCGGTCCTTCTCCGAGCGTCGGGTGGCCTCGTCCGGGGCGCCGCCGCGAACTTGCGAGCGGTGGGGAGGACGGGGTCCTTCCAGTGGTCCTGTCATAGACCGAGCTGCGCCGCGGCCGCCCCGGCGTCGACCGGGATCGTCACGGGGGCGGGGGCTCCCGAGATCGCCCATTCCGGGTCCTTGAGGCCGTTCCCCGTGACGGTGCAGACCACGCGCTGACCGGGTTCCAGCTCACCGGCGGCGGCGACCTGCAGGAGGCCTGCCACCGAGGCCGCGGACGCCGGCTCGACGAAGACGGCCTCGCTGCGGGCCAGCAGCCGGTAGGCGGACAGGATCGCCCGGTCGGTGACGGCGTCGATGCGCCCGCCGGACTCGTCGCGGGCAGCCAGGGCCTTGGTCCAGGATGCCGGGTTTCCGATGCGGATGGCGGTCGCGATCGTGCTGGGGTTCTCCACGACCTGGCCGGTGACGATCGGCGCTGCCCCGGCGGCCTGGAACCCCCACATGCGTGGCGTGCGGGCGGCGGTGCCGTCGGCGGCGTACTCGCGGTAGCCCTGCCAGTAGGCGGTGATGTTCCCGGCGTTGCCGACGGGCAGGCAGTGGATGTCCGGGGCGTCCCCGAGGACGTCGACGATCTCGAACGACGCCGTCTTCTGACCCTCGATGCGGTACTGGTTGACGCTGTTGACCAGGCTCACCGGGTAGTCGATCGCGAGCTTGCTGGCCAGCGTCAGGCAGTCGTCGAAGTTGCCCTCGACCTGCAGGAGCTTCGCGCCGTGCACCAGCGCCTGCGCGAGCTTCCCCATGGCGATCTTCCCCTGCGGGACCAGCACGGCGCAGGTGATCCCGGCACGGGCGGCGTAGGCCGCGGCGCTCGCACTGGTGTTGCCCGTCGAGGCGCAGATGACCGCCTTCGAGCCCTCCTCGACGGCCTTGGTGATCGCCATCGTCATGCCGCGGTCCTTGAAGGAACCGGTGGGGTTGGCGCCCTCGACCTTGAGGAAGACCTCGCACCCGGTGCGACGGGAGAGCTCCGGGGCGGGCAGCAGCGGGGTCGCGCCCTCGTGCAGGGTCACCACCGGGGTGTCGTCGCTGACCGGCAACCGCGACCGATAGGCCTCGATCAGCCCGGGCCATCCCGGGGAGATCACTCCCCGCACGCCTACCGTCATGACAACCCCTCCACTCGCAGCACGCTCGTGACGCCCCGGACGACGGGCATGTCCCGCAGCGCGGCGATGGTGGCAGAGAGCGCGGCGTCGGGGGCGCTGTGGGTGACGATGACGAGGGTGGCGGCGTCGCCGTGCCCGTCCTGGCGAACGGTGGCGATGCTGACCTCGTGCCGCGCGAACTCGTGCGCGACCGTCGCCAGGACACCGGGCCGGTCAGCCACGTCCAGGCTCACGTGGTAGCGGGTCGGGGTGTCGGCGATCGGCCGGACGGCCAGGTTGGCGTAGCCGGTGGGCCCCTGACCGGAGGCCCCGGCCAGCCGGTTGCGCGCGACGGCGACGAGGTCGCCGAGGACGGCGCTGGCGGTAGGCTCTCCCCCGGCACCCTGGCCGTAGAACATCAGCTGCCCGGCGGCCTCGGCCTCGACGTACACCGCGTTGAACGCGCCTCCGACCGACGCCAGCGGGTGCGTCGTCGGGATCATCGCGGGGTGCACCCGGACGGCCACCGAGTCGCCGTCCTCGTTCCCGTTCTCCACCCGCTCGCAGATGGCCAGCAGCTTGACCGTGCAGCCGATCTCCGCGGCGCGTGCGACGTCGCTGGCGGAGACCGCGGAGATGCCCTCGCGGTAGACGTCGATGGCCGACACCGGCGTGTGGAACGCGAGCGAGGCGAGGATCGCCGCCTTGGCCGCCGCGTCGAACCCGTCGATGTCGGCCGTCGGGTCCGCCTCGGCGTACCCCAGGTCGGTGGCCTCGGCCAGCGCCTCGGCGAACCCCGCACCGGTCTCGGCCATCCGCGAGAGGATGTAGTTGGTCGTGCCGTTCACGATGCCGACGACCCGGCGCAACTGGTCGCCGGCCAGCGACTCGCGGAGGGGACGCAACAGCGGAATGGCGCCGGCCACCGCGGCCTCGTAGTAGAGGTCGACGCCGGCCTTCGCGGCGGCGGCGTGCAGCAGCGGGCCGTCGTCGGCCAGCAGCGCCTTGTTGGCGCTGACGACGGACTTGCCGGCCTCGAGCGCGGCGAGGATCAGCGTCCGGGCCGGCTCGATCCCGCCGATCACCTCGACGACGAGGTCGACGTCGTCGCGGGCGACCAGCGCCTCCGCGTCCGTGGTGAGCAGGTGCTGCGGGACGTCGGGGTGGTGGGCCGGCCGCCGCACCGCGATACCGGCCACCTCGACCGGCCGGCCGACGCGGGCGGTGAGGTCGTCGGCCTGCTCCGAGATCAACCGCAGGACGGCGCTGCCGACGGTCCCGCAGCCGAGCAGGGCCACCTTCAGGGGCTTGGTCACGAGTCCTCCTCGCCGGGGCTCGTCGGCCTCGTGCCCGGCAGTGCTCTGTACTCGGGGGAATTCGCCAGCTCGTTCACCTCTGCGCTCCGACCGGGTGCTCGGGTGCCGGCTGGGACGGCGCCGGTGACGGAGCCGCCTCGCCGGCCAGGACGGCGTCGAGCGCGAACACGTCCGACAGTGTCTGCCGCCGGATGATCTCGGCGGCCGAACCGCCCCGCACGGCGACCACCGGCGGCTTGAGCAGGTAGTTGTAGTTGCTGGCCATCGACCAGCAGTAGGCCCCGGTGGCGGCGACCGCGAGGAGATCCCCCGGCTGCACGTCCGAGGGCAGCCAGAGATCGCGGACGAGGATGTCGCCGCTCTCGCAGTGCTTGCCCACCACCCGGCACAGCGCCGGAGGAGCGTCGGAGATCCGGTTGGCCAGGACGCAGGTGTAGTTCGCGTCGTAGAGGGCGGTGCGGATGTTGTCGCTCATCCCGCCGTCCACGGACACGTAGTTGCGCACGAGCGGCGTGCCGGGCGCGCCGCTGGCGCCCAGGCGGACCGGCTTGATGGTGCCGATCTCGTACAGGGTCACCGTGCCGGGGCCGGCGATCGCGCGACCGGGCTCGACGGCCAGCCGGGGCACCGGCAGGCCGAGCTGGGCGCACTCGGCGGCGATGACGGTGCGCAGCTTCCCGGCGACGTCCCGGGGGCTGACCGGGTCGTCCTCGGCGAGGTAGGCGATGCCGAAACCGCCGCCCAGGTTGAGCTCGTCGAGCACCTCCCCGGTGGCCTGGTGCACCTGACCCAGCAGCCCGACCACCCGGTGTGCCGCGGCCTCGAAGCCGGCGGTGTCGAAGATCTGGGAACCGATGTGACTGTGCAGCCCGGCCAGGTGCAGCGCCGGCTCCCGGATCACCCGGACCGCGGCGGTCAGGGCGTCGCCCGTCGCGAGGGAGAAGCCGAACTTCTGGTCCTCGTGGGCGGTGGCGATGAACTCGTGGGTGTGCGCCTCGATGCCGACGGTGGCGCGGATGAGCAGCGGGACCGGCGTGCCACCGGCGGCGACGCGGGCGGCGGCGAGCGGCACCAGCCGGTCGATCTCGTCGAAGGAGTCGACGACGACGTGCGCGATGCCCGCGTCGACGGCCAGCTGCAGCTCCACCAGCGACTTGTTGTTGCCGTGCAGCGCGATCCGCCCGGCCGGGAAGCCGGCGGCCAGGGCGAGGGAGAGCTCGTTGCCGCTGCAGGCGTCCAGGTGCAGGCCGTCGTCGGCGATCCAGCGCGCCACCTGGCCGCAGAGGAACGCCTTCGAGGCGTAGTGCACGTCGGCGTCGGTGAAGGCGCTCGCGAAATCCGCGGCCCGGCCGCGGAAGTCGTCCTCGTCCAGCACGAACAGCGGGGTGCCGTGCGTGCGGGCCAGGTCGGTGACCGGCAGCCCGCCCAGGTGCAGCTCCCCGTCGATCCGCTCGGCAGAACGCGGCCAGACGTGCGGGTCCAGCGCACCGAGGTCGCTCGGCGGCGCACCCGCGGCGCTCGGCTGCTGGATGTTCCCGTGGAGAGGGCCGGCCGGGTGCGCTCTCACAGCAACTCCAGGACGTCGATCCGACGGTTCCTGCCCGGCAGCCCCGCCGGTCGCGCCCTCACATCCGCTCCGGGGCGGACACACCCAGGACGTCGAGGCCGTTGCGGAGCACCGTCGCGGTCGCCGCGCAGAGCCACAACCGGGCGGTGGTCAGCGCGGTCGCCTCCTCGTCCCCGCGCGGCAGGACCCGGCAGGAGTCGTAGAAGCGGTGGTAGGTGCCGGCCAGCTCCTCGAGGTAGCGGGCCACCCGGTGCGGCGCCCGCAGCTCGGCCGCGGCGGTGAGCACCCGCGGGAACTCGCCGATCGCCCGCAGCAGGTCGCTCTCCCGCTCGTGCGCGAGCTGGGCGACGTCGACGTCACCGGCCTCCCCGAGGGCGAGCCCGAGGTCGGCGGCGTTGCGCAGCACCGAGGAGATCCGGGCGTGCGCGTACTGGACGTAGAAGACCGGGTTGTCGTTGGTCCGCCGGCTCCAGAGGTCCGCGTCGATGTCGATCTGCTGGTCGACCGAGGCCCGGGCGAGGGCATAGCGGGCCGCGTCGGTGCCGACGGCGTCCACGAGGTCGGTGAGCAGCACGAAGTTGCCCTTGCGCTTGCTCATCCGGACCGGTTCGCCGTCGCGCACCAGGTTGACCAGCTGTCCGATGAGGATCTCCAGGTGCGTCGCCGGGTCGTCACCGGCCGCGGCGACCAGCGCCTTGTACCGGCCGACGTAGCCGGAGTGGTCGGCGCCCAGCATGATCACGACCCGGTCGAAGCCACGGGCCCGCTTGTCGAGGTAGTAGGCGCAGTCGGCGGCGAAGTAGGTGGGCTCGCCGTCGGCCTTGACCAGCACACGGTCCTTGTCGTCACCGAAGTCCGTCGTCCGCAACCAGACCGCACCGTCGGCCTCGAAGACGTGCCCCTGCTCCCGCAGCTGGGCTACCGCCTTCTCCAGCGCGCCGGACTCGTGCAGCGTCTTCTCGGAGAAGAACGTGTCGAAGTGGACGCCGAAGCCGTCGAGGGTGGCGCGGATGTCCGCGACCATGGCCTCGACGCCGCGCTCGGCGAAGATTCGCACCTGCTCGTCCTCCGGCAGGTCCAGCAGACCCGGAACGGCGTCGACCACCTGCCGGCCGACCGTCTCGACGTAGTCGCCCTGGTAACCGTCCTCGGGCACGGGCCGACCCAGCGCGACGGCCTGCAGGCTCCGCCCGAACCGCTCGATCTGCGCGCCGGCGTCGTTGACGTAGTACTCCCGGCTGACGCTGGCGCCGCTGGCCTCCAGCAGCCGGGCGAGGGCGTCCCCCACCGCTGCCCACCGGGTGGAGCCCAGGGTGACCGGCCCGGTGGGGTTGGCGGAGACGAACTCGAGGTTGAGCCGCTGTCCGGCCAGGACGTCGGTCCGCCCGTACGCGGCCCCGGCCGTCACCGCCTGGACGGCGATCCGCCCGAGCGCGCCCTCGGCGAGGGTGAGGTTGAGGAAGCCGGGACCCGCGACGTCGACGGCGGCGATGCCCGGCTGCGCGGCGAGGTCGGTCGCGAGCAGCCCGGCGACCTCACGGGGCGGCCGGCCGGCGGCCTTGGCCAGCCGCAGGGCGACGTTGGTGGCGTAGTCGCCGTGCGCCCGGTTCTTGGGCCGCTCGACGACGACCTCGTCGGGTACCTCGACCGCGAGCGCGCCACGGTCGACGGCCGCGGCCACGACGGTCCGGACGACGTCACGCAGCTGCTCAGGTGTCACCGGACGAGCGTACTGACCGGCTGCACGCGCCTCGCCGGCCCGCCTCGTCCCAGCCACCACACGCTCCCAGGGGTCGCACAGGGAGCCGACCTAGACTCGCACGGCGACGGGCTGCCCGTGTCCGGCAGCCGTACCCCAGGAACCCAGCATCGAGGAGAGGCCTTGGCCAAGGACCGCAAGCCCGCGACCGGCAACGGCAGGCCTGCCGGCAAGCGGGCGCCGGCCGGCAAGGGCGGGCGCACCCGGCCCGCGGCCAACGTCGTCGCCCCGCAGCGGCCCTGGGGCCTGATCGCCGCGGCGGTGGCCGTGGTCGTGTTCGCCGCCGCCGTCATCACCTACGCGGTGATCCAGGTGAACAGGTCCAAGGAGGACGAGGTCCAGTCGATCGACGAGATCGACGGCGTCCAGACCTTCGACTACGCGGCCGGCCAGGAGCACGTGACGACCGAGGTCGACTACACCGAGTCGCCGCCGGTGGGCGGTCCCCACGACGGCAACTGGGCGGACTGCACCGGCACCGTCTACGACGTCGACATCCGGCACGAGAACGCGGTCCACGGCCTCGAGCACGGCGCCGTCTGGATCACCTACAACCCCGACCGGGTGTCCGACGGCGACATCGCGAAGCTGGCCGACCTGGTCGAGGGCGAGAACGGCCGGATGCTCTCCCCGTACGCCGGCCTCGACTCCCCCATCAGCCTCCAGTCGTGGAACCACCAGTTGAAGGTCGACTCGGCCGACGACATCCGCATCGAGCAGTTCGCCGACTTCCTCACCTTCCGCGCCGGCGAGTTCCCGGAGCCCGGCGCCAGCTGCGAGAACCCGGCGTTCGCGGCCGACCCGCTCACCGAGGCCGACAGCAGCACCCCGATCGGCCCGAGCGACATGCCCACCGCGCCGACGCCCTCGGCCGACCCGACGGAGACCAGCGCCCCCTGATGACCGCACCCGTGGTCCCGCAGACAGCCGAGGTGGAGGACGACGTGACCGTCCCCGGAGCCGCTCGCCGCAGCCCGCTGCGGACCGTCCTCCTGGCCGTGATCGCGGTCGGCCTGGTGCTCCTCGGCGGCGGCCTGGCCGTCGCGCTGGGCATCGGGCGGACGGCCGACCCGACGGTGGACTCGGTCGACGCCGGGTTCTCCCGGGACATGGCGCGCCACCACCTGCAGGGCGTGGAGATGGCCAACCTCGTGGCCGAGCGCAGCCAGGACCCCGAGATCCGCCAGCTGGCGTTCGACATCTCCGCCGCGCAGACCAACCAGGCCGGCCGGATGCAGGGCTGGCTGGCGCTGTGGGGGCTGCCGACGACCGGCGGGGACACCATGGCGTGGATGTCCGACTCCGGTTCGCACGCCGGCCACGACATGCCCTCGGACGGTGCCCTGATGCCCGGCATGGCGACGGAGGAGGAGCTGGCGAACCTGCGGCAGCTGTCGGGGACCGCGTTCGACGTCGAGTTCCTGCGGCTGATGATCCGGCACCACCAGGGCGGCAGGGACATGGCGGAGTACGCCGCCGAACACGCGCAGGAGCGGGCCGTCCGGGAGCTCGCCGACACGATGGCGCAAACCCAGACGGCCGAGACCGGGACCATGACCGACATGCTCGCGGCGCGCGGCGGCACCCCGCTCCCGGCGCCGTGAGGGCCTGCGTCCGGCCCCCGTCGGGCGGCTGATAGCGTTCTCTCCGCACGAACGGACGAGCCCCCGTAGCTCAGGGGATAGAGCACTGCCCTCCGGAGGCAGGGGCGCAGGTTCGAATCCTGCCGGGGGCACTCATCCGATCCACGCCGACGCGGCCCGGCGACCACATGCGGTACGCCCGAGCCCGCACTAGCGTCCCGCCTCATGCAGAGCAGCGGAATCCAGCGGGCCCAGGTGGGCGACCTCGAGATCGCCTACGAGACCTTCGGCGACGCGGGCGATCCGCCGGTGCTGCTGGTCATGGGCCTGGCGACGCAGATGATCGGCTGGCCGGACGACTTCTGCGCCGGTCTGGCCGACCGCGGCCATTTCGTCGTCCGGTTCGACAACCGGGACATCGGGCTGTCGACGCACCTGCACGCCGCCGGAGCGCCCGACATCATGGCGATGTTCGGGGGCGACGTGTCGACGGCCGCCTACGGGCTCACCGACCTGGCCGACGACACGATCGGCCTGCTCGACGCCCTCGGCCTGGACAGCGTGCACCTGGTGGGTGCGTCGATGGGCGGCATGATCGCCCAGCTGGTCGCGGTGCAGGCTCCCGAACGCGTGCGCAGCCTCACCTCGATCATGTCGACGACCGGGGAAGCCGGTGTCGGCGCACCCGCCGAGGTCGCCCTCCCGGTCTTGCTCGCACCGGCTGCCACCGACCGCGAGGGCGCGATCCAGCGGGTGATCAACACCTACCGGGTCATCGGTTCGCCCGGCTTCGAGTTCGACGAGGCCGCGCTCCGCGACCGCGCGGGGCTCGCGTTCGACCGCGCACACGACCCGGCCGGGGTCGCGCGGCAGCTGGCGGCCATCCTCACCACGCACGACCGCACACCCGACCTCGCGAAGATCTCGGTGCCCACCCTCGTGATCCACGGCTCGCACGACACGCTGGTCGACGTCAGCGGCGGCCGCGCCACCGCGGCCGCGATCCCCGGCGCCGAGCTGCTCGTCGTCGACGGCATGGGGCACGACCTGCCGCGCGCGGTGTGGCCGGAGATCACCGACCGCATCAGCGCTCTGGTCGCGCGGGCCGGCTGACGCCACCGACGCCTCAGCTGGTGAGCATCCCGCCCTCGACCGGGATGGTCGTGCCGGTCACGTAGCCGCCGGCGTCGCTGACGAGGAACACGAGTGCCGCGGCCAGCTCCTCCGGGTCGCCCTTCCGGCCCACGAGCACCCGCGCCAGCTGGGACTCGAGGTAGCCCTCGGGGTACTGGTCGGTCATCTCGGAGGTGAAGAACCCCGGGGCGAGCGCGTTCACGCGGATCCCCTTGCGGGCGGTCCACTGCTGGGCGAGGTCGCGGGTCAGCCCGATCAGCCCGGCCTTGCTGGCGGCGTACGCGGCCTGCGGGAGCCCCGCAGTCGTCAGGCCCAGCACGCTGGAGATGTTGACGATCGAGCTGCCCGGCTGCATCACGCGGCCACATGCCTGAGCCATCCAGTAGCAGCCGTTGAGGTTCACCTCGATGACCTCGCGGAACTGCTCGGGGGTCTCCCGCGTGGCGGGCACCGCCGTTCCGATCCCCGCGTTGTTGACCAGGATGTCGACCCGGCCGAACTCCCCCATCGCGGCGTCGACGAGGCCCTGGCAGTCCTCCGGGCTGGCGACGTCGGTACGCACGCTGATCGCTCGCCGGCCCGCCTTCTCCACCGCCTGCTGGGTGTCGGCGAGGCGGTCGACCCGTCGGGCGCCGAGCACCACGTCGGCCCCGGCCTCGGCCAGGGTGCGGGCGAAGACGGCGCCGAGCCCCGAGGAAGCGCCCGTCACGATCGCCACCCGGTCGTCCAGCCGGAACATGTCGAGGATCGTGCGGTCAGCCATGTCGGGAGCTCCTGTCGTCGACGTCGTCCGCACGACCGTAACGAAGACGTGGGGTAGCTCACCTCCCGGGCGGGTAGAGCGGTCGTCCGAACCCGGCGGGGAGGCAGACGACCGTGACCAACCTGGCGCAGAACCTGCTCGACAGCGCGGCCAAGGACGAGAACCATCCCGCGCTCCGGATGGACGACGCCGTCCCGAAGGGCCCCACCGGCAAGATCCTCCGACGGGCCGTGGAGGTACCGCAGGAGGTGGGACAGCGATGAGGCCGCCGTCCGGGCCGAGGAAGCCGGCGCCGTCGCCCCCACTGTGGCGCCAGGCGTTCGACGCCGCCGAACGGACCGTCGCCCCCCGTGCCGAGGAGCTGGTGCGTGCCCCGTGGTTCACGCTGGGCTCGGCCCTGGCCCGCCGCGCGCAGAACCTCGCCGGCCGGTCCGCCCAGCAGCTGACCGCGCGCGCCTGGCATCTGCTCAACCTGCCCGCCGGCAGTGACATCAGCCGGCTGCGCGCGCAGATCGGGTCGCTGGACCGGGAAGTACGGCGCCTGACCCTGCAGCTGGAGACCGAGCGACGCCGCGCCGCCCGCTCCGTGTCCCGCCCGGGACCGACCGAACCGCCGACGACGACCACGGAGGACGACGATGCCGACGGTGCCCAGCCCGCAGACGGTGCTCGACCGCGTCCGCCGCGACGTCGAGCGCAACGCCCTGCGCGCCCGTAACGGGATCAAGCTGGTCGCGGGCGTCGACCGGCCCGGCGTGGGGCAGACACCGAAGGACGTCGTCTGGCAGCGTGGCCGCACCCAGCTGTGGCACTACCGCAACGACCCGGAGACCCATGGCGGGGTCCGGTACGGGCCGCCGCTGCTGCTCGTCTTCAGCCTGGTCAGCCGCAGTTACATCCTCGACCTGACCCCCGGCAACAGCTTCGTCGAGCAGCTGCTCGACGCGGGATTCGACGTGTACATGCTCGACTGGGGCGAACCCGACGAGCGGGACGCGGAGAACCGGCTCGAGGACTACGTCGACGACTACATCCCCGCCGGGATCGACCGGGTCCTGGAGCTCTCCGGTGCGGACGAGGTCACCCTGTTCGGCTACTGCTTCGGCGGGGACCTCGCGCTGCTCTACGCCGCGCACCACCCGGACGCGCCGCTGCGCAGCCTCACGGTGCTGGCCACACCGGTGGACTTCCGGCACATGGGCCCGCTCGCCGACATCTTCGCCGTCGGCGGGATGGACGTGGGTTCCGTTCTCGGCGCCGACGGCAACGTGCCGCCGTCCGTGGTCGTGCAGGGCTTCCGGGCGCTCACGCCCACCGCCGAGGTGACCCGCTACGTCACCCTCTGGGAGCGGCTCTGGAACGACGAGTACGTCGCCTCCTACCAGGCGATGACCGGCTGGTCGGACGACCACGTGCCCTTCCCGGGCGCGGCGGCCCGCGAGACCGCGGAGATGCTCGTACGGAAGAACGGGATGGTGACCGACCAGCTGACCGTGGGCGGGGACCCCGTGCACCTCGGTGACATCCGGGTCCCCTTCCTCACCGTGCGGGCCAACCGGGACCACATCGTGCCGCCGGACGCGACGGCGCCGCTGATCGACCTGGTGGGCTCGCCGGACAAGCACGAGCTCTGCCTGGACGCCGGCCACATGGGGCTGGTCGTCGGGCGCACCGCAGCGAAGACGACGGTGCCCACGATCATCGACTTCATCCGGCGGCGGAGTGATGAGCTGGCCGCCGACGGCTCGGCAGAGGAGGCCTGACGTGGAGATCGTGGAGCTGGGCCCCGAGCGGTGCGACGCCCTCCTGCGCTTCTTCGCGGAGCTGCCCGAGGGTGACCTGACCTTCATCAAGGAGGAGGTCACCGATCCGGAGACGGTCCGCTCCTGGGCGACCGAGTCCTCACCGGGCGGCCGCTGGGTGGCCGTCGACGGCGACGAGGTGACCGGTTACGCCGCCGTCCGGCCACTGCCCGGCTGGTCGGACCACGTCGGTGAGCTGCGCCTGGTCGTGGCGACGTCGCAGCGGGGCAAGGGACTGGGCCGGGAACTGGCGCGCCGGGCCCTCGTGGAGGCGGTCTCCTCCGGGCTGTCGAAGCTGGTCGTCGAGGTGGTCGCCGAGCAGGGAGCGGCGTTGGCGCTGTTCACCGACCTCGGCTTCACCGGCGAGGCCTTGCTGCGGGACCACATCCGCGACCGCAGCGGCGAGCTGCGCGACCTCATGGTGCTGGCCCACCACGTGTCCGACACCTGGTCGGGCATGGACACCGTGGGGATCGCCGACGAGCTCGGGACGCCCGCCGGCTGACCGGTCAGCGCTCGACGACCTGACCGTCGGTCACCTGGAGCCGGCGGGTCGTGGCGACCGCCTCGAGCATGCGTCGGTCATGGGTCACCAGGAGCAGGGTTCCCGCGTACTCGGCCAGGGCCTGCTCGAGCTGCTCGATGGCGGGCAGGTCGAGGTGGTTGGTGGGTTCGTCCAGGACCAGCACGTTCACCCCCCGCGCCTGGAGCAGTGCCAGCCCCGCCCGGGTCCGCTCCCCCGGGGAGAGCGTCGCGGCCGGGCGCAGCACGTGGTCGGCTGTCAGCCCGAACTTGGCCAGCAGCGTGCGCACGTCCGCCGTCGGCCAGTCGGGCACCTCGGCGGAGAACGCGTCCAGCAACTGCTCGCCGCCGAAGAAGCGGCTGCGCGCCTGCTCGATCTCCCCGATCTGCACCGCCGGCCCGAGCGATGCCGCGCCCTCGTCCAGTGGCACCCGCCCGAGCAGGGCGGCCAGCAGCGTGGACTTCCCCGATCCGTTGGCCCCGGTGATGGCGATCCGATCGCCCCAGTCGACCTGCAGGTCCAGCGGGCCCAGCCGGAACTCGCCGCGCCGCACCACGGCCCCCCGAAGCGTGGCGACCACGGCACCGGCTCGCGGTGCGGCGGCGATCTCCAGCCGCAGCTCCCACTCCTTGCGCGGCTCCTCCACGACCTCCAGCCGCTCGATGCGGCGGTCGGTCTGCCTGGCCTTGGCGGCCTGCTTCTCCGAGGACGCCCGGTTGTGCGCCTTGATGTGCTTGTCGCCGTCCTTGGACTTCTTGATCGAGTCGCGGACGCCCTTGGCCATCCAGTTGCGCTGCATGCGCGCCCGCGCCTCGAGCCCTGCCTTGGTGTCGGCGAACTCCTCGTACTCCTCGCGGGCGTGCCGCCGCGCCACCTCGCGCTCGGTCAGGTACGCCTCGTACCCGCCGTCGACGACGCGGACCAGCTGCTGGGCGAGGTCGAGCTCGACCACCCGCGTCACCGTGCGGGCGAGGAACTCACGATCGTGGCTGACGACGACGATGCCGGCGCGGGACCCGCTGACGAATCGCTCGAGCTGGTCCAGTCCGGTCAGGTCCAGGTCGTTGGTGGGTTCGTCGAGGAGGAGGACGTCGTAGCGGGACAGCAGCAGCGCGGCCAGGCCGACGCGGGCGGCCTGGCCACCGGAGAGGCCGGTGGTCGGGGCGTCCAGGGCGACGCCGGGCGCCACCTCGGCGACGACCTCGGCCGCCCGCTCCTCCAGGTCGGCACCCCCGAGAGCCAGCCAGTGCTCGAGCGCGTCGCCGTAGGCGTCGTCCGCGCCTGCCCGACCGACGGTGAGGGCGTCGGTGGCCGCGTCGAGCGCGGCCTGGGCGGCGGCCACACCGGTCCGCCGGACCAGCGCCCCGAGGACGGTCTCGCTCTCCCGTCGCTCGTGCTCCTGGGGCAGGTACCCCAGGGTGGCCGTCGGTGGGCTGACGACGACGGTGCCGGCCTCGGCGGGCAGGTCACCGGCCAGCGTGCGCAGCAGCGTGGACTTGCCCGCGCCGTTGACGCCGACGAGCCCGACGACGTCACCGGGAGCGACGACGAGATCGAGACCGGAGAAGAGCACGCGGGCGCCGTGACCGGCCGCCAGTCCGCGGGCGACCAGAGTTGCGCTCACCGGCACAGCCTCCCAAGCCGCCCGTCACCGCGAGCGACCGGTCCTCAGGCGTCCTCGTCCTCCGGCCGCTCCAGGACGTCGTCGGCGAGCTCGTCGAGCATGCCCTCGAGCGGGTTGTCCTCCTCACCCGGCGGACGGCGCCTCACCAGCCACGGCTGCAGGTGGTCGTAGCCGCGGACCGAGACCCGGCGCAACGGCCGTACGCGGTAGGCGCGGAGCCCGCGCAGCCGCTGGGCCAGTTCCCGGTCCACGAGCACCGTGCCGGGGCGGCCGAGCGAGGTCAGCCGGCTGGCCAGGTTCACCACGGGCGAGTAGACGTCGCCCAGACGGGTCAGCACGGCGCCGTACGCGGCCCCGACCCTCAGCGGCGGACGCTCCTCGCTGTCCCACACCTCCGGCAGCAGCAGCCCGATCTCGACGGCGTCGACCGGGGACGCGGCGGTGAAGAGCACGCCGTCCCCGACGGTCTTGACCACCCGGCCGCGGTGCTGCGCGATGACCTCGGTCGCGGTGCTCTCGAAGTCCTCGACCATGGCCCCCAGTTCGCGACCGCCCATGCCCCGGCTGCGTGTGGTGTACCCGACCAGATCGGCGAAGCCGACCGCGAGCCGGCGCCGGTCCCCCTGGCCGGCCGACGAAGCGAGCAGCCGGTCGGCGTTGGCTGCGAGGTGCCGCCGCCAGACGTAGCTCTGGATGTCCCGCATCTTGGGCAGCAGCTCACGGGCGACGGCCACGGCCTCCTCGGGCGAGGCGGGCTGACATCCGCCGCCGGGCTCGGGCCGGCTCAGGGCATCGGCGAGCATGTCGGTCTGCCAGTCGGCCAGTCGTGACAGCGCCTGGCCCATCGCCCGGGCGATGGAGGCCTCGGTGTCGGCGTCGACGAAGCCGGAGTCGATCAGCTCCGACAGCACCCCGAGCGCCCGGACGTCGGCGTCGGTGAACGCGGGGTCGTCGTCGGCGGCGTCGGGGAAGCCGAGCGCCCGCCAGAGCCGCTGGGTGCGGTCGGGCGCCATTCCGGCGAGCTCGGCGACCTGGAGCCGCGTGTACCGCCGCGGGCCGTCGAGCAGCAACCGCTCGATCGCCTCACGGGCGTCCGGGCCGGAGCGCTCGTCCGGGGCGTCCATCTGCGGTCCGCGACCTCAGTCGGTGGTGTGCACGACGAGCACGTCGCATGCGGACCGCCGGGTGGCATCGGCCGGGACCGAGCCGAGCAGCCGACCCTTGATGCCGGCCAGACCACGGTTGCCGACGACCAGCAGGTCGGCGTTCTCCCGACGCACGACCTCCAGCAGCGCCTCGACCGGCGAGCCCTGTACGGCGACGGTCTTCACGCTTCCTGCACCCGCCGCGCCGGCGCGCTCGGCAGCGGTGCGCACCGTGTCCTCCGCCGGGTGCGAGCCGACCACCTGGTAGGCCTCGTCCCGGAGGACGTCCTGGGCGCGGGCCAGTTCGCGGTCGTCGGCCTCGGTGGGCAGGTAGGCGCAGGCGATGACGAGCGTCGCGTCACACGCGCCGGCCAGCACACCCGCCCGCGCGACCGCGCGCAGGGAGGACTCCGAACCGTCTGTTCCCACGACGACCGTCCGGTAGGCGTTCGAGGTGTCGGTCACGGCGCGGACTCTATGTGACCGTGTGCCGGCGGTCACGCCCGAGATGATCTCCGGCGCCGGGGGTGCGGTGCGGCGCGCCGCGGGCTCTCGGGGCTCACGGGAGCGCTCCTCGGTGCGCTTGGATGGGTTCGGACCCGCGCCCCACGACGAGGAGACACCATTTCCATCGCAAGCGCCGCGACGGTCGACCCCGTCCGGGTCGATGTGCACGGACTCAGCAAGTCCTTCGGTCGGGTGCAGGCCGTCTCCGATCTGAGCTTCACCGTGGAGCCGGGGTCGGTGACCGGCTTCCTGGGGCCGAACGGCGCCGGCAAGACCACCACGCTGCGGATGCTTCTCGGCCTCATGCAGCCCGACTCCGGGACGGCGACCTTCGACGGCGCCCCGTACACGACCCTGACCGCCCCGCTCCGCACCGTGGGGGCCGTGCTGGAGACCGCGTTCCACCCGGCCCGGTCCGGTCGCAACCACCTCCGCGTGTACTGCCGCGCCGCCGGCTTCCCGCTGTCCCGCGCCGACGAGGTCCTGGCGCAGGTCGGGCTCGCCGACGCCGGCAACCGCCGGGCCGGGGGGTATTCGCTCGGCATGCGGCAACGGCTGGCGCTGGCCACCGCGCTGCTGGGCGATCCCGCCGTCCTGGTGCTGGACGAGCCGGCGAACGGGCTGGACCCCGAAGGCATCCAGTGGCTGCGGGGCTTCCTGCGCCACCTCGCCCACGACCTGGGCAGGACGGTCCTGGTCTCCAGCCATCTGCTGAGCGAGGTGGAGCAGACCGTCGACCGCGTGGTCATCGTCGGCGCGGGCCGCCTGGTCCGCGAGGGCTCCATGGACCAGTTGCGCTCGGGGGCCGACGGCGCCGGCACGGTGCTGGTCCGCAGCCCGGAGGCCGCCCGGTTCGCCGACCTGCTGCGCGCCGACGGCACGGGGGTGACCTCCCAGGACGGCGTCCTCACCGTCACCGGGACCACACCGGCCGAGGTGGGCCGGCGGGCGTTCGCCGCCGGCATCGAGCTCCATGAGCTGCGCTCCCGCACGAGCGGACTCGAGGCGATCTACTTCCAGCTGACCGGCGGTTCCGAGCAGTTCGCGGCCCCCTCACCCGTCGCCCAGGAGGCCACCCGATGATCCGCCTGGTGCGCTCGGAGTGGACCAAGCTGTTCACGACCCGGGTCTGGCTCGGGCTGCTGCTCGGTGGCTGCGTCATGGTGGGCGGCTTCGCCGCCCTGCTGACCGGCTTCGCCGGCAACGCAGAGAGCGGGCTGCCACCGGTCGGGACGCCGGAGTTCGAGCAAGTGGCGCTGGCCCAGGCCACGAATGCGACGGTGCTGTTCCTGATCCTCGGCATCATCGGGATGACCCAGGAGTACCGGCACCGCACCGCGACACCCACCTTCCTCACGGTGCCGCGCCGCTGGAAGGTGGTGGTCGCCAAGCTGATCGCGTACTCGGTGGCCGCCGTGCCGTTCGCGCTGGTGATGCTGGCCGTGAACGTCCTGGTCGTGACGGTCTACGCCGGCGCACGCGGCGCGGCCCCGTCCCTCACCGGGGACAACCTGGAGGTCCTCGCGACCTCGGGGCTCGCTCTGGTCATCTATGCGCTCATCGGGGTCGGGATCGGCGCGCTGCTGCGCAACCAGGTCGGGGCGATCGTCGGTGGCCTCGTGTACCTGTTCGTCGTCGAGCCGGTGATCCGCTCGATCCCGGCCACGTCCGGGGCCTACAAGTGGATGCCGGGAGGCGGGCTCGAGGCGATGACGGCGACGTTCCAGGGGCCCGATCTCCTGGGCGCCTGGGAAGGCGGCCTCCTGTTGGTCGGCTACGGCCTGCTGGCCGCGCTCCTCGGCACCCTGCTGGCGGTCCGGCGCGACGTCGTCTGAGCAAGGACCCCGCCTCCCGCCCCCTCCCGGGGCCCGGCCCGAGCGTGCGAGGGTCGGGGAGGAGGGGGTCCTTACGCACACTCGAGGCGGTGCCCCGGACGGGGCCACCGTCTTCCCACCGAAGGAAGGACGACGCGTGACCACTCGCATGACCGCCCAGCGACTGGGCCGGCTGATCGCCGCCGGGGACCTCGACGCCGTCCGGACCGCCGTCGAGTCGTCCGCCCGGCTGCTCGACAGCACCGTCGAGCGGTCCGGGCAGGGCGGCTGGACGCCCCTGCACGTGGCCGTCGCCGAGTGCCAGGGCGACATCGTCCGCTTCCTCGTGGGTGCCGGGGCGGACCTGGGCGCGCGCACCGAGCACCACCGGACGCCGATGCACGTGGCACTGGAGTCCTGCCCCGCCCTCGTGCCCGTGCTGCTCGAGCTCGGTGCCGTCCTCGACGCCCCGAGCGCGGCCTTCCTCGGGGAGGTCGACACGCTCGTGGCCCACCTCGACGACGGGGCGTCCTTGAGCGACCCGGCGTCGGGGATGGACCTGCTCTCCTGGGCGGCCCTGGGCGGCTCCCCCGCCACGGCCAAGGTGCTCCTCGAGCGAGGCGCCGACGCCGACGGTGGCGCCCTGCACGCGGCGGCGGGTGGCGCGCAGCTGGAACTGGTGCGGCTGCTGCTCGACGCGGGAGCCGACGTCGACCGGCGGGAACCCGACACCGGCCGGGTTCCCCTGCACGCCGCCGTCGCCGGAGACCCCGGAGGCGACTCCCCGGACGTCGTCCGCGTGCTCCTCTCCCGCGGGGCCGACGTCAACGCGACGACCAACGACGGCGCGACCGCTCTGGACATCAGCCGGGTCGCCGCCGCCCGCCACCGCGGGAACGACGCGGGCCGCGCGACCGCGAACGACGACCTGGCCGATCTACTGGTCGCACACGGCGCCAGGGACTAGCGATCGGTACCCGGTCGGCGCCGACGACCGGGCGTAGACTCGACACCTGGCCCCAGCCATGCCGCGGCTCCGGACTTCTGGTCTGCGGCTGTGTCGCGGCCCGAGAACGCAGCCCAGACGACAGCCCCGAGTACGCAGCCCATCGACGAAGAAGGCACTCGACCCCGTGTCAAGCGTGAACTCATCCCGGCCCTCCTCCGCGTCCTCCTCCTCGGTGGCTGGATTCGGCACCAACGAGTGGCTTGTCGAGGAGATGTACCAGCAGTACCTCGCCGACCCGTCCAGCGTGGACCAGGCCTGGCACGAGTTCTTCGCCGACTACCGGCCGGGCAGTCCGGTGGGCGCCGCTGACCGCGAGGAACCGCCCGCCTCCACGAACGGCCCCGCGGCGGCCAAGCCGTCCGCCACCCCCGCCAAGCCGTCCGGCACCCCCGGGAAGCAGCCGGCCGCCGGTAAGGACGACTCGCGCGCGGTCACGCCGCAGGCGCCGGCGACTGCCGAGCCGGCCGCGCCCCCGGCCGCGAAGGCGCCCGCCGCGCAGTCGGCGGGCAAGCCCGCGGCCAAGACCCCCGCGCTGCCCGTCGCAGCCGGCAGCCAGGCGCCGCTGCGCGGCGCCGCCGCCGCCGTGGTCAAGAACATGAACGCTTCGCTCACCGTGCCGACGGCGACGAGCGTGCGCGCGGTGCCGGCCAAGCTGCTGGCCGACAACCGCATCGTCATCAACAACCACCTGACCCGCTCGCGGGGTGGGAAGATCTCGTTCACCCATCTGATCGGCTACGCGCTGGTCCGGGCGCTGGACGACTTCCCGAACATGAACAACGCCTACGCCGAGGTCGACGGCAAGCCGGTGCTGGTGCAGCCCGAGCACGTCAACTTCGGGCTGGCCATCGACCTGCCGAAGTCCGACGGCTCGCGGTCCCTGGTCGTGGCCTCCATCAAGGCCGCCGAGGAGATGGACTTCGCCGGCTTCTGGGCCGCCTACGAGGACATCATCCGGCGTGCCCGTGCCAACAAGCTGACGATGGAGGACTTCTCGGGCACGACGATCAGCCTGACCAACCCGGGCACGATCGGCACCAACCACTCCGTGCCGCGGCTCACCGCCGGGCAGGGCGCGATCATCGGCGTCGGGGCGATGGAGTACCCGGCCGAGTTCCAGGGGATGAACCCCGACGCGCTCACCGAGATGGCCGTCTCCAAGATCATCACGCTGACGTCGACCTACGACCACCGCATCATCCAGGGCGCGGAGTCCGGGGACTTCCTGCGTCGCCTGCACGCCCTGCTGCTGGGCGAGGACGGCTTCTACGACGAGGTCTTCCGGTCGCTGCGGATCCCCTACGAGCCGGTGCGCTGGATGCCGGACGTGCGGATCACCCGCGAGGGACAGATCGACAAGGAAGCCCGGGTCATCGAGGTCATCGAGGCCTACCGGCGCAACGGCCACCTCATGGCCGACACCGACCCCCTCGAGTTCAAGGTCCGCACCCACCCCGACCTGGACATCCTCCAGCACGGGCTGACGCTCTGGGACCTCGACCGCACGTTCCCCGTCGGCGGGTTCGCCGGCGAGCGTCTGATGGCGCTGCGGGACATCCTCGGCGTGCTGCGCAACTCCTACTGCCGCACGGTCGGCGTGGAGTACATGCACATCACCGATCCCGAGGAGCGCGAGTGGCTCCAGCAGCGGATCGAGGTCAAGCACGAGCAGCCCGACCGGGAGAAGCAGAAGCACGTGCTCGGCCGGCTCAACGCCGCCGAGGCCTTCGAGACCTTCCTGCAGACCAAGTACGTCGGGCAGAAGCGGTTCAGCCTCGAGGGCGGCGAGTCCGTCATCCCGATCCTCGACGAGGTGCTCATCGCCGGCACCGACCACGGCCTCGACGAGGTCGCCATCGGCATGGCCCACCGCGGCCGGCTCAACGTGCTCGCCAACGTGCTCGGCAAGAGCTACGCCAAGATCTTCGGCGAGTTCGAGGGCAACATCGACCCCGGCACGGTGCAGGGGTCGGGCGACGTGAAGTACCACCTCGGGGCCGAGGGCACCTTCCGGAACCCGTTCCGGGAGGGCGCCGAGATCGCCGTCTCACTGGCCAGCAACCCCTCGCACCTGGAGACCGTCAACCCGGTCCTCGAGGGCATCGTCCGCGCCAAGCAGGACATGATCGACAAGGGCGAGCAGGGCTTCACGGTCCTGCCGGTCCTGCTGCACGGCGACTCCGCGTTCGCCGGCCAGGGCGTCGTCCAGGAGACGCTGAACCTCTCCCAACTGCGTGGCTACCGCACCGGCGGCACCGTCCACGTGGTCATCAACAACCAGGTCGGCTTCACCACCAGCCCCGGTTCGGCGCGGTCGACGCTCTACTCGACCGACGTGGCGCGGATGGTCAACGCCCCGATCTTCCACGTGAACGGTGACGACCCCGAGGCGTGCGTCCGGGTGGCCCGTCTGGCGGTCGAGTACCGCCAGACGTTCAAGAAGGACGTCGTCGTCGACCTGGTCTGCTACCGCCGGCGCGGGCACAACGAGGGCGACGACCCGTCGATGACCCAGCCGCTGATGTACGACATCATCGACCGCAAGCGCTCGGTCCGGAAGCTCTACACCGAGGCGCTGGTCGGCCGCGGCGACATCACGCTCGAGGAGGCCGAGGAAGCGCTCAAGGACTACCGCGGCCAGCTGGAGCGCGCCTTCGCCGAGACCCACGACGCACAGGACTCCTCCGAGCCCCAGCCGGTCATGGACCCGCGCATGGCGCAGGAGTCCACGGTGCGGACGGCGATCACGCAGGAGGTCCTCAAGACCATCGGCGACGCGCACGTGTCGTTCCCGCCGGACTTCACCCCCCACCCGAAGCTCCAGAAGATGCTCGAGCGGCGCGCAGCCATGGCCAGCGAGGGTGGCATCGACTGGGCCATGGGCGAGCTGCTGGCCTTCGGCTCGCTGCTCATGGAGGGCATCCCGGTGCGGCTGGCCGGCCAGGACTCCCGACGCGGGACGTTCGTGCAGCGCCACTCGGTGCTCATCGACCGGGAGATCGGCAGCGAGTACACGCCGCTGGCGCACCTCACCGAGGACCAGGCGAAGTTCTTCGTCTACGACTCGTTGCTGTCGGAGTACGCGGCCCTGGGATTCGAGTACGGCTACTCGGTGGCCAACCCGAGAGCGCTGGTGCTGTGGGAGGCCCAGTTCGGGGACTTCGTCGACGGCGCCCAGATGGTCATCGACGAGTTCATCAGCTCCGGCGAGGCGAAGTGGGGTCAGCGCTCGGGCGTCGTCATGCTGCTGCCGCACGGGCTCGAGGGCCAGGGTCCGGACCACTCCAGCGGCCGGATCGAGCGGTTCCTGCAGCTGTCGGCGGAGAACAACATGACCGTCGCCAACTGCACCACCCCCGGCAACTACTTCCACCTGCTGCGCCGGCAGGCGCTCTCCGACGTGCACCGGCCCCTGGTCGTCTTCACGCCGAAGTCGCTGCTGCGGGCCAAGGTGGCGGTCAGTCCGGTCGAGGACTTCACCGAGCAGAACTTCCGCCCGGTACTGCCCGACACCGGGGTCGGCGGTGAGCCGCTGGACCAGGCTGCGGTACGGAGGGTGCTGCTCTGCAGCGGCAAGGTCGCCTACGACCTGATGGCGCAGCGGGAGTCCGAGGGCACCGCCGACGTCGCGGTCGTGCGAGTCGAGCAGCTCTACCCGCTGCCGGCCGAGCAGATCCGGGCGGAGCTGGAGCGGTACCCGAACGCCGACGACGTGGTCTGGGTCCAGGAGGAGCCCATGAACATGGGCGCCTGGCAGTTCATGGCCGTCAACCTGCCGGAGCACCTGCCGGAGGGCCGGACGCTCCGCCGCGTCAGCCGGCGGGCGTCGGCCAGCCCGGCCGTGGGATCGGCGAAGGTGCACGACGTCGAGCAGCGACAGCTGGTCGCCGAGGCCTTCGCGGTCTGACGTGTACTTCACCGACCGCGGGCTGGAGGAGCTGGCCGACCGGCGGGGCGAGGAGCAGGTCACCCTCGCCTGGCTGGCCGATCAGATGCAGGCGTTCGTCGACCAGTTCCCCGACTTCGAGGTGCCGGTCGAGCGGCTGGCCACCTGGCTGGCGCGCGGCGGCACGGAGGACGAATGACTGAGCACATCGCGATCCTCCGGATCGCACCACGGCCAGGTGCCGTCCCCCGGCTGAGGTGAGCCGTTCCGGGGATCGCGGTGAGGACCCTCCGGGCCCGACCCGCGATCCCCCCTCGCGGGGCGTCCTGCGTTCCGGAGGATCGCAATGTCATGGCGCGCCTGGCCCGGTGTCCGCCGTCGGAGCGTCACTCTGGGCGCGTGCTCGGACACTCGCATGCCCTGTCGGGCCTGGCCGCCGGCGCGGCGACCCTGCCGTGGGCACCCGTGCACGGGACGGTGGCGCAGGTTGCCTGGGTCTCCGCAGCCGGCGGCTTCGCCATGCTGCCCGACCTCGACCAGCAGGGTTCGACGATCTCGCGCATGTGGGGACCGGTCACGGACGTCCCCTCGGGCCTCGTGGGCACCGTCGCCCGAGGACACCGCTGGGGAACCCATGACGCCGTCCTCGGAACGGCGGTCTTCGGGCTGCTCGCCCATGCCGCCGCGGGCGCGTACTGGTCGACCCTGCTGCTGCTCGCCCTGGCCATCGGGCTGGCGCTCCGCGCGTTGCACTTCGTCATCCCCGGCCGCGCCGAGAACACCGTCATCGGCAATCTCCTGCTCTCCTGGGGCGGAGCGTGGTTCCTGCTGGAGCACAGCCCCAGCCCGGCCTGGCTGCCGTGGGCGGTCGGCGTCGGCGTGCTCACCCACATCGCCGGTGACTTCCTGACCAAGGAGGGCGTCCCGGTGCCGCTGTTCTGGCTGGTGCGGCGCAGCCGGCTCGCGCCCATCCACCTGCGCACCGGGGCCTTCGTGGAGAAGGCGGTCCTCGTGCCGGCCCTGCTCGTCATGATCGCCGTGTTCGTCTACGCCAACACCGCGGCCGGCGCCGCCCTGGATCCGCTCGTCCGAAGACTGCTCAGTCTCGGCTGAGCAGGTGAGGAGACGCCCGACCGACGCACCGGAGCAGCGGAAGGCCGACCCTCGCCGAGCACGGGCCGCGGCGGCGCCTTCATGACTCGCGGCCGGACCGCGGAATCCGTTCGCGGGGATCAGACCGTCCCCGCAGACTCGCGGATGTGGAACGACTCTCCGACCGGCTGATGAACTGGGCCAGCATCCTCGACGACGAGACCCGGCGGCAGGCCGAGCGCACCGCGACGCTGCCCTTCATCGACCCGCACGTGGCGCTCATGCCGGACGCTCATCTGGGCAAGGGCGCGACGGTCGGCTCGGTCCTGCCCACCAGGGGCGCGATCATCCCGGCGGCGGTCGGTGTGGACATCGGCTGCGGCATGATCGCGGTCCGCACGCCGTGGTCGGCCGACGAGGTCCGGAGCCGGGGGTCCCTGGCGCCGCTGCGCGGGGACATCGAGCGAGCCGTTCCCCTGTCGGCCGGCAAGTACAACAAGAAGCTCACCGGGTCGGCGAGGCGCCGGGTCACCGAGCTGGAGGCGAAGGCGGACGAGCTCGGCGAGAAGGTGCTGCGATCGGTGACCGCGACCGCGCCGAACTGGGCGCTGCAGCTGGGCAGCCTCGGCTCGGGCAACCACTTCATCGAGGTGACCGCCGACGAGCAGGACCGGGTCTGGCTGTTCCTCCACTCCGGCAGCCGCGGGGTGGGCAACAAGATCGCTCAGAAACACATCGCGATCGCCCAGCAGCGCGCCCGGGAGGAGAACCTCGAGCTCCCCGATCGCGACCTCGCCTGGTTGGACGAGGGGACGCCGGAGTTCGACCGCTACATCGCCGAGCTGCGGTGGGCGCAGCACTTCGCGCTGCTCAACCGCGAGGAGATGATGGACCGGGTCGCCGCCTGCCTCGCAGCGCACATGCGCGCGGACGAGACGCCGGAGCTGGAGCGGATCAACGCCCACCACAACTTCACCCAGCGGGAGCGGCACTTCGGCGTCGATCTCTGGGTGTCCCGCAAGGGCGCCATCCAGGCGAAGCGGGGACAGGCCGGTCTGATCCCCGGCTCGATGGGGACGGCGAGCTACGTCGTCAGCGGGCTCGGCAATCCCGAGTCACTGGAGTCCTCCCCGCACGGCGCCGGACGGGTGTTCTCCCGGACGAAGGCCCGCAGGACGTTCACCCGCGCCCAGCTGGAGGAGTCGATGCGGGGCATCGAGTGGCGGCACAGCGACGCCTTCCTCGACGAGATCCCCGCGGCCTACAAGGACGTGGACGTCGTCATGCGGGACGCCAAGGACCTGGTGGAGGTGCGGCACACCCTCCGGCAGCTGGTCAACGTGAAGGGCGACTGACGGTGGCCGGGTACCGACGGCTACCGGACGCTGGCCCGCGCGGCGCACGAGGCCACGGCAACCCTGGTCGCGGGGATCGCCGCGATCGACGGCCTCCGGGTCGTCGGTGACCCGGTCACCACGCTTCAGCGGGTGATGCCCTGCTCCCGTGCGCACGCGGCGACCGCGGTCGCGACGGCCTCGGCGACACGGCGGTCGAGCGGGCTGGGCACGACGTAGTCCGCGCGCACGCCATCGCCGACGACGCCGGCGATGGCGGCGGCCGCCGCCAGCTTCATCTCCTCGGTGATGCTCGTGGCGCCGGCGTCGATCGCGCCCCGGAAGACCCCGGGGAAGGCGAGCACGTTGTTGATCTGGTTGGGCAGGTCACTGCGGCCGGTGGCGACGACGGCGGCGTACTTCGCGGCCATCTCCGGGTCGACCTCCGGGGTCGGATTGGCCAGCGAGAACACGATGCAGTCCTTCGCCATGGAGGCGATGGCCCACTCCGGGACCGAGCCGCCGGAGAGCCCCAGGTAGACGTCGGCGCCCTCCAGTGCGGCGGTCATCGTCCCGGCGAACTGTCCCTTGTTCGTGTTCTCGACCAGCCACCGCTTGCTGGGGGTGAGGTCCTCGCGCCCGGCGTGCAGGACGCCCTTCGAGTCGGCCACCGCGATGTCGCCGACACCGGCCCCCAGCAGGATCTTCGTGCAGGCCATGCCTGCGGCCCCCGCGCCGGCGACGACCACCCGAAGGTCTGCGAGCTCGCGGCCGACGACCTTCGCCGCGTTGCGGAGCGCGGCCAGGACGACGATCGCCGTCCCGTGCTGGTCGTCGTGCATGACCGGGATGTCCAGTCGTTCACGCAGCCGAGCCTCGATCTCGAAGCAACGGGGCGCGCTGATGTCCTCGAGGTTGATGCCCCCGAAGGACGGCGCGACGGCGGCGACGGTCTCGACGATCGTGTCGACGTCGGTGGTCGACAGGACCACGGGGACGGCGGACAGGCCGGCGAACTCCTTGAACAGGCAGGCCTTGCCCTCCATGACCGGCAGCGACGCGGCCGGCCCGATGTCGCCCAGCCCGAGCACCGCGGTGCCGTCGGAGACCACGGCGACCACCCGCGGGGCCCAGGTGAAGCGGCGGGCCAGCTCCGGCTCGGCGGCGATCGCGCTGGACACCCGGGCCACCCCGGGGGTGTAGGTGAGAGCGAGATCGGCGATCGAGGTGATGGACCGGGTGGAGGCCATCGAGAGCTTGCCGCCCTCGTGGACTGCGAAGGCCGGGTCGTCGGCGAAGCGGTCGGTCGTGTGCTCGCGCCCGGAAGCTTCGTTGCCGCCCATGGGCGTCGAGCGTAATGGCCAGGTGAGCCGGCGCCGTCGGTCAGGTCGGCGGCATCGGCGGCAGCCTGCCCAGCCGGGGCCGCAGCCGCGCCACGACCCGGCCCACGACCACGGCGGGCCCGTACGCCCGGCTGTCGTCCGTGATCAGCGGGTTGTCCCCCTCGACCCAGTGGCCCCCCGGAACCGTCCGGCGCACCCGCTTGACCACCAGGAGGTCCGGCCGGGAGGGGAACCGGGCGAGGACGACGTCTCCGGTCCGCACGGCTGCCGCTGACCGCACCCGGCGCACCAGCAGCCGGTCGCCGTGCCGCACCGTCGGGGACATGGAGGGACCGGCGACACGGGCCAGGACCCAGGGGCTGGCCAAGGGGGGGACGGCGGGGGTCTCTCCTGCCCTGTCCTGTCCGATCACCGCGAGTAGGGTCGCAGACGACAGAACCCCACGACATCCGGAGGCACCTCCATGCGTTTCACCCGCATGTTCTCCACGGTGGAGGCCACGGCTCACTGCGACCTCCCCTGCGGCGTGTACGACCCGGCCCAGGCCCGTATCGAGGCGGAGTCGGTCAAGGCCATCCAGGAGAAGTACCAGGCCAACGAGGACCCGGCCTTCCGCACCCGCGCCATCCTGATCAAGGAGCAGCGCTCGGACCTCGTCAAGCACCACCTGTGGGTGCTGTGGACCGACTACTTCAAGCCTCCGCACTTCGAGAAGTACCCGCAGCTCCACGAGCTGTTCAACAAGGCCACCAAGCAGGCCGGCGCGGCCGGTGGCAAGGGCAGCATGGACCCCGCCGAGGGCCAGAAGCTGCTCGACTACATCGCCGAGATCGACAAGATCTTCTGGGAGACGAAGGCCGCCGCCTAGTCACCTGCTCCACCGGCGCTGCCGGGCCGCCCGCGAGGAGGTCCGGCAGCGCCGTCATGTCAGCCTCGCGCTCGCCGCGGAGATCCAGCGGCGGCTGCTGCCGGCTTCCTGCACCTGGCTGCTCCGGATCGAGCTGCACACCGGCTCCGCCGCGATCGTCAACGCCGGGCACACCCTGCCGCTGCGTCTGCGTGGTGGCCGGGTGGCGGAGATCCGGCTGGGCATCGAGGCGCCGTTCGGCGTCCTGCCGGGCAGGTCCTTCGACGTCCAGCCCTTCCCCATCGAGCCCGGCGACCGGATCGTGTTCCTGACCGACAGCATGCGGGAGTGCAACGCCGCATCGCTCGACGTCGCCGCCGTCCTCGAGGCCACGGCCGGAGACCTCCGGGACGACGCCACGATGGTGTGCCGGGACCGGTACGGCGGCCCGCCCCGCGGCCGGACCACCGAGTTCGGCGCCGACCCGGAGCCGCCTCGGCGCCCGGCCGACCCCGACGTCCGGACCGGCCCTCGGGCAGGCCGGTACCGTTTGGCCACGATGCGCATCGACCGGGCCGGGTGGCCCTTCATCACCGGGCCCCTGGCTCCCGCCGCCGTCCTGGCCGTCGCCGGACCGCGCGGGACTCGCTGGCTGGCCTCACCATTCGTCGCGCTCTCGGCCTACATGGCCCTCTTCTTCCGGGACCCCGACCGCCGCTGCGACAGCGTCCCGCCCGATCCCGACGACGTGCTCTCCCCCGCCGACGGGGTGGTGATGGTCGCCGGCGAGCCGCAGGACGGCGTCGCGCCCGAGGGCGAGTGGCAGCAGGTCAGCGTCTTCCTGTCCGTCGTGGACGTGCACGTCAACCGATCGCCCTACCGTGGGGAAGTCGTGGAGAGCTCCTACCGGAAGGGCAGCTTCCTGGCCGCCTACCGCAAGGAGTCCGCGCACCGGAACGAGCGCACCGAGATCTGGCTGCGCGATACCGAGGGCCCCACCGCCCGCACCGTGGTCTTCCGGCAGATCGTCGGGGTCCTCGCGCGGCGGATCGTCACTCGCACCGGCCCCGGACAACGACTGGCCACCGGTGAGCGGATGGGCTTGATGAAGTTCGGCTCACGGATGGACGTCTTCCTACCGCCGGAGTGCACGCTCACGGTCGCCAAGGGGCAGCGGGTGCGAGGCGGCGAGACCGTCATCGCGCGCTGGCCCGCCACGGGCTGAGAGGTCGCGTCCATGCCACCGACGCGGCGCACCGCGACCGTCGAGTTCGTCCGCGGGTCCGTGCGCGGCACCCGCCGCCGGGCCCTGGCGACCCTGCCCAGCCTGTTCACGCTCGGCAACATGTTCTGCGGCTTCTTCGCCATCCTGGTGTCGATCCGGGGGCAGTACACCCTCGCCGCAGTGCTGATCGGGCTGTCGGTGCTCTTCGACATCACCGACGGCGCCGTCGCCCGGCTGGTCGGTGCAGTGACCCCGTTCGGCCTGCAGTTCGACTCACTGGCCGACCTGGTCTCCTTCGGCCTGGCCCCGGCGCTGCTGGCCTTCACCCTCTTCTCGCAGGGCCAGGACGAGTGGGACCCCCTGGGGTGGGCGGCCTGCTTCGCGTGGGTGGCCTGCGCGGCCATCCGGCTGGCCCGGTTCAACACCACGATCGACCCGACCGCCGACAAGCGGTACTTCATCGGCATGCCGAGCCCCGGGGCCGCCGGCGTCGTCCTCGCCTCGGTGTTCGCGTTCGGCGACCAGATGCAGGGCCGCGACCGGCTCTGGGTGCTGCTCGTCGTCCTCGTGCCCGCTCTGCTGATGGTGACCAACATCCGCTTCCGGTCGTTCCGGTCGCTGGTGAGCCCGAAGAGCGGTCGTCCCTACGGTCTGGTGGCCACGGCGCTCCTGCTCGTCGCCGGCTTCGCGTTCTTCCCCGTGGTCACCGGTTGCCTGCTGGCCTACGGCTACCTCCTCGCACCCGTCCTCGTCCCACTCGTCGCGCCGCTGGCCAAGCTGCTGCCGGCCGGGCTCAAGGAGGCTCTCTCATGACCGTGCGGCTCATCCGTCCCGACGACGTGCCCGCAGTCGTCGGGCTGGTCCGCGAGCTCGCCGACTACGAGCGGGCGCTGCACGAGGTGCGCCTGTCCGAGGAGCAGTTGAGCGCGTGCCTGTTCGGCGACTCCCCCGCGCTGTTCGGGCACGTCGCCGAGGACGACGGGCAGGTCGTCGGCGTCGCCCTGTGGTTCCTGAACTTCTCCACCTGGCGCGGCACCCACGGCATCTATCTCGAGGACCTGTTCGTCCAGCCGCAGCACCGCGGCAAGGGGCTGGGCAAGGAGCTGCTCCGCACCCTCGCGGAGGTCTGCGTCGAGCGCGGCTACTCCCGGCTGGAATGGTCGGTGCTGGACTGGAACACCCCGTCGATCGAGTTCTACAAGGCCGCCGGCGCCGTTCCCATGGACGAGTGGACGGTCTTCCGCCTCACCGACGCCGCCCTGACCGACTTCGCCACCGACCGGAGGCCCGCATGACCACCGAGCGCACACCGCCGGAGTGCTGGCTGACCGACATGGACGGCGTGCTCGTCCACGAGGAGAAGGCGCTGCCCGGCGCCGCGGAATTCCTCGACCGGCTGCTCGAGAAACAGCGCCGCTTCCTCGTGCTGACGAACAACTCGATCTTCACGCCGCGCGACCTGGCGGCCCGGCTGACCCGCACCGGCCTGCACGTGCCGGAGGAGTCCATCTGGACGTCGGCGCTGGCGACGGCGGACTTCCTGACCAGCCAGCTCCCGGGCGGTTCGGCCTACGTCATCGGCGAGGCCGGCCTGACCACGGCGCTGCACGAGGTCGGCTACGTCATGACCGATACCGATCCGGACTACGTGGTCCTGGGCGAGACGCGCACGTACTCCTTCGAGGCGATCACGCGCGCCATCCGGCTGGTCGGCAGGGGCGCCCGGTTCATCGCCACCAATCCCGACGTCACCGGCCCCTCGCCGGAGGGCCCGCTGCCGGCGACCGGCTCGGTGGCAGCGATGATCACCCGCGCGACCGGCGCAGAGCCCTACTTCGTCGGCAAGCCCAACCCGATGATGTTCCGCAGCGCGATGAACCGGATCCAGGCGCACTCGGAGTCCACGATCATGGTCGGCGACCGCATGGACACCGACGTCGTCGCCGGCATCGAGGCCGGACTGGAGACCGTCCTGGTGCTGTCGGGATCCACCGCGGCGGCCGACGTCACCCGCTTCCCGTTCCGCCCGAGCCGGATACTCAACTCGATCGCCGACGTCATCGACCTGATCTGAAAGAGGACCCCCTTCCCCAATGCCGCTTACTTACGGTGTTTGCCCAGGTAGGGGCCGTCGCCGGTGACCGCAAGCGCGTAGCTGATCTTGCTCGGTGGCCGGACGTGGTCAT
>NZ_FZNO01000025.1 GCF_900188025.1 Blastococcus mobilis
TTCTTCTCGGTGGTCAGCCCGCTGCTCTCGCGCAGCCTGGTCCTCGCGCTGCAGCCGCTCACCGACGACGACATCCGGGCGGTGCTGCGGCGGGCGCTCACCAGCGAGCGGGGTCTCGACGGCGCGGTCACCCTCACCGAGGAAGCCGAGCAGCACCTCGTCCGGGTGGCGGGGGGAGACGCGCGCAAGGCGCTGACGGCGCTGGAGTCCGGGGCCGGGGCGGCCAGGGCGGCGGGCGCCGACGTCCTGGACCTGGCGACGCTGGAGACCGCGGTCGCCCAGGCCGCGGTCCGCTACGACCGGCAGGGTGACCAGCACTACGACGTCGCCAGCGCCCTGATCAAGAGCATCCGTGGCAGCGACGTCGACGCTGCGCTGCACTACCTGGCGCGGATGGTGTCGGCGGGGGAGGACCCGCGCTTCATCGCCCGCCGGCTGGTCATCTCCGCCAGCGAGGACATCGGCATGGCCGACCCCTCCGCGCTGCTCACCGCGGTCGCCGCCGCCGACGCGGTCGCCTTCATCGGCATGCCCGAGGGGCACTTCCCCCTCGCCCAGGCCGTCGTCCACCTGGCCACGGCGCCGAAGTCCAACGCCGTCACGGTCGGCATCAGCGAGTCCATGGCCGATGTGCAGGCCGGGCTGGCCGGCCCGGTGCCACCCGGGCTGCGCGACGCCCACTACGCCGCGGCCAAGAAGCTCGGTCACGGCAAGACCTACGACTACCCGCACGCCCATCCCGACGGCGTCGTGCCGCAGCAGTACCCACCGGACGCGCTGGTCGGGAAGGACTACTACCGGCCGACCGCCCGGGGGGCGGAGGCGAGGTTGGTGGAGCGGCTGGCGAAGCTCCGGGCGATCGTCAGGCGACAGCCGCGGGAGCATCGCAGCGACGAACGAGGGACAGGTGGCCGCGCTGCAGGGTCCCGCCGCGAGCCTGCGAGTGGTGGGGGGCAGGGGGGTCCTTCCGCGGGGCACGGAGCCTGACCGGGGGGATCGTCAGGCGACGGCCGCGGGAGCATCGCAGTGAGGAACGAGCGAGGAGCGGATTGGGGCAGGGAGTCTGACGGAGAGGGTCGTGCGACGTCACCGCCGAGTCGCCTGCCGATACAGATCGGGGGAGGGACGGCTGCGCGACTAGTGTGGCCACGCCGGGCCGAACCCTCACGAACGAGCCGGGCGAACCAGAGACCCAGAACAGGAGCGCGCGTGTCCGCAGGAGAGATCGCCGGGCTGATCGCAGCCGGTGCCTTCGTACTACTGGTGGTGCTGGTGGCGGTGCCGCTGCTCAAGCTCGGGCGCACGCTGGACGAGACCACGCTGACCATCCGGCAGGTCCGTGAGCAGAGCGCCCCCATCCTGGGCCAGGCCAGCACCACGGTCGCCCACGTCAACAGCAACCTCGAGCGCGTGGACGACATCACCGGCAACGCCGCCAACGTCTCCAGCAACGTGGCCGCGCTGAGCAGCGTGGTCGCGGCCACCCTCGGCAGTCCGCTGATCAAGGTCGCCGCCTTCAGCTACGGCGTCCGCACCGCGGCCAAGAAGAAGCGTGAGGGTGCCGCCCTCGCTGACGCGGCACGCCGTGACAGGGAGGCGCGCAGGGCCTCTCGCGATGCTCGCCGCGCCGCCCGGCGGGCCGCCTGATGCGCCGGCTGTTCTGGCTGGCGATGGGCATCACCATCGGCGCCCTCGTGGTGCGCAGGCTCAGCCGCGCCGCCGAGAAGATGACCCCCACCGGCATCGCGGGTTCCATCGCCGAGGGCCTGCGCGACCTCGCCGACGCGATCGGTGACTTCGGCGCCGACATCCGGGCCGCGGCCGCCGAGCGCGAGGCCGAGCTGCGCGCGGGCACCGGCCTGGACGCGCCACTGCCGACCGGCGATCAGGTGCAGCTGCCCGGCCGGCACACCGGGCAGTCCGCCTGACCGGTGTAGCCCACCACCACCCCCGGCCGGGTCCAGGAGCGACCGGCTCCGACCCGGCCCCGCAGAACTGAGTAGACCTGAGATGCAGACCGCCGAGATCCGCCGCCGTTTCCTCGAGCACTTCGCCCAGCGCGGGCACACCGTCGTCCCCAGCGCCTCGCTGATCTCCCCGGACCCGTCGCTGCTTTTCACCGTCGCCGGCATGGTGCCGTTCATCCCGTACCTGACCGGCCGTGAGCCCGCGCCCTACCCGCGGGCGACCAGCGTCCAGAAGTGCGTTCGCACCCTCGACATCGAGGAGGTGGGCAAGACCACCCGGCACGGCACGTTCTTCCAGATGAACGGCAACTTCTCCTTCGGCGACTACTTCAAGGACGGGGCGATCCAGCACGCCTGGGAGCTGATCACCGGGCGCGTCGAGGACGGCGGCCTGGGCTTCGACCCGGAGCAGATCTGGGCCACGGTCTACCTGGACGACGACGAGGCCGCCGACGCCTGGCACCGGATCGCCGGGCTGCCCAAGGAGCGGATCCAGCGCCTGGGCAAGGCCGACAACTACTGGCACACCGGGGCACCCGGGCCGGCCGGCCCCTGCTCGGAGATCTACATCGACCGCGGCCCCGAGTTCGGCCCGGACGGCGGGCCGGCGGTGGACACGGCCGGTGACCGGTTCCTCGAGATCTGGAACCTCGTCTTCATGCAGTACGAGATCGACGAGGTCCGTGGCAAGGAGGAGTTCCGCATCCTCGGGGAACTGCCGAAGAAGAACATCGACACCGGCATGGGCCTGGAGCGGGTGGCCTACCTGCTCCAGGGCGTCGACAACATGTACGAGATCGACGAGGTCGCCCCGGTCCTGCGGCGCGCCGCCGAGCTCGCCGGGGTGACCTACGGCCGCGACCACGAGGTCGACGTCCGGCTCCGGGTCGTCGCCGACCACGTGCGCAGCGGACTGATGCTGATCGGCGACGGGATCACGCCGGGCAACGAGGGCCGCGGCTACATCCTGCGCCGGTTGCTGCGCCGCGCCGTCCGCTCGATGAAGCTGCTCGGCATCGACGAGGCCACCCTGCCCGAGCTGCTGCCGGTGTCCCGTGACGCGATGAGCGCCAGCTATCCCGAGCTCGCCACCGACTTCGCCCGGATCTCCGCGATCGCCTACGCGGAGGAGGAGGCGTTCCGGCGCACCCTCTCGGCCGGGACGACGCTGTTCGACACCGCGGTGAAGCAGGCCAGGGCAGCCGGGAAGCCGGCGCTCTCCGGCGACCAGGCGTTCTCGCTGCACGACACCTACGGGTTCCCCATCGACGTCACCCTCGAGATGGCCGCCGAGCAGGGCGTGACCGTCGACGAGGAGGGCTTTCGCGCGCTCATGAAGGAGCAGCGTGACCGCGCCCGTGCCGACGCCCGCGCCAAGCGGACCGGGTCGGTCGACGTCGCCGCCTACCGCCGGCTGCTCGCCGAGCACGGACCGACCGACTGGCAGGCCTACGACACCCTGCGCACCGACTCCCGGGTCCTTGCGCTGGTGTCCGAGAGCGAAGAGGACGCGGCCACCACCGGCCCGGGCGAGATCGTCCGTGTCGTCCTGGACCGGACGCCGTTCTACGCGGAGTCCGGTGGTCAGGTCGCCGACGCCGGCGTGCTGGCCTGGGACGGCGGCCGGGCCGAGGTCATCGACGTCCAGCGGCCGGTCAAGGGCCTGGTCGCCCACCAGGTGCGCGTGCTCGAGGGCGAGCTGCGCGAGGGGGCGGAGCTGACCGCCGAGGTCGACTACGAGTGGCGCCTCTCGGCCTGCCAGGCGCACTCGGGCACCCACGTCGTGCACGCCGCGCTGCGCCAGGTCCTCGGCCCCCAGGCCCTGCAGTCCGGTTCGTACAACCGCCCGGGCTACCTGCGGCTGGACTTCGCCTGGCAGGGCGCGCTCAGCCGGCAGCAGCGCACCGACATCGAGGACGTCGCCAACGCCGCTGTCCGGGCCGACCACAAGGTCACCGCGTCCTACATGACGCTGCCGGAGGCCCAGGCGGTCGGCGCCCTCGCGCTGTTCGGCGAGACGTACGGCGAGCAGGTGCGCGTGGTCGAGATCGGCGGCCCGTGGTCGCGCGAGCTGTGCGGTGGCACGCACGTACGCGGCAGCGCGCAGATCGGCACCCTCGCGTTGACCGGTGAGTCGTCCGTCGGCTCCGGCTCGCGGCGGGTGGAGGCTGCCGTCGGCCTGGAGGGTTTCCGCTACCTCGCCCGCGAGCGCGACCTCGTCCGCCAGCTGGCCGACCTGCTGAAGTCCCCGCAGGACGGCCTGGTCGAGCGGGTCAGCGGGATGCTGGCGCGGCTGCGGGACGTGGACAAGGAGCTGGCCGAGCTGCGGGCCCAGCAGTCGGTCGCGGCGGCCGGCCAGCTCGCCGCCGCCGCCAAGGACGTCGACGGCGTCGCGGTGGTCACCGGTTCGCCGTCCGGGCTGAACGGCGGCGACCTGCGCACGCTGGCGCTCGACGTCCGTGGACGACTCTCCGACCGGCCGGCCGTCGTCCTGCTGGCGTCGGAAGCCGGTGGCAAGGTGGCTCTCGTGGCCGCTCTCAACCCTGCGGCACTCGAGCGTGGGCTGTCGGCCAACGACGTGCTGCGGGCGGCTGCGGCGCCGGTCGGCGGCCGCGGCGGAGGCAAGACGGACATCGCCCAGGGGGGCGGCACCGATCCCGCGGGTATCCCCGCGGCACTGCAGGCCGGCGAGCAGGCGGTCGCGACCGCCACGGGAAGGTGACCAACGTGTCGGACAGCGAGTACAACCCCGAGGACACCGGTCCGGTCGGGGGACGGCGGCGCGAGCTGCCGGCCGTCCCCCCGACCCGGCCCCGCACTCCCGCGACGGGTGCGCAGCCCAGCTACCACCCGACGACGGAGATCGACCTCAGCAGGGGCTTCCCGCCGGTCTCCCACGAGACGACCGAGATCGACCTGAGCGGTGGCTGGCCGCAGCACCTCAAGGTCCCTCCGCGCATGCCGACGGCCACCCGCCGCAGCGGCCGGGTCATGGGGGTCGACGTGGGGACCGCGCGGGTCGGCCTGGCCCTGTCCGACCCCACGGGCACCCTCGCCAGCCCGCTGGAGACCCTCCGCCGGGCCAAGAGCATGTCCGACATCGACCGGCTCGCCGCCCTCGTCGTGGAACACGAGGTGACCGAGGTGGTGGTGGGGGAGCCGGTGCATCTGTCAGGAGCGTCGGGCGCCTCCGCCCAGGACGCGAGCAATTACGCTCAGGAACTGGCCGACCGCATTCCGGATGTGCCGGTGATCCTGATCGACGAAAGGCTTTCGACCGTGACCGCAGCCAGTCACCTCCGTGAGGGCGGCATCGACAGCCGCAAGCAGCGCCCGGTGATCGACCAGGCGGCCGCCGTGGTCATCCTGCAACAGTTCCTCGACAGTCGACGGCCACCCACATGAGCGACCTCGGCGGGCCGCGACACGGGCGGCACTCTGCGCACGAGGGCCCGGTCACGCCCCGCACCGAGGGCCTCGGCTTCGGTGCTCCCCGGTACGAGCCGGCCCGGTACGAGGTTCCGCCCTACGTGACCGGAGGCTTCCAGGCCCTCGGCGGCGAGGCCGGCACCCCGGCGGGACGGCGGAATCCGACCGTGCTGGACCGGTCCGACGACCCGACCGGTCCGCTCGTCGAGCCGGACCGGTGGTCCTACGGCCCCGCCGATGACCACCCCGACCACTCGCCGAGTGCCCGCTCCAGCGGCGGCGGCACCGGGAGCACGGGCGGGTGGAGCGACGAGGAGCTGCCGACCTCGCACCCGTCGGCACCGCTCCCGCCGCGCCCCGCCGGCGTGTGGGACCGGCTGCAGCCGCGCCGGGATCCCGACGACGACCAGACCGTCGCCCAGCCGCGGCTCCCGGCTCCGCCCGACACGGGCGGCCAGGCCGGGCCCGCGTCCGGCGCCGTGGGCGGACCCCCTCCGGCCGACGACGACGCCACCGGCCCGCACTCCCTCGACCCCGACGAGGGGCAGGACGACTGGGAGGACCGGACGGGCGGCCTGGAGGTCATCGGCGCCCACGTCCAGGAGGACGCGCCCCGACGGCGCGGCCGCCGCGGCGGCCGCGCCCAGGCGGAGCACCCGGAGCCGAGCCGGCACACCGCCGGCGCGGACGAGGACTCCCTCGTCCACGACGAGGACATCCCCGTCAAGCCGTACGACCCGCGCAACGGCCGGACCAGGCGGCGCCGTAACCCGATCGCGGTGGTGGCGAGCCTGCTGGTACTGGCCGGCCTCGTGGTGGGCATCGTCCTGGGCGGCCAGCGGCTCGTCGAGCTCGTCGACCCGACGGCTCAGGACTACACCGGTCAGGGCTCCGGCGAGGTCCAGGTCCGGGTCCAGGACGGCGACACGCTCAGCGACATCGCGCGCACCCTGGTCACGGCGGACGTCATCGCATCCGTCGGCCCCTTCGTCGACGCGGCCGAGGCCGACGCCGCAGCGGTGGGCATCCAGCCGGGCGTGTACGAGATGCGGCTGCAGATGAGCGGTCAGGCCGCCCTGGAGCACCTGCTGGACCCCGCGTCCCGGCTGCTGTCACGGGTGACGCTGCCCGAGGGGCTCACCGTCGAGCGGACCCTGGCCCGCATCGCGGAGGAGACCGGCCGGCCGATCGAGGACATCCGGGCGGCGGCGGCCGACCCGGCCGCGCTCGGTCTGCCCGCCTACACCAACGGTCAGCTGGAGGGCTTCCTCTTCCCGGCGACCTACGAGGTCGAGCCCGACGACACGTCGGTGGACATCCTCCGCGGGATGGTGCAGCAGTTCACCGAGGTCGCTGCCCGCCTCCAGCTCGAGCAGCGTGCGGCGGCGGCCGGGCGTTCTCCGATGGACGTCGTCACCGTCGCCTCGATGATCCAGTCCGAGACCCGGCTCGACGAGGAACGTCCGGACGTGGGCCAGGTCATCTACAACCGGCTCGACCAGGGCATCGCACTCGGCATCGACGCCACGCTCGCCTTCGGTCTCGGCAAGAGCGGCAACGACCTGACCGCGGCCGACCTGCGGACCGACGGGCCGTACAACACCCGCACCCGCACCGGACTGCCGCCCACCGCGATCAGTTCCCCGGGGGAGGCGAGCCTGGAGGCCGCTCTGGCGCCGAGCTCGGGTGACCTCCTGTACTACGTCCTGGAGACCGCCGAGGGGCGGCACTTCTTCACCAGCGACTACGCGGAGTTCCAGGCCGCGCGGCAGCGGTGTGCCGAAGCCGGCCTCGGCTGCGGTGGCTGACGGGGGGACCTCTCCGGGAGGGAGCCGGCGGGCCGCCGTGCTGGGGCGTCCGGTCGGTCACTCGCTCTCCCCGGTCCTGCACCGTGCCGCCTACGCGGCGCTCGGGCTCACCGACTGGACCTACGACGCCCTCGACATCGGCGCCGAGGACCTCCCGGTGCTCCTGGCCGGGCTCGGTGAGGAGTGGCGGGGCTTCTCGGTGACCATGCCGTGCAAGCAGGCGGCGGTGGACGCCGCGGACGTGGTGGAGCCCCTGCCGCGCCTGCTGCACGCCGCGAACACCCTGGTGCGCACCGACGCGGGGTGGCGGGCGGAGAACACCGACGTCACCGGCATCGGCATGGCCTTGCAGCTCGCGGGGGTCGAGCAGGTGGGGTCCGCCGCGATCCTGGGTGCCGGGGGGACGGCGGCCGCCGCGGCGGTGGCCGTGGCCTCACTCGGCGCCGAGCACGTCGACGTCGTCGTCCGGGAGCCGGCGCGGGCCGGCGACGTGGTCCGGGTCCTCGAGACCCTCGGGGTGTCGGTCGCGGTCGCTCGGCTCGACACCGCCGTCCTCGACGCGCCACTGATCGTCAGCACGGTGCCCGTGGGCGCGCAGCCGGCGGTCATGGCGCTGCCGTGGCGGAGAGGGCACACCCTGCTCGACGTGCTCTACGACCCCTGGCCGACCGCGCTCGCCGACCGCGTCGCCGCTCTCGGCGGCACGGTCGCCGGGGGGCTGGACGTGCTGTTCTGGCAGGCGACGGTGCAGGTGGAGCTGATGACCGGGATGCCGGCGCCGATCGAGGCCATGCGCGCCGCCCTCGACGCGGCGCTCGCCACCCGCTGAGCCCGTGCAGGTCGCCCACCCCGTCCTCGTCTGGTTCGCGCTGGTGGTCGGGGGCGCCCTGGGGCCCCGGCTGGCCGTCACCGCGGCCCGCCTCGCCACCCGGGACGAGGCGGCCACCCCCGGGCGGTCACGGGGGGTGGCGATCACGGTGCTCGTCGCGGCGCTGGTCACCGGCGCCGTGCTGCTCGGCGGGTTCCGGCCGGCGACGGTCGGCCTGGCCTGGGTGGCCGCGGCGGGTGTGGTCCTCGGCGCGGTCGATCTCGCCAGTCATCGGCTGCCCGACCGCGTCACCTACCCCGCATACGCAGTCTGCAGCGCAGCCCTCCTGGCGGACGCGGCAGTGCACGGCACCTGGACGGCGCTGGTGCGCGCGCTCGTCGCGGCGGCCGCCGCCTTCGCGGTCGCGGCCGGCACCGCGGCGATCACACCGGACGGGCTGGGCTTCGGCGACGTGAAGCTGCTCGGGCTGCTCGGCCTCGTCCTGGGCTGGTTCGGCTGGGGGGTGCTGCTCGCCGGGATCTTCCTGGGCCTGCTGACGGGGACGCTCACGTCGGTGGTCCTGGTGGCGCTCAGGCGGGCGGGCTGGCGGACGGCGTTGCCGTTCGGACCGCCGCTGCTGGTGGGAGCCGTGCTGGCCCTCGGTCTGGCCGGGCCCGGCGCCCTCGGCTGAGGACGTCCGGCGAGGACCGCGGCACCCGCCTGGCAGAATCGGGGGCATGTTGCGCTGGCTGACCGCAGGTGAATCGCACGGTCAGCAGCTCACCGCGATCCTCGAGGGCCTGCCCGCCGGCGTCGAGGTGCAGACCTCCGACATCGACCTGCAGCTCGCTCGCCGTCGCCTCGGTCACGGCCGGGGCGCGCGGATGTCCTTCGAGCAGGACGAGGTCACCCTCACCGGCGGGGTCCGGCACGGTCGCACCCAGGGCGGTCCGATCGCGATCCAGGTCGGCAACACCGAGTGGCCCAAGTGGTCGACGGTGATGTCGGCCGACCCGGTGGACCCGGAGGTGCTGGCGGGTCAGGCGCGCAACGCGCCGCTCACCCGACCCCGGCCCGGCCACGCCGACCTCGCCGGGATGCAGAAGTACGGGTTCGACGACGCCCGTCCGGTGCTGGAGCGGGCCAGCGCCCGGGAGACCGCCTCCCGGGTGGCCCTCGGGGCGGTCGCCCAGGCCTTTCTCCGCCAGGCGCTGGGCGTCGAGGTGGTCAGCCACGTCGTCGCCATCGGCCCGGTGGTGCTGCCCGATGGCGTCGTCCCGGGCCCGCAGGACAACGGGCGCATCGACGAGGACCCGGTCCGCTGCGTCGACCCCGCCACCAGCGCGCGCATGGTCGCCGAGATCGACGACGTGCGGAAGAACGGCGACACCCTCGGCGGGGTCATCGAGGTCGTCGTCCACGGGCTGCCGCCGGGCCTGGGCAGCCACGTGCACTGGGACCGGCGGCTGGACTCCCGGCTGGCCGGAGCCCTGATGGGCGTCCAGTCGGTCAAGGCCGTCGAGGTCGGCGACGGTCTGGAGACGGCCCGTCGACGGGGCTCCGTGGCGCACGACGAGATCGTGCTGGCCGACGGACGCGTCCAGCGGCTGACCGACCGCGCCGGCGGCATCGAGGGCGGCATGACCAACGGTGAGGTCCTCCGGGTGCGCGCGGCGATGAAGCCGATCTCGACCGTCCCGCGCGCCCTCGCCACGGTCGACACCACCACCCTGGAGCCCGCCGTCGCGATCAACCAGCGCAGCGACGCCTGCGCGGTGCCCCGGGGCAGCGTGGTGATGGAGGCGATGGTCGCGCTGGTGCTGGCCGACGCCGTCCTGGAGAAGTTCGGCGGCGACTCGGTGAGCGAGACCCGCCGCAACGCGCGGGCCTACCTCGACGCCCTCGCGATCCGGTGAGTGAGCGTGCGAGCTCAGCCGGGGACAGCCCACGGGCTGCGAACGCGGCCGACGGGCGGCGGCGAGGAGGACCGGTGAGTGCACCGCTGCTGGTGCTGGTCGGGCCCCCCGCGTCGGGCAAGACGACGGTCGGGACGGCGCTGGCCGAGGCACTCGGTGCGGCGTTCCGGGACACCGACCACGACATCGAGACCACCACGGGTTCCAGCGTCGCCGATCTGTTCGTCTCCGAGGGCGAGCCGCACTTCCGTGCCCTCGAGGAACAGGCCGTCGCCACGGCCGTGGCCGGCCACGAGGGAGTCCTCGCGCTCGGCGGGGGAGCGGTGACCAGCGCCGCGACGCGGGAGTTGCTGGTCGCCTACGGGCGCGGGGGTGGAACCGTCGTGTGGTTGGACGTCGACCTGCCCTCGGCGGCCAAGCGGGTCGGCCTCTCCCGTGACCGCCCCGTCCTCGGGGTCAACCCGCGCGCCATGCTGCGGCACATGCTCGAGACCCGTGCCCCCCTGTACGAGGAGGTGGCCACGCTGACGGTGCAGACCGGCGGCCGCACGCCCGAGGACGTCGTCGCCGAGGTCCTCTCCGCCCTCGCGGCCACCCGGACCGGCCGATGAGCGGCGGAGCACCCCGCGGGAGCGGACGAAGGCCATCGAGGCGGGTGACCGTTCACGGACCGACGCCCTACGAGGTGGTCATCGGGCCCGGCGCCCAGGCCGAGCTCGGCCTGGTCCTGGCCGGGACCGCGAAGGCCGTGGTCGTGCACGCCCCGCCACTGGCCGCCGCGGCGGGAGCCGCCGTGGAGACCCTGCAGTCGGCCGGGGTGGCTGCCGAGGCCGTCGTCGTCCCTGACGGGGAGGCCGCGAAGACCGCCGAGGTGGCCGCCGGGCTCTGGGAGGAGTTCGGCCGGCTGGGGCTGACCCGCTCCGACGCGGTGGTCGCCATCGGCGGGGGAGCCGTCACCGACCTGGCCGGCTTCGCGGCGGCCACCTGGGCCCGTGGCGTGCGCATCGTGCAGGTGCCCACCAGCCTGCTCGGCATGGTCGACGCCGCCGTCGGGGGCAAGACCGGCATCAACACCGCCGCCGGCAAGAACCTGGTCGGCGCCTTCCACCCGCCCGCAGCGGTGCTCGCCGACAGCGACGCCCTCGCCGGGTTGCCGCAGGCGGAGTTCCGGTCCGGCCTGGCCGAGGTCGTCAAGTGCGGGTTCATCGCGGACCCGGTGATCCTCGACCTGCTCGACGGCGACCCGAGCGGGCGCCGGGACACCGCGGAGCTCATCGAGCGTGCCGTGCAGGTGAAGGCCGACGCGGTCGGTGACGACCTGTACGACCTGGGCCGGCGCGAGTTCCTCAACTACGGGCACACCCTCGCGCACGCCATCGAGCGGGTGGAGGACTTCGGCTGGCGCCACGGGGAGGCCGTCGCCGTCGGGCTCGTGTTCGCCGCCGAGCTGGCCGGGCAGGCGAACCTGCTGACCCGGGCGGAGGTCGACCGGCACCGGACGCTGATCGAGGCCATGGGGTTGCCGACCAGGTACGCCGGCGACTGGGCCACCCTCCAGTCGGTGATGCGGGTGGACAAGAAGGCCCGCGGCGGGTCCCTCCGGTTCGTCGTCCTCGACGGGTTGGGCAACCCCACGATCCTGACCGACCCCGCCCAGGCGTGGCTCGACGCCGCATGGGCGGCCGTGTCCACCCACCCGACCACCCCACCGAGCGCAGGAGCGGCATGACCATCCAGGTGTTGAACGGAGCCAACCTCGGTCGGCTCGGCCTCCGCGAGCCGGAGAAGTACGGCACGACCACCTACGCCGAGCTCGTGGAGCTGGTGGAGACGACCGGGCGCGAGCTGGGCGTGGAGGTGCAGGTCCGCCAGACCGACGACGAGGCCGAGATGCTGCGCTGGGTGCACGCCGCCTCCGACGCCGGCGACCCGGTGCTGATCAACCCCGGCGGCTGGTCGCACACCTCGGTGGTCCTGCGAGACGCACTGGCCGCGCTGAACGCACCGCTGGTCGAGGTGCACATCACCAACATCCACGCGCGCGAGGAGTTCCGGCGCCACTCCTACGTCTCCGGGGTGGCCGACGGCGTGATCGCCGGCCTCGGGGTGAGCGGCTACATCCTGGCCCTGGGCTGGCTCGCACAGCAGGGCGTCAAGTGAGCTCCCACGCCGACCGGCGGGACCGGCTGCGGGCGGTCGCCGGCGAGCGGGGACTGGACGCCGTCCTGGTCACCAATCTGCTCAACGTCCGCTACCTGACCGGCTTCACCGGGTCCAACGGGGTGCTGCTGGTGCACACCTCCGGGGCGGATCTGTTCGGCACCGACGGTCGTTACACGACCCAGGCCGGGGCGCAGGTCCCCGACATCGAGGTGCTGGTCGACCGCGCGACCGTCGCGGGGATCGCCCGGGAGGCGGTGCGGCGCGGAGCCGGTCGGCTGGGCTACGAGTCCCACGACCTCACCGTCGACGGGCTGGCACAGCTGGAGAAGGTGGTCGTGGATGCCGCCGACGGCGGGTCGGCACCGGAGCTTGCCTCGGTCCGGCGGGCCGTCGAGGCCCAGCGGGCGATCAAGGACGACGACGAGATCGAGTCCCTGCGCCGGGCCTGCGCGGTGGCCGACCGGGCCCTCGCCGAGCTCGCCGCCGAGGGGACGCTGCGCCCCGGCCGGACGGAGCTGGAGGTGGGCCGGGAGCTCGACGCCCGCATGCTGAGCCTGGGTGCCGAGGCGCCGTCCTTCGAGACGATCGTCGCCACCGGAGTGAACTCCGCGATCCCGCACCACCGGCCCGACGCCACCGTGCTGCGCGACGGGGACTTCCTCAAGCTCGACTTCGGCGCGACGGTCGACGGTTACCACTCCGACATGACGCGCACCGTCGTCCTGGGGCATGCCGCGGACTGGCAGCGGGAGATCTACGAGCTGGTCGCGGCCGCGCAGGCGGTCGGCCGGGCAGCCCTCACGGTCGGTGCAGACGTCGTCGCGGTGGACGCGGCGTCGCGGGAGGTGATCGCCGCCGCGGGTCACGGCGAGCACTTCACCCACGGCCTGGGTCACGGCGTGGGCCTGGAGATCCACGAGGCGCCGGGCATCGGCCCGCTGGGCGCGGGTAGGCTGGCCGCCGGCATGGCCGTCACCGTGGAGCCGGGGGTCTACCTCCCCGGCCACGGCGGGGTCCGGATCGAGGACACCTTGGTCGTCACGGACGACGCGCCCGAACTGTTGACCCTCACGAGCAAGGAACTGCTGGTCCTCTGATGGCTACCACGAACGATCTCAAGAACGGCATGGTCCTCAACCTCGACGGCCAGCTCTGGACCGTCACCGAGTTCCAGCACGTCAAGCCCGGCAAGGGCGGTGCCTTCGTGCGGACGACGCTGAAGAACGTGCTCTCGGGCAAGGTCGTCGACAAGACCTTCAACGCCGGCACCAAGGTCGAGACCGCCAACGTCGACAAGCGGTCGATGACCTACCTGTACAAGGACGGCACCGACTTCGTCTTCATGGACGGCGACACCTACGACCAGATCCACGTGTCGGCCGCCACCGTGGGCGACGGCGCGAACTACCTCCTCGAGAACACCGAGGTCGTCGTCGCCGTGCACGACAGCACCCCGCTGTACGTCGAGCTCCCGGTCACGATGGAGCTCGTCGTCGAGCACACCGACCCCGGCCTGCAGGGCGACCGCTCCACGGGCGGCACCAAGCCCGCCACCCTGGAGACCGGCGCGCAGATCCAGGTCCCGCTGTTCATCACCACCGGCGAGAAGCTGAAGGTCGACACCCGTGACGGCCGGTACCTCGGCCGCGTCAACTGAGCACGGCACCTCCAATGGCTGCCCGCTCCAAGGCGCGCAAGCGCGCCGTCGACGTCCTCTACGAGGCCGACGTGCGGGGTGGTGACCGGCTGGCCGTCCTGCACGACCGGATCGAGACGGCGAACCCGCCGGTGCCCGAGCACACGATCCGGCTGGTGGAGGGCGTCGCCGGGCACGCCTCCCGCATCGACGAGCTGATCGAGGCGCATGCGGCCAACTGGTCGCTCGACCGGCTGCCCGACGTCGACCGGGCGATCCTGCGCATGGCGGTGTTCGAGCTGCTGTGGGCCGACGACGTCCCCGACGCCGTCGTCATCGACGAGGCGGTGGAGCTGGCCAAGGCGCTGTCCACCGACGACTCGCCGGCGTACGTCAACGGCGTCCTGGGTGCGATCCTCGCCGCGGAGATCCCGACCTGATCGACGCTCGCTCGTACTGAACGCTCAACGCCCGCCCCGGTCCTCCGGCGCGGGCGCTGTCCGCCCCCGCGAGCGAGCGATTCGGGTGGTGTCTTCCCGAAGGGACGTCGCGGAGCACCGCCGGGTCAGGCGAGCTACACCGTGAACGTCACGGTGTCGCTCGTGACGCGCGTGCAGGTCAGGGTCACCGAACCGACCGAGACGGTCTGACCCTGGATGCAGGACACGTACTGATCGTTCACGCGGAGTGTCGCCCGGCCGTTCTCGATGCGCTCGACGGAGAACGTCGTGTCCTGGACACTCACCACGGCGTCGCCCGACAGCGTCACCGTGCACACGTTCCCGGAGCACGACACGATGCTCACGCTGGAACTGGAGCATGGGTCCCCGGAGCACGACACGCTGCTCACGCTGGTCACGCTGGAGGAACCTGGCTCGCCGGGGTCCCCGGACGAGCTGCTCGCGGCCCAGGCACTACTGGAGTTCCAGAACGCCGTGAGCACGCCGAGCAGCAGAGCTGGGATGAGCACATACGCGGAGAGCTGACTACCGCGACTCATGACTTCCTCACCATCTTTGGGATCTTCCGTGCATACGGGCATCTGGAGGGGCGAAAAGGATGGTCACCCACGGCTAAGTGCGCATCCGTGGACTAGTACCACTCCTGTAGCCGCTCCGGGACCCCTAGCCGCGTGCGCTCACACATCTACGCGGTTCGAGCGGACGGGTACGTGGTGCGGGGGGCCCGGCATCGTGGGATCCGCGGCTCCGGATACGGGGTACCCACCCGGCGAATCAGTAGCGACCGGTGACGACCCCGGATGCCCGAGTCTCGGCCCTACCGCGAATCTGTTCCGCGTCGTCCTCGGTCAGCCGGGGTCGGCAGTCCCGGGCGGACGGGAGGTTCGGACGGGTCCACTCCAGCGGAGTGGTCCACCGCCTGCTGCGAAGTCCACACAGCCACGACCTGAGGAGATCTCATGTTCGAGAACCAGACCATCGACCTGCTCCCCGCCCGGACCACCATGAAGGTGTGGGGTGGCAAGAAGAAGAACGGCGGCAACAACAAGGCCGTCGCCGTGGCCACCAACATCTCGGTCATCAAGATCGAGGACAGCGAGGTCCGCGACGTCACCGTCACCCAGGACGCCCGGGCCACGGCCACCGCGGGATGATCCAACCTGACCCGACCGGGTCGGTAGCGGGAGGGGGCGCCTGCCCGGTGGCCCCTCCCGCTGCATCCCCCATGTCCCCTCGTCTCACGTCGTGGTTCAGCCGCTTCGCGGCGTGACCTCACTGTGGGAGCAAGGATCGCGGGAGGGTGGCCCGAGGGCCCCCTCCCGCGATCACGTGTATGCCGCTGGGCCGTAGCGGGCGCATCTACGTACAGGCCGAGCCAGTCGACGGGAACTCTGGGTCGACGGAGAGGGCACCGTGGGAGAGAACGCAGTCCTGGCGCCGCCGGCGGCCGCGGGCGAGGACCCGGTCAGCCGCGAGCGGACGGACGGTGACGGGACGACCCGTGCTGCCGAGGCTGCGGTCCACCGGCTGGCCGAGGGCGCCGAACTGCTCGGTGTCTTCCCGGACTCCGGCTACGAGGAACCGAAATACCTGCTGCGCCGGAGCGACGGGCAGGTCATGCAGCTGCCCCGGCTCCTGTACCGGGTGGCGGGCTCACTGGACGGCCGCACCGCCCGGGAGATCGCCACCGACCTCAGCGCCGAGTTCGGCATGGACCTCACCGCCGAGGACGTGTCCTACCTCGTCACCGACCGGCTCCGCCCCGTCGGGGTCATCGCTCCCGAGGCGCACGAGATCCCGGCCGCCGACGACGGGGGGGACGGGTCCGGTGACACGGCCGGGAGTGCCTCGCCCGCGCCGGTGAAGTCCGACCCCCTGCTGGCACTGCGCTATCGCGTCGATGTGGTTCCCGCTGGGGCGGCATGGCGGATCGCCGGGATGTTCGGGCCGCTGTTCGCCCGCCCGGTGTGGGTGGCGGCGCTGGCGGTGTTCATCGGCCTCGACGTCCTGATCATCAGCCAGGGCGGCCTCCTCGACCAGTTCACGGCCGGCCTGCTCCAGATGGTCCACCAGCCGGTGCTCATCCTCGTGGTCTTCGCCCTGGCCATGGTGAGCGGGGCGTTCCACGAATTCGGCCACGTCACCGCCTGCCGGTACGGAGGGGGCACCCCGGGCGGCATGGGGGTCGGCCTCTACCTGGTCTGGCCGGCGTTCTACAGCACCGTCACCGACTCCTACCGGCTCAGCCGTGTCGGCCGATTGCGCACCGACCTGGGCGGTCCCTACTTCGACGCCATCTTCATGGCCGGGATGAGCGGGCTCTACCTGGCCACCGGGGAGCCCTGGCTGCTGGTGGCGCTCATCGGCATGCACGTCGAGACCGCCTACCAGTTCATCCCGTCCGTCCGGTTCGACGGGTTCTTCATCCTGGCCGACCTGGTCGGGGTGCCCGACCTGTTCGGCTTCGTGGGCCCGGTTCTCACCAGCCTCGTGCCGGGGCGCCCCACCCACCCCAAGGTGCGTGAGCTGAGGCCCAAGGCACGGCGAGTGATCGTGCTGTGGGTGGCGGTCACGGTGCCGCTCCTGGTCCTCGGCCTCTCGGTCTTCCTCATCGCCGCGCCGATCGTTCTTCCGGTGCTCTGGCAGGCGATGCAGGACTACCTGCACAGCGTCGATGCCGCAATCCGGACCGGGGACGTCCTCACGACGACCCTGCACGTCCTGCAGTTGTTCTTCCTCGTCCTGCCCTGGCTCGGCGGGGTCCTCGGGATCTGGATCCTGCTCCAGGTGCTCCACCGGCTCGCCGCCCGCCGATGGCCTCGTCTGGCGGTCCCGGCGGCAACGTTGGCCCGGGTCCGCGGAGTGCTGGCGCTCGCCGGGGTCGGCTGCCTCGCCGCCGCTGTCGTCGTCCGGGTGGCGGTCGTCGCCGGATCGCTGCCGCCGTCCCCTGGTGAGAGCCGGCTCGTCGCCAGCGCGCTGGCCGGCGTGACGGGGGCATCCTCGGCGCCCTCCGTCGGCCCGGCGGAGTTCCTGGCCCGTGAGCAGCTCGTCGGCTATGCCGGCCTGACCGGCGCGTTCTCCCGTCACTCCTCGGTGGTGACGGGAGGCCGGGAACTCGCAGTCCTGGCCACAGCGGTCCTCGTCGGCTGTCTCGTGACGCTGGTGTTCACCCGCCGGTTGCGTCCTGGAGCCGTGGGCATGGTGCTGGCGGCGGTGCTGGTGATGGGGCCGGCGGTCTCCATCCTGGCCACGATCGGCCCCGGGTTGCTCGGCGCTGCCTGGGCGGCGGCCGGGCTGCTGGTGCTCGGCCTCGTCGCCGGCCGGACCGGGGCGGTGCTCGGGGGCCTGGCCATCACCGCGGGGGTGCTGACCGCTCCGGTCATCGCCGTGCTGCTGGTCGTCGGCTGGCTCGTCGTGTCGGGCATTCGTCAGCGGCCCATCGCCGGGCACGCTGGCTCCGGGCCGCGCCACGCCCGACCCGAAACGGCGGGTGACCGTATCGCGCGGTGGCTGATCTCCGCGGTGTTCCTGCTGGCCGCCGGCCTGATCGCCTACCTGGGGACCCGTCCCGGTTATCTGCCCGGCGACCCCACCGTCCGGACCGTGGTCCTGCTCCTCGGCGTCCTGCTCGTGGCCGCCGCGTCGTGGAACCGCGCCCTCCGGCCGCTGGCGGCCGTCGCAGGTTCCGCCGTGGTCCTGGCGGCTCTGCCCTGGCCGGCCGCTGGTGTCGCGCTCGCCGTGGCACTGTGCGCCGTGGCGCTGCTCGCGGCGCTGCTCAGCGAAGCCTCGCGGGTCCGCCCGGCGGCCCAGCGGTCACATCCCCTGGTCCGCGCGGCCGTCGCCGTGCCGGTGCTGCTGGTGGTCGTCGTCGGCGCCCTGTTCCTCCCCGCTGCGGCGCCCCGACCGCCCACCGAGGCGGTGGCCGCCTGGATCACCGGGCCGGAGGCGGGCGGTGGCACCGTCGCCGTGCCTGCTGCCCTGTGGGGTCAACTGATCCGCGACGGTGTGCCTCCCGATCGTCTGGTGCTCGAGGGATCTGCGTCGGCGGATGCCGCAGCATGGTGGCTGGGCACCGGCGACCGGGACACCGGCGCTTCGCCGACGGCCACCTTCGGCGCCGGCGGAACCGCAGTGACGGTCCACCCCTCGCCGAAAGCCGTCGAGCAGCAACAGGCCGAGGCGCAGCAATAGGCCGAGGTGCAGCATGGGTGATCGCCTCGTCGGCAACGGGCAGGTGCAGGGGTTGGCTGACGTTGTCGCGGCGATCCGCCAGGGCTCCGCGGGTCAGCGCCCCCTGGCGGTGCTCACGGGCCCGACGTATTCATTTGCACCGTGTCGCTCGGCGATCCGGGTGCCGCCGCTTCGCCAGGAGCTGCCGAGGGCATCGTCTCCGATGGCCCGCCACGGACGTGATCATCACCGCCGTCGACGGCCTGCCCTCCGCGTCGCCGACGCCGACGCCGAGTGCACTTTCGCGCGAGTAGCTGCAGGGTGAGCCGGCGGCTCCGCAACCCACGCAGATCAGCGACCCACGCAGATCACCGGTGACCCGTCTCTTTTCCCACCCGTGGGCTGACTCCGCTCGACTCCGCTGCGGTCACCACGACGGGCCCGTGACGGGAGAGCGACGATCCGTCGTGACCGGCCGAAGTGTTGGACAATTCAAGGTCTCAGTCGTCCGTAATTTCATCGGTGGGCCCCATGCGCCAACCGACACGCCATAGTCTCTCTGCACGGGTTCGCACCTTGGGCTCGCGGGGGAGGGGGACTGCTGTGTGCGCAGACAGGGTGCTGTCCGAGCACCGCTCGACACGGATGAAGCGATCGATCTGGCGGTGCCGTTCCCGACGCGTTGCGCCCGTCCACTCCGGCACGGAATCCACGTGACCTGATGGAAGCAGCGGACTGGCCGTTGGTCGGCCGCGAGGCGGCCCGCATGGCGATCGTCTCCGCCCTGGCCGAGGAGCCGGTGCACAGCGTCGTCATCGCCGGCCCGGCAGGTGTCGGCCGGACCCGGCTCGCCCGGGAGGCGGTGGAGGTGGCCACCCGCGAGGGGCGGCCGGTCCGGTGGGCGGCGGGCACGGCCCCGGCCGCTGTCGTCCCGCTGGGTGCCCTCGCCCATCTGATCCCGGCGGTCGACGTGGCATCTGATCCGCTCGCGCTCCTTCAGCGCGCCACGGCGGCCATCGTGGGGGACGGGTCGGTGCCGGCGCCCGTGCTCGCCGTCGACGATGTCCACTTGCTGGATCAGCTCTCGATCACCCTGCTGCACCAGCTGGCTGCCAGTGGCGCCGTGCCCATGATCTTGACGGTGCGCACCGGCAGAGGCGTCAAGGATCCGGTCGCGCCGCTGTGGAAGGACGGGCGAGCCACCCGTTTCGACCTGCAGCCGCTGGGCCGAGCCGACAACGACCAGCTCATCACTCAGGTACTGGCGGGCGATCTGGAGACCCGGACCGCCGAGCGGTTGTGGCAGCTGACCCGGGGGAACCCACTCTTCTTGCGTGAGATTCTGGAGGAGGGACGGAGATCGGGCCGGCTGCGTCAAGCTGGAGAGTTGTGGCGGTGGGAGGGGCCCATCAGCCCGTCCCAGCGGCTGGTGGACATCGTGCTGGGCCACATCGGCGACCTGGACACGGCCGAGTGGCGGGCTCTCGAGGTGCTCGCGATGGCCCAACCGCTCAGCGTTCACCACCTCGTCGCGTTCAGCAGTGCCGAAGCGGTCGCCTCGTTGGAGCGCCGCGGGGTCATCAGCGGCCACGTCGCAGGCGAACCCGGTGAGCTGTGCACAGCCCATCCCATGTACGCCGCAGTCGTTCGCTGCCGAACATCCGAGGCGGCGATCCAGCTCGTGCAGGAACAGCTCACCGACGTCGAGGACGATCCCAGAACCGATCCCGATCATCTGCTGCAGCGGTGCGTCGCCATGGTGCATCGCGAGGTGCCGGAGCGCGATCCAGGCCTGTTGACCGATGGAGCGTTGTGCGCCATGACCGTGCGCGACGTCGCGCTGGCCGAGCGGCTGGCACGGGCCGCGGTCGAGGCCGGGGGAGGCATTGCGGCCTACCTGCCGCTCGTGGAGGCGACCCGGTGGTCCGGTGCGCCGGAGCGCAGCGAGAGCCTGGCAGTGGAGGCTGCACGACTGGCTGCGACCGATGTGGACATCGCTCGCCTGGTCACGGCCAGGGTGCTGAACCAGTTCTGTGCGCTGGGCCGCCCGCAGGACGCGGTTGATGCGCTCCGCGAGGCCGGCGCGAGCGTCCGCTCCGCAGAGGGGCGCGCGCTGCTCGGCGCGACCCAGAGCATGCTGGCGGTCCTGAGCGGGGAGCGGCGCGCGGTACGCGTGGCCGCGGACGCGTTGTCGGCAACCCCGCCCGGCCACCCGGGTCGACCGCTCGCCGCGGCTGCGGCGGCCCTCAGCCTGGCTGTCGCGGGGCAGACGGAACGGGCCCTCGCGGCCGCGGAGCTCGGCCGGGCGGCGGTGGAGACGTCTCCGGTGAGCGAAGCGTTCTTCACCCGGGCCGTCCTCACCCTGGCCGAGGCCCTGGCCCTGTACCTGGCCGGGCGGCTGGGGGAGTTGGATCGTCGGACCGAGGCGTGGCTCCGGCAGAACCTGAAGGCGCCGGAATGGGCCGGGGACGCCATCGCCGCTACCCAACGTGGCTGGGCAGCGCTGGCGGGCGGGGGCCCGGGTCGCTCCGTGCGGTGGCTCGAGGAGGCGTTTTCGCGCCTGGAGTCGAACGACCCGGCAGGCCTTCGCTCGTTCTGCGGCTCACTGTTGGTGACCGCGTGCGCGCTGGCCGGCGACGTCGGCCGTGCCCGTGAGGTGTCGGCGGACCTGTCCCGGAGCCCCGGCAGATCCCTACCAGTCCTGGTACCGATCTCCGCACTGGCGCAGGCGTCCCTGGCCGAAGCGGAGGGCCGCATCGCGGATGCCGGCACGCTCCTCCTCGAGGCGGCGGCGCGGGCCGCCGAGAGAGGGCAGCCGGGCGTCCAGGCCCTGCTGTTGTACCGGGCTGTGCACATCGATCGGGCCGACGAGGTCGCGGACCAGCTCCGAGACCTGGCCGCGGGCCTGGACTCACCGCTGGTAGAGGCGTTCGCTGCGCATGCCCAGGCGGCCAAGGCAAGGGAGGGGCGACTCCTGGCGGAGTCGAGCCGGCGGCTGCAGGAGATCGGCACGACGTCGTTCGCCGCAGAGGCGGCCGCGGAGGCGGCCGCCGCGTACGAGCGCGCGGGTGTCCGGCGTCTAGCAGCAGAGTGGACGACGAAGGCCAGAGTCCTGACCCAGGAGTGTGGCCTGCCCGAACCGCAGGGATTGGGCAGTCTGCCCTCGACCGAGATGACCTCGCGGGAGACGGAGGTCGCCCGGTTGGCCAGCCACGGTCTGAGCAACCAGGAGATCGCAGGCCGTCTGTATCTGTCCGTGCGTACGGTCGAGACGCACCTGTCGCACGTCTACACCAAGCTCGGGATCACCGGCCGCGGCGGGCTCGCCGCCTCGTTCCCCGCCCGCCGCCCGGCATCGTCGTAGCACGGGTCGCCCTGCTCCGGGCGCCGATGCCTCCGGCGTAGAGCCGCGAGCCGGCTCACCTAGGTCAGCGAGGGGAGCGGCGGCGCTCCCAGTTCGGGTCGAGCTCCTCGTCGTCGTCATCCGGGCCGCCGAAACCGACGACGCTCTCCATGCCGGGGGAGAGGACGCCCCACTCGATGAGCCGCGAGGTCAGCTCGTCGGGGCTCATGTCGTAGATGATGGCCAGCGACTTGAGGTCCTCGGCGCGGATCGACAGCACCTTGCCGTTGTAGTCGTGGCGCTGCGCCTGGATGGTCGACGCGTAGCGGGCGAGCGGGCCGGCCTCGTCGGCGGGCAGGGAGCCCAGCGACTCGAGGTTCAGGACGATCTTGGTGCTGGAGGTGACCGCCGAGCTGGGCCGCGGGTCGGGCAGCAGTTCGGACACCGGGACGCCGTAGAAGATGGCGAGCTCGGACAGTCGCTGCACCGTGACGGCGCGGTCGCCGCGCTCGTAGGAGCCGACGACGACTGCCTTCCAGCGGCCGTGGGACTTGTCCTCCACTCCCTGGAGGGAGAGCCCCTGCTGGTTGCGGATGGCGCGGAGCCGGGCGCCGAGGGCCCGTGAGTAGTCGGTGCTCATCGCTGTCTGCTCACTGTCCGTCGTCTCGGGAAGGTCTTGTTCGTCACTCAGCGTACGGGTCAGCGGGAACGTGCAACAGCAGGAGGCTCCCGGTGAATCAGTGACATCGCTGGCACGCAGCGTGAGCAATTCCGGCCCTGAGCTGGGACGGAACAGGGGGGCGGCGGCAGGGTCCCTTCCGTGCAGTACCGTCGTCGGCGGTCCGACCACTCCTTTAACGACCCGTCCAGTGAGGCGGGGAAGGAGGCCTGATGGCCCGCTCCACCGAGCCTGCCCGAAGTCCGTCTTCCGGCAGCAACCCCGGCGTCCTGCTCTCCGCCGCCGACGTCGCCCGAGTGGTCGACCGGATGGCCCACCAGCTCATCGAGCGGTACGCCCGGGGCGGCGGGGTGGGTGACGACGGAGCGATTGACCCCGGGTCGGCCGACGGGGGCCTCTCCGACCTCGTGCTGGTCGGCATCCCCACCCGCGGCGCCCCGCTGGCCCGTCGCCTGGCCGCGCGCATCGAGGCCTTCACCGGTACCCACGTCGACGTCGGGACCGCCGACATCACGCTGTACCGGGACGATCTCCGGCGGCGCGGAGTCCGCGCCCTGGAGCCCACCATCCTGCCCGATGCCGGGATCGACGACCGGCTGGTCGTGCTCGTCGACGACGTCCTCTTCTCCGGGCGGTCGGTGCGGGCGGCGCTGGACGCGCTGCGCGACCTCGGCCGCCCGCGGAGCGTGCAGCTCGCGGTCCTCGTCGACAGGGGCCACCGGGAGCTCCCGATCCGCGCGGACTTCGTCGGGAAGAACGTGCCGACCTCGCGCAGTCAGCAGGTCCGGGTCCACCTCACCGAGACCGACGGCGCCGACGAGGTGCTCGTGACGGACGGGAGGCCGGAAGTCCGGGCCGCCGGGGAGGAGTCACAGTGAAGCGTCACCTGCTGGAGTCCGCCGACCTCGACCGCGCCGACGCGACGCTGGTGCTCGACACCGCCGCGCAGATCGACCAGGCGCTCGCCGGCCGCGAGGTCAAGAAGCTGCCGACACTGCGCGGGCGCACGGTGGTCAACCTCTTCTACGAGGACTCCACCCGCACCCGGATCTCCTTCGAGCTGGCCGCCAAGCGCCTCTCCGCGGACGTCATCAACTTCTCCGCCAAGGGCAGCAGCGTGTCCAAGGGAGAGAGCCTCAAGGACACCGCGCTGACCCTCGAGGCGATGGGCAGCGATGCGATCGTCGTCCGGCACGGCGCCTCGGGAGCGCCGCACCGACTGGCCAACTGGGTCCGCGGCAGCGTGGTCAACGCCGGCGACGGCACCCACGAGCACCCGACGCAGGCGCTGCTGGACGCGTACACCATCCGGCGGCGGCTCGGCCGGCTCGCGGGGGTGCGGGTCGCCATCGTCGGCGACGTCCTGCACAGCCGCGTCGCCCGCTCCAACGTGTGGCTGCTGCACACGCTCGGCGCCGAGGTCACCGTCGTGGCCCCGCCGACGCTGCTGCCGGTCGGTGTCGGCACCTGGCCGGTCGAGGTGAGCTACGACCTCGACGCCGTGCTGCCCAAGGCCGACGTCGTGATGATGCTGCGGGTCCAGGGGGAGCGGATGAACGCCTCCTACTTCCCCAGCGCCCGTGAGTACAGCCGTCGCTACGGCCTCGACGGCCGGCGGATGGCCGCCCTCGGCGACGAGGCGATCGTCATGCACCCCGGCCCGATGAACCGCGGCATGGAGATCGCCGCCGAGGTGGCCGACTCGGTGCGGTCCACGATCGTCGAGCAGGTCGGCAACGGGGTCTCCGTGCGCATGGCCGTCCTGTACCTGCTTCTGGGGGGGCGCAGTGAGTGAGCATCGCAGCGAGGAACGAGCGAGGAGCGGAGCGAACGGCGAGCGGAGCGAGAGTGGACGGGGAGCCCGTGTGACCAGCTACCTCATCAAGGGTGCGAAGCCTCTCGGCGGCGGCCCCGCAGACGTCCTGATCACGGACGGGCGGATCGCCGCGATCGGCGACTCGCTGTCCGCGACCGGCGCCGAGGTGATCGAGGCCGGCGGGTTGATCGCCCTCCCGGGCCTGGTCGACCTGCACACGCATCTGCGCGAGCCCGGCCGGGAGGACGCCGAGACCGTCGAGACCGGCAGCCGGGCCGCGGCGCTGGGCGGGTTCACCGCGGTGCACGCCATGGCCAACACCGACCCGGTCGCCGACACCGCCGGCGTCGTCGAGCAGGTGTGGCGGCTCGGCGGGCAGGCCGGGCTGGTCGACGTCGTGCCCGTGGGCGCGGTGACCGTGGGCCTCGCGGGGGAGCGGCTGGCCGAGCTGGGCGCGATGGCCGACTCCGCAGCCCGCGTGCGGGTGTTCTCCGACGACGGCCACTGCGTCAGCGACCCGGCGCTCATGCGGCGGGCGCTGGAGTACGTGAAGGCCTTCGACGGCGTCGTCGCGCAGCACGCCGAGGAGCCCCGGCTCACCGCCGGCGCCCAGATGCACGAGGGCGATCGCTCGGCACGCCTGGGGCTGACCGGCTGGCCGGCCGCCGCGGAGGAGGCGATCATCGCCCGCGACGTGCTGCTCGCCGGTCACGTCGGCGCCCGGCTGCACGTCTGCCACGTCTCCACCGCGGGTTCGGTGGAGCTGCTGCGCTGGGCCAAGTCCCGCGGCGTGCAGGTGACCGCCGAGGTGACTCCGCACCATCTGCTGCTGACCGACGCGTGCGCGGAGTCCTACGACCCGGTGTTCAAGGTCAACCCGCCGCTGCGGACCGACGAGGACGTGGCGGCGCTCCGGCGGGGCCTGGCGGACGGCACCATCGACGCCGTCGCCACCGACCACGCGCCGCACGCGGTGGAGGACAAGGAGAGCGAGTGGGCGCAGGCCCGGCCCGGGATGCTCGGGCTGGAGCAGGCGCTGGCGGTGGTCGTCGAGACGATGGTCGAGACCGGGCTGCTCGACTGGCAGGGAGTGGCCGACCGGATGTCGATGCGTCCGGCGGCCATCGGCCGCCTGGCCGGCCACGGCCGGCCGCTCGCCCCCGGGGAGCCGGCCAACCTGCTGCTGCTCGACCCCGCGGCCCGGGTCACCGTCGACCCGGCCGCCCTGGCCAGCCGCAGCCGCAACAGTCCCTACGCCGGCCGGGAGCTCCCGGGCCGGGTGGTCGCGACGTTCCTCCGGGGGACGCCGACCGTGCTCGACGGAAAGGCCGTTCGATGACAGCGAGGGAGCATCGCAGCGAGGAACGAGCGAGGAGCGGAGCGAACGCGGAATCGAACAGGGAGGCAGTCAAGTGAAGGAAGCGCTCCTCGTGCTCGAGGACGGGCGCACGTTCCGGGGTGAGGCGTACGGCGCGATCGGGACGACGGTCGGGGAGGCGGTCTTCTCCACCGGTATGACCGGGTACCAGGAGACGCTCACCGATCCCAGCTACCACCGGCAAGTCGTCGTCATGACCGCCCCGCACATCGGCAACACCGGCGTGAACGGCGAGGACGACGAGAGCCGGAAGATGTGGGTCGCCGGATTCGTCGTCCGCGACCCCGCCCGCCGCCCCGCGAACTGGCGGGCCACCGGCAGCCTGGACGACGAACTGGTCGCCCAGGGGATCGTCGGGATCAGCGGCATCGACACCCGGGCGCTCACCCGGCACCTGCGCGACCGCGGGGCCATGCGCGTGGGCATCAGCAGCGAGTTGGGTGGGCTGCGGGTCGAGGAAGCAGCGGAGGAACTGCTGGCTCGCGTGACGGCCGCCGACAGCATGACCGGTGCCGACCTGGCGCCGCAGGTGAGCACCGACGAGGCCTACGTCGTCCCGGCGGTGGGGGAGAAGCGGTACACCATCGCCGCGCTCGACCTCGGCATCAAGACCGCCACGCCCCGGCACCTGGCCGAGCTGGGTGTGGAGACCCATGTCCTGCCCTCCACGGCCACCGCCGACCAGCTGCTGGCCGCCGGTCCGGACGGAGTCTTCCTGTCCAACGGCCCGGGCGACCCCGCCGCTGCCGACTACGCCGTCGAGGCGGTCCGTGGGGTGCTCGACGCCCGGCGTCCGCTGTTCGGCATCTGCTTCGGCAACCAGATCCTCGGCCGCGCGCTGGGGCTGGGCACGTACAAGTTGCGCTTCGGCCACCGTGGGCTCAACCAGCCGGTGCTGGATCGGGTGAGCGGCACGGTCCGGGTGACCAGCCACAACCACGGGTTCGCCGTCGACGCGCCGCTCGACCGGCCCACCGACACGCCCTACGGGCAGGTCGAGGTGAGCCACGTCGGGCTCAACGACGACGTCGTCGAGGGTCTGCGCTGCCTGGACGTGCCGGCGTTCAGCGTCCAGTTCCACCCGGAGTCCGCGGCCGGCCCGCACGACGCGGCCCCGCTGTTCCAGCGGTTCGTCGACCTGATGGAGACCGCCCGGGAGCAGGGCGGCGACGCCGTCAGCGCACCGCCGGTGGTCGAGCACAGCACGGAGGAGAAGGCCTGACATGCCGAAGCGGGACGACATCCACCACGTGATGGTGATCGGCTCCGGCCCGATCCTCATCGGCCAGGCCGCCGAGTTCGACTACTCGGGCACCCAGGCCTGCCGCGTGCTCAAGGCCGAGGGCCTCCGGGTCAGCCTGGTCAACAGCAACCCGGCGACGATCATGACCGACCCCGGCATCGCCGACGCCACCTACGTCGAGCCCCTGACCCCCGAGTTCGTCGAGAAGGTGATCGCCAAGGAGCGCCCCGACGCGCTGCTGGCCACCCTCGGCGGGCAGACCGCGCTCAACATCGCGATCGGCCTCTACGAGAACGGTGTCCTCGACAAGTACGGCGTCGCGCTGATCGGCGCCGACGTCGAGGCGATCAACCGCGGCGAGGACCGGCAGATGTTCAAGGACATCGTCCGCTCCATCGGGGCCGACGCCCCCCGCTCGACGGTCTGCGCGAGCGTCGAGGAGGCCCTCGCCACCGCCGAGGAGGTCGGCTACCCGGTCGTCATCCGGCCGAGCTTCACCATGGGCGGCCTCGGCTCGGGGATCGCCACCGACGAGGCGATGCTGCGTCGGATGGCCGGCCACGGCCTGGCCGACTCCCCGGTGCACAGCGTGCTCATCGAGGAGTCGGTGCTCGGCTGGAAGGAGTACGAGCTGGAGCTCATGCGCGACCGCAGCGACAACGTGGTCGTCATCTGCTCGATCGAGAACATCGACGCGATGGGCGTGCACACCGGCGACTCGGTGACCGTCGCACCGGCGATGACCCTGACCGACCGCGAATACCAGCAGATGCGTGACGTCGGCATCGCGGTGCTGCGCGAGGTCGGCGTGGACACCGGCGGCTGCAACATCCAGTTCGCCGTCCACCCGGAGACCGGCCGCCTGGTCGTCATCGAGATGAACCCCCGGGTGTCGCGGTCCAGCGCACTGGCGTCCAAGGCCACCGGCTTCCCGATCGCGAAGATCGCCGCCAAGCTGGCCATCGGCTACACCCTCGACGAGATCACCAACGACATCACCGGCGTCACCCCGGCGTCCTTCGAGCCGTCGCTGGACTACGTCGTCGTGAAGATCCCGCGCTTCGCCTTCGAGAAGTTCCCCGGCGCCGATGCCCGGCTGACCACGACGATGAAGAGCGTCGGCGAGATCATGGCCATGGGCCGGAACTTCGCCGAGGCGCTGGGCAAGGCGATGCGGTCCACCGAGACGAAGGTCGCGGGCTTCTGGACCGGGGGAGAGGACGCCCGCTCGGCCGACGAGCTGCTGCTCGCGCTGCGCACCCCGGTCGACGGCCGGCTGTACCTCGCCGAGGCGGCCCTGGCCGCCGGGGCCACCGTCGAGCAGGTCGCCGAGGCCAGCGGCTTCGACCCGTGGTTCGTCGACCAGATCGCGCTGGTGCGCGAGGTCGGCGTCGCCGTCCGTGAGGCGCCGGCGCTGACGCCGGAGCTGCTGCGGCGGGCGAAGCGGTACGGCCTGTCCGACCGGCAGATCGCCGCGCTGCGCCCGGAGCTCGCGGGCGAGGACGGCGTCCGGCGGCTGCGCTGGCGCATGGGCATCCGGCCGGTCTACAAGACCGTCGACACCTGCGCCGGCGAGTTCGAGGCGCGGACCCCGTACCACTACTCCTCCTACGACGAGGAGAACGAGGTGGAGCCTCGGGAGAAGCCGGCCGTGCTGATCCTGGGGTCCGGCCCCAACCGCATCGGGCAGGGCATCGAGTTCGACTACTCCTGCGTGCACGCGGTCATGGCGCTGCAGGACGCCGGCTACGAGGCGGTGATGGTCAACTGCAACCCGGAGACCGTCTCCACCGACTACGACACCGCCGACCGGCTGTACTTCGAGCCGCTCACCTTCGAGGACGTCCTCGAGGTGGTCGAGGCCGAGCGCGCGGCCGGCCCGGTGGCCGGGGTCATCTGCACCCTCGGCGGCCAGACCCCGCTGGGCCTGGCGCAGCGGCTCAAGGACGCCGGCGTGCCGGTGCTGGGCACCTCGCCCGAGGCGATCGACGATGCCGAGCACCGGGGGGCGTTCTCGCGGGTGCTGGCCGACACCGGGCTGCTCGCGCCCAAGCACGGAATGGCCACGACCTACGCCGAGGCCCGGGCGATCGCCGCGTCCATCGGCTATCCGGTGCTGGTCCGCCCCTCGTACGTCCTCGGTGGCCGTGGCATGGAGATCGTCTACGACGACGCCACGCTCGAGGCCTACATCGCCAAGGCGACCGACGTGAGCGCCGCCCACCCGGTGCTGGTGGACCGGTTCCTGGAGGACGCCGTCGAGATCGACGTCGACGCCCTCTACGACGGCACCGACCTCTACCTGGGCGGCGTCATGGAGCACATCGAGGAGGCCGGCATCCACTCCGGCGACTCGGCGTGCGCCCTGCCGCCCATCACGCTGGGATCGGCGGACCTGCTGAAGATCCGGGAGGCCACCGAGAAGCTGGCCGCCCGCATCGGCGTGCGCGGGCTGATGAACGTCCAGTACGCGATCAAGGACGACATCCTCTACGTGATCGAGGCCAACCCCCGCGCCAGCCGGACCGTGCCGTTCGTGTCGAAGGCGACCGCCGTCCAGCTGGCCAAGGCGGCCGCCCGCATCGCGGTGGGCGAGACCATCGCCTCCCTCCGCGCCGCCGGCGTCCTGCCCGCGACCGGCGACGGCACCGACCTCCCCGAGATCGCCCCCATAGCGGTGAAGGAGGCGGTGCTGCCCTTCCACCGCTTCCGCACCGTCGAGGGGCACGGCGTGGACACCGTGCTGTCGCCGGAGATGAAGTCCACCGGCGAGGTCATGGGGCTCGACGCCGAGTTCGGCACGGCGTTCGCCAAGTCGCAGGCGGCCGCCTACGGCTCCCTGCCGACCGGCGGGACGGTCTTCGTCTCGCTGGCCAACCGGGACAAGCGCTCGGCGGTCTTCCCGATCAAGCGGCTGGCCGACCTCGGTTTCCGGGTGCTGGCCACCGCCGGCACCGCGCAGGTGCTGCGGCGCAACGGGGTCGCCGCCGAGGTCGTGGGCAAGTTCAGCGAGGGACCGGGCAACGTGGTGGAACGGATCCTCGCCGGTGACGTCGACATCGTGGTCAACACCCCGTTCGGCTCTCCGGGCAACAGCGGACCCCGGCTGGACGGCTACGAGATCCGCACCGCCGCGGTCGCCGTCGGGATCCCGTGCATCACCACGGTGCAGGGCATGGCGGCCGCGGTGCAGGGCATCGAGGCGCTGCGGGGCGGCGACATCGGCGTCCGCAGCCTGCAGGAGGTCCACGCGGCACTGGCCGGGGCGCGTCCGTGAGCGGCCGGAGTGGCCACGACGGCCGTCTCCTGACCGTGCCGGCGCGGCGGGCGGTGCACGCGCCGGTGCAGACCGTCGCCGAGGTGGTGGGTCGCCGGCCGGTCGATGCCTATGTCGAACTGCGGCTGGCCGCTCCCGGGATCGCCGCGCGCGCCGAGGCCGGTCAGTTCGTCGCGTTCGCCGTGGGCGGGGAGACCTCCGGCCTGCTGCTGCGTCGCTCGATCGCGATCAGCACCGTCGACGACGGCGTCGTGACCGTCGTGGTCGCGGCCGCCGGCCCGGGCTCCACGTGGCTCACCGAGCGGCGGACGGGGGACGTGCTCGACGTGGTGGGACCGCTGGGCCGGCCCTTTCCCGACCCACCCGCCGGCGCCCGGGCGTTGCTGGTCGGTGGCGGGTACGGCGCGGCAGCTCTCGTGGGTCTCGCGGCCCGCCTGATCGGCCGTGGCCACCGGGTCGACGTCGTCGCGGGCGCGGCAGGGGCCGACCGGCTGTGCTCGGTCCAGGAGCTCACCGGTCTCGCCGACCGGATCGCGGTCACCACCGACGACGGCAGCTCCGGTCGGCGTGGCCAGGTCACCCTGGCGGTCGACGAACTGCTCCCGGACGCCGGCGTCGTCTACGCCTGCGGGCCGATGCCGATGCTGCGGGCGGTCGCCGGGGCGGCCACCGCGCGCGAGATCCCCTCCTACGTCGCCGTCGAGGAGTCGATGGCCTGTGGCATCGGCGTGTGCATGACCTGCGTGCTGCCGATCGTCGGGGACGACGGGCGCACCCGGTTCTCCCGGTCGTGCACCGAGGGGCCGGTGTTCGGTGGTGACCGCGTGCGCTTCGACGACGTCGGGACACTGCCCTGGGACGTCGTCGGTGCCGACGCGATGGGAGTGGTGCAGCCGTGAGCTCCGTCCGCCGGACTTTCGGTACAGAAGGTCCCGACCGGGTTCTGGACTTCCTGTACCGAGAGTCCGCGGGGGCCCGGGAGGGTGTGGTGGCGCCATGACGGTCGTGGAGGCCGTGGTCGACATGTCGACGTCGCTGGGGGCCGTGCCGATCCCGAGTCCGGTGCTCACCGCGTCGGGCTGCTCGGCGTTCGGCCGGGAGCTGGAGCCGTTCGTCGACCTCACCGCCATCGGTGCGGTGGTGACCAAGTCCGTGCAGCTGCGGCCCCGCTCGGGCCGACCGACGCCGCGGATGGCCGAGACCCCGAGCGGGATGCTCAACTCGATCGGTCTGCAGGGCCCCGGGATCGACGGGCTGCTCGCCGAGGAGCTGCCCTGGCTGGCCGATCGGGGCGCCCGGGCGTTCGTCTCCATCGCCGGGACCCGGGTGGAGGACTTCGCCGAGCTCGCGCAGCGGCTGCGCGGTGTCCCCGGTGTTCTGGGGCTCGAGGTCAACATCAGCTGCCCGAACGTGGAGAGCCGCGGCGAGGTCTTCGCCTGCGACCCGGTGGCGGCCTCCGACGTGATCGCGGCCGTTCGGGACGTGGCCGACCCGGCCCACCCGGTCTACGCCAAACTGAGCCCGGACGTCACCGACATCGTCGGCGTCGCCCGCGCGGTCACGGACGCCGGCGCCGACGGCCTCTCCATGATCAACACGTTGCTGGGGCTGGTCATCGACCCCGACACCATGCGTCCGGTCCTGGGCGGCGTCACCGGTGGGCTGTCGGGCCCGGCGATCCGCCCGGTGGCGCTGCGCTGCGTCTGGCAGGTGCACCAGGCCCTGCCGGAGGTGCCGATCCTGGGCATGGGCGGGATCCGCAGCGGCCTGGACGCCCTCCAGTTCGTCCTCGCCGGAGCGTCGGCGGTCTCGGTGGGGACGGCGGTGTTCAACGACCCGTCGGCGGTCGCGCGCGTGCACACCGAACTGGCCGACGCGCTGGCCGCCCGGGATTTCGCCTCCCTCGCCGACGCCGTCGGCTACGCGCACCGGGACACCCGGGCATGAGCCCCTTCGGTCAGCGGCTGGCCGACGCGGTCGCCGCGCGCGGCCCGTTGTGCGTCGGCATCGATCCGCACGGACCCCTGCTGCAGGCGTGGGGGCTTCCGGACAGCCCCGAGGGACTGGCCCGGTTCACCGACGCCGTCGTCGACGCCCTGGCGGACACCGTGGCGGTGCTGAAGCCGCAGCTCGCCTTCTACGAGCGGCACGGCTCCCGCGGGCTGGCCGTGCTCGAGGACGCCGTCGCCCGGGCCCGGGCGGCCGGCGCGGTGGTCCTGCTCGACGCCAAGCGCGGGGACATCGGCTCCACGATGGACGCCTACGCCGACTACCTGCGCCCCGGGCACCCGCTCGCCGTCGACGCGATGACGGTGAGCCCCTTCCTCGGACCGGGCTCGCTCCAGCCTGCGGTCGACACCGCTCGGCTGCACGGGGGCGGGCTGTTCGTCCTCGCCCGTACCTCCAACCCCGACGCCGGGACGCTGCAGCACGCGGTCGCGGGGGAGCGGTCGGTGGCGCAGGTCGTCGTGGACACCGTGCGCGGCTGGAACACCCCCGGCTGGGTGGTGGGTGACCCGCTGCCCGACGTCGCCGCGGGGCGCGACCTGGCGAGCCGCTTCGGGCCGGCGACCGGGTCCTTGGGGGTGGTCGTCGGTGCCACGCTCCAGGAGCTGGACGTCGACCTGGACGGCCTCGGCGGGCCGATCCTCGCGCCCGGCCTCGGCGCGCAGGGCGGCTCCGCGGCCGACCTGCGCCGGCTCTTCGGAGCCGATCGGGCCGTCGTCCCCACGGTCTCCCGCGACGTCCTGTCCGCCGGCCCCGACCCGGCGCGGCTCCGGGCCGCCGCCGACCGGTGGACGGCGGAGCTGGTGGGCTGACCCGGACCGTGCCGGCCGACGGCGTGTCGCGGACCGGCGTGTCACCGTCCGATGTCGTCCGCTGTCCCCGGGAGCGCCCTACCTAGATCCGAAACTGGTCCGGTCCATTCCTCGCGTGACCTGCGGTCATCACTCAACGTCACCGCGTAGGCGACGGCGGCGCACGCAGCGACGACACGCGTGCCCCGCATTTCCGCGCGAGCGGCGCGCCACCAGCGGATTTGCCGGGAACTAGGTTGGACGGTGAGGCTCAGAGACGAGCCGCTGTCCACTACGACTCCCTGACTGGTGCCCGGTCGAACAACGGCCGGCGAACGACACGATTGGGTCGCCATGCCCCTGCCTGACCTGTCCCCGGAACAACGCGCTGCAGCCCTCGAGAAGGCCGCCGCCGCCCGCAAGGCGCGGGCCGAGCTGCGAGAGCGGCTCAAGAGCAAGGGCGCCACGGTCGGCGACGTCCTGAAGCAGGGCGAGACCGATGAGGTGATCGGCAAGATGCGCGTCTCCGCCGTCCTGGAGTCCCTGCCCGGCGTGGGCAAGGCGCGTGCTGCGAAGATCATGGAGCGACTGGAGATCTCGCCGACCCGCCGCGTGCGCGGTCTGGGAGCCAACCAGCGGAAGGCGCTCGAGGCCGAGTTCAAGGACGAGAAGGTCGTCTGACGGTTCGGCGGAGACGCACGGACGAACCCTGGACGAGGACGACGAGTGGTTTCAGGCAATGCGGCGCGGCTGACCGTGCTGTCCGGCCCCTCCGGGGTCGGGAAGGGGACGGTCGTGGCCGAGGTCCGGCGTCGGCACCCCGACGTCTGGTTGTCGGTGTCGGTGACCACCCGTCGTCCTCGTCCGGGTGAGGTCGACGGTGTGCAGTACCACTTCGTCGACGACGACGAGTTCGACCGGCTGATCGAGAACGACGGCCTGCTGGAGTGGGCCGAGTACGCGGGAAACCGGTACGGCACCCCGGTGGCCCCGCTCCGGGAGCGGCTGGCCACCGGTGCTCCGGCACTGCTGGAGATCGAGTTGCAGGGCGCCCGCCAGGTGCGGGCCCGGGATCCCGAGGCGCAGCTGGTCTTCCTGGCGCCCCCGTCCTGGGCGGCGCTGGAGAGCCGGCTGGCCGGCCGGGGCTCGGAACCGCCCGCCGTCCAGGAGCGCCGGCTGGCCCTGGCGCAGGCGGAACTGGACGCCTCCGGCGAGTTCGACGCGATCGTGGTCAACGACGACGTGGAACGCGCCGCGGACGAGTTGGTAAGCTTGCTGACTGCGCCCTCGCCCGGCCTCGTGCCAGGGGAGTAGTGCCCACGAGGAAGAGCACCGCCGGCGGTCCCCGCCGGCCGCTTCCTCCCGCTATCGAATGAGGAGCACGCCCGCCCGTGTCCGGAGTCGCACCTGCCCCCGAGGGCATCACCAACCCGCCGATCGACGAGCTGCTCGAGCGCACCAGCAGCAAGTACGGCCTGGTCATCTTCGCCGCCAAGCGTGCGCGCCAGATCAACGCCTACTACAGCCAGCTCTCCGAGGGCCTGCTGGAGTACGTCGGCCCGCTGGTCGACACGGCCCCGCAGGAGAAGCCGCTGTCGATCGCGCTCCGCGAGATCAACGAGGGTCTGCTGACCCACACCGCCGGCGACAACTGAAAGCGGACCCCCTTCTCCCCGGAAGGGGGCCGACGGCGGGTCCCTGCAGAAGCCCCGTTCCAGTACGTCACCTGGATTGATGAGAAGGCACCCGGCAGCGACTGCCGGGTGCCTTCTCGTATTGGGAGGATGGACGGCGTGAGTTCGATCGTGCTCGGCGTCAGCGGGGGAGTGGCCGCCTACAAGGCCGCCCTGCTCCTGCGTGCCTTCACCGAGGCCGGGCACGACGTGCGCGTGGTGCCCACACCGGGTGCCCTGCACTTCGTGGGCGCCGCGACGTTCGAGGCGCTGTCGGGCAACCCGGTCACCACCGACGTCTGGTCCGACGTCCCCGAGGTCGCGCACGTGCGCATCGGCCAGCACGCCGACCTCGTGGTCGTGGCCCCCGCCACCGCGGACCTGCTGGCCCGGGCCGCCATGGGCCGCGCCGACGACCTGCTCACCGCCACCCTTCTGACGGCGTCCTGCCCGGTCGTCTTCGCGCCTGCGATGCACACGGAGATGTGGTTGCACCCGGCCACGCAGGAGAACGTGGCGACCCTGCGCCGCCGGGGCGCGATCGTGCTGCCGCCCGCCGTCGGGCGGCTCACCGGTCCGGACTCGGGGCCGGGACGGCTTCCCGAGCCGGCCGACATCGCGGCGCTGGCCGCGGTCGTCCTCGAGCACGGCGCCCCGGCGCTCGGTCAGGACCTCGACGGCAGGCGGGTGGTCATCAGCGCCGGCGGCACCCGTGAGCCACTGGATCCGGTGCGGTACCTGGGCAACCGGTCGTCCGGCAAGCAGGGCTGGGCGCTGGCCCGCGTCGCCGCCGCCCGCGGCGCCGACGTCGTCCTGGTCGCGGCCAACGTCGACCTCCCGGCTCCCTTCGGCGTCCGCACCGTTCCGGTGGGGACGGCGGAGGAGCTCCGTACCGCCATGCGCGCCGAGGCCAAGGACGCCGACGTGGTGGTCATGGCCGCCGCGGTCGCCGACTTCCGGCCCGCCACGGTCGCGCCGGACAAGCTGAAGAAGGGGTCGGCCGCCGAGCCGGACTCCGTGCCTCTCGTGCGCAACCCCGACGTCCTCGCCGAACTGGTCACCGAGCGCGCGGCGGGGCAACTGGTCGTGGGGTTCGCCGCGGAGACCGGGGACGCCGACGGCGACGTGCTCACCCATGCCCGGGCCAAGCTGGCCCGAAAGGGCTGCGATCTGCTCGTGGTCAACGATGTGTCCGCCGGGCAGGTGTTCGGCCGGGCGCACAACGCCGCCGTGGTCCTCGCCGCCGACGGTTCCGCGACGGAGATCCCGCACGGCAGCAAGGACGCGGTGGCCGCCGGGATCTGGGCGACCGTGGTCCCGCGCCTGTCCGGGTTCCCGCACTGAGCGGGCGCAGTCGGGTGGGCGCACGTCCGGGGCCCGACAGCCGGTAGCGTCTGGCACCGGGCCGTGCTGGAGCGGTCCGTCTCGTCCCCCCAGGTTAGGGAGTGCCGCGTGCCACGCCGTCTCTTCACCTCCGAGTCGGTCACCGAGGGCCACCCGGACAAGATCGCCGACCAGATCAGCGATTCGATCCTCGACGCCATGCTGGCCCAGGACTCGCGCAGCCGTGTCGCGGTCGAGACGATGATCACCACGGGGCAGGTGCACATCGCCGGCGAGGTCACCACCGCCGGGTACGTCGACATCGCCTCGATCGTCCGAGACACGGTGCTGCGGATCGGGTACGACTCGTCGCGCAAGGGCTTCGACGGCGCCTCCTGCGGGGTCAGCGTCTCCATCGGGGCGCAGTCGCCCGACATCGCCCAGGGCGTGGACACCGCCTACGAGGCGCGCACGTCCGGCTCGGCCGAGGACGAGATCGAGCGCCAGGGCGCCGGCGACCAGGGGCTGATGTTCGGGTACGCCACCGAGGAGACCCCCGAGCTCATGCCGCTGCCGATCGCGCTGGCCCACCGGCTGGCCCGCCGGCTGTCGGCAGTGCGCAAGGACGGGTCGGTGCCCTACCTCCGGCCGGACGGCAAGACCCAGGTGACGGTCGTCTACGAGGACGACCAGCCCGTCGCCGTCGACACGGTCGTGGTGTCCTCGCAGCACGCCGAGGACATCTCCATCGAGCAGCTGCTCACTCCCGACATCCAGGAGCTCGTCGTCGAGCCGGAGCTGGCCGCCCTGGGTCTGCCCACCGACGGCTACCGGCTGCTGGTGAACCCGACCGGCAAGTTCGTCATCGGCGGGCCCATGGGCGACGCCGGACTCACCGGCCGCAAGATCATCGTCGACACCTACGGCGGCATGGCCCGCCACGGCGGCGGCGCGTTCTCGGGCAAGGACCCGTCGAAGGTCGACCGGTCCGGCGCCTACGCCATGCGCTGGGTGGCCAAGAACGTGGTCGCGGCGGGCCTGGCGCGCCGCTGCGAGGTGCAGGTGGCCTACGCCATCGGCGCCGCCCACCCGGTGGGGTTGTTCGTGGAGACGTTCGGCACCGGCACGGTGGCCGACGAGGTCCTCGAGAAGGCGATCGGTGCGGCCTTCGATCTGCGCCCCGGTGCGATCGTCCGCGACCTGGACCTCCTCCGCCCGATCTACGCGCCGACGGCCGCCTACGGGCACTTCGGCCGGAGCGACGTCGAACTCCCGTGGGAGCGCCTGGACCGGGTCGACGCGCTGCGCTCCGCCGTGGGCGTCTGAGAAAGGACCCCCTTGCCCCCCGCCGCTCGCGCGCTCGCGGCGGGGCCCTGCAAGGAGGCCGTTCCCACACGTCACCGAGCTCGCGATGAGCCTCCAGCCGGGGCGACGGGTGGCCCGGGTCGTCGTCGACGTGCCCCTCGCGCATCTGGACCGCCCGTTCGACTACGCGGTGCCGGACAAGTTCGCCGACATCGTGCAGGCGGGCTGCCGGGTGCGGGTGCGATTCCGCGGCCGGCTGGTGGACGGCGTCGTCTGGGAGCTGGGCGACAGCACGGACTTCGTCGGCTCGCTCCAGCCCCTGTCGCACGTGCCCTCCGGGGAGCCGGTGCTGACCCCGCAGGTCGCGCGACTGGTCCGGACGGTCGCCGATCGCTACGCGGGCACGGCCGGCGACGTCCTGCGGCTCGCCCTGCCGCCCCGCCGGGCCGCCGCCGAGAAGCGGCCGTCGCCGACCCCCGCGGAGCTGCCGGAGGGCCCGGATCCGGCCGGCTTCGCGCGGTACCAGGCCGGGCCCGCCCTGCTGGACGCCCTGGCCGAGGGCCGGCCGGCACGGGCGGTGTGGACGGCGCTGCCCGGCGAGGACTGGCCGGCCCGGCTGGTCGAACTGTGCCGGGCCGCCCTGTCGGGACGGCGGGGAGCGCTGGTCGTCGTCCCTGACGGCAAGGACCTCGACCGGCTCGCGGCGGCGGCCGGACGGCTGCTGCCCGAGCACTCGTGGACGGTGCTGCGCGCCGACGACTCGCCCGAGAAGCGCTACCGGCAGTTCCTCGCTGCCTCCCGGGGCGCGGCCCAGGTCGTGCTGGGCACCCGGGCGGCGATGTTCGGGCCGGTGCGCGACCTGGGCCTGGTGGTCGTGTGGGACGACGGCGACGACCTGCACTCCGACGAGCACGCCCCCTATCCGCACGCCCGCGACGTCCTGATCCAGCGCGCCTGGCTGGACAACTGCGCCGCGGTGGTCGCCGGGACGTCGCGGACCGCGGAGGCCGCCCTGCTGGTCGAGTCGGGTTGGGCCCAGGAACTCGGAGCCGAGCGCGCCGTCCTCCGGGCGGCCGCGCCCCGGGTGCAGGCGCTGGGGGACGACTTCGAGCTCGCCCGCGACCCGGCGGCCCGCTCGGCCCGACTGCCCTCGCTCGCCCACGAGGCCGCCCGCCGGGCCCTGGCCGCCGGCGCCCCCGTGCTGGTGCAGGTACCGCGCCGGGGATACGTCCCGTCGCTGGCCTGTGCGCGGTGCCGGGCGCCGGCGAGGTGCGCGCACTGTGCCGGTCCCCTCGGCATCTCGCCGCGGCCCGGTCCCGGAGGCGCCCGGATCCCGGCCTGCCGGTGGTGCGCGCGGCCGGCGGCCACCTTCGACTGCCCGCACTGCCACGGCACGAAGCTGCGCGCTTCCGTGGTGGGGGAGTCGCGCACGGCCGAGGAGCTCGCCCGGGCCTTCCCCGGCGCGGCGGTACGCACCTCGGGGAGCACCTCGGGAGTGCTCGCCACGGTGCCGGGCGGGCCGGTGCTCGTCGTCGCGACACCGGGTGCCGAGCCCGTGGTCGAGGGCGGCTACGGCACGGCGCTCCTGCTCGACTCGTGGGCGCTGCTGGGCAGGGCCGATCTGCGAGCGGCGGAGGAGACGCTCCGCCGCTGGATGAACGCGGCCACCCTCGTGCGTCCCGCCTCGGCGGGGGGTCAGGTCGTCGTCGCGGCCGACGCCGCGCACCCCGTCGTCCAGGCCCTGGTGCGGTGGGACCCCGCGTGGCTCGCCGCCCGGGAGCTCGCCGACCGTCGCGAGCTGGGTTTCCCGCCGGCGACCCGTATCGCATCCGTGGCCGGATCGCCGGAGGCGCTGGCGGACTTCCTGGAGGCGCTGCGGTTGCCCGCGGACGCCGATGTGCTGGGGCCGGTGCCGGAGCCGGCGCGACGGGGCCAGGAGAGCGAGCGCGAGCGCTACCTGGTGCGCGTGCCCCGCAGCGAGGGGGCTGCTCTGGCCCACGCGCTGACCGAGGTGCAGGGAGTCCGCAGCGCCAAGAAGGCGCCCGAGCACGTCCGGGTGCAGCTCGATCCGCTCGACCTCGTCTGAGCGGGGTGTCGCGCGCGCGGCCCCGGGGTAGCCGGTCGGAGCCCTCGGGAGTTCAGAGCAGCAGCTCCCGTCCGGCCCGCTATCGGAGGAGCTTCCGTGGATGCCACCAATCCCCAGCCGCACAGTGGCGAGGGCCCCCGGCCCCAGGACCTCAAGCGGGGCGGCCGCAAGATCCTCCTCGCGTTCCTCGCCTTCCTGGTGGTGGTCGCCGTCATCGTGGCGCTGACCAACATCGGCGGCGACGACGACCCCAGCGGCGGCGGCGAGCAGGGCATGGGTGCGACGGGAACCGTGGAGCTGGTCGGCCCCTCCTGATGGACTCCCGGCACGGGTCCGGTCGCGAGCGTGCGGGCGCCGGGGGGCCGAGAGGTCCTTCTTCTACGATCGTCGGGTGAGCGTCACCCCCATCCGGCTCTTCGGCGACCCGGTCCTCAGGACGCCGGCCGCGCCGGTCGTCGACTTCGACGAGGAGCTGAGGCGGCTGGTCGGTGACCTGACCGAGACGATGTTCGCGGCCGGCGGCGCGGGCCTCGCCGCCCCGCAGCTCGGCGTGGGCCTGCGGGTCTTCACCTGGTACGTCGACGGCGAGGTCGGGCACCTGGTCAATCCGGACGTGACGCCGGTCGGCGACGAGACGGAGGAGGGCCCGGAGGGCTGCCTCTCCATCCCGGGCTACCGCTGGGACTGCCGTCGCCATCTGCACGTCGTGGCCACCGGCTGGAACATGCACGGCGACCCGGTGCGGGTCGAGGGTTCCGAGCTGCTCGCCCGTGCCATCCAGCACGAGACCGACCACCTCGACGGCGTCCTCTTCGTCGACCGGCTCGACGCCGAGGCACGGGCGGCCGCGCTGGCGGAACTGGAGGAGGCGGAGTGGGCCGGCATGGCGGCGTACCTGCCCGCGCCGGCCCCCGTCGTGAAGGTGAGCCCCCACTGAGGCTCCTGTTCGCCGGCACACCGGCGCCCGCCGTTCCTTCGCTGGAGGCGCTGCTCGCGTCCGACCACGAGGTCGTCGCCGTCCTCACCCGCCCCGACGCGCGATCCGGCCGGGGCCGGAAGGTCGCCCGGTCACCGGTGGCCGAGCGTGCCGACGGCGCGGGACTGCCCGTGCTGCAGCCGCGGTCGCCCCGGGAGCCGGAGTTCCTCGACCAGCTCGCCGCGCTCTCCGTCGACTGCGTGCCGGTCGTGGCCTACGGCGCGCTCGTGCCGCAGGCGGCCCTCGACGTGCCGGTGCACGGGTGGGTGAATCTGCACTTCTCCCTGCTGCCCGCCTGGCGTGGGGCGGCCCCCGTGCAGCACGCCATCATGGCCGGCGACGACGTCACCGGTGCGTCCACCTTCCGCTTGGAGGCGGGCCTGGACACCGGCCCCGTCTTCGGCACGATCACCGAGCCCATCGGCCCCCGCGACACCGCCGGCGACCTGCTGGGCCGCCTGTCGGTCAGCGGCGCCGGTCTCCTCCTCGCCACGCTCGACGGGATCGCCGCCGGCGGGCTGGTCGCCGTACCCCAGCCGGCCGACGGGATCAGCCTCGCGCCCCGCATCGAGCCCGCCGATGCCCGGGTGAACTGGGATCTGCCGGCCCACGTGGTGGACCGGCGCATCCGTGGGGTGACGCCGGCGCCCGGTGCCTGGACCACCTGGCGCGGCGACCGTCTCCGGCTCGGCCCGGTCGAGCCGGTCGCCGACGGCCCCGGCCTCGCCGCCGGAGAGCTGACGGTCGGCTCGGGAGGCGTGCTGGTCGGCACCGGTCACGGCCTCGTCCGGCTCGGGGAGGTGCAGCCCGCCGGCAAGCGCATGCTCCCCGCGCTGGACTGGACCCGCGGCGCCCGGCCCGCGCCCGGCGAACGGGTGGGCGCATGACCCGGCCTCCCCGCCGGCCCGGCCGGACACCGGGGCGGCGGCACCCGGCCACCCGACGCCGGGAGCTCGACGGCGCCCGCCTGACCGCCTACGACGTCCTCGACGGCGTCTCGTCGCGGGCCGCGTACGCCAACCTGCTCCTTCCGCAGTTGCTGCGCGAGCGGCAATTGGACGTGCGCGACGCGGCCTTCGCCACCCAGCTGGCCTACGGCACCCTGCGGGCCCAGGGCACCCTCGACGCGATCCTGGCCGGGCTGGTGTCGCGCCCCCTCGGCGAGCTCGACCCCCGGGTGCTCGACCTGCTCCGGCTCGGCGCCTACCAGCTGATCGATCTGCGGGTCCCGTCGCACGCCGCGGTCGACACCACCGTCGACCTCACCCGGGCGATCGTCGGCACGGGGGCCTCGGGCCTGGTCAACGCGGTGCTCCGCAAGGTCGCCGCCGGTGGCGACCGGGACCAGTGGCTGAGCACGCTGGGTGTCGCCGGCGAGGAGCGGCTCGCCCTGGCGACCAACCATCCGCGCTGGATCGTGGACGCCTGGCGCGATGCGCTCGGCGGGGAGGGCGAGCTCGAACCGGCGCTGCTGGCCGACGACGCAGCGCCGGAGGTCCACCTGGTGGCCCGCCGGATGGGCCGCGACGCCCTGGTGGAGGAGTCGGGTGGCGAGGCCGGGCCGTGGTCGCCGTTCGCGGTGCGGCTGCACGGCGGGGACCCCGGCCGGCTGGCCTCGGTGCGGTCGGGTGTCGCAGCGGTGCAGGACGAGGGCAGCCAGGTGGCCGGGCTCCTGCTCACCCGGGCCCCGCTGGAGGGCCGGGACGAGGCCTGGCTGGACATGTGTGCCGGTCCGGGCGGCAAGGCCGGGCTGCTTGCCGCCGTCCGCCCCGAAGGTGTGCGGCTGACCGCGGCAGACCGGGCGCCGCACCGTGCCGAGCTGGTGCGGAAGGCCTTGGCCGGCGAGGCCGACGTCGAGGTGCTGGCCGCCGACGGGACCGCGCCGCCGTGGGAGTCCGGATCGTTCGACCGGGTGCTGCTCGACGCCCCGTGCACGGGGCTCGGTGCGCTGCGGCGCCGGCCCGAGGTGCGCTGGCGACGGACCGAGGACGACGTGCCCCCGCTGGCCGACCTGCAGGCGGAGCTGCTCGCCAGTGCGCTGGCCTCGGTCCGAGTCGGCGGCGTGGTCGCCTACGTGACGTGCTCGCCGCACACGGCGGAGACGGCGGACGTGGTGGACGCCGCGGCGGCGCGGGACGGCGTCGAGGTGCTGCCGGTCGCGCCGCTGTTCCCGGAGATCCCGGGCATCGAGCGTGACGACTACGGGCAGCTCTGGCCGCACCGGCACGGCACGGACGCCATGTTCATGGCGCTCCTGCGGCGTACCCGCTAGACCGAGGCCCGGGGGAGCCCGGTCGCGGCCTCGACCGGCACGTCGCTCATGGAGGGCTCGCTCGGAGCCGGGGCCGCGGCAGCCTGGGCCCGGAACCGGCACCGGCCCGCGCCGGGACCCTCCGTCCGGAAGAGCGGGATCGCCGCCCACCTAGACTCGGCGGACGTGTCCCGGGAACCGATGATCGCGCCTAGCCTCCTGTCGGCGGACTTCGCCCGCCTGGCCGAGGAGACGCAGCGGGTCGCCGACGCCGACTGGCTGCACGTCGACGTCATGGACGCGCACTTCGTCCCCAACCTCACCCTCGGGCTGCCCGTCGTCGAGGCGATCCAAGCGGTCAGCCCCGTTCCCCTCGATTGCCATCTGATGATCGAGGACCCGGAGCGCTGGGCCCCCGGGTACGCCCAGGTCGGTGCGCACAACGTCACGGTGCACGCGGAGGCCTGCACCGACCCCCGCGCCGTCGCCCGGGACATCCGCGCCGCCGGTGCGCTGGCCGGCCTCGCGATCAAGCCGGGCACCCCGCTCGACCAGTACCTCGACGTGCTGCCCGACTACGACACGCTCCTGGTCATGAGCGTGGAGCCGGGCTTCGGCGGCCAGTCGTTCATCCCCGACGTCCTGGCCAAGGTGCGGACCGCCCGTGAGCTGGTCGACACCGGGCACCTGAAGCTCCTCGTGGAGATCGACGGCGGCATCAACGCCGACACCATCGAGCAGGCCGCCGAGGCCGGTGTCGACGTGTTCGTCGCCGGGTCCGCGGTCTACGGTGCCGACGATCCCGCGAAGGCGATCGCCGCGCTCCGGGCGCAGGCCGCCGCGGCGACGTCCGGGTGACCACCCCTCTCGCCGAGCCGCGCGCCATGGCCCGCGCCCGGGAGCTCGGGCTGTCGGTCCTGGGCACGACCAGCCCGAACCCCGCGGTGGGCGCGGTGATCCTCGACTCCGCCGGCACCCCGGTGGGGGAGGGGGCGACGGCTCCTCCCGGCGGGCCGCACGCCGAGGTGACCGCCCTCGCGCAGGCCGGGGAGCGGGCGCGGGGCGGGACCGCCGTCGTCACCCTGGAGCCGTGCGCGCACACCGGGCGCACCGGCCCCTGCGCGGACGCGCTGATCGCCGCCGGCGTGGTCCGCGTGGTGATCGCCGTTCCCGAGCCCACCGAGCTGGCCGGTGGGGGAGCGGACCGCCTCCGGGCCGCGGGCATCGCCGTCGAACTCGGCGTCGAACGGGCCGAGGCGGAGGACGGCGCACTGGCCCCCTGGCTCACCGGCGTCCGGGAGCACCGGCCGTTCGTCGTCTGGAAGGTGGCCGCCACCCTGGACGGGCGGGTCGCCGCCGCCGACGGCAGCAGCCGCTGGATCACGGGGGAGCAGGCCCGGGCGGCGGTGCACCGGCTGCGCGCCACGTGCGACGCCGTCGTCGTCGGCTCGGGCACCGCCGTGACCGACGACCCCCAGCTCACCGTCCGGGACGCCGACGGGCGGACGACCGGCCGGCAGCCGCTCCGGGTCGTCGTCGACCGCCGCGGGCGGCTCGCGCCGACCGCCCGGGTGCTCGACGACGCCGCGCCGACGCACGTCAGCCGCGCCGGCACCCCGGCCGAGCTGATGGCCGAGCTGTTCGACCGCGACGTCCGCCGGGTGCTGCTGGAGGGCGGCCCGACCCTCGCCGCGGCCTTCCTGCGCGCCGGTCTGGTGGACGAGGCCGTCGTGCACCTCGCGCCCACCCTGCTGGGCGCCGGACCCTCCCTGGTGGGGGACCTGGGAATCAGCACGATGGCCGGTGCGCTGTCCTTCCGGATCGTCGATCTCCTCCCGATGGGCGGGGACGTGCAGATCCGGCTGCGGCCCACCCGGCACACTGGGGGGCACCAGCACACGGACGGAGGGAGTTGAGGTGTTCACCGGCATCGTGGAAGAGGTGGGCACCCTCGTCGTCCGTGAGGACCAGGACGACGCTGCGCGCCTGGAGATCCGCGCGCGCCGAGTGCTCGAGGGCGTCGCGCTGGGGGACTCCATCGCGGTCGACGGTGTCTGCCTTACCGTCACCGAGATCGGTGACGGCGTCTGGAGCACCGATGTCATGGCCGAGACCCTCCGGCGCAGCAGCCTCGGTAAGGCGGAGGCCGGGAACCCGGTCAACCTGGAGCGCGCGGTGACGGCGCACACCCGGCTCGGAGGCCACCTGGTGCAGGGGCACGTCGACGGCGTCGGGACCGTGCTGTCCCGCATGCCGAGTACCCACTGGGAGGTCGTCCGCATCGGGCTGCCCCCCGAGCTGACGCGCTACGTCGTCGAGAAGGGCTCGATCGCCGTCGACGGCGTCTCGCTCACCGTGAGCGCCGTCAGCGCTGTCGACGTCCCCGGCCCCTGGTTCGAGGTCAGCCTCATCCCCACCACCCTCCGCGAGACCACGCTCGGCGGGCGTGCCCCGGGAGAGCCCGTCAACCTGGAGGTCGACGTGATCGCCAAGTACGTCGAGCGCCTGCTCGGGGGTTCGTCGGTGAGCGAGCCCGCGAGCTCCCGCGGAGACAGAGCACGCATCGGCACGAAGCCGACGAGCGCTAGCGAGGAGGACTCGTGACGAACCCCCTGGCGCGCCTGGACACCATCGAGACCGCCATCGCCGCCATCAAGGACGGCCGGCCGGTCGTCGTGATCGACGACGAGGACCGCGAGAACGAAGGCGACCTGATCTTCGCCTCCGAGCTGGCCACCCCCGAGCTCGTGGCGTTCATGGTGCGGTACACGTCCGGCTACATCTGCGTGGCCGTCACCGAGGCCGACGCCGACCGCCTCGACCTGCCGCCGATGTTCCGGGTCAACCAGGACCGCCTCGGCACCGCCTACACCGTCACCGTCGACGCCCGCGAGGGTGTGACGACCGGTATCTCCGCCGCCGACCGGGCCACGACGATCCGGACGCTGGCGGCCGCTGAGACCACGTCGGCCGACCTCGCGCGTCCCGGCCACATCGTGCCGCTGCGGGCCAAGGACGGCGGCGTCCTGCGCCGGCCGGGCCACACCGAGGCCGCGGTCGACCTCGCGGTGCTCGCGGGGCTGCGGCCGTCCGGGACGCTGTGCGAGGTCGTCAGCGAGAAGGACCCGACCGGCATGGCCCGCGGCGAGGAACTGCGCGTCTTCGCCGACGAGCACGACCTGGTCATGATCTCCATCGCCGACCTGATCGCCTACCGCAAGCGGTTCGACAAGCTGGTCGAGCGGGTCGCCGAGGCCACCGTCCCGCTCGCGCCCGGCGTCTTCACCGCTGTGGGGTACCGCAGCTCCTACGACGAGCGCGAGCACGTGGCCTTCGTCTACGGCGACATCGGCGACGGCGAGGACGTCCTCGTGCGCGTGCACTCCGAATGCCTCACCGGCGACGTCTTCGGGTCGCTGCGCTGCGACTGCGGGCCCCAGCTGCAGGCCGCGCTGGCCGCCGTGGCGCAGGAGGGGCGCGGGATCGTGCTCTACATCCGCGGGCACGAGGGCCGGGGTATCGGCCTGCTGCACAAGCTGCAGGCCTACCAGCTCCAGGACCTGGGCGTGGACACCGTCGACGCCAACCTCGACCTCGGACTGCCCGCCGACGCCCGTGACTACGGCACCGGCGCCCAGATCCTCGTCGACCTCGGGGTGCACACCATGCGACTGCTGACGAACAACCCGGCCAAGCGCGCCGGGCTGGAGGGTTACGGCCTGCGCGTCCTGGGCCGGGTGCCGCTGCCCAGCCACGTGACCGCGGAGAACCTCAGCTACCTGCGCACGAAGCGGGACCGGATGGGCCACCTCCTCGACATCATCGAGCCGCCGGCCAGCTTGGAGGAATCGATGGGGCCCGCGGACACCCCGGCGCACGCCGACCCGATCCCGGGGAACGTTCCCCTGCGCGTCGACGAGCAGCCGACATGAGTGGCTCCGGAGCGCCCGTCGTGGAACCGGTCGGCGCGGCCGGCCTGACGCTGGGCATCGTCGCCACCACCTGGCACGCCGAGATCACCGACCAGCTGCTGGCCCGCGCCGTCGAGGCGGCGAAGGCCAGCGGCATCGCCGACCCCACGGTGGTCCGCGCACCCGGCGCCGTCGAGCTGCCCGTGGTCGCCCAGGCACTCGCCGAGCGGCACGACGCCGTCGTCGCCCTGGGCGTGGTCATCCGCGGGGGGACGCCGCACTTCGAGTACGTCTGCGACGCCGTCACCGCGGGTCTCACCCGGGTGGCGCTCGACGCCGGGAAGCCCGTGGGCAACGGTGTCCTCACCTGTGATACCGAGGAGCAGGCACGCGACCGCGCCGGGCTGCCCGACTCGGCCGAGGACAAGGGCTGGGAGGCGGCGGTCGCCGCCCTCGCCACGGCCCTCACGCTGCGCGGTCTGCGCGTCCCACAGCGGGCGACCGGTTTCTCCGCCTCGCCGACCGGCGCCCTGCGGGACGGCCGCTGATGAAGACGTTCGACGAGCTGTTCGCCGAGCTGTCGGCGAAGGTGGCCGCCGCCGACCCGTCGTCCGGCACCGTGCAGGCCGTGCGCGACGGCGTGCACGCCGCCGGCAAGAAGGTCGTCGAGGAGGCGGCGGAGTCCTGGATGGCCGCCGAGCACGAGACCGACGAGCGGACCGCGGAGGAGGTCAGCCAGCTCCTCTACCGGGTGCAGGTCCTCATGCTCGCGCGCGGTCTGACGCTCGACGACGTCTACGCCCACCTGTGATCTCGATCCACTGATCGCCCACCCACGCCCTGTCCTCTCCCACCTCCCACCGTCCCCTCCCACCCCCACCGACAAGGAGTCGCTCCGGTGCTGCGCATCGCCGTGCCCAACAAGGGCGTCCTGAGCGAGCCCGCGGCCGAGATGCTCGCCGAGAGCGGATATCGCCAGCGGCGGAGCACCAAGGACCTGGCGGTCTATGACCCGGACAACGACACCGAGTTCTTCTACCTCCGGCCCCGTGACATCGCCGTCTACGTCGCGGCGGGCACGCTGGACGTCGGCATCACCGGCCGCGACATGTTGCTGGAGACCGCTCCCGGGAACGGCGACGACCACGCCGCGGTCGAGGTGATGACGCTGGGCTTCGGACGGTCGTCCTTCCGGTTCGCGACGCCGCTCGAGTCGGGCGTGGAGAAGGTCGAGCAGCTGGCCGGGAAGCGGATCGCCACCGCCTATCCCGTCCTGTTGCAGCGCTACCTCGACGAGGCGGGCATCTCGGCCGCGGTGGTGAAGCTCGACGGAGCGGTGGAGACCGCCTGCCGGCTGGGCGTGGCCGACGCGGTCTGCGACGTGGTCGAGACCGGGACGACGCTGCGCGCGGCGGGCCTGCACATCATCGGCGAGCCGGTGCTCACCAGCGAGGCCATCCTGGTCCGCCGCGCGGGCGCCGAGGAGATCCCGGCCGTCGCCCAGCTGCGCCGCCGGCTGCGCGGTGTCCTCGTCGCGCGGCAGTACGTGATGCTCGACTACGACTGCCCGAACGAGATCCTGCCGCAGGCCACCGCCATCACGCCGGGGATCGAGGGGCCCACGGTCAGCCCACTGCAGACCCCCGGCTGGTCGGCGGTCCGGGCGATGGTGGCCCAGACCGACACCAACCGGGTGATGGACGAGCTGTGGGAGCTCGGCGCACGCGCCATCCTGGTCACGAGCATCCACGCCTCACGCATCTAACGGAGCTGACCATGCGCCGGCTGCTCGCCCTTCCGCTGCTCGCGTCGCTGGCAGTGCTTGCCGCCTGCGCGTCGCCGTCGGACGACGACGGCGCGGGGTCGTCCGGCGGGCCCGGCGATCCGGCCGTGGGGCAGGGTGTCTCGCGGGCCGGCGACGACCTGCAGGTGGTGGTCGACCGCGGCGACGGCTCCGCCCCCGAGCAGTGGACGCTGACCTGCGCGGGCAACGCATCGGGCACCCACCCGGAGGCGGAGGCCGCGTGCGCGCACCTGGCCGGCCTGGCGGACCCGTTCGCGCCCCTGCCGGACGACGTCGTCTGCACCCAGCAGTACGGCGGCCCCGAGACCGCGCACGTGACCGGCAGATGGAACGGCGAACCCGTCGACCTCCGGCTCGCCCGCACCGACGGCTGCCTCATCACGCAGTGGGACAGCCTCGTCCCGTTCGTGCCGCCGCCGATCGGGGTGGACCCGATCGGCTGACGGCCGTCCCGCCCGGCCTCAGCGGGGGCGGGTGGTCCGGTCGACCAGGTCGATCGCGGTGCACAGACCGAGCGCCATCGCCCGGCCACTGGTCGCACCCGTCGCCAGCAACCCCGCCATGGCCGGAGCCAGCGGCCGCTCACCGACCAGCGCATGGAGGACGGCCGCGTACTCGCCGCTGACCCGGCCGCACGCGGCGTGCCGGAGCAGCGCCCGGGACAACTCGGTCGTGCGGCCGGCCGCCAGGGCGTAGACGCCCGCCGCGAACCGCTCGGCCGACGGGTGGCCGAGCAGGACCAGGCCGGCGACGGTGCCGGCCATGACGTCGTCGCCGGCCGGGGTCAGACCGGGGCCGAGGCCGACCAGCCGGGTCGCGGTGCGGAGGGCTGCGTCGAGGTCGGCACGGCGCACCGCTCCGCGCAACGCGGCGAGCGGTCCACCGGGCCCGACGGGCAGGCCGGGCAGGGTGAAGGCGCTGTGGGGCACCCCCTCGCCGTAGAGGGCGTTGCGCAGCTGGCGCACCCCTTCGGGCAGCAGCGCCGGCCGCAGGCTCGGCAGCTTCGGCCGCGGGTTCCACCAGGCGGCGGCGCTGACGGCCAGGTCGCCGACGACGATCCGACCACCACCGACCTCCGCCGGTGCGCCGGCCGGGACCCCGACGAGCGGACGGCCGTTGCTCGGGCGGAACAGCACACAGCCCAACGGCAACCGGGCGGCGTCATTGGTCAACACGCCGACGACGTCGCCTCCGCGGTCGTTGGGGATGTGGATGTACACGGCGGCGGGCACGCTCATGAGCACCCGCGCCGGGCGCACCGGCCCGCGCAGGAGCTCCGCGACACCGGTGCTCGCCGCGGCCGGCACCGCAGTGGCCGCGCGGGCGGGTCGGGCGGTCCGTGCGGCCGCCCGCGCCGAGGCGCGAGGAAGAGGGATCGTGGGAACTCCGGCGCGCGCAGCTCGGCCGCGCTGCGGCGCACCCGTTTCGTGGCGGCTGCCCGCGGCACTGGTCTCGTCGAACACGCGCATGTCGACCCTTCGGCGGAGGGGCGACGGGAGGCGCCCTGATACCCCCCGCCAGGTCCCGTTCCACGCCCGCCGTGCACGGAGGGTGGGTGATCGCCGAGGTGCGGCGACGGCCTACGATCCAGCAAACGGGGTGGCCCGGGTCTCGAACCTATGCGGCGCGTCGCACGCCCTCGTATGGCGGAACTCGCCAAGAATGGACCTGGCTGTCCGGGGACTCCTGACAGGCTCCAGCGGTGTGGCAACCTGGACCGCGACAATGAGGGGGATGCGTCGTGACCCACGGTGAGGCTTCACTGATGACTCCCACGCACCGTGACGGCTCCGTTCCGTTCCGGCGCAACTGGGCCGTCGCCGAGTCGCGGGCCGAGACGCCGCGCGACGACCGCAGCAGTTGGCAGGAGCGGATGGGCCTGACGGTCGAGGAGGCGCTCCGCCTTCCTGGGCTCGGCGGTACTCAGGTGGCTGCGGGATCGGCAGGCCTGGGCCGCGTGGTGCGGCACATGGTCGTCGACGACCCGGCCGATCCGCTGGCGGTGGCAGGGCCGGACGTGCTCGTGGTCCTCGGTGCGCGCCTACCGCCCGCCGACCGGGTGAACTGCCGCGCCCTCGTGGAGCGGCTGGAATCCATGGGCACCGCGGCGCTGGCCTTCCGTCGGACCGAGGGGCCCGCACCGATCCCCGGCGAGGTGCTCGCCGAGGCCGACCGCCGGGGCCTGCCGGTGCTGGCCCTGCCCGCCGGGGTCCGCCTCGACGAGATGGTGTCCGAGGTTCTGGGAGCCGTGGTCACCAAGCAGAGCCAGGCGCTGGCGCTTTCCTCCCGGATGGACGACGAGTTCATGGAGGTGGCCCTCACCGGCGGTGGGCTGGCCGAGGTGACGCAGCGGCTGGCCGTGATGCTGGAGGGGACCGCCGTTCTCGGGCTGGGCCCGGACCGGGAGATCGTCACCAGTGCCGGACCCCGGGACGACGTCGTCGAGATCGGCGACTGGCTGTGGCTGCTGGACGCCGCGGCCGACGACGCTCTGGCCGAGCTCGCGCCGTCCCGCCGACTGTCCGGCGTCCGGGCCGACCAGACGGTGGTCACGCCGGCCGACGTGCTGGCGGACGCCGATCTGTCCCCGGCCGACGGCATCCTGCTCGTCCCCGGTCATCACGAGCTGCCCGGCGGCGTCGGCGAGTACGCCGTCGCGCCGATCATGGCCGGGGAGCAGCGGCACGGCTGGCTCGTCGCGGTGCACCGGAGCGGCGCGATGATGCTGGGCGCCGGTGGTGTCCTCGAGCGTGCCGCGGTCATCGCGGCGCTCTCGGTGATCCGCCTCCAGGCCGTGCACTCCGTGGAGCTGCGATTCCAGGGGGACCTGGTGCGCCGGCTCGTCGGAGGGTCCGTGGGCCACACCGAGCGGACGCTGGCCTACACCCGGTCCTTCGGATGGCGGCTCGACGGCCCCGTCGCCGTGCTGGTCACCGCCACCGAGACCGTCGCCGACGCCGCGGCGGACCCGACCAAGGCCCTCGACGTCCTGGACCGTCTCGCCGACGGTTGGCGGGCCGCTCTCGAGCCGGAGGTCGCCGGAGCCGCCGTGGCCGGGCTCGCCACCGAGATCGTGACGCTGCTGCCGCTGGACGGCCGGACGCCGGAGGAGCTGTCGGCCCTGGTCTCCGCAGTGACCTCACGGGTCAACGGCCGGTTGCGCCGGGTCGGGCGGCTGCTCGGCACCGGTATCGGCCGGCCGGCGGACTCGCTCTCGGCCCTGGCCGAGGCGCACCGGCAGGCCCAGCGGGCGCTCGGCGTCGGCCAGGAGATCCACGGCGGCTCGGCCGTCACGCACTTCGATCAGCTGGGAGTCTTCCGGCTCCTGTCGCTGATCCCCGACAGCACCGAGCTGCGGACCTACGTCGACGAGGTGCTCGGCCCGCTGGCCGATGCCGCGGACCCCGACTCCGCCGACCTCCGCGACACCCTGCGGGTGCTGCTGGAGACCAACCTCAACGTCGCGGAGTCCGCACGCCGGTTGCACTTCCACTACAACACCATGCGCTACCGGATCGGGAAGCTGGAGCGGCTGCTCGGCCCCTTCACCACCGATCCCACGCTCCGGCTCAACCTGCTGCTGGCGCTGCACGCGGCGCGGATGCGCGGGCTGGACCAGCCGCACCGGCCGCCGGTGGAGGCCGGCCTGAACCTGCCGCTGGACGACGGTCTGGACGCGCTGGTCTGAGACCCGGCCGCGCCAGGACTGCGGACGCCCCGGCTGGGGCAGGCTGGGGTGGTGCCGCACGGGGCGGCGTCCTGAGGAGGTTCCCGTGACCGAAGCCGTCCGTCCCCTGTCCGGCAAGGTCGCGCTGGTCACCGGCGCGTCGTCGGGCATCGGCGAGGCCACCGCCGTCGCCCTCGCCGAAGCCGGTGCCGCGGTGGCGATCGGGGCACGACGCAAGGATCGGCTCGACGCACTGGCCGGCCGGCTGCGCGAGGACGGCGCCGCGGTGCTGCAGCTGGACCTCGACGTCACCGACGAGCAGGCGTGCGCGGACGCCGTCCGCCGGACTCGGGAGGAGCTCGGCGGGCTCGACGTCCTGGTGAACAACGCCGGGGTGATGCTGCTCGGCACGATCGTGGGCGCCGACCCCGAGGACTGGCGCCGGATGCTCTCCACCAACGTCCTGGGCGTCATGTACATGACCCACGCCGCGATCGAGGGCATGGTCGAGCAGGGGTCGGGCGACATCGTGAACATGTCCAGCGTCGCCGGGCGGACCGTGCGGAAGGGCGCGGGGGTCTACAACGCCAGCAAGTGGGCGGTGAACGCCTTCAGCGAGTCGCTGCGGCAGGAAGTGACCGGCCGGGGCGTGCGGATCTCCCTGGTCGAGCCGGGCGCGGTGGCGACCGAGCTGCGCGACCACATCACCCAGCCGGCGGCGAAGGCGTCGGCTGAGCAGATGTACACGAGCATGCGCTCGCTGGAGTCCGAGGACATCGCGCGCGCCGTGGTCTACGTGGTCAGCCAGCCGCCGCACGTCGCCGTCAACGAGATCCTGGTGCGCCCCACCGACCAGGAGCGGTAGAGAAAGGACCCCCTCCTCCCCACCCCTCGCACGCTCGGGGCGGTACCCGGGAGGGGGCCTTGGCCAGGAGGTCCTCGGTCCAGGAGGTCCTCAGTCGTGGAAGACCTCGAGGTCGGCACCCATCTCCACCAGGCGCTCGTAGAGGTGTTCGTAGCCGCGGGCGATGATGTCGACGTTGCGCAGGACCGACGTCCCCTTCGCCGCGAGCATCGCCAGGAGGATGCAGACGGCGGGGCGCAGCGCCGGCGGGCAGACGACCTCGGCGCTGGACCAGCGGGTCGGCCCGTTGACCAGCACGCGGTGCGGGTCCATCAGGCGGACGTCGGCACCGAGCCGGGTGAGGTCGGACAGGTGGATGGCACGGTTGTCGTAGACCCAGTCGTGGATCAGCGTCGAGCCGGCCGCCTGCGCCGCGATCACCGCGAAGAACGGCAGGTTGTCGATGTTGAGGCCCGGGAACGGCATCGGGTGGATCTTGTCGATGGGGGCGTGCAGCTCCGACGGGTGGATCGTGATGTCGGCCAGCCGGGTGTGCCCGTTGTCGGCGAGGTACTCCGGCGAGAGCTCGTAGCGCAGGCCCATCTCGGCGAGCACGGCCAGCTCGATCTCCAGGAAGTCGATCGGCGCACGCTCGACGGTGAGCTCGGAGCCGGTGACGATGCCGGCGGTGAGCAGGCTCATCGCCTCCACCGGGTCCTCGCTGATCGTGTAGTCCACGTCGGCGTCGAGGACCGACCGGCCGTGGACGACGAGCGTCGTCGTCCCGAGGCCGTCGATGCCGACGCCGAGCAGCTGCAGGTAGAGGCACAGGTCCTGGACCATGTAGTTGGAGCTGGCGTTGCGGATGACGGTCGTGCCGTCGGTCCGGGCGGCGGCGAGCAGGGCGTTCTCGGTCACGGTGTCGCCCCGCTCGGTCAGCACGATGGCCCGGCCGGGGGCGCCGGTGTGCCGCACGGTGGCGTGGTACTCACCGGCCCGGGCCTCCACCTCCAGGCCGAAGGGGCGCAGCGCGATCATGTGCGGCTGGACGGTGCGGGTTCCGAGGTCGCAGCCGCCGGCGTAGGGCAGCTCGAAGGTCTGCGCGCGGTGCAGCAGCGGGCCCAGGAACATGATGATGCTGCGGGTGCGGCGCGCGGCGTCGGCGTCGATGGCGGCGAGGTCCAGCTCGTCGGGGACGACGAGGGTGAGGTCGCGCCCGGCCGGGTCCCAGGTGGCCGAGACGCCGATCGACCGGAGCACGTCGAGGATGCGCTCCACCTCCACGATGCGGGCCACGTTGCGCAGCGTCGTCCGCCCGCGGTTGAGCAGCGCGGCGCAGAGGAGGGCGACGGCGGCGTTCTTCGACGACTTCACCACGACGCTGCCACGGAGTGGATGCCCGCCGTTGACCCGCAGATGGGTGGGCCCGGTCGGTCCGAGACTGATCAGCTCGCTCTCCAGCGCGGCGGAGAGCCGGTCCAGCAGCTCGAGGGTGAGGTTCTGGTTGCCCTGCTCGATGCGGGCGATCGCGCTCTGGCTCGTGCCGAGCCGCGTGGCCAGCTGCTGCTGGGTGAGCCCGCGGTGCCTGCGGGCGTCGCGGACCAGGGCCCCGATGCGGTGCGTGCTGGACTGGGGAACGTCGGTGAGCGTCACGGGGGCAGATTATCTCGCATATGAGATAGAGCCCGGTTCCGACGCGCAGAGCGCGAGCACCCGGTGCAGCCGGCGCTCGCGCGGCGACGTCAGGTCAGGGTCGTCGCGAGGGTTCCCCGCCAGTCGAACAGCACCGCCCGGAAGCCCACGACCGACATCCTGCCGTCGGCAGGGGGTGCGCGCGTGGGGGCATGCCCGCCAGACTGCGGCGATGGACGTACTCGTCACCGGTGGGACCGGACGGCTCGGGCAACGGCTGACGGCGCCTCTGCAGGCGGCGGGGCACACGGTCAGGCAGATGTCGCGGCGCGGTACGGGACCGGGCGGGGTCCGGGGTGACCTGGCGACCGGCTTCGACCTGACGTCGGCTCTGGGCGGCGCCGAGGCCGTGGTGCACGCGGCCAGCGATCCGCGCGGCGACCCGTGGCAGGTCGACGTCGCCGGCACCCGCCGGCTGGTGGAGGCGGTCGACCGCAGCCGGATGCGGCACCTGGTCTACGTGTCGATCGTCGGGGTGGACCGGATCCCGTACGGCTACTACCGCGCGAAGTTCGCCGCCGAGCAGGTGCTGCTCGCCTCCGGTCTCCCGGTGACGCTGGTGCGGGTGACCCAGTTCCACGACTTCGTCGACACCCTGCTCGACACCGCCCGCCGCGGGCCGGTGCTCCCGGTGCCGATGGGCTGGCAGGTGCAGCCGGTCGACGTCGGCGAGGTCGCGGCGCACCTCGCCGAGGTGGTCGGCCGCCCGCCGGCGGGCGGGGTGGTGGAGTACGGGGGTCCGGAGGCACTCTCCGCCGCCGACCTGGCCCGCGCGTGGGCGGGGGTCCGTGCCCCCGGTGCCCACGTCGTGGTCACGCCCGTGCCGGGGAAGCTGGGCGCGGCGTTCCGCGACGGCGCGGCTCTGCCCACCGGCGGCGAGCGGGGACGACGGACCTACGGCGAGCATCTCCGCGGCTGAGCCGACCGCGCGTCTCCTGCCAGAACCCGCAGCGCGACGGACGGGGCCGGTGCGAGGTCCGATATCCGCCGGAGACCGTCGGGCCCGCCGCCTACTGTCCGGGCGTGAGCATCCAGGCCCTCGTCCCCGTCCGGTCGGCCGCGCCACCCGGTGGCCGGACGATCGCCGCTGTCGTCGTCACGGTGCTCGCCTGGGCGTCAGCCTTCGTGGCCATTCGCGGGGTGGGGGAGGACCTGTCTCCGGGGGCGCTGGCACTGGGTCGCCTCCTGGTCGGCACGGCGGTGCTCGCCCTGCTGATGGTCGGCCGCGGCTGGGTGCGTCCGCGCGGGCGGGAGTGGGGGCTGCTGGTCGTGTGCGGGGTGGGTTGGTTCGGCGTCTACAACGTGGCGCTCAACGCCGCCGAACAGCACTTGGATGCCGGCACCACGGCGATGCTGGTCAACATCGGCCCGATCCTGATCGCCGTCTTCGCCGGGCTCCTGCTCGGTGAGGGCTTCCCCCGGTGGCTGGTCGCCGGCATCACCGTCGCGTTCGCCGGCGTCGTGCTCATCGGGCTGGCCACCCGGAGTGCGCAGACCGACGTGGCCGGCGTCGTCCTGTGCGTGGTGGCGGCGGTCACCTACGCGGGCGGAGTGGTGGCCCAGAAGCCGTTGCTGCGCCGGCTTCCCGGGCCGCAGGTCACCCTCATGGCCTGCGCCCTGGGCGCGGTCTGCTGCCTGCCCTGGGCCGGCGTGCTGATCGACGAGCTGGCGTCGGCGCCGGCCGGCTCGGTCCTCGGCATGGTCTACCTCGGAGCGGTGCCGACGGCGCTGGCGTTCAGCACCTGGGCCTACGCCCTGAGCCGGATGGACGCCGGACGGCTCGGCGTGACCACCTACCTCGTCCCGCCTCTGGTGATCCTGCTCGGCTGGCTGCTGCTGGACGAGGTGCCGCCGGCGCTGGCGCTGGCCGGTGGCGCGGTCTGCCTGGCCGGCGTCGCCCTCTCCCGCCGGCGCGACCGGGTGCGCCGGCCGGTCGCGGTCGCGCAGGAGGCCGGCCCGACGGCCTGAACCCTGGCGTGCTGCGCGGGCCCCCTCGATCCACGACACCCAGCCGTGGCGATTCACCGCCGCACCCGACCGGCGGCCCGTCGGCGACGTGCTGCGCTTCGAGCCCCCGGCCGGCTGAGCCGCTCCGGCGATCAGTCGCGCGGTCGCGCGGGGCCGGACCGGGGGGCGCCGGCGTCGATCTCGTCGGATCCGTGGGCGGCCGGCCGCGTGCTCCCCGTGCCGGCCGCCAGGGCCTCGTCCCGGACGCGGGCGCGGGCTTCCCGCTCCGCACGCGCCCGCTCCCGCTCCTCCCGCCGGGACGGACGCTCCGTGTCCACGGGGATCCGGCCCAGCCGCCACAGCGCGGCTCCGGCCAGGGCCAGCCCGAGCGGCAGGGGATAGGCCGCGGCTCGCTCCGTGCCGCCCTCGCCCAGGTAGGCGGTGACTCCGGTCAGGAAGAAGACCGTCGCCGAGGTGGCGATCAGGCCGAGCAGGGCCAGCGTCGTCGCGACGGCCTCCGACCGCGGGCGCACCGCGTACGCCAGAGCGATGAGCCCGAGCCCGCCGCCGACGAGGTAGAGCACGGCGCCGACCGCATGCGCGGTGGGGCTGCTGTCGGTCGGGAAGACGCCCACCAGCAGCACGCCGAGCGCGGCCGCGCCGAGAAGGACCGGCGCGACCTGGGCGGCACCCCGGAGGAGGACCGGGCGGAGCAGCAGGGCTCCACCGAGGATCAGGGCCGCCTGGACGACGAAGGAGGCGTTCATCAGCTGGTGGGCGGCCGACTCGGCGGCACCCAGTGCGCTGATGACGTCGTCGGCCCGGGAGTAGCTCCCCGCGTACCGCGCCTGGGCGAGGGTCTCCATGACGAAGAACTGGAGGGTCAGCAGCCAGGCGATCGCACCCCAGCGGAGCCGGTTCGGGTTCACGTCGCCCATCGTCCCAGGCCGTCGTCGCGGACCCGGTCGAGCACGGCCGCGAACTCTTCCGCGGACAGCCACGACGGGTTGCTTCCCGCGGGCATCCGCAGCACCTCGGCCGCCGCCATCCGCGGGTCGGCCATGAGCTCGGAGCGGGGAACCGGTTCGGTCAGCAGCGTCAGCCGCACCGGGACGACGGGTCCCTCGGGACGGTTCTCCACGTGCCCGGTCACCTCGCCCAGGGCGTGGACCCCGGGGCGGTCACGGCCGCTGAGCCAGAGCAGGCAGGGCTGGCCGGCCGCCATCAGGTCCAACCGGTAGGAGGGGCGCACGCACCGGTCGAGGACTCGTGACGCGGCAGCCGGCCAGCCGGGGGACAACGTCGCCGGAGGCTGGGCGCTCTTGAGCACCCAGCAGGCGACGTCACCCGCGCTCACGGCCCTTCTGCAGGGCCCCGCCGCGAGCCTGCGAGTGGTGGGGGGCAGGAGGGTCCTCTTTCAGTCCGTGGCGGAGTGGAACTGGGCGCCGGCGGGATCGGCGTCGTCGGAGCCGACGGCCTGACGCTCCTGCTCGGTGCGGTGCTGGAGGACCTCGTCGTCCGGGTGCGGGTCCTTCGCGTGCTGCGTGCGGTCGCGGGTCGGGTGCTCCTCGGGCTGGAGGACGTCGTCGAGGCTGGGGGTGTCGTTCGGGCCGGTCATCGGTGCTCCGTCCTTCAGGAGTGATCGTCTGCGTCCCGCCCATAGCCGCCACCGGCAATGGCAAACCACGCCCGCGTCAGCGAGGTTCGAGCCTGGCGGCGGGCAGCCAGGCCTCGACCAGCGCCGGCCCGTGCGGGCCGGCGACGGTGTAGGCGACCCGGCCCTGCCAGCTGCCGTCGCGCTGCCGCCACTCGACGAGGAGACCGGGCCAGATCCCCGGCGCGTCCGGTGGATTGCGCACCCAGCAGTGCCGTCCCTCGCCGCCCTCCCCGGCGGCCGTGCTGTTCCCCGGGGCCGGTGCGGAGGACCGGTCCGGACCGACCGCGACGGGCTCGCCGGGCGGCCCGGCCATCCCGGAGCGGATGCCGGAATTGACTGCGCGCTCGCCGAGCGAGCGGCCGGACCGTCCGGGATGCATACCGCCTGCCACGCGGGAAGTGTCGCACGAAGATCGAACAGGCGTTCGACGCATGGCGTGTCGTGAAACAGCTGGGACGTGCGTGAGCCGTGCGGGGAAGAGTTCGCAGCGCAGGTCTTTCCTGTTACGGGCCCGTCACATAGCGTCCGGTTCGGCGTCACCTGACGCACGTAGCGTCCCTCCGCGTCACCGTCCGTTCCTGCCCCCGTCCTCACCGCCCCTCCGAAGGGACTCCTGTGCTCGTACGTCTCGGCAGCCCACGCGTTCTCGCGCGACGCGCTGTCCTCGGCTCGGTCGCCGCCTCGGTCGCCGTGGTGGGTCTGCCCGCCACTGCGCAGGCGGCCGCCCCGACCAGTCCGTTCATCTCCGAGATCCACTACGACAACGACGGAACCGATGTCGGTGAGTTCGTCGAGGTGCAGTTGCCCCCCGGCACGAGTTCCGCGGGGCTCTCGATCGTTCGTTACAACGGTGCCACGGGGACCGTCTACACCAGCCCGGCCGCGCCGGTACTTCCGGAGGTGACGGCGCCCGCCGAGACGTCGGCCGTGGCCGTGGTCGAGTACCCGGCCAACGGGCTGCAGAACGGCGGCGCGGCGAGCCCTGAGCCGGACGGCCTGGCGCTGGTCCGCGGCGGGACCGAGGTGCTCGAATTCCTGTCCTACGAGGGTTCCTTCACGGCGACCGGCGGTCCTGCGGCAGGCATGACCAGCGTGGACATCGGTGTCGTCGAGGCGGGCAACGAACCGGCCGGCCAGTCGCTGTCGCGCGTCCACGACCCGGCGCGGGACTCGCTGGTGTGGTCGGGTCCCGCGACCGCCACGAAGGGCGCGGTCAACAGCGCGGCTCCCACGCCCGACGCCGAGCCGGAGCCGGCGGGTGCCTGCGACACGACGCCGACCCACGAGATCGGCCAGGTCCAGGGTTCCGGCGCCTCGACGGCGCTCGCCGGCCGGGAGGTCACGGTCCGGGGCACCGTCGTCGGCGACGTGCCGGGCTTCTCCGGTTTCTACCTGCAGGACGTCGACGGTGACGGTGACACCGCGACCTCCGACGGCATCTTCGTCTTCAGCCCCGTCGCCGTGGACCTCGGGGACACGGTCGCGGTCACCGGCGCGGCCCAGGAGTTCGGCGGCCAGACGCAGATCAACTCGAGGGAGGACGTGGCGGTCTGCGCGGACGGCACCGCGGCGGACCTGCCCGATGCCACCTCGCTCGACCTGCCGGCCGACGACGCGACCCGCGAGCGGCTCGAGGGCATGCTGGTCGAGGCCGCCGACAGCCTGACGGTCAGCGAGGTCTACGACCTCACCAGCTTCGGCGAGCTCACCCTCTCCGAGGGCGGCCTGCTGGTGCAGCCCACCGAGCTGGCCCGCCCCGGCCCCGAGGCGCAGGCGATCGACGCCGAGAACACGCTGCGCCGGATCGTCCTGGACGACGGCGTCAGCGCACGGGTCAGCACGACCACCCGCCCGTACCTGACGGCCGACACCCCGGTGCGCGTCGGCGACGAACTGGAGTTCACGGCCCCGCTCGTCCTCGGCTACGGCTTCAAGCAGTGGCGCCTCCAGCCGGCCGACGGCACGGCCGCGGAGACCTTCGCGCCGCAGAACACCCGCCCGGCGGCGCCGGATGAGGTGGGCGGTGACGTCCAGCTGGGTGCGTTCAACGTCCTGAACTACTTCCTCACCTTCGACCAGAGCGTGGGACGCGGAGCCCGTGACCAGCAGCAGCTCGAGAAGCAGGCCGGCAAGATCGTCCCGGCCATCGAGGCGCTGGGTGCCGACGTGGTGACCCTCATGGAGATCGAGGACACCGACTCCACCGAGCTCACCCGGGGCGACGCCAACACCGCACTGGCGGATCTGGTGCGCCGGCTGAACGAGGCGGCCGGGTACGACAAGTGGAGCTACGTGCCGCTGCCGGAGGAGCTCTACGCCGTCGACCGCGACGTGATCCGCAACGGGATCATCTACCAGCACGCCGTGGTCCAGCCGGTCGGCGATCCGGTCGGTCTGGTGGACGAGTCGGTCTGGACCAACGCCCGCGAGCCGCAGGCGCAGACCTTCGTCAAGGACGGCGACGCGTTCACGGTCGTGGCCAACCACTTCAAGTCGAAGGGCTCCGGCTCCGGTCCGGGCAACACCGACACCGGTGACGGCCAGGGCGCCTCCAACGCCGACCGCGTGCGGCAGGCGGAGTCCCTGGTGGCCTTCACGGAGCAGCTCCGCGAGAACACCGGTGACGAGGACGTGGTCCTCATGGGCGACTTCAACGCCTACACCCAGGAGGACCCGATGGTCGTCTTCTACGACTCCGGCTACGCCGACCTCGGCACGCTGTTCGACGAGGGCCGGTACAGCTACGTCTACAACGACATGTCGGGCTCGCTGGACCACGCCGTCGCCACGCCGGGCCTGACCGACAAGGTCACCGGCGTCGCGCACTGGAACATCAACTCGGTCGAGTCGTTCGCCTACCAGTACGCCGGTGACCGGGCGCTCTACGCCCCGACCCCGTACCGGTCCAGCGACCACGACCCGCTGGTGTTCGGCATCGACCTGGAGGAGCGCTGCCAGGGTCTGCTCCCGACCATCACCGGCACCGACGGGGACGACGTCCTCACCGGGACCGCCGGCGCCGACGTGATCATGGGCCTGGGTGGCGACGACCGGATCGCCGCGCTGCGCGGTGAGGACGTCGTGTGCGGCGGCGCCGGTGGCGACACCCTGCTCGGGGACGCCGGCGAGGACGTCCTGATCGGCGGCTTCGCCGACGACTCCCTCGACGGCGGGCAGGGTGACGACCGCCTGGTCGGCGGCCCCGGCACGGACACGTTCGTGCCCGCCAGCGGTACGGACACCCGGGAGCAGGACGGCGCCGAGTCCTGATCCGACCCGCACCGAACCGCGCCGGCGCGGGCGCCTCCTCGCGAGGTGCCCGCGCCGGTCGCGTTCCGGGGTCAGGCGCTTCCGGCGACCCCGGCGGCGAGGGCGGCGGCGACCTTCTGCAGGAGGGGGTGGTCGGCCAGGTCCTCCACCAGGACCGGCAGGGGGAGCGACCAGTTGGGGCGGTCCACCGTGCCCGGCATGTTCGGCCGGCGCAGCTCGCCGAGCGCGTCGTCGAGCGTGGCCGAGAGCAGCGTGGACGGCGCCCGGGCCAGCAACTCGTGCGCCCGCGTCACCGCCTCCTCCACGGACGCGCCCTCCTCCAGCCCGGGCAGGTGCTCCAGCAGCGACGTCCGGCCGCGCTCGAGCTCCTCGTCGGTGCCGGTGCCGTACTCCCGCTGCTCCTCGACGTCCTCACCGGTCCAGAGCCCCGCGACCGTCGGCAGGTCGTGCGTCGTGATGGCCGCCATCGCCTCCGCGGGCCAGTCGGTCGGGTCGTCGTCCTCGAACCACAGCAGGCGGTAGGACAGCACCCCGTGCTCGGCCATGGCCTCGCGGACGCCGTCCTCCACGGTGCCGAGGTCCTCGCCCACCACGAGGGCCTGGGCGCGGTGGCTCTCCAGCGCGACGATGTTCAGCAGGTCCTCGGCCGGATACCGGACGTAGGCGCCGTCGGCCGCCGTGCCGTCCGACGGCACCCACCACAGCCGGAACAGCCCCATCACGTGATCGATGCGCAGGCCGCCGGCGCCCGCCATCGTGGCCCGGATCGACTGGATGAACGGCTCGTAATCGGCATCGCGCAGCCGCCAGGGGATCAGTGGTGGGGAGCCCCAGTCCTGGCCCTGGCTGTTGAAGGCGTCCGGCGGTGCCCCGACGCTGACGCCGTCGGCGAGCACGTCCTGCCAGGCCCACGCGTCGGCGCCACCGCCGGCGAAGCCGATGGGCAGGTCCTGGATGACGGTCATGTCGCCGGTCGCCGCGGTCAACTGCAGGTCCAGCGCCCACTGCAGCCAGGCGTGGAAGGCGACGACGGCGCCGTGCTGCTCGACGTAGGAGGCCAGCTCGGGGCTCCCGGGGCGGCGGAGTTCGGCGGGCCAGGTGTGCCAGTCGCCGCCGTGCTCCTCGACGATGGCGGCCCACGTCGCCCAGTCCTGCAGGGGCCGTCCCTGCTCCTCCCGCCAGCGGGCGAATGCCTCGCCGCCGCCGTGGGCGAAGAAGATCCGCATGAGGACCTCGCGCTTGCGGGCCCAGATCGCGTCCCTGTCGATCAGCGACCCCTCCGACAGCGCCCGGCCGGCCTCCGTCTCGAGGTCGACCTTGTCGGCGCCAGGAACCTCGGAGACCCGCAGGTAGAGCGGGTTGCGGAAGCGCCGGGTGGCCGGCAGGTACGGGCTCGCCTCCTGCCCGGGGGTGGGCGCGACCGCGTGCAACGGGTTGATCAGGAGGAAGCCGGCGCCCTGTTCGGCGGCCATGCGACGGAGCGCCCGCAGGTCGGCCAGGTCACCGATGCCCCAGCTGTCGCGGCTCCGGGCCGCGTAGAGCTGGACCGCCCAGCCCCAGGCGCGGTCCTCGGGCAGCCAGCAGCGGCCGGGGGAGACGATCAGCCGACGGCGTCGTCCCTCCGGCGAGTGCAGCCAGTGGTAGCCCAGCGGGAAGTCGTCGGGCAGTTCGCCGTCGACATGGCGCACCTCGCCGTCCTCGCAGACGACCTCGGCCTCGGCCTCGTCGACCTCGAGCGCATCGCCGGGGCGGGCGACGATGGGGGCTCGGTCGTCCAGGTCGGCCGGCGGCCGGCCGATGACCTCCCGCAGCCGCTCGATGGTGGCCGGGGCCACCTCGTGCTCCTTGTCGAGTGCGTCCAGCCAGCCGGCGTCGATTCCCCACCCGTCGGTGGTCGGTGTTCGCGTCACTTCGCGATCCTCGCCGCGCTCCGCTCCGCGCGCAGGACGGGCCGGCGTGGGCCTGGTCTCCTCCTGCCACCGTGGGACCGCGATGATGGTGCGGTGACCCTCGCCGCCGCGGTGCTGACCTTCGCCGTCGTGGCGGGCGCGCTCACGGTGACTCCGGGGCTGGACACGGCGTTGGTCCTGCGCGCCGCACTCACCCGCCGCCGTCGGGAGGCGCTCGCGACCGCCGCGGGCATCGTCGCCGGCCTGTTCGTCTGGGGGGCCGCCGCAGCGGTCGGTGTGTCGGCGCTGCTCACCGCCTCGGAGGTCGCCTTCGACGTCCTGCGCTACGCCGGCGCGGCCTACCTGGTCGCCTACGGCGTCCGGCTGCTGGTCGCGGCGGTACGCCACCGCGCTGCTGGGGTGGAGTCGGCCGGCCAGGTGTCCGGGACGGCCTGGCGGGCCGCGCGGACCGGGCTGGTCACCAATCTGCTCAACCCCAAGGTCGGCGTCTTCTACGTCGCGCTCCTCCCGCAGTTCGTCCCCGCCGGCAGTGATCCGCTGCTGGTCGGCCTGCTGCTGGCGGCGGTGCACGGTGCGCTGTCGATGGTGTGGTTCCTGCTGCTCACCCAGCTCGCCCAGCTGCTCGGCCGGTGGCTGCGCCGGCCGGGGACGGTCCGCGCGGTCGACGGCGTCACCGGCGTCGCGCTCGTCGGGTTCGGGCTCCGGCTCGCGGTCACGGCCCGCTGAGCTCCGACGCGTGAGCCGCACCGTCGGCACGGCGGAGCCGGAACGGTTGCCGAATCGTGACCGGGGAGTGCTCGGACGGGGCGCCTCCTGTGGTGATCTGGACCACACAAAGTTCGGCGCATTCCCGTACCGTGATCGCCTCACGGTCGGCCGGTACGGCGGACTCCCTGGTCCGGGCGTCGTGCATCGCGAGAGCGACGGCGGCTGCCAGGGGTGCGCCCGGACCGGCCATGGCCCCGGAAGGGCCGCACGAAGGAGGTGCCATGCGACGCAACCGCTACCGGATGCCTGCGCTGGTCGCGGTGTCCGCCGTCGTCCTCGCCGGCTGCGCCGAGACCCCGGACGCGGGCTCGGGTGGGGATGGTGCTGAGGACTACCCGACCGACGAGATCACGCTCTACGTCCCCTATGCCCCGGGGGGGCCGACCGACCTGGCCGCGCGCACGGTGGGCGACTGCCTGACGGAGGACTTCGGGCAGACGGTGGTCGCGGAGAACCGCGAGGGCGCCTCCGGGGCCCTCGGCATGCAGGCGATGATCGCCGGCGGCAACGACGGCTACAGCCTGTCCCTCATCGCCGTGCCGGCGTCCGCCACGAACCCGTTGCAGGCGGACGTGGGCTACACGAACGACGACTACATTCCGATCGCTGCCGTCACGCAGATCCCCTCGGTCCTCGCGGTGGGGCAGGGGTCCCGGTTCGCCGATGCCGAGGCCCTGTTCCGGTTCGCCGAGGAGAACCCGGGTCAGGTGAACGTCGGGGTGCCCGGGACGACCACGTCCCAGGCCATGGAGCTGCAGCGCATGGCGGAGGAGTACGGCATCCAGCTCACGCTCGTGCCGTTCACCGGCAACGCCGAGATGACCACGGCACTGCTGGGCGGCAACGTCGACGCGGTCTTCATCAACGCCTCGCAGGACGTGCTCGAGAACATCGAGGCCGGCAGCTTCGTGCCGCTGGCAGTCAGCCCGCAGGACCGGGTCGACTACCTCGAGGACGTCCCCACCCTGGCCGAGCTCGGCTTCCCGGAGCTGACCTACAGCGTGTCCCTCTTCGGTCTGGCCGCCCCGGCAGGGACGCCGGACGAGATCATCGCGACGCTGGAGGACGCGGTGAGCTCGTGTCTGGAGCAGCCCGAGGTCGTCGAGACCCTCGGTGAGCAGTACGTCCCCGACGATTTCATCGGTGCCCAGGCGTTCCAGAGCCGAATCGACGAGATCGTCGAGGTGTACGGCCCGCTGCTGCAGAAGTGACCGGGCAGCGCGCGGACGGCGACGGCTCAGGCCGTCGAGTCCGTGGCCGGACCGGGCAGCACCTCTCGGCCGGGGCGGGCAGCAGGGCCACGCCCACCGCCGCACCGACGTGCAGTTCCTCGGCCACGGCCAGGAAGGCCCGCAGGCGAGGGATCTCCACCGGCCCTGCCGTCCGCGTGGCCCGCGATCCGTGCACTACGGCGACGAATCGTGTCGCCGTTCCGTAGTGGACCTGCTCATCATCGGTCCCTTAGCGTTCCAGGTCACATCTGACCCCGACCCGAGGTGTCCATGACGCCCTCATCATCCGCCGAGACGGCGGCCGGACGACGCCGGTCGACCTCGCCGCTCCGTGCCGTGCTGCTGCGTCGGCTCGCTCCGGTCGTGCTCCTGGTCGTGGGCATCGCGGCCCTGAGCCAGGCCAGGGACATGGGCCTGGGCGAGCTGACCGCCCCAGGCCCGGGCCTGTGGCCGTTCATCGTCGCCGGACTGCTGACCGCCACGGCCGCGGTCCTGCTGGTCGTCGACCCGGCAGAGGATTACGAGCCGTGGACGGCGGGCACCGCACGCATCGTCGCCGGGCTCGTCGGCCTGGCCCTGTTCATCGTGCTGTTCCAGACGCTCGGTTTCGTCGTGCCGACCCTCCTCATGCTCACGGCGTGGCTGCGCTTCTTCGGCGGCGAGAGCTGGCGGATGGCGCTGGTGCTCGGCGTGGCCGGGGCGATCGCCCTGCACCTGATCTTCGTCGTCGCCCTCGGCGTGCCGTTCCCCGCGGGGCCGGTCGACCAGCTGCTCGGGGGCTGAGGTGGGGATCCTCGACGGGGTCGGCCAAGGGCTGGCGGTCGCCCTCCAACCGACCAACCTGCTCTACGTCTTCATCGGCGTGCTCATCGGCACGGTCATCGGCGTGCTCCCCGGTCTGGGGCCGACCGCCACGATCGCCCTCCTGCTGCCGCTGACCTACACGATCGAACCGGCGACCGCGGTGATCCTGCTCGCCGGCATCTACTACGGGTCCATGTACGGCGGCACGATCACGTCGGTCCTCCTCCGCCTTCCCGGAGAAGCCGCCTCGGTGGTGACGACCTTCGACGGCTACCAGATGGCCAAACATGGCCGGGCAGGGCCGGCCCTGGGCATCGCCGCCGTCGGGTCCTTCATCGGCGGAGTCCTCGCCGTCGTCGGCCTGATCCTGCTGGCCCCGCCGCTGGCGGACCTGGCGGTCTCGTTCGGGCCGCCGGAGTACGTGGCGCTCACCGCGCTCGGCATCCTGATGGTGACCTACCTCGGCAGCGGCTCTCCGCTGAAGAGTCTGTCCATGGCCGCGCTCGGCCTCCTGCTGGCCACCGTGGGCCAGGACCCCATCACCGGCACGACGCGCTTCACCTTCGGGCAGGTGTCGCTGTTCGACGGCGTCGACTTCGTCGCGGTGGCGATGGGCCTGTTCGGCGTGGGGGAGATCCTGCACAGCCTGGAGCGGACCGAGAAGGTCCACGCCGTCACGCAGAAGATCAAGCACATCTGGCCGACCCGGCAGGACTTCCGCGACTCGGCCGGTGCCATTGGCCGCGGCTCGGTGCTCGGGTTCGTCATCGGTGTGCTTCCCGGCGGCGGCGGCGTGATCTCCTCCCTCGCCTCCTATGCGCTCGAGAAGCGCCGGGCGAAGGACCCGAGCCGCTTCGGCAAGGGGGCCATCCAGGGGGTCGCGGGCCCCGAGACGGCGAACAACGCGTCGTCCACCTCCGCCTTCATCCCGCTGCTCACCCTCGGCATCCCGGCCAACGTGGTGCTCGCGCTGATCTTCGGTGCGCTCCTGGTGCAGGGCATCACGCCGGGGCCGCAGCTCATCACGGAGGAGCCGGAGGTGTTCTGGGGCGTCATCGCCTCGATGCTCATCGGCAACCTGATGCTGCTCGCGCTGAACATCCCGCTCGTCGGCGTGTTCGTCCAGCTCCTGCGCGTCCGGGCCGGCATCCTCGCGGCCTTCGCGCTCGTGGTGACCATGGCCGGCGTCTTCTCGGTCAACAACGACATCTTCGACATGTGGGTCGTGCTGGTGTTCGGTGTCATCGGCTGGCTGATGAAGAAGACCGGCTTCGAGCCCGGGCCGCTGGTGCTGGCGTTCGTGCTCGGATCGATCATGGAACGCGCCTTCCGGCAGTCGATGCTCCTGTCCGGGGGGAGTCTCGACATCTTCGTCACCCGGCCCCTGTCCGGCGGTCTGCTCGCCGTCATGGCCATGGTGATCGTGATCAGCTTCCTCGCCGCCCGGCGTCGCCGTGCCGTCTTCGAGCACGTGGAGCCGGAGGACGAGGACACGGATGACGTCGACGCGGAGCAGGAGCGGGCCGCGGGGGGCGATGACTCAGACGGCGACTCGGGCCGCGACGGCGGCACCCCGAAGGTCGCCCCGCTCGCTGCGCACCGCCCCGCCGAGGGCGATCCGGGCGCGGAGGCCCCGCGCGGGGGCGGAGACTCCGGCGTCCCCACCCCACCGCCGAACGAGGGACGACGATGAGATCGACGCGTGCGCTCAGCGCCCTGCTCCTCCTGTGCTCGGCCCTCGCGGGCTGCGCCTCCCAGGCCGGCTCCGAGGACGCGGCGGAGTACCCGTCGGAGGACGTCCGGCTCCTCGTGCCGTACTCGGCCGGCGGGCCGACCGACATCGCGGCGCGGGCCCTGGGCCGGTACATGGAGTCCGAGCTCGGCCGGCCGGTGGTGGTCGAGAACCTGCCGGGTGCCTCGGGCGCGAACAGCTACGTGGAGCTCATCTCCTCGGAGCCCGACGGCCACACCCTGTCGATGACGGCCCTGCCCACGGCGGTGCTCAACTACCTGGCCAACGACGTCGGTTACACGCGGGAGGACTTCGCACCGGTGGGCGTGGTGACGCAGGTGCCCTCGGGCATCGTGGTGCCGGCCGGCTCACCGCACCAGGACCTGGAGTCGCTCTTCGCGGCCGCTCGTCAGGACCCGCAGGCGATCAGCGTCGGTACCCCGGGAGCCACCAACACGCACGCTGCCGAGACTCGCCGGATCACCCAGCTCTACGACGTGCCACTGACCGTGGTGCCTTTCGAGGGAGCCACACAGGTGCAGACGGCGCTCCTCGGCGGCAACGTCTCGGCCGGCTTCATCAACCTGTCACAGGACGCGCTGCCGGCCATCGAGTCCGGAGACCTGCGGGTGCTGGCCGTGGGCAGCCGCGAGCCGCTGCCCTACGTCGACGCGCCCACCCTCGTCGAACTGGGCTATCCCGAGCTGGTGCAGAGCACCACGACGTTCGGCGTCCTCGCCCCCGCCGGCACGCCCGAGGAGATCGTGCAGCGCCTCGAGGAGATCCTGCGCAACGCGTCGGAGGACGAGGCAGTCGTCGAGGCGCTCGACCCGCGCTACGTCCCCGAGAAGTTCATCGGGAGCGACGGCCTCGCGGACCTGTTCGTCGAGACGGAGGAGACCTTCCGCGATGTCGTCGGCGACTGAGACCACCGCGTCCGGGGTCACGCGCACGACGACCGGCGCCGACGAGCTGGTCCGTGCCCTGCGACTCCTCGGGGTGGACACCGTCTTCGGTCTGCCCGGGGTGCACAACCTCGCGGTCTGGGAGGCCGCCGCGTCGGGTGGCCTGCGGGTCGTCGGCGTACGGCACGAGCAGACGGCGGTGTACGCGGCCGACGGCTACGCCCGGGCCACGGGACGGCTGGGTGTCGCGGTCGTGACCACCGGCCCGGGCGCCGCCAACACCCTGGGCGCGACAGGGGAGGCCGGTGCCTCCGGCTCACCGGTCCTGGTCGTCGCCACCGACATCCCGTCGACCCTGCGCCGTCCCGGCGTGTACCGGGGGGTGCTGCACGAGACCCGTGACCAGGCCGCGATGTTCGCTCCGGTGACCAAGGCGACCGTGGTGTCCGCGGCCGCCCAGGACGTGCACGCGGACACGCTGCGGGCCGCCTCGGTGGCGCTGCAGCCCGCCACCGGACCTGTCTACCTGGGTGTGCCGACGGACTTCCTGAGCGCCCCGGTGACCCCGGCGTCGGAGGAATCCCCGCCGCCGCCTCCGGCCGTCCCCCCGGTGACCGAGTCCGACGTGGTGCGCGCCCTCGGCATGCTGGCCTCCGCGCGCCGGCCGCTGCTGTGGGCGGGGGGCGGGGCGCTGCGCTCCGGGGCGGGCCCGGCCCTCGGCGAGGTCGCGCGCCGGCTGGCCGCGCCCGTGATCACCACCTTCAACGGTCGGGGCGTGCTGCCCCCCGACCATCCGTGCCTGGTCCCCGGTCCGCCGCACGTCCCGCCGGTCGGCCGACTGTGGGACGACGCCGATCTGGTCATCTCCGTGGGCAGCGACCTCGACGGCATGACCACGCAGAACTGGCTCATGCCGCCGCCCCCGGCGCTGCTGGCGGTGAACGTCGATGCCGCCGACGCGGGCAAGAACTACCCGGCCGATCTGGTCCTCGTGGGGGACGCAGGGGCCGTGCTCACCCGGCTGCTCGAGGACCTCCCCGAGCGCGGCGACCTGCAGGCGCTGCGGTCCCGGCTGGCCACCGTCGCCGAGGAGGTGCGGACCCTGGTCGACGAGGACGAGCCCCAGGCCGCCGCGCTGCTCGAGGCATTCGACCGCATCGCACCGGCGACCGGCGCGCTCTTCGTCGACATGTGCATCCCGGGGTACTGGCTCGCCGGGTTCCACCGCGTACCTGGGCCGCGGCGGCTGGCGTATCCCATGGGGTGGGGCACGCTCGGTTTCGCCTTCCCTGCCGCCATCGGGGCTGCATCGGCCGATCAGGGGAGGACCGTCGCGGTGGTCGGCGACGGTGGTTTTCTCTTCGCCTGCGGCGAGCTGGCCACGGTCGCGCAGGAGCGGCTCCCGATGACCGTGGTCGTCGTGGACGACGGGGGTTACGGGATGCTCCGCTACGACCAGCGGCATGCGGGCGTGCCCAGCCGCGGGGTCGACCTGGCCACCCCCGACTTCCTGGCCCTGGCCGAGGCCTTCGGTGTGCCCGCCCGGTCGGTCACCGGTCTCGGGAGGGACTTCGCCGCCGTCCTCGCCGAGTCCGTGGCTCGGCCCGGCCCCGACGTCGTCGTGGTGGACGCCGCGCTCACGCCGCCGCCGTCCACGTCGCCCCGGTGGTACCGGCGAGGGGGTCGCCGGACGTGATCGACAAGCGCGTGGCCACGCTCGCCGACGCCGTGGCCGACATCCGCGACGGCGCCACCGTGCTGGTCGGTGGCTTCGGCAACTCCGGCGTCCCCGTCGAACTCGTGCACGCGCTGCTGGAGCAGGGGGCCAGCGGCCTCACCGTCGTGACGAACAACGCCGGCAGCGGTGAGAGCGACATAGCGGCGCTCATCCGTGAACACCGGGTGCGGAAGATTATCTGCTCGTACCCACGGTCGGCCGGGTCGGTGTGGTTCGAGAAGTTCTGGCGTGCCGGCGAGATCGAACTGGAGCTCGTGCCTCAGGGCACGTTGAGCGAGCGAATGCGGGCCGCGGGCGCGGGTCTCGGCGGCTTCTTCACCCCTACCGGCGCGGACTCGCTGCTGGCGGAGGGCAAGGAGGTCCGCGTGATCGGCGGTCGCCGGCACGTGTTCGAGGAGCCGCTGCCGGCCGACGTCGCGCTGATCAAGGCGCACCGGGCCGACCGCTGGGGCAACCTGGTCTACCGGACCGCGGCCCGGAACTTCGGTCCCACCATGGCGACCGCGGCTGCGCTCACCGTGGCGCAGGTCAGCGAGTTCGTCGAGCTCGGTGAGTTGGACCCGGAGTGCGTGGTCACGCCCGGCATCTTCGTCCAGCGCGTGGTGGGGGTGGCGGCGTGATCCGGCCACTGTCCGCGACGGACGTGGCCCACCGGGTGGCCGACGACATCCCGGACGGCTCGTACGTCAATCTCGGCATCGGGCTGCCGACGCTGGTGGCCGACGTGGTGGGGCCGGACAAGGAGATCGTCTATCACAGCGAGAACGGCATCCTCGGCATGGGGCCGGCGCCGGCCATCGGGCAGGAGGACCCCGAGCTGATCAATGCCGGCAAGCAGCCGGTCACGCTGCTCCCCGGCGGCGCGTTCTTCCACCACACCGACGCCTTCGTCATGATGCGCGGCGGTCACCTCGACGTCAGCGTGCTCGGGGCCTTCCAGGTGTCCGCAGCCGGTGACCTGGCGAACTGGGCCACCGACGACGCCGCGATGCCGCCCGCGGTCGGTGGCGCTATGGACCTGGCGGTGGGGGCCAGACGCGTGCTCGTCATGACGACGCACACCACGCGGGACGGCCGCCCCAAGATCCTGCCCCGCTGCACCTATCCGCTGACCGCCGCGGGCGTCGTCGACCGCATCTTCACCGACCTCGCAGTCCTCGACGTCCGCCCCGGCGGGCTGCTGGTCCGCGAGGTGGTGCACGGGCTGAGCCCGGACGAGCTGCAGTCGGTCACCGGTGCCGAACTGCGCTTCGCCGATGACGTCGTCGAGCTCCACCCGACGGGCCCGTCCTGTCCCGACCCGCCCGGCTGACCGGTTCGACCCCGCTCCCGCTCTGGAGGCAACGATGCCCCGTGCTCCTCGTGCGCTCGCCGCGTGCGCCGTCCTGACCCTGCTCGCCGCCTGCGCGGACGAAGGCGGCGGGGCCACCGAGGAGTCCGCCGCGGACTACCCGACCGAGGACATCCGGCTGCTCGTGCCCTACGCGGCCGGTGGCCCGACCGACCTCACCGCCCGCGCCTACGGCGCCTCGCTCGAGGAACAGCTCGGGCAACCGGTGGTGGTCGAGAACCTGGCCGGCGGCTCGGGCGCCATGGCCATGCAGGAGCTGATCGGCGCGGAGCCGGACGGGCACACGTTGTCGCTCGTCACCGCGGGCACCCTGGTGCTCACCCCACTGGCCAACGAGGTCGGGTACACGAAGGACGACGTGACGCCGATCGGGGTGATGGCGGAGGTCCCCTCCGTCCTCGCCGTGGGCTCCGGCTCCCCGTACGCGACGGCGGAGGACTTCTTCGCCGCCGCCGAGCAGAACCCGGGGACGATCACGGTGGGCACGCCGGGTGCCTCGACGCCGCAGGGCATCGAGCTGCAGCGGCTGAAGGAGGAGTACGGGGTCGAGGTGGCCATCGTGCCGTTCAACGGCAACGCGGAGATGACCACGGCGCTGCTCGGCGGCAACGTCGACGCCGTGCTCATCAACGCGTCCTCGGACGTGACGGCGAACATCGACGCGGGCCAGTTCCGGCCGCTCGCGGTGTCCTCGGAGGAGCAGCTGCCCTGGCTGCCGGGCACACCGACCCTCGTCGAGTCCGGGTTCCCCGAGCTCACCCTCTCGGGCTCCACGTTCGGCCTCGCCGGCCCGGCCGACCTGCCGGAGGAGATCGTCACCCAGCTGGAGGACGCGCTGCGGACGGCGCACGACGAGCCGGCGGTCATCGAGCAGGTGGGCAAGGAGTACGTCGCCGGAGAGTTCCGCGGCGCGGAGGACCTGCGGGAGATCCTGGATCGCACCCAGGAGGTGTACGAACCGCTCCTCCGCGGGTGACGTCCCGGGGTGGACTCGCCTGGCCGGGAGCTGCCGGCCCCGGTAGGCATGGCCCATGCCGGTGATCGGGTTCCACAACTCCCACGAGCAGATCCATCCCGCCCAGCTGCTCACCGCGGTGCAGCACGCCGAGGAGGTCGGCTTCACGGCGGCGATGTGCTCGGACCACCTCACCCCGTGGAACCCCCGGCAGGGGGAGTCCGGCTTCGCGTGGTCGTGGCTGGGCGCCGCGATGGCGACCACCACCCTGCCGTTCGGCGCGGTGAACGCTCCGGGGCAGCGCTACCACCCGGTGATCGTCGCCCAGGCCATCGCCACCCTCGGGGCGATGTTCCCCGGCCGGTTCTGGGTGGCCCTCGGCAGCGGCGAGGCGATGAACGAGCACGTCACCGGTCAGCAGTGGCCGCGCAAGGACGTGCGGGACGCCCGCCTGCGCGAGTGCGTCGACGTCATCCGGGCGCTGCTGGCGGGGGAGGAGGTCAGCCACGACGGCCTGGTCACCGTCGACCGCGCCGTGATCTACACCCTGCCCGAGCAGCAGCCGGCGTTGATCGCCCCGGCGGTCAGCGTGGCCACCGCCCGCAACGGTGCCGACTGGGCCGACGGGCTGGTCACCATCAACCAGCCGCACGACAAGCTGCGCGAGATGATCGCGGCCTACCGGGACGCCGGCGGTCAGGGCAAGCTGGTGCTCCAGGTCCACGTCTCCTGGGATCCGGATCCCGATCGCGCGCTCGCCATCGCGCACGACCAGTGGCGCAGCAACGTCTTCCCGCCACCGCTGTGCTGGGACCTCGACACCCCGGAGGCCTTCGAGCTGGCCAGTGCGCACGTCAGCCCGGAGGGGGTGACCGGGGCGGTGCGGGTCTCGGCCGACCTCGGGCAGCACACCGCCTGGCTGAAGGAGTACCTGGACCTGGGCTTCGACGAGGTCTACCTGCACCACGTCGGCAAGGAGCAGCGGCCGTTCCTCGACGCCTTCGGCGAGCACGTGCTGCCGCAGCTGGGGGTCACCGCTCCCGCGCCGTCGGTCGCCATCGACCCGCCGGGTCCGGCCGAGAACCGCCGTCCGCACGTCGACCCGGTACCCGCGCCGTGAGGATCACCGACACCAGCGACCTCTGGTGGAAGAACGCCGTCGTCTACTGCCTCGACGTCGAGACGTTCATGGACTGGAACGGCGACGGCATCGGCGACTTCGCCGGGCTCGCGCAGCGGCTCGACCACCTCGCCGACCTCGGCGTCACCTGCCTGTGGCTGATGCCCTTCTATCCGACCGCCGAGCGCGACGACGGGTACGACATCACCGACTTCTACGGCGTCGACCCGCGCCTGGGCACCCACGGCGACCTGGTCGAGGTCATCCGGACGGCGAACGACCGCGGGATGCGGGTGATCGCCGACCTGGTGGTCAACCACACCTCCCGCAAGCACCCGTGGTTCCGCTCGGCCGAGGCGTCGAAGGACTCACCGTTCCGGGACTTCTACGTCTGGCGCTCGGACGAGCCGCCGGACACCTCCGACCAGGTCGTCTTCCCGGACCAGGAGGACAGCATCTGGACGCTGTCGGAGAAGACGGGGGAGTGGTACCTGCACAGGTTCTACAAGGAGCAGCCCGACCTGAACGTCACCAATCCGCTCGTGCGGGACGAGGTCGCGAAGATCATGGGTTTCTGGCTGCAGCTCGGGCTGTCGGGCTTCCGCGTCGACGCCGTCCCGTTCTTCCTGGAGACCGCCGGCGCCGACGGCGGGGCCCTGCCCGAGCCGCACGAGTACCTGCGCGACCTGCGCTCGCTGGTCGGCCGGCGCTCGGGCAGCGGGATCCTGCTCGGGGAGGTGAACCTGCCGTTCGAGCAGCAGCTGGAGTTCTTCGGCGGCAGGGACGGCGACGAGCTGACGATGCAGTTCGACTTCATCGGCATGCAGGCGCTCTACCTGGCGCTGGCCCGGGCCGACGCCGGACCGCTGACCACCGCACTGAACGGCCGGCCGACCCTGAGCCCGGAATCGCAGTGGGCCACGTTCGTGCGCAACCACGACGAGCTCACCCTCGACAAGCTCAGCGACGAGGAGCGGGCCGAGGTCTTCGCCACCTTCGGGCCGGAGGAGCGGATGCAGGTCTACGGACGGGGGCTGCGGCGTCGGTTGCCGCCGATGCTCGACGGCGACCCGCGGCGGGTCCGCATGGTCTACAGCCTGCTGTTCTCCCTGCCCGGGACCCCGGTGCTCTTCTACGGCGAGGAGATCGGGATGGGGGAGGAGCTGGCGGCCGAGGGGCGGCTCGCCGTCCGGACGCCCATGCAGTGGACTCCCGGGCGCAACGGCGGCTTCTCCACCGCGGACCCTCGCCGACTGCCGGGGCCGGTGGTGTCGGGTGGCTTCGCGCCGGAATTCGTCAACGTCGCGGACCAGCGCAACGATCCGGACTCGCTGCTCTCGTTCATCAAGCTGCTGATCCGCCGTTACCGGGAGTCGCCCGAGCTCGGCTGGGGTGGCTTCCAGGTGCTCGAGCAGCCGTGCCCCGAGGTCCTCGCGCACCTGTGCTCGTGGGACGACGGAGTGCTGGTGGCCCTGCACAACCTGTGCCCCGAGCCGCGCATCGTGCCGCTGACGCTGGAGGGGTGCGACTCCTCGCACCGGCTGGTCGACCTGCTCGAGTCGGGCAGCACCACGGTCTCCGACAAGGGGGCGGCGGAGATCTCGCTGGCGGGCTACGGCTACCGCTGGCTGCGCATCGTCGCCGAGGACAGCCGCCGCCTCTAGACTAGAAGGACCCCGTCGCCCCCCAACGCTCGCTCCGCTCGCGCCGGGCCCCTGCGACGGGGCCGCTCCAGCACGTCACCAGGGTGTCGGTCCCCGAACCGTGGGTGGTCGCTCGTAGCGTCCGGGAGTGCCCCGCTCCGCCGTCGTCGTCCTGCTCGCCGTCCTCCTCGCGCTGACCGGGTGCGGGGTCGAGTGGCGGCTCGAGCCCGGTCCGCCCGGTCCGCCCGAGCCGACCGCGTCGGTGGGGCAGGGTGACGTTCCCGCAGGAACGCTCGACCCGGCTGCGGCGGCGTCCTCCCTCGCCTCCCTCCCCGTCGCCGAGAAGACGTCGCTGGACGGGTACGACCGCGGTTGCGGGGACGGCGAGGGCTGCGTCTTCGGGCCGGCCTGGTCCGACGTCGACCGCAACGGCTGCCACCAGCGCAACGACGTCCTGCACCGGGACCTCACCGAGGTCGAGGTTCGCGAGGGGACCCAGGGCTGCGTGGTGATCGCCGGTGTGCTGGACGACCCGTACACCGGCCGGACGGTCCCGTTCGCGAAGTCCTATGCCGCCGAGGTGCCCATCGACCACGTCGTCCCGCTCGCCGCCGCGTGGGTGCAGGGGGCGGCCGGGTGGTCCGCCGACCAGCGGCGGGTCTTCGCCAACGACCTGGCCAACCTCATGGCGACGACGCGCTCGGAGAACTCCTCGAAAGGCGACTCCACCGCCGACGAGTGGGTGCCGTCGGACCCCGCGTACGGCTGCTCGTACGCGACCGTGGTCGTGACGGTGAAGTCCACCTACGCGCTGTCGGTGACCCCGGCGGAGTCGCGGGCGCTGCAGTCCCTCCTCGCCACCTGCTGAGGTCCGCGACCGGCTCGCCCGGGTGGTCGGCGCATCCGCCCGGCGTGGTACCCGGCGTGGCCTCACAGCGCGTGAGCAAACCGTCGGGGCGGCGTCCTCGTTCCCCGAGGTGCCTGCGCCTAGCGTGGCGTACGAGGTGATCAGGAATGAGTGAACGCAAGGGAAGCACGCCCGTCGGCACCGGGACCGCCGAGATCCCGGTCGTCCGGCCCGCCGACGCCGGCGCAGCGTCCTCCGTCCCGCCGGCCCCGACCACGGAGCAGGTCGGCACGACGGCCGCCGAGCAGACCGCCCCGCCGGGAGGCGATCACGGTTCCGGCGTGCAGGCCACGGCACCGGTGACCTCCCGCCCGGCCCCGCGCGCGCCCCGCATGCCGCGCCGTGGCCCGATCACGGTGATGGGCCCGTGGGCGCCGGTCGCGGGCGGGCTGCTCGGGCTGCTCCTCGGCGTGGTCGCCGTGCTCCTGCTCGCCGGGACGGCGGAGAGCTTCGAGGACCGCCTGGCGCTCGTCTTCACCGTCCTGGGGTTGGGCATGCTCGGCAGCGCGGGGATCCTGCTGGCCGACGAGGTACGCATGATGCGCCAGCGCTCCCGCGATGCGGTCGCGCGGCCCGCCTACGTGGAGGCCACCGCGGGGCTGCTCAACGGGCTGACCCCGGCGCGTCTGCTGCTGCTGCTGAGCGGGTTCGTCCTGTTCCTGGCGGCCTACGTCAGCCGCTGAGCCGTGCCGCGCCGGCTCGGGTCAGCTGTAGGCCTCGATCGCGAGGTAGACGGCGAGCCCGAGCCCGGCGAGGGCGATGACCCGCCGCAGCGCCGTCTGCGGGGCACGACGCACGACGCTCGGACCGAGCATCGACCCCAGCAGGAGCCCGATGGCCAGCGGCAGGGCCGCGGACCAGGCGATCGAGGCGAAGATCACGAAGCCGATGGCGGCCACGGAGTTGGCGACGCCGAGGATGACGTTGCGCATCGCGTTGCTGCGGGGGAGTCCCTCGCCAGTGGTCAGCAGGAAGGTCGCGAGCATGAGGACGCCGGCCGCGGCGCCGAAGTAGCCGCCGTAGATGGAGATCACGAAGACCGCGATCGGCAGCCACCACTGGTCGCGGTCCGGGTGCCGGGCGTGGGCGCGGGCTCCCTCGATGGCGAGTTGCCGCGGAGGGGGCTGGACGAGGATGGCCACCGACGCCCCGCCGATCAGCCACGGCACGATCCGCTCGAAGCCGCCCTCGGGCGTGAGCATCAGGAGCAGTGCCCCGGCCGAACCGCCCAGCACGGCCGCGATCGCGAGCGGCATCAGCCGGCGGCCCTGGCCCTTCAGCTCGGGCCGGGAGGCACTGACCGAACCCACGCCGGTGAGGACCATCGCCGCGGTGTTGGTGACGTTGGCGGTAACCGGGGGGATGCCGGTGGCCAGCAGCGCCGGGTAGCTGATCAGGGACGCCAGCCCGGCGATGCTGCCGATCAGGCCTGAGCCGACCCCGGCGAGGACGAGGAAGCCGAACTCCCAGATGCTCACGGGTCCACCAGCACCACGATCGCGACGACCCCGAGGACGACGATCGCCGTCCGCAGGATCGCCGAGGGCAGCCGCCGGCCGTACCGGGAGCTGACCGCCCCGCCCACCAGCGAGCCGACGGCGAGCAGCCCGGCGGCCCACCAGTCGATCCGGTCGGTGGCCACCACGACGTAGGCGCCGGCGGCGACGGCGTTCACCGTCAGCGTGAGGACGTTCTTGAGCGCGTTCAGCCGTTGCAGGGACTCGCGCAGCAGGAGGCCGAAGATACCGATCTGCAGCACGCCCTGGCTGGCGGCGAAGTAACCCCCATAGGCCCCGGTGGCGTACGCGCCGGCGAAGAGGGCGGCCAGCCGCCCGCCCCGGACCGGGGCGTCGTCGGTGCCGGCGGGGGCGGGAAGGTTGCGCTGCAGCACCGGCTGGAGCGCGACCAGGAGGACGGCGATCCCGATCAGCACCGGGACGACCGCCTCGAAGGTGGCGGCGGGCAGGTGCAGGAGCAAGAAGGCGCCGGTGAGCGCGCCGAGGACCGAGGCGGGCAGCAGGCGCAGGAGCAGCCGCCGCTGACCGCGCAGCTCCCTGCGGTAGCCGATGGAGCCGCTCAGGTTGCCTGCGACCAGGCCCAGGGAGTTGCTGATGGTCGCCGGGACCGGGGGCAGCCCGACTGCCAGCAGCACCGGAAAACTGACCAGGGTGCCGGAGCCGACGACCGCGTTGATCCCACCCGCTGCGAAACCGGCAGCCGCTACCGCGAGCATCTCCCACCCGGTCATGCGGACATCACCGTCGAGCCTCGCACGGCGCCGGGGCGGTGGGTCGGCGCAGACGGGTCGATCAGCTCACAGTTCGCCGGCTTGCGGCCGGCTGTCGTCCGGACATCCAGTCCACGATCGAGCGCTCAGGCGTGCGCCGTGACGCCCGCGAGGAGATCGGCGGTGAGCGGGCGATCGGCATAGACCAGCCGGACGGCAGCCGGATCAGGGTTGCCCGCGTCCGGGCCGCGCCAGACGAGCGTCAGCCCGCTGCGCTCGGCCCGGCCGCGGGATTCGACATTGTGCTCGAGCAGGTAGGCGATCACCGGCCGCTCGGGCGCGACGAGGCGGGCGGCGTCGAGCGCGGCGTCCACCAGTTCGGCGGCCAGTCCGAGCCCCCAGGCGGCCGGCGTGAAGCGGTAGTAGAGGTTCCACCACGACGTCCCCACGCGGAGCGCGCAGCCGCCGGTGCCCACCACGGCCCCGGCCCGCAGCGGGGTCCCGGGCAGGTCGATTCCCAGCCGCGCCGTCCAGTAGCCCAACCCGTCGCGCTCCCAGTGGCCCACCGAGTCGCGGATCCCCTCCATCGTCCGCATCGGCTCGGTGTGCCGGCCCGACGGCAGATGCGCCCAGACACCGGGGTCGGACATCAGCGCGAACTGCTCGTCGAGGTCGTCGGGGACGACGGCGTCCAGCCGCAGCCGCGGGGTGGTCAGGTGCCGCAGGTCCCGGGTGTCCATGGCCGCATCCTCTCCGGTCGCCTGGCCGCCCCGTGCTCCCGGTGGTGGGATCGCGTCCGTGCCCGAGTCCTCGCCCGACGCACCGCCGGTGCGGTTGCTCGAGCTGCACCGGCTCGTCGCCGAGGCGGTCGCGGAGGCGCGCGCCGGCGGGGAGGTGCCGCTGCTGCTGGCCGGCAACTGCAACGCCACGGTGGGGGTGCTCGCCGGGCTGCAGCCGGCCGAGCGGCGCGTCGGTCTGCTCGGGCTGGACGCCCACGGGGACTTCAACACCCCCGAGGAGGACAGCGCCGGCTTCCTCGACGGCCAGGGGCTGGCCATGGCGGTGGGGCGCTGCTGGCGGGCGGCGACCGGCCGCGCGCCTGCCAGTGGTTTCCGGGACGCTCGCCTCCTACGACCCCGCCCACGACCTCCACGGCCACATGCGGGACACCGCCCTGGAGCTGCTCGGGACGCTCGCCGCGGTGGCCGTCCCGGCCCGGTCCGCCCGCGCGGTCTAGGGCGTGTCTCACCGATCTTGACCGGCGGGTTCGGTAGGCCTGGTGTGTGCGCGATCGTCACGATCTGACTGATGTGGAGTGGGCCCGGCTGG
>NZ_FZNO01000011.1 GCF_900188025.1 Blastococcus mobilis
GCGCGACTCGTGGAGCCGGACGACGTGGTGACCAGCGGGCGGCTCCATGCCTACGAGCCGCACCCGGCGACCTACCGGAGAGCGCGGCAGGCAGGTGTCGACGTGCACGTGCCGGCCTCCGCGCGTGATACTCGCGGAGCACTCGAGGCGGGCATGTGCGTGGTGCGTGGGCGACGGCCGGGACACTCGGTGGACCCGGACGGCCCACAGCCGGGCCTGGAGATCCCCGACCCGGTCGGGCTGCCGAACGCGGTCGCCACGGTGGTGGGGTGACAGCGCCTGCGTGCGCCGGGGCATCGCAGCGAGGGAGGAACCGATGTCCTGGTTGACCAGTCCGTGGCCCGATCTCGCCGTCGTGGCCGCCAAGGCGGGACTGATGTACGTCACAGCGCTGGTGTGTCTGCGGCTCGCCCAGCGCAGGACCTTGGCGCAGTGGACGATCATCGACTTCGCCGCTGCCGTGGCGGTCGGTGCGATCGTGGGGCGTACCGCCATCGCGGAATCACAGTCCTATGCGACGGGAGCGGTGGCCCTCGTCTCGATCGTGGCGGCCCACCGAGTGGCGAGTCTGCTGCGGTTCCAGCCGCTGCTCGGCAAGCTGGCCGACTACCGCATCCGGGTGCTCGTGGCCGACGGGAAGGTCCGGCGGGGACAGCTGAGGTCGTGCGGGCTGACCGACAACGACCTGTACGCCGAGCTGCGCCAGCGAGGGGTCTTCGACATCGCTCAACTGCAGTACGTGCTGTACGAGGCGAAGGGTGGCCTCACCGTGGTTCCCCGCCAGACGACGTCGCCGGCCCCACTGGTCTCCGAAGGACTCAGGGCTTCGGTCGGCTATCAGAAGTTTCCGCCGTCCCGCGATTGACCCCGCGCGCCCGTCAGGCCCACCTGCACGTCCCAGCCGCCGATCGCGGGCCGGCCGGCCGCGCGGGCCGATCAGGCCAACCGGTCGACGAGATCCGTGAGCGACGGGACGGTCTGGGTGGGCGGGGTGAAGTAGTCGGGATACGGGGCGCCGGTGCGGTTGATCCAGACCGTTTCCATGCCGGCGCGTCCAGCCCCGTCGATGTCCCAGGGGTGCACGGCAACGAGCATCATGTCGGTGAGTTCCGCCTCGCAGACTCTGGCGGCGTACTCGTACGCTGCCCGCGCCGGTTTCCATGCTGCGGCGTCCTCGACCGACAGGAGCCGGTCGAAGCAGTCGCGGATGCCGGCGCTGGTCAACAGCTGGTCGGCCACCTGGCTCGCACCGTTGCTCAGGGTGACCAGCCGCAGCCCGGCGTCCCGCAGGCTCCTCGCGCCGTCAGCGACGTCGCCGTGGACCGGAAGCCGGCTGAAGCCCGTCAGGATGTGGTCGACGGCCGCGTCGAGGTCCTGCTCCAGGTCCAGGTCGCTGAAGAGTGTCCGCAGGGCTCCGGCCGCCAGCTTTGCGAACGGCTGTTGCGAGCGGGCAGCGGCCAGGGCGAACCCGTCTCGCAGCACCATGGTGAACCACAGCTTCGCGAGGTGTTCCGGCGCGCCGACGTCCGCGAAGCGCTGTGCCATGGGCTGCATGTCGGAGAGCGTCTCGTTGACGTCGAACACGACGGCGGACGGGCGACTGCTCATCGGTGCTCCTCCGGTCGCGGCGCCGGCACTTCAGGAAGGCCCGTCAGCGCGCCACCACTGCCCGCAGCAGTGCCCGCAGAGGCCAGGGACCAACCGCGGGAGAGGCGGCTGTGCCCCGTCGGCCGGCGCCACCACCGACTGGCCCTGCGCACCACCCGGTCCGGAAAGGTCCGGGTGGATCACCCGAGCTGCGTGGTGATGTCGATGGCACCTCTCAGGCTTCGTGCCACCGGACAGCCGTCGGCGTGGAACGCGAGCACCCGCTGCACCTTCTCGGCATCCTCCGCGGCGATGCTCAGGCCGGTATAGGTCACCTTGATGCGCTTGACCACCAGCACCTTGCCTTCGAGCTCCACCTCACCGCGCGCGTGCCCCACCAGACCGGTGGGGTCGATCCGCCGGGCCGCCAGGGCACCGGCGAACGTCCCGGTCAGCTAACCGAGGGCGGCTCCGACCAGGTGATCGATCGTGCTGGCATGACTGGGGCCCGTCCCTGGCTCCACCCCGTAGTGCTCGGCAATGGCCCCGTGCATGCCGTAGACCGTCGCCTCCTCCTCGCCCGGCAGGTACGCGGCGCGCAGTCGTCCACCCAGGCGCTCGACCCGGACTTCCGAGACGTAGGCGATGTCGGCCACCGGGTCCCTCCTGTCGTCGGTCACGGGCATCAGCTTCCCAGCCGATGCCGGTCACCACCACGCGGACGCTGGCGCAGGACGGTCCCGCTGTCGCGCGGGCGCGGTCCTCCACGCCCGCGTCAGTCGTTCACGTCCACCGGGGCGTCACCGAGTGCGAGGGCTGGCCGGCGCGTTCGACAGCGGCGCGTCGCAGCCCGCCCGAGGCCAGTCGCTTGACGAGTACGAGCAGCGCGGGTCCGCCCCGCTGCCCGCGGTGGGGCCCGGGCCAGCCGCAGGAGGGCGGCGGCCACGGCACCGACCCGGCGCCCCCGCCGTTCCGTACGACCCAGCGAACAGGCCTGGCACATCCTGAGCGCAGCTGACATCGATGGCTGGGCCGGGCCGCTGGTCCAGGAGGACAGACCCCCTGCGTCGTGCTGCCCCGACCCGACCGACCTACGGAGTGTAGGCTCCCCGAGAGGGGGCGAACAAGGGCCTCTACCTGGCCGTATCGAGCCGCCCGGCGTGACCAATCCATGACCAATGGAGCGGAAAAGCGCGTATTGACCAGCCGTTCGGGGTTGTCCGTGGCGGCGACCAGAAGAGCGCCGGGGCGACGCCGGGTCCAGCCGTTCTCACTGGGCTGCTCTGGAGTCCCCGTCGATCGGGAACGCCTGCCCGGAGATCGTGCGACCGTGTGGTCCGGCGAGGAAGATCGCGAGGGCCGCGATGTCCGCAGGGTCGACGAAGTCCCTGATGGCCTGGTTGGCCAGCGCCAGCTCGGTCTCCTCCTCCACCGTGCGTCCGGAGATCGCCGCTCGTCCCTGCATCACCTGTTCGATGCGCGGTCCCCGGACAGCTCCGGGATGGATCGTGTTCGCGGTGATGCCGTGGGGCCCCAGTTCCAGGGAGAGGGTCTTGGTGAAGCCGACCAGGCCCCACTTCGTGGTCGAGTAGGCGATGCGGTTGGGATAGCCGAAACGGCCGGCGATGGAACTCATGACGATGATCGAGCCCCGGCTGGACTGCTTGAGCAGCGGGATCGCCCGCTGCGTCACGAGAAGCGTGCCCGTCAGGTTGACGGAGAGCACCTGCTGCCACGCCTGCAGATCGAGCTCCTCCGCCGGCTGAGTCAGGCCGGCGATGCCGGCGTTGTTGACCAGGACGTCCAGGCCGCCCAGCGTCTCCTCGACGTCGGTGAACATCCGCTGGACGGCCTGCGGGTCACTGACGTCGCAGACGGACCCGCTGATGCTCTCCGATGCGGCGGTCGTCCGGCGCAGGGCATCGGCGTCGACGTCGCCGACGTGGACCCGGGCCCCGTCGGCAGCGAAGGCCTCGGCGATGGCCAGGCCGATTCCACTGGCTCCGGCGGTGACCAGGACTCGTTGCGCTGCCATGGTGGACGTCCTCTCTCGGGAATCGGGTTCGTGTTCGTCGGCGCAGGTCGAGCTGTCCTCGGAGACCGTGGTGACGGTGCACGGCTCCCTCGGAGGGTGCCATTCCATCCCGGGTGCTGGAATCGCCATGTCATCATTCCGGCATGCGGGACGCTCGTGAGACTGCTCCGCTCCAGTCGGTGGACCGGGCCCTGCACCTCGCGCTGATGCTGCGGGACGGTCGCCAGTTCTCCGTCCAGGAGGCCGGTGAGCTGCTGGGGACGGCGCCCTCCACCGCCCACCGCCTGCTCAGCGCTCTGGTGCGCCGTGGGTTCGCCGCCCAGGACCGGAACCGCCGGTACGTGGCCGGTCCGGTCTTCGTGCCGCAGGCTGCGCAGGTGAGCGCCGGCCTGCTCCGTCGGCTGGCGTATCCCGTGCTTCAGGGCCTGCACGAACGCCTGGGAGAGACGGTCCAGGTCATGGTGCTCAGCGGCAACAGCATCCTGTTCGTCGACGGTATCGAGGACGTGGAGCGGACGCTGCGGGTGGGCATGCGCATCGGGGACACGATGCCGGCCTACTGCTCGGCCGGTGGCAAGGCGATGCTGGCCGAGATGAGCAATCCCGACCTCGAGCACCTCTACCGAGGCGGGCTGACGCCCTGGCCTTTCGCTCGGTTCAGGACCCTGAATGCCCTCAAGCGCAACCTGGCCAGGGTGCGCCGGGTCGGCTACGGCACCAGCGTCGAGGAGACCGAACGCGGCGTGCACGGCTTGGGGGTCAGCGTGCACGCGCCCTCGGGCACCGCCGTGGCGGCGCTCACCACGGCGGTGCCGAGTGTGCGGTTCCGGCGCCAGGACGTCCCCGGTTATGTGGAGGCTCTGTCCGAGGCGAGGGCCTCGCTGGAGGAGCTGCTCGCCGCAGAGGCGCCCGGCTGAGTCGCAGGGAGGTCGTCGGACCGGGCGCCGGTGAGCTGGAGCAGCTCGATGGCGTTGTCCTTCATGATCCGGGGCCGGACCTCGGGCTTGATGTCCAGCTTCGCGAAGTCGGCGATCCAGCGGTCCGGGGGCAGCAGCGGGAAGTCGGAGCCGAAGAGGACCTTGTCCCGGAGCAGAGTGTTGGCGTATTGCACCAGGGACGGCGGGAAGTACTTCGGGGACCACCCGGACAGGTCGATGTAGACGTGGGTGTGCCGTGAAGCGACCGCCAGGGCCTCGTCCTGCCACGGAAACGAGGGGTGGGCCATGATGATCTTCAGGTCGGGGAAGTCGACGGCGACGTCGTCGAGGGCCAGAGGGTTGGAGTACTTCAGGCGTATCCCCCCGGAGCCGGGCATCCCGGCGCCGATTCCGCTCTGGCCGGTGTGGAACAGGGCGGGGACACCGAGCTCCTGGATCTGCTCGTAGAGCGGGTAGGCGACGCGGTCGTTCGGGAAGAAGGCCTGCAGGTTGGGGTGGAACTTGAAGCCCTTGACGCCGTGGTCCTCCACCAGGGTCCGCGCCTCCCGCACCGCCTCCTCCCCTCGGGCCGGGTCGAGGCTGGCGAAGGGGATGAGCACGTCGGCGTGCTCGGCCGCCTGGGCGGCGATGTCCCGGTTGGAGATGGGCGGGTGACCGGTGGTCGACTCGTGGTCGACGGTGAACACGACGGCGGCCATCCGGCGTTGCCGGTAGTGCTCGGCCACGGCCGTGACGTCCAGCGGCGTGTGCGCGGCGCCGAAGTGCCGTTGGGCCGCTTCCCGGAACTCGTCGGGCATGTCGGTGTGGCCGTGGCCGTCGGACTCGATGTGGACGTGCATGTCGACGGCCACGAGGGCGTCCAGGTCCATGGATCTGGTCATGACAGTGGATTCATCTCCGGTTCGGATCGTCGGGTGTTCGAAGGGGAGTGGCTCAGCCCGGTTGGAGCACTCGGCTCACCCGGCGGGCGGTCTCGAGGACATCCTCAGGGTGGACGACCACCCCGGAGTCGAGCACGTCCCCGGGTGCCGCTCCCCGGACGATGCGCTTGAGCGGGACCTCCAGGCGCTTGCCGTTCGGATTGCGGGGGATGCTGTCGACGAAGACGACGTGGTCGGGCACGTGCCGGGGGGACAGCTCGGTGCGCAGCGCCGTCCGGATGGCGGCCTCGAGTCGTGCGCGATCGACCGCCTCGTCGGCGGAGACGAGGAGGACCAGCTTCCCCATCCCGCTGCCGTCCTCGAAGTGCAGCACCATGCTGTCGTCGACCTGCGGCAGCCCGTCCAGGACGGCGTAGAACTCGGCCGTGCCCAGCCGCACCCCGCCGCGGTTCAGCGTGGCGTCGGAGCGCCCGGTGATGACCCAGGTGCCGCGCTCGGTGTGGGTCAGCCAGTCCCCGTGCCGCCACACCCCCTCGTAGACGTCGAAGTAGCTGGCGCGATAGCGCTCGCCGTCCTCGTCCCCCCAGAAGAAGACCGGCATCGAGGGCATCGGCGCGGTCGCCACGAGCTCGCCCGGCGCCCCGCGCAGCGGGCGCCCGTCGGTGTCCCAGGAGTCGACGGCCACGCCCAGCGGCCGGCACGCCATCTCCCCGGCGTGGACGGCGGTCAGGGGACTCGCCCCCAGGAAGGCGGCGCAGATGTCGGTGCCGCCTGAGGTGGGGGCGAGCACCAGGTCTGCGCCAACCTCGGTGTACACCCACCCCGCCACGTCGGCGGCCAGGGGGGATCCGGAGCACTGGATCTCCCGGAGCCGGCCGAGGTCCCAAGTTGCGCCCGGTCGCAGGCCGGCGTGTGCGCACGCCGCCAGGTACGCCGACCCGGTGACCAGGTAGGTGGCACCGGTCTCGGCGGCGATCGCCCACTGCGACCAGGGGCCGTCCAGGGTCGGCCAGTTGGGGTCGCCGTCCACGAGGATCAGCGCCGCGCCCGTCAGCAGGGAGGAGATGCTCAGGGTCCACACCATCCACCCCGTGGTGCTGAACCAGAAGGCGGTGTCGTCGGGCCCGAGGTCGAAGTGCAGGCCCACGGCCTTGAGGTGCTCCAGCAGCAGGCCCCCGTGCGAGTGCACGATGGCCTTGGGGCGGCCGGTGGTCCCCGATGAGAACAGCACGGTCAGCGGGTGGTCGAACGGCACCGCCTCGAAGCGGATCTCGCCCTGCTCGCAGGTGAACTCGGCGTAGGGCAGGGCGCCGTCGGGCGCGGCGCAGTCTTCGTCGAGGTAGGGCAGGAGCACGACCGGGACGCTGGGCAGCGCGGCACGGATCGCGGCCAGTTCCCCGGCGCGCGACAGGTCCTTGCTGCCCCACCGGTAACCGTCGACGGCCAGCAGCAGGGACGGTTCGAGCTGGCCGATGCGGTCGAGCACGCTCCGGGGCCCCATCTCGGGCGGCACGGCGCACCAGATGGCGCCCATGGCCGTGACGGCCAGGTAGGCGGCCAGGGTCTGGGGGGTGTTGGGCAGGTAACCGGCCACCCGGTCGCCCGGCTCGATCCCCTGGCGGCGCAACCCCTGCTGGATGCGGCCGATCTCCTCCAGCAGCCGGGCGCCGGTCCAGTCGATGCTCCCGTTGGTCTGGCTGCGGGACCGGATCATGACGTCGTCCGTGCGTTCCCGGAGCGTGCGGACGACGTGCTCGGTGTAGTTCAGTCGCGCCCCCGGGAACCACTGGGCGCCCGGCATGGTCCGCTCGCGCAGGACGGTCTCGTAGGGCGAGTGCGTGATGACCCCGAAGAAGTCCCACACCCGCCCCCAGAACTCCTCCAGGTGGTCGACCGACCACTGCCAGGCGGCCTCGTAGTCGGGGAAGACCTGTCCGGTCTCCTCCTCGATGCGCTGCAGGAACCGGCCCATGCGGGAGCGGGGCCAGTCCTCCTTGGCGGGGGCGGGCCGCAGCAGGGTGCCGGGATCGACGCGGTCCATGGTGCTTCCTCTCGCTGTGGTCTTGGTCAGTGCGTGGCCGCGGGCACGGGCTGGGGGACCACCGGCGACGGCGTGCGCTTCATCGAGGCGTTCAGGGCGACGATGCTCAGCGCCGCGGCCGCCAGGGGGACGGCGAACAGGAAGAAGATGCTCTGCGGCGCCAACCCACCGGAGATGAGGTAGCCCACCAGGATGGGGGCGACGATCGAGACCAGCCGTCCCAGACCGATCATCCAGCCCACCCCGGTGGCCCGGGCGCGAGCGGTGTAGACGCCGGGCGAGGTGGCGTAGAAGCCGGCGATGCCCGCGGTGGTCAGGATGCCCAGGAACAGGGCCAGGACCATGGCGAGGCCGATGAAGGAGAAGACCAGGCCGAAGACGACGTAGGCCAGGGCCGCACCGACCAGGGTGACCACCAGCAGCAGCTGGCTGCGGAGTTTGACGGCCAGGGCGCTGAAGATGAAGCACCCGATGATGCCGCCCGCGTTGGCGATGACCCCGGTGGTCACCCCGAGCGAGTCGTCGCCCGAGGCCGTGGCCATGATCTTCGGGGTCCAGGTGTTGGCGAAGTAATAGGCCGCCACCAGGCACGCGTAGCCGGTCCACAGCATCAGGGTCCGGAAGCGGACCGGGCGCGTGAGGACCTCCCGCACCGCTCCCTGCTCAGCGACCGCCGTCTCCACCGGGGGCAGGCTGTCCACCGGGGACTTGCCGATTCCCGTCAGGATCGCGTTGATCCTCTCCAGGGCCCGGGCCGGCCGGCGGGTGAGCAGGTAGTCCAGCGACTCGGGCAGGAACCGCCACGAGACGACGAGCATGAGGACGGTCAGCGCGGCCCCGATGGCGAAGACGGACTGCCAGCCGAACTGCGGGATGAGCGGGCCGGCCGCGAGGCCGCCGACCGTGGCGCCGATCGGGTACCCGGCGGTGTAGATGCCGATGATCGACCCGCGCCGCTTGTCCGAGGCGTACTCGGCCACCAGCACGTTGAGGTTGGCCATCATCCCGCCCACCCCCAGGCCGGTGAGCACGCGGAAGGCCATCAACTGGGCGACCCCGGTGCTGGTGACCGACAGCACCATGCCGGCGCTGATGATGACCAACGAGATGATCGTCAGCTTGCGGCGCCCGATCCGGTCCGCCAGCGGGGTCAGGAAGATCGACCCTGCGGCCATCCCGAAGAGGCTCGCGCTGAGCAGAAACCCGAGCGTGACCGGGTCGATGTCCCACTCCCGGGACAGGACCGGGGCCGCGTAGGCCATGACCGCGACGTCAAAGCCGTCGATCAGGATCAGAGCAAGGGCGATGGTCACCGCCACCACCTGGAACCGGCTCATCCGCGACTGGCGGATCTCCGAGAGAACGTCCATGTCCACTTCCTCGTCGCTCGTGGCGAGGAGGCCACCTCACGACCGTGACGCTAGTTACAAGGCGGGACGAGGAGAAAGGACTTTGTCCTTCATTCCGTTGTGCGGAATCGCGGTGGGGCCAGACCGCCGCCAAAGGGCGGGCGGATCGGACGTAGAAGTGCCTGGTCCACCGGTCGCTGCATCGGCCGGCAGGCTGTCTATTCCGCCCTGCGGAATGTCCTGCATAGGCGTCACACCCGCGGACGGGACCCGCTCCCGTATGGGGTACGGCGTCTCCCGCTCGGCGAGGGGATACCGGTTCGGCCATAGGACCTCGCCAGCCTCGGTGGAGGAGATCGCCCCGCGGATCGCCGCTACGCACGGACTCGAGCTCACCACGTGACCAGTGGTGGTCACGATGGAGGGCCCCGGAGGGGCGAACGGCGTCTCTCGCCTGGCCGTATCGAGCCGCCCGGCGTGACCGATTCATGGGGTCTTCGTCCGGCGTCTCGGTAGTTGCGCCGAGCATGGCGTCGAGGGCTCGGGCGATGTCGGCGTCGCGGTCGTCGGCGGCGTGCTGGTAGAGGGGCGCGGCGGCGGGGGAGGAGTGGCCCAGCCGGCGCATCAGCTCCTTGGTGGTCGCGCCGGTGGCCGCGGCCAGGGTGGCACCGGTGTGGCGCAGCTCGTGCGGCCGGACCGCGGGCAACCCGATGGCCTCAGCGGACCGGCGGAAAGTCTGGTTCCACTATCTGCGGGCCAGGTAACCGCCGGAGCTGGTGGCGAACCGGGGCGCTCTCGGAGGTTCGGGGACCTGCCGGTCGCGGTGATCCACCAGCACTGCGGCCGCGGACCCGCTTGCCGGCGTCATAGCCGATCGCTTCACCATCCCTCGGTGTTGCTGGCCGACTGGGAGTGCAGCACCGCCGACGAGGACTGAACGTCACGCCGTTACCTGCCCGGACCGCCGATCAGGCGAAGTCGGTCACCCACAGGCCGTAGCATTCGGTAACGCAGTGATTACCCCTCGTAAGGGCGGGCTATGTCGCCCTCGCCGCGTGGTCCCCCTCCGGTGGGCCACCGAAATGGCCGCGCGATCCCCGTTCGGCCGTGGCGACATCGCGGGCGCACCAGCCCGCCAGTGACGAGGAGCCGCTCTCGCATGTCCACTGCCGCGCCCCCCGACAGCCCGACCCTGAGCCACTCCGACCCACTGGCGGACCTGGCCACTGCCATCAGCGAGCGCACCGCGACCATCGCCGTCGTCGGTCTCGGATATGTCGGCCTGCCCCTCGCCCTGGCCGTAGCTCAGGCCGGTTTCGACGTGATCGGGATCGATGCCGTGCCGGACAAGGTTGCAGCACTACGGGCAGGCCGCAGCTACATCAGCGATCTGAGCGACGCCGACCTCGCTCCGCTGTCCACCGGCAGGTTCACGACCGACCCGGCTGCGGCAGGCGACGCCGACGTGGTCATCATCGCCGTTCCCACCCCCCTTCGGGACGGCGCCCCCGACCTGTCGCTGGTCGAGCAGGCCGGTGCCACCATCGGTCGGGTCCTGCGCCGCGGTGCGCTGGTCATCCTGGAGTCGACCACCTACCCGGGAACCACGGACGAGCTCCTGGTCCCGCTTCTCGAGCGTGGGGGGCTTCGCGCTGCTCGCGACTTCGCCGTCGCGTTCTCTCCTGAGCGGGTCGATCCCGGGTCGAGGCACACGCTGCGCGCCACGCCGAAGGTCGTCGGTGGGCTCACCCCCTCGTGCACCGGACTCGCGGCCGCCTTCTACGCGACCGTCGTGGACGAGGTCGTCACCACCCGTGGCCCGCGGGAGGCGGAGATGGCCAAGTGATCGAGAACACCTTCCGCCAAGTGAACATCGCCCTGGTCAACGAGCTGGCCACGATCGCTCCGGACCTCGGCGTGGACATCTGGGCAGCGCTCGACGCCGCGGCCACCAAGCCCTTCGGGTACATGCCGTTCTGGCCCGGTCCTGGCGTCGGCGGCCATTGCATCGCGGTGGATCCGAGCTACCTGTCGTGGCGGGCCGAGCAGCAGCTCGGCTACGGCATCGGGTTCATCGAGCATGCCCGCGCCGTCAACAACCGCATGCCGGCGCACGTCGTGAGTCGGGTCCGGGACGTGCTGGGCGAGGAGGGCAGAGCGCTGCGCCGGGCTCGGATCCACGTCCTCGGTGTGGCCTACAAGCCGGACGTGAACGACGCCCGTGAGTCTCCGGCGGTCAGCGTCGCCGAGCGGCTCCTACGCGGTGGTGCCGACGTGTCGTACACCGACGCCTACCTGCGCCAGATCGAGCTCGACGGCCGGATGTTCGTCTCCGTCGACGCCACCGCCGACCTGGTCGCCGGATGCGACCTCGTGGTGCTCCTGACTGCGCACCGCGGCCTCGACTACGACGCCCTCCTCGACGCGGCACCGCGGCTGCTGGACGTCACCGGCACTCTCCGGAACCGGACCGACGCAGTCGACGCCGGCCGGTTGGTGCTTCTGTGAAGCTCCTCAACGTCTCACTGGGCACGGTGCTGAGACTCGTGATCCTCGGCTATGCAGTCGCCATTCTCTACATGATCTGGATGGCCCGTGAGCTCACGATCGCGAGCCTGACGCGGGACCCCCTGTTCGCTACCTACTCCATCGCGGTGCTGTGCTACGTGCTCGGTCGCTTCGCGGTCGCGCTGTTCTACCGGCCGACGAAGGACATCGGATACCGCCGCTGGGTCAGCGTGATCATCCCCGCGTTCAACGAGGAGGAAGGCATCCTCGGCACGATCGAGTCGATCGTGCGCTCCGACTATCCCGCCGCGCAGGTCGAGGTGGTCGTCGTCAACGACGGGTCCACTGACGGCACCTGGTCGCAGATCCTGGCCGCCAAGGCGCGCTGGCCCCAGATCCGGGCGATCGATCTGAACGCGAACTACGGCAAGCGGGCGGCGATGGCCGAGGGCATCCGCCGGTCCGGCGGGGACGTCCTCGTTTTCGTGGACTCCGACTCCTACCTCCGTTCCGATGCGCTCGCCAATCTCGTCGCGCCGTTCACCGACGACCGGGTCGGTGGCGTGGTCGGCCACGCCGAGGTCAAGAACCGGCACGCAACATGGATCACCAAGATGCAGCAGGTCCGGTACTACGCCGCGTTTCGCATCATCAAGGGCACGGAGTCGCTGCTGTCCGGCACCGTCATCTGCGCCTCCGGATGTTGCGCCGCCTACCGCCGCGACGTGCTCACCCCGTTCCTGCACGAGTGGGAATTCCAGACGTTCCTCGGTCGGCCGGCGACGTTCGGCGACGACAGGGCGCTGACGAACCGGGTGCTGCAGACCCACCGAGTCGTCTACCAGTCGACGGCCCGCGCGGAGACGGTGGCTCCGGACACGCTGCGGCGTTTCCTGCGCCAGCAGCTGCGGTGGAAGAAGTCGTGGCTGCGCGAGTCGCTCTACGTGGTGCGGTACTTCTGGCGCAAGAACCCGCTGGCGGCGCTCTTCACGTACGCCAGCATCGGATTTCCGCTGTTCGCGCCGATCGTCGTGGTCCACGCCGTGTGGTCCGGGCTGTCCGGTGGCGCCGGCACGCTGTGGTTCTACGCCGTCGGGTCCTACGCGATGGCGGTCCTGTACTCCCTGTATTACGCCTTCGTGCGCCGCGACGGGTTGTGGTTTCACGGGATGACGTTCGTGGCCATCTACATGACCACGCTGGTGTTCCAGACGTACTGGGGCATGCTCACGATGCGCGACACCCGCTGGGGCACACGTGACTCCACGGTCGAGCACCGGCCGGTCGACCAGCAGCGGGTCACGGACCTGGCGCCAGGCACGACGCCCGTCCTCGACGTGACCGGCGGGGATCTCGACCTCGTGGAGACAGACGCATGAGCCGCTCTTCCCGGAGGGGCAGGGGCAAGCGTTCCCCCTTGCGCCAGGTCCTCGTCGGCGTGCTGGCGATCCCGCTCTCGATGCTCCCCATGGTCGCTTACGGGCAGTTCACCCCCGAAGGGCAGCTGTTGGCCGCGCAAGCGCGGGTGCAGATCGCGCCACCGTCCCTCCCACGGTTGACCGACGCGCAGACTGCCCGGTACGAGGAATCCGCGCCGTCCTGGTCCGGGAAGGCCGCCGTGCTCGTCTACCACGGCCTGGGCGCCGGCAACGGTGAGCAGCGGTTCAACGTCTCGGTGGAGGCGTTCGCCGAACAGCTCGCGGCGATGCGGGCCGCCGGCATGAACCCCATCACCGCTGCGGAGCTGGCCGCGGCCCGTCGTGGCGAACGGGAGCTGCCCCCGAATGCCGTGATGATCACGTTCGACGACGGCCGAACCGACGCCTTCGTGTGGGCGGACCCGGTCCTGGCCGACGCGGGCTGGCGGGCGACGATGTTCGTCATCACCGACGAGGCCTCCCGGCGCGGGCTGTACTACGAGGGCTGGGACACGATCGCTGACCTCGCTGCGACCGGCCGGTGGGACATCCAGTCGCACACCGCCGGTCTTCACCATGAGCAACCTGTCGCAGGAGGCGACCGGCTGCCCGCGCTCACCAGCCTGCGGCCGAACGAGACGCTGGCGGAGTACCGGGAGCGGGTCAGTGTCGACCTGGACGACTCGCGGCGGGCCATCGAGCGACACATCGGGGTGGAGCCGGTCGCGTTCGCCTACCCGTTCGGCGCCTACGGCGGGGACCGCACGAATGATCCGCGGGTCCAGGACGTGCTCGCCGAGGTGCTCGCCACCCGCTTCGACGTGGCGTTCCAGCAGGACGTCCAGGACGAGGTGCCGCTGGCCGGCTGCGGCGATTCGCCCCTGCTTACCCGCCGTGTCGAGGTGGGTGATTGGTCGGGCGCCCAGCTCTTGGAAAGACTGACGCAGATGGTCGCTGACACCGCACCTGGAGGGGACTGTCCGGCGGGCTGACGCGCATCGGCATGCGTTCCGAAAGGTCCGCTCTCGTCCCGAGCGGACCCGGCCCATGGTTGGCCTCGCCCGACCGCTCCGGACGCCGTCCGCTGCTGGCGGTAGCCGGTGCGGTCAGGCCCGGCGGCGTCGCAGTGCGCGTCCCGCCGTCGTTCTGCCGACCGACCTGCACAGCGGCAGGTCGGCGCAGACGCGCGCCGAACATCTGCTCCGCCGGCTGCGGGAGACGCCCGTCATGGCGCACGGGATCGACCTGAGCGGCGCTGCCAGCATCGGCGTGGCCCTGGCCCCGCTGCACGACCACCACTACTCCGGCCGCTCGTCGACGTGGTCGTCCGGTGCCTCCGTGATCGCGCCGAGCATGGCGTCGAGGGCGCGGGCGATGTCGGCGTCGCGGTCGTCGGCGGCGTGCTGGTAGAGGAGGGCGGTGGCGGGGGAGGGGTGGCCGAGCCGGCGCATGAGCTCCTTGGTGGTCGCGCCGGTCACCGCGGCGAGGGTGGCGCCGGTGTGGCGGAGCTCGTGGGGGCGGAACGCCGGTAGGCCGATGGCGCCGGCGGCTCGCCGGAACGTCGCGTTCCAGTTGCTGCGGGCGAGGTAGCCGCCGGAACTGGTGGAGAACAGGAGGGCGTCCGGAGCAACGGTGACGTGCTTCTCCAGGTGCTCCTCCAGTACGGCCGCGATGGCGGCCGGAAGGGTCACGGTCCGGTGTCCGGCGTCAATCTTGGGTTCGCCGACCACCCAGCGGCCGCCGACGCGCCGGACCGATCGCTCGACGCGTAGCAGGCCGCCGGGCAGGACGTCGGACCGGCGCAGCGCGGTCGCCTCACCGAACCGGAGCCCGCCGAAGGCGAGGACGAGCAGCAGCGCGCGGTAGCGCTCGGTCCTCCTGTCCCGCCCCAGTTGCTCTGCCAGCTGCAGAGCCTCGGCCGTGGTGAGTGCACGGGACGGCCGGGTGGCCTTCGGCGTGCCGGCACCGCGTAACCGGCACGGGTTCGAGGCGATGGCTTCGTCGGCGACCGCGACGTTGAGCATGGCGCGCAGGAGCCGGTAGGACTGCGCCAGCGCTGTCGGGCCCGTTGTTCGGCCGGCCTTGGCGTGCCAGGAGCGGACGGCGGCCGGGGTTACTTCGTCGACGGGGACGTCGGCCCATGGCTCGGCGAGGTGGTGACGCCACAGCCCCGCGTAGAGGACGCGGGTGCTCCCGCGGAGGTCGTTGCGGGCGAGGTAGTCCTCGGCGTACTCGCCGACGGTGCGGCTGCTGAGGTTCGGGGCTCGCCAGCTCTTGCGGAGGAGGTCGGTCTGCTGACTCGCCAGCCACGCCCAGGCGTCCGCCTTGGTGCCGAAGATTTTGGTGTGGCGTCGACCATCGGGGCCCAGGTACCGGGCCCGGTAGCGGCCACTCGGGAGCCGGTCGACCGAGCCGAACGTCCGCTTCGCCACGCGGCGACCCTGGCGGGAGTGTCAGCGGTTGTCCGCCGTCGTTACCGCTGACTGTGGATGCGGCCGGCGTCCGCAAACGCGTCTAGCGTCGTGCGCTCCAGGCGCACATACTTGCCGACTTTGACGTAGCCGATCCGGCGCTCGGTGATGAGTCGGCGGACGAACCGCTCGCCGGTGCCGAGGTACTCACCGGCCTGGGCGACGGTCAGCAGCGGGTCGCGGTCGAAATTCTGACCCTGTGCCGCACGCGTCGTCATGGGATCGAGCGTCGCAGGCGTCCTCCGGTGCTCCTCCGGTCGTCCTTCCTGTCACCGTCTCACCGTGTGATCATGGGCGCGATGAGCGCGGATGCGGGTTTCGAGGTCGTGGTGGGTGCTGACGGCGGCATCGCACCCGAGGAGCTGGCGCGCCACGGTGTCCGGCCGGGCGCGCACCTGACCATCGTGGCCCAGGTCGAACGCCCGCTGATCCGTCCGGTCTATGGCGTACTCCGGGGGCAGGTCCGTGAGGTGTCCTGGGAGGACTTCGAAGCCGCCAGCCGCCTGGCCGTGGAGGACGTCGAGTCAGGCCCGACCCCTGACGATCGGTGAGGATCGTCGGTGACACGCATGCACTCGTGTGGTTCCTAGAGGGCGACGAGCGCCTGAGTGCGCGAGCCCGGGAGGTACTCGAGCAAGCCCAGCAGGACCCCGACGACGGCATCGTCCTCTCGTTGGCGAGCCGCCTCGACCTGCACTATCTCCACCGGAAGGGTCGGTTGAGCTCGGACGACGTCCGGCGGATCTGGGCGGTGACAGAGGACCTGAGCTCGAACATCAGCTCGGGCCCGATCACGGCGCCAGTCGTGGCGCACTTCGACGCTGCCGAGTTGGCCGCGCTCCGCGACCCGTGGGACCGGCTGATCACCGCTACGGCGATCGACCTCGGGCTTCCGCTGGTCACCAAGGACCGCGCCATCACCACCATCGGAGAGGCCGGCGCAGTCGAGATCATCTGGTAGCCGCCGGCGGCTTCGAAGGTGGTCCGCACCGTGGGCCCAAGCGACTGCTGATCCGCCGTAGGCGGCTCGCTGGCACTCGTCACAACGAGTTCCCGACCCGGCGGTGCATGAGGTGTAACCGTTGGCGATCTTGAATCGCCGCACTTGGGGATGAGAATGCAGGGGCCGTCCGGTGACGTCGTTACACACTGGCGCGGGCGAGCCCGTTGAGGTGTATGGCGCGGGGTCCTCGGGTGCCCTTGATTGCTGCCGTCGAGCGCGTGGGTCTGTGTCCTGGCAGAGGTCCCTCCGGACGGTGTCCACCCGCTGTCGTAGGAGGTGATCGGGGTGGAGGTCCTGTTCGAGCGGGTCGCCGGGCTGGACATCGGCAAGGAGTCCTTGTGCGTCTGCGGGCGTACTCCCGGGCCGCGGGGCCGCCGGGTGAGCCAGACGCGGACGTTCAAGACGACCACTCGCTCGCTGGTGGTCATGCGGGACTGGTTGGTGGAGTCCGGGGTGACGATCGCGGCGATGGAGTCGACCTCGACCTACTGGAAGGCGCCGTTCTACTGCCTGGAGGAGGTACTGGAGGTCTGGCTGCTCAACGCTGCGCACATGAAGGCGGTGCCCGGACGTAAGACCGACGTCAAGGACGCGGAGTGGATCGCGCAGCTGCTCGAGCACGGGCTGCTGCGCCCCTCGTTCGTGCCTCCTCCAGAGATTCGCCGGTTGCGGATGCTGACCCGCTATCGGGAGCAGCTGATGGGCGACCGTACGCGGGAGGCGATGCGGCTGGAACTGATGCTCGAAGACGCCAGCATCAAGCTCTCCACCGTCGCCTCCAGCCTGACCACGGTCTCCGCGCGGGCGACGCTGACCGCACTCATCGAAGGGGAACGGGATCCGCGGGCGCTGGCGGACCTGGCCAAGGGCCGGATGCGGGTCAAGATCCCGGCGCTGACCGAGGCGCTGACCGGGCACTTCGACGCCGGCCACGCCCGGTTAGCCCGCTCCATCCTGAACCGACTCGACGCGGTCGAGGCCGCACTCGCCGAACTCGATGCGGTGATCGCCGAAGCCTGCGCCCCGTGGGCGCACCAGCTGGAGCTATTGCAGACCATCCCGGGAGTCGGGGAGAAGGTCGCCCAGGTCATCGTCGCCGAGACCGGCGCGGACATGCCCCACGTCACTGTTGGAGTCGAAGGGGTGGGGGGAGTGGGTGCCAGCACCAGGTATGGGAGCCAGTCCATCGAGGGGTGCGTGAACACCGCGTCGTCGGCCCCGCGGGCGAGGGTCTGGTTGACGACGTTCGCCAGGGGCGCGTCGAGTGAGCAGTTCGAAGCGCTGGCGAGTGGATGCTTCGCCGCGTAGAGCAGGTGCCGCGGGCTGACGCGCAGCATGAACGGCGATCCGGCGGGGAGAATGCCGTGCCGCCCTGTCGGTGCTGCGGTGAAGGTGGCCACGGGAGCGTCTGACGTGATGAGGACGTCGTCCGGTGACACCTGCAGGCTCCACACCCAGTCCGTGACCTCAACGACCAGTTCGTCGAACTTCCGGATCATCGTCCGCAGTCTCGCCCCGGGGTCGTTTCGAGTGACGCGCTGCCATGCGTCAGTCGCTGCCTGCTGCAGGAGCTCCATGTCGGTAGGTGACAACGAAGCGGGGTCGATCTCCTGGCGAACGAAGACGCCGTGAGCAAGGAGGAAGGGTCTCAGGTGGCTGGGCATCTGCTGCAGGTAGGACGCGACAGTGGCTGTGCGGAGAAGGCCCGCGACCGCCAACCGAGCAAGGGCAGGACGGTCCTCCGAGGTTGGCTGCTGCCCCTCGCATAGGCGCTGAAGAACCGGGCCAGCACTGTCTTCGACCTGTTTGTTGAGCCAGTCTTCGACTGCGTTCGAAGGCTCCCCCGACGCGTCGTGGAACGTGTAGAACCGTCGTGGAACGTGTAGAACTTCGTGCGGACCGTCGCGCCGCTGACGGGGACCTCCTGCACCAGCCCGTTCCTTCGTCGCATCGTCACGAAGCCGCGTTCATCGCTGAAGCCGCGCAGCAGCGTCCGGGGAACCGTGTGCTGGTGCCTCTTCAGCTTGTCTGCCATGGCGCTCGATCCTCCCCGGTGTCCCGCCCCGGGTCTGATGGAGTGGTCGGCCCCGGCTCCACTGAACCCGGGGCGGGACACTCCAGGGGGTGAGGAGGGCTCAAGTGCCCACGGAGTTCGGGCCGATGACCGGGGCATGTCCACTCCTCTGGCGCCGAACGTGGCCAGGGCCGTCGCCTATCCGGCGCGGCTGGCCGCGGTAGAGACGTACCGGCTGGCAGGTCATGCCGGTGACCCTGATTTGGACGCGGTGGTGGCCCACATGGCCCGGTTGCTGCGCGCCCCGATGGCGGTGATCAACCTGGTCGGCCCGGATCTGCAGTGCTATCCCGCCGAGCACGGGGTGGGCGCGCCCAGCACGTCGGTCCCCGACGCGCTGTCCTTCTGCGCTTACGTAGTGGCCGACCGGGCGCCGCTGACGGTTCCCGACGCCGCCGACCATCCGGTGTTCGCGGGCAATCCGCTGGTGGCCACGGGCGCGGTGGCGGCCTACCTGGGTGTGCCGCTGATCTATGAAGACGGCTTCGTCCTCGGTGCCCTGAGCGTCTTCGACACCGACCCCCGGCAGTTCACCGCGGACGATCAGGAAGCCCTGCAGACTCTGGCCGGTCTGGTCCGGGCGGTGCTGTCGTTGCGGCGGCGGGTGCTGCGGCAGGAGTGGGATGCCCGGCTGCTGGCCGTCCAGGGCCAGGTGCTGGAGGAAGTTGCCACCGGGGGGCCCTTGCTGCCGATCCTGGGCATGCTCGATGCCGCGGTGGCCGAGTTGTCCCCGGGCGCGGACCCGGCACGCCGGCAGGCGCTTGCTGACACCGTCGACCGGCTGACCGCGATCGCCACCGAGTCCGACACCTGGCGGTCGACGATCAGACGGATGGCCCACCACGACCCGCTCACCGGCCTGGTCAACCGTGCCCAGTTCCACCAGCAAGGCGCCGCAGCACTGGCGGCTGGCGGCGGTGCGGTGCTGTTCATCGACGTCGACCGGTTTAAAGACGTCAACGACCGAGGCGGCCACGCCGTCGGTGACCAACTGCTCGTCCAGCTGGCTGAAGAGCTGCGCAGCCGGCTCACCACCGCCGTCCCTGCAGCGGTCATCGGCCGGCTGGGCGGGGACGAGTTCGCTGCCGTCCTACCCGGCCTGGACCGCGAAGCGGCGACGGCGCTGGCCGCGGAGCTGGTGACCGCACTGACCGCTCAGGCGACGGTCGGGCGACGCACCGTGCAGGTGTCGGTGAGCATCGGGCTGGCAATGAGCCGCCCCGCGGCGGATTTCCACGACGTCCTCCACGCTGCCGACGAAGCCATGTACACCGCCAAGAGCAACGGCCGTGGACGCCTCCACTACGACGGGACCTTCGAGCCGTGAGCATCTTCCGAGGTCCTCGGCGACGGTCCTGCGCCGGATGTCACCGCATCGGGGGTCGTTCCTCACTCTGGCGGAGCAGGGCACCTGAAGATCGAGCAGGCGGGTGCCGATGCGTTGACATGGTCGAACAAACGGCCCCCGAGCCACCGCCGAGCGGTGTGTACGAGTCGATGTTTTTGCACGGCATCGACGGGTTCCTCTTCGCAACGGAGGACGGGCGCATCCTGCGGGCGAACCCGCGGGCGTGCGAGCTGCTCGGCCGGTCCGAGGCCGACCTGATCGAACACGGGCGCGACGGACTCACCGACCCTCGTGACCACCGCTGGGCCGAGGCCGTGGAGCGTCGGCGCCAGACGGGCGCCTTCCGCGGAGTACTGCGCCTCCTGCGCGGGGACGGATCGACCTTCTCCGCCGAGGTGAGCAGCGCCGTTCTCCCTGACGCCGCGGGTGTCTATGTCAGCTTCCGGGACCTGACGGCCGAGGAGGCCGAGGCCGCGAGGACGGCGGAGACGAGGCGGGCCGCGGCGGAGGTGATCGACAGCCTGGAGTCCATCAGCGACATGTACGTCGGCGTGGACGCCGACTGGCGGGTCACATACATCAACGCCCCGGCCGAGACCCGCGTCGGGGTCTGCCGCGAGGACGTCGTGGGCGGGGATCTGTGGGAACAGTTCCCGACGCTGGTCGGGTCGGTCTTCGAAGCCCCGTACCGGCGGGTGATGGACACCGGCGAGCCGGTGACGTTGGAGAACTTCTACGCCGCAGCCGACCTGTGGACCGAGGTGCGGGTCTATCCGCTGCGCCGCGGTGGCATCGGGATCTACTTCCGCGACATCGCGGAGCGCAAGGCCCTGGAGTTGGAGCGCGAGCAGCTGCTGCTGGCCGAGCAGGAGTCCCGGCGAGCTGCCGAGCAGGCGAGGGTGGAAGCCGCCTACCAGGCCGTGCACGACGAGCTGACCGGCCTGCTCAACCGAGCCGGGCTCATCCAACAGGTCGACTCGTACCTGGCGTGCTGGCCGGCATCGTCCCTGACCGTCCTGGTGATCGATCTGGATCGCTTCAAGGTGGTCAACGACAGCCTGGGTCACCGCACCGGAGACGAACTGCTCACCGTGTACGCCCAGCGCCTGGCGACTCTGGCCGGCCCCACCGACCTGGTGGCCCGGTTGGGCGGGGACGAGTTCGTCGTCGCGATGTTCGGCGCCTCGGCGGCTGAGGCCGATCGGATGGCCGAAGCGGTCCTCGCCGCTGCCCGCCAGCCGGTGGAGGTGGGGGCGTCCCTGCTGGTTACCGCTAGTGTCGGCCTGGCCGGCACCGCCGACGCCGGTGCGGCCGACCCGCCGGTCGTTTGGGACGTCCTGCTGCGCGAGGCCGACGCGGCGATGTACCGCGCCAAGGAGACCGGTCGGGACCAGGCTGTGTGGTTCGACGAGCAGATGTACCTCCAGTCGATGCGCCGTATGCAGACCGAGCATGACCTGCGGCTGGCACTGCAGCACGACGAGCTGTTCTTGGACTATCAGCCGGCCTTCGACCTGCGCTGCGAACGGATCGACCACGTCGAGGCACTGGTCCGCTGGCGTCACCCGACGCGTGGCCTCGTCCCGCCGCTGGACTTCATCCCCGTCGCCGAGGACAGCGGCCTGATCCACCAGTTGGGCGAGTGGGTCCTCGCACGCGCCGTGGAACAAGCCGAACGCTGGGCGCACATCCCGGACATGCGCGTTTGGATCAACGTCTCCCCGCAGCAACTGGCCCACTGCGGGTTCCCGGAGCTCATCGCCACCCACCTCAACCGCGTCGGCCTGCCCGGCTTCCACCTCGGGATCGAGGTCACCGAGTCCACGCTCGCCGACCGGGACAGTCTCACCACGGTGCTGCAGGAGATCCGCCAACTGGGGGTGGCGGTCGCCATCGACGACTTCGGCACCGGCTACAGCTCACTCGCCCGGCTCAGCACGTTCCCCGTCGACGTCATCAAGATCGACCGGTCCTTCGTCGCTGACGTGGAGACGCCCCGTGGCGAGACCGTCCTCGCCGGCATCGTCACCCTCGCCCACGCCACCGGCGCGCACGTCATCGCCGAAGGCGTCGAGACCGAGGCCCAACTCGCCGCCCTCAGCGCCCTGGGCGTGGACTCCGCCAGCGGCTATCTGCTGGCCAGGCCTGCGGCGCCCGAGCACCTGCCCCTCCCCGATGCCGGTCACTCCCCGCTCGAGCAGCGTCATGGCCTGCACCCGCGACTGCAGTATCTCCTGGGCGAGCTCGCCACCCCCAGGCCCGGAGAGTGAAGAGCGGTGGCGTCCGCGACCGACATAGCTAGCGAAGAGGCCCTATAAAAGAGGCCCTATAAACTGGGCATACGTGCTCTCCCGCCGGCGAGTTTCGGCCACGGGGCGCGGTCTTCGCAGGCCGCACGATGAAGTGATGCCGTGCTCGCTCGCACCATCTGCACGGCCTCAGCCCTGAACTGCGGGCTGAACCCCCACCGCTGCTCTGGCATGGACAGATCCTGCTCAAGGAGCGAGTCACTGTCCAAGATCGTTGGTACACCCCAGTCAGTCCCTCTCGATCTTGGCTGCTTTCGCAGTGGCTGTGGCGGCGCTTCGCTCGCGCCGCGGACCGCTGGGGAGAGGGGACTGGGCGGGGCGCTGGTCACCACTGCAGCCGGCTGGCCTCGGCAGGTGGAGAGACCCGGCTACGCCTTAAGTTGAGGCGTACTGCTGCCGAAACCGGTGGTGAGCTCCTGCCGAGGAGCCCAAAGCCGTGATCACCGGAGTGCCGCATGACTTCCTTCTCTGCCGCGCTGCCCAAGCCGGGCGGCGACCTTGCCTCGATCCTCCTCGTGGACGATGAGGTGGCGATCCTGGACGGCCTGCGCCGCCAGCTCCGGAAGCGGTTCACCGTCCACACGGCGAACAGCGGGGCCGCCGCGCTTGAGCTGCTGGAGACCACCCCCGTGGCCGTCGTCGTGTCCGACATGCGCATGCCGCAGATGGACGGCGCGACGTTCCTGGCGAAAGTGCGCGCGACGCACCCCGACGTCGTCCGCATACTTTTGACCGGCCAAGCGGACACGCAGTCCGCCATCAACGCGGTCAACCAGGGGCAGATCTACCGGTTCCTCACCAAACCCTGCCCACCGGACGTGCTACTGGACGAGATCGGCAGCGCGGTGGAGTTCAACCGCCTTGTGACCGCGGAGAAGGAACTGCTGCGGACGACGCTGCGCCGGACCGTCGAGGCGCTCATCGAGACGCTGTCACTGGCGCAGCCGGCCGCTTTCGCCCGCGCCCAGCGCGTCACCCGCACGGCCGCCGAGCTGGCCAGCGAGCTGGAGATGGAGGAGCCCTGGGAGGTCGAGATCACCGCCATGCTCGCCCATCTCGGCACGGTCACGCTTCCGCCGCGGCTGCTCGAAAAGCTTGAGGCCGGTCGCCCCCTCGACGAGGACGAGCGCGAGATGGAACGTCGCGTGCCCGGCTTCAGCCGCGACCTGGTTGCTGGCATCCCGCGGCTGGAGTCCGTGGCCGAGGCAATCGGCTGGCACCGTGCCCGCTACGACGGCACCGGGGCGGTCGGCGACGTCCCCCGCGGGGAGGACCTGCCCATCGCCGCCCGAGTCCTGCGCGTGGCGGTCGACTTCGACGCAGGCATGACCCAGCGTCCGTCGGTGCAGGACACCATCCAAGCGCTGCGTGCCGACGCCGGTGCCCATGACCCCGCCGTGCTCGACGCGCTGTCCCGCATCCACAACACAGAGGGGGCCGAGCCGGCCCCGAAGGCGCTGTCGATCGCGGACCTCGTGCCCGACATGGTCGTCTTCGACGACGTCTCGACCACCGATGGGCTGCTCCTCGTCGGCCGCGGCACAGTCGTCACCGAGGCGCTCATCCGCCGCCTCGAGAACTTCATCAGCCAGGACCGGGCGCGCGACGAGGTCTGGGTGCGCGGCTGATCACCCGTACCACCCTGGCCGCTCACCACCCGCACCGCCGCGCCCCGACGTCCGATAGGTAGGTCATGTCCATCCCCACGAAGACCCCGATCTCCCTCATGTCCTTCGAGGAGGCGAGCACCGCCGTCGTCGCCTTCCTCAAGGGCGCCGTGCCCCTGGGGCTCTGGTCGGTCACCAAGGCCGGCGACGGCCGTCAGACCTTACTGACCGTGGACGACGACGCCTACGGGCTCGAGGTGGGGGACTACGGCGCCTGGTCGGACTCCCTCTGCCAGCACATGGTCAACGGCGCGGCTCCGCAGATCGCCCCGGCGGCCATGGCCGTCCCTGCGTACGCGTCGGCGGAGGTTGCCCGACGCATGGAGATCGGCGCGTACGTGGGCGTCCCGATCCGGGACGGCGACGGGACCCTGTTCGGGACGCTGTGCGGGCTGGACCCGGCCGTGCAGTCCCCGCAGCTGCTGGAGCAGGCGCCGGTGCTCCGCCTGCTCGCCGACCTGCTCGGCCGTGTGCTGGAGGCCGAGCAGATGCGCGCCGACGCGGAGGAGCAGGCCGCCGAGCTGCGCCGGCGGAGCGGTGCACTGGCTCGCTCGGAAACCCTGCACCGCTTGCTGGCCGAGGGGAGCGCGGACGTCATCAGCCTGCACGCGCCCGACGGCCGGTTCCTCTACGTGTCGCAGGCGTCGCAGGACCTGGTGGGCACACCGCCGGAGGAGCTGCTGGGCACCTACCCGGCCGAACTCGTACACCCCGACGACCGAGCCGACCTATTCGGCGACGACGGCGGCGGTCCGAGCGAGGATGTGCCGGGCGAGCTGACCTTCCGGCTCCGTCACCGGGACGGCCACTGGGTTTGGGTAGAGGCGACGCAGTCAGTGGTACGTGACCCGTGGGGCGAGGTCAGCGAGGTCCAGATGGCCACCCGAGACATCACCCAGCGGCGTGCCCGGGAAGCCGAGAATCAGCGGGAATCCAAGCTCGAGTCGCTGGGACGGCTCTCCGCGGGGCTGGCCCACGAGATCAACACGCCCATCCAGTACGTCGGTGACAACGCGCGCTTCCTCGAGGAGGCATACCAGGAGCTCATCCGAGTCGTCGAGGTCTACCGCACCCTGCTGGACACGTCCAACCCGATCGGCTGGGCCGAGCGCCAGGAGCGGGTCCGCGAGGCCGAGGCCGGCATCGACTTCGAGTATCTCGAGGAGGAGATCCCGAGCGCTGTCGCGCAGACGCTGGAGGGGATCGACCGGGTTGCCACCATCGTCCGGGCCATGAAGACCTTCAGCCACCCCGGCCACCAGGAGCAGACGCCGGCCGACCTGAACGAGGCGCTGGCGGCCACGATCACCGTCACCCGCCACCAGGTCAATGACGTCGCCGACCTCAGCCTTGAGCTCGGCGAGCTCCCGCCGGTGCAGTGCAACATCGCCGACTTGAACCAGGTCTTCCTCAACCTCATCGTCAACGCGGCCGACGCGATCGAGGAGACCGGGCAGCGGGGCTCGATCAACGTCTCCACCGCCGTGGAAGACGGCGACGCGGTCGTCCGCATCACCGACACCGGTGACGGTATCCCGGAGGAGGTCCGTGCCCGGATGTTCGACCCGTTCTTCACCACCAAGGACGTGGGCCGGGGTAGTGGACAGGGCCTGCCTCTCGCACGCGGCGTCGTGCAGGAGGGCCACGGCGGCAGCCTGGTCTTCGACTCAGTCATGGGCGAGGGCACCACCTTCGTCATCCGTATCCCCGTCGGGGGTCGGGCGTCGGCGGCCGAGCACGTCCAAGCCTGACCACAAAGCGCTGGGCCCAGTGCCCGGCCGCGCACCACGAACGGGCCGCCGCCCGGGAGGACACCACCTCCCGTGCGGCGGCCCGTCCGCGGTCAGGCGGTGGGGACGACGACCCCCGCGGGCGCCGCCTCGCCGGTCATGACCGCGAGCACCGTCTCCGCGTCCACTGGGCGAGAGAACAGGTACCCCTGTGCCAGGTCGCAGCCGAGCTGGGCCACGTGCTCCTGCTGGTGCGCGGTCTCGATGCCCTCGGCCACCGTGAGCAGTCCGAGCGCGCCGGCCAGGTCGACGACGGCGCGGGTGACCACGTCGGCGTTGGCGTCCCGGCCGAGGCCGTCGACGAACTCGCGGGCAACCTTGAGCATGTCCAACGGGAAGGTGCACAGGTAGGCCAGCGAGGAGTAGCCGGTCCCGAAGTCGTCGATGGCGACGCGGACCCCGAGGGCCTTGAGATCGCGCAGGTTGCGGGTCGCGGCTTCTCGGTCCTGCATGAGCACCGTCTCGGTGATCTCCAAGACCAGCCGGTACGGGTCGAGTTTGGCCTCGGCGAGCGCGGCACGCACCTGCTCGACGGTCCGCGGGTCGGTGACCTCCTGGGCGGACAGGTTCACCGTGACCATGGGAGCGGGGCCGTCGTCGTCCGGGCGGGTCCACCGAGCGGCCTGCCGGCAGGCGTCGCGCAGCACGAAGGCGCCGATCTCGGCGATCAGGCCGGTGTCCTCGGCCAGCGGGATGAAGGTGTCCGGCGGGCGGAACCCGTCGGTCGGGTGCTCCCACCGGACCAGCGCCTCCGCGCCGGCCGCCCGCCCGGTGCGCAAGTCCACCAGCGGCTGATAGTGCACGGTGAACTCCCCGCGGGCCAGCCCGGCGGCCAGCTCGGCACCCGGGTCGGGCCGGGTCGACCCGTCCTCCCCGAGGCCGGGCTCGTAGAACCTGGAGATGCCGCGGCCGCCGCGCTTGGCCGCGTACATCGCGGCGTCGGCGTGCTGGACGAGGGTCCCCACGTCGATGGCGGCGTCGGCGATGGCCACGCCGATGCTCGCGCCGACGGTCGCGACGCGCCCGGCGCCGAGGTCGATCGGCAGGGTCAGCTCTGCGCGGATGCGATCGAGCACCCGCTGCACCCCGGACTCGTCGATCGGCCCGTGCAGCAGCACCGCGAACTCGTCGCCGCCCAGTCGGGCGGCGGTGTCGGCCGCCCGCAGGCAGCCGTGCAGCCTCTCGGCGAACGCGCGCAGCAGGACGTCGCCGGCCTCGTGACCGTGGGTGTCGTTCACCGGCTTGAACCCGTCGAGATCGATGTAGAGCACCGCTGGCCACAGGCCGTTGCGGCCGGCCAGGGCGAGGGCGTGCTCAGTCCGGTCCAGGAACAGGGTGCGGTTGGGCAACCCGGTCAGCGCGTCGTGCATCGCCTGGTGGCGCAGCTTTTCCTTGAGGTCGGTGACCTGGCGCAGGTCATGCTCCAGGCGGCCGCGCTCCAGGGACGTCGCCACATGACGGGCGAAGGTCTCCAGCAGCGCCAGGTCGTTCCGGTCGAAAGTGGCCACGTCACCGAGCCGGTCACCCACGAGCAGCAGGCCGTGCGTACGGCCCTCGGTCCCCAGCACCGACACCATCGCGTCCTTGAGGCCGCGGTCGGCCGCGTAGCGGTCGAGGGCCTGGCCGCCCGCGGCCCCCGTGCGGGTCGTCGAGGTCCCCGTGGCAGTCGCGCAGCAATCCACCAGTCGAGTGGCCTGCTCGGGGTCCTCGAGCGGGGCCAGCGCCACTGGCTCCTGACCGTCGCGGCTGCGGCTCAAGGTCGCCGAGCCGTCTTCGCCGAGCAGCACCAGCTCAGCGACCCCGGCGGCGAAGGCGTTGCGCACGGCGGCGAGGAACTGCCCCAGCGCAGTGTCCGCGTCACCGGTGTAGAGCAGCGACGTGGTCTCGTGCAGCACGCGCAGGTTCTCCTCCTGCTTTCGGGCCCGCGTGTAGGCCCGATAGGCCGCGAAGACCAGCCCGGTGGGCACCGCGAGCAGGGCGAGGGCCGCGGGGTCGTCCATGGCCGTCCGCTCCACGACGAGGCCGACCGCGCCGGCGCCCAAGCTGAAGGGGAGGGAGAGAGTCAACATGCCTGGCAGCCGACGCCAGTCGGCGCGCCCCTCGGACAGGCTGATCACGGCGAAGATGCACACGTCGGACGTCACGGTCAGCACCAGGACAGCGACCAGGGCAGCGAGCCAGTGCCACGGGTTGCTGCCCGCCTGCTCGTCGGTCAGTGCGGCGAACACGATGACCGCCAGAGTGCTACCCAGTAGGAGCGCGGCCGCGTTGAACGCCAGCTTGGTGCCCCGTTGCCGCCGGTACAACAACAGGGCGACACCGGCCCCCACGACCTGTGCCAGGACGAGGTCCGCCGGGGCAATGACGAGCATCCCGGCGGCGAGCAGCACGTCGCCGAGGGAGAAGGTGTGTGCCTCACGCTGGAAAGGCACGTGCACCACGATGACCTCGCTGATGGCAAAGGCCACTGCCCACCCGACCCAGGGCAGCGCGACCGTCGTCGCGGGAGTCGGCAACGGCTGGACGACGATGACGAACAGCGTCGCTGCGGCCGTGGCCAAGCTTGCCGTCAGCACCCAGACCCGCTGGACGGAGCCCATGCGGAACCTCCGGATGTCGGCGGCGAGGCCGCCGTTCGTCATCGTCGTCATGGGGTTACGCCCCCCAGGCAGCGGCCGACCAGGTCTTTGCCGACCAGGTCTTTGCTGACCAGGTCTTTGCTGACCAGGTCTTTGCTGACCAGGTCTTTGCTGACCAGGTCTTCGCTGACCAGGTCTTCGCCGACCAGGTCTTCGCCTCGAGCGTGCTGTCGCCGCCCTCGCTCCACGGCCCGATCCACTGCGTGCCGTCCCAGAACTGGCCGTAGAAGCCGTCGGAGTTCCAGGTGTGGCCGGTCCAGGCAGCCCCGTTCCAGGCGCCCGCCGTGAAGCCGGTGCTCTTCTTCTCCTCAACGACGGTGCCGCCCTGCCAGGTCCGGCCAGCCGCGGCGGCCGGCGCCCACGTGGCCGGCGACCAGGTCGTGCCCGTCGCGTCGGTCTCGCCGGCCAACTCGACGCCGTCGATGGCGATGTGCGCGCTGCCGCGGGCGGCCTCCAGGGAACCGGTGCCGGTGGCGCGGGGCCACGTCTGCACCGACTCGGGGGTGGCCGCGTCACGGGCGTTGACCAGGTCGAGCATCCCCTCGCCCTGGGCGATCCGGTCGGCGACCGGCAGCGTCTCGGCGGTGCTCATGAGCAACGCCTTCAGCTGGTCGGGCGTCATCTGGGGGCGCTGCTGGAACAGCAGGGCCGCTGCACCGGAGACGACGGCGGCCGCCTGTGAGGTGCCGCTGCCGCGGAAGAACCGCTCCCCCTGGCGCGCAGCGGGGTACTGGGTGTCCAAATAGGACCCCGGACTGCGCAAGCTCACGACCGACGCGCCAGGGGCGACCAGGTCGGGGTTGCGGGTGCCGTCACCGGTGCTCGACCACGACGGGACGACGTCGTCCTGCACGCCGTAGGTGCCGCGGCTGTCCGCGCCGCCGACGGCGATCAGGTACGGGTCGTAGGCCGGGTTGTTCAGCTTCGCCGTTCCGTACCCGCCGTTGCCGGCCGCGACGACGACGGCGATGCCGCTGCGCCAGGCCACCTCAGTGGCGTAAGTGAGCGGGTCCAGCTGGTAGGACTGCACGCCGTCGGTGCCGAATGAGAGGTTGAGCACCCGGATGTTCAACCCGTTGCGGTCTTTGTTCTGCACAACCCAGTCGATCGCGGCGATGACCTGGGAGACGTCGGTTGCACCCGTGGCGTCGGCGACCTTGACGCTGACGATGCGGGCATCCGGCGCCATGCCGGCGAAGGTGTCGGGGTTGCGGTAGCTGCGCGGATTCGCGTTCGAGTCCCGACCGGCGATGATGCCGGCCATGTTCGTGCCGTGACCGTAGGAGTCGAGGTTCTCCGCTGGGCCCGCGGTGCAGCCGGCTTCAGCGCAGACCTCGGCCTCGAAGGAGAGGTCCGGGCCGTAAACGACCTTGTCCTTGGTGTTCAGGCCTTCGACCGGCACGATGCCGGAGTCGATGACCGCGACATCGACGCCCCGGCCGGTGATACCCCGCTCCCAGAGGGCCGTGGCGCCGGTCACCTCATGGGTGATCCGGTACATCGACCCGGCCTGGCCAGTGGTTGCGGCGGTCTCGCTGCTGTGCAGCCGGACGGAGGCGTCCTCGGTGACCGAGGCGACGCCGGGCACCACGCGCAGCGCATCCAGTCGCGCGGCCGGGAGGGTGGCGCTGAAGCCGTTGATGATGCCGAGGGGCTCCCCGACGGTGCCGCCCAGTGCGGTGACCGCACCCTCAGGTGCGGTCGCGGCGCCCGGGACCTTTTGCACGATGACCTCGACCGGCTCGGCCGGGTGGTCCGTCGACGCCTGCGCGGCGGCCGGACCGGCCAGTCCCACGGCTACGGCCGCGGCGGTGGCGAGCGCGATGACCCGGTGGGAAATGTGGGACAGCCCGCCCCGCGTTCCTCCGGACGGGAGTCCGGCCAACAGCAGTCTCTTCGTTGTCGTGTTCCTGCGCATGGCTTTCCTCTCTGCCTGGGGTGCTTCAGCAGAGAGGTCGGCACGGAGCGGGACCGCCTTGAACGCCGGGCGCGGACGAGGGGCGTGCTTCACCCCCTAGTGGGAGACCATCCGGGACGGTGTTAGCGCGCCATCGCCCCGCCTTGCCCGGGGACCGGGAGACACTTGGCGGTCCGTGCCCGGCGCCGCTCGTGGGCTAGCGGCCCGTGCCCTACAGCTGCACGACGTCGAGGTTACTCACGGCCAGGGCGTGCCTTATCCGTGCCTTAAGCACCGGCCAAAGCCGGTGGTCAGCGGTCAGCAGGGGTCAGCACCCTTAAGGCACGAGAGCGGCGCCAAGGCCGCGCTGAGCTGCGCCGACGGGCATACGAGCTGGTCAGTAGGTGGAGCGGGTGACCGGGATCGAACCGGCATGGCCAGCTTGGAAGGCTGGGGCTCTACCATTGAGCTACACCCGCGAGGTGCTCCGACAGCCTAACGGGCAGAGCCCACCCGCCGTGCGTCACCCGCCGATCAGCGTGGCCGGCCGGTACCAAGCCGAGGCCCGTGGTCCTGCAGTCGCCGATACGGTGCCGTCCCGTGATCGACACCACATGGCTGGACGCGACGGCGCAGGCAGAGCTGGTCCGCAGCGGGGCGGTGACCCCTAAGGAGCTGGTCGAGGCCGCCATCGACCGCATCCAACGGGTCAACCCCGAGCTGAACGCCGTGGTCCGCGAGCGTTTCGACGCGGCCCGCACGGAGGCCGCCGGCGAGCTGACCGACGGCCCCTTCCGCGGGGTGCCCATGCTGCTGAAGGACCTCGGGTGCCACGTCGCGGGCGAGGAGACGCACTACGGGACGTCGTTCCTGCGTGAGATGTCCTGGCGATGGCCCACGGAGAGCTATCTGGCGCGGCACTTCCGCTCCGCCGGCCTGGTGTTCCTCGGTCGCACGAACGTGCCCGAGTTCGGCACCACCGTCACCGCCGAGCCCCTCGCGAACGGGCCGGCGCGCAATCCGTACGACCTCCGCCGCTCCACCGGTGGTTCCAGCGGAGGGTCGGCGGCTGCCGTGGCGGCCGGACTGGTACCGGTGGCGCACGCGAACGACGGCGGGGGATCGATCCGCATCCCGGCCAGCGAGTGCGGGCTCGTCGGCCTCAAGCCCACCCGGGCTCGCGTGAGCCAGGGTCCCGACATCGGCGAGAGCTGGGCGGGCGCCACGATCGACGGGGTCGTGACCCGGTCGGTCCGGGACACCGCAGCCGTGCTCGACGTGATCGGCCGCCCGATGCCCGGCGACCCGTACATCGCACCCCCGTTCGTCCGGCCGCTGGCCCAGGAGGTCGGCGCCGCGGTGGGGCCGCTGCGCGTCGGCGTGCTCGACACCGACCCGGGGGAGCCCTATCTGGACCACCCCCAGTGCCGGGTGGCGGTCGAGCGCGCCGGGCGACTGCTGGAGGAGATCGGCTGCATCGTCGAGACGGGCACCCCCGACGGCATGTTCGACTCCCAGTTCCCGCGCTTCTTCACCACCACCATCGCCGGCGACACCGCTCTGACGATCTCCGCCTTCGAGCGAGTCCTCGGCCGCCCCGTGCGCGACGACGAACTGGAACCGCGCAACGCGATGTACCGCGCGGTGGGCAAGCGGATGACCGCGGAGGACTACCTCGGGGCCAGGTTCATGCTCGGCTCATGGGTCCGGCGCATGGCGGCGTGGTGGGCTCCTCGCGAGCTCGACGGCCAGGGCTTCGACCTGCTGGTCACGCCGACCGTCGGTGCGCCGCCGCCCGAGCTGGGATGGTTCACCGAGGCGGGTCCCGAGCAGGAGGGCCGGCGGATCAACAGCTTCATCCCGTACACCGCCCAGTTCAACGTCACCGGACAGCCGGCGATCAGCCTGCCGCTGCACTGGACGGAGGAGGGGCTCCCAATCGGCGACCAACTGGTCGCCGCGTACGGCCGGGAGGACGTCCTGGTGCGGGTTGCCGCCGCCCTGGAGGAGGCGGCGCCATGGTCGGATCGGCGTTCCTCGGTCTCCGCCTGACCGGTCCGCCGAGCGGACAGCACGGCCGATTCCGACCGCCGGAGCCCCGCGCCCGTCAGGACCGGGTACGGACCGGCCTAGACTCGGGCGGCCACGGGGTGTGGCGCAGCTTGGTAGCGCACCCGCTTTGGGAGCGGGGGGCCGTGGGTTCAAATCCCGCCACCCCGACAGAGCCCGCGACGTCTCTAGACTCGTGGGTCCACCCGGCGTCGGCGATTCACCCAGGCGCCTAAGCCACTGTCTTACCGAGGAGCACTGCCGCTGTGAAGAGCACCATCGAGGAACTGGGCCCCACGCGGGTCCGGATGGCGATCGAGGTGCCTTGGGGGGACCTGGACCACGCCTTCGGCGAGGTCTACAAGGAGCTGGGCAAGCAGGTGCGCGTGCCCGGCTTCCGCCCGGGCAAGGTGCCCAATCGCGTGCTCGACCAGCGCATCGGGCGGCCGGTCGTCCTCGAGCAGGTCATCCAGCACGCGATCCCGGAGGTGTACTCCCAGGTCGTGCGCGAGAACCAGGTGCGCGTGCTCGGCCAGCCCGACATCGAGGTGACCCGCCTCGACGACAACGACACCCTCGCCTTCACCGCCGAGGTCGACGTCGCGCCGCAGCTGGAGCTGCCCCCGCTGGAGAACCTCGCCGTCACCGTGGAGGACGTCGAGGTCACCGACGAGGAGATCGACAAGCAGATCGACGTCATGCGCGAGCGCTTCGGCATGCTCACCGGCGTCGAGCGGCCCGCCCAGGACGGCGACTTCGTCTCCATCGACCTCGAGGCGAAGCTCGACGGCGAGGTGCTGGAGGACGGTTCGACCACCGGCATGTCCTACGAGGTGGGCTCCGGCAACCTCATGGCGGGCCTGGACGACGCGATCCGCGGGCTGTCCGCCGACGAGAGCAAGACGTTCACCACCGCGCTGCTGTCCGGGCCGAACGCGGGCCAGGACGCCGAGGTGACCGTCACGGTCCGCTCGGTGAAGACCAAGGACCTCCCCGAGCTCGACGACGAGTTCGCCCAGACGGCGAGCGAGTTCGACACCCTGGCCGAGCTGCGCGACGACGTCCGCACCCGGCTGGCTCGCACCAAGACGCTGGGCCAGGGCGCAGAGGCACGCGACAAGCTGGTCGACCACCTGATCGAGGTCGTCGAGGTCCCGATCCCGGAGAACCTCGTCGAGCGCGAGATCGAGTGGCGCAACCGCGCCTTCGAGCAGGAGCTGCAGCAGGCCGGCATGGACTGGGACAGCTTCCTGTCGATGTCCGGTGTCGAGAACCGCGAGGCCTACGACGCCGACCAGCGCACGACCGTCGAGCAGGCGGTGAAGACGCAGTTCATCCTCGACGCGATCGCCGACGCCCGTGAGGTCACCGTCGACAACGACGACCTCTCCGCGCAGATCATGGCGCAGGCCCAGCGCAGCCGGATGAGCCCGGAGCAGTACGCCCAGCAGCTGCAGCAGGGCGGCAACATCGCCGAGTTCGTCGCCGACGTCCGCCGCACCAAGACGCTGGCCCAGCTCCTGGAGGAGACGACGATCACCGACGCGTCGGGCAACGTCGTCGACCTCGAGGCGCTGCGCCCGCAGACCGTGCGGGCCGCCCAGCCCGCCGCCGACGAGACGACCGAGGACGCGGCCACCGAGGACCCGGCCACCGGGGACGCGGCCACCGAGGACGCGGCCACCGAGGAGTCCGGGGACGCGCCGAAGGCCTGACAGAAGACCCGTCCGACGACGCCGTCCTGCCCCGACCGGGGCGGGGCGGCGTCGCTCGTTTCCGCGACTTTCGCTGCGCCGTCGGCGAACACTGCCCCGAGCGGGAGTGTGTCGTCGGGGGTCCGCGTTAGGGTCGACAGGACTCAGGCGATCGCCGGGGGGTACCGCCTCCCGGGGGGCCGTTCAAGCCCGCACCACCCACCGAGACCGACCGCTCAGACAGTTCTACGGAGGTCACCGCACCCGTGAGCATTACCGACCCGAACCTGGCGGGCGCGCCCTTGATGCGCGGCGCCGGCGGAATGATGAACCTCGGCGACTCCGTCTACGAGCGCCTGCTGCGCGAGCGCATCATCTTCTTGGGCAGCCAGGTCGACGACGTCATCGCCAACCAGCTGGCCGCCCAGATGCTGCTGTTGTCCGCAGAGGACCCCAAGCGCGACATCCACCTGTACATCAACTCGCCCGGCGGTTCCGTGAGCGCCGGCATGGCGATCTACGACACGATGCAGTTCATCGACTGCGACGTCGCCACCTACGGCATGGGCCTGGCCGCCTCGATGGGCCAGTTCCTGCTCACCGCCGGCACGGCGGGCAAGCGCTACGCCCTGCCGCACGCGCGGATCATGATGCACCAGCCGTCCGCGGGCGTCGGTGGTACCGCCGCCGACATCGCCATCCAGGCCGACCTGTTCCGGCGGACGAAGACCGAGCTGAACGAGTTGCAGTCGCTGCACACCGGCCAGTCGGTCGAGCAGATCGAGAAGGACTCCGACCGCGACCGCTGGTTCACCGCCCAGGAGGCCCTCCAGTACGGCATGGTCGATCACGTGGTCAGCCGCGCGGCGATGACCGGCAGCGCCAACCCGGTCACGGACAACTGACGGTTCGGAGGAACTGACCCATGAGCTTCGAGATGCCCTCCAGCCGGTACATCCTGCCTTCCTTCGTGGAGCGCACGAGCTACGGCATGAAGGAGTCCAACCCCTACAACAAGCTCTTCGAGGAACGGATCATCTTCCTCGGCGTGCAGATCGACGACGCGTCGGCCAACGACGTGATGGCCCAGCTCATCACGCTGGAGTCCGCCGACCCCGACCGTGACATCACGATCTACATCAACTCGCCCGGTGGCTCGTTCACCTCGCTGATGGCGATCTACGACACGATGATGTTCGTCCGCCCGGACATCCAGACCGTCTGCATGGGGCAGGCCGCCTCGGCCGCCGCCGTCCTGCTCGCGGCCGGGACGCCGGGCAAGCGACTGGCCCTGCCGTACTCCCGCGTGCTCATCCACCAGCCCTCGGGCGAGGCGGGCGGCCAGGTGTCCGACCTGGAGATCCACGCCGCCGAGATCCAGCGCGTGCGCTCGCAGATGGAGGAGATTCTGGCGCGGCACACCGGCCGGTCGGTCGACCAGGTCCGTGCCGACATCGACCGCGACAAGATCCTCACCGCCCCGGAGGCGAAGGAGTACGGCATCGTCGACGAGGTCATCCAGAGCCGGAAGCTCAACGCCCTTCCCGCGCTCTGACCCGTCGGGACGGGTCGAGGCCGCGACACGCGCGGCCTCGGCCCGTACCGTCCTAGGAGCCGGGGATCGAGGGACAGAGGGCGCCTGGGGGACAGAAGTGGGACGGTCGCCGCAACCGGGTGAGTCATTGCCCGTCGACGTCGACAGTCGGGGTTACGGTCTTCGAGAGCCCGATCCCCGGCAGCGCAGTGCCGGGAGATGACCCTCGCGGGGCAGCCCGGACCATGAGGCCGATCAGGGGCAGAGCAGCCAGAATCAATCCGCAGGCTCCTGGGACCAGGACCAGCGATTCACAGGTGGAGGTCAGCAGGTGGCACGAATCGGTGAGAGTGGTGACCTGCTCAAGTGCTCGTTCTGCGGGAAGAGCCAGAAGCAGGTCAAGAAGCTCATCGCGGGCCCCGGGGTCTACATCTGCGACGAGTGCATCGACCTCTGCAACGAGATCATCGAGGAAGAGCTCTCGGAGTCCTCTGATCTGAAGTTCGACGAGCTGCCGAAGCCGAAGGAGATCCACGACTTCCTCGAGCAGTACGTCATCGGCCAGGACAAGGCCAAGCGGACCCTGTCGGTCGCCGTCTACAACCACTACAAGCGAATCCAGGCCGGTGGTGACCGCGCCTCCCGTGACGAGGGTGTGGAGCTGGCCAAGTCCAACATCCTGCTGATGGGGCCGACCGGGTGCGGCAAGACGCACCTGGCGCAGACCCTCGCCCGGATGCTGAACGTGCCCTTCGCGATCGCCGACGCCACGGCGCTGACCGAGGCCGGCTACGTGGGTGAGGACGTCGAGAACATCCTGCTGAAGCTGATCCAGGCCGCCGACTACGACGTCAAGCGGGCCGAGACCGGCATCATCTACATCGACGAGGTCGACAAGATCGCCCGCAAGAGCGAGAACCCGTCGATCACCCGCGACGTCTCCGGTGAGGGCGTGCAGCAGGCTCTGCTGAAGATCCTCGAGGGGACGACGGCGTCGGTGCCTCCGCAGGGTGGTCGCAAGCACCCGCACCAGGAGTTCATCCAGATCGACACGACGAACGTGCTGTTCATCGTGGGTGGCGCGTTCGCCGGCCTCGAGAAGGTCATCGAGCAGCGCACGAGCAAGCAGGGGATCGGCTTCGGTGCCGAGATCCGCGGCAAGGCAGAGATCGCCGAGGCCAACGCCTTCGCCGAGGTCATGCCGGAGGACCTGCTCAAGTTCGGCATGATCCCCGAGTTCATCGGCCGGCTCCCGGTCATCACCAGCGTGCAGAAGCTCGACCGTGAGGCGCTGATCAACATCCTCACCGAGCCGAAGAACGCACTGGTGCGCCAGTACCGGAAGCTCTTCGAGCTCGACGGCGTCGACCTGGAGTTCACCGACGACGCACTCGAGGCGGTCGCCGACCAGGCCATCCTCCGTGGCACCGGCGCCCGCGGCCTCCGCGCGATCATGGAGGAGGTGCTCCAGTCGGTGATGTACGACATCCCCAGCCGGGAGGACGTCGCCTCCGTGGTGATCAGCAAGGAGGTCGTCCTGGAGCACGTGAACCCGACGATCGTCCCGCGCAAGCCCACCCGCGAGCGCCGCGAGAAGTCCGCCTAGCCGTACGCGGCAAGCGAGCCCGTCCCCGGCCAGGGGGCGGGCTCGTTGCCTGTGTGGGTGCTGAGCGTGTGCGCTGACGCCCGGTTCGAGGGCCGAAAACCGGGCGGCAGCGCACACGCCGAGGTGGGGCTGTCCACAGATTCCGGCTGAAGCGGCCACCGGAGGCCACAGCTGGACACGCTCCGTCCGTGGCGCACGAGGTCGAGGCGGTCGTCGGGCCGGACGGGTGGATCACCTGGGACGCGCTGACCGCGCGGGTCGACCGGAAGACGGTGGCCAGTTGGGTCGGTGGTGGACGCCTCCATCGCATCCAGCCAGGCGTCTACGCCGTTCCCTCCGCCGCCGGTGATTGGCGGATCCGGTTGGCGGCCGCCGTCAGGGCCTGTGACGGCGTGGCCAGCCACCGGACCGCGCTGACGCTGTGGGACCTGCTGCCGCCCGAACCTCGGGCGCCGATCCATCTGACGGTGGCGCACAGCCGGAGCGGCCGCGGCACCAGTGGCGTCGCCCTGCACCGGACGCGCTGTCTCGACCAAGCGGTCCGCCGGGTCGACGGCCTCCCCGTCACGTGCGTCGAGCGAGCGGTGCTGGACTCGTGGGGTCGGCCCGCTGGCCTCACGCGGTCGGAAGTTCGCGCGGCCGCGATCGACGCCGTCCGTCGGCGACTGTGCTCCCCTCGGGACCTGCTGCGGGAGGTGGAGCGGAGGCCGTGCCTGCCCGGGCGCGCCGCGCTCGTCGACCTCGTCCGCCTGCTCGCCGAAGGATGCCGGAGCGAGCTGGAGATCTGGGGCTGCCTGCACGTGCTGCGCGGACCTGGCATGCCGGCGTTCACGCTGCAGCGGCCGGTCGAGGTAGCGGGGGAGCGGTTCGTGCTCGACGCCGCGTGCGATGAGGTGCTGCTCGCGGTGGAGATGGACGGCGCCAGCTTCCACGGCTCCCGTCAGCAGCGGGAACGGGACATCCGCCGGGACGCGCTCCTGGCCTCCGTCGGCTGGCAGACCCTCCGGTTCGGCTTCCGGCGCCTGACCGGCTCCCCGGACGCCTGCCGTCACGACATCCGGTCGACCTACCACGCCCGGCGACAGCTGCTGCGCCTGGACGGAGTGCGCTGACGCCCGGTTCTGAGCACCAGAACCGGGCGTCAGCGCACCCGCTCAGTCCGCGACCGGTGCCAGGACGACGTCGACCGTGAGCGGGCCGGTGCCGGCCACCACCGACAGCGTGGCGATGCGGCCTGCGTCGACCAGGTCCGACCGGGCGGCGTCCACGAGGGCGACCTGCGCCTCCGGGGCGATCACGGTCACCGTCTCGACGTCGGCCCGCATGGAGACCTTGGCGTCGGACTTCGCCTTGCGCACCCCGGCCAGCGCCTCGGCCGCCGCCGTCACCACGGCGGGGTCACCGCCGGTGGGCAGCTCGGAGGTCACCGGCCACGGCGCGCGGTGCACCGAACCCGCCTGCCACCACGACCACACCTCCTCGGTCACGAACGGCAGCACCGGCGCGAACAGGCGTAGCTGCACCGCGAGCGCCAGCGCGAGAGCCGCCTGAGCAGACTCCGCCGCCGCGTCGGACCGGTACGCCCGGGACTTCACCAGCTCGACGTAGTCGTCGCAGAACGACCAGAAGAACGTCTCGGTGACCTCGAGGGCGCGCGTGTAGTTGTAGGCGTCCATCGCGGCGGTCGCCTCGTCCACCACGGTGGCCAGCGACGCCAGCAGTCCCTGGTCGATGGGCTCGGTGATCTTCCCGGCGGCCGCCTGCAGGTCGACCGAGCCGGCGCCCAGCCCCAGCACGAACTTGCCGACGTTGAGGATCTTCATGGCCAGCCGCCGGCCGACCTTCATCTGCGCCTCGTCGAACGGCGAGTCCGCCCCCGGCCGGGCACCCGCGGCACGCCAGCGGACGGCGTCGGTGCCGTAGCGCTCGAGGACGTCGATCGGCGTGGTGGCGTTGCCCTTCGACTTCGACATCTTCTTGCGGTCCGGGTCGACCACGAAGCCGGAGATCGTGGCGTGCGTCCAGGGCACCGTGCCGTGCTCGAAGTGCGCGCGGACGACGGTGGAGAACAGCCAGGTCCGGATGATGTCGTGGGCCTGCGGCCGCTGGTCCATCGGGAAGACCTTCGCGAACAGCTCCGGGTCGGTGTCCCAGCCCGAGGCGACCTGCGGCGACAGCGACGACGTCGCCCAGGTGTCCATGACGTCGGGGTCGGCCATGAACCCGCCCGGCTTGCCGCGCTGGTCCTCGGTGTAGCCGTCCGGCACGTCGGACGACGGGTCGACCGGCAGCGCCGACTCGGGTGCCAGCAGCGGGTCGGAGTAGTCGGGCTCGCCCTCGGCGTCCAGCCGGTACCAGACCGGGAACGGCACCCCGAAGAAGCGCTGGCGGCTGATCAGCCAGTCGCCGTTGAGGCCCTCGACCCAGTTGTCGTAGCGGTGCCGCATGTGCTCGGGCACCCACTGGATCTCCCGGCCACGCGCGACGAGGGCGTCGCGCAGGTCGGCGTCCCGGCCGCCGTTGCGGATGTACCACTGGCGGGTGGTGACGATCTCGAGCGGGCGCTCGCCCTTCTCGAAGAACTTCACCGGGTGGGTGATCGGCTTCGGCTCACCCTCCAGGTCGCCGGACTCGCGCAGCATTTCCACGATCCGCTGCTGGGCACTGAAGACGGTCTTGCCCGCCAGCTCCGCGTAGGGCTGCGCGGGCACGTCGGCCGGCGGTTCGGCGAGGAGCCGGCCGTCCCAGCCGACGATCGCGCGGGTCGGCAGCTGCAGCTCCCGCCACCAGGTCACGTCGTTGAGGTCGCCGAAGGTGCAGATCATCGCGATGCCGGAGCCCTTGTCGGGCTCCGCGAGCCGGTGCGCGAGGACCGGCACCTCGACGTCGAACAGCGGCGTCCGCACCGTCTGACCGAACAGCGGCTGGTAGCGCTCGTCGTCGGGGTGGGCGACCAGGGCGACGCAGGCGGGGATCAGCTCGGGCCGGGTGGTCTCGATGAAGACCGGGCCGGAGGGGCCGGCGAAGGCGATCCGGTGGTAGGCGCCGGGGCGCTCGCGGTCCTCGAGCTCGGCCTGGGCCACGGCGGTCCGGAAGGTGATGTCCCAGAGGGTCGGCGCCTCCTGGGCGTAGGCCTCACCGCGGGCGAGGTTGTGCAGGAACATCCGCTGCGCCGTGGCCCGCGAGGACTCCGAGATCGTCCGGTACACGTTCGACCAGTCGACCGAGAGCCCGACCCGGCGCCAGAGCTTCTCGTACTCGGCCTCGTCCTCCTCGGTCAGCCGCATGCACAGCTCGACGAAGTTCCGCCGGGAGATCGGGAGCTGGTCCTTCGACGGCTTCTCCGGGGGCTCGAACGACGGGTCGTAGGGCAGCGCGGGGTCGCAGCGAACGCCGTAGTAGTTCTGCACCCGGCGCTCGGTCGGCAGCCCGTTGTCGTCCCAGCCCATCGGGTAGAAGACGTGCTTGCCGCGCATCCGCTGGTAGCGGGCGACGAAGTCGGTGTGGGTGTAGCTGAAGACGTGTCCCACGTGCAGCGAGCCGCTCGCCGTCGGCGGGGGAGTGTCGATGGAGTAGATCTGCTCGCGCGGCGTCGCGGGGTCCAGCGCCGCGGCCCGGTCGAAGGCGTAGGTGTCGTCGGACGCCCAGCGCTCGACCCACTTCTCCTCCAGCCCGTCGATCGACGGCTTCTCGGGTACGCCGACGGTCGCTCCCGGGTCGGCCGCAATCTCGACGGCACCTTCCGGGGTCGCGATGCGGGTATCCATGCCTCGCATCCTAGAAAGGCACGGCAACGCGATCGCCGTCGGCGCTGTGGCCCGACCCACGGCCCGGGTGGGAACCGCCGGGCACTCCCCGCGCGTGGAACTGGTGTGAACACGTTGCGGCTGCTGCTGAACGTCGTCTGGCTGGTGCTGCAGGGCTGGGTGCTGGCCCTGGCCTACGCCCTGGCCGGCGTGCTCGCCTGCCTCCTGGTCGTCACCATCCCGTTCGGGATCGCCGCGTTTCGCCTGGCGTTCTTCGTGCTCTGGCCGTTCGGGCGGACCACCGTGCGGGCCCCGGACGCCGGGGTCCCGTCGGCGCTGGGCAACCTGCTGTGGTTCCTGGTGGCCGGCTGGTGGCTGGCGCTGGTCCACATCGTCGCCGGCATCGGCTTCTGCCTGACGATCGTCGGGATCCCGTTCGGGATCGCCTCCTTCAAGCTCGCCGCCGTGGGGCTCTTCCCGCTCGGGAAGCGGGTGGTGGAGGCGGCTCCGCCGCGCGACTGGATGCACGCCGGCGGAACGGTCGTCCACGGCGGCGCCCGGGAGCCTGCGTTCGTCCGGTGACCGGGCTGGCATCCTGAGCAGGATGAGCAACAGCAGCACCGGTGACAGCTCCCGGGACATGGCCCGGGTGGAGAAGGAGCTGCTGGCCCGCTGGCCGGAGAGCCGGCTGGAGCCCTCGCTGACCCGGATCACCGCGCTGGTGGACCTCCTCGGCTCGCCGCACCGGGCGACCCCCGTCGTCCAGGTGGCCGGCACCAACGGCAAGACGACGACGGCGCGGATGATCGACGAGCTGCTGCGCGGGTTCGGTCTGCGGGTCGGCCGCTTCACCAGCCCGCACCTGCAGTCGATCCGGGAGCGGATCGTCCTGGACGGCGAGCCGGTGAACGCCGAGCGCTTCGTCGAAACCTACGACGACATCGCCCCGTACGTGCAGATGGTCGACGCGGCCGGCGAGCACCCGATGTCCTTCTTCGAGGTCATGGTGGGCATGGCGTACGCCCTGTTCGCCGACGCGCCGGTCGACGTCGCTGTCATCGAGGTCGGTATGGGCGGTACGTGGGACGCCACCAACGTGGCCGACGCCCGCGTCGCCGTCGTCACGCCGGTGGCCCTCGACCACGCGGAGTACCTCGGGCCCGACGTCGCGACGATCGCGGGGGAGAAGGCCGGGATCATCAAGGCCGACGCGATCGCGGTGCTCGCCCACCAGCAGCCGGGGGCGCTGGACGCCCTGGTCCGGCGGGCCGTCGACGTGGAGGCGGTCGTCGCGCGCGAGGGCACCGAGTTCGGCGTCCTGGAGCGGCGGGTCGCCGTCGGCGGGCAGCAGGTGCGCCTGCAGGGTCTCGGCGGGGAGTACGAGGAAATCTTCCTGCCGCTGTTCGGGGCCCACCAGGCGCAGAACGCCGTCACCGCCCTCGCGGCGGTCGAGGCCTTCCTCGGCGCGGGCGCGGCCACCGGCCCGATCGAGCAGGAGACGGTCCGCGCCGCCTTCGCCGGTGTCCGGTCCCCGGGCCGCCTGGAGCGGGTGCGCACGTCGCCGACAGTCCTCGTGGACGCCGCGCACAACCCGGCAGGCATGGCCGCGACCGTCGACGCGATCAAGGAGTCCTTCGACTTCACCCGGCTGGTCGGCGTCGTCGGCTGCGTGGCCGGCAAGGACGTCGCCGGGATGCTGACCGCGCTCGAGGACGTCTGCGCCGAGCTGGTCGTCACCCAGAACAGCTCCTCGCGGGCGATGCCCGCTGACGAGCTGGGCGCACTGGCCGTCGACGTCTTCGGCGCCGACCGGGTCAGCGTCTCGCCGCGGCTACCCGAAGCCCTGACGGAGGCGATGGAGCTGGCCGAGGCCGGTCCGGACGACGCTCTCGGCGGGTCGGGCGTGCTGGTGACCGGCAGCGTGATCACCGCGGGGGAGGCCCGCACGCTGATGGCGGGACCCCAGGCATGACCGCCCCGGATCCGGTCCGCGCCGGGCGGGCGCTGAACGGTGCCGCGGCCGGGATCCTCGTGCTCGAGGGCATCGCGGCACTGTTCGTCCCGCGCGGCATCGCGCAGAGCGGCGACGGGCTCACCAGCGGACGGCTCACCTACCTGCTCGTGCTGGCCGTCGTGCTGATCCTGGCCGCCGGCATCCAGCGTCGTCCGCGTGGGCTGGTGATCGGCACCGCGCTGCAGCTCCCGCTCCTGCTGACCGGTCTCTTCTCCGGCGTCATGTGGCTGGTCGCCGGCGCCTTCGTGCTGATCTGGCTCTACCTGCTGCAGGTGCGCAAGGAGCTCCTCGGCTCACCCTTCGGAGCCCCCCGGGTACCCGAGCATGGTCATGACGACGGCGGGCCGGCGACCACCCCGTAGGCTGCCGCCCCGTGACCGAACGCACTCTTGTCCTCGTCAAGCCGGATGGCGTCGCCCGTGGCCTGGTCGGCGAGGTGATCACCCGTCTCGAGCGCAAGGGCCTGCGCCTCGTCGCCGCCGAGCTGCGCACGCTCGACCGTGAGGTCGCGGAGACCCACTACGCCGAGCACCGCGAGCGGCCGTTCTTCGGTTCACTGGTCGAGTTCATCACCGGCGGCCCGCTGATGGCCCTGGTGGTCGAGGGCCCGCGCGCCATCGAGGCGTTCCGCGGCCTGGCCGGTGCCACCGACCCGGTGAAGGCCGGCCCCGGCACCATTCGCGGCGACTTCGCCCTCGAGGTGCAGAACAACATCGTGCACGGCTCGGACTCGCCGGAGTCCGCCGAGCGCGAGGTCAAGCTCTTCTTCCCCGACCTGGGCTGAGGCGCCGCGAACGAGTGAGCAGTTGTGGTCGCCGACACCGGCGGACACGCCGCGACGGAGGACCACAACTGCTCACTCGGCCGGGGGAAGTGGTTCCAGGACCCCCGGCTCAGCCAGTCCGCCGGGACGAACGGCCGGACCTCCACGGGTGCAGGCTAGGCGGGGGAGCCCGCTCGATCGATCGGATTGCCCGGCGACCCGGCGGCTACCCTGGACAGGTCATGACTGGTGAGACCCTGTACCCCCGCCTCGAGCCCCTGCTGGCTCAGATCCAGAAGCCGATCCAGTACGTCGGCGGTGAACTGAACTCGCAGGTGAAGCCCTGGGAGGACGCCGCGGTCCACTGGGCGCTGATGTACCCGGATGCCTACGAGGTGGGCCTGCCCAACCAGGGCCTCATGATCCTGTACGAGGTGCTCAACGAGCGCCCGGACGCCCTGGCCGAGCGCACCTACGCCGTCTGGCCGGACCTCGCGGCCCTCATGCGCGAGCACGGCGTCCCCCAGTTCACCGTCGACGGGCACCGCTCCGTCGCCGACTTCGACCTGCTCGGGGTCAGCTTCGCCACCGAGCTCGGCTACACCAACCTGCTCGAGGCGCTCGACCTCGCGGGCGTCCCCATCCACGCCGTCGACCGCGACGGGAGCCACCCGGTCGTCGTCGCCGGCGGGCACGCCGCGTTCAACCCCGAGCCGGTCGCCGACTTCGTCGACTGCGCCGTCCTCGGTGACGGCGAGCAGGTCGTCGGCGACATCACCGACGTCGTCAAGGCCTGGAAGGCGCAGGGGAGGCCCGGCGGCCGGATGGAGCTGCTGGCCCGCCTGGCCCGCGTCGAGGGTGTGTACGTCCCACGCTTCTACGCCGTCTCCTACGGCCCGGACGGCGCCATCGCCGGCGTGCAGCGCACGCGGGACGACGTCCCGGCCACGGTCGGCAAGCGCACCGTCATGGACCTCGACGAGTGGCCCTATCCGAAGACGCCGATCGTGCCGCTGGCCGAGTCGGTGCACGAGCGGATGAGCGTCGAGATCTTCCGCGGCTGCACCCGGGGCTGCCGCTTCTGCCAGGCCGGGATGATCACCCGCCCGGTGCGCGAGCGGACCATCACCGGCATCGGCTCGATGGTCGAGCAGGGGCTCAAGGCGACCGGCTACGAGGAGGTCGGCCTGCTGTCGTTGTCCAGCGCCGACCACTCGGAGATCGGGCAGCTCGCCAAGCAGCTCGCCGACCGCTACGAGGGCACCAACACCAGCCTGAGCCTGCCGAGCACCCGCGTGGACGCCTTCAACGTCACGCTGGCCAACGAGCTGTCCCGCAACGGACGGCGCTCCGGCCTCACGTTCGCCCCCGAGGGCGGCAGCGAGCGGATCCGGCGGGTGATCAACAAGACGGTGTCCAAGGAGGACCTGGTCCGCACGGTCACCACCGCGTACGCCAACGGCTGGCGCCAGGTGAAGCTGTACTTCATGTGCGGTCTGCCCACCGAGACCGACGAGGACGTGCTGGAGATCGCCGAGCTGGCGGTCGAGGTGATCCGGGCGGGCCGCGAGGCCAGCGGCTCCAAGGACATCCGCTGCACGGTCTCCATCGGCGGGTTCGTGCCCAAGCCGCACACGCCGTTCCAGTGGGCGAGCCAGGCCAGCGCCGAGACCATCGACCACCGGCTGCGGGTGCTGCGGGAGGCGATCAACGCCGACCGCCGCATCGGCCGCTCGATCGGCCTGCGCTACCACGACGGCAAGCCTGGCGTGATCGAAGGCCTGCTCTCCCGGGGCGACCGGCGTGTGGGCCGCGTCATCGAGCGGGTCTGGCGCGAGGGCGGGAAGTTCGACGGCTGGAGCGAGCACTTCTCCTACGACCGCTGGACGGCGGCCGCCGCCGAGGAGCTCGCCCCCTTCGGCGTCGACCTCGACTGGTACACCACCCGCGAGCGCACCGAGCACGAGATCCTGCCCTGGGACCACCTGGACTCCGGGCTGGACAAGGAGTGGCTCTGGGAGGACTGGCAGGAGGCCCTGTCCGAGGAGGAGGTCGCCGACTGCCGGTGGACCCCCTGCTACGACTGCGGTGTCTGCCCGACCATGGGCACCGAGATCCAGATCGGCCCCACCGGGCGCAGCCTGCTCCCGCTGACCGTCGTCTGATGGCCCGCCAGCCCGAGGGCCCGCCCCCGCCGCCCACCGTCCAGAAGCTGCGCCTCCGCTACGCCAAGCGGGGCCGGCTCCGGTTCGCCTCGCACCGCGACCTCGCCCGCACCCTGGAGCGGGCGCTGCGGCGGGCGCAGGTGCCGATGGCGTTCTCCGCCGGCTTCAGCCCGCACCCCAAGATCTCCTACCTCGGCGCTGCCCCTACCGGTGCGGCGAGCGAGGCGGAGTACGTCGAGATCGGCCTCTCCGTCCGGTGCGACCCGGAGGCCGTGCGGGCCGGGCTCGACGCCTCCCTGCCGGACGAGGTCGCGATCCTGGAGTGCGTGGAGGCGGGGGAGGGAACCGGCTCGCTGGCCGACCGGATCGACACCTCCGTCTGGCGCGTGGAGCTACCCGGGGTGACCCTGGCCGAGCTCCGGCCGGCGGTCGAGGAGTTCCTGTCCCGGGACGTCGTGACCGTCGCCAAGCGGACGAAGAACGGCCTCAAGGACATCGACGCCCGGGCCTCGGTCGCCAGCGCGTCGGCGGGCGAAGAGGCAGGTTGTGCCATACTGCACATGGTCGTCCGGCAGCTGACGCCCGCTGTACGACCTGACGACGTGTTGGCCGCCCTGGCTGCCGTCGCCGACCTGCACCCGCCGTTGCCCCCTCGGGCCGTGCGTGAGGCGCAGGGCCGGCTCGACGACACCGGGACCGTGGCCGATCCGCTCGGTCCCGACCGCGCGGCGCGCATCCCCCGGGAGCACGCGGCGATCTGACCGGCGGGTCCCCGGAGGCCTCGCGCCGTCGAGCGCCACGGCTGCCAGACGTGACGCAGACCGATCCGGGCCACCCGGCCCGGACCACGCAGACCCTCGCTCCACCGACAGACCAGCACCCCCACCAGACAGTACGAGAACGACCAGCACCACCGGACCGGCGTTCTGCGCCGGTCCGGGCACCGCCGGCATTCCGGTCTCCGCCGTGGCAACCGCCGCGCGGTGGCCGACATCAGACTTCCGCAGGACGAGCCACCTTCGCCGTACCCCGTGCGACGGCCCGTCCCGCCCTACCCGTGCTCCTGCGCGGCCGCCAGTCCTCACCGATCGGCGCCCGGGAGCACATGAGGAGACGAGCCCTCGTGGCCGATCACGACAGCACCAGTACCGACACCACCGACGCGACCCCGGAGGATTCCCGGCGGGCCGACTCCGGCGGCCGCCCGGATGGCGAGGTGGCCGAGGTTCCCGCCGTGTCCGAGGTTCCCGCCGTGTCCGAGGACTCCGCCGTTCCGGCGGACCCGGAGGAAGAGGAAGAGGTCGAGGCCTCCGCCGAGGAGGTCCCCGCAGGGGCCGAGCCCGAGGCTGAGGCCGAGCCGGAGCCCGCTCTGCCACGGTTCGCGACCGCGTTCAGCTCCCCCGAGCCCACCGCCGTGGTCGCCCGCCCTCGCCGGCGCGCCACCCGTTCGGTGATCGCGGCCGACCCCGACTCCGTCGAGGCGCCCGTCCCGGTGGCTCCGGCGATGCCGGCCTTCGTCAGCTTCGTGGCGCCCAGCGAGACCGACGCCTCGCCGCCCCGCCGCCGCAGCCGGCGCCCCGTCGAGGCCCCGGAGCCCGAGGTCGCGGACGAGGTCACCGCCGACGAGGACACCGAGGACGCCGCCGAGCCCGCCCGTCCCCGGCGCAGCCGCTCCCGCCGTCGTCCGGCCGAGCAGGCCGACGTGGTCGAGGACGCCGACGACATCGAGGACGTCGAGGCCGACGTCGAGGCCGACGACGAGGACGCCGAGTCCGCCGACGAGGGCACCACCGGCAGCCGGCGGCGCCGCCGCGGTCGCCGGGGGCGTGGCCGTGGCCGCACCGGCGAGGACAGCGGGGACGAGGACGTCGTCGACGAGACCGGCGAGGAGACCGGCGAGGCCGCCTCGGACGAGGACGACGAGGACGGCGAGTCCGCCCAGGACACGGCCGAGGCCGACACCGACGAGGCCGAGGGCGGTTCGAGCACCCGCCGCCGGCGCCGCCGTCGTCGCCGCAGCAGCGGTGGGGGCGGGGGCGACGCCGTCAGCGACGACTCCGACGACGACGACCGCCCCGAGCGGGCCGGACGCAACGGCCGGACCACCAGCGACGACGACGTCCGCGGGGTGGCCGGGTCGACCCGCCTGGAGGCCAAGCGCCAGCGCCGCCGCGACGGCCGGGACACCGGACGCCGCCGCACCCCGATCCTGACCGAGAGCGAGTTCCTCGCCCGCCGCGAGGCCGTGGACCGCAAGATGGTCATCCGCCAGCGCGGCGAGCGGACGCAGATCGCCGTCCTCGAGGACGACGTCCTCGTCGAGCACTACGTGACCCAGGCGTCGGCCACGTCGTTCGCCGGCAACGTCTACCTCGGCCGGGTGCAGAACGTCCTGCCGAGCATGGAGGCGGCGTTCGTCGACATCGGCAAGGGGCGCAACGCCGTCCTCTACGCCGGTGAGGTCAACTGGGACGCCGCCGGCCTGTCGGGCAAGCAGCGCTCCATCGAGACGGCCATGAAGTCCGGCGACAAGGTGCTGGTGCAGGTCACCAAGGACCCGATCGGCCACAAGGGTGCCCGCCTGACCCAGCAGATCAACCTGCCCGGCCGGTTCCTCGTCTTCGTGCCCGGCGGGTCGATGACCGGCATCAGCCGCAAGCTGCCCGACACCGAGCGCCAGCGGCTCAAGGACATCCTGAAGAAGATCGTCCCCGACGACGCCGGCGTGATCATCCGGACCGCGGCGGAGGGCGCCTCCGAGGAGGAGCTCACCCGCGACGTCAACCGGCTGACCGCCCAGTGGGACGTCATCCAGAAGAAGGCCGAGTCCCTCCAGAACGGCTCGGGGAACGCTCCCGCTCTCCTGTACGGCGAGCCCGATCTGGCGATCCGCGTCATCCGCGACGTCTTCAACGAGGACTTCAAGGAGCTCGTCGTCCAGGGCGACGACGCCTGGGACACCGTCGAGGCCTACGTCGCGCACGTCTCCCCGGAGCTGACCGGCCGCCTGACCCGGTTCACCGGCGAGGGCGACGTCTTCCGCGACCTGCGCATCGACGAGCAGCTGGCCAAGGCGCTCGACCGCAAGGTGTGGCTGCCCTCGGGCGGCTCGCTGGTCATCGACCGCACCGAGGCGATGACCGTGGTCGACGTCAACACCGGCAAGTTCGTCGGCTCGGGCGGCAACCTCGAGCAGACCGTCACGCGCAACAACATGGAGGCGGCGGAGGAGATCGTCCGCCAGCTCCGGCTGCGCGACATCGGCGGCATCATCGTCATCGACTTCATCGACATGGTCCTCGAGAGCAACCGGGACCTCGTGCTGCGGCGGCTCACCGAGTGCCTGGGCCGGGACCGCACCAAGCACCAGGTCGCCGAGGTCACCTCGCTGGGCCTGGTCCAGATGACCCGCAAGCGGGTGGGCCAGGGCCTGCTCGAGGTCTTCTCCGAGTCGTGCGAGCACTGCCGTGGCCGCGGCGTCATCGTCAGCACCGACCCGGTGGACGAGAAGCGTCGTGGGGGCGGCACCAGCGGCAGCAACGGCGGCGGCAACGGGAGTGGCGGCGGGGGTGGCGGCGGCAACAACCGCCGGGACCGCTCCGGCGGCTTCCGGGACAACGCCAAGGACGCTGACGCCGCGGCCACGGAGGTGGCCGAGGAGCCGGCGGCCGAGGTCGTCACCGGTGACGGCGAGCCCACCGAGGGCGCCCGCAGCGGTGGACGCCGCAACCGGGGCCGCCGCAGCCGCGGCCAGTCCGGGGAGGAGCGCGCGGCCGAGGACGCCGCCGTCCTCGCCGGAGTCGGTGCCCCGGCGGAGGGGATCGGGCCGACTCCTGCCCAGAGCAATGCCGTGCAGGTCCTCCCGGTCACGGACGAGCCGTCGGGCGACGAGTCCTCGATCGAGGCGGCACCGGGCGAGGCCGTCGCCGTCGAGGTGGCACCGGTCGAGTCGGCACCGACCGAGGTGGCACCGGCCGAGGCGGCGGCCGTCGAGGAGTCGGCCGCCGAGGCGCCGGCGGCGGAGGAGCAGGGCGTCGCGGCCCCCGCCGCGGCCGAGGCCACGACGCGGCCGCGCCGCCGCCGGGCGGCGAGCCGACCGGCGGGCCCGCCCGTCTCGTGACAGCGGACCCCGTCCTCCCCGCCACTCGCGCGCGTGCGGCGGTGCCCTGGACGGGGCCACGGTCGTCGGACCACGTTCGACCCGGCGTTGATGCTTCGGGTACGCTGGTCGGGTTGCATCGCCACCGCGCGGGCGCCTTCGGGTGCCGCCGGGTCAGGCGTCCGCAGCCCGTCCAGCACCCGGCGATCGCTCCGGTCTGTGCCGGAACACAGAGCTTGGACATTACGAGCGATACGAGGAGTCAGTGGTGTACGCAGTGGTGAAGGCCGGTGGCAGCCAGCACAAGGTGGCCGTGGGCGACACGTTCACGATCAACCGCCTGGCGGGTGCGGCGGGCGACACCGTCGCTCTCCCGGCCATCCTGCTGGTCGACGGCGACACCGTCACCAGCGACGCGGCGGCCCTGGCCAAGGTGACCGTGACGGGTGAGATCGTCGAGCACGGCAAGGGCCCGAAGATCCACATCCACAAGTTCAAGAACAAGACCGGTTACCACAAGCGGCAGGGGCACCGTCAGCCCCTGACCAGCGTCGTGGTCCGCGACATCTCGAAGGGCTGACGCCGACATGGCACACAAGAAGGGCGCCTCGTCGTCCCGCAACGGTCGCGACTCGAACGCTCAGCGCCTCGGCGTGAAGCGCTTCGGCGGCCAGGTCGTCAAGGCCGGCGAGATCATCGTGCGGCAGCGCGGCACTCACTTCCACCCGGGTCTCGGCGTCGGTCGCGGCAGCGACGACACGCTGTTCGCGCTCGCTCCGGGTGCGGTCACCTTCGGCACCCGGCGGGGACGGAAGACCGTCTCCATCGCCGCGGTCGAGGCCTGAGAAAGTAGAAGGACCCCGTCCTCCTCATCCCTCGCGAGCTCGGGACGAGCCTCGGGACGGGGCCGATCCGCGCACGAGCGCACGGGCATTCGCCCGTGCGCTCGTCGCGCTCGACAGGTAAGGGGCGGCGGAGATGGCCGCTTTCGTCGATCGAGTAGTCGTGCACGTGGCCGCCGGCAACGGCGGGCACGGCGTCTCGTCGATCCATCGGGAGAAGTTCAAGCCCCTCGGCGGTCCCGACGGGGGGAACGGCGGCGACGGCGGCGACGTCGTCCTCGAGGTCGATCCCAGCGTGCACACGCTGCTGGACTTCCACCACCGGCCGCACCAGAAGGCCGGCAACGGCCGGCCGGGTGAGGGCAGTAACCGGCACGGCGCCAAGGGCGAGGACCGGATCCTCAAGGTCCCGGCCGGCACGGTGGTCAGCACCCCCGACGGCCGGGTGATCGCCGATCTCGTCGGCGCCGGCACCCGCGTGGTGCTGGCCAGGGGCGGCAAGGGCGGGCTCGGGAACGCCGCGCTCGCCAACGCCCGCCGCAAGGCGCCCGGCTTCGCCCTGCTGGGCGAGGAGGGCGAGGCGTTCGACGCCGTCATCGAGCTCAAGAGCGTCGCCGACGTCGGCCTCGTCGGTTTCCCCTCGGCGGGGAAGTCGTCGCTGATCGCGGCGATGTCGGCGGCGCGTCCCAAGATCGCCGACTACCCGTTCACGACCCTGGTGCCCAACCTCGGGGTGATCCGGTCCGGCGACACCGTCTACACGATGGCCGACGTGCCGGGGCTGATCCCGGGCGCCTCCACCGGCAAGGGCCTCGGCCTGCAGTTCCTGCGGCACGTCGAGCGGTGCGCCGTCCTGGTGCACGTCGTCGACATGGCGACGATGGAGCCCGGCCGCGACCCGGAGAGCGACATCGAGGCGCTCGAGCACGAGCTGGCCGAGTACTCGGGAGCGGCGGTCGGCGGCGACGAGCTCGACCTCGTCAGCCGGCTGCGGATCGCCGTCCTCAACAAGATCGACGTTCCCGACGCCCGGGAGCTGGTCGACCTCGTCCGTGCCTCCCTGGAGAAGCGTGGACTGGACGTCTACCCGGTCAGCGCCGCCACCGGCGAGGGCCTCAAGGAGTTCGGCTTCGCCCTCGCCGCCGCCGTCGAGGAGCACCGGGCGGGCCTGCCGCCCATGGAGCCGGCCCGCGTCACCCTCACCCCGAAGGCCGTGGACGACTCCGGCTTCACCGTGGAGCGCGATCCGGAGGGGGCGGGCGGGGACGACGAGAGAGCGTTCATCGTGCGGGGTGTCCGGCCAGAGCGCTGGGTCCGCCAGACCGATTTCACCAACGACGAGGCCGTCGGCTTCCTCGCCGACCGGCTCAACCGGCTCGGGGTCGAGGAGCAGCTCGCCAAGGCCGGTGCGCGCGAGGGCGACGCCGTCACCATCGGTGGCGTGACCTTCGACTGGGAGCCCACGCTGCCGGCCGGGACGCTCACCGTCGAGGAGTCCGCGGGCCTCGGCGGTCGCGGCACCGACGCCCGCATCGACTCGCCGCACCGAGTGCGCGCCCAGGAGCGGCTGGCCGCCAAGAAGGCCCGCCGGACGCCCTACGAGCTCAGTGAGGACGGCTGGACGGACGACGAGATCCCGGACGACGTCGAGTGACCGCGCGTCCGCAGATCGCCGGAGCCCGCCGGGTCGTCGTCAAGGTCGGTTCCTCGTCACTGACCACGCTGCCCGGCGGGCTGGACGCCGAGCGGCTGTCGGCGCTGGTCGACGTCCTCGGCGCGGTGCGGTCCGCCGGCCGGGAGGTCGTCCTCGTCTCCTCGGGGGCGATCGCCGCGGGCCTGGCTCCGCTGCAGCTCGACGGCCGCCCGCGTGACCTCGCGACGGCGCAGGCCGCGGCCAGCGTCGGGCAGCTCCGGCTGGTGCAGACCTACGCCGACGCCTTCGCCCGGCACGACATCACCGTCGGCCAGGTCCTGCTGACCGCCGACGACCTGACCCGCCGCAGCCACTACCGCAACGCCCACCGGACGATGGAGCGGCTGCTGGCCCTCGGGGCCCTGCCGATCGTCAACGAGAACGACACCGTCGCCACCGAGGAGATCCGGTTCGGCGACAACGACCGGCTCGCCGCCCTGGTCGCGCACGTGGCGCAGGCCGACGCCCTGGTCCTGCTCTCCGACGTCGACGGCGTCTACGACGGCGATCCGCGCGTCGGCCCCGCCCAGCTGGTGGACACCGTCACCGGCCCGGCCGACCTCGCCGCCGTCACCCTCGGCACCGCCAAGCGCAACGGTGTCGGCACCGGTGGCATGGCGACCAAGGTCGAGGCCGCGTTCATCGCCGCCCACGCCGGTGTCCCGGTCGTCGTCACCTCGACCCCGCAGGGTGCCGCCGCGCTCGCGGGGGAGCGGGTGGGGACGCTGTTCACCCCCATGGGCCGCCGGCCCAGCGCCCGTCAGTTCTGGTTGCGGTACGCCAGCCGGCCGCGGGGGCGAGTCCTGCTGGACGAGGGGGCGGTCCGCGCCGTCCGCGAACGGCACGCCTCGCTGTTGGCCGCCGGGATCACCGGCGTCACCGGTGACTTCCTCGCCGACGACCCGGTCGAGCTGGTCGGACCCGACGGCGCCGTCGTCGCCCGCGGGCTGGTCGCCTACGACGCCCGGGAGATGCCGGCCCTCCTCGGCCGCAAGACCGGGGACCTCGCCCCCGAGTACCGCCGGGAGGTCGTCCACCGCGACGAAATGGTGCTGGTCGGCCGCCACGTCGGCCGCTGAACACCGGTTGAGAGACTGCACGGCGTGACGATCCGTCCCATCCGCGAAGTCGGTGACCCGGTGCTGCGCACCCCGGCCGACGAGGTGCGTGCCTTCGACCGCGACCTGGCCGCCCTGGTCCGCGACCTGCTGGAGACCGTCGACCACCCGGGCCGGGCCGGGCTGGCCGCGCCGCAGATCGGGGTCGGCCTGCGGGCGTTCTCCTACAACGTCGACGGCGTCATCGGGCACATGGTGAACCCGGTGATCGTCGAGCTGTCGGAGGAGACCCAGGACGGCGACGAGGGCTGCCTGTCCGTGCCCGGCATCTGGGCGCCGACGGTGCGCGCGATGCACGCAGCGGTCGAGGGCTTCGACGTCGACGGCAAGCCCCTGCGGCTGGAGGGCAGCGGACTCATGGCGCGCTGCCTGCAGCACGAGGTGGACCACCTCGACGGCAAGCTGTTCCTCGATCGGCTGACCGGCGAGGCACGCAAGACCGCGCTGCGCGCCCTCCGGTCCCGCTGAGGTGGCATTCCTCGAACCGGTGAGCCTGACCGGCGATCTGGTCTCCCTGGAGCCGCTGCGCCCCGACCACCACGACGAGCTGGTCGCTGCCGCCTCCGACGGGCAGCTCTGGGAGCTCTGGTACACGTTCGTGCCGTCACCCGCGGAGATGGCCGACGACGTCGCGGCCCGGCTGGCGCGGCAGGCGGCCGGGACGATGCTGCCGTTCGTCGTGCGCCGGTCCGCCGACGGAACGGTGGTCGGCTCGACCACCTACTGCAACGCGGACGCCGAGGCGCCGCGGCTGGAGATCGGCTACACCTGGACCGCGCAGTCGGCGCAGCGCACCGGCGTCAACGCCGAGAGCAAGCTGCTGCTGCTCACCCACGCCTTCGACGTGCTCGGCTGCCTGGCGGTGGAGTTCCGGACGCACTGGCACAACCTGCAGTCCCGGGCGGCGATCGAGCGGCTGGGGGCCAAGCAGGACGGCGTCCTGCGGCACCACCGGCGGATGCCGGACGGCACGCTGCGGGACACGGTCGTCTACTCGATCCTGCACGCCGAGTGGCCGGCCGTCCGCAACGGGCTGCGCGCGCGGCTCGGCAGGGAACCGGGTCAGTCGCGGTAGCTGCCGGCCGCGGCAAGCCGCAGGGTGTCGGCGCCGTCGCCGGTGAGCTGGTCGAGGGCAGTGCGGCGCCCGGTGACCAGCAGCAGGAGAGAGGCGATCGGGCCCTCCACCGCGGCCCCGGAGCCGACGGACCAGTCGGTGTCCGTGGCGGCGAGCCGGAACCCGGCCAACCGCCGCCGGGCGCGGAAGGGGAACCCCATGTCCCACACCCGCTGTGCGGCCGCGGCCGCGGCATCGGTGGGCATCGGTCGGGCCCGGCCCAGGGGCAGGGACATGTCCTGTCCGTGCACCAGCACGTCGATGAGCGGCTCCATGGGCGTGATGAAGGGTGCCGTGCGCCGGGAGCCCACCATGGTCCGCAGCCGCCGCGCGTACTCCTCACGGGGCAGGCCGGCGGCGCGCAGGGCGGTGTCCCGGATCATCCGGTCGAAGTCGCCCCTGGCCCGCACCGCGCCGACGACGGCCGCGCGGTAGCCCATGTGCGCGAGCGTGAGGTGGGCGGCGACGTCGCGCACCAGCCAGGCGTCGCACAACGACGGGGTCTGCCACTCGTCCGGGGACAGATCCTCGACGAGGTCCGCCACGCCGGCCCGCTCGGCGTCGATCGTTCGCCAGACGTCGTCGAGGTCCATCACGCCTCCCCACGGTTGGTACGATGCTCTGACCATTTTCGTCAGATCATCTGACCATTGTCAAGAGGTGGCATGACCGAGGATCCCGAGGAGCGGCAGAACCTGGCACTGCTCTGCTTCTATCCGGCCCGGGCCATGGAGGCCCGCCTGTACGCAGCGCTGGCCGCAGCCGGCTTCGACGACATGACCCCCGCCCAGGGCCGCATCGCCGCGCGCATCGGCCCCCACGGCACCCGGCTCACCGACCTCGCTGAGCAGGCGCTGGTCACCAAGCAGACCGCCGGTCACCTGGTCGACCAGTTGGAGCGCGCGGGCTACGTCCGCCGGGTGCCGGACCCGACCGACGGACGTGCGCGGCTGGTCCAGATGGCAGAGCGCGGGCGGGAGGTCGTCGCGCTGGCCCGGAAGATCGAACACGAGGTGGAGGCCGAATGGACGGCGCACCTCGGGGACAAGACCGCCGCCCAGCTGCGCGCCGCCCTCGAGCGACTGCGCGAGGTGACCGACCCCTACCGCTGAGGTTCGCGGGCGGCGGCGCAGGCGGCGCAGGTCCCGAAGACCTCGAGCTGGTGCTGCACGTCGGCGAACCCGTGCTGGTCGGCGACGCGGGCGGCCCAGCGCTCGACGGGGGAGTCGGCGAGCTCGACCGTGCGGCCGCAGGAGCGGCACATGAGGTGGTGGTGGTGCGCCGTGGAGCACCGGCGGTAGGTCGCCTCCCCGTCGGCATTGCGGACGACGTCGACCTGACCCTGGTCGGTCAGCGCCTGCAGGGTCCGGTAGACCGTGGCCAGGCCCACCCCGTCGCCCCGCGCGCGGAGCAGCGCGTGCAGCTCCTGCGCGCTCCGGAAGCCGTCGGTGTCGCTGAGGACCGCGAGCAACGCGCTGCGCTGGCGGGTGGGCCGGCGGCTCGCCGCCTCGGCCGGTTCCGGTCGCGTCACGGCCGGCTCGCCTCCTCGATGGGCGGCGTCGCCACCGCATGCGCGCCGTGCTCGTCGTAGTGCAGTCCGGCGCCGGTCCGGTGCGGGGCGTGGAGATGTCCGTCGTGGTCGTAGTCGACGTGGTCGCCGTGGGGCACCGGCACGTGCCCACAGCCCTGGCCGTGCTCGTGCGGATGCGCGGCATGCACGTCGGCCCGTCGGCGGTGCCGACGGCGGGCCGAGGTGTCCCGCACGGCCAGGGCGGCCGTCACCAGGAGGAACAGCGCGATGGCCAGCAGGACGATCGTGCCGCCCGAGGGGGTGCCCGCGTAGTAGGACGCGGTCGTGCCGGCCACGCTGACGACGACACCGATGGCGCAGGCCAGGTAGACCGTCGTCCGGAAGCTTCGGGCCACCAGTTGGGCGACGGCGCTGGGCACGATCATCAGCGCGCTGATCAGCAGCAGGCCGACGACCCGCATCGACAGCACGACGGTGCAGGCGACCAGCGTGGCCAGCACCATGTTGAGGGCGAGGACGGGGAGCCCGACGGCCCGGGCGTACTCCTCGTCGTCACTGACCGCGTACAGCCGTCGGCCGAGCAGTGCGACGACGCCGAGGACGATCAGGGTGATGACCAGGAAGACCGTGACGTCGGCGGTGCTCGTGGTGGTGATCGCGCCGAACAGGTACGCGTCGAGATTGGTCGCCTGGCCGCGCGGAGCGAGGCTGAGCAGGACGACGCCGCCGGCGATGCCGCCGTAGAACAGGACGGCGAGGGCGACGTCGCCGCTCGTCCGGCCCCGGGCGCGGACCAGCTCGATCAGGACCGCGCCCAGCACGGCGGCGACCAGCGCGGTCCCCACCGGAGCGGTCGCCGTCAGGACGCCCACGGCGACGCCGGTGAGGGCGACGTGCCCGAGCCCGTCGCCGAGGAGGGAGAGCCGGCGCTGGACGAGGAACACGCCGACGGCGGGAGCCACCAGGCCGACCATCAGGGAGGCGAGGAGTGCGCGCTGCATGAAGCCGTACTCGAGGATCTCCATGTCAGCTGCCTCCGAGGCGGGCGCGGGCGGCGTCCGGGGTCACCCGGAGCTGGTCCAGCCGGTAGCCACGGCCCTCCGGCTCGACGGGGTCGTCGGAGTGGTGGTGACCACCGGTGCCGGGTTCGGCGCCGGCGAGCGGACCGTCGTAGCTGATGCGTCCGTGGTCGACCACGACCGCCCGGCGGAGGACGCCGGCGAGGGGGCCGGTCTCGTGGGTCACGACGGCGAGCGTCGTGCCGGTCGCCGACACGTCGGCGAGGACGGCGGCGAGCGCTTCCTGGCTGGCGGCATCCACGCCCGCCGTCGGCTCGTCCATGATCAGCAGCTCCGGTTCGGCCGCCAGGGCCCGCGCCACGAGCACGCGGCGCTGCTGGCCTCCGGAGAGGGAGGCGACCGGGTCGTTCATCCGGTCGCTGAGCCCGACGGCGGCGACGGCGTCGGCGACGACGGACCGGTCGCCCGGGCCGAGCCGCCGGAAGAGGCCCAGCCGCGCGAGCCGGCCCACCCCGACGACCTCACGGACCGTCGCGGGGACCGCGCCGCTCACCGTGTGCCGCTGGGGGACGTATCCGACCCGGCCGCGCGGGCCGGGCAGCCGTCCGACCGGCGCGCCCAGCACCTCCACCTCGCCGTCCAGCACCGCGGCGAGACCGAGGAGACCGCGGGCGAGCGTCGTCTTGCCCGACCCGTTGGACCCGAGGACGGCCACGGCCTCGCCGTGCCCGACGGTCAGGTCGACGTGCGCCACGATCGACACGTCGCCGTAACCGATGCTCGCGTCGCGCAGCCGGATCGCGGGCCCGCGACCCGGCCCAGCGCCCTGCGTGCCGGTCATGGACAGGACTGCCCCTGCTGCAGGACGGCGAGATTGCTGCGCATCACCTCGAGGTAGTCCTCTCCCGCGGAATCGTCGGTCAGGCCTTCCAGGGGATCCAGCACCGCAGTCCGCACGCCGGCCTCGGCTGCCACGGTCTCGGCGACCGCGGGGTCGATGAGCGTCTCGGTGTACACCGTGGTGACCCCTCGATCGTTCACCAGCTCGGAGATCTCGGCGAGCTGCGCGGGGTCGGGTTCCTGCGACGGGCTGAGGCCGCTGATGCCGACCACCTCGAAACCGTAGCGGTCGGCGAGGTAGCCGAAGGCGTCGTGGCTGGTGACGAGGGTGTCCACCGCGCACCCGGTCAGGCCCGCCTGCATCTCGGCGTCCAGTTCCTCGAGGTCCGTCCGCAGGGCGGCGGCGTTGTCCCGGTAGGCGGCCGCACCGTCCGGGTCGATCTCGGCGAGTCGCCCGGCCAGTGCGTCGCCCACGGCGGCGAGCCGAGTCGGGTCGAGCCAGAAGTGCGGATCGGCGGCCTCGTCCGCTTCGTCCACGGAATGCGCTTCGTCCCCGGCGTGCGCTTCGTCCCCGTGCGCACCGTCCTCGTGCGCTTCCTCATCGTGGGCCGGGGCGGTGAGGGAGAGGTCCGCGGCCTGGCCGGCGTCCCAGGCCCGGTCCCCGGCCTCCGACCGGGCCGCTTCGTCGACGGCGGGCTGGAAGCCCTCGAGGAACACCACCAGGTCGGCCTCGGCGACGGCGGCCACGTCCTGGGGCGCCAGCTCGAGGTCGTGCGCCTCGGCGCCCGGCGGAGTCAGCGAGGACACGGTGACGGCATCCCCTCCCACCCGCGAGGCCACCCACTCCAGCGGGTAGAAGCCGGCGACGACCGTGACGCCGTCCTCCCCGCCGTCTTCGCCGTTCTGGCCCGCGCACCCCGCCAATAGGGTGGCGGCCGCGACGGCGGCAGCTACGGCATACCGCGTCTTAACGTTCATGAGAATCATTCTCGCACAGTTTCGGACGACGGCGGCGCCCGCCGAGGCGCCGGGGGAGCGCGCGCACCCGCGTACCCTCGCCTGCGTGTCCGACGTCACCGACCTGCCACTGATCGGCGCCGCAGCGCTCCGCGCGCGGTCGGCCGCCCGGGTGCTGCGCACCCTGCCGACGGACGTGAAGGACGCCGCTCTGGCGGCGATGGCCGACGCGCTCGTCGCCCGCAGCGACGAGGTGCTGGCCGCCAATGCCGCCGACATCGAGGCCGCCGCCGCTGCGGGAACGCCCGACTCGATCCTCGACCGTCTCCGCCTGGACGCCGGGCGGGTGGCCGGCGTGGCCGCCGCCTTGCGCGAGCTCGTGGCGCTGCCGGACCCGGTCGGCGACGTCGTCCGTGGCTCCCGGCTGCCCAACGGTCTCCAGTTGCGGCAGGTGCGGGTGCCGTTGGGCGTCGTCGGCATCGTCTACGAGGCCCGTCCGAACGTGACCGTCGACGCCGCCGGCCTCTGCTTGAAGAGCGGGAACGCAGCACTGCTGCGCGGCTCGGCGTCGGCCTTCCGCACCAACACCGCGCTGGTCGCCATCCTCACCGAGACGGCCGAGAAGTCCGGTCTGCCCGCCGGCTCCGTGGAGCTGCTGCCCGCCGACCGTGCGTCGGTCGGAGAGCTCCTCAACGCCCGCGGGCTGGTCGACGTGGTCATCCCGCGCGGTGGGGCCTCCCTCATCGAGCGCGTCGTCCGGGAGTCGACCGTGCCGGTCATCGAGACCGGGGTCGGCAACTGCCACGTGTACGTCGACGCCTCCGCCGACGCCGCGATGGCCGAGGCGATCGTGCTGAACTCCAAGACCCACCGTGTGAGCGTCTGCAACTCCGCGGAGACCCTGCTGGTGCACCGCGACGTCCCGTTCCTCCCGCGCCTGCTCGGCGCGCTGGCCGGGGCGGGCGTGGCCCTGCACGGGGACGAGTCGGCGCGGGCGGCCCACGAGGGCGTGGTCCCGGCGACCGACGAGGACTGGGCCACCGAGTACCTGTCGATGGACATGGCGGTGCGGGTCGTCGACGACCTGCCCGCCGCGCTGGAGCACATCGCCCGGTGGGGGAGCGGGCACAGCGAGGCGATCGTGGCCGACTCCGCGAGCGCGATCGCCGACTTCACCGCCGGTGTGGACGCCGCCGCGGTGCTGGTGAACGCATCGACCCGGTTCACCGACGGTGGCGAGTTCGGCTTCGGCGCCGAGATCGGCATCTCCACCCAGAAGCTGCACGCCCGCGGCCCGCTGGGCCTGCCGGAACTCACCTCCACCACCTACGTCGTGACCGGCAGCGGCCACACCCGCTGACCGCCGCCGCTGCGCCAGCCACCCCGCCGCCGCTGCGCCGGCCACCCACCCCGCCGCCGCTGCGCCAGCCACCCACCCCGCCGCCGCTGCGCCAGCCACCCACCCCGCCGCCCCAGCAAGGAGCCGCATGCCCCGCCCGCCGTCGCAGTCCCCGCAGTTCTCCTCGGTCGCGGACGTCAGCAAGCGGCTGTCCACGGCCGGGTACCTGCCCGACGCCCAGATCGCGACGACGGTGTTCCTGGCCGACCGGCTGGGCAAGCCGCTGCTGGTCGAGGGCCCGGCCGGCACCGGCAAGACCGAGCTGGCCAAGGCGCTGGCGACGGCGACGGGGTCCGGGCTCATCCGCCTGCAGTGCTACGAGGGCCTCGACGAGGCACGGGCGCTGTACGAGTGGAACTACAAGAAGCAGCTGTTGCGCATCCAGGCGTCCCAGGGCACCGACGGCGCGGACTGGAACACCGTCCACGACGACATCTTCGGCGAGGAGTTCCTGCTCTCCCGCCCGCTGCTGACCGCGATCCGGCGGACCGAGCCGACGGTCCTGCTCATCGACGAGACCGACAAGGCCGACGTCGAGGTCGAGGGCCTGCTCCTGGAGGTGCTGTCGGACTTCCAGGTGACCATCCCCGAGCTCGGCACGATGACCGCGACGCGTCGTCCGATGGTGGTGCTCACCTCGAACGCCACCCGCGAGCTGTCCGAGGCGCTCAAGCGGCGCTGCCTCTACCTGGCGCTGGACTACCCGTCGGCCGACCGGGAGCGGGAGATCGTGCTGTCCCGGGTGCCCGATCTCGCGCCCGGCCTGGCCGAGCAGCTGGTCCGGACGGTCCGGGCGCTGCGGGCTCTGGAACTGAAGAAGTCGCCGTCGATCTCCGAGACCCTCGACTGGGCCCAGACGCTGCTCGAGCTCGGCCTGGACACCCTCGACGAGTCGGCGATGCGGTCGACGCTGGGCGTGGTCCTCAAGCACGCCAGCGACCAGGACCGCGCCGCGGCCGAGCTCCGGCTGAACTGATGACCACCCCGGTCGCGGCCGGCGGGCTCGCCGGGCATCTCGACGGGTTCGTGCGCGCCGTGCGTGAGGCAGGCATCCCGGTCGGGATCAGCCAGGCCGTGGATGCCGCCGAGATCCTGACGGTGGTCGACCTGCTCGACCGGGAGCAGCTCCGGCACGGGCTGGCCGCGGTGCTGCTGCAGCGCGCAGCCCAGCGCCCCACCTACGACGTCCTCTTCGACCTGTGGTGGCCGCTGTCGGACCGCCCGCCGGCTGCGTCCGACGGGGAGGGGACGGACGGCAGCCCCGATGACGAGGCGGGGGAGTCGACCCTGGACGTGCCGGGGTCCGACGACGCCGACCTGGCCGCGCTCATGCGCGAGCGGCTGCTGCGGCTGCTGCTCGACGGGGACGAGGAGGCGCTGCGCCGGTTCGCGCGCGAGGCCGTCGAGCTGCTGGGGCGCGGTCAGCCCTCGCCCTCGGGGCAGTCGTACTTCAGCTACCGGGTGCTGCGCGCGCTGTCGCCGGACACGCTCGTCTCGCAATTGCTGGCCGGGCTGCTCGCCGAGGGCGATCGCGGCGGACTGGGCGAACAGGTGGCCCGCCAGACGATCCGCGAGCGGCTGTCGGCGCTGCGCTCCGCGATCGAGTCCGAGGTGCGCCGGCGGACGGCGGCGGAGAAGGGGCGGGACAAGGTCGCGAAGAACGCCGTCCGGCCGCTGGTGGACCAGGTGGACTTCCTCCGTGCGCAGTCGACCGACCTGGCCGAGCTGCGACGGGCCGTGGCGCCGCTGGCCCGCCGGCTGGCGGTACGGCTCTCCGCGCGCCGCCGGCTGGGGCGCGAGGGCCGGCTGGACTTCCGCAAGACGGTGCGGGCCTCGCTGGGCACGGGCGGCGTTCCGGTGGTCACCCACCACCGGCCGCGGAAGGTCCACAAGCCCGAGCTCGTCGTGCTCTGCGACGTGAGCGGATCGGTGGCGGGGTTCAGCCACTTCACGCTGATGCTGACCCAGGCCCTGCGGGAGCACTTCACCGGCGTGCGGGCCTTCGCGTTCGTCGACACCACCGACGAGGTGACCCGCTTCTTCAAGCCCGGTGCCGACGTCGTCGACGCGATCGCCCGGATCGGGCGCGAGGCCGACGTCGTGGGTTTCGACGGGCACAGCGACTACGGGACCGCCTTCGAGGTGTTCGCCGACCGCTGGGCGTCCGCGGTCGGCCCGAAGACGTCGCTGCTGGTCCTCGGCGACGGTCGGACGAACTACCGGCAACCGGGCCTGCCCGTGCTGGCCGACCTGGTCCGGCGGTCGCGGTCGGCGCACTGGCTCAATCCCGAGCCCCGGCGGTTGTGGGGCAGCGGTGACTCGGCCGCGAACCGTTACGGCGAGGTCATCGACATGGTGGAGTGCCGCAACGCTGCCCAGCTGTCGGAGTTCGTCACCACCCTCTGAGCGTCCCGGTGCGGCGCACTGTCGACGGGGCGACACGTCGGCCGGTCGACAGGTCGATCCGGCGCCTCGTCGCCTGCCGTCGCGACACGCCGGGGTTCCGGAGCGCCGCCGTAACCGATGTCGTCCCCGAGCGTTGGTCAGGGCGGCGCCGCACCAGGTGCGGACGTGCTCAATCGGGGCAGCGACGCACGGTGTCGATCGCGACCGGCTGCACGGGGGAGCCGGTCGCGGCGGTCGCGGGTTCTCCACCTCCGGGTGGGGCCCCGGCCGCGGCCGGCGCCGATCCTGACGGGGCCCGTCCCGGTGGTCCCCGATAGGCTCGTCCGGTGGCAGGTGGCCGGGTCGGGATCATGGGCGGGACGTTCGATCCCATTCACCACGGTCACCTCGTCGCCGCCAGCGAGGTCGCGGGCCTCTTCGGTCTGGACGAGGTCATCTTCGTGCCGACCGGCGAACCGTGGCAGAAGAGTGAGCGCGCGGTCAGCCCCGCGGAGGACCGCTACCTCATGACCGTGATCGCCACGGCGTCCAACCCGCGGTTCTCCGTCAGCCGGGTCGACATCGACCGGGGCGGCCCGACGTACACCATCGACACCCTCACCGATCTCCATCGGCAGCGGCCCGACGCCGAGCTGTTCTTCATCACCGGCGCCGATGCCCTGGCCCAGATCGTCAGCTGGCGGGAGAACCAGCAGTTGTTCGACCTGGCCCACTTCATCGGAGTCACCCGGCCGGGATTCCACCTCGCGGACTCCCACCTGCCCGAGGGCGTCGTCAGCCTCGTCGAGGTGCCCGCCCTGGCGATCAGCTCGACCGACTGCCGCGAACGGGTCGGCCGGGGCATGCCGGTCTGGTACCTCGTTCCCGACGGCGTCGTGCAGTACATCGACAAGCGCGACCTCTACCGCGAGGTGCCGCGTCGACCCGGCGCCGAGGTCATCCAGCACCCCGCTACCCAGCCCCCGACCGACCACCTCCAGGAGGTACCCCGATGACCGCCTCGGCCGAGGCGCGGGACACCGCGCTGCTCGCCGCTCAGGCGGCTGCGGACAAGCTCGCCACCGACGTCTCCATCGTCGACGTGAGCGACCGGCTCGCCATCACCGACGCCTTCGTCCTGGCCTCGGCGCCCAACGAGCGCCAGGTCCAGTCGATCGTCGACGAGGTGGAGGAGCGACTCCGCGAGCACGGCATCAAGCCCGTCCGTCGGGAGGGCGTCGCCGAGTCGAGGTGGGTCCTGCTCGACTTCGTGGACGTCGTGGTGCACGTCCAGCACGCCGAGGAGCGGGCGTACTACGCCCTCGAGCGGCTCTGGAAGGACTGCCCGACCATCCCGTTCGTCGACAACGCGAACCCTGCGCCGACCGGCGACACCGCGGCCGAGGGCGGCAGGTCCCCCGACGGGGAGACGTCCGGCCGGTGACGGGCAGAGCCCTGCCGGTGCCGCGGCTGGTCCTGTGGCGACACGGGCGGACCGAGTGGAACGCTGCCGGCCGTTTCCAGGGCCAGCTCGACCCGCCGCTGGACGACAGAGGCCGGCGACAGGCCGCCCAGGCGGCCCCGTACATCGCCGCCGGGCTGACGCCGGAGGACACCGTGGTGGTGTCCAGCGACCTCGTCCGGGCCACTGAGACCGCCCGGGCCCTGACGGCGGTGCTCGGAGTGCAGGTCCGGCTGGACGAGCGCCTGCGAGAGCACGGCATGGGCTCCTGGGAGGGGCTCACCCGGGCCGAGGTGGCCGACCGGTTCCCCGAGCAGTACGCCGCCTGGATGGCCGGTCGCCCGGTGCACGGCCGGGGCGGTGAGGACCCTTCGGCGGTCGCCGACCGTGCGCTGGAGGCCCTCGCGGACCTGCCCCCTGCCGGCGTGGCCGTGGTCGTGACCCATGGCGGCACCGCCGGACGGCTGATCGAGCGGCTCCTCGACCTGGGCCCGGAGCACCGCCGCATGTTCGGGCCTCTCGGCAACTGTGCGTGGAGCGAGCTGGTGGTGCAGGGCAGCCGCTGGCGGCTGCTGCGCCACAACAGCTCGGTGCTGCCCCAACCGGTGGGGCGTGTGGAGGGCGTGGGCCCGGGACCGACCGGAACGGTGGCGCCGGAGGGCGCACCGCCTCCCCCCGGCGACGCCGACGCCGTTCTGTAGGTCCGCTGGACACGGCCGGTGAGTACCGCCGATGGTCGGCGACAGTGGCGGGCTAGCCTCGCCGGGTGTCCGTCGCCGTAGTCACCGATTCGACGGCCTACCTCCCCGATGAACTCATCGAGGGCTACGGCATCCACGTCGTGCCCCTGTACGTGGTCCTCGCCGGGCATTCCGGCCGCGAAGGCTGGGACATCGGCCCGGGGGACGTCGCCCGGGCGCTGGCAGCCCGCGGGCACAGCGTCTCGACCTCTCGCCCGACGCCCGGGGACTTCGTGGCGGCCTACCGGCGTGCGCTGGCCGAGGGCGCCGACCGCCTCGTCTCCCTCCACCTGTCGTCGGAGCTGTCGGGGACGTGGGACGCCGCGCGGCTGGCCGCCTCCCAGGTCGGGGAGCACATCGTCACCGTCGTCGACACGCGGTCGGCGGCCATGGGAGCCGGGTTCGCCGTCCTCGCCGCTGCCCGGTCGGCCGCGGCAGGTGCCGACGCGGCGACCGTCGCGCGGACGGCGCAGGAAATCGCGGACGCGACGCGGACCTTCTTCGTCGTCGACACCCTGGAGCACCTGCGTCGCGGTGGGCGCATCGGGTCCGCGGCCGCCGTCCTGGGATCGGCGCTCGCCGTCAAGCCGGTGCTGCACGTGCAGGACGGCCGGGTCGTTCCGCTGGAGAAGGTGCGGACGACGACCCGAGCGCTGCACCGGCTGGTCCAGCGCGCGGTCGAGGCTGCCGGGCAGGGGCCGGTCTCGATCGCCGTCCACCACCTCGCCGCTCCGGAGAAGGCCGCACGGCTCGCCGCGGAGATCCGCGAGCGGCTGCCGCAGGTGCGCGAGCTCCACGTCAGCGAGCTCGGCGCAGCGATCGGGGCACACGTGGGCCCCGGCGCGGTCGGGATCGTCGTGGCGCCGTTCTGGCGGGAACCGGACGAGGAGACGCATTCGGAGCCACCGGAGGACTGAGGGCAGCACGTGGCTCGGCATGCGCGCCAGGCTGCCGCCGGCTGCCTCTGACGCGGCTGCGGTCGTCCACAACCCGCCTCAGCGTCCACAGATGTGTCGGGGGACCGGTCGAGCGGTTCCGCTCTCCCTAACGTCCGGTCGGTGCGCCTCCCCTCCCGCCGCAGCGACGACGCCGACGTCATCCGCCAGCGCCTGCGGCTGCTGCTGGACGAGCGCGACCGGCCGGGTGGGTGGATCCCCGATGACCTCGACGACGAGGAGCAGCGTTCCTCCGCCACGGGTCCGGGCTGGACCGGGGACGACACGGCCACCGCACCACTGGCGGATGACGAACCGGAGACCGGTGCGGGCCTTCCGGTGGGCGTCGGCCGGCACCGGGCGCCCGGTCCGGCGGCGCGCTGGGACCCAGGGCGGTACGGGGCGTCGTCCCTCTGGCTCGCGGGGCTGCTGGCCGCCCTCGTCCTGATCGGCTGGACGTGGCTGGACCGCCCGCGCGTGGCCGCGGTGGACGGCGCGCCCCCCGCGTCCACCGCGCCGCCGACCCCGCCGGTCGGTGAGGCCGCCGAGACCTCGGCGACAGTGGTGGTCGCCGTCGTCGGGCAGGTCGCCCACCCGGGACTGGTCACCCTCCCGTCCGGCTCGCGGGTGGCCGATGCGATCGCGGCCGCGGGCGGACTGCTGGCCGAGGCCGATCCCGCCGCGGTGAACCTGGCGGCGGTGGTCTCCGACGGGGAACAGGTGGCCGTCGGATCGTCCGCCGCGATCCCGGCGGGAGGGGCGCCGGCGGGCACCGGGGCGGCCGGTGGCGGCGGCCTGGTGGACCTCAACGCCGCCGGCGTCGCGGAACTGGATGCGCTGCCCGGCATCGGCCCCGTGCTGGCCCAGCGGATCGTCGACCATCGCAGCCGTCACGGGGCGTTCCGGAGCGTCGAGGAGCTCGACGACGTGCCGGGTATCGGTCCGGGGACTTCGGCGGAGCTGGCCGAGCTGGTGACCGTGTGAACGGTCCGCCCGCCCGATGGAGCTGGGTGGACCTCCGGCTGGCGCCACTTGCCGCGGCGGTGTGGCTCACCACCCTGCTGGCGCCGGTGACCGCGCCGTTCCTGCTGGGGTCGGCCGCCTGCGCGGCGTGCGTCCTCGCAGTCGCCCTCCACCGTCACCGAGGACCGGCCACGGCGCTCGTTCTCACCGTCCTGGCCGGCGTCGCGGTCGCCGCAGCGACGGGGGCGGTCCGCGGGGTTGCACGGGAGGGCTCGCCCCTGCGCGCGGTCGCCGAGGCGGACGGGACGGCGTCGGTCGTCCTGGAGCTGGACGGCGATCCCCGTCTGCTCCGCGGGGCCGGGCCGCCCCGCGTCGTCGCGGACGCGACCGTGACCGTGCTCGTCGACGGGTCCACCACGCACCGGCTCCGGGCCGAGGTGCTGTTCTTCGGTCCTGCCGAGGAGTGGCGTCGCGTGTCCCCGGGACAGCGGGTACGTGTCCGTGTCGGCCTCTCCCTCCCCGAGCGAGGGGACGACGTGGTCGCGGTGGTCTCGGCCCGTGGCCCGCCCGCGGTCGTCGGCGAGCCGGACGTCCCTCAGCGGCTGGCCGGCGCCCTGCGGGAGGGGTTGAGCGGGTCGGCTCGGCGCGTCCTGGAGCCGGGACCCGCGGGGCTGCTGCCGGGCCTCGTCGTCGGCGACACCCGGGCGATGGACCCGGTGCTCGAGGAGGACTTCCGCCGCGCCGGGCTGGCGCACCTGACCGCGGTGTCGGGAGCCAACGTCGCCATCGTGCTGGCCGGGGTGCTCGGGCCACTGCGCCGGCGGGCGGTGGACCGGAGGGTCCAGGCGGCCGTCGCCGGTCTGGCGCTCATGGGGTTCGTGGTTCTCGCCGGTCCCGGCCCGAGCGTCGTCCGCGCGGCGGCCATGGGCGCGGTGACCCTGCTGGCCCTGGCCTCCGGGCGCCCGCGGGCGGCTCTCCCGGCGCTGGGGGCCGCGGTGTGCGTGCTCCTGCTGGTCGACCCGGGGCTGGCCGGGGACCCCGGCTTCGCGCTCTCCGTCGCGGCCACCGCCGGCATCGTCCTGCTGGCGCCGGGCTGGTCCCGCCGGCTGCGGCAGCGGGGCTGCTGGGCGCCGCTGGCCGACGCGCTCGCCGTCAGCGCTGCGGCCGGAGTGGTCACCGCGCCGATCGTCGCGGGGCTCTCGGGGACGGTCAGCCTCGTCTCCCTCCCCGCCAATCTGCTCGCGGGGCCGGCGGTCCCGGCGGCCACCGTGCTCGGCTTGGCCGCGACCGTCCTGGCGGTGCTCGTGCCGCCGCTGGGCGATGCCCTGGTCTGGCTGGCCGGCTGGCCGACACGATGGCTCGTCCTGGTCGCCGAGAGCGCGGCGGCCGTACCGGACGGTGCCGCGGGGTGGCCGGCCGGAACCCCCGGCGCCGTCCTGCTGACCGTCCTCCTGCTCGCCGGCGGCTGGATGCTGTGGCGCTTCCGGCGACTGCGACCGCTGGCGGTGGCTGCGGTCGTCGGCCTCGTGGTCGTGGGCTGGCCCGTGCGCCAGGCGGTGCGGGGCTGGCCTCCGGCGGGAAGCGTGGCGGTCGCCTGCGACGTGGGGCAGGGCGACGCCTTCGTCCTTCCCGCCGGGCCTGGTGCGGGGGTGCTCCTCGATGCGGGGCCGGACGTCGGGGCCGTGGACCGCTGCCTGGACCGGCTCGGGATCGATGCGCTGCCTCTCGTTCTCATCTCGCACCTGGACGCCGACCACGTGGGTGGGCTGGCCGGGGCCCTCGGCGGCCGAGAGATCGGAGTGGTGGCGACGGGCACCCTGTCGCCTGCCGACGATCGGGCGCACGCGTTCGACGGACTGGTGCACCGTGCCGGCGGGACGCGGGCCGTCCTGGTCCCCGGCGACCGCCGCCGCACCGGCGGCGTCGCCGTGCAGGTGCTGGCGCCGGCACCGGAGCGGGCCACCGGGGCGGCCGAGGCCAACGACCTGTCACTCGTCGTCCGGGTGGAGGTGCGCGGCCTGCGGATCCTGTTCAGCGGCGACCTGGGCGCGGAGGCGGAGGCGCGGCTCGTCGCGGACGGAACCGATCTGCGCGCGGACGTGCTGAAGGTGCCGCACCACGGCAGCGGGGACGCCGACCCGGAGTTCCTCGCAGCCAGCGGCGCCCGCGTGGCCCTCATCTCCGTGGGTGCCGACAACACCTACGGTCATCCCGCCGACCGGCTGCTGACCTGGCTGGCGCGGGCGGGGATGCGGGTGCACCGCACCGACCGCGAGGGCGACCTGGCCGTGGTCGGTTCCGCCGATGGATGGGGTGTCGCCTCCCGGGAGGGGGACGGCGCGGCGGCGGCTCACCCCGGCGGCGTCGGTGGAGGCGCAGCGGGACGGCACCCGGCCGCGGCCGCCGGGCGTCGTCGGTCCTCCGTGACACGATGCAGACGTGCCGGCCCGACCAGTGGAACCCACCTCCCGGCTGCGCGTCGTGATGGGGGAGGAGGAGCTGCTGCGCGCGCGGGCGGTCAACGCCGTCCGCACCGCCGTGCTCGCCCGCCACCCCGACACCGAGGTGCACGAGCTCGCCGCCGCCGGCCTCCCGATCGGGCAGCTGGCCGACGTGCTGGCGCCGTCGCTGTTCGGCGGTCACCGGCTCGTGGTGGTCGTCGGCGTGCAGGAGGCCGCCGGCGCACTGTCGGACTCGTTGATCAGTTACGCCAAGGACCCCGACCCCGACCTCACCCTCGTCGTGGTCCACTTCGGGGGTAAGCGCAACGAGGCGCTGGTCAAGGCCTTCACCGCCGCAGGAGCGGCGGTGGACGAGTGCCCCAAGCTGAAGTCGCCCGGCGACCTGGCGGCGTTCGCCCGCAACGAGGTCCGTCAGTTCGGCGGGCGCATCACCGCGGACGCCGTGGCGGCCCTCGTCGACGCCATCGGCAACGATCTGCGGCAGCTCTCGGCCGCGGCGAGCCAGTTGGTGTCGGACTTCGGCGGCACGATCGACGGGGACGCCGTCGCCCGGTTCCATCGCGGTCAGGCGGAGGTCACCGGGTTCACCGTTGCCGAGCGGGTCCTGGTCGGTGACCGAGCGGGCTCCATCGAGATGCTGCGCTGGGCCCTCGAGCGCGGGGTGCCGCACGTGCTGATCGCCGACGCCATCGCCGACGGCGTCCGGACCGCGGCCCGGGTCGCCTCGTTGAGCTCCACGAACCCCGGCGAGCTCGCCCGCACGCTGAAGATGCCGCCCTGGAAGATCAAGAAGGCGCAGACCCAGAGCCGGGGCTGGAGCATCGACGGGCTCCAGCAGGCGATCGCTGTCGCCGCCGAACTCAACGCCCACGTGAAGGGTGCCGCGGCCAGCGCGGACTACGCCCTCGAGCGTGCGGTCCGCCGGATCGTCACGATCCGCGCTGAGACCGGCCGCGGCAGCCGGGCGCGCGCCGGCTACTGACCGCCCGTCGCGGACGGTGCGGCACCGTCACCGGCTCCGAGAACGCGACGAGCCCCGTCCCGGAGGGGAGGGGGCTCGTTCGGTCCGCGCCGGAGCGCGGCGCACCGGCTCAGAGGCCGGCGACCTGCTTGGCCAGACCCGACTTGCGGTTGGCCGCCTGGTTCTTGTGGATGACGCCCTTGCTGGCAGCCTTGTCGAGCGCCTTGGAGGCGGTCGCCAGAGCGGTGGCCGCGGCGGCGGCGTCCCCGGACTCGGCAGCCGTGCGGACGCGCCGGACGGCCGTCTTGAGGGCGGACTTGACGGCAACGTTGCGCTGGCGCGCCTTCTCGTTGGTCTTGATCCGCTTCATCTGGGACTTGATGTTCGCCACGCGTGAGCCTCGGTGTCTCGCAGGAGGGAGTACTTCTGACAGTGCGTCCGGGCGCAGAGCAGGAAAGGGCAGTACCTCAGCAGCGCCGCGCCGGCGGACCGGTCTGCCAAGATACCAGCGTCGTCCCGGAGACCCCAACCCGCCGTCCGATGCCCTCTCGGCACGGGGTGGCACGGCGGTCGCCCAGCCCACCCCGGTGCCGTGGGACGATGGCGGCACTGTGACGACTCCTGCCACCACTGATCCGGCCCGTATCCGGAACTTCTGCATCATCGCCCACATCGACCACGGCAAGTCGACGTTGGCCGACCGGATGCTCGAGGTCACCGGGATCATCGAGGCACGGCAGATGCGCGCCCAGTACCTCGACCGCATGGACATCGAGCGTGAGCGCGGCATCACCATCAAGGCGCAGAACGTGCGCCTGCCGTGGAAGCCGCGATCGGGCGAGCATGCCGGTGACGAGTACGTCCTCGACATGATCGACACCCCGGGGCACGTCGACTTCACCTACGAGGTGTCCCGGTCGCTGGCCGCCTGCGAGGGCGCGGTCCTCCTGGTGGACGCCGCGCAGGGGATCGAGGCCCAGACGCTGGCCAACCTCTACCTGGCGCTCGAGAACGACCTCACGATCATCCCGGTCCTCAACAAGATCGACCTGCCTGCAGCTCAGCCGGAGAAGTACGCCGCGGAGATCGCCCACATCATCGGCTGCGACCCCGACGACGTCCTGCGGGTCAGCGGCAAGACCGGTGAGGGCGTGCCGGAGCTGCTCGACCGGATCGTGCAGGAGATCCCCGCCCCGACCGGTGTGGCCGAGGGGCCCGCCCGGGCGATGATCTTCGACTCGGTCTACGACATCTACCGCGGTGTCATCACCTACGTGCGCGTGGTCGACGGCCGCATCTCCGCCCGCGACAAGATCAAGATGATGTCGACCGGCGCGACGCACGAGTTGCTCGAGATCGGCGTCATCTCGCCGGAGCCCAAGCCGGTGGAGAGCCTCGGGGTCGGGGAGGTCGGCTACTTCATCACGGGTGTGAAGGACGTCCGGCAGTCCCGGGTCGGCGACACCGTCACCCTGCAGCGCAAGCCGGCGGCGGAGTCGATCGGCGGCTACCGCGACCCGAAGCCGATGGTCTACTCCGGCCTCTACCCGATCGACGGCAGCGAGTACCCGTTGCTGCGCGAGGCGCTGGACAAGCTGCTGCTCAACGACGCCGCGCTGACCTACGAGCCCGAGACCTCGGCGGCGCTCGGGTTCGGCTTCCGTGTCGGCTTCCTCGGCCTGCTCCACCTGGAGATCGTCCGGGAGCGGCTCGAGCGCGAGGCCGGTATCAGCCTCATCTCCACCGCACCCAACGTGGTCTACCGCGTGGTCATGGAGGACGGCTCGGAGATCACCGTGACCAACCCCAGCGACTGGCCGATGGGGAAGATCTCCACGATCTACGAGCCGGTCGTCAACGCCACGATCATCGCGCCCAGCGACTACACCGGCGCGATCATGGAGCTCTGCCAGGGCCGCCGCGGCCAGCTGGGCGGCATGGACTACCTGTCGGAGTCCCGGGTCGAGCTGCGGTACACGCTGCCGCTCGGCGAGATCATCTTCGACTTCTTCGACGCCCTGAAGTCGCGCACCCGCGGCTACGCGTCCCTCGACTACTCCGAGGCCGGGGAGCAGGAGTCGTCGCTGGTGAAGGTCGACATCCTGCTCCAGGGCGAGGCCGTCGACGCGTTCAGCGCCATCGTGCACAAGGACAAGGCCTACAGCTACGGCGTCATGATGGCCGGCAAGCTGCGCGAGCTCATCCCGCGGCAGCAGTTCGAGGTGCCGATCCAGGCAGCCGTCGGCTCGCGGGTCATCGCCCGCGAGACCGTCCGCGCCATCCGCAAGGACGTCCTGGCCAAGTGCTACGGCGGTGACATCACCCGCAAGCGCAAGCTGCTGGAGAAGCAGAAGGAGGGCAAGAAGCGGATGAAGATGGTCGGCCGCGTCGAGGTCCCCCAGGAGGCGTTCGTCGCCGCCCTCTCCACCAACGAGTCGACCGCTTCCAAGAAGTGAGCGCGCGGCTGGAGGCCGTCTGCGTCTCCGGGGCCGAGCTGCTGCCGCTACCCGGCCGGAGGCCGAACCGCAGCGGGATCGACAAGAAGCCGGTGGCCGGACGCGTCGCCGTCCACCAGCTGGGCCTGGAGGGCGACGTCCAGGTCAACCGCAAGCACCACGGCGGCGAGGGCCAGGCGGTCTACGCCTACGCCCAGGAGGACGCCGATTTCTGGATCGCCGAGCTCGGCCGCGAGCTTCCGCCCGGCCGGTTCGGCGAGAACCTGCGGGCCAGCGGTCTGGACCTGACCGGCGCGCTGCTCGGGGAGCAGTGGCGGATCGGGACGGCGCTGTTCGAGGTGACCGCGCCGCGTATCCCGTGCGCGAACTTCGCCCGCTTCTGGGACGAGCCGCAGCTGGTCAAGCGCTTCAGCGACCGAGGCGCGACGGGCGCGTACCTGCGGGTCCTGGAGACCGGCGAGATCGGCGCGGGGGACGCGATCGATGTCGTCCACCGTCCGGACCACGCGGTCACGACCGGCCGCACGTTCCGGATCCTCACGACGCAGAAGTCCCGCGTGGCCGAGCTCGCCCCGGCCCTGCACCACCTCCCGGTGAAGGACCAGCCCAAGCTGCGGGCACGCATCGACGCGCGGACCGGCGTCAGCGCCTGAACGCGGGTGCTGAGCCTCAGTGGAGCCAGGGAGCGTGGGACAGGCCCACGATCAGTCCCTCCGCCGTCTGGAGCCGAGCGACCGTCTGTCCCCAGGGCTCGGTCCGCGCGCCGTGCAGCAGACGGAACCCGCCGCCCTCGAGCTCCGCAGCCCCCTCGGCCACGGCTTCCGGGTCGGCGAGCTCGAACTCGATGCTGACCTGGGGTACTGGTCGGTCGGGCGGCCAGGTGTCCGTACCGCAGCAGGCCCGTGCCGCCTCGGCGAGGGGCCAGACGCCGAAGTGCTTGCTCCCGTCGATCCGCTCGCTGGCGAAGTAGTCCCCGTCCAGCCGCTCGAGGGGGAGCCCGAGGGCCGACACGTACAGCTGTCTGCTCGTGGCCGGGTCCGGCGCGATGACGCTGACGCTGGCGATGAACTGCACGTCCACGACCCACAGACTGGCATCGATCCAGCGGGTTCGGCGTTCTCGCCGCCTCCGCCTGCTCGCGGCGGCGACGCGCTACTGTCCGCCGCGGTACGCCGGGGACCCCACCCGGCCCCACGGGAGGGTTCACATGCGCCGCACGGCCGCGCCACTGCTCGCGTTCGCGCTGTTCGTCGTCCCTGCGCTGTCGGCCTGTGGCGGAGCCGCCACCGAGACGGAGTCGCCCGCCGACCTGCTGGCGCACGCCAAGCACACCCTCGACGAGACCGAGAGCCTGCACTTCGTCCTGGACAGCGAGGGTGCGCCGGAGACCGGCACCGAACTCGTGGGCGGCGAAGGGGACATCGCCCGGCCGGCGTCCTTCGAAGGCACCCTGAAGGTGCTCGCGATGGGGTCCACCCTCGATCTGGCGGTGGTCTCGGTCGACGGGACCGTCTACGCCCAGCTGCCCTTCGCCTCCGGGTTCAGCGTCGTCGACCCGGCGCAGTTCGGTTTCGGTGACCCGGGCGTGCTGATCGACCCCGACACCGGCATCTCCCAGCTGCTGGCGGCAGCCGAGAACGCGGAGCTGGGGGAGGAGCGCCGGGTGGACGGCGAGGTCGTCCGTGAGGTGACCGCCGACCTGCCCGGTGAGCTGGTGGAGCAGATCCTCACCAGCGAGGACCCGGCGCGCGCCGTCCGCGCCCGTTTCTCCATCGCGGAGGAGAGCGGGGAGCTGCTCCGCGCCGAGCTGACCGGGCCGTTCTTCACCGCCGAGGAGGACGCCACGTACACCCTCGAGCTGAGCGATTTCGGGGCCGATGTCGAGATCACCGCACCGACCACCGGCTGAGCCGGCGCCGGGCGCGGTCCAGCGCTCCGCGCCCGGCCTCCCGGTCGTCGTCCTCGCGACCCTGGCGGTCCTGGTCACCGCGGCCGACACCTACGTCGTCGTCCTGGCGCTGCCCGACATCCTCACCGGTGTCGGCGTCGGGCTCGACGAGCTGCAGCGGGCCACCCCCATCGTCGGAGGCTTCCTGCTCGGCTACACCGCGACGCTGCCGCTGCTGGGACGGCTGGCCGACCTGCGCGGGCGGGCCCCCGTGCTGGTCGGTTGCCTGCTGCTGTTCGCGCTGGGGTCGCTGCTCACCGCCACGGCCGACGCGCTGGGTCCCGCCGTCCTCGGCCGGGGCCTGCAGGGCATCGGCGCCGGAGGCCTCGTGCCCGCGACGCTCGCGCTCGTCGCGGACCGTTGGCCGCCGGAGCGGCGGGCGCTGCCCCTCGGCGTCGTCGGCGCGGTGCAGGAGGCCGGCGCCGTGCTGGGGCCGCTGGCGGGCGCCGCCGTGCTGGCGTTCGCCGACTGGCGGGCGATCTTCTGGCTGAACCTGCTGCTGGGGCTCGGGCTGGCGGCCGGCGTCGCGGTGGCGGCGCGGACGCGGCGTCCCGACGTCGTGGGCCTGGCCCTGGCCGCCCTCTCCGGCCTGGCCGTGGGCCTCCAGCTGGCCGAGCCGGCGGTGCTGGCCGAGGACGTCACCCTCGGGCTGCTCTACGTGCCGCTGGCCGAGCCCTGGCCGTGGACGACGCCGCTGGTGCTGGTCGCGCTGGTCGCCGCCGCGGGCCTGGTGGCGCGCAGCCTCGCCCACCCGACCGGCGCACTCCTGCCGCTGCGAGGACTGGGCGGACGCGCGCGCGAGGTCGACGCGCTGGGGTCGGCGCTCGCGGTGGTGGCGCTGGGGTCGCTGGTGTGGGCGTTCGCCGCTGCGGACACCGCCACGCAGGTGGTCGCCCACGGCTGGCTGCTGCTGCCGGTGGCCGCCGTCGCGGCGCTGCTGTTCGTGCTGCAGGAGCGGCGGGCGGCCGACCCCGTGCTGCCGCTGGACGCGCTGCGCCCGGTGGGTGCCTGGGGTGCGCTGGTGGTGAACCTGCTGGTGGGCGTGGCGCTGGTGGCGGCGCTGGTGGACGTCCCGCTGTTCGCGCGTGCCACCACGACGCCGGGTGACCAGCTGGGCGCCGCGCTGGTGCTCCTGCGGCTGCTGATCGCCGTCCCGGTGGGCGCGGTCGCCGGCGGCTGGCTGTGCCGCCTGGTCGCGCCCAGGTGGGTCGCCGCGGGCGGGATGGCGCTGACGGCGGTGGCGTTCGTGGCGATGACCGGATGGGGGGAGCGCTCGCTCGACGGTGCGGGGTCGACCGTCGTCCTGCTCGCCGCCGGCCTGGGGTTCGGGCTGGCCATCGCGCCGGTCAACGCGGTGCTGCTGGCCGTGACCGCGTCCGCGGTGCACGGCAGCGCGAGCGCGCTGGCCGTGGTCGCGCGCACCGTCGGGATGCTGGTCGGGCTCTCCCTGCTGACCGCGGTCGCGCTGCGGCGGTTCACCGCGGCGATCGACGCGATCGGCTCGCCCTTCGAGCTGTGCCCGCAGACCCCTGCCGACTGCCCGGCCTACGACACCGCCACCGACGCGGCCCTGCTCACCCAGCTGCACACCGTCTTCGCCGGCGCGGCGATCGCGGCCGCGCTCGCCGCCGTCGCCGCCGTCGTGCTGCTCCGTGGCGCTGCGGTCGGGGCCGCGGCGGTCAGGGGCGCGGCGGTCAGGGGTTCAGCGCGAGCCTGAGCTCGGCACGGAGGGCGGGCAGGTCGACGCCGCGGTCGTGCAGCACCTTCATGGCCAGTCCCTCGCCGTCGCGGATCAGGCCGAGCAGGATGTGCCCGTCGGTGATGCTGCGCGACTTCATGGCCAGCGCCTCGCGCAGCGACAGCTCCAGCACCTTCTTCGCCCGGGGCGAGAAGGGGATGTGCCCGCCGCGCCTGCCACCCGGGCCACGCGCGCCGACGGAGCGGTCCTCCGAGCGCTTGTCCAGGGCGCCCGGGCCGAACGCCTCCTCGACCTTGTCCCGGATCGCGTCCAGGTCGATGCCCAGGCTGCCCAGCGCGTCGGCGTCCAGGTCGTCTCCCGTCACGAGGGTGCGCACCGCCTCCACCACCGCTGCGTGGCTGATGCCGTGGCCGCTGAGGGCCCGTGCCGTCGTCGCCCCCGGATGGGCCAGCATGCTCAGCAGGAGGTGCTCGGTGCCGATGCGGGGGTGCCGGAGTGCCCGTGCCTCCACCTGGGCCCCGATGACCACGTTCCGGGCCTCGTGCGTGAAGCGTTCGAACATCGTCAGTCCCTCCGTCGGAGCGGCCCTCGGCCGCGGGCGTACTTCTTGTGCACCGCCTGCCGGCTGACGCCGAGCTGCTCGGCGATCTGCTCCCAGGTCCAGCCCTGGTCGCGCGCGTTGTCGACCTGCAGCGCCTCCAGGCGCTCGACGAGGACGCGCAGCGACCGGACCGCCTTCAACCCGATCGACGGGTCGCGGCTCGCGGCGGCGGCGGCCACCTCTGCTGTGTCGACCATGGCTGTCAACCTAGGTTGCCTTCACGGGCTGGTGTCAACCGAAATTGACACCGGCAGTGGAAGACGCGCTGAGCGCCCTCATCCGGGCGGGTCGAGGGCGCTCAGCGTGTGTTGATCATGGAGCGGGTGGGCCGGGATCGGCGGCCGGGCTCAGGACCCGGGTGCAGCGCGACCCTCAGAGCGTGAAGACGATCTTCCCGGCGGTGCGGCCCTCGAGCATCCGCTCGAAGCCCTCGCGGGCCTGCGTCAGCGGCAGCTCGACATCGATCTGCGGCCGGATCCCGGTGGCGCTGCACAGCTGGATGAGCGACTCGAGCTCGGCACGGGTGCCCATGGTCGAGCCGATGACCGAGAGCTGGGTGAAGAAGATCCGGTTGAGCTCGGCACCCGGGTTGAAGCCGGTGGTCGCGCCGGAGATGACCAGCACGCCGCCGGGCTTGAGCGACTTGATGCTGTGGCTCCAGGTGGCCTCACCGACGGTCTCCATGACCCCGTCCACCCGCTCGGGCAGCCGGGCGCCGGTCTCGAACGCCTGGTCCGCGCCGAGGGCGAGGGCCGCGGCCCGCTTCTCCTCGCTGCGCCCGGTCACCCACATCCGGTAGCCGGCGGCCTTCCCGAGCACGATCAGCGCCGTCGCGACGCCGCCGCTGGCACCCTGCACGAGCACGGTCTGCCCAGGCCGCAGCCCCGAACGGACGAACAGCATCCGGTAGGCGGTGAGCCAGGCGGTCGGGAGACAGGCTGCCTCGGCGAAGGACAGGTCGGCGGGCTTGGGCAGCACGTTCCGCTTCGGGACGACGACCTTCTCGGCCATCGTGCCCTGATGCAGTTCGGAGAACAGCGTCCGCTTGGGGTCCAGCGTCTCGTCGCCGGTCCAGCCCGGGCTCGCGACCACGCCGTGGACGACGACCTCGTTGCCGTCCTCGTCGAGGCCGGCGGCGTCCGTGCCGAGGATCATCGGCATCCGCTCCTGCGGCAGGCCGATGCCCTGGAGGCTGAACAGGTCGTGGTGGTTGAGCGAGACGGCCCTGACCTGGATCGTCGTCCAGCCGTCGGGCGCCTCCGGCTCCGGTCGGTCACCGACCTCCAGGACGGAGAGCGGGTCCTTCGGGGCGGGCGTGGAGACGAAGGCAGCAAGCATGGTCGGACGCTAGCCGAGCGTGATCGCGACGGCGACGGGAGTTCCGGCCACCGCGTCCCTATGCTCCGCCGCGTGATCACGACGCGGGTGGCCGGGCGGGGCATCGACGCCGTGACCCGTGGCTGGGTCAGGCTGACCGGACGGCGGGTCGACCTCGGTCGCGAGGCGTGGCTGGCCGGCCCCACCGGCGACGTCGATCGGATCGGCGACGCCTGGCTGGAGCGCGAGATGGCCCGCTGCGACGGCCGGGGCGGCGAGCAGGCCGACGGTGCGGGCCTGCTCCCGTCCCTGTCGGTGCTCGACGGGATCGGGTTCGACGCCGCGGCACTGCGCCCGGAGGTCCGCGACTTCTACGAGCACACCTCCTGCTGGCGGCTGCAGGTCTGGGCGCAGTGGTCGTCGGCCGCCTGGCCGTTCGGCTGGCTCGTGTCGGCGGTCTTCGCCCGCCGGCTGGAACAGCTGAGCCTGCCGCTGCGCCCGCTCGACGTCGCCCACGGCATGAGCAGCGACGTCCGCACCGTGGTCGGTCCCGACGGCCGGCTGATCGGCACGTCGTGGCACCGCCGGCTGCGCTCGACCGGCGACACGGTGTTCAGCGGCTGGTACGGGACGGTCACCCCGCCCGGCGCCGCACGACCGAGCGTGCGGGTGATCTTCCCGCTGCCGCACGGGCGGCTCGTCGTCCTGCTGCGTCCGACGGCAACCGCCGACGGGGCGCTCCTGCTGACCTCGGGGCCCGGGGCCTGGGGTGAGGACGGCGCCTACCTGGTGGTGCAACCGCACGGAGGTGACCGCGCCTGGGCCCGCCGCATCCCCGTCCACGAGCGGTTCGACGTGCACGTCGACGGTGAGGGCGTGCTGCGCACCGACCATGCGATCACGCTCTGGCGGCTGCCGGTGCTCCGGCTGCACTACCGCCTGGACCGGGTGGACTGACGTCGCCCGGGCGTGGCCCAGAGCTGCCCTCAGCCGCGTGCCGGCGGGCAGATCCCTGTCACGTGGCGGAGCTCGCCCCGTTCGCCGGTCGCCTCCGCGTCGATCCTCAGCTCCGGGATGGTCACCTGGACGGTCCCGGTGACGGCGGCCTCGCGGGCGATGACGGACAGGAGGCAGCGCACCCCCGGCCCGGGCGGGATGACCTCGAAGCGCAGCGGTCCCTCGCCGTCCCAGACGACCCCCTCGACCACGGCCGTACCGGAGACGTCCGGCCCGGTGGGGGAGGAGCACGCCAGTGGCAGCGTGCCCGCCGTGGAGGCGAACGTGAGCGTCCGCACGGTGGCGGGGATGTTGTCCTCCTCGCCGGTCACGCACTCGTATCCCGCGACGAAGACCTCCAGGTCGGCGAACGGGGCACGATCCTCGGGAGCGAAGACATCGAGGAACACCGTCATGCCGGGCACCTCGGCCGAGGGCAGCGCCGCCAGCGCGTAGTCGTCGTTCGTCACGGTGACGCCACCGCCCGCGGGCGGGGTGGCGCCGGCCGTGGCAGCACCGCTCCACCCCAGCGCGGCCGCGACCACCCCGACGGTCATGACCCGGACCGCTCCTGTGCTCCTCATCGCAGGTCCCCCTTCCTCGGCGGGCGCACCGGCGCGCGCCCGCGGGAGCACCGTGGCACCCGCGCCCCGCGGCGTCATCCGGCCCCCGCGCTGCCGCGCTCCGCCGTCGGCGCGTCGGCCGGACACGCCGGATCATCCGCCCCGCGAAGACCCGCCGAGGACGTCAGCGGACGACGACGACGAACTCCTCGCGGGGGACGAACTCGCCGATCACCGGAGCTCCGGGCACCTCGCCGCCCAGCAGCAGCCCACCGGAGGTCTGGGCATCGGCCAGCAGCAGCGCCTCGTCCTCCGACACCGCGGACAGGTCGGTGTGCGGGCGGACCCAGTCGAGGTTGCGCCGCGTCCCACCGGACACGAACCCCGCGGCCAGCGCCTCCCGGGCCCCGGCCAGGTAGGGGACGGCGGCGGCGTCGACCACCGCGGTCACGCCGCTGGCCCGCGCCATCTTGTAGAGGTGCCCGAGCAGACCGAACCCCGTCACGTCGGTGCCGGCGCGGATCCCGGCGCCCACCGCGGCCTGCCCGGCGTCGCGGTTGAGCGCGGTCATGGACGCGACCGCCTCCTGCGAGACCTCCCCGGTCGCCTTCATCCGGCTGTTGAGGACGCCGACCCCCAGCGGCTTGGTCAGGGAGAGCGCCGTCCCGGCCACCGCGGCGTCGTTGCGGATGATCCGGTCGAGGTCCACCAGGCCGGTCACGGCCATCCCGTACTTGGGCTCGGGGTCGTCGATCGAGTGCCCGCCGCCGACGTGGCAGCCGGCGTCCTGCGCCACCTCCAGGCCGCCGCGCAGCACCTCGGCCGCGAGCTCGGCGGGCAGGACGTCGCGCGGCCAGCCCAGCAGGTTGACGGCGACGACCGGGGTGCCGCCCATCGCGTAGACGTCGGACAACGCGTTGGCCGCGGCGATCCGGCCGAAGGCGTACGCGTCGTCGACGACGGGGGTGAAGAAGTCGGTGGTGAGCACCAGCCCCTGGCCGGTCGCGATCCTGACCACTGCGGCGTCGTCGCCGTCGTCCAGGCCGACGACCAGTTCGGCGTTCGGTGACGTCGGGCCGGTGAAGGTGAGCCCGGCGACGACGGACTCGAGCTCGCCGGGCGGGATCTTGCAGGCGCAGCCGCCGCCGTGCGCGTACTGGGTGAGGCGGGTGTGGGTGGGGGCGGTAGTCACGTCCCTGAATCTAGGCGCGACCCCCGGGGAGGACGACCAGCCGGGCAGGCCTTGCCGCGGACGTCCTGCCCGGTGCCCGGTCCTCCGGGTGCGTGTCGACCGGCGGGCGGCCGAGATCGGTCACGTCCCGCCGCGGCGCCGTCTCGTCGGTGATCTCTGCGCTCTCGATGCGGTCCACGCGGAACCAGCGCAGCGCCTGCCGCTCCCGGCACCACGCCACCAGGAACCAGTGCCTGCCGCTCCGCGCCAGCAGGACCGGTTCGACCTGCCGGCGGGAGGCGCTGCCCCTGCTGTCCCGGTAGCGGAGGACCAGCACGCGGGAACGGGTCACGGCCCGCTCGACGACCGACCGGATCTCGGCGGAGTGGCCTGCCTCGGCGCTGACCCACAGGCTCGTGGCGAGCAACTGGGCGCGCCGGCCCGCGTCGGGCTCGAGCGCGTCGAGGACCTTCTCCAGCGCAGTCCTTCCGTCGGGGGCGTACGGGCCGTCGGGCTGGGCTGCGAGCGCGACGGCGACCGCTGCCGCCTCCTCGGGCGTGAGGGTGGCCGGCGGCAGGATCGCAGCGGGGTGGCGGGGCTCGGTACGGCTCACGTCGCGGATGCTGGCAGGGGCCTCCGACAGTTCTCGGCGGCGGCGGCGGCGGCGGCGACGGCGACCGGCGACCGACGCCTGGCGCCTGGAGGGCAGGCACGTAAGCTGCCCGCGGAGGCGTCAGGGTGTCTGGTGACCCCCGCGGCCTCTAAAGCCGACGTGACCGAGTACCTCGGTCAGGCGGGTTCGATTCCCGTCCGCCTCCGCCACATTCCCTTCCCGGACCTACGCTGCGGAGCGATGAGCGCCGATCCCCGCCGGCAGGTGCCGCGCACCGACACCCTGCTCGCCGACCCCCTGCTCGCCGCCGCCGGCGAGCGGCTGGGGCGCGGCCTGGTCAAGGGTGCCGTCCAGCAGGTGCAGCAGCGGATCCGGGACGGCGAGGTCGCGCCCCCCGACGCGGTCGGCGCGGTGCTCGCCTCGCTCCCGGGCACCGCGAGCAGCCTGCGCCCGGTCCTGAATGCGACGGGCGTGCTGGTGCACACCAACCTGGGCCGGTCGCCCCTGTCGGCCGCGGCCGTCGAGGCGATCACCGCGGCGGCCGGTACCACCGACGTCGAACTGGACCTGACCACGGGACGGCGCGGCCCGCGGGGCGAGGCCGCCATCGCCGCCCTGCTCGCCGCGGTACCGGCCGCCGAGGCCGCGATCGTGGTCAACAACTGCGCCGCCGCGCTCGCCCTGGTGGCCACCGCACTCGGGCAGGGACGCGAGCTCGTCCTGGCTCGGGGCGAGCTGGTCGAGATCGGCGACGGCTTCCGCATCCCCGAACTGCTGGCCTCCACCGGCGCCCGGCTGCGCGAGGTCGGGACGACGAACCGGGTCACGCTCGCCGACTACCGCAGCGCCCTCGGCCCCGACACCGGCGCCGTCCTCAAGGTGCACCCGTCGAACTTCGTCGTCCGCGGATTCACCCGGCAGGTCGAGGTCGCTGAACTCGCCGCCGCCCTGGCCGGCACCGGCACGCCACTGGTCGCCGACATCGGCTCCGGCCTCCTGCGCCCGCATCCGCTGCTGCCCGAGGAGCCGGACCTGCAGAGCACGCTCGCCGCAGGCGCGGACGCCGTCGTGGCCAGCGGCGACAAGCTGCTCGGTGGTCCCCAGGCGGGACTGGTCCTGGGCCGCGCCGAGCTGGTGCAGCGGCTGCGACGGCATCCGCTCTACCGCGCCCTACGGGTGGACAAGACCACCCTCGCGGCGCTCGAGGCGACGCTGCGCGGCCCGCTGCCGCCGGTCCAGGAGATGCTCGCCGCCGACCTCGACGGTCTGCGCTCGCGCGCCCGCTCTCTGGCGGCGCGCCTCACGACGGCGGGGATCGAGGCGGTGGCCGTGGACGCGGACGCCCGGGTCGGCGGGGGAGGCGCGCCGGAACAGCCGCTGCCGAGCGCGGCGGTCGCGCTGCCGGCGTCCTTCGCGGAGCGCCTGCGCCGCGGCGCCCCACCGGTGGTGGGCTACGTCGAGGGCGACCGCACGCTGCTGAACCTGCGCAGCGTTCCGCCGTCCGCCGACGACGACCTCGCCGCGGCCGTCCTGGCGGTGGCCGCGCCGTGAGCAGCGACGTCGACCACATGGACGTCATCGCGACCGCGGGGCACGTCGACCACGGCAAGTCCGCGCTGGTGCGTGCGCTCACCGGGATGGAGCCCGACCGCTGGGCGGAGGAGCGCCGCCGCGGGCTCACGATCGACCTCGGTTTCGCCTGGACGACGCTGCGGTCCGGGCGCCGGGTCGCGGTCGTCGACGTGCCCGGCCACGAGCGGTTCGTCGGCAACATGCTCGCCGGGGTGGGCCCGGTGCCCGCCGCGTTGCTGGTGGTGGCGGCCGACGACGGCTGGTCGGCGCAGACCGCGGAGCACGTCGCGGTCCTGGACGCGCTGGGGGTGCGGCACGCGCTGCTGGCGGTGACGAAGTGCGACCTCGCCGACCCCCGCCCGGTCATGGCGGACGTCCGCGAGCGGCTGGCCGCCACGTCCATGGGGGAGGTCCCCGCGGTCGCCGTGAGCGCCCTGACCGGTGCCGGCGTGCCCGGGCTCGATGCCGCGCTCGAGACACTGCTGGCCGCGCTGCCCCCCGCCGACCCCGCCGCGCCGGTGCGGTTGTGGATCGACCGGGCCTTCACCATCCGCGGCGCCGGCACCGTGGTGACCGGCACCCTGGCCGCCGGCAGCGTCGCCGGTGGGGACCGGTTGCTGCTCGGCGACCGCGAGGTCGTCGTCCGGCGGGTCCAGTCCCTCGGCGCGCCGGTCGAGCGGGCCTCGGCCACCGCCCGCGTGGCGCTCAACCTCCGGGACGTCGCGGTCGAGGAGCTGGCCCGCGGCGATGCCCTCCTGACCCCCGGCGCGTTCCGCCGGACCGAGGTCGTGGACGTCACCCTGACCGCCGAGCCGGAGGAGCGGCTGCCGGCCCAAGCGATGGTCCACGTCGGCTCGGCGACGGTCGGCGCCCGGCTGCGGCCGCTGGACGGTGCCGTGGTGCGGCTGCGCCTGCTGTCGCCCCTGCCCCTGCGGGTGGGGGACCGGTTGCTGCTGCGCGACCCGGGGGCCCGACGGGTCCTCGGCGCCGACGTCCGGGACGTCGATCCGCCAGAGCTGCGGCGGCGGGGGGCCGCCCGACAACGCGCAGCAGAGCTCGCCGCCCAGCCGGAGGGGGTGGCCGGCGCCGCGGCCGACCTGGCGCGGCGGCGAATCGTCCGGGCCGACGACTTCGCGGTCATGGGCTGGCCGGTGCCCTCCGACGCCACCCTGCACGGGCCCTGGCTGATGACGGCCGGGCTCGCCGACGAACTCGCGGCCCGCGTACCGGACGTCGTCACCCGTTACCGGAGGCTCCGTCCGCTCGAACCGGGTCCGCCGGTGGAGGTCGTGCGCCGGGCACTGGAACTGCCGGACGTCGAGCTGGTGAGCGCGGTCGTCCGACCGCCGCTCGTGCTCCGTGAGGGCCGGGTCGTCGACGGGACGGCGGGGCTGCCGGCGGAGGTGCAGCGCGCGGTCGACGGCATCCGGGCCCGCCTGGCCGAGGACCCGTTCGCGGCCCCCGAGGCGCCCGAACTGGTGGCCGCCGGGCTCGGGGTGCGGGAACTGGCGGCCGCCGCGCGCAGCGGACAGCTGGTGCGGATCGCCGACGGCGTCTATCTGGCGCCGGGGATCGCGGAGGAGGCGCGCAGACGGCTGGCGACGATCGCGCAGCCGTTCACCCTCAGCCAGGCCCGGCAGGCGTGGGGGACCAGCCGCCGGGTCGCCGTCCCGCTCGCGGAGTGGCTGGACGCCCAGGGCGTCACGGTCCGGCTGCCGGACAACACCCGCCGCCTGCGCTGACCCGGCGCGATAGCGTTTCGTGGTCGCTCAATGGCCTAGCGTGAGCGACTTCTCGAACGGCTCCGTCTTCAAGCTCAGTGCCATCCATCCGCAGGAGATCGGACCGGCCGTGGCACCGCTGATGATCCAGGGCGAGCAGATCGTCGCCTGCTTCAAGGCGATGCGGGACTTCGTCGTCTTCACCGACAAGCGCCTGATCGCGGTCAACGTGCAGGGCATGACCGGCAAGAAGCGGGACTTCACCTCGCTGCCGTACAGCAAGGTGCAGGCCTTCTCGATCGAGACGGCGGGAACGTTCGACCTGGACGCGGAGCTCGATCTCTGGTTCAGCGGCCTGGGCAAGGTCCGCCTGGAGTTCAAGGGCGACGCCGACATCCGGCAGCTCGGCCAGATGATCGCCACCTACGTCCTCTGACGGACCGGGTCCTCGCTGCGTCCCCGCCCACCGCAGCGGGCAGGGACGCAGCGCCGGCCGAGGTCAGTCGGCGGCGGGCACCCAGCGGGCGGGCCGCTTCTCGCGGAACGACGCGATGCCCTCCTGGCCCTCCTCGCTCGCGAAGAACCGCGCCGAGAGCTCGAGCAGGTCGTCGAAGTCGAGGCTGGAGCCGGCCCGCAGCAGGCGCTTGGTCTCGGCCAGCGCGGCGGGGGCGCCCGCGGCCAGCGCGGTGAGCTGACCGGCCAGGACGTCGTCCACCTCGTCGTCGGGCGCCATCAGGTCGATGAGCCCACCGGTGGCGGCCAGCTCCGCGCCGAACACCTCGCCGGTCAGCATCAGCCGGTGCGCCACGTGCGGCACCATCCGCGGCAGGACGACGGCGGAGATGACCGCCGGGACGATCCCGAGCCGGACCTCGGAGAAGGCGAACGTCGCCGAGGCGCCGGCGACGACGACGTCGCAGGCGGCCAGGAGCCCGACGCCGCCCGCCCGGGCCGGACCCCGGACGACGGCGACCACCGGCTTCCCGGACGACCAGATCAGCTCCAGCAGCTCGGGGAACTCGCGCACCCCCTGGTCCTCGGTGCTGCCACCCGCGGCCTCTGCGAGGTCCATGCCGGAGCAGAACACCCGGCCGGTGTGGTCGAGCACCACGACCCGCACCGCGTCGTCGGCGAACGCGTCGGCCAGCGCCGCCCGGAGCTGCGTGCGCATGGCGCGGGAGAGGGCGTTGCGGTTGGCGGGGGAGTCGAGGGTCAGCGTCGCGACTCCGCGCGCCACCTCCACGTGCACCACACGATCGGAAGTCACAGCGGCATCCTGCCGGTCGCCGGCGGCGGCGCGGCACACTGGGACCAGATGACCACCGTCCTGCCGCTGCTGCCGGCCCCAGGGCCGCCGGCCGGATCGCCCGGGCCCGACCGGCTACCCGAGAGCGCCCGCGAGCACCTGGCCACCACGCCCTTCGGCCTCTACGTGCACGTGCCGTTCTGCGCGACCCGCTGCGGCTACTGCGACTTCAACACCTACACCTCCGACGAGCTCGGGCTCGGCGCCAACCGCGCGGAGTACGCCGGAACGGCGATCGCCGAGCTGCGCCGCGCCGCCGAGACACTCGGGCCGGACCTGCCGACGGTCTCCACCGTGTTCGTGGGAGGGGGCACGCCGACCCTCCTGCCCGCGAACGACCTCGCCGCCGTCCTGGCCGAGATCCACCGGCTCTTCCCGGTCGCCGACGAGATCGAGGTGACGACGGAGGCCAATCCCGAGACCGTCGACCGCGCCTACCTGGGCCGACTGCGCGAGGCCGGCTTCACCCGCGTCAGTCTCGGCATGCAGTCCGCGGCCGAGCACGTGCTGGCGGTGCTCGACCGCCGGCACACCCCCGGCCGGGCGGTCGAGGCCGCGCGGGAGGCCCGCGCCGCGGGGTTCGAGCACGTCAACCTCGACCTCATCTACGGGACGCCGGGCGAGACCGACGCCGACTGGGCGGCCTCCCTGGATGCCGTGCTGGCCGGTCCGGTCGACCACGTGAGCGCCTATGCGCTCATCGTCGAGGAGGGCACCCGGCTGGCCCGCCGGATCAACCGCGGCGAGCTGCCGATGCCCGACGACGACGTGCTGGCCGACCGCTACGAGCAGGCCGATGCCACGCTGCGGACGGCCGGCTTCGAGTGGTACGAGGTGTCGAACTGGGCGACGTCCGACGCCGCCCGTTGCCGGCACAACGAGCTGTACTGGGCCAACGCCAACTGGTGGGGGGTGGGTCCGGGCGCGCACAGCCACGTCGGCGGGCTGCGCTGGTGGAACGTCAAGCACCCCGCCGCCTACGCCGACCGGCTGAGCGCGGGGCTCAGCCCGGCCCAGGACGCCGAGCTGCTCGACGACGCCGACCGTGCTCTCGAGACCGTCATGCTCGGACTGCGGCTGCGGGAGGGGCTCGCACTCGGGCTGCTGTCGGAGGCCGGCCGGGCACGGGCCGCGGACGCCGTCGCCCGGGGGTTGCTGGACCCGGTCGCGCACACCGCCGGGCGGGCCGTGCTCACCGACCGCGGACGGCTGCTCGCCGACGCGGTCGTCCGCGACCTCACCGACTGAGCAAGGTTCCCTCTGCCCCCCACATAGAAGGACCCCGTCCTCCTCACGGCTGTCAGCGGGCTGCCCGCGCGCACTGGCGACGGCGCGACGCCCCGCTCACCCGAAAGAGCCGCGTAAGCTGGCTCTTTCTGGGTTATGGTGCCCGTTCCGGCAACGGCGCCGGATCGGTGAGGGGGTGGTCGACGATGGACGCGTACGCGTTCCGCGATGCGGGCTCCCCGCCCGGCCCCCCTGCCGCTTCCGTCCCCGCCCTCTCCGGCGGGATGCTGCTCGCCCTGGCGATGAACCGGCGAGCACGTGGCCTCCGAGGACTCGACGTCCTCCGCCGCAGCCAGGACCGGGCCCCGCCGCAGTTCTCCTGACTCCCTCCCGGAGTCGCAACCGCCCGTCCTGACGCGCCACCAACCGGTGACCGCGTCTTCCCGTGTTGCCTGAAGGAGTTCCGCATGTCCACCAGCCTCGACACCCCTCTCACCCCGGCCGGCTCGCACGACCGCTTCCGCAGCCTGCTCGCGGAGCAGCGCGCCGACTGCGTCCGTGAGCGTGAGGCCGCTCTCGCCGAGTGCGCGCAGTCCGTCCCCGACCCGGTGGCGCAGCGCCGCAGCGCCGACCTGCTCCTGACCATCGAGCAGATCGACGCTGCCCTCGCTCGGATCGAGGCGGGCACCTACGGCCGCTGCACCGGCTGCCAGCGCCAGATCCCGGAGGAGCGCCTCGAGCTGCGCCCGTTCGCCGGCACCTGCGTGGCGTGCACCGCGGCACGCTGACATGTCCCCCCGTCGTCGCGCGCAGTACCCGTCGCCGGCACGGACGCCGCAGGACGTCGCCGTCATCGGCGCCGGGATGGTCGGGCTCGCCACCGCCTGGTTCCTGCAGGAGGGCGGTGCGCGCGTCACCGTCTACGAGCGGGACAGCGTGGCCGCCGGTGCCTCCTGGGGCAACGCCGGCTGGCTGACCCCCAGCCTGACGGCGCCGCTGCCCGAGCCCGCCGTGCTCCGGTACGGGCTGCGGGCCGTGCTCAGCCCGAGCTCGCCGGTCTACCTGCCGCTCCGGGCCGACCGTGGCCTGCTCCGTTTCCTCACCTCGTTCGTGCGGCACAGCACGCCTCGGCAGTGGCGGCGGGGGATGGCCGCCTACGTGCCGCTCAACGAACGGGCCCTGGACGCCTTCGACGTCCTGATCGCCAGTGGCGTCGAAGCGCAGACGCACCGCAGCGAGCCCTTCCTGGCCGTCTACCGCTCCGAGCGGGAGCGCGAGGGTCTGCTGGCGGAGCTGCGCGCGATACGGGAGACCGGTCAGCCGGACGTCCTCTTCGGGCCGATGACCGGCGAGGAGGCCCGCGCCCTGGAGCCGACGCTGACCGACGAGGCCGGCGCCGCCGTCCAGGTGTACGGGCAGCGTTACCTGCATCCCCCGGAGTTCGTGCGCTCGCTCGGGCTCGCGGTGCGGGCTCAGGGCGGTGCCGTGCTGGAGGGCGCCGGCGTCACCGGCCTGCGGGACACCGGCGCCGGCGTCGTCGTGACGACGGGTGCCGGTGAGCGGCGGCACGACGCGGTGGTCGTGGCGACCGGCGCGTGGCTCGACGCGCTGGTGCGGCAGTTCGGCGTCCGGCAGCCGGTCCAGGCCGGCCGCGGCTACAGCTTCAGCGTCCCGGTCGAGCGGTTGCCGGCCGGACCGCTGTACTTCCCGCAGCAGCGGGTGGCCTGCACGCCGTTGGGCAGCAGGCTGCGCGTCGCCGGGATGATGGAGTTCCGGCGGCCGGACGAGCCGCTGGATCCCCGCCGGATCACGGCCATCGTCGATGCCGTGCGGCCCTTCCTGGCCGGCGTCGACCTCGACGACCGGCAGAACGAGTGGGTCGGTTCCCGCCCGTGCACCGGTGACGGTCTGCCGCTGCTGGGGGGCACGCGCTCCCCGCGTGTCTTCGTCGCCGGCGGACACGGCATGTGGGGGATCGCGCTCGGCCCGATCACCGGCATGCTGATGGCGCAGGCGGTGCTCAAGGGCGAGGTCCCGGCGGAGCTGCGCCCCTTCGACCCGCTCCGCTGACCGGTGGGGACCGGCTAGACCTTGCGGGGGTTGGGCACCGGCGGCTGCGCGGGGATCGAGGCGGTCGCCGGGCCCGACGGCGCCTGCACGGGGGTGAGCGCGTCGAGGTCGAGCACGCGGACGTGGATGACGTTGCGCTGCTGCAGCGCGGCACGCAGCGCGCGGTGCAGCCCGTCCTCCAGGTACAGGTCGCCGTGCCACTGCACCGCGTGGGGGAACAGGTCTCCGTAGAAGGTCGAGTCGTCCGCGAGGAGCGCGTCGAGCGCCAGCTCCTTCTTGGTCGTCGTGAGCGTGTCCATCCGCACCTGGCGGGGCGGGATCATCGCCCAGTCCCGCGTGGACAAGCCGTGGTCGGGATACGGGCGACCGTCACGTACCGCTTTGAAGATCAGGGAACCGACCCTCCGCTCTCTGCCCCTGGACGAGGGCGCCGACGGCCCACCCTAGCCGCCGGGCACGCGGAGCGCCGCCGTCCAACGGTGGGGGTGGGACTGCCCGCGAGCCCCGCGACGCACTGGCACGACGGACGTATGCTGGTCTGGCACTCTGGCCGTGCGAGTGCCAGTCCGAGGCGCTGCGCGGCCCGTCGACCGGTACGGGGAGGTGGCACCGTGGCGCACGACGAACGCCGCCTGGAGGTCCTCCGGGCCATCGTCCAGGACTACGTCTCCACCAACGACCCGGTGGGCAGCAAGGCCCTGGCCGAGCGCCACGACCTCGGTGTGTCCCCGGCGACCATCCGCAACGACATGGCGGTGCTGGAGGAGCAGGGCTACATCACCCAGCCGCACACCAGTGCCGGCCGGGTGCCCACGGACAAGGGCTACCGCCTGTTCGTCGACCGGCTGTCGGCGGTCAAGCCGCTGTCGGTGGCCGAGCGGCGGGCGATCGAGCGCTTCCTCGACGGCGCCGTCGACCTGCACGACGTCCTCAGCCGCAGCGTCCGGTTGCTGGCTCAGCTGACCCGCCAGGTGGCGGTGGTGCAGTACCCCACGCTGTCCCGCAGCGCGGTGCGCCACCTCGAGGTCGTCCACCTGGCCGCGGCCCGACTGATGCTGGTGCTCATCACCGACACCGGCCGGGTCGAGCAGCGGGTCGTCGACAGTCCCGTGGACGTCGACGCCGAGGCCGTCGCCGAACTGCGCACACTGCTCAACTCCGCGTTCGGCGGCGCCAAGCTCGTCGAGGCCGGCGACAAGGTGCCGGACCTGCTGAACACCGCGCCGCCGCACCTGCGGGGCCTGATCGCCACGGTCAGCGCCACCCTGATGGAGACGCTCGTCGAGCCCAGCGAGGACCGGCTGGTCATCGGCGGGACGGCGAACCTGGCACGCGCCAATGCACTGGACTTTCCGGGCACCCTCCGGCCGTTGCTGGAGGCGCTGGAAGAACAGGTGGTCGTCCTGCGGTTGATGAGCCAGGTGGACGCGAGCACGGTGCTGGTGCGGATCGGTGAGGAGAACGCCCACGAGGCGCTCACCGGGGCGTCGTTCGTCTCCGTCGGCTACGGCTCGGGCGACCGAGCCCTGGGCGGGCTCGGGGTCGTCGGGCCCACGCGCATGGACTATCCGATGAACATGGCCGCGGTTCGCGCCGTGGCCCGCTACGTCGGCCACCTGCTGGCCGAGAGCTGAGGCTGAGACTTCTCGATGGCAACCGACTACTTCGGCGTGCTGGGCGTGTCCCGCGATGCCAGTGACAGCGACATCAAGCGCGCCTACCGGCGGCTGGCTCGGGATCTGCACCCCGACGTGAACGGGGATCCGGGCGCCAAGGAGCGCTTCCAGGAGGTCACCCGCGCCTACGAGGCGCTGACCGACCCCGACAAGCGCCGCATCGTCGACCTCGGCGGGGACCCGTTCGACCCGGGGAGTGGTGGCGGGGCCAGTGGCTTCGGCGGCGCCGGGTTCGGTGGTCTCGGCGACATCATGGACGCCTTCTTCGGCGGGGCGGCGACCCGCGGTCCGCGCAGCCGCACCCGTGCCGGGCGGGACGCGCTCATCCCGGTCGAGCTGGAGCTGGACGAGACGGTCTTCGGCACCACCAAGGACATCACCGTCGACACCGCCGTCCTGTGCACCGTGTGCACCGGTGCCGGCACGGCGCCCGGCACCCACCCGACGACCTGCACCACCTGTTCCGGCCGCGGCGAGGTGCAGAGCGTCCAGCGGGGCTTCCTCGGCCAGGTCGTCTCCAGCCGGGTCTGCCCGACCTGCTCCGGCACCGGCCAGGTCATCCCCGAGCCGTGCCGGGAGTGCGGTGGCGACGGGCGGGTCCGAGCGCGCCGCACCCTGCAGGTGAAGGTGCCCCCGGGCGTCGAGGACGGCATGCGGATCCGGCTCACCGGCCAGGGCGAGGTCGGCCCCGGCGGTGGCCCGGCCGGCGACCTGTACGTGGAGATCCACGAGCGGCCGCACGAGGTCTTCACCCGTGACGGCGAGGACCTGCACTGCCGGGTCACACTGCCGATGACCTCCGCCGCCCTCGGGACGACGCTCAGCCTCAAGACGCTGGACGGCGAGGAGGAGCTCGACATCCGGCCGGGCACCCAGTCCGGCAGCGTGCTCACCCTGCGGGCGCACGGCGCACCGCGGCTGCGGTCCACCGGGCGCGGCAATCTGGTCGTCCACGTGGAGGTCTCGACGCCGACCCGCCTGGACGCCGAACAGGAGAAGCTGCTCCGCGAGCTCGCGGCGCTGCGCGGGGAGGACCAGGCCGACTCGCACCGCGAGGCGCAGGGCGGGCTCTTCTCCCGGGTCCGCGACGCGTTCAACGGGCGCTGACGTGAGTGGCCCGGGCGTCGGCGTCCCGGAACTGGACGGCGCCCCGCTGTTCCTGCTGGAGACCCTGCCCGACACCGAGCAGCTGCTGGTCACCGGTGCAGAGGGCCGGCACGCGGTCGAGGTGCTGCGGCTGGCGCCCGGTGAGCGGGTGCGCGTGAGCGACGGTCAGGGCGCCGTCGCCGAGGGCGATGTCATGGCCGCCGGGTCCGAGGGGCTGCGGATCGCCGTCCGGGCCCGTTTCGAGGTCCCCGCGCCCAGCCCCGAGTTCGTCCTGGTACAGGCCCTGCCCAAGGGGGACCACGGGCCGCTGGCCGTCGACCTGGCCACCGAGCTGGGGGTGGACCGGATCGTGCCGTGGACGGCCGCCCGCTGCGTGACCCGCTGGCGGGAGAACCGCGTCGCCAAGGGCGTGGCCAAGTGGCGGTCGGCGGCCCGGGCGGCCAGCAAGCAGTCCCGGCGCCCCCGGGTCCCCGAGGTGACCGAGCCGATGACGACCCGCGAGGTCTGCGGGATGCTCGCCGACGTGGACCTCGCGGTGGTGCTGCACGAGCGGGCCCGCCGTCCGCTGGCCGAGCTGCAGATCCCGAGCGACGGCGTGATCGCCGTCATCGTCGGCCCGGAGGGCGGGCTCACCGACGGTGAGGTCGTCGCCTTCCGCGCCGCCGGCGCCGAGGCGGTCCGCCTGGGCCCGGAGGTGCTGCGCACGTCCACGGCCGGCGCCGCCACGCTGGCGGCGCTGTCCATGCGGACCCGCTGGGTCTGAGTTCTCTGCTCTGAGCCTCCTCGTCACCGGCCCCGCGGACCAGGAAGCGGACAGAGCAGCTCTCGCACCACCCCAGATGCGGCGCACCCTTGACCGGACCGGACCGGACCGGACCGGACCGGACCGGGTCCGTCTGTCCGGGAGGGCGTCCGTGGGTACCGAGCCGACGAGACGAGCCGCACGCGACGGCAAGGTGCTCCGACGGCGCACGCTGCTCATCGCCTGGATCACGATCGTTCTGGCCAGCCTGCACTTCATCGACCACGTCATCCGCGGCTACTACGTGATCGACCACGGGCTCGACCCGTCGTGGAACCACAGCGGCTGGCCCTTCCTGCCCGACGTCACTCCGTTCACCGCCAGCCTGGTCGGGGTCTACGGCCTGCTGGGCGTCGGGATCTGGCTCACCAGCCGCGACCGGGTGGGGGCCCGCTACTGGTTGACCGCGGCCGTGCTGCTCGCCGCTCTGGTGATCGTGGTGCACTTCGTCGGTCCCCGGGCGGAGACTCCGACGGTGATCTACCGGAGCTGGGACGACCCTGTCCTCGGCGTCCTGGCCGTCCTGGACACCGTCGCAATCATCGCGGCAGTACTCGCCATGGGCCTCAACGCCGTCCTGTGGGTGCGCCGATCGGGATGAGGGGCGGGAGGGGACCCGCGGCGCAGCGGGGGTCGATCGTGGAGCTCCTGGGTCCGGCCGGTTCTAGCAGCAGCGGCTGATCGGGTTCTTCTCCGCGGCGTCGGCCCGGGCGCGCTCGAACTCGCGCCGGCTCATGGGTGTGTGGCCGTGGGCGGTGCAGTGCACGAGGTAGTCGTCCCAGCGGGCTTCCCCGGTCAGTTCGCGCAGGTACCAGCGCACGTTCCGCAGGGCCCGGGCGATCGCGCGACCGCCTCGGGCGTAGGCGGTATCCGTCACGACCGCCCCCTGTCAGAGCCACTGTCGAAGGTGCCGTGGGTACCCGCGCCGGCGCCGACCAGCCGCTCGTGCTCGGCGATGGCCTGCTTCTCCTCGGCCGTCGGGAAGATGCCGGCGGGCTCCACGAGGTTCGACGGCACGGCCGGTTCCTCCGTCGTCGGCAGCTGTCCCACCCGGATCGCCCGCGTGATCACCACGGCGGCGTGCACGACCACGACCAGCACCAGCAGTGCGAAGAATGCCTGCAGGACGCCGTTGAGCGTGGAGTTGAAGATGATCTGGTCCATCTGCCCCTGGTCCTGCGCGGGAGCCAGGACCTCGCCGGCGTCCCGGGCCTCGCGGTACGTCTGGGCCTGGGTGAAGTAGCCGACCCTCGGGTCCCCGGAGAAGACCTTCTGGAAGCTCGCGGTCATGGTCACCACGAGGTCCCAGGCCAGCGGAATGGCGGTCACCCAGGCGTAGCGCAGCTTCCCGTGCTTGATCAGCAGCACCGTGCACAGCGTCAGCGCGATGGCGGCGAGCAGCTGGTTGGCGATGCCGAACAGCGGGAAGAGCTGGTTGACCCCGCCCAGCGGGTCGGTGACCCCGATGTAGAGGACCGAGCCCCAGAGGCCGACGACGATGGCGCTGGCGATGATGTTGCCCGGCCGCCACGACAGGTCGCCGAAGCGCTTCCAGACGTTGCCGATCGTGTCCTGCAGCATGAACCGGCCCACCCGGGTGCCGGCGTCGACGGCGGTGAGGATGAACAGCGCCTCGAACATGATCGCGAAGTGGTACCAGAAGGCCTGACCGCCGCCGCCGAAGGCCTGACTGAAGATCTGCGAGATGCCGACGGCCAGCGTCGGAGCACCGCCGGTGCGCGAGACCAGGGTGTCCTCCTGCACGGCCGCCGACGCCGCGGCGAGGGTCTGGGCGGAGGTGTCGAACCCCAGCCCGTTCACATAGGCGGCGGCGGACTCCGCGGTCCCCCCGGTGGCACCGGCCGGGCTGTTCATGGCGAAGTAGAGGCCCTGGTCGATGACGGCGGCGGCGATCAGCGCACTGATGGCCACGAAGGACTCCATCAGCATGCCGCCGTAGCCGATCAGGCGGACCTGGCTCTCCTTGGCCACCATCTTCGGGGTCGTCCCCGACGAGATGAGGGCGTGGAACCCGGACAACGCCCCGCAGGCGATGGTGATGAACACGAACGGGAAGAGCGAGCCGGCGAAGACGGGGCCGGTCCCCTCGCGCGCGAAGTCGGTGATGGCCTCGGCCTGCAGCACCGGCCGCGCGATGAGCAGGCCGAGCGCGAGCAGGACGATGACGCCGATCTTCATGAAGGTCGACAGGTAGTCGCGCGGCGTGAGCAGCAGCCAGACCGGCAGGACCGAGGCCACGAAGCCGTAGACCACCAGCGCCAGGACCAGCCACTCCTTGGACAGGGTCAGCGCGTCGCCGAGCCCGGTGTCCTGGATCCAGCCACCACCCACGATCGCCAGCAGCAGCAGGGCGACCCCGATGCCGGTGGCCTCGAGCACTCTTCCTGGTCGGATCGTGCGCAGGTAGATGCCCATGAAGATCGCGATGGGGATGGTCAGCGCGATCGAGAAGACACCCCAGGGGGACTCGGCCAGGGCGTTGACCACGATGAGGGCGAGCACCGCCAGGATGATGATCATGATCGCGAAGACGGCGATCAGGGCGGCGATCCCGCCGACGATCCCGATCTCCTCGCGGATCATCTGGCCGAGGCTCTTCCCGTTGCGGCGCATCGAGAAGAACATGACCGTCAGGTCCTGGACGGCCCCGGCGAAGATGACGCCGACGACGATCCAGATCGTCCCGGGCAGGTAGCCCATCTGGGCGGCGAGGACCGGACCGACGAGCGGGCCGGCGCCGGCGATGGCGGCGAAGTGGTGGCCGAAGAGGACCCGGCGGTCCGTGACGTCGAAGTCGACGCCGTTCTGCAGCCGCTCGGCAGGGGTGGCTCGCTTGTCGTCGGCCCGGAGCACCTTGTACGTGATGAACCGGGCGTAGAAGCGGTAGGCGATCGCATAGGAGCAGAGCGCGGCGAACAGCATCCACAGCGCCGATACCGTCTCGCCGCGGGCCAGGGCCAGCACCGTCCAGCAGACCGCGCCGACGGCGGCCACCGCCGTCCAGATCAGGACGGACTTCATCGATCCCCGGCCGCCGGTGGCCGGACCGGCCGACGAGCTCCCGCCGGAGTCCTCGGTGGTGATCGTTCCGGACATGAGCGCCCCCTCGCACTGCTGCCGGCGCCGGGTCGCGCCTGCCGGTTGGCAGCTTAGGGAGCGGGCACCGTTTCCGGCGCCTCGGGCGTCCCGACCGTTATGACCGTCAGCGGAGCGCGGAGCGGTCCCGCGCGCTGATCGGGGGAGGCGAACCGGTCGAGCATCCGGGAAGAGGGCGAGGAATCGCCACGATCAGGAGTCCGATCCTGAACGGCACGGTTGCCGAACCGGTGGCCGGGCGCCGGTGCGATCACGTTCTGGAAACGGTGGCCCCGTCCGGCGGCGAGGAGCCGAAGCCGTGTGCTTACTGTGACGCCTGCGACAGGCCGGCATCACCCGTCGGCCGCCAGCCATCCGCCGCCGGGCGGATGCCGGATCGTCGCCGGTCCCGGGCCCGTCGCGCGCCCGGTGGCCGAACACGGTCCGGGTGCCCTGACAACGGGAGAGACATGCGCACCAAGCTCACCACCGTCGCCGCGGCCACAGCGGCCACCGTCATCCTCGCCTCCTGTGGCTCCGGCGACGGAGACGGCGGAGGGGACGCCGCGGCCGAGCGGACCGGCGAGGGCACCGGCGACTCCTGCACCATCGAGGGTGCGGTGCCCATCGGGGCCGTCCTCAGCCTGACCGGCGCCGCAGCCAGCTACGGCGAGTCGCAGCAGCGCGGGCTGGAACTGGCGGCCGAACAGCTGGCCGAGAAGGGCGGCGTCACCTACGACCTCACGATCGAGGACGACCAGACCGACCCCCGTCAGGGCATCACGCTCTTCGACCAGTTCGTCTCCCAGGACGTCAGCCTGATCATCGGCCCGACGTTGTCCAACGCCGCGGTGCAGGCCGACCCGATCGCGCAGGAGGCGGGGGTCCCGGTCCTCGGCATCTCCAACACCGCCGCCGGTGTCACCGAGATCGGCGACTACATCTTCCGCAACTCGCTCACCGAGTCCGCGGTGATCCCGCAGACCATCGCCAAGGCCACCGAGGAGTACGGCCTGGAGAACGTCGTCGTCATGTACAGCAACGACGACGCGTTCACCGAGTCCGGCTACGAGGCCTTCGCCGACGCGCTCGAGGACGAGGGCGTCGAGGTGGCGGAGGAGATCAGGTTCTCCAAGTCCGACACCGACTTCCGCGCGCTCCTGACCCAGGCGCAGGAGAGCGATCCGGACGCGCTCGTCGTCTCGGCGCTGATCGAGGCCGCCATCCCGCTGGTCACGCAGGCCCGGGAGCTCGGCATCGACGTGCCCATCATCGGTGGCAACGGCTTCAATAACCCGCGGCTGATGGCCGACGCGGGCGACGCGGCCGAGGGCGTCGTCGTCGGCGCCGCCTGGAACTCCTCCTCGGACAACCCGGAGAACCAGGCGTTCCTGAAGGACTTCGAGGCCAAGTACGACGCCCGGCCCGACCAGTTCGCCGCGCAGGCGTACGCCGGTCTGATGCTCGTGGACCAGGCCGTGCGGGCGAACTGCTCGGCCGACCGTGAGGACATCAAGGCAGCGCTCGGCGAGCTCGAGGACATCCCGACCGTGCTCGGCGAGTTCTCCATCGACGAGAACCGCGACGCCGTCCACCCGGCCGTCGTGCAGGTCGTCCAGGACGGGGCGTTCGCCGTCCTGGAGTGACCCGGCGTCCGTGCCCGGCCGGGGAACCGGCCGGGCACGGCGCCTCGGCCTGCATCCACGACGAGTTAAGGACCGCTGTGCAGCAGCTGCTCAACGGCATCTTCATCGGTTCGATCTACGCGTTGTTCGCCATCGGGTTCACCCTGGTGTTCGGCATCCTGGACCGGCTGAACCTTGCCCATCCCGCCGTCTTCGCCGCCTCGGCGTTCGTGGGCATCGAGCTCGTCGAGCGGGGCGGGCTGTCGCTCTGGGCAGCACTTCCGATCGTGTTCGTGTTCGGCGCGGTGCTGGGTCTGCTCATCGAGCGGCTGGCGTTCCGCCCGCTGAAGGGCCGGGCCGACGCGCACTTCGCGGGGCTGATCTCGTCCATCGCCCTGGCCGGGATGGTCATCGCCCTGCTCCAGTGGCGGTACGGCCCCGACACCCGACGGTTCCCGGCCGGATCGTTCCCCGACACCCGGTACGAGGTGGCCGGCGCACAGGTGACCCTCGTGCAGGTGGTGATCCTGGGCGTGTCCCTCGCCCTGATGGTCGGCCTGACCTACATGGTCACGAGGAGCCGGCTGGGCCGCGGGATGCGGGCGGTGGCGGAGAACCCGACGGCGGCTCGCGTGCTCGGCGTGAACGTCGACCGGATCACCGCCGTCACCTTCGCCATCTCCTCGGCGCTGGGCGCGGTCGCCGGCGTCCTGTTCGCCATCAACGTCAACACCGCCCAACTGGGCATGGGCTCGGCGATCGAGCTCAAGGGGCTGGCCGTGATCATCGTCGGTGGCATGGGATCCCTGCCCGGCGCGCTCATCGGGGGCCTGGTGCTCGGGCTGGCCGAGGTCTTCGCGGTGCAGTACATCGGCTCGTCCTGGCGTGACGTGATCGCCTTCGGCCTGCTGTTCGTCATCCTGCTGCTGCGGCCCCAGGGCCTGCTGGGCGCCCGGAAGGTGCGGGAGGTCTGATGCTCCTCGAGTACGCGACCCCGCTGACCTTCATCGCCCTCGGGGCGATCTTCGCCTACTCCTTCTACGCCGTGCTGATCGCCGGCCAGCTCAGCCTCGGCCAGGCGGGCTTCGCCTCCGTGGCGGCGTTCTCCGCGGCAGCCCTCGCCCCCAGCGGCAACGACGTCGGGGAGGTGCCCGCCCTGCTGATCGCGGTCGCGATCGGCATGACGCTCGGGGCCCTGGCCGCCGTCGTGCTGGGTCTGCCGACGATGCACCTGCGCGGGGTCTTCCTCGCCATCGCGACCCTCGGGTTCGCCGAAGCCGTGCGTGTCGTGCTGCTCAACTCCGAGTGGACCGGCGGCGCCCAGGGGCTGGCGGTTCCCCGGATCCTCACCGTCGGCATGGCGTGGATCGCGCTCGCCGTCGTCGCGTACTGGTTCTGGCGGATGGGCCGCTCCCGCTACGGCCGGGCGCTCGAGGCCATCCGCGAGGACGAGCTCGCCGCCCGGTCCATGGGCATAGACGTGGGGCGCCACCGCCTCGCCGCGTTCGTCACCGCCGGTGCGGTCGCCGGCCTGTACGGGGTGCTGTTCGCCTACTACGTGCGCCTCATCGCACCGGGCGACTTCGACTTCGCCGCCGCCGTCGAGGGCCTGGTCACCGCTGTGGTCGGCGGTTCCACCATGTTCCTGGGCCCGCTGCTGGGCAGTGGCTTCCAGACGATGATCCCGGAACTCCAGCGGGCCGTCGGGGTCGAGGCCGGCTGGATCCGCCCCTTCCTGGCCAGCCTGCTCCTGCTCGTGGTGATCCTCTTCCTCCCCGGAGGACTGGCCAGCCTCCTCCCGCGGCGCACCCGCCTGCCGGCGGCGAGCGGCGACGGGAACGGCGCCGGGGACGGCAACCGGCCGTCGCACCTCGCCGCCCGCCGCCACCCCGCCGCCGGCGAGACCGTGGTCACCCTCGTGGGACTCGGCAAGGAGTACGGCGGGGTCCACGCCGTCCGGGACGTCGACCTGGAGGTCCGCAGCGGCGAGGTCGTCGGCCTGATCGGGCCCAACGGTGCCGGCAAGACCACGCTGGTCAACATGATCAGTGGGCTGGTGCCGCCGAGCTCCGGCCGCGCCACCGTGCTGGGCGTGCCGGTCGGTCGCACCCCGGTCCACAAGGTCGCGGCGGCCGGAGTGAGCCGCACCTTCCAGCACTCCAAGCTGTTCAACCGGCTGTCGGCGCTGGAGAACGTCCTGGTCGGGGCCCACCTGGTCAGCCGCCCGACCTTCCTGCGCCGGCTGCTGTGGCTGCCCTCGGCCCGCCGGGACGAGCAGGCCGCGCTGGAGCAGGCAGCCCGGTGCCTGCACCGGGTGGGGCTGGCCGATGCGGCCGGCACGCGGGCGTCGGCCCTGTCCTACGGCGACCAGCGGCGGCTGGAGATCGCCCGGGCGCTCGCATCGGAACCGTCCCTGCTCATCCTCGACGAGCCGGCCGCAGGCATGAACCACGTCGAGGCCTCGACCCTGTCGGCACTGATCAGGTCGCTGGCCGCGGACGGGCTGACGATCCTGTTCATCGAGCACAACGTCGGCATGGTGCTGGAGACCTGCACCCGGGTGGTCGTCCTCAACTTCGGTGAGGTGATCGCCAGCGGCACGCCGCAGGACATCGCCTCGGATCCCGCCGTCATCGAGGCCTACCTGGGCACCGAGGACGACGAGCCGGTCACCGGTTCGGTCGCCGAGGGAACCCTCGCCGACCCGACCGGGGGCAGCGCGGAGGTCATGGCGGCGGACTCCGTCGCCAACGTGCGCCCGGGCGCGGCCGACACGCTAGAGCCGCCGGACACGACCCCGAGGAATGCGTCATGAGCGACCCTATCCTCACCGTGACCGACCTGCGGGTCAGCTACGGGCGCGTCGAGGCCGTCCGCGGGGTCTCCTTCTCGGCCGAGCCGGGCTCACTGGTCACGCTGGTGGGCGCCAACGGCGCCGGGAAGTCCTCGGTCATCAACGCCGTATCGGGGATGCTGCGGCCGGCCGGCGGGCGGATCACCTTCGAGGGCTGCGACATCACCCGGACCCCGGCGCACAAGCTGGTGGCCCAGGGGCTGGTCCAGGTGCCGGAGGGCCGGCAGATCCTGGCCACCCTCACCATCGAGGACAACCTCCGGATGGGCGCGTGGCACACCGGCGGCACGGCGCAGCAGTCCATGGACGCGATGTACGAGCGCTTCCCGGTGCTGGCCCAGCGGCGCGCCCTGCCCGCCGGTGCGCTCTCCGGCGGTGAGCAGCAGATGCTCGCCATCGCCCGAGCCCTGGTGGCCAAGCCGACCGTGATGCTGATGGACGAGCCGTCGATGGGCCTGGCGCCCAAGATCGTCGACGAGGTGTTCCGGGTGATCGGGGAGATCCGGGCGTCCGGCACGACTGTGGTGCTCGTCGAGCAGAACGCCCGGCGGGCGCTGCGGGCGGCCGACCACGGGTACGTGCTGCAGAACGGGGCGGTCGTGCACTCCGGGCCGGCGGTCGGGCTGCTCGCCGACGAACGGATCGTCCAGGCCTACCTGGGCGTCGAGACGGGGCGGGCCGGCGAGGACGGCCGCGCCGGGCCCTAGCTAGCTAGGGGCTGCGGAAGCCGGCTCGGCCAGGCACCTCCGCAGCGGTTGACGTCGGTGTCATTTTCTCGGCAGTATCGCTCCCTTGTGACGAGGAAGGCATCTGATGGGCGGGTTGGCAGGCTTCACGGGCAAGGTCGCGCTCGTCACCGGCGGCAGCCGAGGTCTCGGTCGCGAGATCGCGCTGGCGTTGGCCGCAGCCGGGGCAGACGTGATCGTCGCCAGCCGGAACATGGACGCCTGCCGTGTCGTCGCCGACGAGGTGAAAACACTGGGCGGCTCCGCCCTCCCGTACGCATGCCACGTCGGGAGGTGGAATGACCTCGACGGTCTGGTGGAGGCCTCGTACGACCGTTTCGGCCGGGTCGACGTGCTAGTGAACAACGCCGGGAAGTCGCCGCCCTATCCATCGCTCACGGGAGTCACCGAGGCGATGTATGACAGCGTCGTCGGCCTCAACCTGAAGGGTCCCTTCCGGCTCTCGGTGCTGGTCGGCACCCGCATGTTCGAGGGCGCCGGCGGCACGATCGTGAACATCTCCAGCGTCGCGTCGCTCCGCCCCCGACCCGATGTCGTGCCGTACGCCGCGGCGAAGGCGGGGCTCAACGCGACGACGATCGCGCTGGCCCACGCCTTCGCCCCCAAGGTCCGGGTCAACGCGATCGTCCCCGGCGGCTTCCGCACCGACATCAGCAAGCACTGGACGCCGGAGTTCGCCGCTGACCTGGCCGGGCAGGCGGCGCTGGGACGGCTGGGCGAGCCGAGGGAGATCGTCGGCGCGGCGCTGTTCCTGGCGGGGGAGGCGTCCAGTTTCACCACCGGCGCGCTGCTCACCGTGGACGGCGGGACGGCGTGAGCCGGGCACGCCGGTCGCTCCCCCCGGCCGGCCGTCCCCGGCACCGGGCGGTCCGGGCGCCGGAGACGGAGGCCGCCGATGCCCGGGCCGCCTAGCACCCTGGACGCACGGGCGATCCAGCCTCTCCTCCAACGGTGGGCACGGGCCGTCGTCCGGCCGGACGCCCGCGTCGAGGCGGTCCGCCCGATGCCCGGCAACTCGGGCCTCAGCTTCGGGTTCACCGCGGTGGGGGACGCGGGCGGGGAGGAGTCCTTCGTCGTCCGGCTGGCGCCTCCCGGGGTGCGCCGTCGGGGCAACACGGACGTCCTCCGTCAGGTGCCGCTCCTCCGAGCCCTCCACGAGCACGCGGTGCCCATCGCCCCGGTGCGGTGGTGGACCGACGACCCGGAGTGGTTCGGGACGGATGCGCTCGTCCAGGAGTACGTCCCGGCGCTGCCGCTGCACATGACGGACGCCTCCCTCGGTGTCCGCGTGCCCGAGGCCGAGGTGCCCGTCCTGCTCGACCGCGCGGTGGACACGCTCGTCGCGATCCACCGGGTCCCGGTCGAGTCGCTGTCCGGCTGGGAGGCGCCCCGGTCCATCGACACGGAGCTCGCCTTCTGGGACGACGTGCTGCGGTCCGCCGACGACGCCGACTGGCTCGCGGCAGGCCGGGACCTGCGGGCGCACCTGGCCGACGCCGCACCGGCCGGCCCGCGGACGGGCCTGTTCCACGGGGACTACCAGACCAACAACGTCCTCTTCGACGAGCGCGCGCAGGTGGCCGCGGTGGTCGACTGGGAGATCGCGGGCCTCGGACCCCAGTGGCTCGACCTCGGGTGGCTGATGATGATGTGCGACCCGGCGTGCTGGCACCCGAGCTACCGGGGACGGATGCGCGTCGTGGCGCGGCCGCGGGACCTGCTGCGCCGGTACGAGGCCACGTCCGGCGCTCGGGTGGACCAGCCCCGCTGGTACCAGGCGCTCGCGTGCTACCGCTTCGGCGCGATCGCCGCCTTCAACTACCGCCTGCACCGGACGGGCCGGCGGGTCGACGAGTTGTACGCCGCCATGGCGCCCTCGGTCGGCGCCCTGTTCGAGCGGGGCGTGCACCTGCTGCGCGAGCCCGACGGCCAGGTGGACTGACCGGTGAGCCGCCGGTCGGACGTCCCCCGTCGACGGGGGCCAATCCTTCGGATCCGGAGCCCGCGGGCCCCGGTCCCTCACGCCTCGGAGGGCAGATGAAGGTCGACCTCAATCTCGTCACGGCGACGCTGGCCGAGATGCCGGAGCGCGTCGAGCAGGCGCGGTCGGCCGGCTACGACGGGCTCTTCGTCGCCGAGACGCGCCAGGATCCGTTCCCCGCCCTGGCCGTCGCGGGCAGCCGGGCGGACGACATCGATCTGGGCAGCTCGATCGCGCTCGCGTTCACGCGCAGCCCGATGACGACGGCGGTCACCGCGTGGGAGCTCCAGCGCGCCAACGGACGGTTCATCCTGGGATTGGGCAGTCAGGTCCGCAAGCACGTCGAGCGCCGCTTCTCGTGCGCCTACGACCCCCCGCTGCCTCGGCTCCGCGAGTACGTCGCCGCGGTGCGCCACATCTGGGAGGCCTTCCAGGGCGCGCACCCGCTGGACTTCCACGGCGAGTTCTACGAGCTGGACTTCCTGCCCGAGGCCGTCAACCCGGGGCCGATCGAGCACCCGCAGCCCAAGATCTACCTGGCCTCCCTCGGGCCGGGCATGTACCGGACGGCGGGGGCCGTGGCCGACGGCGCGTTCGTGCATCCCCTGCACACGGTGAACTACCTCAAGGACGTGGCCGAACCCGCGGTCGCCGAGGGGCTGGCGACGCAGGGCAGGGAGCGGGACGACTTCGCGCTGTCGGTCACCGTCTTCACGGTGGTGGGGTCCGGCGAACCGGCTGATCGCATGCGTGAGACGGTGCGCGGCCAACTGGCCTTCTACAGCTCGACACCCACGTACCGGCGCGTGCTGGAGCACGCGGGTTGGGAGAGGGTCGGGGAGCGGCTCCAGGGCCTGGTCAAGGCCGGTCGGCATGCCGAGATGCCGGCCGAGGTGCCCGACGACATGCTGGACGACTTCTGCATCGTCGCCGGGACGTGGCCGGAGGCGGCAGAGATCGCCCGCGCCCGGTACGCGGGTGTCGCGGATCGCATCTCGTTCTACAACCCTCCGGCGCCGGGGAAGGCCCTCACGTGAGCGGCGATCGGACTGCGGCCCCGGCCGGCCGCCCGCGGGACCTCTACGGGGAGGACCTCGAGGTGGGGGTCGATCTCCCGACGGGTGCGTACATCATGACCGCGGAGGAGATCGTCGAGTTCGCCAGCGCATGGGACCCGCAGTTCTTCCACGTCGACGCGGACGCCGCGGCAGACGGCTACTTCGGCGAGCTCATCGCGAGCGGGGTCCACACGCTGGCCGTCTTCCAGCGGCTCGCCGTCGATGCGCACTTCGCGCGCTGGAACATCATCGCGGGCCGGCGCATCCACGACCTGCGCTTTCTCGTGCCCTCCGCGCCGGAGACCGGCTGACCGGCCGTCTCGTCGTCGACTCCATCGAGCGGGACGGCCGCGGACGGGCCGCCCTGCAGATCCGCGGCGAGCTGACCAACCAGCACGGTCAGGCGGTGATGGGGCTGACCATGGACTCGCTCATCCTCACGAGGCCCGGGACGTCCTAGCCGGAGCCGGGCCACCGCCTCCGCCGAACGCGGCCCGCCGGGCTCTCGCGCACCCCAGGCAAAAACTGATACACATGTCAGCATGACTCCGGTGGTGGCCTCGGGCCTCGGTGCGTGACCCGTGACGGGACGCACCGGCAGGGACGGATGGGCGGACGAGGGCGTCTTCGAGGTGGCCTCCGGGGTGCACCGGATCCCGCTTCCGCTGCCCAGTGACGGACTGCGCGCGGTCAACGTCTACGTCGTCGCGGGGGACGACGGGCCCGTGCTGATCGACTCGGGCTGGGCGATCGCCGCCGCCCGCGAGCAACTCGGGAACGGCCTGCGCGAGCTCGGCTACGAGCTGCCGGACGTCCGCCGGTTCCTGGTCACCCACGCCCACCGCGACCACTACGAGCAGGCGGTGCACCTCCGCCGGGAGTTCGGCGCGTCGGTCAGCCTGGGTGCCGGTGAGCAGCCGTCGCTGGAGCTGCTCCAGCGCGCGGACGGCCACCCCTTCGACCCGCAGCTGCGGCTGCTCACCGCCCTGGGCGCCGCATCGCTCGCCGAGACCATCGCCGCCCAGGTGGTCGACGTGGGGGCCGACCCCGAGGACTGGCAGTCGCCGGACACCTGGCTCCAGGACGGCGACATCGCGATCGCAGGGGACCGCGCGCTGACGGTCGTCCCGACGCCCGGCCACACCACGGGTCACGTCGTCTTCCACGACCGGGCGGACGCGCTGCTGTTCACCGGTGACCACGTCCTCCCCACCATCACCCCGTCGGTGGGCTTCGAACCGGTGCTGTCCCCGACCGCGCTGAGCGACTTCCTGGGGTCCCTGGCCCGGGTCCGTCAGTTGCCGGACGCCCTCCTGCTCCCGGCGCACGGGCCGGTGTCGCCGAGCGTCCACGCGCGGGTCGACGAGCTGCTCGAGCACCACGACGTCCGGCTGGCGCAGACGCTCGGGTACGTCGGGGCCGGTGCCGACACCGGCCTCGACGTCGCGAGCTCCCTCCGGTGGACCCGTCACGAGCGCCGGCTGGACGAGCTGAACCCGTTCAACCAGCTGCTCGCCCTGGCGGAGACCGCTGCCCACCTCGACCTGCTCGTCGCACAGGGCCGCGTGACCTGCGCGATCGAGGACGGCGTCCGCCACTACCAGGCGGCGTGACGACTCCTCCTCGGTGGAGCACGGCCGCACCACACACGTCACCGCCCGGTGGCTTCTCGGAAGGGGCACCGCATGTCGGATCTGTTGGACCTCAAGGGGCGGGTGGCCATGGTCACCGGCGCCGGTCAAGGCGTCGGCAGGCAGGTCGCGCTCGACCTCGCCGCCCACAACGCCGGCGTCGTCGTCGTCAACGACTTCTTCCCTGATCGGGCGGCGGCCGTCGCCGAGGAGATCAGGGAGGCCGGGACCAAGGCCGTCCCGGTCGCGTTCGACGTGACCGACCACGACGCGGTGCAGGCGGGCATCGCCGCGGCGGCCGCGGAGGCCGGCTCCGTCGACATCCTGGTCAACAACGCCGGCAACGCCGGGCCCGAGCACTCGATCTCCGATGCCCGGCCGTTCTGGGAGACCGGACCCGAGGAATGGGCCCCGTGGATCGGCTCCAACTTCTTCGGTGTCCTCAACTGCGCCCGAGCGGTGGTCCCCGACATGGTGTCCCGGGGATACGGGCGGATCGTCACGGTCATCTCCGACGCGGGCCGCGTCGGCGAGCCGAATCTCGTCGTCTACTCCGGCGCAAAGGCCGGTGCGGCCGGCTTCACGCGGGGGCTGGCCAAGGCCGTCGGGCGGCACGGGATCACGGCCAACGGCATCGCCCTCTCGGCGATGCGCACCCCAGCCAGCGAGCCGCTGCTCGGCGACCCGGAGATGGTGCGCAAGATGCTGCGCAACTACGTGGTCAAACGGCTCGGCGAGCCCTCGGACGCCTCCGCGATGGCGCTGTTCCTCGCCTCCGACGCGGCGTCGTGGATCACCGGTCAGACGTACCCGGTCAACGGTGGGTACGCCTTCGCGCAGTGAGGGTCCCGGTCCTTCCTGTCGCCCGGGGGCGCTAGTCCGCCAGGGCTCCGGCAGGACCGGCCGGGACCCCGTTGGACAGGTACCCCACCGCGCGGCCCCACACGGTCACGATGTTGTCGACCATGACGTCCTGCGGCCACGTGCGGCCCCTCAGGAACCGTGCGGTGCAGGCCTCGTCCACCATGCCGGCGAGGAGCTCGGCCACGATCTCCGGCTCCATGCCGTCCATCCGGGCGTGGGCCCCCGAGCTCTCGATCCCGCGCTGGATCTTGTGGACGAACTGCCGTCGGTAGTCGTCACGGAGCCGGGTGAAGCGCGGATTGGACGCCGACATCTGATCGAGCAGCAGCCACAGGTCCACGTTCTCGGCGAAGCCGGACACGTACCGGGCGACGGTGGCGTGGACGCTCTCGAGGGGGGTATCGCGCCGCCAGACGCTGCGCGACTGCTCCTTGAGATCGGCCCACATGTTCTCGAGCAGGGTCGAGTAGATGTCTTCCTTGTTGTCGAAGTAGAGGTAGAACGTGCCGTGCGCGCGGCCCGCGGCGCGAGCGATCTGGGCGACGGTCGCGCGCGCGTAGCCGTGCTCGCTGAGGACCGCCCGCGCGGCCGCCAGCAGCGCCCGCCTGGTCGCCTCCGTGCGTCGCTGCTGGCCCGTCGGCGGTGGCCGCTCCGTCAGGCTCGCGCCTGGCCGAGATGTCATCGCGTTCCCAATCCTCGTGAAACCTGAGCTGTTTCGCTCGCGGTCACGTCCCATCCCGGCGGGGCCGCCCCCACCCACCAACGATGACAGAGGTTACTGATGTTGCAGAGTCCAGCGCGGGCCGGCATCACCCTCGGGGTGCAGAACGGCCTCCGGGTGGAGCACCTTCCCGAGGTCGCCAGGCAGGCGGAGGCCCTCGGGTACACCGAGCTCTGGAGCGAGGAGGCCGGGGGCGGCGATGCGGTGACGGGCCTCGCCGCGGCCGCGGTGACCACGCGCTCGGTGGGCCTCGGCACCGGGATCATCCCCGTGTTCGGGCGGGCGCCGGCGGTCGTCGCCATGGAGGCGGCGAGCCTCCAACTGCTCTCCGGCGGGCGGTTCCGGCTCGGTCTCGGTGCGTCCACGCCCACGATCGCCACCTCCTGGCGCGGTGAGGCCTACGAGCGTCCGCTCGAGCGGCTCGTCGAGTACGTGGACGTCGTCCGGCGGCTGTTGGCGGGCGAGAAGGTGACCCACCACGGGCAAGTCCACCTCGACGGGTACCGACTGCAGCTGCCCGCCCCGCTGCCCCCGGTGCCACCGGTGTACCTGGCGGCGCTGGGGGAGCGGGCGCTCACCCTCGCCGGCCGGCATGCCGACGGCGTGATCCTCGGGAACATGACGCCGCGGGGCGTGGCCCAGAGCGTGGAGACGGTGCGCAACGCGGCCGCCGACAGCGGTCGGACACCGGAGGCCGTCGACATCATCGGCCGGGTCACCGTGCTCGTCGAGGAGGATCTCGACCTCGCCCGCGCGACGGTGGGCCGCATCGCCGGGTTCTACCTCAGCACCGACGTCTACCGCCGGTCGCTCACCCGGCAGGGGTTCGGCGCCGAGGTGGACCGCTTCGCGGCGACGTGGGACGGCGGCGAGCGGGCCGCGGCGGTGGAGCAGCTGAGCGACGAGATCCTCAACGCCTTCGCCGTGTTCGGGGACGAGCAGACGGTCACGCGCGGGATCGCCCGGTTCCGGGAGGCGGGGCTGCAGGCGCCCATCCTCTACCCGATCGTCCAGGGCGCGACGCCCGCCGACGGGGACGGTGCCGTGGAACGGCTGGTCGCGGTAGCCTCCCGGCTCCGTGCCTCGTGACGTGGCGAGGGTTACGAGATGGCCTCGTTTCGAGCCGACGGACCCAAACTCTTGACACGCATGTCAGTTGTGCCAGAGCCTCCTGTGAGCCACCTCACCCGACAGGGGGATCGCTTCGTGCAGCCAGCCACCGCGAGCCAGCCGATCGCCGCCGACCGCCCACCGCCGCCCGCCCTGAGTGCCGAGGGGCTCTCGCTCTCCTTCGGCGGTGTGAAGGCCCTGCAGGACGTCACGATGGAGCTCCGGAAGAGCGAGCTGCTCGCCGTCATCGGGCCGAACGGAGCGGGGAAGACCTCCCTGCTGAACTGCCTCACCGGGTTCTACCGGCCTCAGCAGGGCCGGGTCGTCCTCGACGGCGCGAAGGTGATCTCCGGCCTGCCGACGCACAAGATCGCGCGGCTGGGCGTGAGCCGGACGTTCCAGGGGACGCACCTGTTCACCGGCATGACGGTCCTGGACAACATCATGATCGGCCGCTACGCCCACATGCGGACGAACCTGGCGCAGGCGTTCCTCTACGTGCCGTGGACGCGCCGCGAGGAGGTGCAGCACCGCGAGTTCGTCGAGGACATCATCGACTTCCTCGAGATCACCACGGTGCGCAAGCGGGTTGTCGGTGAGCTGGGCTACGGCCTGCGGAAGCGGGTGGACCTCGCCCGGGCACTCGCGATGGAGCCCTCGGTCCTCCTGATGGACGAGCCGATGGCCGGCATGAACCTCGAGGAGAAGGAAGACCTCGCCCGGTTCATCCTCGACGTCCGCGAGGCACGCGGCATCCCCATCGTCATCGTCGAGCACGACATGGCCGTGGTCATGGACATCGCCGACCGGATCGTCGTCCTCGACTTCGGCCGCAAGATCAGCGAGGGCACTCCTGCCGAGGTCAGCGGCGACCCGGTCGTCATCAAGGCCTACCTCGGGGAGGCGCATTGAACGCGCACGGCTCGACCGCGACGGCCACCGCCGCCGAGACCGGGACCGAGGCCGCGGTCCGCACCCTGCCGCAGATCCTGCTCGAGCAGGCGCGCCGCCGGCCGACGGAGGTCGCGCAGCGCGAGAAGGACTTCGGGCTGTGGCGTCCCTACACCTGGTCGGAGGTCGTGTCCCAGGTCCGGAATCTCGCCCTGGGCCTCCGGGAACTGGGGCTCCGGCGGGGCGAGACCGTCGGGATCATCGGCGAGAACGAGGTCGAGCACTTCTGGACCGAGTACGCGGTCCAGGCCCTCGGCGGCAAGGTCGTCTCGATGTACCCCGACCTCACGTCGGAGGAAGCCAAGTTCCTGCTCGAGGACTCCGAGGCCGTCGTCGTGGTCGCGGAGGACCAGGAGCAGGTGGACAAGATCCTCGAGATCCTCGACGAGCTGCCGGCGGTCCGCGCGGTCGTCTACTGGGACGACCGCGGCATGTGGGCCTACCGCGACGCGCGGCTGCGGACCCTCCAGCAGGTCCAGGCCGCGGGGGAGAAGGTGCACGAGGCGCAGCCCGAGCTCTTCGAGAGCATCGTCGGCGAGGGCGACCCCGGCGACGTCGCCGTCCTCAGCTACACGTCGGGCACCACCGGCCGCCCCAAGGGCGTCGTGACCACCCACCGGATGCTCCTGGACAACGCGTACCGGGTGCTCGACGCCATCCCGCTCAAGCCTGGGAGCGAGTACCTCAGCTACATCTCCCCGGCGTGGGCGACCGAGCAGATCTTCGGCGTCACGATGGGGCTGGTCGTTCCCTTCGTCCTCAACTTCCCCGAGGAGCCGGAGACCGTCCGGGAGAACATCCGCGAGCTGGCCGTTGACGCGCTCGTCTTCAGCCCTCGGCAGTGGGAGAGCCTCGCCGCCTCCGTGCAGGGGAAGATGGCCGAGGCCGGCCGGGTGCGCCGGGCGATCTACGGATGGGGTCTGAAGGCCGGGCACACCTACAAGGTCGCCCGCCTCGAAGGCCGGCAGCCGGGTGTGTTGGCGCGGCTGAACCACGCGCTCGCCCACCGGGTCGTGCTCCGTCCCGTCCTGGACCAGCTGGGCCTGATCAAGGCCCGCTTCGCCGTCTCCGGCGGCTCCTCCATGGCGCCGGACGTCTTCCGCTTCTTCCACGCCCTGGGCGTCCCCCTGCGCAACATCTACGGCACCAGCGAGATGGGGCTGTTCACCCTGCACCAGGGCGACACCTACAACGTGGAGACGGTCGGCCACTGGATGAAGACGCGGCCCGCCATCGGGCCGCCGCTGGAGTCGCGCATCAGCGAGGAGGGCGAGCTCCAGGTGCGCGGCGGCGCAGGCTTCTCCGGCTACTACAACCAGCCGGAGAAGAGCGCGGCGAAGTACACGCCGGACGGCTGGTTCCAGACCGGCGACGCGGTCACCGTCACCGACGACGGCGAACTGGTCTTCCTCGAGCGGCTGGAGGACATGCGCCGGCTGGCCACCGGCGTGCCGTTCCCGCCCCAGTTCATCGAGATCCGGCTCCGCTTCAGTCCCTACATCCGGGACGTGATGGTGCTCGGTGACGAGACCCGCGACTTCGTGGCGGCGCTGGTCAACATCGACGGCGAGATGATCGGCAACTGGGCCGAGGAGCGGGGGATCGGCTACACGACCTTCCAGGACCTCTCCCAGAAGCCCCAGGTCCGGGAGCTGATCCGCCGCGAGATCGACCGGATCAGCGAACTGCTGCCCGAGGGCAGTCGAGTACGGCGCTTCATCAACCTGCCCAAGGAACTCGACGCCGACGAGGGCGAGCTGACCCGCACCCGCAAGCTCCGCCGCGACTTCCTGGAGGTCCGCTACAAGGACCTCATCGAAGGCATCTACGACGGGAGCTCCACCGTCGACGTCGAGATCCCCATCACCTACCAAGACGGGCGCAAGGGCGTGCTCCGCGCGAAGACCGTCGCTACCGACGTCGACCAGCCCGTTCCGGGCGGAGAGGAGGTCCGGTGATCCAGCTCATCGAGTACGCGCTGAACGGGGCGCTGCTAGGCCTGTTGTACGCGCTCATCGCCATGGGCTTCGTGGTGATCTACCGAGCATCGAAGGTCTTCAACTTCGCCCAGGGCGAGCTGGTGGTGGTCGGCGCCTTCCTCGTCTGGTTCTTCACCCTCGACCTCGGCCTGCCGCTCTACGTGGGCCTGGCGCTGGCGCTCGCGGGCGCGGCGATCTTCGGGCTCGTCATCGAGCCCCTGCTGTTCCGGCGCCTGGTGGGGCAGTCCACCTTCGCGATGGTCATGGTGACGATCGGCCTGCTGATCCTGCTGCGCGGGCTGGTCCTCGTGATCTTCGGGCCGTCGGTCCGTCCCTTCCCGGCACTCATCTCCACGAGCCCGGTGAACATCGGGGACATCACGCTCAACCGGGGCCTGCTCTTCGGCGGGATCTTCACGATCGTGCTCGCGATCGGCGTCTCCCTGTACTTCTCGCGGACCCGGCCCGGACTGCGCATGACGGTGGTCGCGGAGGACCACCAGATCGCCCAGTCCATGGGCATCTCCGTCCGGCGGTCCATCGCCTACGCCTGGGCCATGGGCATGGTGCTCTCGACGTTGGCCGCCGTGTTCTACCTGAACGGCAAATCGGTCACCTTCCTGGTCTCCGAGATCGGTTTCGCGGCGCTCCCCGTGGCGCTGCTGGCCGGCCTGGAGTCGGTGGGTGGCCTTATCCCGGCCGGGATCATCGTCGGGGTGGCCCAGGGGCTCGCCGCCGGCTACATCGACCCGCTCATCGGCGGGAGTTTCTCGGCCGTCTTCCCGTACCTCGTCATGGTGACCATTCTTTTCCTCCGGCCGTCGGGTCTCTTCGGCTGGCGGATCGTCGAGAGGGTGTAGATGTCCATGCAGCCGGCGGGCGTCTTCGCCCAGAGCTACGTGCGGGACATGGCGATATTCCGCACCTGGAAGCAGGGACTCGCCCTGGGCATCTTCCTGCTGGCACTGCTCCTCGTCCCCGCAGTGCTCGGTGCCCGCTACGTCGCCATCGCCAACATCATGCTGATCACCGCGGTCGTGGTCCTCGGACTGCAGATCACGACCGGCTTCGCGGGGCAGGTGAACCTGGGTCAGGCGGCATTCATGGGAATGGGTGCCTACACGGCCGGGGCGTTGTCCTCCGGGCAGCAGTGGCCGTTCCTGGTCACGGTCCCGATCGCGGGCATCGTGGCGGCCCTGTTCGGCGCCATCTTCGGACTGGCGGCCGTCCGGATCCGCGGCTTCTACCTCGCGTTGACGACCATCGCCGCGCAGTTCATCTTCGTGTTCGCCGTCCTGAACCTGCCCACGTCCTGGACCGGCGGGGCGCAGGGCCTGCGCGTCGAGACGGCGTCGATCTTCGGCTTCGTGTTCAACACCGACAACCGCATGTACTACCTGATCCTCGCGATCACGGCGATCATGACGATCGGGGCCTACGGGATCGTGCGGAGCCGGCACGGGCGCGCCTTCGTCGCCGTCCGGGACGACGACCTGGCGGCCGGCTTCACCGGCGTGAACGTGGTGGGCACGAAGGCGACGGCGTTCTTCGTCGGAGCGTTCTACGCCGGCGTCGGTGGTGCGCTCTGGGCCTACTACATCCGGTTCGTCTCCGCCGACCAGTTCACCTTGTTCAACTCGGTCTACTACATGGGAATGGTCATCGTCGGCGGCCTGGGTTCCATCGCGGGCGCATTCGTGGGCGTGTTCCTGATCCGCGCCGCCCAGGAGATCCTCACCGCCGTCGGCCCCTCGATCGCCGACGTGTTCCCGGCGCTCGGCAGCAGCGTCGTCTTCGCCAGCGTGAACATCGTCCTGGGCGCGGCGATCGCACTGATGCTCATCCTCGAACCCCGCGGCGTGATGCACCGCTACAACGTCCTCAAACGCGCCTACCGATTGTGGCCCTATCCGCATTAGCCGGGCCCACCTGTCCGTCGCTCCTCCGATCCGCATCCTGGCTACCTCCTAGAGATGGAGAAAGAAATGGCGAGCAAGAGAAACGGCCGTGTCCTCGCGGCCTCCGTGGCGGCGGCAACCCTGCTCACCGCCTGCGGCGGCGACGACGAGGGCGGTGGCGGCGGTGGCGGCGGCGAGGGGGCGTCGGGGGGCGCGACCTACAACCAGGCGTGGCTGGTCGACTTCTCCGGGCCGTACGCCGACGTCTACGACGAACTGCAGGCGGCCCGCGAGGCGACCAACGAGTGGTGGAACGACCAGGTGGGCAGCGAGATCGGCGTCCAGCTGTCGGGCGAGGTGTACGACCACCGCTACGACGCCGCCCAGGTCGCGAGCCTCTGGCCGGGCATCCTCTCCGAGATCCAGCCGATCATGGCGATGGGCGTCGGCGGTCCCGACGTCGCCGCCCTCCAGCAGCGGCTGCCCAGCGACAAGGTGCCGATGCTGATGAACACGGCCGGCTACGGCTACGCCTGGGAGCCCGACCAGTGGGTGTTCAACCCACGGGCCACCTACGTCCACGAGGCCGCCGGTTTCGTCGACTGGTTCAAGGAGGCCCAGAAGATCGACGGGCCGGTGAAGGTCGCCATGATCTCCTCCGAGGCGTCCCCCGCCTACGTGGACATGGTCGACGGCATCGAGGGCTTCGCGGAGGCCAACCCGGACGTGGCCGAGGTGGTCGCGGTCGAGTTCGCCGAGGTGCAGCCGGCCGACCTGAGCAGCCAGGTGCGCCGGATCGTGGGCGCCGAGGCGGACGTGATCCTCATCCAGACCAACACCACGCAGGCCGTCGTCACCATGCAGGCCCTCGAGTCGCTCAACCAGGACATCCCGATCATGTTGAGCTCGCACAACAGCCTGCAGGCCACGGCCGACGCCGCCGGTGGGCTGGAGAAGCTCGAGGGCGACTTCGAGTCGTTCGGCTTCGTCGTCCCCGCCGAGGAAGAGGGCGAGGCGTACGAGTTCTACAAGATGCTGACCGAGGACTACGGCCTCGAGGCGGAGTGGACGGTGCCGACGGTCCAGGGCATCGCGCACCAGCTGTACGCCAACCGGGTCGTCGAGCAGGCGGTCGAGATGGTGGGTGCCGAGAACCTCACCGGCCAGGCCATCTACGACGCGATCCTCGAGGTCCAGCTGACCTCCGAGGACCTGTTCGGGTTCCTGCCCGACCTCGACTGGACGCCGGAGGCGCCGTTCCCGACCAGCGGGCTCACCACCAGCATCGGGACGGTGGCCGACGGCACGTACGCGCGCGCCGAGCTCAACCACGAGATCCCGGAGCTCGAGAAGTGGTAGCAGGTCCCGCGGCACGGTCCGGGGGTGCCCTCGCCGAGGGCGCCCCCGGGTCGGCCCCGTCCACGGCTGACCAGGGCGGCCCCGGCGGGTCGCCGCTCCTCGAGCTCAGCAACGTCGAGGTGACCTACAGCGGGGTCATCCTGGTCCTCAAGGGCATCAACATCACGGTGCCCCAGCGGGGCTGCGTGGCGCTCCTGGGCCCCAACGGCGCCGGCAAGAGCACCACCCTCAAGGCGGTCTCGGGCGTGCTCAAGACCGAGGAGGGCCTCGTCAGCGCCGGCCAGGTGCGCTTCGCCGGCGAGCGGATCGACACGCTGGCGGCCGAGCGGACCGTCCGCAAGGGCATCCTGCACGTGATGGAGGGCCGCAAGGTCCTCGAGCACATGACGGTCGAGCAGAACCTCGTGGCCGGTGGGCACCTGCAGCGGAGCAAGGACGCCAAGGAGTCGCTCGAGCTGACCTACGAGTACTTCCCGCGGCTGGCCGACCTGCGCGGCCGGACGTCCGGTTACCTCTCCGGCGGCGAGCAGCAGATGCTCGTCATCGGCCGCGCGCTCATGGCCAGGCCGAAGCTCATGATGATCGACGAGCCGTCCCTCGGCCTGGCGCCGCTCATGGTCGAGGAGATCTTCTCGATCCTGCACCGGCTCCGGCAGGAGGACCTGGCGCTGGTGATCGTGGAGCAGAACACCGCCGCGGCTCTGGCGCTGGCCGACTACGGGTACGTCCTGGACAACGGCCGCATCGTGCTGGACGGCACGGCCGAGAGCCTGCGGTCCAACGAGGACATCCGCGAGTTCTACCTGGGCCTCGGCGCCACGGGGGAGCGCAAGAGCTTCCGCGACATCAAGCACTACCGCCGCCGGAAGCGGTGGCTGGGGTGAGCCGCGACGGCGGGGCCGGCGGCGACCGGGATCCGATCGACTACATCGCCCGCACGCGGGACACGTACACCAAGCTGGGCTACCAGCCCTATGCGTGGGTGCACAGCGACGAGGACCCGCCCATGGCGGAGCTTTCGAAGCCGCTGTCGGAGTGCCGGCTCGGCCTCGCCTCCTCTGGTGGCGTGTACCGCGTCGGTCAGGTGGCCTTCCACTAAAGGACGACACGTCCTTCCGGGCGATCGACACGTCGGTGCCGACCTCGGAGCTCCGGGTCACGCACTTCGCGTACGACACGACGGATGCGCGCCGCGATCCCAACTGCGTCCTGCCGCTGGACCCGCTGCGGGACCTCGTGTCGGAGGGGCGGATCGGAGCGCTCGCGCCCACCGCGTTCGGTTGCATGGGCGGCGTCTACTCCGCGCGCCGGGTGCGGGAGCAGCTCGCTCCCGAGCTCGCCCGGCACATGCTGGCGGAGGGGATCGACGCCGCCCTGCTGGTGCCCGTCTAGCCGGTGTGCCATCAGTCAGTTGGACTGATCGCGCGTCATCTGGAGGCCGCGGGCCTCCCCACGGTCACGCTGTCGAGCGCGCGGACGATCACCGCCGCCGTCCGTCCGCCGCGGAGCGTGTTCGTGGACTTCCCCCTCGGCCACACGGCGGGACCGCCCGGCGACCCCGCCGCGCAGGCGGCCGTCGTGAGTGCGGCGCTGGACTGCCTGGAGACGGCCGCGAAGCCGGGGACGATCGTCGATCTCGACCTGACCTGGCCCGGTGGTCCGGGCTGGAAGCGCGAGGACGCCGGCGAGACCCGGAAGCCCCGCGACGACACACCGCAGTACCAGCACGACGACGACCGGGTGGCCGCCGAGGCTGCGCACCGGGCCGGACGCTGCCGCGCCTGCATCGGCATCGACGGCTGACCCCGCGGACGCCCCCGGGGAGGCGCGGGGCTATTGACTGCCCGGTCGCGCGTCGGCAAAACTGATACGAACGTCAGAAGCGCTGTTTCCGCAGACCTCACGAATGGTCAGGTGAGCATGGACGCCACGTCGTACGAGAGCTTCAGGACCGGCCTGTTCGAGGCGATCTGGCGGGATCTCGACCCGCTCGAGGAAGAGATCGAGAACACCGAGAGCCTGCCGTACGACCGGCTGATGCCGCTGCTGCGCGGGATGCGGGCGTTCGGGCTGACCATCCCGGAGGAGTACGGCGGCGTCGGGCTGTCGATGTCGCAGTACCTGCCGGTGCTCGGCGAGTTCGCGAAGGTCCAGGGCGGCATCCGCGTCGTCGTCCACGTCCACAACTCCATGGCGCACGCCCTCTGGGAACTGGGCAACGAGGAGCAGCGGAAGGCGGTCCTCCCCGGCTGCGTCGACGGCACGAACTCGGTGGCCTTCGCCCTGACCGAGCCCGACCACGGCAGCGGGGCGGACCTCGGCACGACGATCGTGCGCGACGGCGACGACTACGTGATCAACGGCCGCAAGTGGCTGATCACCAACTCCGACTTCGCCACCCACTTCATCGTGTTCGGCAAGACCGACCCCACCGGCGGCGAGGAGGCGGTCAGCGCCGTCCTCGTGGAGCGGGACACCCCGGGATTCACCATCGAGGCGCTGCCGGAGACCATGGGCTGCAAGGGCGGGCAGCACGGTCTGCTGACCTTCGTCGACGTCCGCGTGCCGGTGGCCAACCTCCTCGGCGAGGAGGGGCGGGGCCTGGCGCAGATGGAGCAGGCGCTGGAGATCAGCCGGGTCTTCATCGCGGCCACGTCGCTGGGCACCGCCGAGCGGTCGCTGGAGCTCGCGCTGCAGCACGCGAAGGAACGGGTGACCTTCGGCAAGCCCCTCGCCGCCCGGCAGGGCATCCAGCGCTACCTGGCCGAGATGGCCACGGACGTCTACGCGCTCCGGAACATGATCAGCGACGCCGCCGAGAAGTGGGACCGGGGGCTGCGCATCCCCGCCGAGGCATCGATGTGCAAGCTGTTCGGTCTCGAGGCCGTGGGGCGGGTGACCGACCGGGCTCTCCTGGTGTTCGGGGGCATCGGCTACACCCGCAAGCACCCGATCGAACGGCTGTACCGCGACGCGCGGCTGAACTGGCTGGAGGAGGGGCCGCCCACCATCCAGTACATGGTCGCCGCGGGCGCGCTGCTGAACGGTTACGAATGGGACCGGTGACGGGCTCGTGCGCCGGCAAGGTGGTGCTCGTCGTGGGCGGCACCCGGGGGATCGGGCGCGCCTGCTGCCTGGACCTCGCCCGCGCCGGCGCGACGGTCGTGGTGTCGGGCCGTTCGGAGAAGAATGCCGAGGAGGTCGCCCAGGCGGTCCGTGACCTCGGCGCCGAGGCGAGCGCGGCCATCCACGACGTCAGTGACGTCGACGCGACCACGGCGGTGGTCGACGACGTGCACCGGCAGTACGGGCGGATCGACGGGCTGGTGGCCAACGCCGGCATGAACCCGTACTTCATCCGCGCGGAGAAGCTGACCCCCGAGGAGTGGGACGATTCCATGGCGGTCAACCTCCGGGGCCTGTTCTTCGCGATCCAGGCCGTCGGCAGGCACATGCTGGCGGCGGGCCGCGGGTCGATCGTCACCATGTCGTCGGTCACCGCGCAGCGCGGGGTCCTGCGCGGTCTGCCGTACGTGGCCGCGAAGGGTGGCCTCGATGCCATGACGCGCACGCTCGCCGTCGAGTGGGCCGACCGTGGGGTGCGCGTCAACGGTGTGGCCCCGGGCTACATCGAGACGGACCTGACCGAGGGCGTGCGGCAGAACGACAGCCTCCGGGACATGGTCCTGCGCAAGGTGCCCGCCGCCCGGTTCGGCGCGGCGGACGAGGTGGCCGCGCTGGCCACCTTCCTGGTCTCCGACGCGGCCGCGTACATGACCGGCCAGGTCGTCACCGTGGACGGCGGCTACGCCGTCTCCTAGCAGCACCGGATGAGGGAGCGCACCATGAGAGACGTCTTCGTCGGCGGCGTGGGCATGACCGCCTTCGGCAAGTTCCCCGACCGCACGGTGGGGGCGCTCGCGACCGACGCGACCACCGGCGCACTCCAGGACGCGGGCCTCGGCGTCCCCGACGTCGAGACGGTCTTCTACGCGAACGCGACGGCCGGGCTGATGACCGGTCAGGAGATGGTCCGCGGCCAGATCGCCCTGCGCGAGACGGGGCTGCTCGGCAAGCCGATCGTCAACGTGGAGAACGCCTGCGCGTCCGCGTCGACGGCGGCCAACCTGGCGTGGCTGTCCGTCGCGTCCGGGCAGGTCGACATCGCCCTCGCCGTGGGCGCCGAGAAACTGTCGCACCCCGACAAGACCCGGGCGTTCACCGCGCTGGCCGCGGCGGTCGACCAGGAGCGGCTGGACGAGCTGAAGGCCGCGCTCTACAACGAGCAGGCCGATCCCGCCGCGACGGGTGACCGGTCGTTCTTCATGGACGTGTACGCCGACATGGCGCAGAAGTACATGGCGCGCAGCGGTGCGACGGCCGAGGACTTCGCCGCCGTGGCGGTCAAGAGCCACCGGCACGCCGCGCTCAACCCCCGGGCGCAGTACCGCAACCAGGTGACCGTGGAGGAGGTGCTCGGGAGCCGCCGGATCAGCGGTCCGCTCACCCTGCTCATGTGCTCGCCCATCGGTGACGGGGCGGCGGCGATCGTGTTCTGCTCCGAGGAGGTGGCGTCCCGGCTGGAGACGCCCAAGGTGCGCGTCCGCGCGTCGTCGCTGGTGTCCGGCCGCGAGGGCCACTCGTCCGAGACGGCCGCCGAGCGCGCCGCCCAGCGAGCCTACGAGGTGGCCGGCCTCGGGCCGGAGGACGTCGACGTCGCGGAGGTCCACGACGCGGCCGCCCCGGCGGAGCTGATTATCTACGAGGAGCTCGGGCTGTGCGCGCCCGGCGAGGGGCCGAAGCTGCTGGCCTCCGGTGACACGGCGCTCGGCGGCCGGATCCCGGTCAACACCAGCGGCGGGCTGATCAGCAAGGGGCACCCGGTCGGCGCCACGGGCCTCGCGCAGCTCGTCGAGCTCACCGAGCAGCTCCGCGGGACCCTGGGGGAGCGGCAGGTCGAGGGCGCGCGGGTCGCCATCGCCGAGAACGGCGGCGGCTACCTGGGGCCCGACCCGGCCGCGGTGTGCGTGACGATCCTGTCCCGGGACTGATGGGCGCCGGCGGGCCCGCGGTGGGAGCGCCGCGGCCGGTTCCCAGCGTCACGGTGGCCGACCTCCTGCGGCGGAGCTACGAGCAGTTCTCGGCCCGCTCCGCCGTCGTCCAGGACGACCGGGTGGTCACGTACGGGGAGCTGGGCGCGCGCGCCCTGCGGGTCGCGGCCGCGCTGCGCGCCCACGGGCTCGTCCACGGTGACCGGGTCGTGCTGCTGACCTCGAACCGCGCCGAGTTCTTCGAGGTCGAGCACGCGGCCTTCCGGGGCGGGTTCGTCCGGCTGGCGCTGAGCCCCCGGCTGCACCCCAAGGAGGTCGCGCACATCCTGCGCGACGCGGGGGCGCGTGCCCTGTTCGTCGACCCGGAGTGGGCGGCCCGGATCGGCGACGTCCTGGCCGGCTGTCCCGACGTCACCCTGGCGGTCGGGTTCGGGGAGCCGCCCCCGGACGCGCCCCTGCACCTGTCCTACGGCGAGCTCCTCGCCCGGTCACCGGATGCCGAGCCGGTGCCCTGGCTGGTGGAGCCGGAGGACATCGCCGCGCTGCTGTACACGTCGGGCACCACCGGCCTGCCGAAGGGCGCCGCGCTCAGCCACCGCAACTGGGCGGCCATGATGCGCAACTGCCTGGTGGAGATGCCCCCGCTCGACGAGTCGGACCTGCTGCTGCACGTCGCGCCGCTGAGCCACTTCTCCGGGTACACCGCCAGCCCCTGCTTCGTGCGGGGAGCGGGGAACCTGGTGCTGCCCCGGTTCGACCCGCGGGAGACGCTCCAGGCGCTGCGCGACCACCCGGTCACGATCCTCCCCATGGTCCCCACCATGATCAACATGGTGACCGCCGCGGCGGAGGACGAGGGCGCCGAGGTCCGGACGTCGCTGCGGGCGGTCATCTACGGCGGCGCCGCCATCGCCCCCGACCGGCTCCGCCGGGCGACGCGCGTCTTCGGGGACGTGTTCCTCCAGTTCTACGGGCTGTCCGAGACGCCCATGCCGCTGACCTCGCTGTCCCGGGCGGCGCACGTGTTCGACCCGGCCGGACCGGTGCCCGAGCGGCTGGCCTCGGCCGGCCGGGTCAACCCCTTCGTCGAGCTGCGGCTGGTGGGGGACGACGGCGCGGACTCGCCGCCGGGCGAGGTGGGGGAGATCGTCGTCCGCGGGGACACCGTCATGCGCGGCTACTGGGACAAGCCCGACGAGACCGCGCAGATGATCGACGGAGAGGGCTGGGCCGCCACCGGTGACCTGGGGCGGATGGACGCCGAGGGCTACCTCTACGTCGTCGACCGCAAGAAGGACATGATCGTCACCGGCGGCTACAACGTCTACCCGACCGAGGTCGAGAACGCGATCTCCACGCTGCCCGGCGTCGCCGAGGTGGCCGTCGTCGGTGCCCCGGACGAGCGCTTCGGCGAGTGCATCGTGGCGGTCGTCGCCCCGCGCCCCGGCCACACGGTCACCGACCGGGACGTCGTCGGTGTCTGCACCGACCAGCTCGCCGACTACAAGAAGCCCCGCAGGGTCCTGTTCGTGGACGAACTGCCCAAGACGGGCTCGGGGAAGATCCAGCGCAAGCGAATCCGGGAGCCGCTGTGGGCGGCGGAGACACGACGGGTGGGCGGTTGACGTGACGGGCACGGACACGGGCGGGCGTGGTCCCCTCAGCGGGATCGTCGTCCTGAGCCTCGCGGAGCAGTACCCCGGGCCCTACGCCACGTTGCTCATGGCGGACATGGGCGCCGACGTGATCCTCGTCGAGCGCCCCGCAGGGGGAGATCCGGCCCGGCAGTTCCCGGCGTTCCACGAGGCGCTGAACCGCAACAAGCGGTCGGTGACGCTCGACCTGAAGTCGTCCGAGGGGCGGGAGGCCCTGGTGCGGCTCGCGCGCACCGCCGACGTGCTGCTCGAGGGGTACCGGCCGGGGACGATGGGCCGGCTCGGACTCGGCCCGGACGTGCTGCACGAGGCGAACCCACGGCTGGTGATCGCCTCCATCAGCGGGTTCGGGCAGGACGGCCCCTACCGCGACCGGCCCGCGCACGACCTGTCGTACCTGGCGACCGCCGGCATGCTCCACGAGTACGTGTCGGGGGACCGCACCGGGCCGGTCGGCCAGCTCGCCATCGGCGACCTGGCGAGCGCCATGTTCGCCACGGTGGGGGTCCTCGCGGCGCTGCTGCAGCGCGCCACCACCGGCTCGGGCGCCCACGTCGACGTGTCCATGACCGACGGCCTGGTCTCCTGGATGAGCACCCAGCTGGTCCCCGTGCTCAACGGCGAGCCGCTGGCCGGCATCGAGCACGAACCGGGGTACGGCCTCTACCGCACCTCCGACGGCCTGATCACCCTGAGCGTCGCCCACGAGGACTGGTTCTGGCGGCCGCTGTGCGACGTGCTCGGGATGCAGGACGTGGCCGCCCTCACCGGGCCGGAGCGGATCGCCCGCGAGGACGAGCTGCGGGAGCGGATCGGCACGGAGCTGGCCACGCGGACCCGCGACGAGTGGGTGGCGGTGCTGGACGCGGCCGGGGTGCCGGTCGGGCCAGTGCACACCCTCGAGGAGGTCGGCGACGACCCGCACGTGCGGGCACGGGGGCTGCTGGTCGACATCCCGGCCGACGGCGTCCGACCGCGGCGCCAGCACGTCCGCCAGCCGTTGCTGTTCGACGGGGTGGCCCCGGCGCCGACGCGGCACGTCCCGGCTCTCGGGGAGCACACCGAGGAGGTGCTGGCCGCCGTCGCCGAGGAGGTCGCCGGCGCGCACGGGCCGGGCACGCCGGACGGTGCCCTCCGACCGGTGGCGGGGAGCTGACGGCATGGAGCTCTACGAGGTCATGCGGACCGCCCGGACCGCCCGGTCCTTCGATCCGCGTCCCGTCCCCGACGAGGTGCTGCACCGCATGCTCGACAACGCGCGGTTCGCCCCCAGCGGCGGCAACCGGCAGGGCTGGCGCGTCGTCGTCGTCCGGGACCAGGAGCGCAGGACCGCGCTGAAGGACCTGTACATGGGGCCGTGGCGGGCCTACAGCGGCAAGGCGCGGGCGCTCGCGGGCAACCCGGACGCCGACGCCCTCTACGACCGTGCCGACCGGTTCGCCGAACGCCTCGACCGGGCGCCGGTGCACGTCCTGGTCTTCGTGCGGCTCAACGCCCTCGCCATCGCCGACGCGGACCTGGACCGGCCGAGCATCGTCGGCGGCGGCTCGATCTACCCGTTCGTGCAGAACTTCCTGCTCGCCTGCCGCGAGGAGGGCCTGGGGGCCTCGCTGACCACGATCCTGTGCATGGTGGAGCCGGAGGTGCTCGCCATGCTCGGGGCCCCGGAGGGCCTGGCGCTGGCCGGGTTCATCGCCGTCGGCTACCCCCCGCCCGGGTTCACCGGCAAGCCGCTGAAGCGGAACCCGGTCGAGGACTTCGCCTTCTCGGAGACGTTCGCCGAGCCCTTCGTCGTCCCCGCCTCGTAGCGGAGAGCCGGCCGGCTGGGGCCGGCCGGCTCCTCGCGCTACACGGTGAGGATGTGGACGCTCGCCGCCCCGGCGTCGAGCCCGGTCGCGGCGCCGCCGAGCATCTGCGCCAGGCCGACCCGGGCGCCGGGCACCTGCCGGTCGCCGGCGCGGCCGCGGAGCTGATCGGTGAGCTCGCAGATGATCCGGACCCCGGAGGCGGCCAGCGGGTGGCCCAGGGAGAGCAGCCCGCCGCTGGGGTTGACCGGGATGCGGCCACCCAGGGACGTCGCGCCGGAGCGCAGCAGGCCCACCGACTCGCCGCGCGGGCACAGCCCCAGGTCCTCGTAGTGCACGAGCTCCTCGGTGGCGAAGGCGTCGTGCAGCTCGACCACGTCCACGTCCTCCGGACCGATGCCCGCCTGCTCGTACGCGGCGGCAGCGGCCTGGACGCCGAGCGGCATCGTCGTGAGGTCGGCCCGCTTGAAGTCGTAGTCGCCGGAGATCAGCGACGACCCGGTGATCCGGACCGGCTTCTCGGTGTACTTGCGGGCGAAGTCCGCGGATGCGAGTACCACGGCAGCGGCGCCGTCCGTGTTCGGGCAGCACTGCAGGAGGGTGATGGGGTCCGCGATCATCCGCGAGCCCAGCACCTCCTCGACGGTGAACCGCTTGCGGTACTGCGCCTTGGGGTTGAGCGCGCCGAACTCGTGCGCCTTCACCGAGACCTGCGCGAAGTCCTCCTCCTTGGCCCCGTGGGTCTCCATGAGCCGCTTGGCCTGCAGGGCGAACAGCACCGGCATCGACAGGCCCATCTGGCCGTCCAGGTCGTACCTGTCCGGCGGGATGAGCTTGCCGGCGACCGGGCTGGTGGTCATCGACTCCACCCCGATGGCGATGCCGACGTCGACGTAGCCGGCGGCGATGTCCTTGTACAGGCTGCGGACGGCGGTGGACCCGCCGGCGCAGGCGTTCTCGACATTGACCATCTCGATCCCGGTGACCCCGAGATCCTTGAGGATGGTCTGGCTGGTGATCATGGCCTCGTACACGCGGGAGGAGAACGCCGCCTGCAGGTCACCCGGGTCGATGCCGGCATCGGCGATGGCGGTGCGGGCAGCGGCGCCGCCCATCTCCGCGATGCCGCGCTCCGGGAACTTGCCGAACTCGCTCTGGCCCACGCCGAGGACGACGACGTCATGCATGGTGGAACCCCTCTCAGGCCGGGACGAAGCGGTAGGCGAGCACGTCGGCGTCGTCCTCCCGCCACAGCGGGGCGATCTCGAGCTCCATGGGCATCCCCGACCGGAACGGCTTGTCCTCGACCGGCCGCAGCTGGGTGAAGATGCGCACGCCCCCGGGCAGCACCACGAACCCGACGGCGTGCCCGGGCGGGAAGTGCCGGTTGGGCATGTGGACGGTCGTCGCGCACAGGAGCTCCGCCTCGCCGCCCAGTTCGACCGTCTCGAGCTCCCGGCCCCGGCAGTCGAGGCACATGTCGGGGGCCGGGAACGAGACGCGACCGCAGCGCGTGCAGCGGCCCGCGAGCAGGGCCGGCCCGTCGGGGCCCTCCCGGAAGAGGCCCTCGCGGAACGGGGTGGAGGTGGTGGACGTGGTCATGGCCGCTCTTCTCGGGAGGGGATCACGACGGGCTGAGGATCATGCCGCCGTCGAGGCGGATGGTCCGGCCGTTGTGCATGGGGTTGCGCACGATCTCCTCGACGAGCATGGCGAACTCGTCGGGGTGGCCCATGCGCTTCGGGAAGAGGGACTGGGCGATCAGGCCCTCCTTTACCGAGGGCGGGACCTGTGCGTACATGGGTGTGTCGAAGGCGCCCGGGGCGATGGTCATGACGCGGATGCCGTGCGCCGCCAGCTCCCTGCTGAGCGGCAACGTCATACCGACCAGGGCCGCCTTGGAGGCGCTGTAGGAGACCTGGCCGATCTGCCCCTCCCACGCGGCACCGGACGACACGTTGATGATGACGCCGCGCTCGCCGTCCTCCTGCGGCTCGTTCTCCGCCATCCCCGGAACGGCGGCCCGCATCACGTGCACCGGGCCGTAGAGGTTGACCTTGATCCCCTTGTCGAAGGTCTCCAGCGGGATCGGGCCCTTGCGGCTGAGCAGCTTCGCCGGAGCGGCGATGGCCGCGGCGTTGACCACGATCCGGATCTCGCCGATCTCCCGGGCGTCGGCCAGGACGGCCTCGACCTCCTCGGGGTCGGTGATGTCGGTCCGGGCGAACCGGTAGCGGTCGCCCAGTTCCGCGGTGAGGTCCTTGCCCCGCTCGGCGTTCACGTCCAGGGCGACGACCGCCCGGGCGCCGCGGTCGAGCAGGCGACGGGCGGTCGCCTCCCCGAGCCCCGACGCGCCACCGGTCACGACGGCGACCGAGTCCTCGATCCTCACGGCTGTCTCCTTCCGGTGCGGGGCCGGCCGGCCCCGCGGGTCCAGGGCGTGGTCACGGCGAGCTGCCGGGCGGCCGCGGGGCGGCCGTGCCGCCGGTCGGCGCGACCTGCGGGACGTCGAGGGCGCGCAGCTTCTTCTTGTCGATCTTCCCGACCAGCGTCATCGGGAGGGCGTCGAGGACGACGACGTCCTTCGGCGTCTGGTGCGCGCCCTTGGCGCGCTTCACCAGGTCCTTGAGCTCCTCGCCGTCGAGTTCGGCCCCCGGCCGGGGGACGACGTACGCCGTGACGGCCTCGCCCCACTTCGGGTCTGGCCGCCCGACCACCGCCACCGAGGCCACGTCGAGGTGACCGCTCAGGACGTTCTCGATCTCCTTGGGGAAGACGTTGAAGCCACCGGTGATGATCATGTCCTTCTTGCGGTCGACGATGTGGAGGAAGCCCTCCTCGTCGCGGATGCCGATGTCGCCGGTGTGCAGCCACCCGTCGCGCAGGGTCTCGGCGGTCAGGTCGGGCAGCTTCCAGTAGCCGGACATCACCGCCTGCGAGCGGACGCAGATCTCGCCGGGGGTCCCGGGCGGCACCTCGCGGTCGGACTCGTCGAGGACGGCGACCTTCGTGCCCAGCGCCGGCCGCCCGCAGGAGGTGAGCAGCTCCGGCCGGTCGACCGGGTCGTGCTCCTCCCGCAGCAGGCTGGTCGTGATCCCGGCGCACTCGGTCTGCCCGTACAGCTGCACCAGCTTCCGGCCGAACCGCTCCAGCGCCTCGGAGAGGCGGCCCGGCGCGATCGGCGCGGCGCCGTAGAGCATCACCTCGAGCGAGCTGAGGTCGTGCTCGCCGGGCGCGGTGTGGTCCAGGAGCGCGTAGATCATGGTGGGCACCACGAGCGTGACGTTGACCCGTTCCTGCTCGATGGTCCGGAGGAAGGACGCCGGTTCGAAGCCCTGCAGCAGGACGACGGTGCCGCCGCGGGCCAGCGTCGGGAACAGCGGCATCACACCGGCGTGGGTGATCGGGGGCGCCACCAGGTACCGGGGGTGGGTGGGCAGCTGCCATGCCGACAGCCCCGCGCGGGCGAGCTCCACCATGGCGCGCTGGGGGAGCATGACGCCTTTCGGCCGGCCGGTCGTCCCGCCGGTGTACTGCAGCCACGCGATGTCCTCCGGGCCCGCCGGCCCGGGCTCCAGCGGCCTCGGTTCGTGGCGCGACATGGCCGCGGAGAGGTCCTCGCCCACCTCGGACTCGCCGAAAACGAGGAGGTGCCGGACGGTGCTGGCCCGCTCCAGGATCTGCCGGCCGGCCGCGGCGAAGTGCGGGTGGACGACGAGGACCTCGATCTCGGCGTCGTCGCAGATCCACACGTGGTCGTCGACCGAACCCAGGGGATGCAGCCCGGTGTACCGCCCGCCGAGCAGGTACGTGGCGGCCTGGGTGAGCCACACCTCGGGCAGGTTGACGCTCAGCGCACCGACCGCCCCGCCGTGCCCGATCCCGAGCTCCGCGAGGACCTGCTGGATCCGGCTCATGGACGCCGCGCCCTCGGCGAACGTCATCCGCCGGTCGCCGAGGACGAACGCCTCCCGCTCGGGGAACCGCTGGAAGGCCTCGACGATCGCCGCGCTGTAGACCGCGCCGCCGGTGTAGAGGTCGGATCGGCCGTCCGCGGGGGAGGTGACCATCAGCGCGGGCCTCCCGCCAGGAAGGCGCGGACGCGCTCGGCGACGGCCGGGGCCGCGGCCAGCGACGTGAGCGACCGGATCTCCTCGGAGAGGTGCGGCTCCAGGGCGTTGGTCGAGTCGATCAGCGCGCGGCTGGCGACGGCGGCCTCTCGCGGGGCCCTCCCCAGCGAGGCGGCGAGCGCCCTCGCCGCCTCGAGCACCGTGCCCTCCGGTGCGATCTCGTCCACCAGGCCCCACGCCAGGGCCCGGTCGACGTCGATGCCGGCCGGGTCCAGCAGCAGCCGCAGTGCCCGCGACCGGCCGACGGTGCGGGGGAGGAAGTACGACGTCGCCGTGTCCGGTGACAGCCCGAGCGCCGCGAAGCCTCCGACGAACCGCACGCCGGGCGCGCTGATGCGCACGTCGCAGCTGAGCGCGAGACCGAGACCGGCACCCGCCACCGTGCCGTTCACCGCGGCGACGACCGGCGGGCCGGCGTGCAGGACGCGCACGGCCTCGGCCGCCGCGTGCGCCGTCTCCGACAGCGTCTCCAGCACGAGGGTGTCGCCGTCGACGAAGCTGCCCAGGTCACCGCCGCCGCAGAACAGCCGCCCCTCGCCGGTGAGCACGATCGCCCGCGCGGAGCCGACGGAGCGCAGGGTCTCGGCCAGCGCCTCGCAGGTCGCGGTGTCGACCGCGTTGGCGGGCGGGTGGTCGAGCCGGACGACGGCGACCTCGTCGGTGCCGACCTCGGCGTGGACGAGGCCGGCCACGGCGGTCATGGCTGCCGCCGGTCGACCACGAGGGGCTCGTCGGCCGGGATGGCGCCCGGCGCCTCGCAGCGGACCTCGTCGGGACGCATCCGCGACAGCGCGAGGAAGGCCTGCGACGCCTGCTCGACCAGTCCGGGCGCCGCCTCTTGGGTCTCGAGCCGGAGCAGGACGTGGTCCCGCGAGCCGTTCCGGGTCACGACGACCTGGGCCCGGTCGACCCCCGCGAGCCGCAGCCCGGTCTCCTCCGCCTGGCGCGGGTAGATGAAGATCTCCTTCGCCTTGACCGCCTGGCCGACGCGTCCCTGCAGGGGTGCCAGCCGCATGGCGGGGTCGCCGCAGGAGCACGGCGGCAGCGCGTAGGAGACGTCGCCGGTGCCGAAGCGGACGAGTGGGTACGCGCGGTTCGACGTGGTCACCACCACCTCGCCGCGCTCGCCGTCGGGCAGCGGCTCGCCGCTGGTCGGGTCGCAGACCTGGACGACCAGGTTGTCCCCGACGTGGTAGCCCTCCTGCGCCGCGCACTCGTAGCCGATGAGGCCGACGTCTCCGGTCGCGTAGGCCGACGACGTCGTCAGGCCGTACTGCTGCTCCAGCCGCTTGCGCTTGGCCATCCAGTCGCCGAACTCGCCACCGAGGAAGGCCAGGCGCACCTTCCACTCGTCGGGCAGCCGGTGTCCCCGTCCCGTCAGCGTCTCGGCCAGGGTGATGAAGAACTGGGTGCTGCCCAGGACGACGGTCACCCCGAGCTTCAGGATGAGCTCGGCCTGCGTCTCGCTGTTGCCGACGCCGCCGGGGACGACCGTGGCGCCCACGTCGAGGAGCGCCTCGTCCATGACCAGCCCGGCTGGCACCAGGTGGTAGGACCACGTGTTCAGCACGATGTCACCGGGGCCGACGCCCGCCGCCCGGAAGGCCCGCTGGAAGCCCAACCCGAGCTCGTCGGGGCCCTGCGGGTCGAACAGGGGACCGGGGGAGACGAAGACGTGGCGGAGCTCCGCCGGGGGCACGGCGAGGAACCCGCCGAACGGCGGATCGGCGTGCTGCAGCTCGAGCAGCCGGTCCTTGGTGGTGACCGGGATGCGGACCAGGTCGTCGGTGGTGCGGATGTCCTCCGGCGCGACGGGCACCTGATCCATGAGCCGCCGTACCGCCGGCGCGTTGTCGTAGGCGTGCCGGAGCTGGGCGGGCAGCCACTCCGGCAGACCGGCGGTCATGCCGTCGCCTTGGGGGCGCCGTAGGGAAGGTACTCGCGGCCGAACATCTCTCGGGCGACGATCATCTTCTGGATCTGCGGGGTGCCGTCGCCGATCTCCAGGCCGCTCACGTCGCGGAGCATCTGCTGGAGGGGGAGGTCCTCGGAGTACGCGACGTGGCCGTGCAGCACGATGCAGTCGTGGATGGCCCGTACCGCCGTCTGCGGGCCCCACCACTTGATCATCGCGGCCTCCTTGGTGTGCGGTCGTCCGGCCATGCGCAGGGCCAGCGCGTGGTAGGACAGCCACTTCACGCCCTCGAGGTAGGTGGCGTGCTCGGCGAGGGGGAAGGACACCCCCTGAAACCGGCCGATGGGCTGCCCGAACGCCGTGCGCTGCTTGGCGTAGGCCACGGTCATGTCGATGGCGGCCTGGGCGCTGCCGTAGCAGATGAGCCCGAGCAGCGATCGGGTGTAGTCGAACTCGCCCATGACCATCTGGAAGCCGCGACCGATCTCGCCCATCACGTTCTCGTCGGGGACGAAGACGTCCTCGAAGGCCACGGCGGCGCGCCCGATGGGCTTGAAGCCGATGTCGTTGAGGGCGTGGCGGCTGATCCCGGGCGTGTCCAGGGGGACGAAGAACGCGGTGACGGAGCGGGTTCCGCCGTCCGGGGACGTCTTGGCGAACACGACCAGGCCGTGCGCGTGGGCGGCGAGGCTCGACGACGTCTTCTCGCCGTTGAGCAGCCAGCCGCCCTCCACCTTGGCCGCCCGCATGTGCATGGCCTGCGCGTCGGACCCGCTCTCCGGCTCGGTCAGCGCCAGGCCGGTGAGCAGCTCGCCGCTGATCACCCCTGGCAGCCACTTCTCACGCAGCCCCGGCTGGAGGTTCTTCTCCAGCATCCCGCCGGCCACCGAGGCGTTGAACACGGTGAACGCGGCGTTGTAGTCGGCGGCGGCCGTCTCCTCGCAGGCGATCCCGACGGTGATGAGGTCGGCGCCCTGGCCGCCGTTCTCCTCCGAGACGCCCAGGCCGAGCAACCCGTGCCGGCCCAGCTCTCGGTAGGTGTCCCAGAAGAAGTCCGAGGACGTGGCCCGTGCCATGTACCCCGGGGCCAGCTGGCTCTGGCTGAAGCTCCGGACGGAGGCCCGGAAGTCCTCGTGCTCGTCGGTGAACAGGAAGTTCGACACGTCTACCTCTCGGCGGGGGGGTGTGGTCAGCGGCCGGAGAACTGCGGCGAGCGCTTCTCCTCGAAGGCCCGGAGTCCCTCGGTCATGTCCTCGGAGTGCTGGTGGAGTGCGGAGGCGAGCAGTTCCAGTCGCAGGCCGGTGTCCACCGGCTGTTCGAGCCCGTCGTTGACCAGGTGCTTGGCGCGGCGCATGGCCAGGGGGCTGCGGGTGGCGAGCTTGTCGGTCAGCACGGTGACGGCCTGGTCGAGTTCACCGTCGGGCACCACGGTGTTGATCAGCCCGGCCCAGGTGGGGTCGGTCGCCGGCAGGAAGTCACCGGTGAAGATGAGTTGCTTGGCGCGGTTGACGCCGATCTTGCGGGGCAGCCGGATGGACGCCCCGCCGCCGGGCAGCAGCCCGTAGTTGGCGTGCGCGTCGCCGAGCTGCGCGCCCGCCGCGGCGACGACGATGTCGCAGCAGAGCACGGTCTCGAGCCCACCTGCCAGTGCCAGCCCGTTGACCGCGGCGATGACCGGCTTGGGGAACGACTCGATGCGGCTGAGCAGGACGCCGACCCGTTCGAGGAAGCGGTTCTGCTCGTCGCCGGAGCCGTTCCCGGCCCGGCGGACGAACTTCAGGTCCGCACCGGCGCAGAACGCCCGGCCCGTCCCCGTCAGGACGACGCAGCGGATGGCCGTGTCGGACTCGGCGCGGTCGAGACCCTGCTCGAGGCCGGCGACGACGTCCGGGTTGAGGGAGTTCAGCGCGTCGGGCCGGTTGATGCGGAGCCACGCCGCGGCCCCGCGCTGCTCGACGACCACCGCCCCCGTTCCGGCGCCCGCCTGGTCCAGTGCCACGCCTTCAGTCACGGATCCTCCGCCCACGCCGGAATACTGATACCGGTGTCATCTTTACTCGCTCCGGGTCGGCAAGTCGAGAGCGGGACGCGCCCCGATGTGCGTCCGACCGGCGCGGCTCAACTCGTCCGCGCCCGTCGGACCAGGTCGCGGCCGATCAGCAGGCGCTGCACGTTCTGCGCCCCGTCCGCCATCGTCAGGAACTGCGCGCCGGCCAGGATCCGGGGCAGGCCGCGGTCGGTGCGGATGCCGCGGGCCCCCATGACGCGGGCGCACACGACGGCGGCGTCCACCGCGGCGTCGGTGGCGAACCGCTTGGCGTGGGCCGCCGCCAGGGCGCCCTCCCGCGTGCCCACGAGCTCGGCGGCATGCCGGTACATCAGCCTGCTGGCGTGGGCGTTCGTCTCGACGTCGGCGAGGGGGAAGAGGTTGCCCTGCAGCTCCAGGAGGCCGGATCCGAACAGCCGCCGGCCCGCGGCGTCCGGCAGGGCCGCCCGGAGGGCGGCCGTGCACAGCCCGGTCGCCCCCGAGGCGACGTGCACGCGCGCCATGTCGAGGGTGGCCATCACCGCGGCGAAGCCCTGCCCGGGCAGGGCGAGGACGCGGCCCTCGTCCAGGTGGACGTCGTCGAAGACGACGTCGGCGACCGGCATGAACGACGCCGAGGACTTCTCGTACACCGGGCCGACGGTGACGCCGGAATCGTCGGCCTGGACCAGCACCACCATCATGTCGTCGGTGCCGGTGGTCGCGTCCCCGCTGCGGCAGAGGACGACGTAGACGTCGGCCTGGCCGGCGAAGGTGGCCCACGCCTTCGTGCCCGACAACCGCCACCCGCTGCCGTCGCGGACCGCGCGGGTCGTCATCTGCCCCGCGACGTCCGAGCCGCCGCTCTCCTCCGTGATCAGGATGCCGGCCAGCGCCCGCCCCGCGGCGAGCTCCTCGATCCAGGCCTCCGCCGACGAGCCGGGGGAGGCCAGTGAGACGGCGCGGGTGGCGAAGTTGTGCACGGACAGGCACAGCGCGTAGAAGCCGTCGGCCTGGCTCAGGACTTCGAAGATCGGGGCGACGTCGGCGCACGACAGGTCCTGGCCGCCGTACCTGCGCGGGACGTAGTAGCCGGCCAGGCCGAGCTCGCCGGCGGCCCGGAGGGCGTCCCGGGGGAAGACGTCGGACCGGTGCCACGCGTCGGCCGCTGGCAGCACGGTGTCCCGCGCGTGCACGCGGGCCGCCTCGACGATCGGGGTCTCGGTGAGGGTGGGTGCGGCAGTCGGCATGGACGTCACCTTCCGGAGGTCGGACGTGCGGCGCCCGGACGGTTTCCGGCGCCGGCCGGACAAACTGATGCCTGTGTCATCTTTGTCGACGGGGGCGCCCACGTCGAGTGCCGACGCTCCGGGGGAGAGGTGGGCCGGGCGGTTGCCCACGCCCGCCGGACGGAGGGGTGGCTAGGGTCGGCCGGGTGAGTGAGTGCCTCTTCTGCCGCCTGGGCTCCGGGGAGATCCCGGCGGACGTCGTGTGGGAGACCGATCGCGTCCTCGCGTTCCGCGACATCGACCCCCAGGCCCCGGTGCACGTGCTCGTCATCCCGCGGGAGCACCACGCCACGCTGGGTGCGCTGGCGACAAGCGATCCCGGACTGCTCGGCGACGTCATGGCCGGTGCGCACGCCGTGGCCCGCCAGGAGGGCCTCGTCGGGGCCGACGGTGCGGAGCCGGGCTGGCGGTTGGTGGTCAACACCGGCCCCGCCGGCGGTCAGGTCGTCCACCACGTGCACCTGCACGTGCTCGGCGGTCGGTGGATGAGCTGGCCGCCCGGCTGAGCGCCCGGCCACGGTGGTCACGGTGGCCGCCGGGTGGTGTGGGTGACAGGCTCGCGGGCATGAGCGATACCGCACCGGTCCGGATCGAGCCGGACGGCGACCTCGCCGTCGTCGTCCTGGACAACCCGCCGCTGAACCTGTTCGACCAGTCCGTCTTCGACGCGCTGGAGGCGGTGGCCGGCGAGCTGGTCGGGCTCACCGACCCGGCGAACCCCGACCGGGCGCGCGCGGTGCTCGTCGAGGCCCGGGGCAAGGTGGTCTCGGGTGGGGTGGACGTGACCTTCTTCCGCGACATCGCCGAGGGGCCCGAGCCGGAGCAGCGGGGGGCCGAGCTCTGGGCGCGGCTGCTGGAGGTCGCGCACACGTTCGAGGACCTCCCCGTCCCGACCGTCTTCGCCGCCCACGGGCTCACGCTCACCGCGGCGTTCGAGCTCTCGCTGGCCTGCGACATCCTCCTGGCCGCCGAGAAGGCCAGCTTCGGGCTGGTCGAGATCGTCGTCGGACTCACGCCGTCGATGGGCGGGCCGCAACGGCTGGCGGAGCGGGCCGGACCGGCGCGGGCCCGGGAACTGATCTTCACCGGCGAGCGCTACCCGGCCGCCGTCCTGGAGCGCTGGAACGTGGTCAACAGGGTGCTTCCGGACGAGGGCTTCGCCGCCGCCGCCCGCGAGTACGCCCACCGGGTCGCCGCCGGGCCCACCGTTGCGCATGCGGCCACCAAGCAACTGGTGGCCGCGACCGTCCGCGACGGTGCCCGCGCGGCCGACGCCCTGGTGCCGACGGTCTCGGGCGCGCTGTTCGCCACCGACGACCTCCGCGGCGCAGTCGCGTCGTTCCTCACCGACGGACCGGGGAAGGCGACCTACGCCGGACGGTGACCGACCGCACCCGGGAGGAGGTACGAGCTGGGGGAGAAGCAGGGATTCGGGGGTGCCGACGCGGGTAGACTCGACCGGTCCGCTTCTCACTCTCAGGAAGGCAGGGTCGAGGGTTCTTGCCCGACACCTCCCCAGGCGTTCCCGCGCCGGGTGCCCACACGTCTCGTGAGGCCTCCGCGCAGGCCGCCGCCGCGGACGTCGCCCGAGTCGGTTCGCCCGCTCCGTCAGCCCGGTCGGCGCCACCGCCGGTCCGGACCACCATCACCGTTCCCGACTCGGTCTCGATGGTCGCCCTCCTCGGGTCGGCCGACGAGCTGCTCCGCCTGATCGAGGCCGAGGTCGACGCCGACGTGCACGTGCGCGGCAACGAGATCGCCGTGACCGGGCAGCCCGCCGACAACGCGTTCGCCGTCAGCGTCTTCGACGAGCTCATCGCCCTGCTCGGCACCGGCCAGGCGCTGCGGCCGGACTCCGTCCGCCGGGTCATCGGCATGCTCCGCAGCGGCGGCTCCGAGCGTCCGGCCGACGTCCTCAGCCTGGACATCATCAGCCGTCGCGGCCGCACGATCCGGCCCAAGACGCTGAACCAGAAGCGTTACGTCGACGCGATCGACGCGCACACGATCGTCTTCGGCATCGGCCCGGCCGGCACCGGCAAGACCTACCTCGCGATGGCGAAGGCCGTGCAGGCGCTCCAGACCAAGCAGGTCAACCGGATCATCCTCACCCGGCCGGCGGTCGAGGCCGGCGAGCGGCTGGGCTACCTGCCCGGCACGCTCTCGGAGAAGATCGACCCCTACCTGCGGCCGCTGTACGACGCACTGCACGACATGGTCGACCCCGAGTCGATCCCGCGGCTCATGGCGTCGGGCACGATCGAGGTGGCGCCGCTGGCCTACATGCGCGGGCGCGCGCAGCCGTACTCCGCGCCGGTGCTCACCCCCAACGGCTTCATGCCGATCGGCACCGTGCAGGTCGGCGAGCTGGTCATCGGGTCCGACGGCACGCCTACTCCCGTGCTCGGCGTGTACCCGCAGGGCAGGAAGCAGGTCTATCGCGTCACCACGCAGGACGGCGCATCGACCTTGGCCTGCGGGGAGCACCTCTGGACTGTGACCACGCCCGAGGACCGTCGCCGCGGGACGACGCGCACACTGGAGACGCAGGAGATGATCGGCCGCCTGCGGAGGGCTCATGCGCACCGGTACGAGCTCCCGCTGGTCGACGCGGTCCAGTTCGAGCCGCAGGAGGTGCCGCTCGATCCCTACGCACTCGGACTCCTGCTCGGCGACGGTTGTCTGACGACGTCGACGACCCCGTCGTTCGCGACCGCCGATCCTGAACTGGCCGTCGCCCTCGAGTCCGCCCTCGACGGCATCGCCGTGCAGCACAAGGCCGGGCCCGATTACGTGCTTCGTCACGTGGATGGCGGGCGTGGTGGCCTGCGTGTCGCGAACCCGGTCACCGAGGCGATCCGTGAACTGGGACTGGCGGGTACGCGGTCGGAGACCAAGTTCGTGCCCTGGGTTTACACGCACAATTCGCCGGAGGTTCGCATCGCGCTGTTGCAGGGCCTGCTCGACAGCGACGGGGGACCGGTGTCCCAGCATGGACGGCGGTGCCGGGTGCAGTACGCGACGACGTCGGCGCGCCTACGTGATGACGTGACGTTCCTGGTGCGATCCCTCGGCGGGGTGGTCTACACCCGCACGCGAGCGGCTGCGGGCCGCCGTCCCGGTCGCGTTCTCGGGCGGCCCGTCCACCACCGGAACGATGCCCATGTGCTCGACCTCCGCCTGCCCGCCGGCCTGCAGCCGTTCCGCCTCGAGCGGAAGCGCAGGGCTTACGACGCTGCCGGTGGCGGTCGACCGATGCGCTTCATCGACCGCATCGAGCCGGTCGGGGAGCAGGAGACCATCTGCATCGAGGTTGCCGCTCAAGATTCCCTCTACGTGACCGACGACTTCCTGGTCACGCACAACACGCTCAACGACGCGTTCGTGATCCTCGACGAGGCGCAGAACACCACCGCCGAGCAGATGAAGATGTTCCTCACCCGGCTCGGCTTCGGGTCCAAGATCGTGGTCACCGGCGACGTGACCCAGGTGGACCTGCCCGGTGGCGCGCAGAGCGGGCTGAAGATCGTCCGCGAGATCCTCGACGGGATCGACGACGTGCACTTCGCCAACCTGACCAGCTCCGATGTCGTCCGGCACCGCCTGGTCGGCAACATCGTCGACGCGTACGAGCGCTGGGATGCCACCCGGCAGCCCCCAGCGGCCCGACCGGGTGCCGGCGCACCGGTCCGGACGTCCCGACCGCGCCGTCAAGGGAGTTGACCGGCGTGCCCGTCGAGGTGGCCAACGAGTCCGAGATCGCGGTCGACGAGGCCGAACTGGCCGGTGTCTGCCGGTTCGTGCTCGGGGAGATGCAGGTCAATCCGCTCGCCGAGCTGTCGGTGCTGTGCGTCGACGTCGAGTACATGAGCAGCCTGCACGAGCGCTGGATGGGGGAGAAGGGGCCGACCGACGTCCTGGCCTTCCCCATGGACGAGTTGGACACCGCCCGTCCCGACGACCCCGAGCCCGGCCCGGCGCTGCTCGGTGACGTCGTCCTGTGCCCGGCGGTGGCCGTCCGCCAGGCGCGGGCCGCCGGCCACTCGATGGACGACGAGCTGATCCTGCTCGCCACGCACGGCGTGCTGCACCTGCTCGGGTACGACCACATGGAGCCCGACGAGGAGAAGGAGATGTTCGGTCTCCAGCAGAAGCTCATCGAGGGCTGGCGTGCCGCGCCGAGGGAGCCGGTGACCGGGGCCGCGGCCCGCGGGGAGTCGGGCACCCGATGAACTCCGGGGCGATCACCTTGCTGGTGGTCGCGATCTGCCTCGTCGCGCTCGCCGGGCTGTTCGCGGCCATGGACGCGGCGCTGCAGCGGGTCTCCAAGGCGCGGGTCGAGGAGCTGCGCCGGGACGGGGTCCAGCGCGCCGGTGCGCTGGAGGAGGTGACCGTCGAGCGGGCGCGGCACGTGGCCCTCCTGCTGCTGTTGCGGGTCGTGTGCGAGATGGTCGCGGCGGTGCTGGTCACGGTCGTCCTCTACGACCTCTGGGGCGGCGGCTGGCAGACCTTCCTGACCGCCGCCGGGGTGATGACCGTGGTGAGCTACGTGCTCGTCGGCGTCGGCCCGCGCACGCTCGGCCGCCAGCACGCCTACGGGGTGGCGCTGGCCACCGCCGGCGTCGTCCGGCTGCTCGGGCGGGTGCTCGGCCCGGTGGCGACGCTGCTGATCCTGATCGGCAACATGATCACCCCCGGCCGCGGCTTCCGTGACGGCCCGTTCTCCTCCGAGGTGGAGCTCCGCGAACTGGTCGACATGGCCGAGGAGCGCGGCGTCGTGGAGTCCGGCGAGCGCAACATGATCCACTCGGTCTTCGAGCTGGGCGACACGATCGCCCGCGAGGTCATGGTTCCCCGGACCGACGTCGTCTGGATAGAGCGCACCAAGACCGTGCGGCAGGCCCTGGCCCTCGCCCTGCGCAGCGGGTTCAGTCGTATCCCGGTCATCGGCGAGAACGTCGACGACGTCGTCGGGGTCGTCTACCTCAAGGACCTGGTCCGCCGGTCGCAGGGCAACAACGACTCCCGTGGCGGCCCCAAGGTCGAGGAGCTGATGCGGCCGCCGACGTTCGTGCCGGAGTCCAAGCCCGTCGATGAGCTGCTGCGGGACATGCAGGCCGCCCGCATCCACATCGCGGTCGTGGTCGACGAGTACGGCGGTTTCGCCGGGCTGGTCACCATCGAGGACATCCTCGAGGAGATCGTCGGTGAGATCGCCGACGAGCACGACGCCTTCCAGCGGCCGCCGGTGGAGGAACTGCCCGACGGATCGGCGCGGGTCACCGCGCGGCTGTCGGTCGACGATCTCGCCGAGCTGTTCGACGTCGAACTGCCCGAGGACGACGACGTGGAGACCGTCGGGGGTCTGCTCGCCCGCGAGCTGGGGCGGGTGCCGATCGAGGGCGCCTCTGCCGAGGTCGGCGGGCTGCGGCTGGTCGCCGAGAGCACCGGGGGACGGCGCAACCGGATCGACACGCTGCTGGTCTGCCGCGTGGAGGAGGCGTCGGAGGACGAGGGCGAGGAGCTGCGCGCACCGTCGGGGCGGGGGGCCACCCGCTGGGAGGAGCCGGCCCCCGTGGAAGGCTGACGCTCCGTGCCCGCCATGGATGTGCCCGACCTGCAGCCCGAGGACGCCAAGCTCGTCATCCTCGCCCGTTCCGCCCGTGGCCGGACCGGCGCGCCGGAGGGTGCGGCCGTCCGCGACACCGACGGGCGCACCTACCTCGCCGCGACGGTGTCCCTGCCCTCGCTGAAGCTGTCGGCGCTGCAGGCTGCGGTCGCCGCCGCCGTCTCCAGCGGCGTGGAGGGCCTGGAGGCGGCCGCGATCGTCTCGGCAGCCGACGCCGTGGAGACCGACGGGCTGTCCGCCGTGCGCGACCTCACGCCGTCCGCGCCCGTGCACCTCGCCGGCCCCGACGGGGCGCTGCGCACCACCGTCTGAGCTCGCTCCTCGGCGCCTTGCGGCTGTTGTTCCAGCATTGCGGCCGCAGTAGCGCCGGCAATCCGGGAACGACGTCCGCAATGGGGCCATGCGGCACACCCGTCACCCGGACCTGAGGTCACGTCGGACCCCGGTGGGAGACTGGACCCGTGAGCAGCCCCGAGCAGACGCCGCACCGCAGCGGCTTCGCCGCCCTGGTCGGCCGCCCCAACGCCGGGAAGACCACGCTGACCAACGCGCTGGTCGGCGAGAAGGTCGGCATCGTCAGCAACCGCCCGCAGACCACGCGGCACGCCATCCGCGGGGTGGTGCACCGGCCGGGCGGGCAGATCGTCCTCGTCGACACCCCCGGCCTGCACAAGCCCAAGAGCCTGCTGGGCAAGCGGCTCAACGACGTCGTCCGCGACACCCTGTCCGACGTCGACGTCATCCTGTTCTGCGTCCCGGCCGACCAGCCCGTGGGCACCGGTGACGCGTTCATCGCCCGCCAGCTGCGCGAGGTGAAGGCGCCGGTCGTCGTCGTCGTCACCAAGACCGATGCCGCCTCGAAGAAGCAGGTCGCCGAGCAGCTGATGGCCGCCAGCCAGCTGGTCGAGGCCGCCGAGGTGGTGCCGGTCAGCGCGGTGAACGGTGACCAGGTGGAGCTGCTCGAGGACCTCCTGGTCGGGCTGCTGCCCGAGGGGCCGCCGCTGTACCCGGAGGAGCAGACCACCGACGAGGACACCGAGCGCCAGATCGCCGAGCTGATCCGCGAGGCGGCGCTGGAGAAGGTCCGCCAGGAGGTGCCGTACTCCCTCGCCGTCACCGTGGAGGAGATGAGCCGTCGTCCCGACCCGAAGCGCCCGGACGGCGAACTGGTCGAGGTGCACGCCCTGCTGCACGTCGAGCGGCCGAGCCAGAAGCCGATGCTGCTGGGCAGGGGCGGGTCGATCATCAAGCAGATCGGCACCGAGGCCCGGACAGGGATGGAGACCCTGCTCGGGGCACGGGTCCACCTGGAGCTGCACGTCACCGTGCTCGGGGAGTGGCAGGACGACCCGAAGAAGCTGAACCGGCTGGGCTACTGATGGCCCATACGCCGAAGGCGCTGTACCGGGACGAGGGGATCGTGCTGCGCACCCAGAAGCTGGGGGAGGCCGACCGGATCGTCACGGTGCTGACCCGCCGGCACGGCAAGGTGCGCGCGGTGGCCAAGGGGGTGCGGCGGACCAAGAGCAAGTTCGGCTCGCGGCTGGAGCCCTTCAGCCACGTCGACCTGCAGCTCTACACCGGCCGCAACCTCGACATCGTCAGCCAGGCGGAGTCCATCCGCTCCTACGGCAACGACGTCGTCGACGACTATCCGGCCTACACCGCCGGGACCGCCGTCCTGGAGACCGCCGACCGGCTCACCTCGGAGGAGAAGGAGCCCTCGCTCCGGCTGTTCCTGCTGGTCGTCGGGGCACTCCGGTCGCTGGCCGACCGCACCCATCCGGCCGGTCTGGTCCTGGACGCGTTCCTGCTGCGGGCGATGTCGGTCGCGGGGTGGGAGCCGGCGCTGACCGACTGCGCGCGCTGCGCCGAGCCCGGCCCGCACCGGCACTTCTCCATCCCGGCCGGAGGGATGGTCTGCCCCGCCTGCCGGCCCACCGGCTCGGCGATGCCGAACCCGGTGACCATCGAGCTGATGGACGCGCTGCTGACCGGTGACTGGGACCGGGCCGAGGCCTCGCAGGGCACCAACCGGCGGGAGGGCAGCGGCCTGGTCGCGGCCCTGCTGCAGTGGCACCTGGAGCGCGGCCTGCGTTCCCTCGCACTGGTGGACCGTTCGTGAACCGCGAGGTCAAGGCGCCCGATCCGCATCCCTCGGGCGCCCGCCCGCCGCAGATCCCGGCGGACAAGGTGCCGCGGCACGTCGCGATCGTCATGGACGGCAACGGCCGCTGGGCCAAGCAGCGCGACCTGCCCCGGACGGCGGGGCACGAGGCGGGGGAGTCCTCGCTGTTCGACTGCGTCGAGGGCGCCATCGAGCTGGGCATCACGGCGATCAGCGCCTACGCGTTCTCCACCGAGAACTGGCGGCGCAGCCCGGAGGAGGTCCGCTTCCTCATGGGCTTCAACCGCGACGTCATCCGCCGGCGGCGCGACGAGATGCACGAGCTCGGGGTGCGGGTGCGCTGGGCAGGCCGTCGTCCCCGGTTGTGGCGCAGCGTCATCAAGGAGCTCGAGGTCGCGGAGGAGCTGACCCGCGACAACGACGTCCTCACCCTCACCATGTGCGTGAACTACGGCGGGCGGGCCGAGATCGCCGACGCCGCCGCGGCCATCGGCCGCGAGGTGGCGGCCGGCCGGCTCAACCCCGACAAGATCGACGAGTCGACGATCGCCCGGTACCTCGACGAGCCGGACATGCCCGACGTCGACCTGTTCGTGCGCAGCTCGGGGGAGAACCGCACCAGCAACTTCCTGCTGTGGCAGTCGGCCTACGCCGAGTTCGTCTTCCTCGACACGCTCTGGCCGGACTTCGACCGGCGGCACCTGTGGGCCGCCTGCGAGGAGTACGCGTCCCGGCAGCGGCGGTTCGGCAGCGCCTGAGCCGCAGCCACGGTGCCGTCACCCGTTCACGCTGCTGGTCCACGTGCGGGAGGACCTGACGGTCCGCGACGTCCGCTGAGCCGGCTCAGGCGGACGTGCGCTCCGACGGTGCGTCCGCCTGGGGCGTTCCGGCGTTCCGGCATGCGGCGCAGGTGCCGAAGATCTCGAGCGTGTGGCTGACGTCGGCGAAGCCGTGATCGCCGGCGATCCGGTCGGCCCACTGCTCCACCGCCGGACCGGCCACCTCCACGGTCAGTCCGCAGCCACGGCAGACCAGGTGGTGGTGGTGCTGGGGGCTGCACCGCCGGTAGAGCGCCTCGCCCGTGTCCGTGCGGATGGAGTCGAGCTCGCCGTCGTCGGCGAGGGACTGCACCGCCCGGTAGACGGTGGACAAGCCGACCGGGTCGCCGCCCTCCCGCAGCCGGGCATGCACCTCCTGGGCGCTGTGGAAGCCGTCGAGGTCCTGGAAGACCGCTCGGACGGCGGCGCGCTGTCGGGTGGTGCGGGCCATGACGCCATGGTGACAGGCGGGCATGGCATCGTCTGCGGCCGCAGACCACGGACGGGAGAGCACGATGTTCGCAGTGACGCGGCTACGGGCGACAGGTGAGGACGGCGAGACCCTCGCCGCCGTGGTCGCCCCGCTGCTGGCGGCCATGGCGGCGCGCCCCGGCTTCCGGGACGGCGAACTGGGCCGGTCGGCGGACGACCCCCGGCTCTGGGCCCTGGTGACCCGCTGGGACGGCGTCGGCTCCTACCGCAGGGCGCTGTCGGCCGCCGAGGTGAAGAGCACCGGCGCCCCGGTCTGGGTGTACGCCCTCGACGAACCCGGGGTGTACCTGCCGGCCGATGAGCTGGGGAATCCGCGCGGCGAAGCGTGATCGAGCGCCCGTGGGCACGGTCCGGCTCGGGCCGAGCCGGTCACGAGCCCGGCCGACGACGACGGAGGAACCGCGATGACCGAGCCAGCGCCCGACGAGCCGGCCGGAAAGGCGCCGTCGGCGTCGGTCGACCCCACCCTCAAGGTGGCCCGGCCACCGGTTCCGGGTCGGGCGGTACGGGCGGACGTCGCGGCAGGGCGCCTCGCCGCGCCCCCCGTCCACCACGACGAACCGACCGTGACGCTCACCGGCCAGGCTCCGGCGGCGCCCCACCGCACCCTGGAGTTCGGCGTTCCCGCGCCGGTCGAGGTCACGGTCGCGCCGCGTCGGAAGCCCAGGCGCAGGTACCGCACCTGGCCGTGGATCGTCGCGGTAGTGCTGGCGCTGGTCGTCCTGGGCACCATACTGCTGGTCATGCTCCTGCGCGGGGGCACCATCGACGGCAACACCGACCTGATCGGCTCCGACCGCGACCCTGCGTCCGCGACGGCGCCACCCTTGGTTGCCTGACTCGCGACCCACCCGGTCCAGCCGGCAGGCCGCGCACCCGGGACGGCGGACCGGCCAACTACCGTGGGCGGGTCAACCGCCGACCGCCAGCCGGATGGAGCCCCCTGTGGCAGCGCCCGAGAACACCGCCGACTCGACCGCGAAGCGCGACCCGCAGCGCCTCGACAAGGTCGTCAACCTCTGCAAGCGACGGGGCTTCGTCTTCCCGTCCGGGGAGATCTACGGCGGCACCCGCTCCGCCTGGGACTACGGGCCCCTCGGGGTGGAGCTCAAGGAGAACATCAAGAAGCAGTGGTGGCGGACCGTCGTCCAGAGCCGGGACGACATCGTCGGCCTGGACTCGTCGGTGATCCTGCCGCGCCAGGTGTGGGTCGCCTCCGGCCACGTCGGCGTCTTCACCGACCCGTTGACGGAGTGCCAGAGCTGCCACAAGCGCTTCCGGGCCGACCACCTCGAGGAGGCCTTCGAGGAGAAGAAGGGCCGGCTGCCGGAGAACGGGCTGGCCGACATCAGCTGCCCGAACTGCGGCACCAAGGGCGCGTGGACCGAGCCGCGCGACTTCAACATGATGCTCAAGACCTACCTCGGGCCCGTCGAGGACGAGTCGGGGCTGCACTACCTGCGCCCGGAGACCGCCCAGGGCATCTTCGTCAACTTCGCCAACGTCATGGGAGCGGCGCGGAAGAAGCCGCCGTTCGGCATCGGGCAGATCGGCAAGTCCTTCCGCAACGAGATCACCCCCGGCAACTTCATCTTCCGGACCCGTGAGTTCGAGCAGATGGAGATGGAGTTCTTCGTCGAGCCCGGAACCGACGAGGAATGGCACCAGTACTGGATCGACCAGCGCACCAGCTGGTACACCGGCCTCGGCATCGACCGGGAGAATCTGCGGCACTTCGAGCACCCGAAGGAGAAGCTGTCGCACTACTCGAAGCGCACCGTCGACATCGAGTACCGCTTCGGCTTCCAGGGCTCGGAGTGGGGCGAGCTGGAGGGCATCGCCAACCGCACCGACTTCGACCTGTCCACGCACACCGAGCACTCGGGCACGGACCTCTCCTACTTCGACCAGGCCACGAACACCCGCTGGACGCCGTACGTCATCGAGCCGGCGGCCGGCCTCACCCGTTCGCTGATGGCCTTCCTCATCGAGGCCTACACCGAGGACGAGGCGCCCAACGCCAAGGGCGGCGTCGACACCCGCACGGTGCTCAGGCTCGACCCGCGCCTGGCCCCGGTGAAGGCCGCCGTCCTGCCGCTGTCGCGCAACGCCGACCTCTCGCCCAAGGCACGTGACCTCGCCGCGGTGCTGCGGAGGAACTGGAACGTCGATTTCGACGACGCGGGGGCCATCGGCCGCCGCTACCGTCGTCAGGACGAGGTCGGGACGCCGTTCTGCATCACCGTCGACTTCGACACCCTCGAGGACCAGGCGGTGACCATCCGCGAGCGGGACACCATGAGCCAGGAGCGGGTCGGGCTGGACGCGGTGGAGGCCTACCTCGCCGCCCGCCTCCCCGGCTGCTGAGACGGGTTCGCGCAGGGGCTTGGCCGACTGAGGAGTTGTGGTCGCCGACACGGCGGGACACGCCGGTGGCGACGACCACAACTCCTCACTCGGGCGGACGGCGTGGGCCCGGACCTCGCCGCCTACCCTGGGTGGCGTGACCAGCGCGCTCGAGCCGACGACGGCGCCGCTGCCGCCGCTCAAGCTCGGTGCCCTCGCGGTCGACCCCGCCGTGGTGCTCGCGCCGATGGCCGGCATCACCAACCCGGCCTTCCGCACGCTGTGCCGCGAGTTCGGGGCGGGGCTCTACGTCTGCGAGATGATCACCACGCGCGCGCTGGTCGAGCGCAACGAGAAGACCCTGCGGATGGTGCGGGCGACCGCCGACGAGAAGGACGCGTTCTCCGTCCAGCTCTACGGGGTCGACCCGGCCACCGTCGGTCGAGCGGTCGAGATGCTCGTCGACGAGGGCGTCGCCGGCACCCGTCCGGCGCACATCGACCTGAACTTCGGCTGCCCGGTGCCCAAGGTGACCCGCAAGGGCGGGGGATCGGCACTGCCCTGGCGGCGGGTGCTCTTCCGAGACATCGTGCGGTCGGCCGTCCGCGCTGCCAAGGACGTCCCGGTCACCGTCAAGACCCGTATCGGCATCGACGCCGACCACGTCACCTACCTCGACGCCGGCCGGACGGCGCAGGACGAGGGCGCCGCCGCGATCACCCTGCACGGGCGCACCGCCGACCAGCTCTACAGCGGCACCGCCGACTGGTCCTCCATCGCCCGCCTGGTCGAGGCCGTCGACATCCCCGTGCTCGGCAACGGCGACATCTGGGAGGCCGACGACGCCCTGCGCATGGTCGCCGAGACCGGCTGCGCGGGCGTCGTCATCGGGCGGGGCTGCCTCGGCCGGCCCTGGCTGTTCGGTGACCTCGCCGCCGCCTTCGGAGGGGCGCCGCGCCGCGCGCTCCCGACCATGGCCGAGGTCGCGGCGATCATGCATCGCCACGCCACCCTGCTGTCGGAGGAACAGGGCGAGCTGCACGGCTGCACCGACTTCCGCAAGCACGTCGCCTGGTACCTCAAGGGCTTCTCCGTGGGTTCCGACGTCCGCCGGGCGCTGGCGATGGTGAGCGGCCTCGACGAGCTGGCCGAGCTGCTGGCCGGCATCCCCGACCAGCCCTACCCGGCCGCCGTCCTCGGTGCCCCGCGTGGGCGGACCAGCACCCCGCGGCCGGTCGCCCTGCCCGAGGGCTGGCTGGCCGACCGCGACGACCCTCGGCCGCCGGCCGGGGCTGAGCTCGAGGTGAGTGGCGGATGAGCAGCACCCAGGGCCCCTATCTGTACGACGACGGCCCGGCTCCGCTGCACACCGGCACGCCGCGTCGCGCCAACGGCCTTCTCCTCTGGATCTTCGGGGGCACGGCCGCCTTCGCCGTCCTCATGGTGGTGCTGACCCTCGTCCTGAAGGGGACGGGCGAGGAGCAGGCCCAGGAGGTCACCGGCGTCTTCCTGGCCGCGCTCGCCCAGGACGACACGGAGACCGCCCACCAGCTCCTCTGCCAGGACGAGCGCATCCGGCTCTCACCCGAGGAGGTCGCCGGTGCCTACCTCGGCGAGGGTGCCGGAGACGTCGGCACCACTCGTGAGGTCGACGGCGAGCGGCGCGTCACCGTCGAGTGGTCGGACGGGGCGACCAGCGAGCTGGCCGTCATCGGCGAGGACGGTCCCCGGATCTGCGGGGTCACCCAGGCCCGGTAGACGCCGAATCGCGCCGCCCCGCCCCCTGCGTCAAGATCCTCCCAGTCGCCGGTCGGCATGGCACGACCATGCGCCGCAGTTGGCTGGGAGGGGAGACCGGACGCGTCCGGTGCGGCACCATCTCGGCTAAGCGGGGGACCGGCTCCCGAACGCGGAGGTGTCAACGGTGACCAGCGCTTCGTCCACCAAGTGGATCTACGACTTCAGCGAGGGCAACAAGGACCAGAAGGATCTGCTGGGCGGCAAGGGCGCCAACCTGGCGGAGATGACCAATCTGGGGCTGCCCGTCCCGCCCGGCTTCACCATCACCACCGACGCCTGCCGCTACTACCTGGAGCACGGCGACACCCCGCCCGAGCTCGACCAGCAGGTCATCGAGCACCTGACCGCGCTCGAGAAGGCCATGGGCAAGACGCTGGGCGACCCGGACGACCCGCTGCTGGTGTCCGTGCGCTCGGGCGCGGCGGCGTCCATGCCCGGGATGATGGAGACCGTTCTCAACGTCGGGCTCAACGACGAGTCGGTCCAGGGGCTGGCGCGGCAGTCGGGCAGCGAGCGGTTCGCCTGGGATTCCTACCGCCGGCTGATCCAGATGTTCGGCAAGACCGTGCTGGACATCGATGGCGAGCTGTTCGAGCACGCCCTCGACGAAGTCAAGCGCGAGCAGGGCACGGACCTCGACCTCGACCTGGACGCCGAGCACCTGAAGGACGTCGTCGCGCGGTTCAAGGCGATCGTGCGGGACGAGACCGGCCAGGACTTCCCGCAGGACCCGCGCGCGCAGATGGACATGGCGATCAACGCCGTCTTCGACTCGTGGAACTCCGACCGGGCGATCATCTACCGCCGCCGGGAGCGGATCCCGAGCGACGCCGGCACCGCGGTCAACGTCTGCTCGATGGTCTTCGGCAACCTCGGCTCCGACTCCGGGACCGGCGTCGCCTTCACCCGTGACCCCGGCAGTGGCGCGCAGGGCGTCTATGGCGACTACCTGCAGAACGCCCAGGGGGAGGACGTCGTCGCCGGCATCCGCAACACCGTGCCACTGGCCGACCTCGAGAACATCGACAAGCACGCCTACGACGAGCTGATGACGACGATGTCGCGTCTGGAGTCGCACTACCGCGACCTCTGCGACATCGAGTTCACCATCGAGCGCAACAAGCTGTGGATGCTCCAGACCCGCGTCGGCAAGCGCACCGCCGCGGCGGCCTTCGTCATCGCCACCCAGCTGGTCGACGAGGGCCTGATCGACATGGACGAGGCCGTGCGCCGGGTGACCGGGGACCAGCTGGCACAGCTCATGTTCCCGCGGTTCGTCTCGGGCGGGGACGCCAAGCAGCTCACCCAGGGCATGAACGCCTCCCCGGGCGCGGCCGTGGGCAAGGCGGTCTTCTCCTCCGAGGTCGCCGTCCAGTGGGCGGACCGCGGGGAGAAGGTCGTGCTGGTCCGCCGGGAGACCAACCCCGACGACCTCTCCGGCATGATCGCGGCCGAGGGCGTGCTCACCAGCCGCGGCGGCAAGACCTCGCACGCGGCCGTCGTCGCCCGTGGCATGGGCAAGACCTGCGTCTGCGGTGCCGAGGAGCTGCAGGTCGACACCAAGGCCAAGAAGTTCACCGCGCCCGACGGCACCGAGGTCAACGAGGGCGACGTCATCTCCATCGACGGGTCGACCGGCCGGGTCTGGCTCGGCGAGGTCCCGGTGGAGCCCTCGTCGGTGGTCCGCTACTTCGAGGGCGAGATCGATCCCGAGTCCGACGAGGCCGACGACCTGGTGCGCAGCGTGCACCGCATCCTGGCCCACGCCGACGAGCAGCGGCGCCTCGACGTCCGTACCAACGCCGACACTCCCGAGGACTCCGCCCGGGCCCGGCGCTTCGGCGCCCGGGGCATCGGCCTCTGCCGGACCGAGCACATGTTCCTGGGCGACCGCCGGCAGCTGGTGGAGAAGCTGATCCTGGCCGACGGCGACGAGGAGCGGCAGGCTGCCCTCGACGCCCTTGAGCCGCTGCAGAGGCAGGACTTCCTGGAGATCTTCGAGGCGATGGACGGGCTGCCGGTGACCGTGCGACTGCTCGACCCGCCGCTGCACGAGTTCCTGCCCGACCTCACCGAGCTGTCGGTCCGCGTCGCGCTCGCCGAGGAGCGCGGCGAGCCCGACGAGGGGAACCTGCGGCTGCTCGCAGCCGTGCGGGGCATGCACGAGTCGAATCCCATGCTGGGGCTGCGCGGCGTGCGGCTGGGCCTGGTCGTCCCGGGGCTGTTCGCGATGCAGGTGCGGGCGATCGCCGAGGCCGCCTGCGAGCGGCGCAGGGCCGGCGGCGACCCGCGGCCGGAGATCATGATCCCGCTGGTCGGGGCCGTGCAGGAGCTCGAGGCGATCCGCGAGGAGTCGGAGAAGGTGCTCCGCGAGGTGTGCGAGCGCGCCGACGTGGCGATCGACGCGCTGATCGGCACCATGATCGAGGTACCCCGGGCGGCGCTGACGGCGGGGGAGATAGCCGGGTCGGCGGAGTTCTTCTCCTTCGGCACCAACGACCTCACGCAGATGACCTGGGGCTTCTCCCGGGACGACGTCGAGGCGGCGTTCTTCCACCAGTACCTGGACAAGGGGATCTTCGGCGTCTCGCCGTTCGAGTCGCTGGACCGCGAGGGCGTGGGGACGCTCGTGGAGCTCGCCGTCGAGGCCGGCCGCGCGGCGCGTCCTGACCTCAAGCTGGGCATCTGCGGCGAGCACGGCGGCGACCCGGACTCTGTCCACTTCTTCCACGAGGTCGGGCTGGACTACGTGTCCTGCTCGCCGTTCCGGGTGCCGGTGGCCCGGCTGGAGGCCGGCCGCGCTGCGCTGGGTGGCGCTCGCGCCGGCTCGTGACAGGGGGCCCCAGAAGGACCCGTCCCCCTCGCCGCTCGTCCGCTCGCGCCGAGCCTCGGGACGGGGCCGTCGACCTCGCACGCTCGGGGCGGTGCCCTGGACGGGGCCGAACGCACCACTGCCCCCAGGGGTCTCGTCTCGTCAGCTGCGCGTGGTACCCATGACCCGTGGGGGTGCGCATCGGGAACCTGTTGAACCGGGTCGCCGGCGCCGCCGTCCTCGCGTTCGTCCTGCTGGTGGCCTCGACGGGACTGGCCATCTGGTGGAACGCCCGGCAGGACTCGCGGCCTGCCTCCGACGCGATCGTCGTGCTGGGCTCTGCCCAGTACAACGGCGTCCCGTCCTCGATCTTCGAGGCCCGGCTGGAGCACGCGATCACCCTGTACGAGGACGGCGTGGCCCCGGTGATCGTGACCGTGGGCGGTCGGGCGGCAGGCGACGCGTTCACCGAGGCGGAGGCCGGCCGCGAGTACCTGGCGAGCTCCGGGGTGCCGGCCGGCGCCCTGCTGGCCGTGCCCGAGGGCGTGGACACCCTGGAGAGCATGCGGGCGGTGTCCGCGGCCTTCGGTGAGCGCGGCTGGCACCACGCCGTCGTGGTCACCGACCCGTGGCACGCCCTGCGTGCCGAGCGGATGGCCGAGGACGCCGGCATCGAGGCGGAGAGCTCGCCGACCCGGCAGGGCCCGGCCGTGCAGACCCGCGGCACCCAGCTCCGCTACATCCTGCGGGAGACTGCTGCCTATCTGCTGTACCGCGCGACCGGCGAGAGCGTCGCCGGGGCACCCGGGATCGGCTGAGGAGGAGGATCACCCATGGCCGGGCGGGGACGCATCCGGGCCGCGGACATCGCGCTGGTCCGTGAGCGGTCCAAGATCGACGAGATCGTCGGTGAGCACCTGCAGCTGAAGCGTGCCGGCGGCGGCAGCCTCAAGGGGCTCTGTCCATTCCACGACGAGAAGTCACCGTCGTTCCAGGTCACCCCGTCGCGCGGACTCTGGCACTGCTTCGGGTGCGGGATGGGCGGTGATGTCATCAGCTTCGTGCAGCAGATCGACCACCTCTCCTTTTCCGAGGCGGTCGAGCTGCTGGCCGGGCGGGCGAACGTCGAGCTGCGCTACGAGGACGACAGCGGCCGGGCCACCGGCGCCCCCGACCGCGCCAACGTCGGCCAGCGCGCCCGGCTGGTCGCGGCCAACACCGCGGCCGCGGCGTTCTACGTCGAGCAGCTCGGGACGCCGGACGCCGCGCCCGCGCGTCAGTTCCTCGCCGAGCGGGGCTTCGACCGCCAGGTGGCCCTGGACTTCGGCTGCGGATTCGCCCCGGGCGGGTGGGACGCGCTGACCCGTCACCTGCGGGGCAAGGGCTTCTCTCAGGCCGAGCTGGTGACGGCGGGGCTGGCCAAGGAGTCCTCCCGCGGCACGCTCATCGACCGCTTCCACCGGCGGCTGATCTGGCCGATCCGCGACATCACCGGCGACGTCATCGGCTTCGGCGCCCGCAAGCTGATGGACGACGACCCGGGACCGAAGTACCTCAACACCCCGGAGACGCCGCTCTACAAGAAGAGCACCGTGCTCTACGGGATCGAGCGGGCCAAGCGGGACATCGCCAAGCGGCACCAGGCGGTCGTGGTCGAGGGCTACACCGACGTGATGGCCTGCCACCTGGCCGGCGTGACCACGGCGGTCGCCTCGTGTGGCACGGCCTTCGGCGGGGAGCACATCAGCGTGCTGCGCCGGCTGCTGATGGACCAGGACGAGTTCCGCGGCGAGGTCGTCTACACCTTCGACGGCGACGCCGCGGGCCAGGCGGCGGCGATGAAGACCTTTGCCGAGGACCAGCGCTTTGTGGGGCAGACGTTCGTTGCCGTCGAGCCCAACGGCAACGACCCTTGTGAGCTCCGCCAGGAGCACGGCGACGCCGCGGTCCGCGATCTCATCGCCCGGCGAACGCCGCTGATCGAGTTCGTGCTGAAGACGACGCTGGCCGGCTACGACCTCGACACCGTCGAGGGCCGCGTCGCCGCGCTGGAGAAGACCGCCCCGCTGCTGGCCCAGATCAAGGACCACGCGCTGCGCCCGGCCTACGCCCGCCGGCTCGCCGGGCTGCTCGGCCTGCCCGACGAGTCCGACGTCATGGATCGGCTCCGGCGGCTGACCGGTGGCGACGGCGATGCCGGGCGCGGCAAGCCCCGGGCACGCGCTCCGCAGAAGAGCCCGGACGACGTGGCGGTCGAGGTGGAGCGAGAGGCGGTCAAGGCGGCGCTGCAGTGCCCCGAGATCGCCGGCCCGTCCTTCGACAGCGTCACCCCCGCGGAGTACACGCACCCGGACTACGCCGCCGTTGCCGCGGCGATCGCCGCGGCCGGGGGAGCCGCGGCGGCGACCACGACCGGGGCGGCGTGGATCGAGGCGGTCGCGCAGCACTGCGACCGGGAGAGTGCGCGGGCGCAGCTCACTGCTCTGGCCGTCGAGCCCCTGCTGGCGGTCGGGGAGAACGACGTCACCTACATCAACGCGCTGATGGCTCGGCTCCAGGAGATGTCCGCCGTCCGGCGGATCACCGCCCTCAAGGGACGGCTGCAGCGGATGAACCCGGTCGAGGCGGCCGACGACTACATGAAGGCGTTCAAGCAGCTGATGGATCTCGAACAGCTGGCGATCTCGCTGCGCAAACGGGCGACGGGCGGACTGACGCCGTGAACCTCCTGGACCACGTGAAGCGGCGGTTCGCACGGCCGCCGGAGCCGGTGCGGGTCGCCGTCCTGGCATCGACCGATCCGGACGAGCGGGTGCTGGCCTGGGGCACGCTCGCCCGCGACGAGGGGTGGTTGGTCGCCACCTCTCGCGGGCTGCGGAGGGTGCCGGCGGAGATCCCGTCCGTCGCCGATGCCGAAGTGCTGCCCTGGCACGAGGTCGCCGAGGCTCGCTGGTCGGCCACCAAGGACGGTGGGGGCTCCTTCCGGGTGACCGCTCTCCGGGAGGTCGAGCCCGGGGTGCAGGCCAGGCAGCCCGAGCAGCGCCATGTGCTCATCGACGCCGGTGACCTACCGGCCGTCGTACGTCGCCGGGTGAATCAGACCGTGGTGGCCAGTCAGCGGTCGCCGCTGCCCGGTGGGGGAGGGGTGCTGCTCGTCGCGCGCCGGGTCCCCGGGCAGGCCGTGCGGGAGTGGACCGTCGTCTTCGACGACGACGAGCGGCGCACCGACCCCGTGGCCCGCGAGGCGGCGCGGCAGAAGCTCGCCGATCTGGTCGCCGCCGACCAGCCGGACTGAGCCTTTCGGCTCAGCCCCGGAACCCAGCTCAGTGCGGCGTCTCGCTGCCCATCCGGGCGCGGAGCGAGGACAGGGCGTCGTCGGCCTTGGCCTGGGCGACACCGGCGATGCTCTGCAGGCGCGGGTCGTCCTTGGCGTGCTCCCAGCCGCGGCGGATCTGCTCGTAGCGCTCGCGACCGGCCTTGGAGCCGAGCACGTAGCCGGCGCCGAATCCGGCGAGAAAGGACAGCTTGGCCACGAGAACCTCCACGTCGGTCGATCAGGGCGGGATCACGCTACCTGTGTTGTGCGCAACGCGAGACGGTGGGCGAGCCGGGCGGAGAGCGGCTGCGCGTGTGCGGTAGTCTCGTCGGGCCAGCGGGTCGCACCCGCTCGTCCCCCGTAGCTCAATTGGCAGAGCATGCGACTGTTAATCGCAGGGTTATTGGTTCGAGTCCAATCGGGGGAGCAAAACAAGCCCCTGACCAGCGGAGACGCCGGTCAGGGGCTTTTTGCTTGTCTTCGGCGGAGCGGTGAGGCACTCTAAAGGCACTCTTTACCGGATGCCGGAGGTGCCCCGTGGGACGTCCGCCGCTGCCGCTGGGCACCTCCGGCAAGGTGCTCTATTTCGCCCAGCCGGGCGGGCAGGTCAAGGCCCGGGTCAAGTTCCGCGACTACGACGGCCGGGTCCGGCTGGTGTCCAAGACCGGGGCATCCCGGGCCGCCGCCGAGCGGGCCCTCAAGGCCGAGCTGACCACCCGCCGCGCTCCGGGCGGCACCGCGGCGCTCACTTCGGGGTCGCGGATGACAGCTCTGGCCGACGCGTGGCTGGCGGCCGATCACGGCTGGTCGACCGGCACCGAGCGCACCTACCGCTCGGTGGTGAGGACGCAGGTGAAGCCGGCCTTCGGCCAGCTGTGCCTGCGCGAGGTCACCCCCGGCGTGGTGGGCCGGGCGCTGTCGGCGATCGCGAAGAACAGCGGCCCCGGCGCGGCCAAGACGGCGCGGGCCTGCCTGTCGGGCATGTTCGCGCTGGCCGTTGCCGACGGCGCCGTCGCGGTCAACCCGGTCCGGGACGCGCCGTCGCGGCTGAACACGGCCACGAAGAAGGCCCCGCGGGCCCTCACCCGCAGCGAGACCGCCCGGCTGGTCGAGCTGTTCCACAGCAGTTCCCACGCGGCCGAGCTCGATCTTCCGGACCTCGTCGACTGGATGCTGGCCACCGGCTGCCGGATCGGCGAGGCGCTGGCGCTGCGCTACGGCATCAACGGCGACGGCCGACCGCTGCTGGATGCGGGCGCCGGCACGTGGGAGGTCAACGCCACCGTGGTCCGCGTCCCCGGGGCGGGACTGACCATCCAGCCGCGGCCGAAGACCGCCGCGGGCTGGCGGGTGATCGCTTTGCCGGACTTCGCGGTGCGGATGCTCCAGCGACGGCGCGCCGCGGCCGGCGACACCGCGGGTGAGCTCGTGTTCGCCGCGCCGCTGGCCCGGGGCCTGCGCGATCCGGTGAACGTCTCCGGGCATCTGCGTCAGCTGCTGGACTCCTTCGACTGCGAACGGTGCGCGGGGACCGGCTATCAGCTCGCCCCCGGTGGCGGGACGGCAGGCGCTCGACAGCGGAATCGCTGTGCCGAGGGGCCGTGGTCCTGGGTCACCTCGCACACCTTCCGCAAGACCGTGGCCACACGGCTGGACGAGGCCGGGCTGGCCCCGCGGCAGGTTGCCGACCAGCTCGGGCACGCCAATCCCTCGATGACCCTCGACGTCTACTTCGGCCGTCAGGTCGTCAGCGCCGACGTCGCTCGTGTGCTGGACCGCTGAACCGACCCGACAGCGATCTGGGGGTCCTTCGGTGCGGCGCCGACGAAACGCATATCTCATGCCGCTGCATCCTCACCGTCCCATCCGCGGACCGCGGCCGGGACGGTGCCCCAGGGATGGCGGCGGTGGCGGCGGCACCGGGAGGGCCGGTTCCGGCGCTCCCGACGGCTTCGCGGCTGTGCGGCCTGCGACCCGCTCGGCGTCAGCGCGGGCGCGCCAGGCGCCGCGTTCCTGGGTGAGCCGGTCGGCGGGCCGGGCGAGCAGGGCCGGCTCGGCCTCGAGCGTCGCGATGCGCGCCCGGGCGTCGGTGAGCTCCTGGTGGGTGGCGGCGATGTCGCGCTCAAGGTCGGCGAGCCGGCCGGCGGGCTCCGGGGTCCAGGCCACGGGTCCGAAGCGGTCGAGCCGTTCGTCGCGCTGGCGGCGCGCCTCGGCCAGGGCGCGCCGGCCCCGTTCATGATCCTTGTGGGCCGTCTCGGCGGCGGCGCGCAGCTGGGCGTGTTCGGGGTGGGCCTGTTCGGCGGCGCGCCGGGCTGCCGCGTCGAACGCTCTCCACAGCGCGGGTCGGTCGTCGAACCAGCTGGCAACGCCCGCGAGGTCTTTCGTGTCGGTGGGCAGTCCCGGCAGGTGCTGGCGCCACCCGTGGGCCCAGTCGGTGAGCTGCTCGCCGGCCCGGGCGACCGCGCCCTGCCGCAGCCGGAGCCGGCCGGGCCCGTGGAGCACGACCGTCGCGGCCGCGTGCGCGGCGTCGCGTTCGCCGTCCCAGCGACGCAGCAACGCGTCGCGGAGCCGGTCGGCCTCTGCGGCGATCACCGCCGCGCTGGTCTCGACCCGTCGCGCTGCCTGCGCCGCGGCGGTGGCCGCCTGCTCACCGGCGGCCTCCAGCCTGGCCAGTTCGCCGGCGTGCGGAGCCTCCTGCGTGACCAGCTCACGCAGGAGGTCGCGCTGGGGCCGACTGAAGGCGAGCCGGTCCAGGCAGCGCCGCTCGACGGTCCACGCGGCACGCAGTTCGGCCAGCACCTGCTCCAGCGGGCGGGGGAGGGCGTACCGGGAGGCCTCGTCACCGGCCAGCCTGGCGGCGTGGGCGGGGCCGAGGTCGGCGCGGTCGCGGGCGAAGACGCCGAGCCACTGCTCCCGCGCCTCGGCGGCATCGGTGCCGATGAGGTGGGCGGTGTTCGCGTGGCGGCCGCGGGTCATGCCGACGTAGGCCGACGCGGCGCCGGTGTGCTCGCCGACCACCAGGTGCGCCGTTCCGACGGTCTCGCCCTGGGCGCCGTGCGCGGTGGTGGCGTACGCGAGTTCCACGTGCTCGCTGACGTAGTCGGCGGGCAGCACCCGCTGTCCCGGACCGGCCGGGGTGACAGCGGGGGCGACGAGCAGGCCGCCCCGGCGGCCGACGGCGGCGACGACCCAGGTGTCCCGGTTGGCGACATCCAGGTCGCGGTCGTTGCGGCGGGTGGCGACCCGGTCGCCGGCACCGATCCGTTCCCCGGCCCGGGTCACCACCACGTGCCGGTCGTCTACCCGCCCGGCGGCCACCAGCCGGTCTCGGATGGCGGCGTTGAGCTCGGCGGCCTGCTCGCCGGTGTCCACGACCACCGCGACGCGGCCCCCCGCTGCGTCCGATGCTGCGGCGGTCGCGGCGAGCGCCTCCCGCAGCGCGGCGGCGTCGGGGTGCAGCCGGACCTGGCCGCGCGCGAGCAGCGCGCCGAAGACCGCGCCGGGGTCGTCCCCGGAGCGCATGGCCAGGGTCAGGTCCGCGTAGCCGGTGTCAGGTGTCGTGCGACCGGCGGCGTCGGTGCGCACGAAGCGGTGCACAGCGACCAGAGTCAGGTACGCCTGGGCGTTGACCTGTCCGACGGCGAGGTCGAGCACGCCGCCGCGGCCGACCGCGGGCAGCTGGTGGCGGTCGCCGAGCAACGCCACGCGTGCCTGACTCTGATCCGCCACCGTCAGCAGCGCCAGGGTGGTGACCTGGTCGGCCATCCCGGCCTCATCGACGACGAGGAGGTCTCCCGGTAGCAGCTGGGCTGCCGGGTCCGGGCCGCTGTAGGCGCGGCCGGTGGCCGGGTCGGGATCGCCGACGGCGAGGCGGGTCCAGCGGCCGTCGTCGTCCCAGCGCCAGCCGTGCTGGTGGGCCAGCCACGCCGCCGATCCCGCCGCCGCACCCACCTCGGCGGCGGCGACCCTGGCAGCCTTCAGCGTGGGGGTGACAACGACGAGACGGCGACCTGACAGGTCGAGCAGGTCGCGGGTGGCGGCGAGGGTGGTGGTCTTGCCGGCACCGGCTGCGCCCTCCACCACGACCAGCGGGCGGTCTCCGGCGAGCGCGGCGACCACCGCGGTCTGCCCGGCGTCCAGCCGCTCCGCGGTTCTCGTGGCGGCAGCCAGGAGTGTCGGGTCGGTGTGAGGGGCGCCAGCAGTGGCGCGGGCGGCGAAGCGAGTGGTCAGCTCGGCCTCGACGGAGAGCACCGGCGTGGAGGTCCAGGCCCGGATGTGCTCGGGCACGCCGTCGCGGTCCAGCAGCGGGACGCAACGCCTCATGGCGCGGGCGGTGAGGTCCTCGGCCAGCTCGAGGCGCACGGCAGGCTCGACCACGACTCCGGCGGCGGTGATCAGCCGCTCCACCTCGCCGCGCACGTCGGCGGGGTTCCACGCTGACCTTCCGGCGGCCAGCCGGGCCAGCGCGCGTTCCACCAGCTGGTCCCGGTGAAGGGTGCCCACCGGGGTGGGCGTCACCGGGACCGGCTTGCCCGGGGCGCGGAAGCCGAGGTGGTACAGCTCGGTCCGCCACCGTTCGTCCAGGCTCGTCCCGGGCTGCGGGGTGACCTTGTCGGGGCGGTCCTCCGCCCAGGCCCGGTGGTGCCAGGCGCGGCGCAGAGCCGGGCCGGGGACTTCACCGGGGTGCGCCTGAGTCCATTCCCGTTCGTAGCGGTTCATGTTGCGTCCGATTTGCGCCGCACGGCCACTCATGGGGCCCACGTACTCGGTGAGCTGCTGTATCTCTCCGGTACTGCTCTTGGTGTAGCCGTTTGCCGCGAACGCCGCATTCAATTCCGGGTCGCAGGCCATCGCGGCGTGCCCCATTCCGTTGAGCGCGTTGATCACGTCGCGGACGCCGACGGTGTGTAGACCGCGCCATTTCCCGGCGGCGAACACCCGGGACAGGAACTGTAGGTGCAGATGCCGGTGCGGGTCGTTCGCGCGGGAGGTGTGGTGCCGAATCGTGGCCGCCTCCAGCACCTGAAGCGGCACCTGCACTTGCCCTCCGCGCGGGCCGACCCGGGTGGTGGCGTGTTCCGAGAGCCAGGCGATGATCTGCTCCGCGGCGCGGTCCTGCGCCGCGTCGTACGCCTTCGCGATGTCCGGGTGTAGTGCGGCCGCCAGCGACCAGGTCTTCGGGCCGTTGACGACCACCTCGACGAACCGGACCGCGTGGTCGTCGTGGCGCAGCCGGCCGCGCGGCTCCCCGGTGGCCGGGTCCCGGCCGGCCACCCACCCCTCGTACGTCTCGCCGGTCAGCGGCGCGAGCTCCACCACCCGACGGTCGGTGGCGGTGAAGCGGCGGGCCACGCCGGCCCCTTCGGTCAGGTAGTAGTCATCGGCCCGGCCCCGGTCGGCCTCCACGTAGTGCCGCGCGGCCGCCGGTGTGCCGGCGTAGACCTTGAGCCCGCCGTGCACTTATCAACGCCACCCAACAATGACCAACACGTCACCCCTAGAAACGACGATGGGGTCCGCGAAGCGGAGCCCGATCTACCTCTATTGGTAGCACCCGTCCCGTTCTTGGGAAAGGGCTTCCGCGGGGTCCGAGTAGATCACTTTCCGGGATCGCGCGAAGTGTCGCGATTGAGTCGTTGGAATGTGCTTGATAATGGTTGGGTATTCGAGCCGGGGAAACGTTGAGCGGCTGCGGGCGCGCACGCTGATCGGGGCGCCAGGGCGCAGCGTGTCGACTCGCGGAGCGACGGATGATTATGTGATTTGGGCTCGAGCACGCAGCGCCCGACGTCGCGCGTGGAGGGGCCTGGGTGTCGGGCCCGGCGCGAAGGTCGCCAGACTGGGGCATGAGGCAAGGCGGTGGAGGAGAGCTGGAGCGGGTTCGGGCGCTGCGGCAGCGGGGGTTGTCTCCGAAGGAGATCGCCCGCGCGCTGGGGCTGCCGCCGTCGCGGGTCACGCGGCTGTCAGGGCGGTGGCAGCGGAGGAGACCACCGACCCGACCCGGAGTCCGGTGGTGGAGTGCTGGGTGAGTTCCGGCTGGAGCGCCGGGCTGACCGTCACCGGTCACCCCGAATGGCTCGACGAGCCGGGGGACGACGACGCCTCCTCCGGGCTGGTCGGGGTGCTGGTGGCCCGAGAGGCCGGCCGGAGCCGGGTCAGCGTCTGTGCCTGGCTGGTCGACGTCTACTGCCTGGGGGTCAAGAACGATCTGGGCCCCACGGTGACCTATCGCGCCGACCTGCCCCAGATCGTCCACAGCTTCTTCGCCGTGTTCGGGAGGCGGCGGGTGCCGGCGCCGCTGGAGCTGGCGCAGCACCTGGTGCTCGGGGCCGTGGACTACGCCGGCAGCCTGGGCTTCGAACCCGCCGCGGAGGCCGACTTCGCCGACACCCGCGGCCACCTCGGCCCGTGGGAGGGGTCGAGCCCGATCCGGTTCGGCCGAGATGGCAAGCCGTTCTTCATCTCCGGCCCGAACGACAATCCGCCCCGCATCCTCAAGCAACTCGAGCGCTCGGTGGGTGGGGGCAACTTCGACTACATGATCGGCGTGCCGGAGTAGCAGGGGCGCACCGGACACCCGCCATCAGGAGGTCGCGGCCGCCTCGGTCAAGGTCAGCAGGTACGGGACTCCCTAGCGGTGTGCTCGTCGGTCATGGCTGGACCACCCGGCCGAGCCGAGCAGGGTGGCCGAGCCGGGAGGGGACCTGCCGGCTCGGCCATGGGCGCCGACCACGAGTGGTCGCCGCGCCTGCGTCCCAGCCTGGTGGCGCTTCCTCCGGGTCCTCTCCGGTCCCGCGCCAGCCAGTGTCCAGTTACCGGCGTTCGACAACCGCAGCAGAACAGGAGAAGCGCGGAAGGAAAACAGGAGGACTCCCGACAAGGACAGTCTGACTCCCACATCTCTGCCGCGGCTGCCCGCGGCGTCGGGTCGGCGACGATGGCGCCGTGCATGTGGACGAGCTGGACCGTGTTGACCGCGAGGTCAGGGAGGCGGCGGCTGGGCCGCCGGAGGCGTACGCGCGGGTGCTGGAGCGGGCGCTCGCGGCGTGCGACGCCGACCCGGCCGCGGCGGAGTACCTCGACGTGCTGGAGCTGCACGACGAGCTCGCCGACGCCTACGACCGGCTGGGCCGGGTGGAGGACGCGCTGCGGCACGCGGACGTGCTGGTCGAACAGGGCTATCGGTGTGAGCCGGATCCGCGCTGCCGGCGGGCGGAGATCCTGACCCGCCACGGGCAGCTGCAGGAGGCGGCGGCGATCTGGGACGAGGTCGCGCGCGACACGCCGGAGGACGTGTGGCTCTACAACAACGCCGGGCTGGAGTACGCGGCGATCGGGGAGCACGAGCTCGCGCTCGGCTGGCTGACGAAGGGACTCGAGCTGGCGGTGCGCACCGGGGACCCGGAGCGGCTGGTGGGTCAGCTGCGGCAACTGCGGGCGGAGAGCCTGGCCGTGCTGGGGCTGGAGCCGGACCGGCTGCAGTCCGTTGGGCCTCGGCCGGTGGCGCGCACGTCGGCGCGCCGCCCGGGACCCGCGAGGGCGCCGGCTGGGGGAACGCGCGGCCACGCCGGGCAGCCGCCAGTGGCCTGGGCGTGGCTGCCCGCCGACGAGTACGCGGACCTGGAACGGCGCTGGCCCGACATCGCCCACGGTCCGGCCGCGCGCGACGACGACGGTGGCGTCGTCGAGCATGCGACGTACTGCCGCCGGATGGAGGGTCGGCTGCGCCAGGCGCGGGAGGCCGGGATGACCGCGGTGCGCATCGCGCCGCTGCGGTGGGCGGAGTACCTGGCGTGGCGGGATGCGAACCGGGATGAGGATGGCGATCCGGCGCAGCTGCGCGCCCGGTACGCGGCCGACCTCTGCCGCGACCCGACGAGGGTGATCGCCTGGCCGCCCGCTCGCAACGAGCGGTGCTGGTGCGGCTCGGGGCGCAAGTACAAGAAGTGCTGCGCCGCGCCCGGCCCGGCCGCGGCGCGGTGAAGACCACCCGGCTGCGGGTGACCTTGGCCGAGGTAAGCCCGACGGTGCGGCGGGTGATCGACGTCCCGGCCGCGATCACCCTGGACGAGCTGCACGACGTGCTGCAGGTCGCGCTCGGCTGGACCGACTCGCACCTGCACCAATACCGCACCAGCGCGGCCGTCTACTCGATCGCGAGCGACGACTGGGACGACGAGGGCGAGACCGACGAACGGGGCGTGCGGCTGTCCGCGCTGCCCCCACGGTTCACCTACCTCTACGACTTCGGCGACGGCTGGACCCACGACGTGCAGGTGCTCGGCTCCGGCGGCGACGTCGCCGGCTGTGTCGACGGTGAGGGCGCCTGCCCACCGGAGGACTGCGGCGGCCCGCCCGGCTACGCCGAGCTACTGACGGCGGTGACCGACCCTCGGCACCCGGAGCGCCAGGCGATGCGCGAGTGGGCCGGGGAACGGCTGCGCCCGTTCGACCAGCAGACGGCCGACCGGCGGGTGCGCGACGCCGTGGGCAGTGTGCCGGAGAGCGTCCGGCTGCTGCTCGGTCTGCTGGCCGACGGCGCCAAGCTGACCCCGGGCGGTCGGCTGCCGCGCGTGGTCGTGCGCGCCGTCCAGCAGCGGCGCCCGGACTGGTATCCGCTCGGCCGTCCGGCGTCGATCGAGGAGGACCTGCTGCCGCTGGCCGCGCTGCACGACGTCCTCCGCCACGTCGGCCTGCTGCGGCTGGCGGGCGGCGTGCTCCGCCCGACGAAGGCCGCCGGCGATGAGGTCGAGACCGTCCGCCGGCTGCGCACCTGGTTCCCGCCACGGGAATTCCACACGCTCGTCGCCGAACGGGCGATGGCTCTGGTCGCCGCACGCGGACCGCTGAAGGTGCCGGACCTGGCTGCCGAGGTCTTCGCAATGCTCGGTCAGGGCTGGCGCCGCGGGAACGACCCGATCACGGTCACCGACGTCCAACACGACCTGTACCGCCTGGCGCACCAGCTGGCGGCGGTGGACATGCTCGCGGCCATCTCGCCGGCGTGGACCGCGGGACCGTCGGCCCGCTCCCTGCTCCCCGGCGTGGCGCTTCTCGCCGACCTTGTCTGAATCGCGTCCTCCCTGATGGCTGCTCAGGGCTGCCGAGCATCAACCAGGTCCTTGATGATCTCGAAGTCGGCAAGGTTGTGCGTGAGGAGGGGAACCTTCTCTACGGTCGCGGTTGCCGCTATCGCGAGGTCGATCTGCCGACGCCGAGGGTTGCCGCCCCGTTGTGTGACCGCTGCCGCAAGCCGACCCCACGCCCGCGCCACCTCGACGCTGATGGGGAGCGGGTCGAACGCCGCCTCGATCGCGGCCAAACGGTCCATGCGGCGGGCCCGCTCGTCGTCATCCTCAGCTACGAGAACACCGAAGTGCAGCTCGGTGATCGAAGCAACGCTGATCGCCGCCTCGACGTGGGCCGGCGCGTCCGCGCCGATGAGGACCGAGGTGTCGAGCACCGCCTTCATCGGCAGAACGGGTCGCTCAGCTCAGCGCCGAGCTGAGTCAGGTCGTCGTCCAGACACCGCGGCGGCGGCCCGTGCCAGATCCCGGCGAGCGCAGGACCGCTGACCCAACGGCGCCGGTGTGCCGGTCGTAGCTCTGCCACGGGGCGGCCGGCGACGGTCACGGTGAACGTCTCGCCGGCTTCCACGCGACGCAGCACATCGCCCACCTGGTTGCGAAGCTGCTTCTGCGGGATCGTGTCCACCACGCCATAGTAGCACTTCTGCTACCCACGTTCGAGCGAGATCCGCTACCGCAGCGCAGCTGGGCACCCCAGACGGTCAAAAGGCAGTCGCTCGACTGGTCGGACCTCGGCCTCCCGCCGGAGCGGACAGGCCGCTCGTACGGGCCGCTTGTTCGAGGCGCCCGCTATGGTCGAGATCCAACTGACCGTGGTTGACGCGCTGTCCCAGAAGGCGGCTAATCCGAAAATTACTGGTGGATGGGCGGGCGGCAGCGTCCCGGAGCGCAGCCGGGATGGTCGTTGCGAGCGGGCGGGAGGAGATCAGGCCGCGGGGTTGAGGGTCACGCTGTAGCCCAAGGACTGCAGTTCTCGGATGTGCTGGCGGACCTTGCGTTCGGGGTTGGTGCGGGAGGCGTAGTAGTCCGGGCCGAGGTCGACGAACTGGGCTTCGTCGTCGGAGAGCAGGGCCCAGATGATGACCAGGATCGAGCGGCCGACCGCGACGATCGCCCGCTTCTTGCCGCGGCGGCGGGCGATCCGCCGATACCGCTCGCCGAGGAAGGTGTCGGTGCGGGCGGCGCTGACTGCTGCCTCGCCGACCACCCGCGCCAGATAGCGGTTGCCCTTCCCCGTCCCCGCCTTGCCCTTCGGGCGACCGGCGGACTCACTCACCCCTGGCGCGAAGCGCGCCCACGAGGTCAGGTGCGCCGGCGTCGGAAAACGGCCCATGTCGGTGCCGATCTCGGCGAGGATCATCTGCGCGGCGACCGGCCCCAGCCCAGGAATGGCGTCCAGGCGGACCACGGCGGGCGCGAGCTCGCCGATCTGGGCGTCGATTCGGGCCTGCACGGTGGCGATGTCGGCGGTGACCGCGTCGACCCGCTGCAGCATCTGGGTCAGCAGGAAGGCGTGGTGGTCGGTGAACCGGCCGGTCAGCGCCTCGGTTAGCCGGGCGGTCTTGGACCGCAGGCTGCCCCGGGCCAGCGCGGCGAGCACGGCTGGGTCACGCTCGCCGGCGATGAGCGCGGCCATCATCGCCCGACCGGAGGCGCCGAACGGGTCGCTGACCACGACCGAGAGCTTGATCAGCGCATCCTCGAGCAGCTTCTCCACGCGCTGCTTCTCCGCGGTGCGCACGGCGAGCAGATCGACCCGGTAGCGGGTCAGGTCGCGCAGCTCCCGGATCGCCGGCGGCGGCACGAAGCTGGGCCGCAGCATCTGCCGCTCGGCGACCTTGCACAGCCACACCGCGTCCAGCCGGTCGGTCTTGGGCCGCCCGGGCAGGTGCTTGACGTCCTTGGCGTTGACCAGCCACGTCTCGAAGCGGTCCTCCAGCAGGTAGAACGGCGCCCGCCAGTAGTCGCTGGTCGCCTCCATCACCACCCGGGTCACTCCCAGGCCGGCCAGCCAGTCGCCCAGCCCCAGGAGCGCGGCGGTCATCGTGGAAACGGTGCGAATCTCCTGCATCCGCTGCCCGCGCGGACCGGGCACCCGCGCGCAGCACACCACTTCGCCCTTGCTGACATCCAGCGCCGCGATCCGTTCGATGATCTCGGGCTCGTCGGTCTCGATCTGCATCGCTGTCGCCTCCTCGGTCCAACCAGAGGCGGCCACCCGTAGGAGCTGCAGGGAACGGCGAATCTAATCCTCGTGCTCGAAGCACACGCAACGGCCCATAGCACAGCTCCCGGCGCCCGACTTCAGAACGGCCTCGCGCGACCATGCCACCACGACGTCAACGGGCAGCCGCGCACCATTTTCAGCCCGGAACGGCGCTCCCCGACAGGGGACAAGCAGGACTTCAGAGACAGTTGCCGTCAAATGCAGCTATGACCTGGGTCCACGCCGATCTGTCCTGCGCGGCATGCGAACTGCCGCCGTTCGTGCAGGCCGCTCGGAACCTGCTGTCCACGGCGGCGACGGCGCGGGATGCTGGCGTTGACGTCCCTCGCCCACGGGTGGTGCGTGATGCCCGATCGACGCTCCGGCCGATTCCTCATGGCGGTCATCGATGGAGGTGGCACGCTTCCACCGGCCATGGGGCTGGCCGCTGAGCTGGTCCGGCGCGGTCACTCCGTCGAGGTCATCGCGGATCGCCCGATGGGTGTCGGGCCGGTGGACACTGCGCTTTCAGGCGGCCGTCCTCTGAGGAGCGTCATGAGGAGCAGGTGCCGGGGTCTGCGCGCCGCCGTTGATGGCGTCCCGCTGCCGCTGAGGGCGTCCCGCTGCCTCCCCAGCTTCCACCTGTCAGCGCCCTGGCGGTCCAGGCATGGCTGCCCGCCGACACGCCAGCCGAGTGGGCGTCATCCACCGAAGTCCCCCCGCCCCGCTAGGACACCTCGAGTGAGAAAAGGGTAAGGAGTGCGATCAGTGGACGGGTCCGCCGTCTTCCCACTACGCCCCGAGGAAACCTGGGACCTCCTGTTCGGTGATCGACTGCGGCACGTAGTGCAGTTCTCGCCGACGGTCGCCGCTGTCGAGAACTATGAGATGCGCCCGGACGGGACACCCCGGTACACGATGGTCAACAAGCTCGGCCCCTTCCGGAAGCGGAGCATATCGGACTACTTCATCTACGAACGCCCGGCTCGTTCCGCCAATCGGGTTCTCGGCCTCCCGTTGCGTGGTGCGTTGTACATGACGTTCGAACCCGTCTCGGGAGGAACGCGCGTGAGCGCGCATTGGCAGGTGCACTCACGGCATCGGCTGGCCAGCATGCTGGGGCTCGTGATGCACCCGTTGTTGACCTGGTATCTCCAGCGCGAACTGGACGCCTGGGCCAGAGGTGCGGGACGCGGGGATGAGAGGAGACCGTGACTCGTTACATCCACACCCCCTGTCGACCGGAGGCGCTCCGGGCCTGCAGGGCGACGAACCTGCACGTCATCCCTTCTGCATTCACTGGATGAGGAGGAGTTTCCATGGCCATCGACAACGACGTCTACAACCGGCACGCGGCCAACTGGTGGGACGAGGACGAGCCACTCAACTTGCTCCATGGCAGCGTCACGCCCGCGCGCTTCGGGTACTTCGTTGCCGTGCTACAGAGGCTCGGACGCGATCCGTCCGGACTTCGCGCTCTGGACATCGGCTGCGGGGGTGGCTTTCTGGCGGAGGAGTTCGCCCGGCTGGGATGTGGGGTGGTGGGCGTCGACCCCTCCGCGCCCTCGCTGGACACCGCTCGCCGCCACGCGGAAGGGTGTGGACTTGAGATCGACTATCGCGTCGGCTCCGGTGAGGATCTTCCGGTGCAGGACGAGGAGTTCGACTTCGCCTACTGCTGCGACGTCCTGGAACACGTTACCGATCTGAATCAGGTGATTCGCGAGACAGCTCGTGTTCTGAAGCCTGGCGGGATCTACTTTTTCGACACTGTGAACCGCACACTCCTCAGCAAGGTCCTGGCCATAAAGGTCATGCAGGAGTGGCGCATGACCCGTGCTTTCGACACTCCTGTGCACGAGTGGGACATGTTCATCAAGCCGGAGGAACTCGGCTCCACGATGGCTCACCACGGGCTGCGCCTGCACGAGACGGTGGGCCTGGGGCCACGGGCAAAGAACCCAGCGACCGTCCTCGGTTTCGTGCGGGCCAGGCGGGGACGGATGTCCTACGGGGAGTTGAGCCGCAGACTCGACTTCGGGCAGACGAGGAGCCTGTCAATGTCCTACATGGGCTACGCGACACGGGAAGACACCGCCTGAGACTGAGGGTGAGACCAACGCCGGCGGCCAACGCCCACCTCGATAGAACCAGGAAGCAGTGATTGCGCGCGTGTGGGGCTGAGCCCGGTCGGCGGCGTGGGCGGTCGACGTGGGCTGCGATCTCCACGGACGTCTCCTCGGGGGGAGATAGTCGGCCACCGCCTTCTTCCGCCCAGCCAGGCTCAGCCATGGTCGAGAGCCTGACTCATTCACCGCTGCAGATATCCCATAATGGGCCGCTCGGGGACACCGGCAGCAGTGTGGGTGCGCACATCCTCCGCAGGACAGTCCCTAGGCGGGCGGAGCAAAGAACTCGAGCGGAAGGCCATCCGGGTCCCGGAACGAGAGGCCGAAGCCGTAGCTGGCCTCCTCGATACCGCCGTGCCGGATCCCGAGCTCGTCGAGTCGGGCGGCCCACTGCGCCAGTTCGGCCCGGTCGGCGCATGCGAAGGAGAGGTGGTCGAGGCCCGGACGCCGCTCGTCGAACCGGACGTCGTCGAGGCCGTCCGGGAACTCGTGCAGGCCGACCAGCGTGTCGCCCAGCGACCATACGACGTGCCGGAACGGACCGGTGTCCTCGTCCAGGACTGGTTCAGCGCCGAACAGCTGCCGGTACCAGGGAACGCTCCGCTCGAGATCGGCGACCGTGAGCGCGACATGGGCGATGCGGGGAAATGACATGGTGAAACCCCTCCAAGGTGGAACCCGTCGGCGAGGGTCGTCCTGCATCGTGTGCGGACCAGGCCGACGCGTCAAGGGCCGCGCCCGGCCGGACCCGGACCCTCCGCCGGGACCCGCTGCTCGACCGCAGACGGCCCTCTGGGTCCTCGGGTCGGGCCGTGCGACCGCCACAGCGAACAGGACCCACCGGCGGCATCGTGCGATTGCTCTGCTGGACGAGGGCTGACACCGCTCTGGCGGGAACCGCAGTGAGAGATCGGGGGTTGTGGAGGTCGCTGGAGCGTTCGGGACGACTGGACCTGCTGTGTGGCCGCTCTGTCTTCGCACGGGGTGACGCGGCCCGTTGACATTCTGGTATCGCGCTTCTGTCCCTTAAGTGGGCCGTTTAGAGCTGCCGCCAGTAGGTGCGGTCGCGGCGTTCGGCGTGGCTGATCGTCATGGGCAGGCACGAGCGCCACGCTCGCGAAGGTGCTAACGCTC